>NZ_JBEZGB010000003.1:0-997450 GCF_040649755.1 Nonomuraea sp. NPDC048882
CCGGCAACGGCCTACACCGCCTCGCCCAAGGCCCTGCCCGCCGGCAGCCGCGACGCCGACACCCACGCTCGCGTACGTCACGACCGCATCGACCCCTCCGGCGTGGTCACCCTCCGACTCGACGGCCGACTGCACCACCTCGGCATCGGACGAACCCACGCCCGAACCCACGTCATCATGCTGATCGAGGACCTGCACGTCCGTGTCGTCAACGCCATCACCGGGGAACTCCTGCGCGAGCTGATCCTCGACCCCAGCCGCGATTACCAACCTCAGGCAAACCCCAGCAAGACGAAACCCCCGAACCCGTAGGTTCGAGGGTTTCCGATGTCCTGAGACATCACAGAGTGCCCCCGGCAGGATTCGAACCTGCGGCACCCGCTTTAGGAGAGCGCGGATCAAACTGTATGTTTACCTAGTTTGAACTGCAGTGATGCCTTGGAAGGCTCTCGCGGCTCGCTTGATCATCCCGCGTATGTCCCGCGCGTGTTGAGCGATCACCACATCATGTCCTGCGCGGCTGCTCGTCGAGGGTGGGAATTTGTTGGCTGAGCAAGGCTTGCTGCAGGTAACGGGCTCGTTGCGCTGAATCTGTAAGACTATCGGCGATACGTCGTATACGGCCCTGGACGTCGGCGCGCAGCCACATGACAGTCTCCCGGTCGTCGCCAACGGCTTCCAGCACCTCTGCAGCATGGTGGAGGACCTCTTCCGTACGTAGCGCGGGTAGGTCTCCCATCCGCCGAAGAATGTCGACGGCATCTCGGGCCAATGCTGCGGCGGCCTCAGTCTCGCCACGCAGATGACGGATCCTGCTGACTAGGGACAGCGCCGCGATCTCACTCCGGATCATGCCTGTTCGCCGAGTCTCTTTGATGGTGTCTTCGGCCAGTTCCAGCGCCTGGTCCAGCAGGACTGGATCGGTGTCGCCAAGCAGAAGTAGCACCTCGGCGTAGAGGTTACGGACGATGGGGACGAGGTTGAGCAGCCAAGTTTGTTCGGTTTCCCGCCATGCCTCCGCAAGCATCGGCTGACAGGCGTGCCTGCGGGCTGGGTCGAGTGCCATCAGCCGAGCGAGGAGGGCGCTGTTGTAGGCGTGCCAGCCGCTGGGCCCGCCGCGGGCCTCCTCGAAGGAAAGAGCTTCCCGTAGGGTGTTCTCCGCCGTGTCTGCATCCCCCATGGCTGAGTGCAGCTGAGCAAGGTAGTTGAGCGCGATAGGGAGCTCTGCATTGAGCGGGTCCGCGCGGAGGTGTTCCACACATGCGGTGAGGTGTACCAGTGCCGTCCCAAAATCCCCCGCATCGAAGAGATTCACCCCTAACTGCATGTCGGTGAGGTTGTGGGCGTGGCGAAGGACGGGATCGGACAAGTTGCGTAGCCGGGGATCGGTCTCGTAGAGCTGTTGGGCTTCCCGGAGCACCGTGAGGCCGCTGATCAAATCGCGCTTTGGCAGCTGACGTCCGTACTCGGCGAGGGCGACGAAGAGTGCTAGAGAATCATCAGTGTCTCGGGCGAGCTCCACCGCTAGCTTTAGCCTGTCCAGTGAAGGCACTAGTCCCTGGGTGTGGAGGAGGACTTTGCCATGAAGCATGACCGTGCGGGCCGCCAGGGCAGGGTCGCCGCAGCGGCGAGCCGCCTCCTCTGCCTGTGCAGCTAGACCTTCCAGGTCGTCGCCCTTGGTACGCCGCCGTGCCTGCCAGTGGATCTCGGTGAGGTTGAGGAGGAGCTCTACGGCCTGCGCCATCAGAGAGTCCCTGTGAGAGGATCGCTCTGGCAGACGCTCGATCTCGTGGACCGCGAAGCGACAGAGTTTCTCCGCCTCCGCAAAGGACAGACCATTGACTGCCACATCCTTGGCCAGTCTAAGGTGCTCAGCTCCAGAGGCTGGATGCGGGGCGCCCGAACGGAAGTGGCGGACGCAATCGAGCCGGGCTTCCAAAGGAAGCTCATAGCCGAGTGCCATTAGCCCTTCGGCGATCCGTGTATGACGTTGCCGACGCCGGCCGGGGCTCTGCTCTGCATACAGCTCCTTCTGAAGAAGAAGATTGTTGAACTGATAGCAGTCGGCAGGGGGCGCCCAGTCGGGATTCGGCGCCGCTGTGATAAGCCCACTCTCCCGGGAGAGCCAATGAAGCCTGTCCTGGACCTCCTGTTCCTCTAGATTGGCCGCTCGGGCAACAAGCGGAGCTAGGAACGTGGATCCCTGGGTAGCAGCCACGACCAGCAATTCCCGGTCAGAGGTCTCCAGGCTTGCCAACGGCTGCCGAACTGCTCGACGCAAGGCGTCTGGCAGTGGGCCGTCGAGCCCGCCATCGGTACCGATCAATGGCAGGAACTGAGTGACATAGGCAGGTCGCCCACCAGTGAGCTGGCTTAGCCAGGCCGAAATCGACGGGGCGATATCCTGGCTATGGTAAAGGCGTACGAGTTCCGCCACGGCATCGTCCGGCAGACCGCCGAGGGTGATCTGCTCCAGGCGCCCCCGCAGTTGCCACCGGTCGAGGAACTCCCTGATAGTTGCTCCTTCGGCTGGTGGACCGCTGTCCTGATCCGTTTCATGAACCAGTACAACGCCCACCGGATGACCCCAGAACTGCTCGATGAAATGGTCAAAGACAAGTAGGCTGCTGGGGTCGATCCACTGCACATCATCGACTATCACCAATGTCGGCCCAGATTTAACCAGAGCATCCACCAATGCCGACGCAAGACCATGGGCGAGGCTTTGCCGGTACGGCAGCAAACTGTCCCCCTGCACAGAACCGGAGTCAATGGCCGACTGGGTGATCTGCGCCGCGGCTGCAAGGGCTGGACCCACTATAGGCAGAGAACCTACGAGCTCCGGTAGATGCTGCACAGTCGCATACTTGATGCGCCGGGCGGCCCTCGGCGGATGAAGAGCATTAAAGATAGCCATCACTGGCCCATAGGCATTGGCCTCACCGACAAATGCCTGACACCTAGCGCGAATCACCCGGAGAGCCGGTTCCGCGGTGCGTAACTCTGTTAGACGTGCGACTTCATCAAGGAGGGCGGACTTACCAATCCCGAGTGGACCTTCGACTACAAGAGCACGGCTTTGCCCTCGGCAGACGTCTTCCGTCAGCTCCATCAGTGTGCCCACGTGTTCCACCCGGTCGACAAAGGCGATGCTTCTCATATGTCCTCCATACGTCGACCAGAGTCCACTGTGCAAGGTCTGCTGTTGAGTGCCCGTGACGGCACCGTAAGCGGAGTGGAGGGCGCCCTCGGTTTCGTCTGGTGCCGGCGCAGCGGGAGCGTAGCCGTTTGGTCTGGCCGGTGCGGAAGCCGTAGGTGTCGCAGGCGACGCTTTGATGACGCGGTTGGCGACTTCGGAGCCGGCGTTGGTGATGCTGGTCTGGATGGAGGCGAGCATGCTCGACCGCATCGGCATGCCCTTCTCGCCATGTGGAACGCCAAGGAAGACCCTGCTGGTCCTGCTCGCCTTGGCTCGTACCGACCCCGACCGCACCGACATCGTGGCCGCCTGTTCGCTCGACTTGCCGGGGCTTGTTGTCCATTGGGGTAGCACGCCGTGATGATGAGTCACATGGGCGGGGACGGCCGGAGACGCTGGGCGGCGTCGCCAGTGGCGATGGTCGCGATTCCGGTGGCGATCGGGCTGATGGGCAACCTGGCGACCAGCACCGTGGAGATAGAGGCGTGGTGGTGGGTCCCGCTCACCTGGACGGTGACCGCTCTGCTCGTCGGGGCGGCCCTGGTGAGCCAGATCGCGCAGTCCCGCCCCGCCGACAGCAGCGCCCCAGAGGGTACGCCTGCCGCGGTCGTGTCCACGGCGACCGTCAAGGAGAGCGATCCGATCGCCTTGGGCGTGCATCCGGCGATCGCGCTGGACCCGGCCATTGACAGGCCTGAACTGTCCCAGAAGCTCCCGACGTACGTGCAGCGCGACCACGATCGGCTCCTGCGGCACGTCCTGGACAGCCCGGAACCGCCCGCACTTGTGATGCTGGTCGGCACTTCTTCGACCGGAAAGACACGCAGCGCCTACGAGGCTATCGCGAGATGCCTGCCTGATTGGAGGCTTCTGCATCCCCTACACGCCACAGACCTGCTGGCCACTCTGGGAGGAGGAGTCGAGCCGCGCACCGTCTTGTGGTTGAACGAGAGCCAGATCTACTTCGAGGATGACCATGGTGAGGCCGCTGCGGCGGAAATACGTCGTCTTCTCGCCGTGACCTCGGAAGTCGTCGCCATCGGCTCCATGTGGCCCGAATACTGGTTCACCTACACCAGGACACCGCGCCCGGGCACGCCCGATCCTCACTACCAGGTGCGGGCGCTGCTGGAAATCGCGACGAAGATCTCCGTCCGAGACGCGTTCACGCCTGCCGAGCTGAAGAACGCGCACCAGACCGCCGAGCTTGATTCCCGATTGGCCACCGCCCTGACGGCACTGGACAACGGATACGGGGTCACACAGACCCTGTCCGGCGGGCCCGATCTCATGAGCCGATGGGAGGATGCTCCAGACCCGTACAAACGGGCGGTCGTCAACGCCGCGATCGACGCACGCCGGTTGGGGCACCTTAGCCCGCTGTCTGTCGAACTGCTGCGCAAGCTCAGTGCTGCGTCGCTGAACGGGCCGCAACGTGCGGCCGCTCCGCAAAGATGGTTCGAGGACTCGTTGGGGTACGCATGCGAGCCGCTCAGAGGAGGCATCTCTCTCCTGACGGCGACGTCGCGAGCGGAGAACCGCGTCGAAGGCTACGTGCTCGCGGACTTCATTCACCAGCAGGGCCGTGAGACGCGTCGCTGTTCGCCGGTCTCCGACGAGATGTGGCGAGCGCTGGCCGTCCATACCGGCGATGCGGACGACCTTGAGCGTTTGGGCGCATCCGCCTCCGGCCGTGGACGCTACCCCCAGGCGCTCGCATTGTGGTGGGCGTCCTATGCCCAGGGCAGGGTTTCCACGTGGTCGCAGCTGTGGCGGCTGCTGGGACAGATGGGCAAGTCACGCGAAGCTGAGGATGTGCTTCGGCAAGCCGCCGACTCTGGGGACGTCCATGCGCAGCGATTACTGCTCGCCATGCTACGGCGGGCACGCCGCGGCACGGAGATAGAGCAGGCACTACGTGGCATGGCCGCCAACGGTAACCCGCAGGCCGAACGCGAACTCGCGATCTTGCTGCACAACGGCGGACAGAAGCGAGAAGCCGAACAGTTGCTCCGGACAGCGTTCCAAAGGGGAGACCGATCCGCCGCCAGGCTGCTGTTCATCCTCCTCCAACGCCTCGGCCGGACGAACGAGGCGGAGGAGATCAGGCGCCTCCTCGACAGCCAGCCGGTCGTGACGCCAACCCGTCGCCAGCCTGAACTGTCGACGTGGCAGCTGCTTGAACGCGACATGAGGGCGGCCACGGCGTTCCCCGAGGCAATGAGCGCATTGCTGCACCTGCTGCGCCAGAGGCGGCCCGGAATTGACGGCGAGCGGCTGCGACGGCGGATGATGGCCGGCCAGTTCAACCAGGCGATCAAGGAACTGGCTGGCCACTTCGAGGATGAGCCCATGAGGGTCAGGGCCCTTCGGGTCCTTGACGATGTACGAACCGCCCCGGAAAAGGATCCGAGCCTTGGCCTGCTGCTGGCGGAGTTGCTGCTCAAGGGCGACCACCAGGCCGAAGCCGAGCATCTCCTGCGTCGCTTGGTCGATCTCGACTATCAGGCGCTCTCGGCTCTCGCCGACCTGCTGACGAAGTCAGGCAGGCGCGAGGCGTGTGTCGAGGTCCTAAAGGCTGGGATTGGACACCACGGTGCCAAGGCCCACTACTTGCTGGCGCAGGTGCAACGCGACCTCGGCAGGGACGAGGAATCCGATCGGCTGCTGCGTTCGGCGGCGGCGGAAGGAGTCGATGCGGCGATTCAGGAGCTCGTGCGGCGGCTCCTCAAGGGCGGATACGTTGAGGAAGTTGTGGACATGGTGAGAGCAGCCTCGCGGGCAGGCCGAGCCGACTCGGTGCGGCGGGCCGCCGTGCTGCTCTTTAACGCGGGGCGGACGGAAGAGGCATTGAGCCTGTTGCGCGATGCCGTCGTGTCCTGCGGGAACGCCGAATCCCTGCCCCTTCTCGTGCTCATGTTGACACGAACGGACCGTACGGAGGAGGCGGCTGCGATCTCGCGCCGGGGTTTGACGTTCGACGGGTCGACCGTCTCCGAATCTAGTTAAGAAGTAGCGCTTGAGAGGGCGCCGACAGTGCCATCGGCTGATGGCGATGTAGGTTCCACGGTCCGGTCCCCTGGCAAATCATCACGTTCGGTGGTGCCAGACATCCCCTGTAGAAATGCGCGGCTATAACGGCCCTGACATGTCGACCGAGCTGCACTAACGCAACGCGCAGTGTGCATTCTCTACAAGATCATCTCGCACATGTCCCCTATCCGTCACCGTCAGCGACGCTCCGAAAGGACGGGCAGCATATGCGGCAGTGCCAATGGGGTCCGGACGACGGCGACGGGGGAGGAACGCATCGACGTGATCGTTCCGAAGATGCGGGCATACGGGCCATGGCCGAGTGTCATAGCTGGGCAGCGGGAGCAAGGGCGGCCCGTTCTGCTGGGCGTCGCCGTGGTCTGCAAGTGCTGAACATGGGAGAGCGCGTCGCCAGGGGTATCAGCCACGATCTTGTACCAGTGGCCGTCATGGTCGGCTGGCGGCAGCGACCGGGCTCTCTCTTCACTAATGGGTCGGTACACGCTCCTACCGATCACCCGCACGAAGAAGGTGCGGTCGAGGATGTCACACGTGTCGTCGGTGGGAGCATGCTTGCGAAGCCACGTAAGGGTGCGTGACATGGTTGCCGGCCCGTACAGCACCTCTGAGGGAAACCGCGTTGACTCGTAGCGGCTGTCCAAGAACATTAGGTCCGGGTCGTCGAGGACACAGCGGATCACGGCGTGCCGCCAACCGGGCCCATAGTCCCAATTCTGGAGAGGCAACGACTGCACAGGCGTGATCGCCGCGTTCTCACGCTCCCAGCTGAGGACAGTAACGACGCGCTCCATCGGCGCCGGATATAGATGCCCGCCCGGCGTCGCTTGTCCCCAGAGCTGGTTGATGAACTCTGCGACGTCGGAGATTGTGCGCGCTGCTTCGACCGGGGTCAGGAGGTAGAAGCAGTTGGGGTGGGCGGCGGTGTTCCGGAGCGTGCACAACGCGTGCTCAAGGCTGCGGTTGCGTTGCCCTCGCAGCAGCCCGACATGACGCGCCCAGACGCGCAGGTCATGCAGATGCGCGTCAAACGGGATAGGTCGCCGTCCGGGGTTGGCCTGCAGTCGCCAGCCGCGGTTCCGACGGGTCGCTTCGACAACTTGCTCATAGCGGCGGTGCTTTCCAGCGGTGGTTGCGAATCACCTGGTAGAGGTCTGTGTCAGCCATGTTCTCATGGCTTCGGCCGGCGTGCGGTCGCCAAGGACGAGGCGGGGTCGCCGGTTCAGCTCTTGGGCGACCTGTCGCAGGTCACGGGCGGTGTGCGGGGACAGGTCGCTGCCCTTGGGGAAGTACTGCCGCAGCAGGCCGTTGGCGTTCTCGTTGGTGCCGCGCTGCCAGGGCGAATGCGGGTCGCAGAAGTAGATCCGGAAGCCGGTCAGAGCGGCGATGTCCTCATGCAGGGTCATCTCCCGTCCCTGGTCCCAGGTCAGGCTCTGGCGTAGCGCCTCAGGAAAGTCAGCGGTTTGAGTGATCAGCGCGTTGCGTACCTGAGGGGCCTTCCAGCCGTGGGGCAGGTGGATGAGCCGGATGTAGCGGGTGACGCGCTCGACCAGCGTGCCGATGGCCGAGCCCTGTCCACGGCCGATGATGAGATCGCCTTCCCAATGTCCCAGGGTGCGGCGTTCGTTGACTTCGAGCGGCCGTTGGGCGAGCAACGTCATATTCTTGATCTTGTTGAGATGCGGGACGCCGCGGCGGTGAGGCTTGCGGCGGGTCCGGCCGGTGCGCAGCTTGCCCGGCTTGCGGCCGAGCAGGCCGGCGAACAGAGCCCGGTAGATCGTCTCCGGACAGGCCCGCATGTCCCGCTGGGCGGGGTAGGTGCGCTGCAGGAAGCGCGAGATCTGCTGCGGCGACCACTTGTCGCTCAGCTTCTCGCGTACCAGGGCGCGCAACGGCCGGCTGGCGCGGATCCGCTCCGTCTTGGGTCGTTTTCTGCGCAACAGCGCCTGGTTATGAGCCCACCAGGGCTGGTAGCGGCCATCGGGCTTGCTGTTGCGTTTGATCTCCCGATACACGCTCTGGAAGCTCTTGCCGATGGCGGCTGCGATCTGTTTGACGCTCTGCTTGGCCTGCACCCCATCGGCGATGGCGATGCGGTCGTCCTGGGTGAGAAAGCGCGGCGAGACAGGACCCGGATCAGGAACGAGCATCCCGCCAGCATCGAGGAACCACAGCGATCCACAGCTCGTCGACACGCCGACAACGCGAGCCGCCGCTGCACCCTTGTAGCCCTGCCGCAACAGCTCGAAGTAGCGCTTCTTGGTGACCGTCGGCATCTTGTTGTGAGCCCAGCGAGGCATACGAATGTCCCTTTCTGCGACATTCGCAACCACCCTTAGAACTCAAGCGGCCTCCAGCGGCCGGGCTTGCCAGGTGCGGACCTCTTCCAGCACGGCGTCGGTGATGTTGGAGATGGCCTCGTGCGACAGTTCGACCTCGTAGATCTGGCGCAGGTGGTGCTGGATGTCACGCACGCTCATGCCGTGCGCGTACAGGCTGATGATCATATCGTCCAGGCCGCCGGAGACGCGGCCGGCCCGCTTGGGCACCAGCACCGGCTCGAAGGTGCCGGCCCGGTCCCGGGGCACGGCCAGCCGGACCGGCCCCACCCCGGTCTGCACCGTCTTGCCGATCCTGCCGTTGCGGGAGTTGCCGCTCCCGTGGCCGGCCACCTCGTGCTTGCCATAGCCCAGATGGGACGACAGCTCGGCCTCCAGCGCGCGTTCCAGCACCGCCTTGACCAGCTCGCCCAGCATCGAGCCCTCACCCGTCAGCCGCAGCCCGCCCGCACCGTCACGGGAGCGCTCCAGCAGCAGGTCCAGCACCTGATCGCCGAGCAGGTCCCGCAACGGCACCTCGCCGTCACGCTGGGGGGATTTTTCCCCGCCATGATGAGCAGCCGCCCCCAGCAGCGCCGATGCGTCATCGCGTCCGTCTTGCCCCACCGCGGCCAGCGCGGCTCTTCCCCGTGTCGTGGACATGATCGTGTTCTCCCCCGAGATGGTGAATGATCGTTGCAGACTTCCATCTACGTTTGGTGATCAATTACACACCTAGAGTGATACCCCCGGCCGTCCCCTGCAACTGGGCGGCGTTGACTCTAGCGGTGGGTGATCCACCAGAATAGTAGGCTGATGAGGCCTGCACCGGTGGCATGCGCGGCACCGCGAGCAAGTGCGAAGGTGACTGTGCGACGGAGTCGTTGTTGGGTCCTGGGACGGTGTTTCCGTGCGTCAGTCTCGGGTTCGGCGTCGTTGGTGTGTGTCATGGCTCTATGGAACCGAGGCCGGAGCCTTCCTTGAAGGTATGGCGGATAGATCCGGATCGTTGAGCCTACTCTGCTGGTGAGCGAGGGGCCGTTCCGGCCGGTTCCGGATCTGGTACGGACATTTGGTAGGGAGACGGGTGCCGTGACGACATTTCGCCCGCTAGGGTCGACCTCTCGCGTGCTAGCGGAGTTGGCGCGTCTGTGGGATCAGGCCGTTGTTCGGAGTCCAGGGCGGGTGAGTCAGAAGAAACTTGCGGCGGCATCAGAGGTTCCATATTCGACCTTGAACGGGTGGGCAACGGGAGTCGCAGCACCACGTGACCTAGATCAGCTGGTCAGGGTGGGCGCCACCTTGGCCGGGTGGGCAGGCGAACCGGCTCCGTTGGCACGGGACTGGGATGTTCGGATGAGATCCGATCAAAGTCACCGTCCTGTACGTGACTCGATGCGTCCTGAGCGAAGGAGGGCGCTCCAAGAGGAAACGTCGCTGGGATCCACAGAAGAGTTGCAACCGGCAGCGCGCACCCATGAAACCCATGAGTCGGCATCTGCTTCGCACCAAGCCCTATATCTCCAGGCCATTTCCCTCCTCTCCAGCGACGATGTGCATGTTCGTGCGGGTGCCTTGGAAATCCTCGAAAAAGTGGGCGAGAATTCGACCAGCATGAGGAGGTCTGTCATCTCAGCCATATGCCGCTACCTTCGAAATGATGGCCGTCGGCGAGACGTAGATGATGCACACATCTTGGCGCAGAGAATCATCGCCCGCCACATCGCCTGGCCTCGGCGGAAGTATGGTCAAGATCGGCCTAGCACCTTCTGGGAAGATATGGAGATCGACCTTCAAGGGGCTTTGCTGAAAGACCTCGATATGAGCCACGCCCACGTCATGTCGGCCTGCTTCAGAAACGCGGATCTCAGAGGTGACACTTGGCTGCAAGATCTACTAGTCGAAGAGAGTCTGTCTTTCGAAGGTGCGCACCTGAACGGCGACTTTTATTTCTCCGGGAGTGAGGTTTGTGGAGGCGCCTCATTTGCGGGTGTAATTTTTCGCGGGGCGGCGCTTTTTGGGAGGTCTGTTTTCGAGTATGATTCCAATTTCTATGATTGTCGCTTTTTTGGGCGTGCCAGCTTTGTGTCCTGCGACTTCCGTGGCGCTGTCTCGTTTCACGGGTCTTCGTTTCTATGGTCCGCCGAGTTCACTCAAATGCGAGTAGCCTGGGATGCAAGATTTGCGGAGGCTGAGTTTAAGGACACAACTTTCGAGCTGGCAAAGTTCGGTGATATTGTAAGCTTTTTGGGTGTGTCGGCTTCCGAGGAAGATCTCAATCTTCATGGAGTTAGCGTCGCGGCGAAGCATTTGCTGAACATTTGGCCTGCGGGCTGGGGAGAGCTTCTAGAGGGAGATGGGACGGCCACGGTTGTGCGGGTCCCCGAAGGGCGGGAGCAAGAATTCAAAGCCTTGCAGAAGGAGCGAAGGATGAAGTATACGTTCAGCAAGATGTCCCGGCGCCAGGCGACCACCGAACTAGACTGACCGCTACAGTTTCTTTCTTCATCCCTGCCTTTCCTGGTTCCGCCCACGTCGTTGCCGGACACGACACCGTTCGCCTCAGTCATCATCTTCGCCGGATGGCAGGGAGCGCTCTCGCGTCGGCGGTGGGTCATCAGCCGTACACAGCTCCAGCGCTTCGAGCAATTGCTCGGCTGCGTCATGTCGGCGCTGAGCTCCAGAAACATCAGCTGACGCTGAGTCAGCATCCGTACCGCCATGCGAGCAGGATGCGCTGGCCGCTGGGAGCTCTCGGTCGATACCTAATCGCACCCCGAAGGGCGACTGCCATCTTGCTTCGAATCAATGGTCGTCGCGCTGGCCAGAGTTGTGTACTCGCTCATCCCGGAAGGGCTTGGTTTCACGCTTTGCAGCGTCGACATCGGTGGCCTCTTCTGATGGAGCTGCACCAGGTTCGCTGTCGGCGCTGGAGCCCTCGCGTGTGGAGTCATTCCCCACACGAGACAGGAGGTTGAGGATGATCTGACGGTAGTGACGGGCAAGGATCGCAAGCGTGTGAAGTGGGGAAGGTTCGGCACCGTCCGCGTCGCTCACATCAGCATCGGTTGTCTTCGCAGGGGCGGCAGGGGATTGACGGGCCAGTTGTCCTGTCCAGACGTGAAGCCTACTGAGGCGCTGTTCGGCGGTAGCGGCCCGGCTGAGAACTGCAACCTCGTCCGGGGTCAGCTTGTCGCCGAACAGGGCGAGCCAACTCTGCTCGAGGTCCTCCTCGCCGGCAATGATGAGGTCGACGAGTGCGGCCAAGATGCGGTGGTGAAGATTCTGGAGCTGATCGAGGATGTTGCCTTGCTGCCAGGGTGAAGCGTCAAGGTCAGGAAGGTCATCGAGGAGTTCGACGACCTTGGCAGCGCGGGGTGGAGGCCATCCTGAGGGCCAGGCCGAGCGGTGATCCCAAAGCTGAAGGATCGCTGTGCGAGCATCGGAAGCTCGGGCGGCTGCGTCTTGATCGCCAGCAGCCTTGGCCCGATCGGCGGTTTGGATCAGTCCGGCAGTGTGATGCGCGAGCCACCGCGTGAGAGTGTTGTTCGTTCGGGCTTCGCCAAGGTCTTCGAGGATCTGCTCGCCGAGGCGGATCACGGGATCCTCATCGACCAGTGACGTGGCCGTCGGGGGCGATGAGGTAGATGCGACTTCGGGGGAAGCGGTACTCATCGCTTGTGGCAGAGCTTCTGTGTCGTCCAATCTGGACCTCCACGATCAAGTTCATTCCGGTCTGGGAGAGGAATCGCAGCAGCGGCTTCACCACGACAAGGAGGCGGTGACCGGAGGTAGTGACGACGTTGGTGTCGTCGGTTCTGGGATCGGCCCATTGAATGGTGCGTACGACCTCGACGCCGTAACCGGTGACATAAGGAACCTCATGTAGGTCAGGGCCTACGCCGGTCACCTGGCGGAAGAGGCGGCCAGGCAGGGGCCCCTTCGCGTGCAGGCCATAGGCGTAGGGGTCGTGCTCGTCCAGCCAGTCCCGGTCGCTGTGAGAGGCAACGAGCCATCCGCGCAGGACGAAGAGACCGTGGTCGACCTCGAATCTGCCTTCGTCTTCTTCCGGGAGCTTCCAGTCGGTTGGGTTCGGTGCTGCAGCGAGCGCCCGCTGTAGGTCCGCGGCATGTTCGGGTGTGACGAGCGCCGACCAAATATGCGTCTTGCCGAAGGCGCCGGACCGATTCACCTCGGTATGGCCAGCCACCACAAGCTCCTTGCCGATACGCCCGTCGACGAGGCCGAGCGCGTCGTCGTAGTCCTCGTTCAGAGGGATGTCCCAGGCGTCGAGCGGAGGCAGGTGACCGAACAGGCTAGGTTCGGCCGGCACCGGGTGGCGAAGGTCGGAGACCCAGGTGCTGAAGCTGCTGGGAAGGTGCGGGGCTAGCCAATCCCACCATGGGTCTTCCTCGTCGTTATACGGCGGGACGTGGATCGGCAGGCCGGCATCGACGAGCTCGCCCGCGACGACCATCATGGCGTGATACTCAATGTAAAGGCGCAGGTTCTCCTCAGGGGGAATTGAGCCGTGACGGTGGGACATCCGCTGGTACGAACGCTGGTCACGCAGTTCGCGGTTGTCACGCCACCAGTCCTCTTGGGTCAACCCCCAAACATCGAGAATCCATCGTTCGGCGCGTTCGGCTATGACCTGAACCGGAACATTGAATGCGTGTGCGAGTGGCGTGTACCAGTAGGGGATGGTGTCGATGTCATCGAACCTGTAGCGGCGTCCGTTGGGCAGCCCCTGGTTTCCGCTTCGATTGCCATCCGTGCGCTGAACGGAGCAGGTGGCAGGCTGGTTCGCTGCTTGAAGTACGTCGAAGTCCGAGTCAGTGGGGTCGGCCAGAGCGAGAGCGGTCTGACGCGCGAGTTCACGAATCTGAGCGTGAGGTAGTTCACGACTTGTCGCGAGCACGATCAAGTCGGGCAGGTACGCAGTGAGCACGTCGGGGCGTTGAACGGCGACGCGCTGCAAGGCGACCAAGAGCCCAGCAACGGCTGACATACGGTAGAAGTGCAGTGCGGGATCTCGGTACGCTGCGGCGTCGGTGCGGCCCAGGCAGGCGACAAGCTTGCCAGCGAACTGACGGGCATCGGCAAGGTTGGGGTATATCAGGAGCTCGCGCACGGCGTAGGCAGCACGCCAGCGAATTGCCCGGCGGGGATGACCGAAGACACTCCACAGCAACAGCGTGACCGGTTCGGCTTGAAGAGTCACCACGCCGACTTCACCGTCTCTGGCCCTGGGGAGGCGGTCGTCGAGCAGTGCGATCACGGCTTCGGCGGCGCCCCTGCGATCACACAGGCGACCGAGGAGCGCGGCGATGTTCTGCCAGCCGAACGGAGTCAGATGGGCTCGCGCTACCGGGAGTGCGGTGAGGACAGCGCGTCGGATGGCGTCGTCATCGGCGAACTGACGAAGCTGCTCAAGCAGCTCATCTGTGTTTTGCGACCAGGCAATATCTGGCAGGTGCCCGGTCAGCAGCGGTGGGAGCGCGGTTGTGGCCCATTCTGAGACGCCAGGCCACTGCCTCCACTGTGTGAGGCATCGAGCTATGACCGGAAGAACGGTCTGGACGTTGGCCAGGTGACACAGGCCGGCCACCGCAGTGAGTGTGGCCACGCGATCTTGGGGCCCGGCCGACATAGCGACCTTGGTGATGAACTCACGCATACGCTCGCCGTACACCCCATTTGCAGCGAGTTCCGCGACGTCATCGGCGAGTGTGGTCATACTGGAAGCGGACGGGTCGGCTGGCAGGAGTAGTTTGTTCGCCGATACGTTCGCGTTGGCCCCTTTGTCGCCCGTGTCAGGGTCGTTGAGGCCCAGCCTCGCGACCGCCTCCAGGTCCAACCTGATGGGTCCGTCGAGGCTACGTTCTGCGGCCCAGTCCAGGAGCCGATTGGCCAAGGTGGGCTGAGCGTGGGTGGGCACGTCACGGCGGATCCAGTCAACGGTGCGTTTCAGCGCGACGCGGGCATCGGCGATATCTGATGGGTTTTTCCTCAGCACGTCGATGACAGCCAGGCGGTACCACAGGCGGGCGTCGTCGTCCTCGACGAGATGGGCGAGCGCTAGAGCCTGCGCACCCAGGACACCTCCTCCCTCAACGGCTCCGACCAAGGCTCGGGGCAGTGTCTCGGTCATCGGGATTCGCCCCTCGTCGTCCCAGCGGCTCACGGCCCCGAGCGCAACCTCAGCGCTAAGGCGCCCTGCGGCCCCAGCGACCACTTCATAGGGGACGAGACCCTCATCGGAGACGTGCAACGCCACGCTCTCCGCTGCACGGACGAGCCGGGTGGCCACCGTCGGCCGATCGCTGTCACTGAGCACGGCACGTTCGGCGAGATCGGCGTACACCGACAGTAGGCGGGCGGCATCGTCATTGATACCGGTCGCCGCGTCAACCGCGTAGCGGAACAGTTGTTCGCCCAATTCGGGAGCGAAACGGTCGGCAACGTCTGCGGCGTCGGCGAGCAGTTCGAGCCGCTCGGACGCCGGATAGGTGCCCTTCTGTACATACTCCGCGGCCCGCGCGCAGAGGTCAGAGGCAGGACCCGTGTGGCCGCCGCGAATGGTGAGGTGAGCCGCAAGATCCAGCCACAAGGCGGGAGCAGCGTTCTTCAGTAGGACGAGCGCCGCATCGGCCAGCTGACCGATCAGGGTGATGTCCGCGGCGCTAACGACGACCGCGTCGGCGGCGAGCGCCGCCCATGCGCGGTAGGAGGTGTCGAAGGTGAACCAGCGATGCCCGGCCTTCTCGATGCGTTCCGCGAGGCCGGCGACGACGAACGCGGTGACCTCATCACGGTTGGCCTCGCCGATGGCGCAGTGGGCGGCGAGCAGGGCTGCCGCCAGCAAGGGCTGAACCATTTCGATCCACTCGCGCCGGTCATGGCTACGGCGATCGTCCGAAGTCTGCTTCGCGGTGTCCTTGTCTTCCGGCTGTAGCGAGGGCGGGATCAAATCGTCAATAGAGATGTCAGTTCCGCCGAGTACGGCGGCGAACGCGTGGCAACGGAGTGTTGCGACATCGACCTCGTTGCCGTTGTTGAAAGCCCAGCGATAGGGAGAAAGCGGGCGGCGGGCACAGTGCTCGGCAAGCGCTGCGGCCGTACGGCGGTCGCCATGTCGTACGACGGCGGTGATCAATCGCCTGTGCCAGGGTTCTGCGTTTCCTGCGTTGGTGACGAGAACCGCAGCGATCACTTCATCGAGCCAAGCGCGGTCGGGAGGAGCTGCGGGCGAACTAGCATACGCCAGGAATGGTGCTTGAAGAGCAGTTGGGACGTTCTGCGCGCGCAGAGCGTTACGGAGAGGGCCTGGTCCGACCTCTGCGGCGATCTGCGCGGCCAGTGCTGCGGCCACATCGAGCGCGAACTTCTCGGGTCGGCACCTCGATAGTTCGCGAAGGGCTGCTTCCAGCCCGTCAAGTCTGTATCGGGCCCCGGCGGCGGACGCCATGTCGTCCGCATCAAGGCTCCAAGCGCGGGTTACTCTCGATGCTTCGACCTTCTGCCGACGGAGCCACGCATCGGCACGCTCCAGTTCCGTGCGGGCTTCAGTACGCCGGGCTGGGTCACGGGCCAATACTGCGGCCACACGCATCTGCGTGGGCGCGTGCCACTCATGGTCTGCGGTTTGACGCCCCGCATGTGCACGCAGGTCGTCGATGTCGGTATGCCGGGTGACCAAGTCGAAGTGAGACTTGACCAGGGAGGACAGGGTGTCCTGCCGGGAGGCGGTGTCGCACGCGCGGACAGCGATGCGAACTGCTGCTGCGCCATCACCGATCGTTGCGGCGGCGCGTGCGGCCAGGTCGAGTCGTCGGCCCTGGACCTGGGCGCGCCGAAACCCATCGGGAATCGCCTCTGGCCAGCCCTCACTCAGAACAAGCGTCAGAACATCATCCAGTCGGCCCGCCTCGGCCAGGTGATCGGCGACATGCGCTGCCGCATCCGCG
Organism: Nonomuraea sp. NPDC048882; assembly: GCF_040649755.1. Lineage (NCBI taxonomy): Bacteria > Bacillati > Actinomycetota > Actinomycetes > Streptosporangiales > Streptosporangiaceae > Nonomuraea > Nonomuraea sp. NPDC048882. Next base: position 16,539 of record NZ_JBEZGB010000003.1, read on the forward strand.
TCCACGGTGCGGTTGGTCAAAAACATCTCCGCGAGGCGATCGTGGGCCGCGATCACGTCACTCGTGTCGACGCGGTCCCGCACGTAGGTCTCGAAGTCCTCGTCGCGGAACTGAATCGCTCCGTCTACCAAGACGACACCTGGGGCGAGCCCGTGGGCGAATGCGACGACAGCATCCATAGGCACGTCCAGCGCGGCGGCCAAAGTAGCGACGCTGATCGGACGCGCGAGCGCGAGCATGGCCCCGAGCCATCGCTGCCCGCCAGCGTCGGCGCCACTCACCTGCAACGCAGACTCAAGCAGCCCCTTGAACAAGGGTATGGGGGTGCGGGTGCAGGCTTCCAGAAGGGCTGGCATGTCCCATTCGTTCGTCTCGGCCTGCGTAAGCGCGTAGTACTGGGCCCGCGGGTTTCCGTCCGTCCGTTGATGAAAGGTAGCCGCGTCCTCCGGGGACGCTTCTGGCCGATATCGCAGCAGGTGCGCAGTTGAGGTTGACTGGTCGAATGGCGCAAGTCTCACTTGAGGTGCGTCGGACGCAGCCAGGGACTCCACGCGGTGGCTTCGTGCGGTGAGTACGACTGCGGCGCGCGACGGCAGCGGCAGCCCCACGAGCCCTGATAGGAAGCCGCGGTCGCCCCTCTTGTCGGCTGCGTAAGCCGCGTTGTCCGCAGCGTCCACCGCCAGGACCAGGACAGCATCCGGGTCGAGGGTCTTGACAGCGTCTTCGAGCGCGCGACGTAGCCGCCGCCACAGGTCCTCGTCGCTCGCCGGCGGACGGACCAGAAGGGGGCTCCCACATTGCCGCGCGACATCGTTGATCGTCTGCAAGATGAATCGCTGCGGTGTGTGGCGCTCCTCGCCCGAGCTGAGGTATTCCCCGCCGCCGTAGCAGTCGTACAAGGTCACCACCGACCCCGGCGGCAGATGGTCGCCGAGTTGGCGGATGGCGGTCGTCTTCCCCGCGCCTGCCGGACCGTGTACCACGACGATCTCGCCCGGATGCGCGAGTACCGACTCCGCGATCAGTGGCACGCCGAGGGCCGGCAGCGGGTCATTCAACGGTGCCAGTCGAGTGGGTGCCGGGTATAGGCCCTGAGGGTCCGTGAGACCGAGCGAGGCCAGGACATCTGCAGCGCGGAGTCCTTTTCGCGGGGACTCAGGCAATGCCTCTCTGCGGACCATTTCGAAGAGCTGGAGGGCAGAGTCGCCGTCCCTGCCGGGTGTGAGGCTGGCCGCCCTGGCCTGGACACCGCGGGCCAACGCTGCCCGGCCGAGCGAACCTGTCTGCGACAGGTCAAGAACCGCCAGGAAGTCGCAGAACTGCTCACTCGTGAGCGCTTGGCCGACGCCGTCCGACAGTTTTTGAACCACGTTGGCATGCTGCGGGTCCGTCAGGGCCATGAGTAGTCCATCCCGGCGCTTCCCGGGACGCTGTGACCGCGCCCAACGGGCAGCTTCGGCGACGGCCTCTTGCGTCAACGGGTCGCCGGGCTGGTTGCTGACGAGACGGATACGTACCTTCCGCTGGATCTCGGCTCGATCGAGCTTCGCGAGTAGGCCCACATAGATGCCCGCGAGATCCGCTATGACAGACCTCTTCGAAGCCACGCTGCCATCGGCAGCTCTGCTGACCCGTGCCCTGCACAAGCGGCTGACGGTCCACGCCTTGCCCGGGTGCTTGGTGCTGTACTTGAGCTGGGACAGATCCACAGCGGAGGAAGCCTCGAGAGTCTCCCCGCCGAAGTACTCGGAGACGTCAACCGCCTCGCATACCTCGTCCGGATCATCGACGTGGCTCAGGCCTTCAATCACGACGACCGTTTTGTCCGCGCCGGGCTCTATCAGCTCCAGGACACGAGTCGCGGCCCACCAGAAGTGGAAGTCATCCCCCGCGTTTGACTCTGGCGCTCCCAACCTGTGCCTCTCCTGGGGTCTAGTGGGCGGGCCGAGAGTAACCATTTGCCCCGGTCCAGCTTAGCGCCGTTGATGCCAGGCGACGGCGGTCCCCGAAGAGGCCGTAATGAGCAATACGCTCGCCTTGTGGGTGCCCAGGATGCCGAAGCCAGGAGCAGGCGTACGGCATCCGAGGATTGGCCTTGAAGGTGGGGGCGAGAGCCAGATGTCGCTCAGTTCGAGAGCCGGTGAGTGATCGTCGGCGTCGGTTGTGTTGGTGAAGAGGAGAGCCATGCCCCCACAGCGGAGGCGTGGCTCTCCTTGCTTTGGGTGTTGGCGAGGGTTGCGTCCACGGGAGTGGTGTACGAGCCCGCCCTGCCGGCGGCATCGCCCGGTTGGCTGAGCCCCGGCCCTCCAGCGGGAAGGATCTGGCATGGTGGCTGCCCGATCGCGATGGTCCGCGGCCAGGGCGTAGCCCAGGAGAGTGACGACGCCCTCAACGGCGATGACCGGTTGCCGTTCCGGGTTGTACGCACGTATTTGGCACGATCGACGGCTGCGTCGCCCGTGCGCGGAGACCGGTCGTAGCGGGTTGTCGCTGCGTGGATGACTCGGAATCAGGGGTTGACCTGGGGGAATGCCTCCAAGATCATCCCTCGTATGTCCCCTGATCATGGTCGTACGGCTGCGTACGGGCACTGTCCGCTGCCTATCGGGGGTGGCGAAACAAAAGACCTGCGGCTGTGAAACCGCAGGTCAGGGGCCATATATGGCGATCTAGGTGAGTGCCCCCGGCAGGATTCGAACCTGCGGCACCCGCTTTAGGAGGGCGGTGATATCGGCCGGACCGCTCTGGTGGGAGAGGGGTCGTGCCAGGTGAGGGCCTGGGAATGCCCAGAGTCCCGCGCTCTGGTGGGAGCGCGGGACGTTCAGCTCAGGTGGAGCAGCGGTCAGAGGTAGAGGCCGGTGGATTCGTCGCCGGGGGTCGGGACGATGTCGCGGCCCGCGCGCAGCGCGTACAGCTGCGCCAGGGTCGCCCCCGAAGGCCCTACGCCCTCCTTCGAGCCCAGCCACGTGACCGCCTCCTCCTTGCCCAGCGGCCCCACCTCGATCTGGGCCAGGCAGCGGCCCGGGCGGACGACGGCGGGGTGGAGGCGGGCCAGGTCCTCGTTCGTGGTGATCGCCACGAGGACGTCGCGGCCCTGGCCGAGCAGGCCGTCGGTCAGGTTGAGCAGGCGCGAGAGCCCCTGCCCTGCCTGCGCCTTGGCGCCCGAGCTGATCAGCTCGTCGCAGTCTTCGAGCACCAGCAGCCGCCAGCGCTGCGCGTCCTCGTCGGTGTCGTAGCCGACGGCCACCTCCATGAGGTAGCCGGGCTCGTTGAAGAGCCGCTCCGGGTCGAGCACGCAGTCGACCTGGCACCAGTCGCGCCACTGCTTGGCCAGCGAGCGCAGCAGGGTGGTCTTGCCGGTGCCGGGCTCCCCGTGGAGCAGGATGAGGCGGCCGTTGACGTCGGCCGGGGTGATCGACATCAGCCGGTCGAGGGCCGGGCGGACCTTGGCCGAGTAGTTGGTGCTGATCTCGTCCCACGGCTGGGCCGTGATCGGCTTCTCCGACCGGGTGCCCCCGTGCATGCCGCGCCACCAGAAGCCCATCTCGATGTGGTCGACGTCGGGGGCGGCCTCCTCCGCGCCGTCGATGCTCTCCGCGAGCACGGTCTTGGCCAGGTCTTCGTCGACCGCCGTGACGCTGACGGTGGCGGTGCGGTTGCGGTGGCGTACGACGCGCAGGGTCCAGCCGTCGCCGCAGATCAGCCGGGACTCGGAGCCGTCCTCGACTCGCGCGGTGCGCAGCACGCGACCGCCCGCGGGGGTCAGCGTGGCGTCGGGCCGCACCCGCTCCAGGTTGGCCAGCCGCGACCACGGCTGTGTGCCGGTGGCGAACGGTGACAGCGCCAGCGCGTCGATGACGTCGATGGCGGAATCGGCGTCGTCGATCCAGATGTTCATCGGAAGCTCGGAGGAGTCCGGGCTGGCGAACGGCACCTCCCTGATCACAGACATACCGTTAATGATCTCCGTCTCTGCGCCGGATGTCGAAGGGTTTTGACTGCGAAACCACTCAGTTCTTCTGGAGCTTACCCGTCTGGGTCACCAATCCGAGGCCCGGCACGTCGCGCCAGGTATAGGTGAGGGTGTCCCCGTCCAGGTCCAGGGTGATCGTCCCGGGGACGCAGCCGCCCTCGTGCTCGCCCAGGGCGAACGTGAGCCGGGTCTGCTCGACCTTGGTCAGCGTGATGGTGCCCTTGCAGTCGGCGCCCTGGCCCTTCTCGGCCCAGTCCGCGGTGGATTCGCCCTCCCGCAGGTCGACCTCGTTGTCGGCGCCGCCGGGGCTCATCGGGTTGGTGCTGGTGGTGTGCCCGCTCCAGTCGCCCTCGAAGGCGGCGGGGATCTTCAGGTCGGGGTCGGTCGTGGGCTGTTCGCTCTCGTCGGTGTCCGTGGGTGTCGGACTGGTGGCGGTCGCGTCCGGCGTCTCGCTGGCCGTCTCGGCGGGGCTGGGCTCCGAAGTCGTCCCCGATTCCGTGGGTGAGGGGGAGTTCTGGGTGGGGGTGGCCGGCGGCGTGATCTCCGCTCTCGTGTCGGACGGGCGGTTCAGGTTCAGCATGAGGACGGTGCCGCCGGCCAGACCCAGGGCGAGCACGGCCACCACCACTCCGATCAGCACGTTGCGCCCGGGTGGCCGGCGTGAGGTGCCCGCCGTGGTCTCGGCCGGCGACCGTGGATTGGTCGGGGACCGTGGATCGGCCGGCGACCGCGGATCGGTTGGTCCTCCCGCTCGTGGTCCCGTCGCCTGTCCTCGGTACGCGGCGGGCGGATGGCCTTGGACGCCCGCGGAGGCGGGGGCAGCAGAGGGGGAGGGGGCCCCAGGGACGAAAGTCTCGGGGGCGAGGGTCCCGGGAGTGACGGTCCCCGGAGTGGCGGTCCCATGAGGGACGGTCCCCGGGGCAAAGGTCCCTGGAGGGGCGGTCCCAGGGGTGCCGGGACCGACCAGGGACACCATCAGGTCCCGTGCCGAAGGCCGCCGTGCCGGATCCTTGGCCAGGCACGACCCGAGCACCTCCCGCAACCGCACCGGCAGCGGCGACAGGTCCGGCTCGGCGTGCAGCACCCGGTGCAGCACAGCCGGTACGGTGTCGGCGCCGAACGGGCTCGTCCCCGACGCCGCGTACACCATCGACGCCGCCCACGCGAACACGTCGGAGGCGGGCGAGGCGGGTACCCCCGAGATCTGCTCGGGCGCCAGGTAGGCGGGCGTGCCGATCAGCCCGGACGTCATGGTGGCGGCGCCCTCGGCCCTGGCGATGCCGAAGTCGACCACGCGCGGCCCGTCGGGCCCCAGCAGCACGTTGGCCGGCTTGAAGTCGCGGTGCACGATCCCGGCCGCGTGGATGGCCGCGAGCGCGGTGGCGGTGCCGACGACGAGCCGTTCGAGGTCGCCGCCGCGCAGCGGGCCGCGCTCGGCCACCCGCTCGGCCAGCGAGGGGCCGTCGACGTACTCGCTCACCACGAAAGGCCGCGGCCCGTCGGTCGAGACGTCGAGCACGCGCGCCGTGCAGAACGAGGCGACGCCCTCCAGGGCTTCGAGCTCGCGGGCCAGGCGGGCCCGTGTCTCTCTGTCACCGGTGTTGAGCAGCTTGATCGCGACCGGTTCGCCGTCGTCGGAATGGGCGAGATAGACCACGCCCTGCCCGCCTTCGCCGAGTCGCCCGGACAGGCGGAAACCGCCCAGAGACGCCGGATCGTCGGGGGTGAGGGGCTGCGCCATGGCCGATACGTTACCTGTCGTCATGCGGAAGGAAAGATCCACCGGTACCTTGTGTCGTCGGGTGAAATCACTCCTTACGCGGAGGTATCGGGGAAGTGTCCAAGGTCACGTTCCGTGAACGGGCGCGCTACTGGTTCGACAACACCATGTCCAAGGGCACAGCCTCGCTGATCGGCTGGCTCGCGGTCGTCTCGGTGGGTCTGATCGTGCTGGTGACGGCGTTCACACTGTGGCTTGCGCCCAATGAGCCGGACGGCGTGTCCCACGCCGGCGAGGTGCTCTGGATCGCTCTCATGCACGCGCTCACCCCAAGCCGGGTGGCCAGTGACAAGGGTTCGGTCGGATACATGGCGGTGATGTTCGCCGGCTCGCTGGGCGGGCTCTTCATCGTCAGCATGCTCGTCGGCCTGCTGTCGAACGGGCTCAAGCAGAAGGTGGACCGCCTGCGACGGGGACGCTCGCGGATCGTGGAGTCCGGGCACACGGTGGTGCTCGGATGGTCGGACCAGATGTTCACCATCGTGACCGAGCTGGTCAAGGCCCAGGCCAGCCAGAAGAGCTCGGTCATCGCCGTCCTGGCGGACCGTGACAAACTCGCCATGGAGGAGGACATCCGCGAGCACGTCGGCGACCTCGGCAGGACCCGTCTGGTGTGCCGTACGGGCAGGCCGACGGAGCCGCGCGACCTCGACCTGATGAACCTGGCCGCGGCCCGCTCCGTCGTGGTGCTCTCGCCCGAGGGCGACGACCCCGACGCCCACGTCATCAAGATCCTGCTCGCCCTGGCCAAGCGCGACGGCATCCACCCACCGGTCGTGGCCGGGCTCACCTCCAACCGCAACGCCGCCGCCGCCCGCCTGGCCGGCGGCCCGGACGTGCATCTGGTCGACTCCGACGACACCGCCTCGCGGCTCATCGTGCAGTCCTCCCGCCAGTCCGGCATGTCCGTCGTCTGCATGGACCTGCTCAACTTCGACGGCGGCGAGATCTACCTGCGCACCCCCAAGAAGCTCGTGGGGGTCACGTACGGGGACGCGCTGCACGCGTACCAGACGGCCTCCGTCATCGGCCTGCGCCGGCCGTCCGGCGTCGTGCTCAACCCGCCGGGCGACACCGTGATCAACGCCGACGACCAGGTCGTCGTCATCGCGCACGACGACTCCCACGTGCAACTGGCCGCCGGCAAGCCCAGCATCGACGAGTCCGTCATCGCCGAGGCCCCGGCGACGCCCACCGCGACCGAGCGCACGCTCCTGCTCAACTGGAACGGCCGCGCCGAGCAGATCGTGCGTTACCTCGACGGTTACGTCGCCCCTGGATCGGTCCTGGAGATCGCCGCCGACCACCCCAAGGCGGGCACGAACCTGGCCGGCCTGCGCAACCTCACGGTGAACGTCAAGGACTGCGACACCACCGACAGGTTCGCCCTGGAGTCGCTCGGCGTCGGCCTCTTCCAGCACGTCATCGTGCTGTCCGACGACCGCTTCGACGCCCACCACTCCGACACGCGCACCCTCATGACGCTGCTGCAGCTGCGTGACATGCAGAGCACGCTCGGCGAGCACTACTCGATCGTCAGCGAGATGCACGACGAGAGCAACCGCGCCCTGGCCGAGGTCACCGAGGCCGACGACATCGTGATCAGCGACACTGTGATCGGCCTGCTGCTGGCCCAGCTCGCCGAGAACCGGCACCTGGCCGACGTCTTCGGCTACCTCTTCGACTCGCGCGGCTCGGAGATCTACCCGCGGCCCGCCGCCGACTACATCACGCCGGGCTCGGAGGTGACGTTCTCCACCGTCGTGGAGGCGGCGCGGCGCAGGGGCGAGACCGCCATCGGCTACCGCGACGCCGCGACCAGGAACGATCCGCCCCACTACGGCATCGTGCTGAACCCGGACAAGACGCGGCCCATCGTCCTGAAGGAGCAGGACTCCGTGATCGTCCTGGCCGAGCGCTGAGCCCGGGCTCCGGTGGGTTAGCGTTCCTGCTGTGAGGACCATCGACTGGGTCGACGGCGCCGTCGAACTCGTGGACCAGACCCTGCTCCCCGACAAGTGCGTGATGTTGCGCATCAGCACCGTCGCCGAACTCGTCGCCGCCATCAAACGGCTGGCCGTGCGCGGCGCCCCCGCGCTCGGCGTGGCGGGGGCGCTCGGCGCGGTCCTGGCCGACGGCGACCCGGCCCTGCTGGCCGAGCTGCGCGCCGCCCGGCCCACCGCGGTCAACCTCGCCTGGGGCGTCGACCAGGCCGCCGCCCACCTGGACGAGGGCCCAGAGGCGGTGCTCGCCGCCGCGCTGCGCGTGCGCGACGACGACATCGCCGCCTGCGTGGCCATGGGCGAGCGCGGGGCCGACCTGCTCGAAGGCGACCGGCTGCGCATCATGACCGTGTGCAACACCGGCGGCCTGGCCGCCGTCGAACGCGGCACCGCGCTCGGCGTGGTCCAGACGCTGCACGAACGCGGGCGGCTGGCCGAGGTGCTCGCCCTGGAGACCCGGCCGCTGCTGCAGGGCGCCAGGCTGACGACCTGGGAACTGGCCAGGATGGGGGCGCCGCACCGGCTCATCGCCGACTCCGCGGGGCCGTACCTGCTGGCCAGGGGCGAGGTCGACGCGGTGCTCATCGGCGCCGACCGGATCGCCGCCAACGGCGACACCGCCAACAAGATCGGCTCGTACGCGCTCGCCCTCGGCGCGGAACGGGCCGGCGTGCCGTTCATCGTGGTCGCGCCCGAATCCACCATCGACGAGCACACGCCCACCGGCGACCACATCGAGATCGAGGACCGCGGCGCGGACGAGATCGTGTCCGTCAGAGGCGTCCGGGTGGCGCCCGAGGGCACGCGGGCGCTGAACCCGGCGTTCGACGTGACCCCGCACGACCTCATCAGCGCGATCGTCACGGATCAGCGGGTGATCAGGCCCTAGCCGCACGAGTGATCAGGCCCTGAACGAACGGGTGATCAGCCCCTAGACGAAATCGCCCATCTCCAGGACCTGTCCGCGCCCGCCGCGTTACGCTCAGTGTTCCCGGCGGCGACCTTCGGAGATCAGCGTGGCCATCGACCTGGTGTTACGGCGCGATTGGAAAGCACGCGCTCCGCGCGGCGACTACACACAGCTCGACTCCACCAAGGGGGTCAAGGTTCACTACACGGGCGGAAGGGTCGATGCGGGCATCGTCTCCGACCACGCCCGCTGCGTGGCCCTGGTGCAGTCGATCCAGGGCTTCCACATGGACGGCAACGGCTGGATCGACATCGGCTACTCCTTCGTGGCCTGCCCGCACCGGAAGGTCTTCGAGGGCCGCGGCCTGCACCACCTGCCGGCCGCGAACGGCCCGGGGCTCAACGCGGGCCACTACGCCGTGCTGGGCCTGGTCGGCAACGCCGGGCTGGTCAAGCCGCCCGACGGGATCCTGCACGCCGTGCTCGACGCGATCCAGCACGTACGCGACCGGGGCCACGCGGGCAAGGAGATCAAGGGACACCGCGACGGCTTCGCCACCGACTGCCCGGGCGAGCCCCTCTACGCCTGGGTCAGGCGCGGCGCCCCGCGCCCCGGGCAGAGCGGACCCACCGCGCCCCCGTTCCCCGGCCGGCTGCTGACCTATCCGCCGGTGACGCGCGGGCAGGACGTGCGCACCTGGCAGGAGCAGATGCGGCGGCGCGGCTGGGACCTGGAGGCCGACGGCGCGTACGGGACCGCGTCCCGTGACGTGTGCCGTCGTTTCCAGCGCAGCCAGGGCATCGACGACGACGGGGTCGTGGGGCCGGTCACGTGGCGGCTGACGTGGGAGGCGCCGGCCCCCTGAGCCACCGGTGGTCCGAAGCACGGGTGACCTGGAACACAGGGGGTGGCCCGGGGTTACTCCTATTCCGGCATTCCGCCTACTATCCGAATCATGGAACTGGCAGCGGGATTCGCGTCCATCTCACGGGACGACTGGCGCGCGCTCGCGGCCGAGGTCCTGCGCAAGTCGGGGGCCGAGGCCGGCGCGCCGGAGGAGGTGCTGTCCAGGACGACGTACGACGGGATCACGGTCGCGCCGCTGCACGACGCGGACGACCTCCCCGGCGACCCGGGAGCGCCCGGCGCGACCCCCTACGTACGCGGTTCCGCGACCGCCGCCGGCTGGGACGTACGCCAGCGGCACGCCGTGGCCGACCCCGAGGCCGTGCTGGCGGACCTGGAGAACGGCGTCACCTCGCTCTGGCTCGTCGTCGGCCCCGGCGCGATCCCGGTGGGCGAGCTCGCCACGGTGCTGAAGGACGTCTACCTCGACCTCGCCCCGGTCGTCCTGGAGGCGGGTGACCTGGCGACGGAGGCCGCCGAGGCCCTGTTCGAGCTGGCCGCCGCGCGAGGCGTCACGCCCAGCGGCAACCTGGGCGTCTCCGCCGCGCGCGGCCCCGCCGGGATCGAGCTGACGCGGCGCTGCGCAGACGGGTTCCCCGGGCTGCGGGCCGTCACCGTGGACGCCACGCCCTACCACGACGCGGGCGGCAGCGACGCCGAGGAGCTGGCCTGCTCGATCGCGCAGGGCGTCGCCGAGCTGCGGGCGCTCACCGGCGGCGGCCTGACCCCCGGGCAGGCGCTCGGCCAGATCGACTTCCGCTACGCCGCCACCGCCGACCAGTTCGCCACCATCGCCAAGCTGCGCGCGGCCCGCCGCCTGTGGGCCAGGGTCGCCGAGGTCTGCGGCGCGCCGGAGGCCGGCGGCCAGCGGCAGCACGCCGTCACCAGCGCGGCCATGATGACCGCGCGCGACCCGTGGGTCAACCTGCTGCGCACGACCGTGGCCTGCTTCGCCGCCGGCGTGGGCGGGGCGCAGGCGGTCACAGTGCGGCCGTTCGACGCCTGCCTCGGGCTGCCCGACGCCTTCTCCCTGCGCATCGCCCGCAACACGCAGTCGCTGCTGCTGGAGGAGTCGGGGCTGGGGCGGGTGCTCGATCCCGCCGGCGGCTCCTGGTACGTCGAGCGCCGCACCGCCGACCTCGCCGAGGCGGCCTGGGCGTTCTTCCAGGAGATCGAGGCGGCCGGCGGGATCGCCGCGGCCGGGGAGCTGGTGGCCGGCCGGATCGCCGCCACCCGGGAGCGGCGCGCGGACGACATCGCGCACCGGCGCTTCCCGATCACGGGGGTGAGCGAGTTCCCCGACCTCCACGAGCGCCCGCTCCGCCGCCCGGCCTCACCGGGAGACGGCGCGCCGTCGGAGGCCGGCGGGCCGCTCGCAGCGCGTGAAGGGCTGCCGGCGATCCGGTACGCCGAGCCGTTCGAACGGCTGCGCGACCTGGCCGACTCCCTGTCCGAACGCCCCAAGGTGTTCCTGGCCACCATCGGCCCCCTGTCCGCCCACACCGCCCGCGCCGCGTTCGCGGCCAACCTGTTCCAGGCGGGCGGCCTGGCCACCGAGACCTCCGGTCAGGAGACCGACCCCGAGCGGATCGCCGCCGCCTTCGCCGCGAGCGGCGCGTCCGTGGCCTGCCTGTGTTCGAGCGACAAGCTCTACGCCCAGCACGCCGCCGCCGTCGCCACCGCCCTGCACGCGGCGGGCGCGAGAAAGGTGTGGCTGGCGGGGAAGGGACACTACGAGGGCGTCGACGCCAACCTGCACGCCGGCTGCGACGCGCTGGCCGTCCTGCACGAGACCTACGACGACCTGGAGGTGACCCGATGATCCCCGACTTCTCCGGCATCCCGCTGACCCCCCTGCCGGGGCGGGCGGCCGAGGTCCCGGACGTGGAGGGAGAGGTCTGGGAGACCCCTGAGGGCATCGCGGTCAAGCCCCTCTACACTGCCGCCGACCTCGACGGCCTCGACTTCCTGCGCACCTATCCGGGCGCCGCCCCCTTCCTGCGGGGCCCGTACCCGACCATGTACGTCAACCAGCCCTGGACCATCCGCCAGTACGCCGGCTTCTCCACGGCGGAGGACTCCAACGCCTTCTACCGGCGCAACCTCGCGGCCGGCCAGAAGGGCCTGTCGGTGGCCTTCGACCTGGCCACCCACCGGGGCTACGACTCCGACCACCCCAGGGTGGCCGGCGACGTTGGCATGGCGGGCGTGGCCATCGACTCCATCTACGACATGCGCCAGCTCTTCGACGGCATCCCGCTCGACCGCATGTCGGTGTCGATGACCATGAACGGCGCCGTGCTGCCCGTGCTCGCGCTCTACATCGTGGCGGGCGAGGAGCAGGGCGTCGCGCCCGAGCAGCTCGCGGGGACCATCCAGAACGACATCCTCAAAGAGTTCATGGTCCGCAACACCTACATCTATCCCCCTGCGCCGTCCATGCGCATCATCTCCGACATCTTCGCCTACACCAGCGAGAAGATGCCGAAGTTCAACTCCATCAGCATCTCCGGCTACCACATCCAGGAGGCCGGAGCCACGCTGGACCTGGAGCTGGCCTACACCCTCGCCGACGGGGCCGAATACCTGCGCGCCGGGGTCGGCGCCGGCCTGGACGTCGACCGGTTCGCGCCGCGCCTGTCGTTCTTCTGGTGCATCGGCATGAACTTCTTCATGGAGGTCGCCAAGCTGCGGGCCGCCCGGCTGCTGTGGGCCAGGCTCGTGAGGGGTTTCGGGGCGAAGAACCCGAAGTCGCTGAGCCTGCGTACGCACAGCCAGACCTCCGGCTGGTCGCTGACCGCGCAGGACGTCTACAACAACGTCGCCCGCACCTGCGTCGAGGCCATGGCCGCCACCCAGGGCCACACGCAGTCGCTGCACACCAACGCCCTGGACGAGGCGCTGGCCCTGCCCACCGACTTCTCCGCCCGCATCGCCCGCAACACCCAGCTGCTGCTGCAGCAGGAGTCCGGCACCACGCAGGTGATCGACCCGTGGGGCGGCTCCTACTACGTCGAACGCCTCACCCACGACCTCGCCGAGCGCGCCTGGACCCACATCGAGGAGGTCGAGTCGGCCGGCGGGATGGCGCGGGCCATCGAGGCGGGGCTGCCCAAGCTGCGCATCGAGGAGGCCGCCGCACGCACGCAGGCCCGCATCGACTCCGGCCGGCAGCCGGTGATCGGGGTGAATAAGTACCGGGCCGACGGCGACGAGGCCATCGACGTGCTCAAGGTCGACAACAGCGCCGTACGCGCCCAGCAGCTCGCCAAGCTGGCCCGCCTCAGGGCCGAACGCGACCCCGAGGCCGTGGCGCGCGCGCTCGACGCGCTCACCAAGGCCGCCGGGCATCCCGCGCCCGGCCTGGAGCACAACCTGCTCAAGCTGGCCGTGGACGCCGCCCGCGCCAAGGCGACCGTGGGAGAGATCTCCGACGCGCTGGAACGGGTGTTCGGCCGGCACGCCGAGCAGGTGCGTACCATCACAGGGGTGTATCGCGACGAATCGGGCACGACCGGGAACATCGAGCGAGCCCGAGCCGCCTGCGACGAGTTCGCCAAGGCCGAGGGGCGCCGCCCGCGCATCCTGGTGGCCAAGATGGGCCAGGACGGTCACGACCGGGGCCAGAAGGTGATCGCCACCGCCTTCGCCGACCTGGGCTTCGACGTCGACGTCGGCCCGCTGTTCCAGACACCGGAAGAGGTCGCCAGGCAGGCGGTCGAGGCCGATGTGCACGTGGTGGGCGTATCGTCGCTGGCCGCCGGGCACCTGACGCTGGTGCCCGCGCTGCGCGCGGCGCTGGCCGAGCTGGACGCCGCCGACATCATGATCGTCGTGGGGGGCGTGATCCCGCCGGGCGACCACGACGAGCTGCGGGCCGCGGGCGCGGCCGCGATCTTCCCGCCCGGTACGGTGATCGCCGACGCCGCCCTCGACCTGCTCCGCCAGCTCGCCGCCCGCCACGCCGCCTGACTCCCGCGCGCTACGGCGGTCTGACCCCCGCCCGCCCGCTACGGCCGTCTGATCCTCGCCCGGCCCCGCGCGGTCAGACCGCCGCCTGGCCCTGGCTCAGGCCGGCGGCTGATCGCCGGCGGCTATCATCCTGCAGATGATCGAGGAGCTGATACGCCGCGCGGCGGCCGGAGAGTTCGCCGCGGAATACGAGCTCGAACAGCTGGCCACCGAGACCCCGGCAGCGCTCACCCCGCACCTGCCGGACCTGCTCGCGGCCGATTCCTGGTTTTCGCCGAAGCTCTACCGCACCGCCGGCGACGACCTCCAGCAGGCTGTCGTCACCATGATCGACGAGGGTGCGTCGGACCTGAACGCCCTGTTGCTGATCCTGGCGCACACGCGGGGCCCCGTCGCCGAGAACGCCTTCCGCCGCTGGCGGGAACAGCCGCCGCCCGGCGCCGACGAACTCTTCATCGGCCCGGCCGACTACATGGTCGAAGGCGGCTGGATGCTGGACGACGGCCGGGCCCGCGAACTGTGCGGGCGGACCGCCTACGCGCTGCGGCCCGATCCTGAGCGGACGGTGGAACCCCCGGCTCAAGGCGAGTGCCCATGGTGCCGTGCCCCGCTGTGGACGGTGCTCGACGTCGACACGGGTGACCGGCGGGTCGCGGAAGCGCTCGCCCACACCGGCTGGAACGGCCGGCTCAGGATCGTCACCTGCCAGGGGTGTTACGCCTACACGACCCTCTACTCCACGGTGAGCCCCGACGGCCGATCCGGTCTCTCCGACCACTCCGCGGCACCCGTCCGCGTCCTCGACGACCAGAGTCCGCCCGAGACCCTGCGCAAGGTGCCGGGAGAGCTCCTCACCGATCCCGGCATGTCCGCCGGCGGCTGGGACATGACGACCCCGTCCATCGGCGGATACCCCGAATGGATCGGCGACGCCGAGTACCCTGCCTGCCCCGCCTGCGCGCGGACCATGGACTACATCGGAATGGAGGAAGCGCAGGACCCGGAGGGCGAGCCCATCACCGAAGGCACCACGTACCTGTTCCTCGACGCGTCCTGCGGCCTCGCCGCCACGATCTACCAGCAGACCTGACCCGTCCGGCCTGATCGCGGCGGGGTCCCGCGCGCCCGGCCGGCTACCGGCTCGGGCGGCGGCGCCCCGGTGCGGTCAGAACGTGCCCTGGGCGCACATGGCCACCGAGATCGTCCGCTGGGCGGTGACGGGTGAGGTGATCCGCAGCGTGACGCTGTGAGTGCCTCCCGTGCTCCGCAGGGGGCGCGGCGCGTTGAGGTAGCGGCGGCCGTTCTCGGAGATGAGCGCCGTGGCGCGGCCGGTGGCGATGCCGTCGACGAGCCAGGTGTAGCTGAACGTCACCGGCCCGCCCGCGCGGCGCACCATCGCGCGCAGCGTGGCCTGGCCGCCGGCCCAGCAGTCGCCGTTCCTGGTGCCGCCCGCCCGCAACGCGGAGACCCTGAGCCCGTCGGCCCCGCCGGTGTCGTCGGGCAGGGTGCTGGGTGTGCCGTCCGTCTGCGGGGTCGGCCGGGTGGCACGGGTGCGCCGGGGGGACGAGGTGGCGACCGGCTCGGTCGTGGCGCCGGTGGTGCTCACGGGCGCGCTCTTCGACTTGGGGGTGGGCTCGGTGGGGGTGAGCCAGATGATGGCCGCGGCCAGCGCGCACACGCACAGGCCCGAGATCGCGGCGATGATCACCGTCTTGACCCGGCGTCCCTTCGCCCGGCGCGCCGGCGCCCGCCCGCTGCCGGTGCCGGTCCCGGGAGGGGCGGGAGCGCCGCCGTTCTCGGCGGGTCCGCCGTCGTAGGCCGCCGGCTGCCCGTACGCGCCCGCTCCCTGCCCCCGCCCGTCGTGCTGCCCCTCGAACTGCCCGCGCTGCCCGGCGGTGGGGGAGCCGGCGGTGGGAGAGTAGGCCAGGCGGTCGTGGGCCGAGGCCGCGGGCGAGTACGCCAGCCGATCCTGCGCCCCCGCATCCCTGCGGGCCGCGGACGCGCCGGACCCAGTGGCAGGCCCAGGGGCGACAGGGGCGGACAGCGGCGTCGAAGCCTGGCGCTCCTGCGGCCCGAACCCGGCGGGCGGCTCGACGGGGGAGGAGAGGTCGAACAGCGCCTGCATCGGCGAGGTGGCCGCACCGGGCCCCTCATGCCCGGCCCCCGCCCGCGCGGCCCCGGCCGCGTGCGGATCATGGCGCGAGGCGCCGGATGCCGCGTATGGATCGTCGTGCGCGGCGCCGGACGCCGCGTGCGGACTCTGCTGCGGGCCACCGAAAGCCCCGTGCGGATCGTGCCGCGAGATGCCGGAATCCGCGTGGTGGCCGGTGCCGGACGCCGGGTGCGAGCCCTGGCGGGTGGAGCGGCGGTTGCGTGCGGG
Source organism: Nonomuraea sp. NPDC048882 (assembly GCF_040649755.1). Taxonomy (NCBI): domain Bacteria; kingdom Bacillati; phylum Actinomycetota; class Actinomycetes; order Streptosporangiales; family Streptosporangiaceae; genus Nonomuraea; species Nonomuraea sp. NPDC048882. The sequence goes on from NZ_JBEZGB010000003.1 coordinate 32,463, forward strand.
GAGGCCGTGCGCCGTCCCCGGGTCCTGGGCGCCCTCGTGCGGCTGGTCGAGGGTCTGCTGCCAGGACGCCGACACCCGGTCGGGAGTGTGCTCACCGACGAGCGCCCCAGAAGCCGCCTGCGAGCCTGGGGGAGAGGTCGCGTTCGAGGCGGAGGGTCGGCGGGACGGCGCGGCCAGCCGGAGCAGGACGTCGCGCATCCCCGGCCGCAGCGACGGATCCTTGGCCAGGCAGGCCGCCACGATCTCGCGCAGCGGCCCGCTCACCTCCCCGAGCTGCGGATCCTCGCGCAGAATGCGATTGATCACCGCGGGCAGCGAGTCGTCCCCGAACGGCGGCACGCCGGTGGCCGCGAAGACGAGGACCGACCCCCACGAGAACACGTCGGCGGCGGCCCCGACCGCCTTGCCCGCGAGCTGCTCGGGCGCCATGTACGCGGGCGTCCCCACGATGTTGCTGGTCGCCTTCATCCCCGAGCCCAGCGCTCCGGCGATGCCGAAGTCGACCACCCGCGCCCCGTCGGGCCCGAGCAGGACGTTGGACGGCGTCAGGTCCCCGTGGACGACGCCCGCCTGATGGATCGCGTCGAGCGCGGTGGCGGTCGCCACGGCGATGCGCTGCAGGTCCGCCGCGCCGCGCCGGCCCGCCTGCTGCAGCGAGGGCCCGTCCACGTACTCGGACACGATGTACGCCCGCCCGCTGGTCGAGGCGTCGAGCACCTGCGCGAGGCAGAACGGCTCGACCCTGCGCGCGGCGGCGATCTCGTTCGCCAGGCGCTCGCCCACGGCCAGCCCCTCGCGCAGCACCTTGACGGCGACGGGGGTGCCGTTGCGGGCCTGACCGAGGTAGACGACACCGTGGCCGCCCGCGCCGAGCCGCCCGACGAGCCGGTAGGGTCCCACCGCTGCCGGGTCGCCCTCGCGGAGGGGTTCGACGTTGGGCATGAGGGGAGTGACTCCTGTGACGGCTGAGACAGAACTCCAGCACCCTACTGGCAAAAGTCAAGACTTGTCAGAAGTTAGGCTGATCTAACTGGGAAGAAAGGGGCGATTCGGGTGCATTCGCTGGAGAACTACGCCGATGGCGTACGGGCCGGTTCACGTACCTGGATCGCCCGCGCGATCACGCTTGTCGAGTCGACCAGACCCGATCACGTGGCCCTGGCGCAGCGGCTGCTGGTCGAGCTCACCCCGCTCTCCGGACGGGCCCGCCGCGTCGGCGTGTCGGGCGTGCCTGGCGTGGGCAAGTCCACGTTCATCGACGCCCTCGGCACGCGCCTGACCGGCCAGGGGCACAAGGTCGCGGTCCTGGCCGTGGACCCGTCCTCCACCAGGACGGGCGGCAGCATCCTCGGCGACAAGACCCGCATGGCCCGCCTGTCGGCCGACCCCGCCGCCTTCATCCGCCCCTCGCCGACCTCGGGCACCCTCGGCGGCGTCACCAAGGCGACCAGGGAGGCCATGGTCGTCGTGGAGGCGGCCGGCTACGACGTCGTCCTGGTCGAGACCGTCGGAGTGGGCCAGTCGGAGACCGCCGTGGCCGACATGGTGGACACGTTCCTGCTGCTCACCCTGGCCCGCACCGGCGACCAGCTGCAGGGCATCAAGAAGGGCGTTCTGGAGCTGGCCGACGTCGTCGCGGTCAACAAGGCCGACGGCGAGTACGAGCTGCCCGCCAGGAAGGCGGCCCGCGAGCTGTCGGGCGCCCTGCGCATGCTCCGCTCCGACTTCGCCCCGCCGCCCGTGCTGACCTGCAGTGGCCTGACCGGCGACGGGCTGGACGAACTCTGGCGGCGGGTGCTGGCCCACCAGGACGGCCTCGACCTGGCCGCCAAGCGCCGCCGCCAGCAGGTGGGCTGGACCTGGACGATGGTGCGCGAGCGGCTGCTGGCCGAGCTGCGCGACGACCCGGAGGTGACGGCGATCTCGGCGGAGGTGGAGCGGGCGGTGCTGGCCGGCGACCTCACGCCCGCGCTGGCCGCCGACCGGATCCTCGCGGCTTTCAAGCGTGCCTGATACGCCCCTTTCGAGCAGCTTCGAGCACCCCCCGGGTTGAGATACCTCCCCCGGGGGTGAACTTTCCTCCTCCCCCTCCTCCTGGCCGCCCGGACCGTTCCCGTGATCCATGCCACGATGGCGCGCAACGACGTGGGAAGGGCTCACTTGACATCCTCCCTCTCCTGAAGGAGGGGGAGTCCCACGGTCGCCCGTGAGGTTTCCTGCTTCATCGCCGGTTGCCCGCCCGAGAAAGGGATCTCTCGTTGAGGTCTTACACCGGCTCCACAGGCGTTTCGCCTCTCCGCCAGCCCGGCGGCGAGGGTGTGTCGGATCGTTGCTCCGGCGGCTTGGTCATCGCCGCCGTCGAACACACTACCGAACTTCGCGGCATCGCGCCGCGTTTCGACGGCGGTCCGCCTGGCGGCGAATCGCCTGCCCCTGTCCTGCTCCGCAGGGGTCCGATTCCTCTCCCGTCTCAAGGCGGGGGTTTCCTCGGAGGTTTCTGATGAGTGCGGATTCGATGCTGCCCGGAGGGGTGACGGATGCTCTGGAGGAGTACGGGCGCCTCCTTGAGGAGCACGGCATCACCTGGGGTGAGCCGGAGATCCCTTACGTGAAGTTCTTCGCCCGGCGAAGAGTGCTGCGTCCCGAGCTGTTCGACCGCTTCTGGGAACTGGTCTTCAAGGCCGTCGCCGAGACCCATCCGGACGAGCCGAGAGAGCGGCTCGTCGCCCGGCTGGCCGAGCCCGACTACGACCGGGTCCTGCGCGACACCCTCGACGGCGAACTGCCCGCGCACCTCTACGCCATCAGGATCGAGGAGGACGGCGCCGTCCTGGAGGGGGCGGCGCGCACGATCCTGCTGCCTTCGCCGGAGCTGTGCCCGCTCGCGGCCGACGAGGACGGTCCAGGCCGGCGCCGGGCCGGCGAGGAGCGGATGTCGCTGCTCATCGACTCGCGGCGGGGCAGGCCCTGCCAGGTCGGCGTGGACGACGCCCAGCGGCTGCTGGCCGCCCGCGGGGCTTGGCTGGTGGAGGTGGACCAGGACAGCATCGTCGTCGTGGACGGCGAGCGCGTCCGCCTCGACACCCTGCTGCGCCCCATCCCCTCCTCCCGGCTGCGCCTGCGGTCCGGGACGCCCTGCCGCTGGAGCGTGGTGAGCGCCGACGGCGCCGGCTGGTTCCCGCCCGGGGTCGCCAACCGTTACGACTACCACGGCCGCCCGTACTTCCACGGCGACGACCTGCTCGTGGACGTCCCCTGCATGCCGCTGACGATCACCGCGGCCAGGGGCATGGAGTACGGCGCGGCCGGCCACGAGCTCACCCCGATGCCCGGCGAGGAGCACCTGGTCGAGCTGGCCCCCGAGCGCCTCTACGACGCCGCCGGCGCCGGCTGGTACGGCGGCGACCTGCACGTCCACCTCAACTGGGCGGGCGACCTGGTGGCCGTTCCCGCCGACGCGGCCGCCGCCCAGCACGGCGAGGACCTGCACGTGCTCAACCTCCTGGCCGGCAACGTCTCCGGCCGCCGGGTGTACGACCGCGAGGCCCTGGAGCACTGGACCGGCAAGGACCTGCCGTGGTCCGACGCCACGCACGTGGCCAGGATGGGCGTCGAATACCGCAACGACCTGCTCGGCCACATCTACGCCTTCGGGCTCCACTCGGCCCCCGGCCGCTACCACACCGGCTTCGCGGGCGACGCCGACTGGCCGCCCAACGCCGACGGGCTGCGCGAGCTGCGCGGGCTCGGTGCGCTGGTCGGCTACAGCCATCCCTTTCGCACGCCCATCGGCGACGGCGACCCGCCCAAGGGCGTCGTCTCGCCCGTGCCGCGCAACTGCGCCGCCCGCGAGCTGGTCGCCGACGCAGCGCTCGGCCTGGTGGACAGCCTCGACGTGCTCACCCACGCCTCCATCCCGGCCACGGCCGCGGTCTACCGGCGGCTGATCGGCGCGGGCAACCGGATGGCCGTGACGGCGGGCACCGACGCGATGATCTCCTTCACCCGCTCCGACAACCAGTCGAACCCGCCCGGCTGGGCCCGCGTCTACGCCCGGGTCGAGGGGGAGCTGAGCGCCCGCTCGTTCGCGGCGGCCGTACGCGCGGGCCGCACGTTCGCCACCACCGGCCCGTGGCTGGAGCTGACGGTGAACGGGCACGGCCCCGGCCACGTGATCCAGGCCCGCAGGGGAGACCGGATCAGCGTCACCGCCACGGCCGTCGGGCCCGAGGTGGCGGCCGTGCGCATCCGTACCGCCGACGGGGTCAGGGCCGGGGCCGAGCGGCTGCCGCCCGAGCAGGGGTGGCAGGGGCAGGAGCGGCTGACCGTGACGGCCGTGCTGGAGGTGGACGAGCCGACGTACGTGGTGGCCGAGGTCCTGTGCGACCCGCACCCTCGCACGCTGACCTCCACCGGATACGCCCTGACCAGTCCCGTGTATGTGGACGTCGGCGGCCGGCCGGTCGCCAGGCGCGAGGACGTGCTCTGGTGCCTGGAGTGGCTGGACCTGCTGGAGGACCTGATCAGGCAGCACGGGCGGCTGGCCAGCGCCTACCAGTTCGGCGACCACGTGTCCCTGCTGCAGCAGGCCAGGACGATCTACCAGGCGCGGCTGGGCTGACCCGCGGAAAGCCTCCTGGGAGCGTGCGGTACGCGCCGGCAGGCTCCCCTCCGGCCTCCTCGCTCGACCTCGCCCTTGGGCGATTCATCCGTTTGTGCTATTTTTTGGCCATGCGGTCAGAAAACGAACCCGACGGCCAGAAGCCGCGGTCCTTCATAGAGGAGGCCCGGCGCGCCCAGATCGTGGGCTCCGCCGTCGCCGTCATCGCGGAGGCGGGGTTCGCCAAGGCGTCGCTCGCGCGGATCGCCGAGCACGCCGGAATCAGCAAGGGCGTGATCTCCTATCACTTCGCCGGCAAGGACGAGCTGATGGAGGAGGTGGTGCGGCGGTCGTACGAGGGCGCGGCCGAGCATGTGGTGGCGAGGATGGAGGGGCTGACCACGGCGACCGAGCTGATCAGGACACACGTCCTCGCGGTGGCCGAACACATGCGCGGCCACCGCGACCAGCTCAAGGCGCTGGGAGAGATTTTCAACAACCTCAGGACCGACGACGGAGCCCCCCGCTTCGGGATCAACGCCAACGAGGAGCTCTACCAGATGCTGGAGCACCTCTACCGGCTCGGCCAGGCCGGCGGCGAGTTCAGGCCGTTCGACACCCGCGTCATGGCCGTCACCCACCAGGCCGCCGTCGACACCATGTTCGCCTACTGGGTCGCCAACCCCGACCACGACCTCGACGCACACGCGAGAGAGCTCGCCGACCTCATCGAAAGGGCGTGCCGCGCATGAAGGCGGAGACCACGACCAGGCTTTACGCCATCGACAACCTCCGGATCGTCCTGACCGCGTTAGTGGTCACGCACCACGTCGCGATCACATACGGCAACATCCCCCTCTGGTACTACGTCGAGCCCGCCAAGGACCCCACCGGCAGCCTGCTCGACCTGCTGGTCATGCTCAACCAGGCGTTCTTCATGGGGTTCTTCTTCCTCATCTCCGGCTTCTTCACCCCCGGCTCCCGCGACCGCAAGAGCGGGCGCGCCTTCGTGCGCGACCGGTTGGTGCGGCTCGGGATCCCGCTGCTCGTCTTCGTCCTGCTGCTGCGGCCGGCGCTGAACTTCGCCGGGTACGCCCAGGCGGGCGGGATGTCGTACGCGGAGTACTACCTGCGCTCCTGGGACCCGGGCCCCATGTGGTTCGTCGAGGTGCTGATCGGGTTCGTGCTGGTCTACGCGGCGTGGCGGAGCCTGCGGCAGCCGATGGAGGCGCGCGTCGTCCCGCTGCGGCTCTCCTGGATCGTGGCCTTCGTGCTCGGGCTCGCGGCCGTCACCTTCCTGTGGCGCATCCCGGTGCCCACCGGGACCTACGTGCCGGTGCTCGGCCTGCCGTCGCCGCAGTACCTGCCGCAGTACGCCGCCATGTTCGTGCTCGGTTGCGTCGCCTACCGGCGCGGCTGGTTCGAGACGCTGCCCGTGCGGGCGGGGCGGGCCGGGCTGATCGCCTCCGGCGTGTCGAGCGTGGTGCTGGTGCCGGCGGCGCTGCTGACCACCGGCGCGCTGTCGTCCGCTCTGATGGCGCTGTGGGAGTCGGCCTTCGCGGTCAGCATGATCATCGGGCTGACGGTGCTGTTCAGGGAGCGGTTCGGCGAGCAGGGGCCGCGCGGCCGGTTCCTGTCGCGGCACGCCTTCACCGTCTACATCATCCACCCGCTGGTACTGGTCGGGCTGGGCTGGGCGCTGCGCTGGCTGGACGCCGTCGCGATCGTGAAGTTCGCCGTCATGCTCGCGCTGGCGCTGCCCCTGTGCTGGTCGCTGGCCTACCTGGTGCGCTCGTTGCCCGGCGCCAAGAAGATCCTCTGAGCGGAGCCGGCCGGGTAGCGCGGCGGTGCTCGTGCTCGCGGGCACGAGCACCAATCCGGCGTCCGCGTCCGGTCAGGTGTAGAAGGAGTCGAGCACCTCCGCGTTCCGCTCCTCGACGACCTTGCGCTTGATCTTGAGGCTGGGCGTCAGCTCGCCCGTCTCCACCGCGAAGTCGGCCCCCAGGATCGCGAACTTCTTGACCGTGGCGTAGCTGGCCTCGCCCGCGTTGACCTGGTCGATCGCCTTCTGCACCTCCTCGCGCATGCGCGGGTGCTCGCGCAGCTTCTCGGGGTCGTCCGGCAGCGACTCGGCCCGTGCCCACGGCCCGGCCACGTCCATGTCGAGCGTGATCAGCGCCGTGACGTAGTTGCGCCGGTCGCCGTGGACGAACACGTGCGACGCGTACGGGCAGGCCGCCTTGATCCGGCCCTCCAGGTACGTCGGCGCGACGTACTTGCCGCCCGAGGTCTTGATCAGCTCCTTCTTGCGGTCGGTGATGCGCAGCCGCCCGGCCTCGTCCACCTCGCCGATGTCGCCCGTGTGCAGCCAGCCGTCCTGCAACGCGGCGGCCGTCTCCTCGGGCAGCCCGTGGTAGCCGCGCATGATGCCGCGCCCGCCGATCAGGATCTCCCCGTCGTCGGCGATGCGTAGCTCGGTGCCGGGGAACGGCGGGCCGACCGTGCCGAACTTCACCGATTCCGGCCGGTTGAGGAAGCTGCCCGCCGACGACTCCGTCAGGCCGTACCCCTCGTAAATGGTCAGGCCCGCCGCGTCGAAGAACTCCGCGATGTCCTGCGACAGCGGGGCGGCGCCGGAGATGAACAGGCGGATCCGGCCGCCGAAGCGCTCGCGCAGCTTGGCGAAGACCAGGCGGTCGGCCAGGGCGTACTCGGCGCGCATGGTGATCGGCAGCTCGGCGCCGCGCTGACGGGCCCGGCTCACCCGCAGGCCGGTCGCGCGGGCCCAGTTGAAGATGCGCAGCTTGAGTCCGCCCTCGCGGTGCATGTTCGCCACGACCGTGTTGTGGATCTTCTCGAAGATGCGCGGCGCGGCGGCCATGAGCGTCGGCCGTACCACGCCGAGATTCTCGGCGATCTTGTCGAGGCGGCCGTCGATCACGGTGGGCACGCCGAGGTCGATCATCACGACCTCCAGCAGCTTGCCGAACGAGTGGGACAGCGGCAGCCACAGAAAGTGCAGGTCGTCGGGGGAGATCAGGTCGAGCTCGCGCACCGCCTGGCCGGTGTAGAGCCAGTTGTCGTGGGTCAGCTCGACGCCCTTGGGCCGACCCGTGGTGCCCGAGGTGTAGATCAGCGTGGCCAGGTCGTCCTGGGCGATGGCGTCCACCATCGCGTCGTAGTCACGCCCGCTCGCGGCCGCGTCACGGCTCACCGAGTCGAGGGTGATCACCCAGCCGTCCTCGCCGGGCGAGCCGTCGATGACGATCACGTGGGTGACGTCGGGGAGCTCCTTGCGCACCGAGGCGAGCTTGGCGACCTGGTCGTCGTTCTCGGCGATGACGATGGTGCTGCCGGAGTCGGTGATGACGAACGCGGACTCGGCGGCGGTGTTGGACGGGTAGATCGTGGTCGTGGCCGCTCCGGTCGCCAGCACCGCGAGGTCGCAGAGGATCCATTCGAGGCGGGTGGAGCACAGGATCGACACGCGGGTGCCGGGGCCCGCGCCCAGCTCCGCCAGGCCGAGGGCCAGCCCGCGTACGCGTTCGTCCACCTCCCGCCATGACAACGAGGTCCACCCGTCGCCCGCGGGCACACGGTACGCCTCGGCGTCGGGGGTCGCCGCGATCCGGTCGCGGAGCAGGGAGGGAATGCTCGACATGCCTGACCTCCAGGGGGTGTTGGCCCCGACTCTAGGACCACGGCGGCGTTCCAGTCGATGGGTCGCGCCCGCGAAGGGGCTTGTTGCCAGGTGATCGGCAGGTCGCGTACGCTGGTGACGTCGTATCGCCGAGCCGTGGGGGCAACTGACGTGAGGATCTGAGGTCGCGGGCACCGCGCCGTTCCGCCCTTCCGTGGGCCTGCGCGCGTTCACACCTGGACCTCTCACGGATCTTCGCGGGTCTTCTCGGGCTTGCCGTCGGCTGGTGCCGGCTTCCTGGTGTCGCGTGCGTCTGCGGTGTTTCCCGCCAAGTCACGAAATTTCGACTTTTGTGATGGGAACCGCCTTATGTCTATTTCCATTGTCGTCGATCACGTCTCCATCGCGTGGCCGGACGGCACCACCGTGCTCGACGGGCTCGACGCCGCCTTCCCGGCGGGACGTACCGGGCTGATCGGGCTCAACGGGTCGGGCAAGTCCACCCTGCTCAGGGTGATCGCCAGGGAGCTGACCCCGGCCTCCGGGTCGGTGTCGGTCCGGGGCGTCGTGGGCTACCTGCCGCAGAACCTGCCGCTCGCCGCCGGCCGTACGGTGTCGGACCTGCTGGAGATCGGCCGTGTCCGGGCGGCCCTGCACGCCATCGAGGCCGGCGACGTGGCGGAGGAGAACTTCGCCGCCGTCGGCGACGACTGGGACGTCGAGGAGCGCGCCAGGGCCGAGCTGGACCGGCTCGGCCTGCGCCACGTCGGGCTGGACCGCACGGTCGGCACGCTGTCCGGCGGCGAGACCGTCATGGTCGCGCTGGCCGCGCGGCTGCTGAAGCGGCCCGACGTGCTGCTGCTCGACGAGCCCACCAACAACCTCGACCTGGACGCGCGGCGGCGGCTCTACGACGCCGTCTCCGCCTGGCAGGGGGTGCTGCTCGTGGTCAGCCACGACCGGGCGCTGCTTGAGCTGGTGGATCAGATCGCCGAGCTGCGCGAGGGCTCCGTGCGCATGTACGGGGGCAATCTCACCTCCTACGAGGAGCAGGCCGAGGCCGAGCAGCAGGCCGCGGAGCGCTCCGTGCGCACCGCCGAGGGCGAGATCCGCCGCCGGCGGCGCGAACTCGTCGACAGCGCGATCAGGATCGACAGGGGGCAGCGGTACGGCAGGAAGGCGTTCGAGAACAAGAAGGTGCCGAAGATGGTGGCCGGCGCGCTCAAGCGCAAGGCCCAGGTGAGCGCGGGCAAGCAGCGCGCGCTGCACGCGGAGCGGCTGGAGGAGGCGAACGAGCGGCTGAGCGAGGCCGAGCAGGCCGTGCGCGACGACGCGGAGATCCGCATCGAGCTCCCGGGCACGGAGGTGCCCGCGGGCCGCACGGTCCTGACCCTGCCGCTGGAACCCCGTTCCGCGCCCGCCGAAAGCCCAGATGACGGCCCGGATGACGGCCCGGATGACGGCTCAGGTGCCGGCCCAGCCGTTGGCAGGGTGGCCGTGCTGGAGACGCTGGTCGTGCGCGGGCCCGAGCGGATCGCGCTGCTCGGCCCCAACGGCTCGGGCAAGACCACGCTGCTCAAGCGGATCGTCGCGCACGGCGCGCACGTGCCGCTCCGCTATCTGCCGCAGCGGCTCGACCTGCTGGACGACCGGCTGAGCGTGGTGGACAACGTGCGCGCGATGGCCCCGTCCGCCTCCGTGAACGAGGTACGCGCCCGCCTGGCGCGCTTCCTGTTCCGGGGCGATCGGGCCGGCCAGGCAGTGGGCACGCTGTCGGGAGGCGAGCGCTTCCGTGCCACGCTGGCCGCCCTGCTGTCGGCCGAGCCGCCGCCGCAGCTCCTCCTGCTCGACGAGCCGACCAACAACCTCGACCTGGCCAGCGTCAGGCAGCTCGCGCAGGCGCTGTCGGCCTACCGGGGCGCGCTCATCGTGGCCAGCCACGACCTTCCGTTCCTGGAGGAGCTGGGGATCACCCGCCGGCTGCGGCAGGATCGGGACGAGGGACTGGCGGAATCGTAATTGACGGTTGGGGATCAACCGGACGATAGTGTGGCAGGTGGCTACACCCCGTTTGATCTCCTGTGTTCTCGCGCTGGCGACCCTCACGACCCTCGGCGCGTGCTCCACGGGCTCGGCGTCGCCGACCGGTGGCGAGCCGAGGGTCACGGGTGTCGCGGGCGGCCAGGGCGCAGCCCCCGCGGGCACCGCGGCCGGTGCGCAGAGCCCGGCGGCGCTGACGCCCGAGGCGTACAAGAGTGAGCTTGAGAACCGGCACAAGGCGATGTCCGGCGCGATCACCTCGCTGGCAGGGGCGCGCGGCGTGAAGGCGCTGGACAAGCGCGTGGGGCGGGCCGAGGAGGCGCTGAGCGGCGCCGCCGACGCGCTGTCCGCGCTCGCGCCGCCCGAGACCGTGCGCGCCCAGCACGAGGCGTACGTGAGCAGCCTGCGCGACTTCGCCACCGCGCTCGGCGCCACCGCCGGCAAGGTCGGCGCCCGCGACCTGTGCACGTCCTCGGCCGTATTGACCGACGTGGACGACAAGCTGGCCGCGCTCGACGAGGCGGGCCGGGCGCTCCAGGAGGCCGGCGACTACCCGGCCGACATCGTCGGCGTCAAGGCCACGGGCAAGAAGAGCAGGCGGCTGAGCAACGGCTCGTTCCTGCGCAAGGGCACGCTGAACGGCCGCGGCTCACTGGAGATCGACAACGGCGGCAGCCGCGACGCGGTGGTCACCGCCATGCGCGGCGGCAGCAAGGCGTTCAGCGTCTATGTGCGCAGGAAGGCGAAGTTCAAGGTCAGAGGCGTCCGTGACGGCAGCTACAAGATCTACTTCACGCACGGCTCCGACTGGGAGGGCAAGACCAAGGCCTTCACCCGTGACTGCAGCTTCGAGCGGTTCGAGAAGACGGTGAAGTTCAAGACCACGTTCACCGCCACGCAGATCCGCTGGCACGACTGGCGGATCACGCTGCACGCCATCTCGGGCGGCAACGCCCGCACCGCGCCCGTGGACCCGGACGACTTCCCCGGCGACTGAGCGGCCGAGCGGCCGGGGAGGCCGCGCACCCCGCGTGCGCGGCCGCTCCGATCAGAGGCGGACGATCAGGTGGAGAACAGCATGCCTACCCAGCTGCGCTGACCCCGGTGGTGACCGTGGTGGCCGCCTCCGTGGTGCGGGGCGCCCCACGCGGGGCCGGGGGCGTGTCCGGGGGCGGGCGGGGGAGCAGCGTGGTACTGCGACTCCATCCGGGTCAGCGTCTCGAGCTCGCCGTAGTCGAGGAAGATCCCCCGGCAGTTGTCGCACTGCTCGATGTGGACGCCGTTGCGCTCATAGGTCCGCATGCTTCCGCGGCACTTAGGGCACTGCATCTAAGTCGCACTCCTTGGCTTCGAGGTCTCAGGGTGAAACCTACCGTGCGCAACCCCGTCACGCTCGGACGATTCTGTTGCACGATTCGACCAACGAATGTTCGACCTCGTCGAGTTCCCGGCGCTCGTGCCAGGCGTTGACCACGGCCACGGCGGCCAGTTGCACGGTCAGCGCCCTGGCGGGCACGTCGAGCCGCTGCCAGGGATCGTCGCCCTGGCCGAGCGCGGGCCCGCCGGAGGCGAGATAGGCGCCGAGGAACCGCTCCCACACGGCGGGGGCGAGCAGCCCCGCCGCGTACCAGGCGGCCGGCCTGGCCAGGTCCCATGCCGGGTCGCCGACGCCCAGGTCGTCGACGTCGATGAGCAACCAGCGGTCGCGGTGGACGAGCTGGCCCAGGTGCCAGTCTCCGTGGGTGAGCAGGGCCGGCATCGGCCGCGGCTCGGGCAGCTCCTTGAACGCCCGCCTGACGAGCTGCTCGACCGGCCCGTCGCCGGGCATCCTGGCCACCGCGCGGGCGGCCCTGGCGGGCCCTCCGGCGGCCGGCAGGCCGGGCATCAGCGTGAGGGGGACGGCGTGCAGCCTGGCCAGCAGCCGGGCGCCCTCCTCCCACGGCGCGTCGGCCGGGTCGTCGTCCTGCGCCACGGGCCGGCCCGCCGGCCACACCGTGACCGCGCGCCCGCCCGCCGACAGCACCTCGGGCTCCAGCGGGGCCAGCATCACGCTGCTCACCGCGGCCGAGGCCGCCGCCTTCAGCCTCGGCCGTAAGTCCCCGGCGTCGTCACGCGCCGAGTGGGCCTTGACCACGACCTCTCCTCTGCGCAGCACCACGACGTCGGTGCGCGTCGGATGTAACACGGGCTCGCCCGCGCCGCCGTACGCCGCGGCGATGCCCGCGAGCTCCTCCTCCAGACCCACCCGTACAGAGTAAGGGCGCGATGGCACGACCCGGGCCCGGCGCCGGGGCCGAGGTTCCCGGCCAGGAGGGACGGGACGATGACCGCCGGGTGCGGGGAGCGAAGCGGCGTCGTTCACACTGGGACCATGAGAGTCGGTTTCGCCGTACCGCAGTCAGGGGCGTGGGCCACGCCGGGAAACATGCGCAGGGTCGCCGTCCGGGCCGAGGAGCTGGGCTACGCCGAGCTCTGGACGTTCCAGCGGCTCCTCTACCCCGTCGGCCATCCCATGGGCCCCACCTACCGCGCCGTGCACGACCCGCTGATCACGCTGGCCCACCTGTCGGCCGTGACCGGCAGGATCGGGCTCGGCGTCGCCGTGCTCAACGCGTACGCGCAGCCGGTGGCGCTGGCCAAGCAGCTGGCCACGCTGCAGACGCTGTCGGGCGGCCGGGTCACCGCCGGGCTGGGCCTGGGCTGGCTGCCCGAGGAGTTCGCGGCGGCCGGCGTGGACATGGCGGGGCGCGGGCGCAGGGGCGAGGAGTTCGTCGAGGTGCTGCGCAAGGCGTGGCGTGACGAGGTGGTCGAGCACGAGGGCGAGTTCTTCCGGGTGCCGCCCGCCCACATCGATCCCAAGCCCGAGCCAGGGCCGCCTCAGATCCTGCTCGGCGGCACCGCCGACGTCGCGCTGCGCCGCGCGGCCCGGCTGGCGGACGGTTGGGTCAGCTCCAGCAGGGAGGACCTGTTGGCCATCGCCGGGCGGATCGCGCTGATCAAGGAGGAGCTGGCCGGAGCCGGGCGCGACCCGGAGGCGTTCAGGTTCGTGGTACGCGGGGTCACGCGGGTGCGGGCGGCCGACGAGGACCGTCCGCTGAGCGGCACGTACGACAAGATCCGGCGCGACGTGGCCGAGCTGGCCGCCCAGGGCGTCACCGACGTCTTCCACGACCTGAACTTCGACCGAGAGATCCCCGAGGCCGACCCCAAGGAGGCGCTGCGCCGGGCCGAGGAGGCGCTCGAAGCGCTGGCCCCCTGAGGCGGGACGGTGGCCGGCCACACGCTGCATGGCGGCCGCCGATCGCGGCTACCAGCCGCCGTACGGCACCGTGATGATCTCCAGGTTGTGGCCGTCGGGTGCGGACCAGTAGAGGCCGCGCCCGCCGTCGTTGGTGTTGATCTGCCCAGGACGCTGGTGGTAGGGGTCGGCCCAGAAGGTCAGGCCCCGCTCCTTGATCCGGCCCCAGATCTCGTCGAACTCCGGCTCGCTCACCAGGAACGCGTAGTGCTGCGGCGGCACGTCGCCGTCGGTCTGGGAGACGTCGAGCGAGACGCCGTTGCCGAGCGAGACGACCCGGAACGGCCCGTAGACCGGCGCGGGCTCCAGCCCCAGGATCTCGACGAGGAAGTCGGCGGTCGCGTCTCTGTCGGTGGCCGGCACGATCGTGTGGTTCAGATGCACGGGCATGCCCGCAGATTACGCCGGACGGGCCTCGGAGGCGGGGAGGCGGCCCGCCAGGCGCGCGGCGTGCGCCGCCACCGCCCCGCGCAGCTCCCTGATGCCGTCGCGGCCGCGCACCGGGTGGACGGCGTTGGTCAGCAGCACCACGGTCAGGCGGCGGGCGGGGTCGACGACGAGCGAGGTGCCGGTGAAGCCCGAGTGCCCGTACGCGTCCGCCAGCGGCCCCGCCACGCCGGGATCGCCGATGCGCACGCCGAGCCCGTGTCGGAACGGCGCCCCCTCCACCCCCTGGTCGCGCGTCATCTCGGCCACGCTCGAAGGGCGCAGCACGCCCCCGCCGCCGAGCCGCAGCGCCTCGCCGAAGGCCAGCAGGTCGGCGGCGGGCGCGAACACGCCGGCGTGCCCGGCCACGCCGCCCAGCGCGTACGCGGTCTCGTCGTGCACCTCGCCCCTGACGCAGCCGGGCCCAGGACGTTCGGCCTTGAACTCGGTGGCGGCGATCCGGTCCAGCAGCGCGGGCGGAGGCCGGTAGCCAGTGGCCGACAGCCCGAGCACGTTCGTGACGCGGTCGCGGACCAGCACGTCCAGGGGCGCGCCGCCGGCCAGCTCGGCCAGCCGGCCGGCCATGACCATGCCGACGTCGCTGTAGAGGTACGGCCCGCCCGCCGGATGGACGACCGGCGTGCGCAGCATGGCGGCCATCCTGGCCCCGGCGAGACGCTGCGCCGTCGCGGGGGTGAGCGGGCCGGGCAGCTCGTCACCGATGCGGCGGCCCGCGGGCAGGCCCGCCGTGTGGGTGAGCAGGCGCCGCGGCGTGATGCTCCGATCGGCCGCCTCGATCAGTCCGGTCACCGGCTCGTCCAGGTCCAGCAGGCCCTCCTCGGCCAGCGAGAGCAGCACGACCGTGGTGAACAGTTTGCTGACCGAGGCCAGGTCGAAGATCGAGTCGCGGCGCGCGGGGGGCCGGTCCGCGGCCAGGCCGCCCTCGGCGCCGGCGTACCGGACGAGCTCCCCGGCGGCGGCCGAGGCCACCACGGATCCGTCGACGGCGATCAGCGCGACCGCGGCCGGGCAGACACGCGGCACCGCGTCCGCCAGGATCGCCTCAAGACGATCGGACATCCCCACCCCGACATTCACCCCGGACATTCCCCCGACGTTCGCCCCGGACATCCACCCCGACATTCGCCCAGGACATTCACCCCGAGCGGAACGCTCCCGCGCCTCAGCCGCTCAGGGCGTCGCTGAGGCGCTCCCCGTGCGACTCCAGCAGCGCGCGGGCCGCCTCGGCGTCGAGGCCGTGCTGGATCATCAGGACCGCGATCTTCGCCTGGCCGCCCGCCGCCTCCAGCGCCGCGCGCGCGGTCTCCTGGTCGGCCCCGGTGATGTCCCTGACCATGCGCAGCGCCCGTCCCGCGAGCTTGCTGTTCATGGCCGACATCTCGATCATCTGGTTCCCGTACGTGCGGCCCAGCTTCACCATGGAGATCGTCGAGATCATGTTCAGCACGAGCTTCTGGGCCGTGCCGGCCTTCAGCCGGGTCGAGCCGGTCACCACCTCGGGCCCCACGACGACCTCGACGGCGTGCTCGGCGGCGGCCGACAACGGCGCGCCCGCGTTGCACGACAGGCCGACGGTCAGCGCGCCCCTGGCGGTGGCCTCGGCCAGCGCGCCCAGCACGAAAGGAGCCCGCCCGCTGGCGGACACGCCCACCACCGAGTCGAGCGGTCCCACCTCCAGGTCCTTCAACGCGGCCGCGCCCGCCTCAGGGTCGTCCTCGGCCCCCTCGACGGAGCGGGTCAGCGCGTCGGGCCCGCCGGCGATGACGCCCTGGACCAGCGAGGGGTCCGTGCCGAAGGTGGGCGGGCACTCACTGGCGTCGAGCACGGCCAGCCGGCCGGATGTGCCGGCGCCCACGTAGAGCAGCCGGCCGCCCTCGGCCATCCTGGCGGCGATCGCGTCGATCGCGGCCGAGATCGCGGGGACGGCCGTGGCGACCGCGGCGGGCACGGCGGCGTCGGCCTGGTTCATCAGCCGGGCGATCTGCTCCGTCGGCAGCCGGTCGATCTGGCTGTAGCGGGGATCGCTCTGCTCGGTGGACAGCTCGGGTAGCGGATCAATCATGTCGCTAATTTCCACCCTCTACTTCTCTCTTGTAAATATCTTTCAGACAATGGGTTCATGCAACATGTGAGAACCGGAGCAGAACGGCTGGCCGCGGATCCCTCCCTCGCCGGAGGCTCCCGCCTCGGCCTGATCACCAACCCGACCGGTGTCCTGCCCGACCTGACCGCCACCCCCGACGCCCTGCTGAACGCGGGGCTGAAGCTGACCGCCCTGTTCGGTCCCGAGCACGGCATGCGCGGCACCGCCCAGGCGGCGGGCAGCGAGGGCGACACGGTCGACGGCAGGACCGGGCTGCCGGTGTACGACACCCACAAGCTCTCCGGCGAGGCCCTCGACCGCGTGGTGGCCGCCTCCGGCGTGGACACCCTGGTCTTCGACATCGCCGACGTGGGCGCCCGTTTCTACACCTACGTGTGGACCATGTACGACCTGATGGAGTCGGCCGACAGGCTCGGGCTGCGGTTCGTGGTGCTCGACCGGCCCAATCCGCTGGGCGGCGAGGTGGAGGAGGGGCCGAAGCTCGACCCGGCGTTCGCCAGCTTCGTCGGCCGCTTCCCGCTGCCGCTGCGGCACGGCAGGACGGCGGGCGAGCTGGCCGGGCTGTTCGGGTTCGACCTGGACCTGACCGTGGTGACCATGGAGGGCTGGCGGCGGGACATGGCCCACCACGACACCGGGCTGCCCTGGGTGATGCCGTCGGTCAACATGCCCACCCCGGACACCGCGCTCGTCTACCCGGGCACCGGGCTGTTCGAGGGCACCAACTTCTCCGAGGGGCGCGGCACGACCAGACCGTTCGAGCTGGTCGGGGCTCCGTACGCCGACGACAGGTTCGCGCCGGCGCTGGCCGCGCTCGGTCTGCCGGGGGTGCGGTTCAGGGAGACGTGGTTCACCCCGACCTTCCACAAGCACGCCGGCACCCCCGTCCGCGGGGTGCAGCTCCACGTGCACGACCGGCGCGCCTTCAGGCCGGTGCTGACCGGCCTGTCCATGCTGCACGTGGCCCGTACGCTCTATCCTGACGACCTGCGCTGGTGGGGCCCCGACCTGTTCCTCGACCACCTGTGGGGCTCCGACACCCTCACCAGGACCCTGGAGGCCGGTGAAGATCCCCGCGAGCTGTGCCCGCCGCCGGGCCGCCCTGAGGGACATCTGCTCTATACGTGACATCACGCCAGATCGCGCCGGTAGAGCCAGAAGACGCGTTCCGCTCGCGCGCCGACGGCGCGCGAGTAGAACCGCAACGGCCCCACCCACCCGATCTGGGCGCTGTCCTGCCCGGCGGCCCGCTGGTCTGCCAGGCACCTGCGCAGCAGCACCCGGCCGAGACCCAGCCCGCGCGCGTCCTCGGCGGTGCCCATGGGCCCGAACCAGGCCGGCCGAGACCCCCACGCGGCGAAGCCGAGGATCCGGCCGTCGCGCTCGGCGTAGTGCAGCCCGGCCGCGTTGACCGCCTCCCAGGCCCACCGCTCGTTCCAGTGCTCCGCGACGAACGCGGCGACGCGCTCGCGGTCGTCCCCGGCCGCGTGCACCGTGACCCCCGACTCTTCGAGCCGGGCCAGCTCGTCCGCCACGGACAGGTCGGCGGTCGCCAGGTCCGCGGTCATGTTCCAGGCCACGTGGTAACGCTCGTAGCCGAGCCGCTCGGCCAGGCAGGCGGCGGCAGTGTAGCGTACGTCGATCCCGGGCCAGGCGTAACACGGCGGGTTCCCGGCGAAACGGGCCTGCCGCGCGCCCTGGCCGCGCAGCCACTCCTCGGCCGCGCGCACGAGCGCCGTGCCGTGTCCCCGGCCCTGCGCGGAAGGGTGCACGGCGAGCAGGTCGATGTGCCCCGCCTGCGGATCCTTCTCCGACATCGAGGCCAGCACCACGCCGCCGCCGGTGGCCAGCGCCGTCCAGCGCCGCCCGGCCGGAGGCCGCCACAGCGCCTCCGTCAGGGCGGCGGCCTCACCGGCGTCGAGCGTCAGCGCCGCTTCGGCGGCGCGCGCCGCCTCGGCGGGCTCGGCAGCCCGTACGGCGTGCGCCATCACACCTCGCTCATCGGCCGGGCGATCACGTCACGGCGCTCGGGGTAGAAGCACGCGTGCTCCTGCGGCGCCCCGTCGGTGATGCGCAGCAGCGGCCGTTCGTCCGCGCACCGCTCGCCCCTGAACGGGCAGCGGCGGGCGAACAGGCAGCCCGCGTCGGACTGGCTCTCGTCCAGCGACTCCAGCGGTACCACGGGCTGCTCACCGGGCTGCTCCAGGCCGTGCAGCACGGGGATGGCCGACAGCAGCGACTGCGTGTACGGGTGCACGGGATCGGCGATGATCGTGTCCACCGCGCCGCGTTCGACGACCTGCCCCCGGTAGATGACGTACAGCTCGCCGTCGGCGCCGATGTAGCGGGCGGTGGCCACGTCGTGCGTGATGAACAGCACGCTGACCCCGAGCCGCTCGCGCAGGTCTTTCAGCAGCGCCAGGATGCCCAGCCGGAGCGAGACGTCGATCATCGACACGGCCTCGTCGGCGACCAGCATCTCGGGGTCCACGGTCAGCGCGCGGGCGATGACCACGCGCTGGCGCATGCCGCCGGAGAGCTGGTGCGGATAGCGCGACAGCACCGTGCCCGGGTCCAGCCCGACCAGCGACAGCACCTCGGCCGCCCGCTCCTCGATCCATGCCCGCGAGCGCCCGGTCTGCCCGGCCCGCAGGCTCAGCGGGGCGTGCAGGGTCTGGTGGACGGTCCTGGTCGGGTTCAGGGCCGAGTACGGGTCCTGGTGGATCAGCTGGATCTTGCGGAAGTGCGGCTGGCGCTGCTTGTGCTTGAGCCCCGACATGGGGACGCCGCCGATCTCGATCTCACCCTCGTCGTACGTCTCCAGCCCCGCGATGATCCGCCCCAGCGTGGTCTTCCCGCACCCGGACTCGCCGATGAACGAGGCCGCGCCGCCCTTGGGGATGGCGAAGTCCACGCCCCGCAGCGCTCGCACCTCGCGCGCGCCGAGCATCTTGCCCCGCTGCTTGAAGGTCTTGACGACCCCGGTCCCGGTGATCATGCGTGCTCCTTCACCGTCACGGCGTGGCAGGCGACCGTCCTCGGCCCGCGCTCGCCCTGGTCGACCTGAGGCTCGGGGTCCACGCTGTCGCACACGTCCATGCGCAGCGCGCAGCGCTCCCTGAACACGCAGCCCTGCTTCGGCACGGTCACCAGCGTCGGCGGGCGTCCCGGCAATGCCTGCGCCTCGTCGATGTCGCCGACGAGTCGCGGGATGGCCCTGATCAGGCCGCGCGTGTACGGGTGCTGCGGCGCGCCGAGCACCTCCCTGGTGGGGCCCTGCTCGACCAGGCGGCCGCCGTACATGACGGCCAGCCGGTCGGCCACCTCGGCCACCACGCCGATGTCGTGCGTGATGACCAGCGTGGTCAGGCCGCGCTCGGCGTGCACCTCACGGACGATCTTCAGAATGTTCGCCTGCGTGATCATGTCCAGGGCGGTCGTCGGCTCGTCCAGCACCACCAGGTGCGCGTTGAGCACCAGCGCCAGCATGATGCCGACCCGCTGCCGCATGCCGCCGGACAGCTCGTGCTGGTGCGAGTCGAGCACCCGGGCGCCGTCCAGGCCCATCCGGCCGAGCAGCTCCTGGGCCTCGCGCACCAGCCCGCGCAGGTCCTCCACGCCGTGCGAGCGGCCCAGGTCGAGCAGCTGCTTGCCGACCGTCTTGAGCGGGTTGAGCGAGTTCTGTGCTGCCTGGAAGACGTAGCCGATGTGCCGGCCCCTGGCCTTGCGCAGCTCCTCGCCGGCCAGGCCGACCACGTCGCCGAGCCCGTCGATCTCGACGCTGCCCGCCGCGATCCTGCCGGGCGGCTGGACGGCGTTGAGCAGCGACAGGGCCAGCGTGGACTTGCCCGAGCCGGACTCGCCGACGATGCCGGTGATCGTGCCGGGCTCCAGCGTGAGGCTGATGTCCCTGACGGCGGGCAGCTCGCCCGCCGGGGTCTTGTAGACGACCGTCAGGCCGCCGATGCGCACTCCCGGCGCTTGTGTACCCACCGTTACTCCTCGCGCAGCCGGGGATTGAAGATCTCGTCCATGGCGTCGACCACGAGCACGATGCCGAGCGTGAGCAGCAGGATCGCCAGCAGCGGCGCCAGCAGGTAGCCGAGCGCGTTCGGTGTGATCATGGCGCCGGCCTGGAACACGGCCAGGTTGAGCATGACGCCCCAGTTGTCCGACTCGTACGGCAGCACGCCCAGGAAGAACAGGCCCACCTGGGAGTACACGGCGCCGGTCACCGAGATGAGCATGTTCATCGCGATGTACGGCGCCATGCTCGGCAGCAGCTCCTTGCCGATGATGTGCGTCGTGGACAGGCCCAGCCCGCGCGCCGCCTCGATGAAGCCGCGCTCACGCAGCGACAGCGTCTGGGAGCGCACCGCCCTGGCCACGCCGCCCCAGCCGAGCAGGCCCAGCACCAGGCCCATCTGCAGCGGGCTGCCGAACTGCCACACGGTGGCCAGCACCAGCAGCAGCGGCAGGCCGGGGATCGTCAGCTTCATGTCGGTGAACCGCATCAGCACGGTGTCCCAGCGGCCCCGCTTGAAGCCGGAGAACAGGCCGATCGAGGTGCCCACGACGACGGTGATGAGCGCCGTCACCGCGGCGGTGAGCAGCACGTAGCGCGAGCCGGTGATGACCAGCGCGAGCACGTCCCTGCCCTGCGGGTCGGTGCCGAACCAGTGCTCCCAGCTGGGCGCCTGCGTGATCGCGTTGGTGTCGGACGGCAGGTGCTCGGGCAGCACCATCGGCCCGACGACCCCCATGACGATGAAGCCCGCGATGATGACGACCCCGACCAGGCGGCTGGGCTTGCGCTTCATCACCCGCCAGACGCCGCGCCAGAAGTTGCGGCGCATCTCCGAGGCGGCCGAGCCGGTCTCCGGAATCAGCGTGGCACTCACGACGCCTCCTCTCCGCTGCGCACGCGCGGGTCGATGACCGTGTAGAACAGGTCGGCCACGATGTTGGCCAGGATGGTCCCGACGGTGATCAGCAGGAACGCCCCGCCCATCAGGGCGTAGTCGCGGTCGGTGACGCTGCTGATGAGCAACCAGCCGAGCCCCGGATAGTTGAAGATCTTCTCGATGAAGACCGCGCCGCCGAGCAGCAGGCCCAGCGACAGGGCGAGCATCGTGAACAGCGGCAGGATCGCGTTGCGCGCGATGTAGCGGAAGACGATCGAGCGCTTCACCCCGCGCAGCTCGGCGGCCAGGATGAAGTCGTCACCGAGCACGGTCACCACGCTCGACTTCATCGCCAGCACCCATCCGCCGTAGGCCGACAGCGCGTACGTGAGCACCGGCAGCACCGCGTGCTCGACCAGCGAGCCGATGTACGGGCCGTTGAAGCCGGGCTCGTACAGGATGTCCACCGATCCGTCGGCGGGCAGGATCGGGATGAGCGTCGCGAAGATCACCACCAGCAGCATCGCCAGCACGTACTGCGGGATGCCGTGCAGCAGCGAGCCGGAGATCGACAGGGCGTCGCCGAGCTTGCCGGTGCGCTTGATGGCGGCGTACACGCCGAAGATGATCCCGACCAGGAAGCTCAGCAGCGTGCCCACCAGCACCGGGACGATCGTCCACTTGGCCGCGTCGGTCAGCACGTCGAGCACGGGAGTCCCCGGCCTGGTCACCGAGACGCCGAGGTCGAGGTGGAGCAGGCCGGTGATGTAGTCGGAGTACTGCTGCCAGAGGGTGCCGGTGGGCTGGAAGCCGTACAGCACCTTCACGGCCTGCCTGGCCGCCTCCGGCGCCATCCCCTGCTCGATCAGCTTCTCGTAGCGGGCGGCCATGGGGTCGCCGGGGATGTTGTTGACGATGAAGAAACTGATCGTCGCGACGACCAGGATCATGACGAACCCGCGGGCCAGGTGGCCCGCGAGTCGCCGCGCGATGAGCGTCATAGGCTACTGCTTCGCCTTGATCAGACCTTGCTGGATCCACACGCCGGAGGGCAGGACGCCGGTGCCCATACGCAGGACCTCGTCGTCGTGGGGCCAGCCGGTGAAACGGTTGTTGTTGACGAACTGGGTGTTGATGTAGTCCCAGAGCTGGATGACGGGCAGGTCCTGGTTGGCCGCCTTGGCCAGCTTGGCCATGATCGGCTTGGCGGCCTGCTCGTCGGCCGAGTTCAGCTGGCCGGTCAGCTCACCGGGGTTGATCTTCTCGCCGTCGACCTCGATCTCCTCGGGGCCGCCCATCCAGTTGCCGTTCTTGCCCGCCGCTGCGTGCGTGACCTTGCCGGCGACGTTGGTCCAGCCGTTGGAGGCGCCGTAGAGGCGCTGGAAGATGTCGTACGGCGCGGGGCCGAGCGCCATCAGCCAGAAGCCGGCGTCGTACTTGCCGGCGGCCAGTTCCTCCAGGTAAAGCGGGTAGTCGGCGGTCGTCACGACCTCGGCGTCCACGCCGGCCTTGATGAGCTGGCTCTTGATGTTCTCCTGGGCCGAGAGCCAGTCGGAGAACCCGGACGGCGCGTGCATGGACACCTTCCACGGCTTGCCGTCGGCGAGCGTCCACTTGCCGTCCTTCTTGACCAGGCCGGCCTCCTTGAACTCGGTCTCGGCCTTGGCCACGTCCGGCTTGTACTGCTCAAGCTGCGGGACGGTCTCGGGGATCCACGCCTGCGCGGCCTTCTGGTGGATGCCGCTCGTCGTCGCGGCGGGCGTGCCGCCCTCGGGCGAGGCGACCTTGGTGACCTGGTCACGGTCGATCAGGTAGGCCAGGCCCCTGCGCACGTGCACGTTGTCGTACGGCTTCTTCGTCTGGTTGAAGGCCATGCCGACGGCGACGGGGGAGTAGCCCTTGATGACCTCGTTGCCCGAGGCCGCCTTGATCCGGTTCATCACGTCCGTCGGGGCGGCGGTGAAGCCGGCGTGGTCGAGCTTGCTCTGGGTCAGGTAGTTCCAGATCTGCTCGTTGCCGGTGTAGTTGAGGAACTTCACCTGCGCCGGGGCGACGTTCGCGGCGTTGTAGAAGTACTTGTTCCTGACCAGCAGCGCCTCGGAGGGGTTGACCCGCTCCAGCACGAACGGGCCGGCGGAGACGTCCTTCGGCGGGGCGAAGGCGATGACCTTCTCGCCCAGGGCGGTGACCTCCTCGCGGGCCTTCTCGGCGTCGGCGCCCTCACCGCGGGCGGCCTTCAGCTTGTCCCAGAAGTCCGCGGGGAGCACGCTGCTCCACACGTGCGAGGGCAGGACGGTGGTGTCGAGCACGCCGCGGGCGAACTTGGGGCTCGGGTTGGCCATGTCCTGGGTGATCTTCACGGTCTGCGGGTCGACGACCTCGACCTCGGCCGCCGCGCCGGCGGCGCCGGGCGTGACCGAGAAGGCCGTGCTGCCCTGCGTGTAGGCGATGCCGATGGACATCTTGACGTCCTCGGCGGTGACCGGCTTGCCGTCCGACCACTTCGCGTTCGGCTGCAGCTTGAGGGTGATGGCCGAATTGTCCGGCGCGATCTCCCAGCTGGCCGCCAGACCTGGCAAAGCCTTGTTCGGGTCGGTCAGGTGGTTGACGACCCAGCCCAGCTTCATGGAGCTGTAGCCGGGGAAGGAATTGCCCTTCGGGTTGTACGGGTTGGCCGGGGCCGACGCCTCAAGCCCTGGCCGGTTCACGTCGATCGTGGTGAAGAGTCCGCCTCCACCGCCGCCCGAGCCGCCGGACTTGTTGGTCGTACCGCCGCTGCACGCCGCTGTCGCGGTGGCAAGGCCCAGCAACGCCACTACCGCTGCCAGTCGCTTCATTTGCCGCTCCGGGGGATGTCTCTAGGGATTGACCGGACATTACGATCGCGTCGAACCAGCGTCAATAATCTCCAGTGGTTGTGAGGCTAATGTAACTTTCCTTCATGAGTGTACGAAGTGGTGCTAAGCGCCATCAAGCATTCGGTCAGGTCTTTACCAGGACGGCCGCGCCGTTGACCTGGTCCGCGGCCAGATCGGCCAGCGCCCGCCCGGCCTCCTCGAACGGATAGGCCGTCGTCGTCACTCGTGGCGGATGCGCCAGCGCGAGCTCCAGATACGCCCGCCCGTCGGCCCTGGTGTTGGCCGTCACGCTGCGCAGCGTCCGCTCCTGGAACAGGTGCCGCTCGTAGTTGAGCACCGGCACGTCGGTGAGATGGATGCCCGCCACGGCCAGAGTGCCGCCCCGGTCGAGCGCTTCGAGCGCCGATGGTACCAGGGTACCCACGGGCGCGAACAGAATGGCCGCGTCGAGCGGCTCGGGCGGCCGGTCCCCTGCCGAGGCGGCGCCCAGGTCGAGGGCCAGCCGCCGGGAACCCTCCGACCTGCTCACCGCGTGCACGGTGGCGCCCTGCGCGATGGCCGCCTGCGCGGTCAGATGGGCCGAGGCCCCGAACCCGTAGATGCCCAGCCGCCCGCCGGCGGGCAGGTCGCAGCGCGCCAGCGCCCGGTAGCCGATGATCCCGGCACACAGCAGCGGGGCCAGCCACTCGGCGGGACGGTCGTCGGGCAGGGGATAGACGTAGTCGGCGGGCGCCACGAGATAGTCGGCGTAGCCGCCGTCGGCGTCCCACCCGGTGTAGGTGGAGTCGGGGCAGAGGTTCTCCATGCCCCGCAGGCAGTAGCGGCACCGGCCGCACGTCGAGCGCAGCCAGGCCACGCCCACCCGCGCGCCGATCGCCCCGGCCCCGCCCACGACGCGGCCCACCACCTGGTGCCCGGGGGTGGTCCTGGGCCGTCGCGGAGCCAGGTCGCCCTCGGCCAGGTGCAGGTCCGTACGGCACACGCCGCACGCCTCCACCTCCACCAGGACCTCACCGGGCCCCGGCTCGGGCACCTCCCGCTCGATCAGCGCCAGCGGCCCCGACGCCATCGGCCCCGGCCGCTCCACCACCCAGGCACGCATGTCAGGACAGCCTGGAGAAGGCCAGCGACGCGTACAGGGCGGCCCCGTCGGGCAGCACCGCGTCGTCGAACTGCGCCTCGGGCGAATGGTTGTACGGCGCCGTCGCCGGGTCCCTGCCGGGCGGGCAGGCCCCCAGGAACACGAACGCGCCCGGCACGTTCTCCAGCACGTACGAGAAGTCCTCCGACCCCATCACCGGCTGCGGCGAGACGAAGTAGCGGCCGGGACCGAACAGCTCGTCGGCCGTCGCGCCCACGAACGCGGCCTCGTCCTGGTCGTTCACCGTCACCGGGTAGCCCATCCCGAGCGCCGTCTCCACCTCCAGCCCGTGCGCCGCCGCCACGCCCCGCACGACCTCCTCCAGCCGCCGCTTGACCAGTGCCCGGTTCTCCTTGCTGAACGTGCGCACCGTGGCCTCGAACCTGGCCTCGTCGGGGATCACGTTGTCGGCCGACCCGCCGTGGAAGCTGCCCACCGTCACCACGACCGGGTCGAACACGTTGAACGTCCTGGTCACCATCGTCTGCATCGCGGTGACCATCTCGCAGCCCGCCTGGATCGGGTCCAGCGCCATGTGCGGGGTCGAACCGTGCCCGCCGCGCCCCTTCACCGTCACGGCGAACACGTCCGCCGCCGCCATGATCGGCCCCGGCCGCGACGCGAACAGCCCCGGCGGCAACATCGACGACACCACGTGCATGCCGTACGCCGCCACCGGCCGCGCCCCCGCCGCGTCCAGCACGCCCTCGCCGATCATCTGCTTGGCGCCGTCGTGACCCTCCTCGCCCGGCTGGAACATGAAGATCACGTCACCGGCCAGCTCGTCGCGCCGCGCGCTCAGCAGGTGCGCCGCCCCCGCCAGCATCGCGGTGTGCAGGTCGTGCCCGCAGGCGTGCATCTGACCGGGCAATTGGGAGACGTAGGGCAGGTCGTTCTTCTCGGTCACGGGCAGGGCGTCCATGTCGCCCCGCAGCAGTACCGCGGGCCCCGGCCGGCCGCCTCTCAGCACGGCGGTGACAGAGCTGAGCGCCTTCCCCGTGCTGATCTCCAAGGGCAGCCCCTCCAGCGCCGCCAGCACCTTCTCCTGCGTACGCGGCAGGTGCAGGCCGAGCTCGGGGGTGGTGTGCAAGGAGTGCCTGAGCCGGACGAGCTCGTCCCGCATGTCCTGGGCGGATTCGATGAACGACATGAAGAACATTGTTCACGTGCCGGGCGGGAAGTCGATAAGGCGCGCTCGGTACCATGGGCCGCGTGACTGAGCGTAAGCGGATCGACTCCTGGTTGTCCGACATGGACGGCGTGCTCGTCCACGAGGGACGTCCTGTCCCGGGCGCGGACGAATTCATCAAACGACTCAGCGAGTCCGGCCGGAAGTTCCGGGTCCTGACCAACAACTCGATCTACACGCAGCGCGATCTGTCGGTCCGCCTGGCCGGCGCCGGCCTCGACGTGCCCGCCGAGTCCATCTGGACCTCCGCGCTGGCCACCGCCCAGTTCCTCGACGACCAGCGGGCGGGCGGCTCGGCGTACGTCATCGGCGAGGCCGGGCTGACCACGGCGCTGCACGAGGTCGGCTACATCCTGACCGACCTCGACCCCGACTACGTGGTGCTCGGCGAGACCCGCACCTACAGCTTCACCCAGATCACCCGCGCCATCCGCCTCATCGAGGGCGGCGCCCGCTTCATCGCCACCAACCCCGACCCCGTCGGCCCCTCCACCGAGGGCTCGCTGCCCGCCTGCGGCGCGGTCGCCGCGCTCATCACCAAGGCCACCGGCGTCGAGCCCTACTTCGTCGGCAAGCCCAACCCGCGCATGATGCGCAGCGCGCTCAACGAGATCGAGGCCCACAGCGAGACCACGGCCATGATCGGCGACCGCATGGACACCGACATCGTCTCCGGCATGGAGGCGGGCCTGTTCACCATCCTCGTCCTCACCGGGGTCACCCAGCGGCACGAGATCGACCGCTTCCCCTACCGCCCCTCCTTGGTCGTCGACTCCGTGGCCGATCTCATCGACCTGATCTGACCCCGCTGTCCGACCCCGCCGGGGGAAAATCCTCTACCTCGCTGAGATGGCGGGCGGACAGATCCTCACCCGCCGTTGTCCTCCGGGTGGCAGGGGTGCTCACAGGCTGCGACGATGTCCTGACAGCATCGGAGACGGCCGGCAAAGGGCGGGGTGACGTGGACGTACGGGCTGAGCTGCTCGACTTGAAACTTCGCGTCGAGGATCTCGAGACCACCATGGAGCACGGTGGCGATCTCGAACGGCAGGTGATTCTCCTGCACGAGATCGCCGAACGGTCCATGAAGCTGCAGGCGGGGCTCGCGACGATGCAGAGCCAGATCGACCAGGCCGTGGTGGAGTTCACCGAGGAGTTCGCCGCGATGGGCATCGAGGTCGAGAGCGTGCGGAGGGCGATGACGGAGCGCCCGGACCTCATCGAGGAACTGCGGGCCCAGCTCTCCATCGAGATCGACAAGTTCAGGAAGCAGTGGCGGCGCGAGTTCGACTTCCTGCGCTCCGAGGCGATGGACATGAACATCAAGCTCGACCGGCTGCTGAAACGCACGCCCTGGGACGCGTGACGGCCACGGGGGCGGTCCAGGGCGGTCCCGGCTAGAGCGACAGCGCCGGTTCCATGACGTCCGACGGGCACAGCCGCCGGATCACGGCGCGTACCTGGTCGCGCAGGTCGGGAGCGATCAGCTGGCCGTCGTCGCCGAAGAGCGGCCAGGCGGGTGAGATCACCAGCTCGGCCCCGCTCACGACGGCGCCCGCCCCCAGCAGGTGCTTGTAGAGCTCCGCCTGCGCCCACATGGCCCCGCAGGCGCGCGCGCTCGCGCTCATCACCGCCACGTGCTTGCCCGACAGCCCGTCCCTGGCCGACATCCAGTCCAGCGTGTACGTCAGCTCCAGCGGCAGCAGGCTGTGCTCGGGAGCGGTCAGCAGCACCCCGTCACCGTCCGCGACCAGGGTGAGCAGCTCGCGTGCCGCGGCCGGCACCGGCCCGCTCCGGTACGGCGGGATCTCCTCCAGCCCGCGCCACACGTCGAACCCGACACTGTCCGGCAGTTCGCCGCCCGCTGCGTCCAACAATCTGGTGATGAATGACCCCGTGTGGAGACTGGCGGCGATCCCGATGATTTTCACCCACTGCTCCCAAGGGGTTCCGGTGTTACCGAGAACCTGCCCGATGCCTCGGATGTCCAAGACCACGGCCGGGTCAAGAGGCGCACAGTCTTTGCCGTACGTGGGGACACGCTGGTAGATCCGCCTACCGGGCGCCCTCGGGATCGCCTGCCGGGGCTCCCGGAGAAGCGCCTACCGGGCGACGCTGCGTTCGTCGGAGGCGCGGGGGCGGCGGAAGACGAGCGCCAGCACCCGCAGCCCCAGGATCGCCGAGATCACCAGCAGGTTGTAGCCGATGAGGTGGAGCAGGCTCGTCGTGCCCACCAGCGGGGTCCCGCCCTCGGTGCCGAGGAGGATGACCGCCATCAGCCCGGCCGTGGCGCCCAGCACCGTGAGCAGCACCTGGTGCAGCAGCCCCGTCACGAAGCGGCGGTCGCGCTCGTCGGCCAGCAGTCGCACGTTGACGGTGAAGCGGCCGTGCTCGGCGGCACTGGCGATCCGCTCGACCCGGCGCGGCAGGCGGCGCAGCATCGGCACCAGCGCGGTCAGCTCCTGGGTGAGCGACTCCTTGATCGTCTCGGGGGTGATCTGCTCGCTGAGATGGCGGCCGGCGAACGCGCGGGCCTCGCCGATCAGGTTGAAGCCGGGCGACAGGCGCACCAGCGTGCCCTCCAGCGTGGCCAGCGCGCGGAAGACGGCGGCCACCTCGGGCGGGATCGACAGGCCGTATTCCGAGACGATCGTGAACAGGTCGGTGAACATCCGCGCGCTGTCCATGCCGGGGCTCAGGTGCCTGGCCATGAACTGGCCGAGGGCTCGTTCGAGCGCGGGCTCGTCGATCTCCTCCGGTCTCGGCACCACCTCCAGCAGCGCGTCCGTGACGCCCAGCGGGTCCTGGCGGTTCATGGCGAGCAGGAAGCGCTGGAGCGCCGAGCGTACGGAGGCGTCGAGCCGGCCGACCGAGCCGAAGTCGAGCAGGCCCAGCGTGCCGTCGTCGAGCAGCATGAGGTTGCCCGGGTGCGGGTCGGCGTGGAAGACGCCTTCGACGAGGATCTGCCGCAACAGGCAGTCGAGCAGGTCGCGGGCCAGGCGCGGCCCTTCTTCCTGGTTCGCCGTGGTGATCGGCCGGCCCGACAGGCGCTCCATGACCAGCACCCGCTCCGAGCACATGGAACCGACCGGCGCGGGGTAGGCGACGGCCGTCCCGCCGCCTCTGGAGCCGCTCAGGAGACCGCCTGAGCCGGCTGGGCTCTCAGCGTGGCCGGGGGAGGTCCCGGCGTGGCCGGCGGCGCTCTCGGTGGTCTCGGCGGCGCGTGGGGTGCCGCGGGAGGCGGAGACGGCGGCCATGTTCGCGGCCTCGATCCGGAAGTCCAGCTCCTCCCTGATCGCCGTGGCGAACCCCTCGGCCAGGTCGCGCAGGCCGAGCGAGCGCCCCCATCGGGTCCTGCTCTCCAGCGTGGCGGCCAGCCGCCGGACGATCTCCAGGTCCTTGCCGACGACCGCCTCGATGCCGGGCCGCTGCACCTTGACCACGATGTCCGCGCCGGAGCGCAGCCGGGCCGCGTGCACCTGCCCGATCGAGGCGGCGGCCAGCGGCGTCCGGTCGAACGCGGCGAACACCTCGTCCACCGGCCCGCCCAGCTCCGCGCGCAGCACCGGCTCGATCTGCTCCCACGGGGCCGGGGCGACCTGGTCCTGCAGCCGTCCGAGCTCCTCGACGAACTCGGCGGGCAGCAGGTCACGCCGGGTCGACAGCACCTGCCCGAGCTTGACGAACGTCACCCCGCCGTCGTCGAGCGCGGCACGCAGCGACGCGGCCAGGCGCAGCTTGCCCGACCGGTCGTCCAGCCGCTCGCCCCGCCCCCGAAGGTAGGGGCCGAGGCCGTGCCTGACGGCGATCCTGGTGATCTGGGAGTAGCGCCGGCCCCGCGACAGCCGGCCGCGTACGGACCTGGCCAGCTCCAGCGGCCCCGGCAGCGAGCCGGGCGGCACCAGCGCCTCGGCCACCACCAGCACCGTCATCGGGATCAGCACCATGCACATGAGGACCAGCAGGAGCAGCCCCAGGGCGGCCGCGTCGGGCGGCTGCCCGCCGTCCATCGGGCCGATCGTGCTCAGGATCGGCTCCAGCACCGGCTGCGCGAGCACGAACGCGAGCAGCGTGGCCAGGAACGTGCGCAGCGCGCCGAACCTGACATCCAGCAGCCGCTGCGTCGCGACCGCGAGCAGCATGATGGTCAGCAGTGTGGCGATCCCGACGACCACCGCGGTGGGAAAGTGCATGGGCCAGGATCCTCCCACGCCGACACGACTGTCCGGTCGTGTTCCGTGTCAGGGAGAATCGACCGGCTCGTACCGGTATCGCCGGGCGAGGGCGCGCACGCCCGGCGTGTTCGGCTAGCCCCGGGCGGCGGCGCGGGCGCGGCGCTCCTCGCGGCGCTCGACGAACCTGGCGGCGGTGTCCTCGGTCCTGGCCAGGAACGAGGACAGCTCCTCGCGCGCCTTCTCGCCCTCGGCGTCGAGGCCGGTCTTGTCGAACACCGCCCACTGGCGCAGGACCGGCATGAGCACGTCGTCGAGGTGCAGCCGCAGGTCGTAGATGCCCTCGTTGGCGATGATCAGGGCCTTGCGGGCGAACCCGTCCATGCCCTGGCCGGGCATCTGGAAGGTGGTGACCACGTCGGTCACCGCGCGCATCGTCTGGTTGGGGTCGAGCTCGAAGGCCGCCTTGAGCAGGTTGCGGTAGAAGAGCATGTGCAGGTTCTCGTCGGCGGCGATCCTGGCCAGCAGCCGCTCGCAGCCCTCGTCGCCGGAGGCCCGGCCGGTGTTGCGGTGCGCGATGCGGGTGGCGAGCTCCTGGAAGGAGACGTACGCCAGCTGCTGCAGCATCGTGTTGTACTCGGTGACGAACCCGCTCTCCATGTGCGCCATGCGCGCCCGCTCCAGCGCCACGGGGTCGACGGCGCGGGTGACGGTGAGGTAGTCGCGGATGGCGGTGCCGTGGCGGTCCTCCTCGGCCGTCCAGCGGTGCACCCACGTGCCCCAGGCGCCGTCACGGCCGAAGGTCGTGGCGATCTCGTGGTGATAGCTGGGCAGGTTGTCCTCGGTGAGGAGGTTGACGATGAGCGACACGCGGGCCGCTTCCGGGATCTTGGAGTCGGCGTCCTGCCACGCCTCGCCGCCGTAGATGCCGTCGAAGTCGCGGCCCTGGCTCCACGGGACGTACTCGTGCGGGAACCACTCCTTGGCCATCTTCTCGTGCCGGTCGAGCTCTCCCGCGACCACGGGTTCGAGCTCGTGGAGGAGTTCCGTCTGAGTCATCGCCATCTATGATCTTCTCCTTCAGGTTACGGTACCGTAGGTTAGGCTACCCGAAGGACATACCGGTCAAATAGGGTGGATGTATGCGACCTAGTGTCCGTGGTGTCCTGCTCGATCATGACGAGCGGCTGGTCCTGTTCCGGCGGACGGTGCCGGGGCGCCCGCTCTACTGGACCGTGCCCGGCGGGCACGTCGAGCCCGAGGACGGCTCGCTGGAGGACACCCTGCACCGGGAGCTGCTGGAAGAGCTCGGCGCGACGGTGTACGCGGTGACGCCTCTGGTCAGCGTGTCGTACCCGTGGCGGGGAGAGGTCAAGACGCAGCACGTTTTCGGTTGCCGGCTCAAGACGATGGACCCGGAGCTGCGGCACGGGCCGGAGTTCGAGGACCCGGCGTACGGGCTGTACGAGGTGGAGCACGTTCCCCTGGCCCGCTCGGAGCTGCACGCCAGGAATCTGATCCCGCAGGCCGTGGCGGGCTATCTCGCCGCTCTCGTCACCCGCCTGCCCCGCCTCATCCCCTGAAAGCTCAGGGGTCGCGGCGCAGGCGCTTGACGTCGGAGCGGTGCTTCTTGGACTTGATCCGCCGCTCGACGGCGCCCCTGCTGGGCTTGGTGGCCCGGCGGCGCTTGGGCGGCGGGGCCACGGCCTCGCGCAGCCGCTGCGCCAGGCGGTGCCGGGCGGCCTCCCGGTTGCGCAGCTGGGAGCGGTATTCGGAGGCGGCGATCGTGATCGTGCCGGAGCCCAGCCGCTCGATCGCCCGCGCCTTGAGCGCCGGGGGCAGCGCGGTCGTCGCGGCCACGTCGAAGGTCAGCTCCACCCGGCTGTCGGTGGTGTTGACGCCCTGGCCGCCCGGACCTGAGGAACGGGAGAAGCGCCAGACGAGCTCGATGTCGGGGATGACGATCGAGTCGTTGACGACCAGCGGGCCGGGCATGGGTGGAGCTCCTGTTCGCGTAACGAGCGTTCTGCAGTGACATGTCACCGTATCGGGACGGCCTATGCCGCCCCCAGTGGTTTTCTCCCGCCGGAACCTGGTTGACGGCCGGGTGCAAGCGGCGTATGCCAATATCGCGCGAGAGGATCACGGGGTTGGGGAGGCGCGGATGACGGTCATCGTCGGCGTTCACGGGATCGGCAAGTACAACTATTACCTCCAGGCCGGCCGGTCCGCCACGGGCGCGGCCGAGGTGATGCGGCGCAAGTGGGACCGCTACCTGCACGCCGCGCTCGGCGGGGAGGCGCGGGCGTACTTCGCCGAGATCGCCTACTTCTCCCACCTGCTGCACGACGGTGAGGACGGCCCCGTCGACGGGGCGGACACGGCGGTGCCGCGCCGGGCGGCCGCCGCCATGGAGCTGCAGGCCCAGCAGGTGGTCATCGGCTGGGCGCGCAACCTCGGCGTGGGCGAGCACGTCACCGGCGTGCTCAAGTCGGCCACCGGCTGGCTGCTGGACCGGCTGGACGGCAGGTCGGCGGCGTTCGCCAAGCTGTTCGCGCCGGAGGTCGCCGCCTACCTCACCGACGCGGCCAAGCGGGAGAAGTCCCGGAAGGCCGTGGCCGAGGTCATCCGGCGAAACCGGCCCAAGGTGGTCATCGCCCACTCGCTCGGCAGCGTGGTGACGTACGAGGCCCTGTGGGCGAACCCCGACCTCAAGGTCGACCTGCTCATCACCCTCGGCAGCCCGCTGGGCATGCGCAACGTCGTCTTCGAGCGCCTCCTGCCCGCCCCCGTCAACGGCCGCGGCGAGCGGCCCCGAGGGGTCGGGCGCTGGGTGAACATCGCCGACAAGGACGACATCGCGGCCATCCCGCCCGCCCTGGCCGCCAGCTTCACCGGCGTGGACGTCGAAGAGCTGGTCAACCTCGACTGGATCGACTTCCACACCGCCGAGAAATACCTAGGCTGCCCGGCGCTCGACCCGTATCTGCGACCATTCGTGGCATGACGTGGATTGTCTTCGACTACGGCGGTGTCCTGTCCCTGCCCCAGCCCGAGTCCGACGCCGACGCGATGGCGCGGGCCGTGGGCGCCGAGCCGGGCCCGTTCAAGCTCGGCTACTGGGAGCACCGCCTGGAGTTCGACCGGGGCGGCCTGAGCCCGCACGCTTACTGGTCGGCCGTCCTGGGCAGGCCCGCCACCACGACCGAGGTCGCCCGGCTGGTCGCCAGGGACGTGGCGAGCTGGGCCTACCCAGACGAGGGCACGGTCGCGCTGCTCGACGACCTGCTCGCGGCCGGCCGCGACGTGGCGCTGCTGTCGAACGCGCCGATCTGCGTCGGTGACGGCCTCGACGAGCTGCCCTGGATCGCCGCGATCGGGCACCGCTTCTACAGCGGCAGGATGGGGCTGGTCAAGCCCGACCGGGCGATCTACGACCGGCTGGCCGCCGGGCTCGGGGCCGATCCGTCCGAGATCGTCTTCATCGACGACCGGGAGGAGAACGTCGAAGGCGCGCGGCGGGCGGGCATGACCGGCGTGCACTTCACCGACGCCACCGCCCTGCGCGCCGCACTCCCCGACGTGCCGGGCCCCGTCCACTGATCTTTGTCCTGCTCTGTCCATTTTGCGGATGGAACGACCGGACCGATGCTGTTCACCCACGCTTGACTCCGTTGTCACGGCGGAGTCAGCGCGGGCGGCGATACCTGATGACGTGGACCGCAGAGCCTTCCTGACAGCGGCGACAGCCGGCCTCCTCCTCCCGCAGCCCGCCGCTCCGGCGGCGGCCGCCGCGGCCTCCTCGTCCAGGACACTCAGATCCGACCCGTTCACGCTCGGCGTGGCCTCGGGCGACCCCTCGGCCGACGGCTTCGTCCTGTGGACCAGGCTCGCCACCGACCCGATGAGCGGGGACGGCCGCGGCGGCATGCCCTCCCGCGACGTCGAGGTGGACTGGCAGGTCGCCACCGACGAGCGCTTCTCCAAGATCGTCGAATCCGGTACGGCCACCGCCAGGGCGCGCGACGCCCACAGCGTCCACGTGGAGCTGAAGGGGCTGCGGCCGGGGCGCGACTACTTCTACCGGTTCAGAAGCCAGGGCCGCCTCTCACCGGCCGGCCGCACCAGGACGACGCCGGTGGGGGAGACTCCGCTCACGTTCGCCGTGGCCGCGTGCGCGCACTACGAGCACGGCTACTACACCGCCTACCGCCGCCTGGCCGAGCAGGAGCCCGACCTGGTGGTCTTCCTCGGCGACTACATGTACGAGTACGGCCCCAGCGGCTACACCGCCCTGGCCGGCCGCGTCCGCACCCACAGCCCCGGCAAGTGCCGCACGCTCGCCGACTACCGGCTGCGGCACGCCCAGTACAAGAGCGACCCCGACCTCCAGGCCGCGCACGCGGTGGCGCCGTGGCTGGTGTCGTTCGACGACCACGAGGTGGAGAACAACTGGGCCGGGCCCGTCTCCAGCACCGGCGCCCAGGGGTTCGAGCAGCGCCGGGCGCAGGCGTTCCGTGCGTACTACGAGAACATGCCGCTGCGAAAGGGCAGCCTCCAGGGCGCGGTGCTCCGTGTGAACCGGCGCGTCTCCTGGGGCACGCTGGCCCGCTTCCACCTGCTCGACACCCGGCAGTTCCGCGACGACCAGGCCTGCCTCGACGGCGTGCGGGCGGGCTGCGACGAACGGCTCTCCGACGGGCGCACACTCCTCGGCGCCGGCCAGTGGCGCTGGCTGGAGAGCGGCCTCAACGGCTCCACCACCCGCTGGAACCTGCTCGGTCAGCAGATCCTGATGGCGCAGCGGGACTTCAAGGTCGGGCCCGGGCGCGAGGTGAACCTCGACTCCTGGGACGGCTACGCGGCCGAACGCACCCGGCTGCTGGGCTCGCTGGCGCGTACCCCCAACCCGGTGGTGCTGACCGGGGACGCGCACATGCACCACCTGGCCGAGCTCAAGCCCGACTTCGACGACCCGGACTCGCCGGTGGTGGCCAGGGAACTGGTGGCGTCGTCGATCGCGAGCGACGGGGACGGGTACCGGGACCGGACGTGGATCTCGGAGGCACTTCAGGAGAATCCGCACATCTCGTACATCGATCAGCGGCGCGGGTATCTGATGGCGCGGCTGACCCAGGACGAGTTGTCGGTGGATTTCAGGACCCTGGATTACATCTCCCGCAGGGGCGCCCG
Source organism: Nonomuraea sp. NPDC048882 (assembly GCF_040649755.1). Lineage (NCBI taxonomy): Bacteria > Bacillati > Actinomycetota > Actinomycetes > Streptosporangiales > Streptosporangiaceae > Nonomuraea > Nonomuraea sp. NPDC048882. Next base: position 68,049 of record NZ_JBEZGB010000003.1, read on the forward strand.
TGCCAAGACGTCCCACCGGATCACGATCCCGTCCACCAGTGACACCACCGCCGCCGCGGCCCAGGCCGCCCCACCCCGCACGGGCTGAACGTCGGCTGGGAGGATGCTGAGGGTTTGCTCAACCGCTTCCGAGACCCTCCGAGGCCCTTCCGAGGTTCTTCCTGGCCCTTGGCGGGCGCTTCGGGGGTGTGGTGAGGCCCGGCCGGACTCCGGATGGCAGGTGGGGCGGAGTCCGGCCGGGAGAGAGGCCGGCCCGGGCGGGCGGGTGGTCGCCGTCCGGACCGGCCGGTTCAGGCGCCGGGCCAGCTCCCGTCGGGGAACTCGCCCGGCGTGCCGCCCGACAGGACCACCTGGTCGCTCTCGCCCAGGCCCGAGACGACCTCCACGTACTGGTCGCCGCGCACCCCGGTCCGCACCACCCTGGACGCGTCCCGCCCGCCGGACCGTACGGTGACCACCTGCGTGCCGTCGGAGCGGCTGCGCACCGCCGCGGCGGGGACGTAGATCGTGTCCCTGGCCTGGCCCGTCGTGATCGTCACCGACGCGGTCTGGCCGAGCATGAGCCCGGCCGGCGGCTCGTCGAAAGCGACCGTCACCGGGTAGCGGACGAGCCGGCCGTCGACGGTCGCGGTGGGCGCGATGGCCGTCACCGTCCCCTCGTGGCGCTCGTCACCGCGTGTGGCCAGCGTGACCACGGCCCGCTGGCCGAGCTTGAGCCGGCCCACGTCGGACTCGGTGACCATGGCCTGGACCTGCAGCTCGTCGAGGTCCCCAAGGCTGATGAAGGTGCCGGTGCCCGCCCGGTCGCCGGGTCCGCCCGCGACCGACAGGACCGTGCCCGCCGCCGGGGCCACGATCCTGGTCGCCCGTACGGCGTCGGCCGCCTGCTGGAGCGCGGCTTCGGCGCGCTCCACGTCCGCCGCTGCCTGCTCCGCACTGAGCCCGCCGGCAGCTTGCGACCCCGCGCCGCCCTCACCACCGGTGGCGTCCTTAGCGTCAGCGCTGGTGGTGCCCTTGGTGCCGGTCTCCGTACCGCCTGTGCCAGTGCCGCCTGTGCCCGTGGTTCCTGCGGCCTTGGTGGTGCTGCCGGTTCCCGTGCCGGCGGTCCCGCCGCAGGAACCCTGGGAGGGGTGGCCGGTGCCGGAGGTCGGCTTGCCGCCGCCCGTGGGCTTGCCGGTGGCCATGGGCTTCTTGGTGGACGGCTTGGCGCTGGTGGGCGTGCTGGTGGCGGGTCGGTCGGGTGGGGTGGCGGTCGTGGAGGGGTGGCTTCCTGGCTGCTCGTTCCCGCCGGTGCCGCCGTCCGATGAGCCGCCGGTCGGCCTGGCGGTGACGGTCGCCGTCACGGTGGCCGTGACGCTCTCGGTCGCGGTCGCGGTCGCGGTCACGGTGACCGTCACCGTGGGCCGGGGCTCGGGCTCCGTGGGGCCGGACGTGGGCCTGGACGTCGGGGTGGACGTCGGCGTAGGGGTCGGCGTGCGCGTGGGTCGCGGGCTTCTGCCGCGTGCCTCGCCCGTACCAGGATCCGTCTTCTCCCCATAAGGCTCCTCGGGCCCGTAACCCCCGCTGCCGCCCCCCAACGCGGTGTCCACCAGCACTCCCGCCGGGCTGTCCGATGGGCTGTTCGTCGGGACGGGCGTCGCGCCCGTGGGGACCGGTGTCGCTCGGCCCGTGCTCGCGGGCGTCGAAGCCTTCTTCCCGGGGCCGGCCGTGGGCACGCAGGTCGCGGGGGCCCGGTCGCCGCCGCCAGTCGAGGGGGCGGACGCGGCCTCGTCCCTGGACTCCTCGGCCGCCGCCACATCGGCCTTGGCCGCCTCGTACGCCTCCCGCGCCGCCCGCCCGTCGATCCTGGCCAGCACCTGGCCCTTCTTCACCTTCGCCCCGACCTTCACGTACACCTTCGTCAGCGTCCCCGAAGAGCCGAACGCCAGGTCCCGGCGCGAGCCGTCCACGGTGTCACCCGCCGCGCTCACCGCGGCCGTGACCTGCCCGCGCTGGGCGGCGGCCAGCCGTGCCTGGACGGCGGGCGGGGTGTCGTCGCGCAGAGCCAGTGCCAGGCCGGACCCGGCCACGAGCACGGCCAGGGCGAGCCCGCCCAGCGCGAAAGTCGGTCTCATGAGGGGACATCCTGGCCCAGCAGGATCGCGCCGAGCTGTCAGGACCCTCAGAGTTGCCTGAGTGCCCGCGCGGGACGCCGGCTTGTCAGCGAACGTTCAGGCTGCTCGCGGCTGCGGCGCAGCCTCGTGTGCAAGGGTCACCGCCGTGAAGGTGTCGATCAGGCGCAGAGCGCTGATTACCAACGGAGTGCTCACGGTGCTCCTCCTGGGCGGCGCCGGGCTCGCCTACGCCCAGCTCGGCGCGGGCCAGGCGTCGGGGGAGAGCGCCGTGCGGACGGTGACCGCCTCCCGCGGCTCGGTGACCGCCTCGGTGTCCGCCTCGGGCGCGGTCGAAAGCTCCCGGTCCAGGGCGCTCTCGTTCGGTACGAGCGGAACCGTGGCGAAGATCTACGTCAAGCCCGGCGACAAGGTGGCCAAGGACGACCTGCTCGCCAGGCTGGACGACACCGCCGCCCAGGAGAGCCTGTCGGCGGCCAAGGCCGCGTACGACAGCGCCCTCGACGACGGGACGGACACCGCCCGGCTCTACGCCGCCTTCGTCAAGGCCCGCAACGCCTACAGGGAGGCGCGACGCGCGGTCGCAGCCACCGTGCTGAAGGCCCCGTTCAAGGGCACGATCACGGCGGTGAACGGCTCGGTCGGCGGCACGAGCGCAGGCTCAGGCGACGGTTCAGGATCAAACTCAGCATCGAGCTCGGGCTCTGGGTCAGGCGGTACGAGCTCAGGACAGGGCACGACGTCCGGCGGCGGTTTCGTCGAGCTGGCCGACACCACCAGGCTGCGCCTCGTGGGCACCTTCACCGAGTCGGACGTCGGCCGGCTCAAGCAGGGCCAGGAGGCCACGATCACGTTCGACGCGCTGCCCGGCGTGACGGCCGCGGGCAAGGTCACCCAGATTCAGCCCGTCGCCTCGACCAGCGACAACGTGGTGCGCTACCCGGTCACGGTCACGTTCGGCGAGGTCCCCGACCAGGTCAGGCTGGGCCAGACCGCCACCGTCGAGGTCGTGGTGGGCCGGGCCGACGACGTCGTCACCGTCCCCTCGACGGCGGTGTCCACCAGCGGCGGACGCAGCACGGTCACCGTGCTCCGCGACGGCCGTCAGAGCAGAGTCGCGGTCGAGGTCGGCGTGCGGGGCACGACGCTGACGGAGATCAGGTCGGGCGTGTCGGAAGGCGACCTGATCGTGCCCCCGGCGCCCGCGAACGGCACGACAGGCGGGCAGCGCCAGTTCGGCGGCGGTGCCGGGTTCCCCGGTGGCGGGGGCGTGCCGGGCGGAGGCAGGCGATGACCGTTCAGGAGGAGAGCGCATCCGTCCCCGTGCTGCGCGTACGCGACCTCGTCAAGGAGTACGGCGAGGGCGACGCCCGGGTGCGCGCCCTGCGCGGCGTCAGCCTGGACGTCGAGCGGGGCGACTACGTGGCCGTCATGGGCGCGTCCGGCTCGGGCAAGTCCACGCTGATGAACATCCTCGGCTGCCTCGACGTCCCGACCTCGGGCACGTACCTGATCGACGGCGCCGACGCGGGCCGCCTCGACGAGCACCAGCTCGCCGTCCTGCGCAACCGCAGAGTCGGCTTCGTCTTCCAGTCGTTCAACCTGATCCCCCGCATGAGCGCGCTGGCCAACGTCGAACTGCCCCTCGTGTACGGCGGCGTCGCCCTGGCCGCGCGGCGCGCGCGGGCCCTGGCCGCGCTGGAGCAGGTCGGCCTGGCCGACCGCGTGCACCACGAGCCGAACCAGCTCTCCGGCGGCCAGCAGCAGCGCGTCGCCGTGGCCAGAGCGCTGGTCACCGCCCCCGCGCTGCTGCTGGCCGACGAGCCGACCGGCAACCTCGACACCGCCTCCACCCGCGACGTCCTGGAGATCATGGACCGGCTCAGCGCGTCCGGCCGCACGATCGTGCTGATCACGCACGAGGACGACGTGGCCGCGCACGCCAAGCGGGTGATCAGGCTGGTGGACGGCGAGGTCGTCGAGGACCGCAGACAGGCGCCGGTGGACGGCCCGCCGCCGCGGCTGCCACAGGGCGAGGACGCCGCGTGAACCGGATCGAGATCCTCCGTTTCGCCCTGCGCGGCCTGCTGGCCAACAAGCTGCGCAGCGCGTTGACCACGCTCGGCATCCTCATCGGGGTGGCCGCGGTCATCATGCTGGTCGCCGTCGGCGAGGGTTCGTCACGCAGCATCCAGCAGAACATCCAGCGCCTCGGCGCGAACACGCTCACGATCTCCCCGTCCTTCTCGGGCGGCGGCGGGGGCGTACGGGGGCCGGCCGACGGCGGGAACACCGGGCCGCGCACCCAGGCCAGGCAGCTCAGCCTCGCCGACGCCAAGGCGCTGACGGACAGGACGCTCGCCCCGTCGGTCAAGAGCGTCTCGCCGGTCGTCAACGCCCCCTCGGCCACCGCCGCGTACGGGGCCGCCAGTCACGCGATCGGGCAGTTCGTCGGCACGTACCCCAGCTACTTCGAGGCCGTGAACAAGCCCGTGGCCCAGGGCACCTACTTCTTCAACGACGACGTCCTGGCCGCCAGGAAGGTCGTGGTGCTCGGCCGGACCGTGGCCGAGGAGCTCTTCGGCGACGCCGACCCGATCGGCGGGCGGATCAGCGTGTCCGGGGTGCCGTTCACGGTGGTCGGCGTACTGAAGGCGTCGGGCTCCACCGGCATGCAGGACGCCGACGACGTGGCCATCGCGCCGTTGCCGGCCGTACAGCAGAGTTTGAGCGGGTTCGGCCCGCTCGGCCAGATCGTCGTGCAGGCCACCGGAGCCGGCACCACCACGACGGCCCAGGCCGAGGTCACGGCTATCCTCAACCAACGACACGGCATCACGAACGACAATCCCGACTACCGCATACTCAACCAGGCCACGTTGCAGGAGACCGTCAGTGAGGCGACCGGCACCTTCACCGTGCTGCTCGGCGCCGTCGCCGCGATCTCGCTGCTGGTCGGCGGCATCGGCATCACGAACATCATGCTCGTGACGGTCACCGAGCGCACCCGCGAGATCGGCATCCGCAAGGCCATCGGGGCGCCCAGGAGCGCGATCCTGGGCCAGTTCCTGATGGAGGCCACGCTGCTGAGCCTGGTGGGCGGGCTGTCCGGGGTGCTGGTGGCGTTCGTCGGGACCAGGTTCAGCGTGGCCGGCATCGAGCCGGTCCTGGTGCCGTCGTCGGTCGTGCTGGCGCTGGGCGTCTCGTTGGGGATCGGGCTGTTCTTCGGCAGTTATCCCGCCAACCGGGCGGCCAAGCTCAGGCCGATCCAGGCCTTGCGCCACGAGTAAGGAGAAGGACATGTCCCACCTGGACTCCTCGCCGTTCCCCGGCGACCTGCGGGAGGAGCTCGCCGTCCGGCCCGTCAGGGGCCCGTCGAAGCTCACGATGGCGCTGGGCGCCGGGGTGGTGCTGGTGGCCGGGATCCTCGTCGGCATCCAGGCGCAGAACCTGTTCGGCTCCGCCGGCGCCGCGGCCCAGGCGGGCGCGCAGCGCTTCGGCGCCGGCCAGCCGGGCGCGGGCCAGCCTGGCTCAGGTCAGCCGGGCTCGGGCCAGCAGCCCGGCGGACGGCAGCGCATGGGCGGCGGTGGCGGGGGAGGCACCGCCGGCACCGTGGAGAAGGTCGAGGGCGGCAAGGTCTACGTCAAGACCGCGGACGGCGCCACCGTCACGGTGAACACCACCGACCAGACCACCGTGCGGATCTCCAAGCCGGCCAAGGTCACCGACCTCAAGCAGGGCAGCACGATCGTGGTACGCGGCCAGAAGGGCGCCGACGGAGCTGTCACCGCCGACTCGATCAGCGAGGGCGGCCAGGGCTTCCAGCGCCCCCAGGGAGGAGGCCCGCGATGAACGCACCCGAGGCCAGGCTGCTGGTGGTCGACGACGAACCCAACATCAGGGAGCTGTTCTCGGCCAGCCTGCGCATGGCCGGGTTCGAGGTGCTGACCGCCGCCGACGGCAAGGAGGCGCTGCGGGTGGCCGAGGAGAGCTCGCCCGACCTGGTGATGCTCGACGTGATGCTGCCCGACCTCGACGGCATGACCGTGGCAGGCCGGCTGCACTCGCGCGGCCGGCGGGTCCCGGTGCTGTTCGTGACCGCCAAGGACACGCCGGAGGACAGGATCGCCGGGCTGGGCCTCGGTGAGGACTACGTGACCAAGCCGTTCAGCCTGGAGGAGGTCATCGCCAGGATCAGGGCCGTGCTGCGCAGAACGCGGCGCGGCACGCCGCCGCCGAACCGGATCCGGGTCGCCGACCTGGAGCTGGACGAGGAGACCCACGAGGCGTGGCGCGACGGCGTCCCCGTACGGCTGTCGCCGACGGAGTTCAGGCTGCTGCGGTACTTCATGCTCAACACCGGCAGGGTGCTGTCGAAGACCCAGATCCTCGACCATGTCTGGAACGGCGACTGGCGCACCGACGTCGGTCTCGTGGAGTCGTACGTGTCGTACCTGCGCCGCAAGGTCGACACCGGCGACCGCAAATACCTGCACACGCTGCGCGGGGTCGGCTACATCCTGCGCCCGCCGCGCCTATGAGCAAGCAGTCGTCCGCGTACCCGCGCCCTGGCAAGCAGTCGTCCGCGCACATGCGGCTCAGGAAACAGCTCTCCCGGGCGCCGCTGTGGCTGCGGCTGGTGTCGGCGACCCTCCTGCTGGTCACCCTCGCCATCACGCTGACCGGCCTGTTCGCCGTACGGCTGCTGCGCAGTTACCTCGTCGAGCGCGTCGACCAGCAACTCCGCGTGGCCGCGCTGCCGCGGGACCCGCCCCCGCCGGCCGAACCGCGTCCCGACGGGCGCACACAGCGCTTCTTCGGCCTGTTCCACGGCGTCGTGCTCAGCCCGGGCGGCGACGTGGTCCGGATCATCAGCGAGTCCACCGAGACGAACACCCCCGACCTGCCCCGCCTCACCGCCGCCGACGTGCTCGCCATGCGGGGACGCCCGTTCACGGTGGAGTCGCGCGGCGCGGACGGCCCCAGCTGGCGGGTCGTCGCCGTGCCGACGCGCGGCGGCCTGACCCGGATGACGGCCATCAGCCTCGGCGACGTGGACGCCACGGTCTCCCAGCTCGTCCTGATCGTGGCGGCGGCCGGCGGCGGCACGCTGGTCGTGCTCGGGTTCGCCTGCTTCTGGCTGGTACGCAGGAGCCTGCGCCCGCTGGGCGAGATCGCGCGTACCGCGAAGGACATCGCCGGCGGCGACCTGTCGCGCCGCGTGCCGCTCTGGGCCGGCACCACCGAGGTCGGCAAGCTCGGCCGCTCGCTCAACGCCATGCTGGCCCAGATCGAGGTGGCGGCGCGCGAGCGGGAGGAGGCCGCCGAGTCGGCGCGCGCGTCCGCCACCGCCGCCAGGCGTTCCGAGGAGGTGATGCGCCGGTTCATGGCCGACGCCTCGCACGAGCTGCGCACGCCGCTGACCTCGATCAGGGGGTTCGCGGAGCTGTTCCGGCTGGGGGAGGAGAAGGAGCTGGCCGAGGCGGTACGGCTGCTCGGCCGCATCGAGGGGCAGGCGGCCCGGATGGGGCTGCTGGTGGAGGACATGCTGCTGCTGGCCCGGCTCGACCAGCGGCGCGAACTGGCGACCGGGCCCGTTGACCTGCTCAGCCTGGCCGCCACCGCCGTGATCGACGCCCAGACGCTCGCCCCCGACCGGAGGATCGAGCTGGTCCGGCTCTTCGGCGGCGAGGGCGACGTCGTCGTGACCGGCGACGAGCCGCGCCTGGCCCAGGTGATCAACAACCTCGTCGCCAACGCGCTCACCCACACCCCGCCCGGCACCGCGTTCCAGGTGCGCGTGGGCGTGGACGGCGACCGGGCCGTGGTGGAGGTGGCCGACGAGGGGCCCGGGTTCGCGGGGGAGGTGGCGGAGCGGGTGTTCGAACGCTTCTACCGGGCGGATCCGGCGCGTGCGGCGGGCGGGTCGGGGCTGGGGCTGTCGATCGCGGCCACGCTGGTGGAGGCGCACGGCGGGATCGTCGTCGCCGAGAGCGAACCGGGCAAGGGCGCCCTGTTCCGGATCATCCTGCCCGCACGCGGCGGTGCATCTCAGCCGAAGGCGTAGCCGTACAGGCCGGTGCCCTCGCTGAGCGGGCGTACCTTGCCCAGCTCCAGCCCGGACCGGCGCCGTCCGGGAGCGTACATGACGAGCCCCTGATCCGGCGCCGCCACCACCAGCCCGTCCAGCGCGGGCCTCTTGGCCGACAACGACCGGTACCGCTCCCAGCCCGGCAGGGCGGTCACCTGGGCGCCGAAGTCCCGCCCCTTGCCCTTCACCAGCAGGTTCCCCACCCGCGTCAGCCCGCCCGCCGACCGCCCGGCCAGCACCTGGACGGCCTTCTCACCCGGCACGCCGATGGCCAGCTCGTCGTTGCCGTCGCCGTTGAAGTCCCCGGCGGCCAGCGACGCCCCGAACCGGTCGTAGTAGCGCGGCTTGCCGTCGAGCGAGTTCTGCGACCACGCCTCGGTCCTGTCGGTCCTGAGCCCGCCGGACGAGCCGTACAGCACGTCCACCGTGCCGTCGCCGTAGTCCATCGCCCGCTGGTTGGCGCTCAGCCCCTCGCCGGGCACGCCGATGGCCAGGTCGTCCTCGCCGTCGCCGTTGAAGTCGCCGGTCGCGAGGGCGGTCCCGAAGTTGTCCCACTTCTCGGAGGCTCCCTTGATCCCCGGCGTGCTCTGCGTCAGCAGCCGGGCCCGCCGGCCGCGCACGTCGATCACGGTGGCCGAGCCCTGCCCGTCCATCGTCACGCTGTCGGCCGGCGCCCCGACCACCAGCTCGTCCCTTCCGTCACCGTCGAAGTCCCCGGTCGCCAGCGACGCGCCCCACTGGTCGGTGACGGCCGCCGCCTGCCGTACCCACGACGTCTTCTGCGTGATCTGGTACGGCTTGCGGCCCTTCATCCAGTACACGGTCACCGCCCCGCCCGACCGATGGCTCGGCGCGCCCACGACCAGCTCGTCCTTGCCGTCCCCGTCAAGGTCGCCCGCCGCCAGCGCCGCCCCGAACCGGTCGCTGGACGGCTTCGCCAAGGCCAGCTCCGCGCCGGCCACGAGCCCGCCGGGGGAGCCGTCGAAGATCTGCACGACCCCGTTGCCGTCGCCGCCCGGCACCCGCTCGCCCACGAACTCCTCCGACACCCCCACCGCCAGGTCGGCACACCGGTCGCCGTTGAAGTCCCCGACGGCCAGCGCGGACCCGAACGAGTCACCCGGCTCGGCGCCTTCCTGGGTGAGCTTCACCTTCTCCCCGGAGCCGTACATGACGGTCACCGAGCCGGCCCTGGCGGAGTCGTACGGGGCGGCCACGGCGAGATCGGGACGGCCGTCGCCGTCGAAGTCGAGCGGATGGCCGCCGCAGACACGGGTGGTGGCCGGGGAGACGCCTGAGGCGAGGGGAAGAATCAGACAGGCAGCGAGCAGAGCATTCATACCGGAAGTAATGACCAGTCAGCTCGAACCACGTCTGAACAGCACGAGAACGGCCCAAGAGACCCGGATGCACATCCCATTCCTCGGTCCGCGGACGAATCTCCACCTCGCCCCTGAGGCCTCGTGGCTCCTTGATCACCACATCCGTGCCGGGCCGGCACTTGTGGCCGGGTCGCCCGGTTCTACGGGCCTTTCGAGGCCCGGGAACGTGCCAGGATAGACGGGTGGACATCGACCTCGCGGATCTGAACTTCTGGCGGAAGAGCCTCAAGGAGCGTAATGAGGCGTTCGCCCAGCTTCGGCAGTTGGAGCATCCGGTGTTCTTCCCGGAGAAGAAGGTGCCGTTCCTCCGTTCCGGCAAGGGTTTCTACGCCCTCGTCCGGCACGCGGACGTGATCGAGGCCAGCCGCAACGCCAAGATCTTCTCCAGCGAGCCCGCCGTCACCAACCCCGAGCCGCCCGGCTGGGTGAAGCAGGTGTTCGGCGAGTCGATGGTCAACATGGACGACCCCCGCCACGCCCGCCTGCGCCGCATCGTCACCCGTTCGTTCAGCCCCAAGATGCTGGCCGGCCTGCAGAGCGACATCGAGACGGCGTGCACGCGCATCGTCGACGACGCGATCAAGGACGGGCCGGGCGACTTCGTCACGCAGGTGGCGGCCCGGCTGCCCATCCATGTCATCTGCGACATGCTCGACATCCCGCAGGAGCTGCGGGAGCAGGTGCACAAGCACGTCGACATCTCCACCGCCTACACCGGCGTGCGCCCCAGCCTGGCCCGCAGCGTGCAGATGGCCGGCCAGAACATGCTGGCCCTGCTCGCTCTGCAGCGCATGGTCATCAAGCTCGGCCACGAGCGCATCGCCGAGCCCAAGGGCGACCTGGTCTCGCTGCTGGTCAACGCCAACCCCGACGGGGAGAAGCTCACCGACAAGGAGCTCGGCTCGTTCTTCGCCCTGCTGCTGGTCGCGGGCAACGAGACGGCCAGAAACACGATGGCCCACGGCATCAGGCTGCTCACCGAAAACCCGGCGCAGCGCGAGCTGCTCATGAGCGACTTCGACGCCCACATCAACAACACCATCGAGGAGATGGTCCGCTACGTGTCGCCCATCATGCAGTTCCGGCGCACGGTCACCGAGGACTACTCGCTGCGCGGCCTGGAGCTGAAGAAGGACGACAAGGTCGTGCTCTTCTACGGCTCCGCCAACCGGGACGAGTCGGTCTTCCCCGACCCCGACACGTTCGACATCACCCGCGAGACCAAGCCCCACGTCGGCTTCGGCGGCCCAGGGCCCCACTTCTGCCTCGGCGCCAACCTGGCCAGGCAGGAGATGCGCACGATGTTCCGCGAACTGCTCACCCGCCTGCCCGGCATCCGCTCGGTCGGCGAGCCCGAGCTCCTGCTGTCCAACTTCGACAACAGCGTCCGCAGCCAGCCCTACGCCTTCTGAGCCGAATCTCGCTGGTGGGGTGATCACCAGGGGACGGGCTCGCCGTGGCGGTCCAGGAACTGCAGGCCGGGCGCCCCGGTCTGCGCTTCGAGGACGTCCACGACGGCCGGGACGCTCTCCTCAGGATCGAGAGGCGCGTCCGGCCCGCCGAGCCGGGTCCGGTTGTGGCCGGGGTCGATGAGCAGCTTGGTGTGGCCGTCGTCGGCGTGGCGGGTCGCGTAGCTGCGCATCAACTGGTTGAGCGCGGCCTTGCTGGCCTTGTAGAGCTCGTAGCCGCCCTCGGTGTTGCGCGAGATCGAGCCCTGCTCGGACGACATGACCGCCACGGTCCCGCCTGGCCGGACGAGGTCGCGGAGCGCGGCGAGGGCACGTAGCGGGCTCAAGGCGTTGGTGATCATCACTTCGGTGAACATGCCGGTCGGCACCTCGTCGATCGTCAGATCGCCCCGGTCGATCGCGGCGTTCACGAAGAGCAGATCGAGCTCACGGCCGGAGAGGCGTTCCCGCAACGCGACCAGCTGTTCGGGGCTGGTCATCTCCAGAGTTTCACCTTCGATGCCGTCACCCCAGTCCGGAGCGCCCTCACGAACCGTGGCGACGACCTTCCATCCACGCCGAGCCAGCTCGTTGACAAGGACAAGGCCCAGCCCTCTGGAGGCGCCGATGACAAGGGCCTGGCGGGCGGAGGTGGTGGTCATGGTGTTCGCTCCTCACCATCATCTAGACGCAACGTTGTGTCTAGCCAACGTAGCACGCACCGCTGCGAGAACGCGCGGGGGCCAGGTCGCGGGCCAAGCCGAGGGTCTGCCATGGACTTGCCGAGGGCCTGCCGCAACCGGTCGAGGTTCGGCTGGTGGGTCTGCCGGGGGGTCGTGATCTCAGGAACGGCCGTCGCGGCCGTCGCTGTCGCGGTGGCCGTCACTGGCGCTGGACCTGCCGCTGTCAACGTCGTCGTCGTCATCGTCGGAGGCCAGGACGTTCGTTCTGATGGTGAAGAAGGTGATCAGGGCCGCTACGACCATCATCGCGGCGCTGATCAGCATGGCCATGCGGAAGCCCGCGTCGAACACCGACGGCTGCTCGAACGCGTCGCCCACCAGGCCGACCAGGGGCGGGACCGCGGCCACCGCCAGGAGGCTGCCGGTGCGGGCCACCGCGTTGTTGACGCCGCTGGCCGTGCCCGCGTAGCGCTCGTCGGCGGTGGCGAGGACGGTCGCGGTCAGCGGCGCGACCGTCGCCGACAGGCCGAGCCCGAACACGAACACCGCAGGGAGCACCTGGAACGGGTAGGACGCTCCGGGCCCGATCGTGCTCATCGCCAGGAACCCGCAGCCCGCCACCAGGATGCCGAGCGTCATGGGCCAGCGCGGGCCCAGGCGTTTGGCCAGCTCGCCGGCCCGGGCCGACAGCAGCATCATCAGGATCGTGGTCGGCAGCATCGACAGCCCGGCGGCGATGGGCGAGAACCCGGAGACCACCTGGAGCTGCACCACCAGCAGGAAGAACACCACGCCCATGGCCGCGTACATGATCAGCGTCACCACGTTGACGGCGGTGAAGACGCGGTCGCGGAACATCCCCACCGGGACCAGCGCGTCAGGCGACCTGCGGATCTCGACCACCACGAACGCCGCCCCGGCCGCCGCCCCCGCCAGCAGCGGCAGCCACGCGCCTTTCCCGATCAGCCCGTAGGTGATCCCGGCCAGCGCCAGCGCCGCCAGCGCCGCGCCGAGCACGTCGAAGCGCCCGGCCGCCTGCTCGTCCCTGCTCTCCGGCACGTGCCGCAGAGTGACGAAGACGATCAGCGCCGCGAACGGCAGGTTGATCAGGAACGCCCACCGCCATCCGGCCGTCTGCACCAGCCAGCCGCCCAGCAGCGGCCCGATCGCGCTGGCCACGCCGCCGAGCCCGGACCACACCCCCACGGCCCTCGGCCGGTCGTGCCGGACGAACGACGCCTGGATGATCGCCAGCGACCCCGGCGTCAGCAGCGCCCCGCCGATGCCCTGGAGGGCGCGGGCGGCGATGAGGAACTCGATGTTCGGCGCCAGCCCGCACAGGGCGGAGGCGACCGCGAACCAGACGGTGCCGATCAGGAAGACGGTGCGCCGACCGTAGCGGTCGCCGAGCGAGCCGCCGAGCAGGATGAGCCCCGCGAGCGTGAGCGTGTAGGCGTTGATCGTCCACTGCAGGCCGGCCATGCCCGCGTCGAGCTCGCGGCCCAGGAAGGGCAGCGCCACGTTGACCACGGTGCTGTCGAGCAGCGCCAGACCGGACCCGAGCACGGTCGTGCCGAGGATCCACCGGCCGCGCGCCGACTTGAGCTCGACGTGGTCGTGCGACGCGTCCAGGTGGTTGGTCATACGGCCCATCCTGTCACCGGCCCCTGACACTTCCACCGCAGGCCCGGTCCCGCCTGATCGCTCCGATGACGACGAGTGGCGGGGCCGGCCGCCGGGGCGGGGGAGTCGTGGCGCCGGCGGCCGGGGTCAGTCGCTGGCCAGGGCACGGAGGACGAACTCCGACACCACGGCGCCGGCCGCCTCGACCGTCACGTCGCCCCTGATCAGCGGGAGCCGCTCGGCGCCGATGACGGCCAGGATCATCCGGGCCGTGGCGGGGACGTCGAGCACCCGGAAGTCGCCGGCCTCGATGCCGCTCTCCAGGATCCCGGCCAGGATCCGCTGCATGGGCGCGACGTGCTCGGCCAGCCGCTGGTACGCGTCGGGCCCCAGGGCGGCGCTGAGGTCGGCCGCGCCCGGATGCGGATGGGCCAGCAGCCCCGCCAATTGCAGCCGGACGAACACCCGCAGCCGGTCGGCGGGCCCGGCCCCGGCGGGCATCTCCTGCTCGTAGGCGTCGATGAAGTATTGGGTCACCCGCTCGGTGAACGCCAGCAGCAGCGCCGCCTTGTCGGGGAAGTAGTTGTAGAGAACCGTGCGGGTGATGCCGGCCTCGCTCGCCACGTCGGTCATGGAGATGGCGTCGATGCCCTGCACTCTCGACAGGCGCGAGACGGCCTGGAGGATCCGGTCGCGCGTCTGGGCGCGGTGCTCGCCGATGGTGGCGGCCTGGATGCGGGGCATGCGTCAATCGTAGGCCGGGCGCGCGCCGACGTTCCCGGCAACATGGTCTTTCTGTCGGCGGGGGAGCGAGAGAGAAGCGCCGCTGAAGCCGATCCGCGTCGTGCCGTGCCGGGCCTGCCTCGCCGGTCGTAAAGCGACTGTCGATTTCTTGCGTTACTCATTTCCATTTTTGCGGCAACGGTTGTAACATCGCCTCATGCCGAGACGACTCTCCGACGTGGCCGCCTTCGCCGGGGTCAGTGTGGCCACCGTCAGCCGGGTGCTGCACGACAAGCCGGGCATCGCCCAGGCCACCCGTGACTCGGTGCTCACCGCGCTCGACGTCTTCGGCTACGAGCGCCCGCAGAAGCTGCGCAACCAGCGCGCACCGCTGATCGGGCTCGTGCTGCCCGAGCTGCAAAACCCGATCTTCCCCGCCATGGCCGAGCTGGTCGTCACCGAGCTGATCAGGCACAACCTGCTACCCGTCCTGTGCACGCGCACCGCCGACGGGCTGCCGGAGGCGCACTACGTGCAGATGTTGCTGGCCCAGAACGTCGGCGGCATCGTCTTCATCGGCAGCAGCTACGCCGACGCCGGAGCGGCGCAGGTCAAGGAGTTGCGCGCGCGGAAGCTGCCGATCGTGCTGATCAACGCGGCCGACGAGAACCTCGACGTACCCCGGGTGTGCGTGGACGACGGGGTCGCCGTGCGGCAGGCGCTCGGCCATCTGCGTGCTCTCGGGCACGAGCGCATCGGGCTGATCCTAGGGCCGGTCGGGCACGTCCCGTCCGCGCGCAAGCTCGCCGCCTTCGCCGAAGAGGCCGCTGAGCGCGAGGAGGGGACGCAGGGGGTGCGCGGCCGCTGGTCAGGCGAGCGTGGTGAGCCGGGGTGGCGCGCGCTCGTGGCGCACACGATCTTCACCATGGAGGGCGGCGCCACCGCCGCCGCGCGCCTGGTGGGCGAGGGTGCCACGGCGCTGGTGTGCGCCAGTGACGCGCTCGCGCTCGGCGCCGTCAAGTCCGTACGCAAGCAGGGCCTGCGCGTGCCGGCCGACGTGTCCGTGGTCGGGTTCGACGATTCGAGCCTGATGAGCGTCACGGACCCGCCCCTGACCACCGTGCGCCAGCCCATCGCGGCCATGGGCGGCGCGGCGGTCGCCGCGCTGATGTCGCAGATCAACGGCCATGTGGTGCCTGTCGACGAGGTGCTGTTCGACCCCGAGCTGATCGTGCGGGGATCCACGGGGATGTGTCCCGCCCGCTAGCCCAGAGCCGCTGTCAGTAAATTTCATATCACAGCAAGATTCTTGCGGCACGCTATGGACATCCGGCGAGCGCGGTCCTACGGTTCTGGCAACACCTCGGCGCCCGGAAACCTCCAGGCGACATGCCGGTCATCACCACGTGACACCAGCGCGTCCCGCTGGCGATCCGGGCTGCCCTGGTGCGGAAGTTCCCCCCACGGAAGGGATCGCTAGGGATGAAGCGCGGCAGAGCCCTCGGGCTGTCACTGGCCGTCTGCGCGACGCTGGCCTGCGCGGCATGCGGCGGCGGGGCTCCGGAGCAGGAGCCGGCGGGCGGTCCCGTGACCATCACGGTGAACGGCCTGCCTCCGGCCACCGACGAGTACAACCGGGCCGTCTTCGAGGAGAACGTCAAGGCGTTCGAGGCCCGCTACCCGGACTACCGGATCGAGGCCAAGGAGGGTTTCATGGACCCTCAGACGTTCAGCGCCAAGATCGCCGGCGGCCAGCTCGAAGACGTCTTCTACGTCTACCTCACCGACGCCCAGAACCTCATCGCCAGGCGCCAGGTCTCCGACGTCAGCCCGTACCTCGCGGACTTCCCCGTCACCAAAGACTACAAGCCGGGCCTGATGAAGGTCTTCTCCGACGACAAGGGCAAGCTGTACGGGCTGCCCGACGACAACTACTCCCTCGGCCTGCTCTACAACCGCGCCCTGTACAAGAAGGCCGGCCTCGACCCCGACAAGCCCCCGCTCACCTGGGAAGAGGTCCGCGAGAACGCCAAGAAGCTGACGGCGCTCGGCGGCGGCGTCGTCGGCTACGGCGACTACAGCAAGTCCAACACCGGCGGCTGGCACTTCACCGCCGAGATCTACTCCGTCGGCGGCGACGTCGCCGTCAAGGACGCCACCGGCGCCTGGAAGCCCGCCTTCAACAGCGACCAGGGCCGCCAGGTGCTGCGCCAGCTCAAGGACATGCGCTGGACCGACGACACGATGGGGCAGCGGCAACTGCTGGAGTACGACGACCTGGTCAAGCTCATGGCCTCGCACAAACTGGGCCAGATGATCGGCTCGACCGGCGACCTGACCAACACCGTCACCCGGTTCAAGTCCACGTACGACGACTTCGGCATGGGCCCGATCCCCGGCGGCCAGGGCACGCTCGGCGGCGGCTCCGGCTACATGTTCAAGGCCGGGCTCAGCCCGGAGCAGATCAAGGCGGGCCTGGCCTGGCTGACGTTCAGAAAGAACCCCGACCGCATCGACGCCGACAACGCGCGGGCCGCCGCCAAGGGCCTGCCCGTCGGCCTGCCCGAGCCGAACGTGTGGACCGGCGACTCCGAGCGCAAGCAGCGTGAGGCGACCGAGAAGCACGCCACCGTCCCCACGAAGAACTTCGCGCCGTTCGCCGAGGCGCTCGGCCGCGTCCCGGTCAAGCTGGAGCCGCCGAACGCGCAGCAGATCTACGCCGTGCTCGACACCGCCATGCAGAAGGTCCTCACCGACGAGAACGCCGACGTCGATGCGCTGCTGGCGAACGCCGAGAAGCAGGTCGGCCAGATCCTGGCCGCGGTCAAGTGACGGCCGTCCCCGCGCACCGCGGCCGCCGGAGGGGGGCCTGGCTGCGCCGCAACCTGCACGCCTGGGCCTTCCTGGCGGCCGGCGTCGCGTGCTTCGCCCTGTTCTCGTGGTACCCGCTGGTCAGGGGGATCGTCCTCAGCTTCCAGCAGGTCAACTTCGTCACCGACGCGGTCTGGGTGGGCTGGGACAACTTCCGCGCCCTGTTCGACGACCCGCTGTTCTTCACCGCCTGGGCCAACACGCTGGAGTTCACCGGGCTGGCGCTGCTGTTCGGGTACGCGGTGCCGTTCGTGGTGGCCATCGTGATCAACGAGTTCCGGCACCTCAAGGGCTTCTTCAGGATCGCCGTCTACACCCCGGTCATGCTGCCGCCGATCGTCAGCGTGCTGCTCTGGCAGTACTTCTACGACCCGGGCAACGGCCTGTTCAACTCGATCCTGACCGGTATCGGCCTGCCCGCCTCCGACTGGACGCAGTCGCCGAAGATGGCCATGATCTCCCTGGTCCTCGTCTCGACCTGGGCGAACATGGGCGGCGCCACGATCATGTACCTGGCCGCCCTGGCCACCATCCCGAGCGAACTGTACGAGGCCGCCGAGCTCGACGGCGCGGGCGTCCGGCAGCGCGTCAGGCACGTCGTGCTGCCGCAGATGCGCTTCATCCTGCTGGTGCTGCTCCTGCTGCAGATCGTGGCGACCATGCAGGTCTTCATCGAGCCGTACCAGCTGACCGGCACCACCAACCCGGACACGATCACGGTGCTGGTGCTCGTCTACCGCTACGCCTTCACCGTCAACAACGACTTCGGCCTGGCCGCCGCGATGAGTGTGCTGCTGTTCGTGGTGCTGGGCGCGTTCTCGGCCGCGTACCTGCGCCTGACCCGCGACAAGGACTGAGATGACCCTCACCACCGTGCGCCCGGCCGCCGTCGCCGGGCCGCCGCCAGGCCGGTCGCGGCGCGCCCGCGGTCGCCGGCGGGCGCGGCGCGAGCCCGCCGCCAGGACGTTGATCTCCGAGGCCGACCTCAACCGGGGCCACCGCCGCGTCCTCTACTGGGCCGCGCTGACGGCGATGGCCGCGCTGTTCCTGCTGATCTTCATCTTCCCCCTGTACTGGATGATCACCGGAGCCATGAAGGCGCCCGCCGAGCTGGCCGAGCCGGTGCCCACGCTGGTGCCGCGCGCGTGGCACCCCGAGACGTTCGCCGTCGCGTGGGAGCGGCTGGACCTGGGCAGGTTCCTGCTCAACACCGCCTTCTACACGGCCGGCGTCTGGCTCGTCACCCTCGTGGTGGACGTGGCGGCGGCGTACGCGCTGTCACGCCTTCGGCCCGTGCTCGGCAAGCTGGTGCTGGGCCTGATCCTGGCCAGCCTCATGCTCCCGGCCGACGCGCTGCTCGTGCCGAAATACCTGGCCGTGGTGGACGTGCCGATCTTCGGCGTCAACCTGGTCGACTCGCCGTGGGCGCTGTGGCTGCCGGCCGCGGCCAACGCCTTCAACATCTACGTGCTCAAGCGCTTCTTCGACCGGATCCCCGGCGAGCTGCTGGAGGCGGCGGCCATCGACGGGGCCGGGCGGCTGCGCACCCTGTGGAGCGTCGTGCTGCCGCTGTCGCGGCCGGTGCTCGCCGTCGTGTCGATCTTCGCGATCATCGGCTCGTGGAAGGACTTCCTCTGGCCGCTGCTGGTGCTGCGCGACCCTCAGGCGCAGACGCTCAGCGTGGCGCTGAGCCGGCTGGCCATGACGGGGTACGTGCCCCAGAACGAGATGTTCGCCGCGCTCGCCATCGCCTCCATCCCCATGATCGTCATCTTCATGATCTTCCAGCGCGGCATACTCAACGGCCTGTCGGCCGGCGCGCTCAAGGGCTGATCCACCCCTCACCCCGAGTAAGGAGCCCGGTCCGCCATGCCCGAAAACAGGCTGCCAGAAAACACGCTGCCAGAGAACACGCTGTCCGGAAGCACGCTCAGAACCCTGTTGCTCGCCCTCCTCCCCGCCATCGCCCTCGCCTTCGTGGCCCTTCCCGCCGCACAGGCCGCCACCCGCACCTACCAGGCCGAATCGGCCGCCCTGTCCGGCGGCGCGGCCGTCAGCACCGAGCACGCCGGCTACACCGGCAGCGGTTTCGTGGCCGGCTACACCGACGGCAACAAGGGCCGCGCCGCCACCACGTTCACCGTCACCGCCGCCACCTCGGGCGCGGCCACCGTCGGCCTGCGCTACGCCAACGGCACCACCGCCACGATGTCCCTGTCCGTGTACGTCAACGGCGCCAAGATCCGCCAGATCTCCCTGCCCGCCGTCGGCGTCTGGAACACCTGGGCCACCAGGGACGAGACGTTCACTCTCAACGCCGGTCAGAACACCATCGCCTACCGCTTCGACGCCACCGACCTCGGCAACGTCAACCTGGACAGCATCACGGTCGCCGATCCGGTGGCGGCGCTGCCGTACGAGATGGAGAGCGCGTTCCTGTCCGGCGGCGCGAGCGTGGCCACCTCGATCGGCGGCTACGCGGGAACGGGCTATGCCACCGGGTTCACCACGCCCGGTGCCCGCGCCATCCGCACCGTGACCATGCCCGCCGCGGGCTCGGCCGCCACGACGCTGCGCTACGCCAACGCGACCGGCGGCGCCAGGACGCTCACCGCGTACGTCAACGGGCTCAAGGCCGGCCGCCTCACCCTGCCCGCCGGCTCCGGCTGGCTCACCCTCACCCATACGCTGACCCTGCGCGCGGGCCTCAACCTCATCGGCTACCAGTACGACAGCGGCGACACCGGCGGCGTCGCCCTCGACGGCATCACCGTCGCCGGCGCCGGCACCCTCGCCGCCAGGGGCGCCACCGTCCCCTACACCGAGTACGAGGCCGAGCAGGGCACGACGAACGCCTCCGTCATCGGCCCCGACCGCGCCTACCTCACCCAGGCCGCCGAGGCGTCGGGCCGCCGCGCCGTCAAGCTCGACGCCACCGGCGAGTACGTCCAGTTCACCCTGACCAGGCCGGCGAACTCGATCGTCGTGCGCCACATCGTCCCCGACAACGCGGCGGGAACCGGGATCACCGCCCCGCTGGCCCTGTACGCCGACGGCGTCAAGCTGCAGGACCTCACGCTGAGCTCTACCTACAGCTGGGTCTACGGCGCCTACCCGTACGGCAACGACCCGGCCGGCGGCAGCCCGCACCACTTCTTCGACGAGGCCCGCGCCCGCATCCCCGCCCAGCCCGCGGGCACGGTGCTGAAGCTGCAGAAGGACGCCTCGTCCAGCGCCGCCTACTATGTCATCGACCTGATCGACACCGAGCAGGTCGCCCCCGCGCTGCCCATGCCCGCCGACCACCTGTCCATCACCTCCTACGGCGCCGTCGCGAACGACGCCGGCGACGACACCGCCGCGATCGACGCCGCCATCGCGGCCGCCCGCGCCCAGGGCAAGGGCGTGTGGATCCCGCAGGGCACGTTCGTCATCGGCGCCCGGATCAACGTGGCCGGGGTCGCGGTACGCGGCGCGGGCCAGTGGTACAGCACCGTCCGCGGCACGAACGGCAAGGGCGGCTTCTTCGCCACCGGCTCAGGCGTGCAGATCGCCGATCTGACCATCGCCGGCGACGTCCGCTACCGCGACGACGCCGCCTTCGACACCGGCATCGAGGGGAACTTCGGCACCGGCTCCCTGGTGCACAACGTCTGGATGGAGCACGTCAAGGTCGGCATGTGGATCGACTCCGGCACCGACGGCCTGTACGTCGCCGGGGTGCGCATCCGCGACACGTTCGCCGACGGCGTCAACATCCACGCGAACGTCCGCGACACCCGCTTCGACCAGAGCGTCGTCCGTAACACCGGGGACGACGGGCTGGCCATGTTCTCGCAGGGCGCGGCGGTGACGAACTGCGCGTTCACCTTCAACACGGTCACGCTGCCGATGCTGGCCAACGCCGTCGGCGTCTACGGCGGCTCCGGCAACCGGGTCGAGGACAACCTGCTGTCCGACACCGTGACCGCCTCGGCCGGCATCGCGATCAGCACCCGTTTCGCGCCGGTGCCCTTCAGCGGCACGACCTCCGTCCGGCGCAACACGCTCACCAGGACCGGCGGGTACGAGCCCAACTGGGGAGCCCAGCTCGGCGGCCTGTGGATCTACGCCGACACGGCCGACATCACCGCGGCCGTCGTGGTCCAGGACGTCACCGTCAGCGACAGCCTCCACCAGGGGCTGCTGCTGAGCTGGCAGCGCACCATCTCGGGCCTCACCCTCGACAACGTCACCATCTCCGGCGCCGGCACGTACGGCATCGAGGCCGCCGCGGCCGGCAGCGCCACCGCGAGCGGCGTCAAGGTCACCGGGGCCGCGTCCGGCGGCCTGAACAACCTCACCGGCTACACCTTCGTCCGAGGTCAGGGCAACAGCGGCTGGTGACGGCCGCACCCCGGGGACATGCGGCCGGTGACGGCCGCACCCCGGCGGACATGTGGCCGGTGACGGCCGGACCCCCGGGGGGCATCTCGCGGGATGCCCCCTTTCTCCTCCTCTTCTCTGCTTCTCCTCCTCCGTTGACAGTCAGGAGCCACGTGTCCCATCCCCAGCCGTCCGTGCCGTCCGCCGCCTGGTGGCGTACCGCCGCGATCTACCAGATCTACGTGCGCAGCTTCGCCGACGGGAACGGAGACGGCGTCGGCGACCTCGCCGGGCTCCGGCAGCGCCTGCCCTACCTGCGCGACCTGGGCGTGGACGCCCTCTGGCTCACCCCGTGGTACGTCTCCCCGATGGCCGACGCGGGCTACGACGTGGCCGACTACCGCGACATCGACCCCGTCTTCGGCACGCTCGCCGAGGCCGAGCGGCTCATCGCCGACGTGCACGCCCATGGCCTGCGCCTGCTCGTCGACCTGGTGCCCAACCACTGCTCTGCGCGGCACCCCTGGTTCGTCGAGGCGCTGGCGGGCGGGCCGGCGCGGGAGCGGTTCTGGTTCCGGCCGGGACGGGGGCGCGACGGCGAGCTGCCGCCCAACGACTGGCGCTCCTACTTCGGCGGGCCGGCGTGGACGCGGGTCGCGGACGGGCAGTGGTATCTGCACCTGTTCGCCCCCGAGCAGCCGGACCTCAACTGGGAACATCCGGAGGTGCGCGGGGAGTTCGAGGACATCCTGCGCTTCTGGCTGGATCGCGGGGTGGACGGGTTTCGCGTGGACGTGGCGCACGGGCTGGTCAAGAAGGCCGGGCTGCCGGACGTGGGAGAGGACCCGGACCCGGCGGACCTGCCGTACCAGGACGTCGACGGCGTGCACGAGATCTACCGGTCGTGGCGGCGGGTCGCCGACTCCTATCCGGGTGAGCGGGTGTTCGTCGGCGAGGTGTGGCTGCCGACTCCTGCCCAGTACGCCCGCTACCTGCGGCCCGGCGAGCTGCACTCGGCGTTCAACTTCGAGTTCCTGTGCGGCGCCTGGGAGCCGGGCCCCGTCCGCGACGTGATCACCGCCACCCTGACCACGCACGAGAGCGTCGGCGCGCCGCCCACCTGGGTGCTGTCCAACCACGACACGATCCGCCACGTCACCCGCTACGGCCGCGCCGAGACGGCCTTCGACATGGGGAACAAGCGCCACGGCGCGCCCAGTGACCTGGAGCTGGGTGTGCGCAGGGCCCGTGCGGCCGCGCTGCTCACGCTGGCGCTGCCCGGCGGCGTCTACGTCTACCAGGGCGACGAGCTCGGGCTGGCCGAGGTGGAGGACCTGCCCGATGAGCTGCTGCAGGATCCCACGTGGGAACGCTCCAGCCACACCGACCGGGGCAGGGACGGCTGCCGGGTGCCGCTGCCCTGGTCGGGCGATGAGCCCCCCTTCGGCTTCTCGCCGCCCGGCGCGGCCCGCGCTCCCTGGCTGCCGCAGCCCCTCACCTGGAAGGGCCTGACCGCCGCCGCCCAGGAGGCCGACCCCCGCTCGATGCTCTCCCTCTACCGGTCCGCGCTGGCGCTGCGCCGCGACCTGCTCGCCGGGCTGCCCCCGGCGCTGACGTGGCTGGACACGGAGCCCGGCGTGGTGGCCTTCGCCAGGGAGGAGGGATTCGCCTGCTTCGTGAACTTCACCGGCGCTCCCGTGCCGCTGCCCGGCCACGTCCTGCTCGCCAGCGCGCCGGTCGAGGACGGGCTCCTGGCCCCGGACGGCTGCGCCTGGGTACGGCTCCCGCCGCGCTGACCCCCCGCGCGGACCCGTACGGTAAAGTCGCCGGGGCTCTGAACAGGAGCGTTCGTCTCGCGCAGAAGGAACTTCTTGCCCAGCCCCGCACCCGCAGCAGTCCGCAAGCCCGTGTTCGCCCGCCCGGCCTGGCTCCACCCCAGGGTGGCCCGCACCGAGTTCCTGGCCGGGCTGGTCGTGGCCCTCGCCCTCATCCCCGAGGCGATCTCGTTCTCGATCATCGCCGGCGTCGATCCCAGCGTCGGCCTGTTCGCCTCCTTCACGATGGCGGTCGTCATCGCCGTCGCCGGCGGCCGCCCCGCGATGATCTCGGCGGCCACCGGCGCCATCGCCCTGGTGGTGGCGCCATTGGCGCGCGAGCACGGCTTCGGCTACCTGATCGCCACCGTCATCCTCGGCGGGCTCATCCAGATCGTGCTCGGGGCCCTCGGCGTGGCCAGGCTGATGCGGTTCGTCCCGCGCAGCGTGATGGTCGGCTTCGTCAACTCCCTCGCCATCCTGATCTTCATGGCGCAGGTGCCCGAGCTGATCGGCGTGCCGTGGGCGGTCTACCCGCTGCTGGCCGGCGGGCTGGCGCTGATGGTGTTCTTCCCGCGGCTGACCAGGGCCGTGCCCGCGCCGCTGGTGTCCATCGCCGCGCTCACCGCCATCACCGTCGGCGCGGGGCTGGCCGTCCCCACGGTCGGCGACCGCGGCACGCTGCCGTCGTCGCTGCCGGTGCCCGGGCTGCCCGACGTGCCCCTCACGCTGGACACGCTCACCCTGCTGGCCCCGTACGCGCTCGCCTTCGCCCTGGTCGGCCTGATGGAGTCGCTGATGACGGCCAAGCTCGTCGACGACATCACCGACACCCGCTCCAGCAAGACCCGCGAATCCATCGGCCAGGGCCTGGCCAACATCGTCACCGGCCTGTTCGGCGGCATGGGCGGCTGCGCCATGATCGGCCAGACCATGATCAACGTGAAGAACGGCGCCCGCACCCGCCTGTCCACGTTCACCGCCGGGGTCATGCTCATGGTGCTGTGCATCGTCTTCGGGCCGTGGGTGTCGCAGATCCCGATGGCCGCGCTGGTCGCGGTGATGGTGCTGGTCTCGTTCGGCACCTTCGACTGGCACTCCGTCGCCCCGGCCACGCTGCGGCGCATGCCCGCGGGCGAGATCACCGTCATGGTCGTCACCGTGGCCGTCGTGGTCGCCACGCACAACCTGGCGATCGGCGTCGTCGCCGGATCGCTGACCGGGCTGGTGATCTTCGCCCGCCGGGTCGCGCACCTCGCCCAGGTCTCGGCCGTCGTCGACCCCGACGGCGAGCAGGCCGTCTACGCCGTCACCGGACAGCTCTTCTTCGCCTCCACCGGCGACCTGGTCACCCGGTTCGACTACGCCGGCGACCCCGCACAGGTGGTCATCGACCTGTCGGGCGCGCACATCTGGGACGCCACCTCGGTCGCCGCGCTTGACGCCGTGCAGGCCAAGTACGCCGCCCGCGGCAAGAGCGTGCGGATCGTCGGCCTGAACGAGCCGAGCGCGGAGATGCACGCCAAGCTGTCCGGCGAATTGTCCGGAACAGCGCACTGACCCGCAGCCGCCGTCTGCGGCGGCCGGGCGGCAGCGCCGGCCAGGTGCGGCGGGCGGGTGGGTCAGGCGGCGGCTCTGGCCAGGTGGGCCAGGTCGCCCAGCACCTCGGTGTTGAGCTGGTAGGCCAGCTTGACCTCGCCGATCATCCGCTGTTGCTCCCGCTCCGCGAGCCCCGTGCCCAGCTCGTCGAGCCGGGAGCGGTATTCGGTCTTGAACCGCGGCAGGCTGCCCAGCTCGTCGAAGATGTAGAAGTCGACGCCGCCGCCCTTGGCGTACCCGTAGATCTTCTGCAGCTCCATCCGGATGAACTGCCCGCCCGAGAGGTCGCCCAGGTAACGGGTGTAGTGGTGGGCCACGTAGCCGGCCGGCCAGTCGGCCACCTGCTGGATGCGGGCCACGAGGGTGCGGGTCGACTTCGACGGGGTGATCCGCTCCCGCCAGCCGGAGCCGTAGATCGTCTCAAGGTCGCGCTCCAGCGCGGGCTCCCGGTAGAGCTCGGGAAAGACGAAGCGGCCGGCCACCGGGTGGTCGGCGAGTGCGCGCGAGACGCCGTCGAGCGCGGTGTAGGCGAAGTAGTGTTGAGCCACCATCTCGCCGTAGTCGTGCTCGCTCAGCCGCCCGGCCATCAACGCGGAGAGGTAACCTTCCGACTCGGCGGACTCGTGGTCGGCCCAGGTGGCGGTTCGCAGGGTCTCGGAGAACGACGCGGTCACGCGGCCCACCTCTCGTGCTGACGTTTCATGACGAAGTGTCACAAACGCCGGCATCCGGCGTCAAGCTGATGACGACACCATGTCAGCAAATCCTGCCTCTCCACTTCCGTACCCATGAACGGCGCCACCAAGAGCCGGGTTCCCGCGCCGACGCCCGGAGACCCTGTGTGATCGGCGTTCCGCCGGGCGCGGCAGCGGAAAAGCATTCGCCCGCCGCACTTATAGTGAAAGAGATCCCGTGCGCGGGAAATTA
The DNA here is from genome assembly GCF_040649755.1 of Nonomuraea sp. NPDC048882. Classification (NCBI taxonomy): domain Bacteria; kingdom Bacillati; phylum Actinomycetota; class Actinomycetes; order Streptosporangiales; family Streptosporangiaceae; genus Nonomuraea; species Nonomuraea sp. NPDC048882. Next base: position 93,686 of record NZ_JBEZGB010000003.1, read on the forward strand.
AGCGGCAAAACCTCCATTTGCCGGGGCATCCGGCAGCAAGAGATCGTTTTCGGTGGGCGTCATGAACGCGCTCCGGCCCGCACGGGCGTACACGGTCGGTGACACTGGAGAGCCCTCAATGGAGTGCCTGATGCCGATAATTCGCACTAGCATACGACCATTGCTGGCCGCCCCTAATGGAGTGATCCTTGTCCGTTCAAGCCGACACAGCCAGGCGACGCATGCAAGAACTGCTCAGGACCAATGAAGAGCAGGTCATCAGCCGCTGGGTCAAGATCGCCAAGGCGTCCTCGGAGGAGCTGTCGGAGCTCTACCGGGCGCTGCTCGCCGCACTCGACGCGGGCAAGAACGACTTCGCCGACGTCCGCGGACTGCTGGCCGAGCTCTCACGATCGCGGGCCCGCGCCGGCTTCGCGCCTTCCGACACGGCCAGGGCGGTGTTCGGGCTGAAGGAGGTCGTCTTCGAGCTCACCGAGGCCGATGCCGACTGGGCCGAGGCGGCCGGTGGGCTGGTCTGGTTCTCCCGGCTGATCGACGACCTGGGGCTCTACACGTTCGAGACGTACACCGACGCCCGCGAGAAGATCATTCTGGACCAGGCCGAGCAGCTGCTCGAACTGTCCACGCCGGTGGTCAAGATATGGGACGGCATCGTGGCGGTGCCGCTGATCGGCACCCTCGACTCCGCCCGCACCCAGGTCGTGATGGAGAAGCTGCTGCAGACGCTGGTCGACACCGGTGCCGAGCACGCGATCATCGACATCACCGGCGTCCCCGCCGTCGACACCCAGGTCGCCCAGCACCTGCTGAAGACGGTCGTCGCGGCTCGCCTGATGGGCGCGGAGTGCGTCATCTCCGGCATCCGCCCGCAGATCGCGCACACCCTCGTCACGCTCGGCGTCGAGTTCGGCGACATCGTGACGAAGGCGTCCCTGGCCGACGCGCTCGCGCACACCTTCAGGCGCGCGGGCATCGAAGTGGGCCGGGCGCGTCAGGCGCACGTCTCCATCCGGGCGGAGAACGCCTAGTGCAGCACGTTCCCGTACTCAAACTCGGTGACGTCCTCATCGTCTCCATCCAGATCGACCTGGAGGACCAGAGCGTGCTCGCCCTCCAGGAAGACCTCGCCGACGCCGTGGTGGAGCACGGCGCCAGGGGAGTGATCATCGACATCACCGCCGTGGAGATCGTCGACTCCTTCATCGGCCGGATGCTGGCCACGATCGCCGGAATGTGCCGCATGCTCGACGCGCAGACCGTGGTCGTCGGCATGCGGCCGGCCGTGGCCATCACGCTCGTCGAGCTCGGGCTGTCGCTGGGCGGCGTCCGTACCGCACTCAATCTGGAGAAGGGGGTCGCGCTGCTGGACCACATCCGGAGCGCGACGCCGTGAGCGGCGAGCGCGAGGTCGTCATCGCGAGCAGCGCCGACGTCGTCGCGGTGCGCCAGCTCGTACGGAGCGTCGCCATCGAGGTGGGCCTGTCCCTCGTCGATCAGACCAAGATCGTCACCGCGGCCAGCGAGCTGGCGCGCAACGCCCTGGTGTACGCAGGCGGCGGCGACGTGCGCATCCTGGTCGTCGAGAACGGCCCCAGACGCGGGCTCAAACTGGTCGTCACCGACGAGGGCCCCGGCATCCCCGACCTCGAACTGGCCCTGACCGACGGCTGGACCACCGGGAACGGCCTCGGGCTCGGGCTCAGCGGATCACGCCGGCTGGTCGACGAGTTCGACCTGCTGTCGGGGCCGGGGAAGGGCACGACCGTGACGGTGACCAAATGGGCCCGATGACACCGGACCCGGCGACCTGGGGCCCGGTGACCTGGGGCCCAGAAAAACGAGGCCCAGCGACACGGGGTGCGGTGACACGGGGCCCGGTGACCTGGGGTGTGGTGGCATGGGCGCGGTGACCGGTCCTCGCGTAGACGACTGGGTCCGCGCCGAGGACCCCAGCGCGGTCGGCGCGGTCCGCCGCAAGGCCGTCGGGCTGGCCGAGGCGGCCGGATTCGACCCGGTGCTCGTCGGGCAGACGGCCGTGGCCGTCAGCGAGGCCGTCTCCAATTTGGTCAAGCACGCGGTCGAGGGCACGGTCATGGTGCGCCCCCACCCCGAGGCCCCGGCCACCGTGGAGCTCATCTGCCTGGACCGCGGCCCCGGCATGGCCGACGTGGCCCGCGCGTTGCGCGACGGCTACTCCACCTCCGGCACCCTCGGCATCGGGCTGGGCGCCATCGCCCGCATCGCCTCCGGCTACGACGTTCACTCCCTGCCAGGCCGGGGAACCGTCCTGGCCATGTACTTCACCGCGGACGGCGCGGCCCCGCCGCCGCTGCTGGCCGGCGGCGTGACGCGGCCGATCGGCGAGGAGCCCGTGTCCGGTGACGGCTTCGCCATCGCCAGGTCGGGTTCGGTGACGACCGTGCTGGTCTGCGACGGGCTCGGGCACGGCCACATTGCCGCGCAGGCCGCGCAGCGGGCCGTGGAGCTGTTCCACGGCGTGAGCGACCAGGAGCCGCTGGACATCGTGGCACGCCTGCACGCCGGCATGTCCGGCACCAGGGGCGGCGCCGTGGCGGTCGCCCGCGTCGAGCCGGGCGGTGTCTCCTACTCCGGCCTGGGCAACGTCTCCGGCTGGGTCGCGCACGGGGAAGGACGGCATGGCATGGTGTCGGTTCCCGGCATCGCGGGGCATCGGGGAGGCCGGCTGCGCCAGTACTCCTACGAGCTGCCCGCGTACGCCGTCGTGGTCATGCACAGCGACGGGCTGACCGACCGCTGGGACCCGGCGGCGATCCCCGGCCTGTTCGCCCGCACCCCGGCGGTGATCGCCGCGGGGCTCCTGCGCGAGGCGGGCAGCAGGCGCGACGACGCCTGCGTGGTGACGGTGAGGCCCGGCCATGCCGGCCGCTGAGCTCGTCCGCGTCCGGCTCGACGCCGACCAGGACGTCTTCGTGCTGCGCCGCATCGGCCGCGCCGCCGCCGAGCTGGCCGGGCTCGACCAGCAGGACCAGATCCGGGTGGCGACGGCGCTCAGCGAGGCCGGCCGCGAGGTGTACGGCCCCGGGTCGAGCGCCACGGTCTCCCTCGACGACCAGTGGCTGCTCATCACCCTGGAGCACACCGGGCGCTCCGACCTGGCCGGTTCCGAGGGCCTGACACTGGCCGGCCGGCTGGTGGACTCGGTCGCGCTCGACGAGCACAGCGTGACGCTGTCCAAACGGCTGCGCGTCCTCCCACGGGCCGTACCCGTCGAGGAGATGCGCACCAGGCTCGCCCGGCTCTCGCCGGTCTCCGCGCTCGACGAGCTGCGCGAGCAGAACAAGGAGCTGGCCGGCACGCTGGAGGATGTGCTGCGGCTCAACGCCGAGCTCCAGGAGACCAACTCCGGTGTGCTGGCGATGTACAACCAGCTCTCCGACGAGCTGGAGGAGACCAACAGGGGAGTGGTCGCCCTCTACGCCGAGCTGGACGAGAGGTCGAGCCTGCTGCGCGAGACCACCGAGGCGCGCAACCGCTTCTGGGCCACCGTCAGCCACGAGCTGCGCACGCCTCTCAACTCGGTCATCGGCCTGGTCAGGCTGCTGACCGGCCCAGGAGGCGACGAGCTCACCGAGGAGCAGGAGCATCAGGTACGGCTCATCGGCAGCTCGACCGAGACGCTGCTTGAGCTGGTCAGCGAGCTGCTCGACATGGCCAAGGCGGAGTCGGGCCGCCTGGACCCGCAGCCGGCGCACGTGAACCTGGTCCAGGTCGCCGAGCAGCTGCGGGTGACGATGCGCCCGACGAGCGAGCAGGCCGGCGTCGAGCTGCGCCACGACGTGGCCACCGAGGCCGCCGAGCTGTACGCCGACGAGGGCATGCTGGTCAGGATCCTGCGCAACCTGCTGTCCAACGCGCTGAAGTTCACCGAGCGCGGCGCGGTGACGTTGCGCGCCCGCCTCGACGACGCCGAGAACGAGGCCGTCATCACGGTCAGCGACACGGGCATCGGCATCCCGCCCGACCACATCGACCGCGTGTTCGAGGACTTCTACCAGATCCCCGGCTCCTTGCAGGTGAGGTACCGGGGGACGGGGCTCGGCCTGCCGTACGCCCGCAGGCTCGCCGAGGCGCTCGGCGGCACCCTTGAGCTGGCCAGCGCGGAGGGCGAGGGCACCACGGCCACGCTGCGCCTGCCCCACTACAGCGGGCCGCCCGAGCTGGAGCGGGTGCTGGTCGCCGACGACGACGAGGTGTTCCGCGCCGCCGCCCGCCGCATGTTGTACGGCTTCGCCACACACGTCGACGAGGCCCCCGACGGGGCCGTGGCGCTGGAGCTGATGGCGGCGGCCCCGCCCGACGTGATCCTGGTCGACCTGCTCATGCCGCGCCTGGACGGCAGCGTGCTGCTCCAGCGGATGGCCGAGGACGAGCGGCTGCGCGACATCCCCGTGGTCGTGGTGACGATCTCGCCGCAGCAGGCTCCCGACACCAAGAAGGTGCTGTCCAAGCACGGTTTGAGAAGGGAACAACTGCTTCATGCCATCCGCGGCGCGAAGGGGACGAAGGATGCCTGAGACGGCGACCGTCATGGTGGTCGACGACACGCCGACGAAGCGGTACATCCTGTCGAGCTGGCTGCGCCGGGCAGGGCACACCGTGATCGAGGCGAGCGGCGGCGAGGAGGCGCTGCGGCTGCTCGCCGCGCACCACGTCGACCTGGTCGTCCTCGACGTGCGGCTGCCCGACATCCCCGGGTACGAGGTGTGCGAGCGCATCAAGGCCGACCCGGAGACCGCCGCGATCCCCGTCATCCAGGTCTCGGCCAACGCCATCACCGTGGCCGACCGGGCCGAGGGGCTGGAGCGCGGCGCGGACGCCTACCTGGCCGAGCCGATCGAGCCGGCCGAGTTCGCCGCCACGGTCGAGGCCATGCTGCGCTACTACCGGGCGCGCTGGCGGGCCGAGCTCATGGCCAGGCGCCTGGCCTTGCTGGCCGAGGTGACGCTGCGCATCAACGAGTCCGAGACGTTCGACGAGCTGCTGACGGTGGCCGTCGAGGGCTCGGCCGAGCTGCTGAACCGCTACTGCGGCACCCTGGCGCTGATGCCCGACGGACGGATCCGCCGCTACCGCGCCAAACCGGGCGAGCGGGCCGTCGCCGCCCCCGCCGGGCCCGACCTGCTCGGCCGGCTCAGCCGGATGGTGCAGCGGGAGGCGGCCCGCACCCACGTGTTCACCCTGCACGCGGACGAGTGGCGCGGTCTGGTGCCCGACGTGCGGACGGAGGGCAGCAGCACGGGCGTGCTCTGCCGGACGAAGAACTCGAAGGCGCCCATCTACCTGGGGGTGGAGGCCGAGCCGCCGCTCGACACCGACGAGGTGAACCTGCTGCGCCAGCTCGGCCAGGAGCTGGCCCTGGCGGTGGACGCGCTGCGCGCGTACGCGGAGGAGCACACGATCGCGCTCACGCTGCAGCGCAGCCTGCTGCCCACCCGCATCCCCGAGGTGCCCGGCCTTCAGGTGGCGATGCGTTACCAGCCGGCCGCGGACAACATCGAGGTGGGCGGCGACTTCTACGAGGTGCTGCCGGTCGATCACCGGGTGCTGGTGGCCATCGGCGACGTGGAGGGGCACTCGCTGCACGCCGCGACCGTGATGGCCGAGCTGCGCCACGCCATGCGGGCCTCGTTCATCGGCCAGGTGGACCTCAGCGCCTCGCTCGACCTGCTCAACCAGATGATGCGGCGCTACCACCCGCGCATGACCGCCACGCTGTGCCTGGTGCTCATCGACCCGGCCACGGGGGAGATGGAGGTGGCCAACGCCGGTCACATCCCGCCGCTGTTCTCCGGTCCCGGCTGCGCCTATCACAACCTGGGCAACCTGCTGCTCGGCGCCCTGCCGGAGTCGTACACGGTGGACCGGCTGAAGCTGCCGCCCGGCGGCACGCTGCTGCTGTTCACCGACGGGCTCGTGGAGGACCGGCACATCTCGCTGGACGAGAGCATGGAGACCGCCAGGCGGCTCGCGGAGGTCGTCGAGGACGATCTGGAGGAGTTCGCCGACCGGATGCTGGCCGCGTTCGGAGCGCGCGAGGACGACGTGGCACTCGTCGTCGTCCGCCGGGACCCGTGACTCAGAGGAGCCGCCGCCCGTGACTCAGGAGGCCCGCTCCGCGTAGTGGCAGGCGGCGTGGTGGTCGCCTCCGTCCGGCCCCGGCTCCAGCACCGGCTCCTCCTCGGCGCACCGTTCGGTGGCCTTCCAGCAGCGCGTGTGGAACCGGCACCCCGGCGGCGGCGCGACCGGGCTCGGCGGGTCCCCTGCGAGCATGATGCGCGAGCGCCCCTTCAACCGCGGCTTCGGCACGGGAGCCGCCGACAGCAGCGCCATCGTGTACGGATGCGCCGGCGCCCCGTACACCCCGGCCGCCGGTCCGGTCTCGGCCACCCGCCCGAGGTACATCACCCCCACCCGGTGCGACACGTGCCGCACCACGGCCAGGTCGTGCGCGATGAACACCAGCGCCACCCCGAGCGTGCGCTGCAACTGCGCGAACAGGTTGACCACCTGCGCCTGCACCGACATGTCCAGCGCCGAGACCGGCTCGTCGCACACGATCACGTCGGGCTCGGTGGCGAGGGCCCTGGCGATGCCGATGCGCTGCCGCTGCCCGCCGGAGAACTCGTGCGGGAACCGGTTCATCCGGTCGGGGGACAGTCCCACCAGCGTCAGCAGTTCCCCGACCCGGTCGCGCATGGCGCGCGAGCCCTGCGCCAGCCGGTGCACGCGCAGCGGCTCGGCCACGATGTCGTGCACCGTCATGCGCGGGTTGAGCGAGGTGAGCGGGTCCTGGAAGACCATCTGGACCCGCCGCCGGATGTCGCGCGGCACGCCGCCCCTGGTGAAGAAGGGCTGCCCGCGGAAGGTGACCTCGCCCTGGTCGGGGCGTTCGAGACCGACGAGCATGCGGGCCAGGGTGGACTTGCCGCAGCCGGACTCGCCGACGATGCCCAGCGTCTCACCGGCGTACAGTTCCAGGTCCACGCCCGCGACCGCGCGCACTCCGCCGCCCCTGGACAGCAGCCCGGAGCGGTAGGTCTTGTGCAGGTTCGTCGCCCGCAGCACGGGCTCCCTGACGTCAGGCGAGGGCGCCATCGAGCATCTCCTCCGAGTGGTGGCAGGCGGTGTAGCGGCCGGCGCCGGTCTCCAGCAGCGTCAGGGCGGGCCGGGTGGTCACGCACACCTCGCTCGCGCGCTCGCAGCGCGGCGCGAAGGAGCAGCCGGGCGGGGTCTCGGCGGGGCTGGGCGGGGCGCCGGGGATGGCGCGCAGCTCCGAGGCGGGGGCGTCGAGGTCGGGGATGGCGGCGAGCAGGGCCTCCGTGTACGGGTGCGCGGGCAGGTCGTAGATCTCCTCGACCTCGCCGCGTTCGACGATGCGGCCCGCGTACATCACCGCCACCCGGTCGCTGACCTCGGCGGCGACCCCGAGGTCGTGGGTGATGAGCAGCACCGCGGTGCCCAGGTCGCGCCGCAGCCGGTCGATCAGCTCCAGGATCTGCGCCTGCACGGTCACGTCGAGCGCGGTCGTCGGCTCGTCGGCGATGATCAGGTCGGGCTCCAGCGCCACCGCCATGGCGACCAGGATCCGCTGCCGCATCCCGCCGGAGAACTGGTGCGGGTAGTCGTTGATCCGCTTGGCCGCGGCCGGGATGCCGACCAGGTCCAGCATCTCGATCGAGCGGGCCTTGGCTTCCCGGCGGGACAGACCGCGGTGCACCCGGTAGAGCTCGCCGATCTGGTCGCCGATGCTGAGCACGGGGTTGAGCGCCGACAGCGCGTCCTGGAAGACGAGTGTCATCTCGCTGCCGCGCAGCGCGCGCAGCTGGTCCTCGGTCATCGCGAGCAGGTCGCGCCCGCCGAGCTTGGCGCTCTCGCAGCGCACCCGGGCGCCGGGCTGGTCGAGCAGGCCCATGACGGCCTTGGCCGTGACGGATTTTCCCGAGCCGGACTCGCCGAGCAGCGCGAGCGTCTGGCCGCGCTCGATGGTCAGGTCCACCCCGCGCACCGCGGGGATCTCGCGTCCGTGTGCGGTGAACGTGACGTGCAGGTCGCGTATCTCCAGGACCGGTGGCTCGTTCACCGCACCCCCTTCTATGATCATGACGAAACGTGGCGTTAACAAAGTCTGTGATGCCGGAAAACAACTCCAATATTGTCTTTCACGCCTGATTCTGGCAAGCTGCGGGCAATTGGACAAGAGGGGTTACCAGATGCTGGAAGCTGCGAAGAGCTACAAGGGCTACCGTTCGTACGAATACCTGGAGGAGGGCGTCGACTACCGCCGGTTCGACCTGGCGCCTGAGCTCGGCCGGGTGCCGGCCTACCAGGGGCCCGAGCTGACCTCCGAGCAGAGCGAGCGCGTACGTCGCCTGCTCACCGACAGCCTGGTCGTCTCCCTGCACGACCACCCGTCGATCTTCCCCGACGACATCAGCCAGACCGTCGACTACAACCGCACCGCCCGCCACCACACCGGCTACGAGGGCCTGTCCCGCTCCGGCATGACCGTCGTCTTCGACAACCTGATGGACGGCACCTGCTGCATCACCAGCCAGGCCGGCTGGAAGTGGAACGACGTGGTGGCCGACATCGGCATGCGCCTGTCGGACGTGGCCCACCAGGACTTCCTGATCAAGATCGAGCGCCTGGCCGACGTGCACGAGGCGCACTCCAGCGGCCGGATCGGTCTCGTGCTCGCCCTGGAGGCGGCCACGATGATCGAGAACGAGGTCGACCGGATCGACATGCTCTACGGCTTCGGCGTGCGCCAGATGGGCATCGCCTACAGCGAGGCCAACACCCTGGGCAGCGGCCTGAAGGAGCGCGGCGACGGCGGGCTGACGCTGTTCGGCGAGAAGGCCGTGCGCCGGATGAACAAGCTGGGCATCGCCATCGACGTCTCTCACTCCGGCGACCAGACCTCGCTCGACACGATCCGCCACTCCGACCGGCCGATCCTCATCACCCACGCGGGCGCCCGCTCCGTCTGGCCGACCAACCGGATGAAGCCGGACTCGGTCATCAAGGCCGCGGCCGAGCGCGGCGGCGTGATCGGGCTGGAGGCGGCCCCCCACACCACCCTGTCGCCCGACCATCCCCGGCACAGCCTGGAGTCGGTGATGGACCACTTCACGTACTGTGTAGACCTGGTCGGCATCGACCACGTGGCCTTCGGACCCGACACGCTGTTCGGCGACCACGTGGGGCTGCACGACACGTTCGCCGAGCACCTGTCGCTCAACGAGGCCCACGCGGGCCAGGCGTACGAGAAGGTCCCTTACGTGGACGGCCTGGAGAACCCGGCCGAGTGCTTCTGGAACATCATCTCGTGGCTCGTCACCCACGGTTACTCCGACGACGAGATCACCAAGGTCATCGGCGGCAACGTCATGCGCGTGCTGGAAGAGGTCTGGATCTGATGAGACGTGCGGTTCTTCTCACCGCGCTGGCCGTGGCGCTTACGGCCTGCGCTCCCAGCGTGCCCGGTTCCTCAGGCTCCTCCGGCTCCCCGGGCACTCAGGCGCCCGCCAGCGCCGACCGGCTGACCATCGGAACCACCGCCGACGTGGTCAACTACAACCCGCTGGTCGGCAACAGCCGTACGGACTCGTGGGTCACCGACCTCATGTACCCGAAGCTGACCCAGATGGACGCCACCGGCAAGCGGATCCCGTACCTGGCGACCGAATGGTCCTACTCCGACGACGGCAAGGTCGCGACCGCCAAGCTGCGTGACGACATGAAGTGGTCCGACGGCAAGCCGGTCACCGCCTCCGACGTCGTGTTCTCGGTGACCGCGGTGCAGAAGGAGAAGTTCGGCGTGGTGGCCGGGCTCATCACCGCGCTGGACAAGGCCGAGGCGGTCTCGCCGACCGAGGTGCGCTTCAAGCTCACCCGCCCCGACGGCACGTTCCTCGACAACGTGGGCTTCTGGCTGCCCGTCGTGCCCGAGCACGTCTTCTCCAAGGCGCCGAGCGTGCAGAAGTTCGCCAACGACAAGGACTGGGTCAGCGCCGGGCCGTTCAAGCTGACCAAGGTCGAGCGCGGCCAGCGCTACATCATGGACCGGGTGGACGACTTCGGGCCCGGTCAGCCCACCGTCAAGCAGGTCGTCTTCCGCGTCTTCCCCGACGTCAACACCGAGGTCCTGGCGCTGCGCAACGGCGAGATCGACATGATCGGCAACGTGCTGCCGCCGGCCACCGCGATCGAGCTGAAGAACGACCAGAAGGTCAAGCTGGAGCAGATCCCGTCGCTGGGCTGGGCGCACCTGCAGTACAACACCAAGCGCAAGCCGCTCGACGACGTCCGCGTCCGCCAGGCGCTGGCCCACGCCGTCGACTACGAGGCCATCAGGAACATCGCGCTGAAGGGCTTCGCCAAGTCCTCCAACTCCAGCGTGCTGACGCCCTCGCTGCCCCAGTGGACCGACACGGCGTCGAAGGAGTACGCCTTCGACCCCGAGCAGTCCAAGAAACTGCTGGCCGAGGCCGGGCAGACGAACCTGAGCCTGAGCATGATCTACGACCAGGCCGACCCGAACATCGCCCGCTGGGCGCCCATGGTCCGCGACGCGGCCAAGAAGGCCGGCATCACGATCGAGCTGCAGGGCCTGGAGCGCAACACGTACCTGGACAAGACCACCAAGCGGGACTTCGACATCTACGCCGGCTCGTGGGCGGTCATGGACAACCCGCCCGCCAACCTGGGGCTGGCCTTCAAGAGCGGCGGGTTCATCAACTACGCCCAGGTCGAGGACCCCAAGCTGGACGACCTGATCGACCAGGCGCAGCGGGCGCTCACCCAGGAGGAGGCCAAGACGCCGATCCAGGAGGCGGCCAGGATCATCCATGACCAGGTCTACGACAACGTCCTGTACGTCGAGACGTTCAACGTCGCCCACTCCGCCAAGTGGACCGGGTTCCAGCCGATGCCCAGCGAGCTGCTGTCCATCCTGAACCCGCTCTCCCTCGCCGCGGCGAAGCCCGCGGGCTGATCGGCATGCGCTTCATCGGCCTCCGGCTGGCCCGCGGCCTGCTCACCCTCTGGTTCGCGGTCACGGTGACGTTCTTCCTGGTGCGGTTGCTGCCAGGTGACCCGGTGCTGGCCGTGGCCGATCCGAACATGACCGAGGAACTGCGCCAGAAGCTGCTCGCCGACTTCGGCCTGGACAAGCCGCTGGCGGCGCAGTACCTCGACTATCTCGGCCAGTTGGTGCAGGGCAACCTCGGCATGTCCTTCCGGCAGTCGATCCCCGTGACGACCGTGCTCATGGAGCGGCTGCCCTGGACGCTGATCCTGACCATCTCGGCCATGGTGGTGACGATCGCGCTGGGCATCCCGCTCGGCGTGCTCGCCGCCACCAGGGCCAAGGGCTGGCTGGACCGCGTCATCCAGCTCACCGGCATCACCGCCCAGTCGCTGTTCGTGCCGAGCGTCGGCATCCTGCTCATGTACGTGCTGGGCGTCTGGCTCGGCTGGTTCCCCATCGGCGGCGCGGTCGACCTGGACGCCACCGGCCTGGGCGCCACGCTCAGCATGCTGCACCACCTGGTGCTGCCGTGCCTGTCGCTGGTCTTCATCCAGCTCGGCGGCTACGTGCTGACGATGCGGACCACGCTCATCGAGGCGCTCGGCGAGGACTACGTGTCCCTGGCCAAGGCCAAGGGCGTGCGGCCGGGGACGGTCGTGTGGAAGCACGCCCTGCGCAACGCGCTGCTGCCCACCACCACGATCGCCGGGCTGCAGCTCGGCACCCTCGTCGGCGGCGCGGTGCTGACCGAGACGATCTACGCCTATCCCGGCATCGGCCGCGCCATCTACGAGGCGGTCGGCCAGCTCGACTTCCCCGTCCTGCAAGGCGCGTTCGTGCTGCTCGCGGCGGCCGTCGTGGCGGCCAACCTGATCACCGACGTGGCTTACGGAATCCTCGACCCCAGGGTGCGTACCTCATGACGGCAGCCGCCGTGGAACTCACGCCGCGCCAGCGGACCTGGTCCTCCTTCCGCCGCAACCCCCTCGGCGTGGCCAGCGGGATCCTGCTGATCCTGCTGGCCCTGGTCGCGATCTGCGCGCCGCTGATCGCGCCGTTCCCCGAGGGGTACGGCGCCGACACCTCCCAGCCGCCCTCCGCGGCCCACTGGTTCGGCACCGACGACATCGGCCAGGACGTCTTCGCCCAGGTCGTCTGGGGCACCAGGGTCAGCATGGCGGTCGGCGTCAGCGCCTCCGTGCTGGCCATCGTCATCGGCCTGCTCATCGGCGTCTGCGCCGCCTACTTCCGGCGCCTGGACACCCCGCTCGGCGTGCTGGTGGACCTGTCGCTGTCGCTGCCCGTGCTGCCGCTGATGATCCTCGTCGCGGCGCTGGCCGGGCCCAGCGTGCGCACGCTGGCCGTGGTGATCGCGCTGTTCAGCTGGCCCGAGGTGGCCCGCGTGGTGCGCTCGCAGGCCCTGGCCATCGTGCCCATGCCGTTCGTGTCGGCGGCCAAGATCGTCGGCGGCTCGTCCCTGTGGATCGTGCGCAAGCACCTGCTGCCCGGCGTCATCCCCGTCGTCGGCGTGTCGGTCGTGCTGACCACCTCCCGGGCCGTGCTGTCGGAGGCCGGGCTGTCCTTCCTCGGGCTCGGCGATCCGAACAGCTGGTCGTGGGGCACGATCCTGCACAAGGCCCAGCAGTCCGGCGCGCTGGCCTCCGCCTGGTGGACCACCCTGTTCCCGTCGCTGGCCATCCTGCTGCTCGTCCTGTCCACGACGCTGCTCTCCGTGGCCTACAACGACGCCCGCAACCACAGGAGCGACACATGACCTTCTCCCAGCGGCTGCCCGGCGCCTTCTACGCGGGTGCGCTCGACCGGGTACGAGCGGAGATGTCCCGCGAGGGCCTGTCCGCCCTGATCCTCGACGACCCGCTCGACGTCGCCTACCTCACCGGCTTCCACCACTTCCCGAACGAGCGGCCGGTCGCCTGCTGGCTGCCGCTCGACGGCGAGCCCGTGCTGCTCGTGCCCGACCTGGAACGCGAGTACGCCCAGGACCAGCAGGCCAGGGCCGAGATCGTGGCCTACCCCGAGTTCCCCGGCGTCAGGTCGCCGTTCGCGGTCCTGGCCGCGCACGTCCCCGCTCCAGAAGCGGCCGCGTACGCGCCCTCGACCAGCGTGGGCCGGGCGGAGGCGCTGGCCGAGGCGTTCCCCTCGACCCGCTGGAGCGCCTCGGGCGCGCTCGGCCGGGTGCGGCTGCGCAAGCTGCCCGAGGAGATCACGCTGCACGAGGAGGCCGCCCGCATCGCCGACCAGATGATCGAGGCCGGCGTCGAGCTGGTCAGGTCGGCCGTCGAGGCCGGCGGCGAGCTGCCCACCGAGACCGAGCTGGCCGGGCACGTCATCTCCCACGGCTCCCGCCTCATGTACGCCAAGCACGAGGACGTCGTCGTCGTGCCCATGCTGACCGGCGGCCTCGTCTACGGCGGCCCCAACTCCGCCCAGCCGCACCGCCTGCCCGGCGGCGACCGGCTGCGCGCCGGGGAGACGTTCATGCTCTCGCTCGGCTGCGCCGTCGGCGGCCGGTTCGTGGAGAGCGAGCGCACGTTCGTCATCGGCGAGCCCACTCCCGAGCAGGCCCGTTACTACGAGGTCGTACGCGAGGCGCAGGAGCTCGGCACCGAGGCGCTCGTCCCCGGCGCCACCTGCGAGGAGGCCAACCGGCGCTGCCTGGAGGTGATCGAGCGGGCCGGGTTCGCCGAGCACATCCGCCACCGGCAGGGGCACGGCATCGGGCTCGGCTTCCACGAGCCGCCCTGGCTGTCGTACGGCGACACCACCGAGCTGGCCCCCGGGATGATCCTGTCCAGCGAGCCCGGCGTGTACGTGCCCGGCCACGCCGGATACCGCATCTCCGACACCGTCCTGGTCACCGAGTCAGGGCCGCGCCGCTTGACGGCGTACCCGCGCGAGCTCACCGACGTCATCATCTGATCATCTGCTCTATTGGAAGGACCGTTTTGTTCGTCGACATCAACGGCAACCGGCTCAACGTCGAAGTCCTCGGCGAGGGCGACGACGTCATCATCGCCCACCACGGCGCGCCGGGCCTCGGCTCGCTCGCCGAGCCCAGGAGCAGCTTCGGCCGGCTCGCGGACGCGTACAAGGTGGTCGTCTTCGACGCCCGAGGATCCGGACAGAGCGGGCAGAACGGCCCGTTCACGCACGAGCAGTGGGTCGCCGACGTCGAGGGACTGCGCCGCTGGCTCGGCGCCGAGCGCGTCGTCATCGCCGGCGGCTCCTACGGCGGCTTCATCGCCATGGAGTACGCCGCCCGCCACCCCGACCGGGTCAGCGCCGTCGTGCTGCGCGACACCTCCGCCGACAACGCCAACCAGGACCTGGCCATCCGCAACGCCGCCGCCTCCTCCCGGGTCACCATCGACCGTGCCAAGCTCGACCGGATCATGTCCGGCACCGTGCGCGACGACGACGACCTGCGCGACTGCTGGCGCGAGATCCTGCCCCTGTACGACCACGACTACGACCCCGCCGCCGTGGAGAAGCGGGTGGCCGCGACCCCGTACCACTACGCCACCCACAACTACGCCTTCGCCGTCAACCAGCCGAACTACGACATCAAGCACCTGCTGCCCGGCATCACCGCCCCCACCCTGATCACCGTCGGCCGCCACGACTGGATCACCCCGGTCGAGTGCAGCCGCACCATCGCCGGCCTGATCCCCGGCTCCGAGCTGCGGATCTTCGAGAAGTCCGGGCACTCGCCGCAGGTCGAGGAGGCGGAGCTGTGGGAGGCCACCGTGCGCGCCTTCCTGTCCGGGGTGCGCGACCGGGGCTGAACGCGCGATGATGCCCCCGATGGAAGATCTCGACGACCTAGACCGCAAGATCCTGGCCGCGCTCCACGTGAACGGCCGGGCGAGCTGGACCGACATCGCCCAGCTGCTCGGCATCTCCACCACGACGGTGGCGCGGCGGGCCCAGCACCTCATGGGCGCGGGCCTGGCCCGCGTGGCGGTGCTGCCGCACCTGGAGCACGAGGGACCCGTCCACGTGTTCCTGGTGCGGCTGACGTGCGCGCCCGGCAGCCAGCTCAGAGTGGCCGGGCTTCTGGCGAAAAATCCGGACATCCGGTACGTCACCATCGTCACCGGTGGCTACGACATCGTCTTCGAGCTGGTCGCGCCCAAGCACCGCGACCTCTACTCGATGCTGGTCGACTACGTGCACTCGGTGCCGGGGGCGCAGCAGAGCAACGCCGATCTGGTGCTGCACACGTACAAGGTGAGCTACGGCTGGAGCGTGCCCGTCCTCGGCGAGAAGGCCGCGACGTTCGCGTTGCACCGGCCCGTCCACACCTGCGAGCGTGGCCACCTCGACGACGTCGACCGCGAGGTGCTGGCCGCCATGCGCGAGGACGGCAGGGCCAGTTTCCAGTCCATCGGCCGCCGCCTCGGCATCAGCGAGAGCACCGCCAGGCGGCGGCTGGAGGCCATGCTCGACCGGGGCTGCGCCAGCGTCACCACCTTCATCCCGGCGGCGGCGCTCGGCTACGAGGCCGAGATCCTGCTGTGGCTGACGGTCGAGCCCAGCATGCAGGAGAGCGTGGCCGAGCGGCTGGCCGGCGAGCGCGGCGTCCGCATGATCGCCTCCACGCTGGGGCAGGCGTCGCTGGTCTGCGAGGTGATCGTCCCCACCACCGCCGACCTGCACCACTTCACCTCCCGCACGCTGGCCGCGGTGCCGGGGATCAACTCGTGGACGGCGGGCGTGCAGGTGCTGACGGTCAAGCGCGGCTTCCTCATGGTGCCCTGGGCGGAGTCGCGCATCGCCGCCGCCCTGACGCCCGCGGGGCTGCCCGCATAGGGCTTATCGGGTGTAGCGGTGCTTGGCGCCCGGAGGAAAGTACTCCGGGTCGCCGGCCTCGCGCAGCCGGACGAACGGCATCTGCCGCCCGGCGGGCACGTACGCGGCGAACTCGCTGTTCAGCCGGAGCAACTGGCCCAGGATCGACGCACCCACCGCCTGGGCCACCTCCTCGGACGGCCGCTCGCCCGGCGCCAGCTCCACCGTCACCGTCAGGTGCCGGTCGTGCTGCTCGTCCGTGGCCACCTCCACCACGAACTTGCCGGTGACCGACCCGCTCACCTCCGCCTGCTCCAGGCCGATCGCGATGTTCTCCGGGTAGACGTTCGCGCCGTAGTAGGACACGGTGAAGTGGCTGCGGCCGAAGACGTACACGAAGGGCCGCTCGGGGCCCTCCGCCTCGGGCTCGTAGCCGTGGGCGCGGACGAAGCCCAGCAGTTCCTCGTACGGCAGCACGCCGCCCTCGTCGGCGATGTGGTAGCGGACGAGCGGGACGCCGTTGTCGCCGGAGAACAGCAACGTGCCCTGGTGCTCCTCGAAGTAGCGGACGCCGGGGTCGTACTGGACGAGGGTGGGCAGCCTGGATTCCCCGAACAGCTCCCTGGCCAGGCCGGGGCGGGCGGCCAGGAAACGGCGGATCCCGACCGACAGCGCGGTCTCGTTGCCCAGGACGCCCGCGTCGGCGGTGCCGTACAGGGAGGCGATGCCCCGCACCGGGTCGGCGATCCCGGCCCGCTCGGCGACCAGCGTGCGCCACTCCTCGCTGAACACCTCGCCCGCCGTGACCAGCTTGACGTCCCACTCGGCCCAGGGCAGGTCCTCGCCGTCGATGACGTTCTTCAGGAACGGCGGATAGCCGAGCAGCACCACCTGGTCGAAGTACGGGGCCAGCTCGGGCAGCACCCGCGCGATCTCCCGCCGGTCGGAACCCGGGGCGACCACGGTGATCGGATAACCGCGCTCGGCCAGGTGACGGCAGCAGCCGATGGTGAACAGGCCGCCGACCCAGGTGCCGAGGGCGAAGCAGACCACGGCCAGCGTGCGGCGCTCGCGGGCCAGGAAGGAGTCCCTGAACACCTCCTCGAACCGCTCGGCGATGACCCGCTCGTCGCCCGCCGAGCGCGGCCAGAACGACGGCGTGCCGGTGGAGCCGGACGAGACGGCGATCATGTCCCCGATCACGCCGTTCCTGCACAGGTCGGGCAGCGGGTGCCGCAGGGTGTAGCTGTCCTTCGTGGTCATGGGCAGGCGGGCGAAGTCGTCCCGCGTCACGATCTTCTCCGGGTCCACCCCCTGCTCGGCGAGGAACCTGCCGTAGGCGGGAACGGTGGCCGCCACCTCGTGGAAGAGCTCAACCGGGTCCATCCGCCGACTGTACGACGGGGCCCGTTCTTGAGGCTGCGCTTACATGATTACGATCGCCGTGAGCGAACATCGGCAAGGAAGGGAACACGGCGGGGCTCCGATGAGTTGAGCCGGTATAACTCAACCCTTGGGAGTTCGTATGAGTGAGAGCTTGATCCTCCCGGTCCTGCCGCTGGACGACGAGGTCGTGCTGCCGGGCATGGTGGTTCCGCTGGACCTGTCCGACTCCGAGGTGCGCGCCGCGATCGACGCGGCCCGTGCATCCGGTGGCAACAAGCCACGGGTCCTTCTCGTTCCCCGGATCGACGGCCGCTACGGCGCGATCGGCGTTCAGGCCGTCGTCGAGCAGGTCGGGAGGCTCCCGGGAGGCGAGCCCGCCGCCGTCGTGCGCGGCGTCAACCGGGTCAGGGTGGGCACCGGCACGACCGGTCCCGGCGCCGCGCTGTGGGTCGAGGCCGACACCATCGACACCGTCGCCGTGGGCGAGCGCGCCCAGGAGCTGGCCAAGGAGTACAAGGTCCTGGCCACCACCATCCTGCAGAAGCGCGGCGCCTGGCAGGTGGTCGACCAGGTCAACCAGATCGACGACCCGTCCGTGCTGGCCGACAGCTCCGGCTACACCCCGTGGCTGACCACGGCGCAGAAGGTCGAGCTGCTGGAGGCCGCCGACCCGGCCGACCGGCTGGCCAAGCTGGTCGAGTGGTCGCGCGACCACCTCGCCGAGCTCGACGTCGCCGAGACGATCCGCAAGGACGTCCAGGAGGGCATGGAGAAGCAGCAGCGCGAGTTCCTGCTGCGCCAGCAGCTCGCCGCCGTGCGCAAGGAGCTCAAGGAGCTCAACGGCGACTCCGCCGAGACCGAGGAGGAGGACTACCGGGTCCGGGTGGAGGCCGCCGACCTGCCGGAGAAGGTGCGCGAGGCAGCCCTCAAGGAGGTCGACAAGCTGGAGCGGACCTCCGACCAGTCGCCCGAGACCGGCTGGATCCGCACCTGGCTCGACACCGTGCTCGACATCCCCTGGAACGACCGCACCGAGGACAACTACGACATCACCGGCGCCAGGGCCGTGCTCGACGCCGACCACACCGGCCTGGCCGACGTGAAGGACCGCATCATCGAGCACCTGGCGGTGCGCAAGCGCCGCCAGGACAAGGGTCTCGGCGTGGTGGGCGGCCGGCGCAGCGGCGCCGTGCTGGCCCTGGCCGGCCCTCCCGGAGTCGGCAAGACGTCCCTGGGCGAGTCCGTGGCCCGCGCGATGGGCCGCAAGTTCGTCCGGGTGGCGCTCGGCGGCGTCCGCGACGAGGCCGAGATCCGCGGCCACCGGCGCACCTACGTCGGCGCGCTGCCCGGCCGCATCGTCCGCGCGATCCGCGAGGCCGGCTCGATGAACCCGGTCGTCCTGCTCGACGAGGTCGACAAGGTCGGCGCCGACTACCGCGGCGACCCGACGGCCGCCCTGCTCGAAGTGCTCGACCCGGCGCAGAACCACACGTTCCGCGACCACTACCTCGAGGTCGAGCTCGACCTGTCCGACGTGCTCTTCCTGGCCACGGCCAACGTCCTGGAGGCCATCCCCGGGCCGCTGCTCGACCGCATGGAGATCGTCACCCTCGACGGCTACACCGAGGACGAGAAGGTCGCCATCGCCCGCGACCACCTGCTGCCCAGGCAGCTTGAGCTGGCCGGGCTGACCCCCGAGGAGGTCACGGTCGAGGACGCGGCGCTGCGCCGGCTGGCCGCCGAATACACCCGCGAGGCCGGGGTCCGCTCGCTGGAGCGCTCGATCGCGAGGATCCTGCGCAAGGTGACCGCCAAGGGCGAGCTGCCCGTCACCGTGGGCGAGGCCGACCTGGTCGACTACATCGGGCGGCCGAGGTTCGTGCCGGAGTCGTCGCTGCCCGAGGCCAAGCAGCGCACCTCCGTGCCGGGCGTGGCCACCGGGCTGGCCGTCACCGGGGCCGGGGGCGACGTGCTCTACGTGGAGGCGTCGCTGGCCGACCCGGAGACCGGCGAGACCGGGCTCACGCTGACCGGCCAGCTCGGCGACGTGATGAAGGAGTCGGCCAGGATCGCCCTGTCCTACCTACGTTCGCACGGCGCGGAGCTGGAGCTGCCGGTCACCGCGCTGAAGGACCGCTCGGTGCACGTCCACTTCCCCGCGGGCGCCGTGCCGAAGGACGGCCCCTCGGCGGGCGTGACCCTGACCACGGCGCTGGCCTCGCTGCTGTCCGGGCGGCTGGTCCGCGGCGACGTGGCCATGACCGGTGAGATCTCGCTGACCGGGCGGGTGCTGCCGATCGGCGGCGTCAAGCAGAAGCTGCTGGCGGCGCACCGGGCGGGCATCACGACCGTGCTCATCCCGGCTCGCAACGAGCCCGACCTGGACGACGTGCCCGAGGAGGTCCGCGCCGAGCTGACCATCCACCCGGTCAGCGACGTGCGCGAGGTCCTCGACATCGCGCTCGCCCCGGCCTCGGTCGCCTCGTCCTCCGTGGCCGCCTGACCGTCCGTCCCGCAGGGCCCCGTGATCGATCGTGATCACGGGGCCCTCTCTTCGGGAACTTTCGATCAAGTCGCGCGCGTTCCGCTCATGTCGCCCCCGGCACTGATGTGGAGCGATATGGGCAACATGGGCGTCCCGGAACTGCTGCAACTGGTCGTGATCGGTGTCGTGGTGTTCCTCATCGTGCGGCTGGCGATGCGCCTGCGCCGGAAGTAACGGCGCTCGTACCGTAAGGTGAAGTAGCGGAGCGTGACACAGATCACGAAACCGGTAGGGAATATCGGAAATCCCTCCGGTCGTTAGCTAGGGCGTGAACGAGGCAACCGCGACCATGAGCAGCGCCCCATACGGCGCCGCGTGTCGCCGTGCTTGTACGGGGCGAATGCCGGCCCGTTGAAGCAACCCGTCCGCCCGTTCTCCCCGAAGGTCGTCATGATCACACCTGGTTACGTGCTGCGCAGGCTGAGCCACCTGCCGTTCCACCCCGGCACCCGCTGAGGCTTACCCCGGTTCTTCTTCCAGGTGATGTACGTTCCCGCGGTCCCGCCACAGGCCGCCCTCAGTCGTGGGGATTCTCCGTGATCCAGGCTTCCGGCCTGCGCAAGCAGTACGGCGACACCGTCGCGCTCGACGGCGTCGACCTGCACGTGCGCGAAGGCGAGATCTTCGGCGTGCTCGGACAGAGCGGCGCCGGCAAGAGCACGCTCCTGCGCTGCGTCAACCTGCTCGAACGCCCCACCGCGGGCACCGTCACCGTCGCCGGCCAGAACCTGACCGCGCTCGGCAGTCGCGACCTCAACCGGGCCAGGCAGCGCATCGGCATGATCCACCAGCACTTCGCGCTGCTCTCCTCGCGCACGGTCGCCGGCAACGTCGCCTTCCCGCTGGAGGTCATGGGCGTGCCGGCGGCCGAGCGCGAGCGCCGCGTCGCCGAGCTGCTGGAGCTCGTCGGCCTGGACGGCCGCGGCAAGGACCGCCCGCACCAGCTGTCGGGCGGCCAGAAGCAGCGCGTCGGCATCGCCAGGGCGCTGGCCGGCAACCCGGCGGTGCTGCTGTCGGACGAGGCCACCTCGGCGCTCGACCCGGCCACCACGCAGTCGATCCTCGCCCTGCTCAAGCGGCTCAACACCGAGCTCGGCCTGACGATCCTGCTCATCACCCACGAGATGAACGTGGTCAAGAGCGTCTGCGACTCGGTCGCCATCATGACCCGCGGCCGGATTGAGGAGTCGGGCGCCATCGCCGACCTGATCAGGACGCCAGGATCGCGCCTGACCAGGGAGATCTTCCCGCTGCCCGAACCCGCGCCGGCCGGCTCGGTGACGCTCACGTTCACCGGTGACCCGCGCCAGCCCGTGGTCTCGGAGGTGGTGCGGAAGTTCGACGTGGACCTCAGCATCCTCGGCGGCTCCATCGAGGACCTCGCGGGGGGCTCGGTGGGCCGGTTGCGTGTCGCGCTGGAGGGCGCGGACACAGGGGCGGCGCTTTCCTACCTGCGCGAGTGCGGGTTGATCGTCGAGACGGCAGGGGAGGCCGCGTGACCTGGGAGGAGATGCTGCCGCTGCTCGGGCCGGCGACGGTCGAGACGGCGCTGATGGTCGGGTGGTCCACGCTGTTCACCCTGCTGCTCGGGCTGCCGCTGGGCGTGGCGCTGGTGGTGTTCGACCGGGGCGGGCTGCGGCCGGTCCCGGCGCTGAAGTCGTCACTCGGGTTCGTGGTGAACGTCGGGCGGTCGCTGCCGTTCATCGTGCTGATGATCGCGATCATCCCGTTCACCCGGCTCGTCGTCGGGACCACCATCGGGACGGCCGCGTTCGTGGTGCCGCTGACCGTGGGCGCGGTGCCGTTCTTCGCCCGGCTGGTCGAGACGGCGCTGCGCGAGGTCGGCGCGGACGTGGTGCAGGCCGCCCAGGCCATGGGCGCGAGCCGGGCCACGATCGTGCGCAAAGTGCTGCTGCCCGAGGCGCTGCCTGGCCTGATCGCCGGGCTCACCGTGACCGTGGTGGCGCTCATCGGCTACTCCGCCATGGCCGGCACGCTCGGCGGGGGCGGGCTGGGGGACCTGGCCGTCCGGTACGGCTACCAGCGCTTCGAGACGCTCCTGATGATCGTCACCGTTGTGCTGCTACTCGTCATCGTGCAACTGCTGCAGAGCCTGGGCGACTGGGTCGCTCGGCGCCTATCGCACAAGTAAGGAAAAAATCATGAAAATTCACCGCTTTGCAGGTGTCGTTGCGCTGGCTCTGTCGCTCGCCGCATGCGGTACGTCGCAGTCCGCCACCAACACCGCGGCCGCCGAGGGCGCCGACGCCGTGATCAAGGTCGGCGCCAACCCGGTGCCGCACGGCGAGATCCTCAACTTCGTCAAGCAGAACCTGGCCCCCGCGGCCGGGCTCAAGCTGGAGATCGTGGAGTTCACCGACTACGTGCAGCCGAACGTGCAGCTGCAGGAGGGCCAGCTCACGGCCAACTTCTTCCAGCACAGGCCGTACCTGGACGACTTCAACGCCTCCAAGGGCACCGACCTGGTCTTCGTCGCGCCGGTCCACCTGGAGCCGCTCGGCCTGTACTCCAAGAAGATCACGAACGTGACGGCGCTGGCCACCGGCGCGACCGTGGCCCTGCCGAACGACGCCACCAACCTGGGCCGCTCGCTCAAGCTGCTCGCCGACAACGGCGTGATCAAGCTCAAGGACGGCGCCGGGACGGCCGCCACCGAGCGCGACGTCGTCGACAACCCCAGGAAGCTGGAGTTCAAGCCGCTGGAGGCGGCCCAGCTGCCGCGCTCGCTCGAGGACGTGGACGCCGCCGTGATCAACGGCAACTACGCCATCGAGGCCGGGCTCAAGCCCGCCACGCAGGCGCTGGTGCTGGAGAAGACCGAGGGCAACCCGTACGTCAACGGCCTGGTCGTGCCGGCCGGGCACGAGAAGGACCCCAACATCGTCACCCTCGGCAAGCTGCTGCAGGACCAGAAGGTCAAGGACTTCATCAAGCAGAAGTACGAGGGCTCGGTCATTCCGGCGGAATGAACAATCACCGGACATGATCGGAAATATCCACTTATCCGATACTTGAGCGTATTAAGTCCCTTGTAAGTGGAACGCAATGTGGCGGGCGTACGAATGCGGTGTCAGTCAACCTCTCCCGAGGAGGCACCCAGTGAAATTCGTGTCCCGGATTTTGCTCGGCTTCACCGCCGCCGCCGTGGTCGCGATCGGCGCGCCCGTCGCGGCGAACGCGTCCGTCACATCTGCAACGCCCGCCGCTTCTTCCTACGACGGCTGGGGACCCTATTTCTCCGCCGATCACAAGGCCAAGGCCTATGGTCACGTGTCCGTCGACAGGAAGCGGTTCAAGCACTGGTACTGGAAGACGGACGTCGTCAAGAAGCGCGAGTGCCGCAAGGACCACAAGGGTCACCGGCACTGCAGGTGGGTCGAGAAGAC
This sequence comes from Nonomuraea sp. NPDC048882, assembly GCF_040649755.1. Taxonomy (NCBI): domain Bacteria; kingdom Bacillati; phylum Actinomycetota; class Actinomycetes; order Streptosporangiales; family Streptosporangiaceae; genus Nonomuraea; species Nonomuraea sp. NPDC048882. Next base: position 116,910 of record NZ_JBEZGB010000003.1, read on the forward strand.
GTTCAAGAAGAAGGTCTGGGAATGGCGCTTCGACCACTTCTACACCGTGCACAGCACGCTGCAGAACTACAAGTGGTGGGGCAGGAACAAGTGCGCGTGGGAGACGTTCAAGGTCGTGAACCACGACGGTTCCTCGTACTTCAGGACCTTCTCCCAGTGCGGCAAGCACCGCGGGCACTTCTCCTTCCACGGTAAGAACGCCGCGCACATCTACGTCAACGTGAGCCGGGGTGGCCACCACCGTCCGACCGGCCACTACTCCGGCTGGAAGGACGTGTACCACGCGGCCGTCTGACCGCCTCTCACCGGCACCCGCGAAGCCGCGGCCTCGACGAGGAGGCCGCGGCTTCCCGCATCCCCGAACGGGTTCTGGCGTGGCGGCCGATCAACCGAATACTGTTCTAATCATGTATCCGGGAGCCATCGCAGCAGTCACCCCCGACAAGCCCGCTGTGATCATGGCGGGCTCCGGGCGGGTCGTCACCTACCGCGAGCTGGACGAGGAGTCGAACCGGCTGGCCCACCTGTTCCGCTCGGCGGGGCTGCGGCCGGGTGACCACATCGCCTTCATGCTCGCCAACCACCCTCTCTTCCTGGTCGTCGCCTGGGCCGCGCACCGCGCGGGCCTGTACTACACGCCGGTCAGCTCGCGGCTGCAGACCGACGAGCTCGCCTACATCGTCGGCAACTGCGGCGCCCGGGTCTTCATCTCCAGCGCGGATCTGGCCGGCGTCGCCACCTCGATCACCGCCGCCACGCCGGGCGTCGAGCTGCGGCTCATGCTGGACGGCGTGGCCGACGGCTTCGCGTCGTACGAGGAGGCGGTGGCGGGGCAGCCGGTCACCCCGATCGAGGACGAGTGCACGGGCGTCGACATGCTCTACTCCTCGGGCACCACGGGCCGCCCGAAGGGCGTCAAGCTGGTGTCGTCGCACGGCCCGCTGGACGAGCCCGGCATGCTGTTCAAGCTGATCCAGGGCCTGTTCGCGCCGTCCGCCGAGAGCGTCTACCTCTCGCCCGCGCCGCTGTACCACGCCGCGCCGCTGCGTTACAGCCTGACGTTCCAGCGGCTCGGGGCCACGGTGGTGGTGATGGAGCGCTTCGACCCCGAGCAGTACCTGTCGCTGGTCGAGCGGTACGGCGTGACGCACACGCAGCTCGTCCCGACGATGTTCATCAGGATGCTCAAACTGCCGCCAGAAATCCGGGAAAAGTACGACATTTCCTCGCTCAAGTACGCGATCCACGCCGCCGCCCCCTGCCCCGTACCCGTCAAGGAGCAGATGATCGACTGGTGGGGCCCGATCATCCACGAGTACTACGCGGGCACCGAGGGCAACGGCTTCCTCTACGTCGGCCCCGACGACTGGCTGCGCCACAAGGGCACCGTCGGCCGTTCACTGCTCGGCGTCGTGCACATCTGCGACGAGGACGGCGAGGACGTGCCGCCCGGCGAGCGCGGCACCATCTACTTCGAGAACGGCGGCCGGTTCGAGTATCACGGCGACCCGGGCAAGACCCGCTCCGCCCAGGACCCCAGGGGTCGCGGCTGGACCACGCTGGGCGACATCGGCTACCTCGATGAGGAGGGCTTCCTGTATCTCACGGACCGCCGTTCGTACATGATCATCTCCGGCGGCGTGAACGTCTACCCGCAGGAGGCCGAGAACGTGCTGTCGGTCCACCCCAAGGTGGCCGACGTCGCGGTCTTCGGGGTGCCGGACGAGGAGATGGGCGAGCAGGTCAAGGCCGTGGTCGAGCCGATGTCCATGGATGAGGCGGGGCCAGGGCTCGAGGCGGAGCTGATCGCGTACTGCCGCGAGAATCTGGCGCACTACAAGTGCCCCAAGTCGGTGGATTTCCGGCCCGAGCTGCCCCGCCACCCGACGGGCAAGCTCTACAAGCGGCTGCTCAGAGACGAGTACTGGCCCGCCGGAAAGTAAAATCTTGAAGATTTTCCCGGGCCGGCGGCGGTCGTCCGACCTTTGCCGATAAGGCCGCCGTCAGGCGCCGCCGCCCACCGCAATCATCCCCTTAACCAGCTCTTACGCGCGACTTGACATCCTTGAATCATCGGGATTCGAGGAGATGACAGATGAACGCGAACGAGCCTCACGAGCAGGGCCCGCAGGAGAAGGGCGCCGGTGGGTGGAGCCAGTTCGGATCCGCCCCGCCGCGCGCAGGGGGCTTCCCCCGGCGCGACACGATCGCCATGGAGGTGCCGCCACCACCCCCGGCGGCGGCTCCCGTCAGACACCGGTTCACCACCGGGCAGAAGGTCGTCGCGGGGCTCGCCATGGCCGCCATGGCGATCGGCGGCGGCGCCGTGGGGGCCGTCGTCGCCACCTCGTTCCAGCCCGAGCAGGTGGCCAGCAGCAGCCCCAACGCACCGAGCCCGGTCTTCAAGTCGGCCGGCGACCCGCTCACCGTCGCCGAGGTCGCGGCCAGGGTGCAGCCCACCGTCGTGATGATCCAGGGACAGACCGGTGAGGGCTCCGGCGTGGTGCTGTCGGAGGACGGGCTCATCCTCACCAACAACCACGTGGCCGTGGGCGCGGGGCAGGGCGGCCAGATGACCGTCAAGTTCAGCGACGGCAAGACGGCCAAGGCCACCGTCGTCGGCACCGACCCCGCCACCGACCTCGCCGTCATCAGGGCGGAAGGCGTCTCGGGGCTGACCAAGGCCACGCTCGGCGACAGCGACCAGCTCAAGGTCGGCGACGCCGTGCTCGCCATCGGCAGCCCGCTCGGCCTCGACGGATCCGTGACGGCGGGCATCGTCAGCGCCCTCGACCGCACCCTCAACCTCGGCAACGACCAGCGGCAGCAGATCCCGCCCGGCTGGGGCCAGGAACAGCAGCAGCAGAGCGCGCCCACGACGATCGGCGGCGCCATCCAGACCGACGCCTCCATCAACCCGGGCAACTCCGGCGGTGCGCTGGTGAACGCCGCGGGCGAACTGGTCGGCATCAACACCGCCATCGCCTCCGACGCCGCGGGCGGCGGCGTCGGCTTCGCCATCCCCGTCAACACCGCCAAGCAGGTCTCCGACCAGCTCATCCGCAACGGCAAGGTCAGCCACGCCTTCCTCGGCGTGAGCGTCACCGACGCGACGGGCGACGTGCCGGGGGCCCTCGTCCGGCAGGTCACCGCCGGAAGCCCGGCGGAGAAGGCCGGACTGCAGCAGGGCGACCTCATCACCAAAATCGGCGACAAGGCGGTTGACGGAGGCGATACCGTTGTCGGGCAGGTCAGAGGTTTCAAACCGGGCCAACAGGTCAAGATCACCTATATGAGGGACGGCAAGACCGCCGAGGTCACCGTGACCCTCAGTGAGAACAACTAACAGGACCCCCTCATGGACGGGTGTGCCGTCGAGATCGCTGCGGACTCGGCGGCACACCCCCCCATTTCAAGAGGCGTTTCCGGCTTTCAGAAGAAGCGCGGACTTTCAGGAGAAGCGCCGGCCCTCGTCGCGGCGGTAGGCCCAGCCCGCCGCCACCGCCGCCAGCACGGTCCACACCGCCAGCGAGATCAGCGCCACCGGATCGGGCGTCGTCTGCGCCGTGACCGCCCAGATCAGCTCGGCCACGCCCCTGGTGGGGGTGAACGGCGAGACGACCTGGATGAAGTCCGGCAGGATCGCGGGCGGCAGCAGCAGCCCGCCCAGGATCGCCAGCGGGAAGAACAGCACCTGCGACACCGCGATCGCGCCCTTGGCCGCCATCAGGTAGCCGATGAGCAGGCCCAGCAGCATGAACGGAACGGTGCCCGCGACCACCACGCTCACCGCCGCCAGCAGCCGCGGCGCCGTGAACGTCGCCTCGGTGAACAGCGCGCCGACCACCAGCACCGGAACCGTCGAGATCACCGTCGTGACGAGCGTGGCCAGGATCCGGCCGGTGAAGTGGGCCGCCGGCCCGGCGGGAAGCGTGCGCAGGTAAGGGTTCCACGGCTGCTCGCGGTCCTGGGCCACGGTGATGCTCAGCCCGATGAGCGCCCCCGACATCGCGCCGAAGAACATCAGCGACCCGGTCGCCATCGTGGCGGCCCGCGGATCCTGGCCCGCGAACGGCACCACGAACGCCACCATCGTGATCGCGGGGAACAGCGCGCCCGCGATCAGGCCGATGGGCACTCTGAGCTGTTCGAGCAGGAGGTAGCGGGTGTGCGCGAGGGCCAGGCTAGACATGCGCGTTCTCCTTCGTGGTCAGGGCCAGGAAGGCCTCCTCCAGGGTGGTCGGCCTGATCTCCAGGCCGGAGAACGGCGTGCCGCTCCGTACGAGCTCGACGACCAGCCGGTCGGGATCGGTGGTCACCAGGTGGGTCCGGCCGTCCACGTGCTCGCTGCCGAGCACGCCCGGCAGCTCGGGCAGGTCGCCGGCGACGAGCGAGACGCGCCGCACGCCCACCATGTCGCGCACGGCCCTGACCGTGTCGTCGGCGAGCACCCGGCCGGAGCCGATCACGACCACGCGCTGGGCCAGGGCCTCGATCTCCTCCAGGTAGTGGCTGGTCAGCAGGACGGTGCCGCCTTCCTCGTGGAAGGACCTGATGCCGTCCCACAGCGCCCGCCTGGCTTCGACGTCCAGGCCGGTGGTCGGCTCGTCGAGGAACACCAGCCGAGGCTTGCCCGCGAACGCCAGCGCCACGGCCAGCCGCCGCCGCTGCCCGCCGGACAATCCGCCGACCTGCCGCCCGGCCAGGTCGTCCAGCCCGAACCTGGCCAGCAGCTCCTTCGTGCCGGCCCGCTCGGGGAAGTGGGCCGAGACGAAGTCGACGATCTCCTTCACGCGCAACGACTCGGGCAGCCCCGTCTCCTGCGGTGTCACGCCGATGCCGCGGCGCATGACCGGGTCCAGCGGCGAGCCGCCGAACAGCTCGACCGTGCCCGACGTGGGCCGGCGCAGGCCGACGAACAGGTTGATCAGGGTGGACTTGCCCGCCCCGTTGGGGCCGAGCAGCCCGACCAGCTCGCCCGCCCCGATGTCGAGCGAGAGCCGGTCGAGAGCCAGGACCTCGCCGTAGCGGCGGGTGACCTCGTGTGCCCGGGCAAGGACCGTCATGGGTTTCCTCCAGCGTTGTCCAGCAGCGCGCGGATCGCCTTCGTGTACTCCTCGAAGGCCAGCCGCCCGCGCTTGGTGAGAGCCGCGAACGTGACGGGGGTGCGGCCCCTGTGGGTCTTGTTGATCCGGACGTATCCGGCGTCTTCCAGCTTGGTCAGGTGCACCGACAGGTTGCCCGCGGTCATGCCGAGCAGCCGCTTCATCGAGTTGAACGCCATCTCGTCCCCGTCGGGCAGGACGTTGAGCGTGGCGACCACGCGCAGCCTGGCCTGAGCGTGGATCACCGGATCGAGATCGGGCACGCCGAGATCGGGCCCGTCGGGCGCCGTCTTGCCAGGCGCGGTGTCGTCGGCCGGGGTGTCGTCGGGAGAAGCGTTGTCGTCACTCACTTGCGCCGCCTCAGCCTCAGCCACAGCCCGGCGACGATGAACCCGCCGCCCAGCAGCACGGCCGTGAGCAGCGCGTGCCAGCCCGCGCCGAGCAGCACGCCCAGCGCGTTGACGCCGGCGACCCAGGCGCCGACGAAGAACATCGGCCAGTTGCCCCAGACCGCGCCGCCGGCCATCTGCAGCACGGCCACCACCATGAGCGAGCTGCCCGCCCAGAGCAGGCCGCTCTCTTCCGGGGGGAGTAGCGGGCTGAGCCTGAGCGCGATGACCGTCATCAGGAGCATCCCGGCGAACCACGCGTACCCGTACATCGCCCCCTTCATGGAGGTGCCCCCGCGTACCAGCCGGTTCATGCGCACGATGCCGAACGCGGCGAACGACCCCGCGACGAGCTGGCCCGCCATGAGCACGCCGACGCCCTGCATCTGCGTGATCGGCGCGTAGGAGTGCCCGTCGAGCCCGTAGTGCAGGAAGAGCGCGGTGAAGCCGAACAGCCAGGCCACGCCCCAGGGCACGTAGAGCAGGACGCTGTCGGCGTAGAGCCATCGCACCGTGGCGACGTTCTGCTCCTCCATGACGCGGAGCATCTCCTCGGGACTCGGCGCGCGATCATCGTCCACCATGCAAACTCCTCGAATCAGTAAACTAGTTTGCATCATAAACCTGATTGCGCCGCCAAACGCACCGGGGTCGGGCGAATGACCCTTACCGCCGGGTGAGGACCTCGGACTCCCACAGGTCGCGGTAGTAACCGGGCACCGAGACCAGCTCGTCGTGCCGGCCTCGCTGGACGACCCGGCCCTCCTCCAGCACCACGATCTCGTCGACCAGCTCCAGCCCCTTGAGCCGGTGCGTGACCAGCAGCGTCGTACGCTCGCGGGTCACGTCGAGCAGGTCGCTCATCAGCCGGTCGGCCGCCTCCTCGTCGAGCGCCTCGGCCGGCTCGTCGAGCAGCAGCACCGGCGGGTCGTACAGCAGGGCTCTGGCCAGGGCCAGCCGCTGCAACTGGCCGCCGGACACGGTTCTGCCGTCCTCACCCAGCTCCGCGTCCCACCCCGTGCGCTCCACCCACTCGTCGAGCCGCGCGTCCCGCACGGCCTGCCACAGCCGCTCGTCGTCGGCGCCGGGCCCGGCCAGCCGCAGGTTGTCGCGCAGGCTGGCGCGGAAGATGTAAGGGTCCTGGGTGAGGCCGGTCATCAGCGTCCGCACGTCGTCACCGGCCAGGTCACGCAGGTCGGTGCCGTTGACCCTGACCGCGCCCGACTCGGGCTCGACCAGCCGCATGAGCGCGGCCAGCAGCGTGCTCTTACCGGCCCCACTGGGACCGACGATCGCGACCCGCTTCCCGGGAGTCAGCCGCAACGACACCCCATCAAGCGCGGGCCGCCCGCTCGCGCCGGCTCGTCCCACCCCACCGCCGCTTCGCGCGGACGCGCCCCCGCTCGCCGAGCCCACGTCGCCAGGAACGGACGCTTGCCGATCGGGGGAGGGAAGAGAGGGCACGTCATCGCCTCGTGAGGGGGCGCCGCCGCTCGGCGCGCGCACATCGCCGGAGGTGGACGATCGCCGGTCAGGAGCAGGCTGCGAGGGTACCTCGCCGAGGGCGGGGGAGTCTTGGCCATGGGCAGGCAGCGACGAGGCGTCACCGGAGGCGGAGGAGCGCCGGTCGAGGGCAGGTGCCGAGAGTAGGTCACCGGGGCCGGCAGGGGGGTCGCTGTCGTGGGTGGGATGGCGTACCACCAGGTTGTCGATCTCGATGGTCAGCGGGGCTTCCGGGCGGGGCGCGGGGGTGACCGGTTCGGTGGTCGCCGGGGCGGTGGCGCGTACCTCGCGCAGGCGTCTGAGCGCGGCCGTGATGCCCGCCAGCCGCTCACCCGCCGCCGCCAGCGGCAGCACGGGCTCGAAGGCGACCAGGGACGTCAGCGCGAGCACGGCCGTACCGACCGAGCCCGCCCCCGCGCCCTGCGCGATCAGCACGACGGCCGCCACCGTCAGCCCCTGCACCAGGGTGCCTCCGGCCAGGGCGGCGGCGTGCACGCGCGCCTGGCGCCGCTCCAGGGCCGCCAGGGCTCTGTCCGCGGTCAGAGCCCTGGCCAGCGCCTGCCCGTCGGCGCCGTACGCGGCCAGGTCGGCCGAGCCGTGCACCAGGTCGGCCACCCGGCCCGCCAGCGTCGCCCGCGCCGGGGCGATCCTGGCCGACCAGCGCCGGGCCGCGGCGGCCGTACCCGCGGGCAGCAGCACACCGGCCACCACCAGACCCGCCACCAGCACCAGCGCCGACACCGGCAGGATCGTCAGCCCGACGACGACGGCGGCCAGCCCCGCGATCGCCGCCGCGGCGGCCGGGAGCAGGCAGCGGACGAGCAGGTCCTGCACGGCCTCGGTGTCGTCCACCATGCGGCTCAGCAGGTCGGCGCCGCCGTGCCGGGGCCGCTGCGGCGGGATCAGGGCCTCGTACAGCCGCTCCCTGGTGCCGGCCTGGGCGCGGAGGGCGACGTCGTGGCCGGTGAGACGCTCGGCGTAGCGGAACACGCCCTTTCCGGTCGCGAACGCCCTGGTCGCCACGATCGCCACGCTCAGCGCGGCCAGCGGCGGCTGCTCGGCGGCCCGCGTGATCAGCCAGGCGGCTGCGGCGATGAGCCCGAGCCCGGCCAGATCGGCCGCCGCCCCGGCCAGCACCGCCCAGAAGAGACGCGCCCCCATACGCCGGTTCATCGCCCGCCCCTTTCCCGCCACGTCACGGTCACCCGCTCCTGCCCGCTCCCCGAAGCACCCGCCTGCATGGGGTCCGCGGGCGTCGAGCCTGTAGGTGTGGTGTCCGCCTGCATGGGGTCCGCTGGTGCCCGATCGCCAGGCGGCGGGTTCGTAGGTGCCGAGTCGGCGCGTTGCGGGTCCCTGGGTATGGTGTCCGCCTGTGTCCGGTCCGAAGGCGTTGGGTCCGCGGGTCGCGGGTCCGCGTGCGCTCGGTCCACCAGTGCCCCGTTCTCAGGCGCTGGGTCCGGAGGCGTCGAGTCCGCGTGTGCAGCGTCTCCGTGTGTGTTGTTCCCGGGTGGGGTGTCCGTAGGTGCGGCGTCCGTGGGTGTGGCGGCTGTGTCGGAGACCACGTGGCCTTGGTGGATGCGGATGACGCGGTCGGCCAGGTCGATCATGGCGGGGCGGTGGGCGACGATGATCGCCGTGCGGCCCCTGGACAGCTCGGCGGTGCCCGCCACCACGGCGGCCTCGCTGCGGCCGTCCAGGCGGGCGGTGGGCTCGTCCAGCAGCAGCACCGACGCGGCGGGGCGGCAGAACGCTCTGGCCAGGGCGATGCGCTGGCGCTGGCCCGCCGACAGGTTGGTGCCGCGTTCGCCGAGGACGGTGTCGAACCCCTCGGGCAGCTCCGCCACGAAGTCCGCGTGTGCCGCGCCGGCCGCTCGGCGTACCTCCTCCAGCGACGTCGAGGGCGCCCCCAGCCGGATGTTGTCGGCCACCGAGGTGGCGAACAGGTGCGGTCGCTGCGCCACGAACGCCAGCCGCCCCCGCCACTCCGCGAGGTCCAGCTCGCGCAGGTCGACGCCGTCCACAAAGACCCGCCCCTCCGACGGGCTGACGAAGCCGAGGACGAGGTGGAGCAGGGTGCTCTTGCCGCCGCCGCTCTCACCGACCAGGGCGACCCGCTCGCCCGCGCCGATGGTGAGCGAGACGTCCTCCAGGGCCGGCACGTCGCGCCCCGGGTAGCGCACGGTCACGTTCTCGAACCGGATCTCCGGCGTGCCCTCAAGACCTGTCCCCGGCGTGCCCTCAAGTCGGATCTCCGGCGCGCCGCCGCTGGGTGCCGGGCTGCTCTCCTGGGTGGTCGCGAGGACGCCGGTTCTGGGCGCCGGTTCGTCGGAGGCCCGATCCAGTACGGCGAAGGCCGCGTCGGCGGCGGCCACCCCCTCCATCGAGGCGTGAAAACGCGTCCCCATCGCCCGCAACGGCAGGTACGCCTCCGGCGCCAGCAGCAGCACCAGCAGCGCCGTCGTCAGGTCCAGCGACCCCCCGAGCAGCCGCAGCCCGATCGGCACCGCCACCAGCGCCAGCGACAACGACGCGCAAAGCTCCAGCACCAGCGACGACAGGAACGCCACCCGCAACGTCCGCATGGTGGCGCCCCGATGCGCGTCGGCGATCTCCTTGATGACGGTGGCCTGGTAGCGGGCCCGGCCGAAGGCGCGCAGGGTGGGCAGGCCGCGTACGACGTCGAGGAAGTGCCCGCCGAGCCGCGACAGCGCCAGGTACTGCCGCTCGGTCACCGCCTTGGTGGTCATCCCGACCAGCGCGCCGAATATCGGGATCAGCGGCAGTGTGATCAGCACGATCACCGCGCTGCCGAGGTCGGCGGCGAAGAGCCGGACCAGCACCGCCAGCGGCACCACGGCGGCCACCGCGATCGACGGCAGGTAGCCGGTCAGGTAGTCGTCGAGCCGGTCGAGGCCGCGTCCGGCCAGGGTGACGAGTTCGCCCGAGCGGTGCGCGGCGAGCCGGGCGGGCCCGAGTTCGCGCAGCCGTTCCAGCAGCCGGTGCCGCAGCGCGGACTTCACGCCCGTCGCGGTGCGCCCGCCGAAGATCCCCTGCGTCCACGCCAGCAGCGCCCGCGCGCCCACCACCGCCGCCAGCAGCGCGAGGGCTGCGGCGGTGAAGCGGCCGGACAGCACCCCGGCCAGCAGCTCGGCCTGCACCAGTACGAGCAGTCCCGCCAGCATGGCGGCGGCCATGGTGATGCCCAGGTGGCGGCGCACCGAGCGCTCGGCCCGCATGAGCGCGAGAAGATCCTTATGCACGTTCCCTCAGAAGAACGACGGGAGGAGCCGGACGGCGTCCTTGCCTGGCCGGAAAGTGCGCCATACCCATACTTGCGCGCCCAGCATGATGGGCGCGAACGGCAGGACCATGAGACTGAGCACATTCAGCGTGGCCGGCGGCGCGCTGTGCGCCAGCAGGTACGGCATGGCGCCCCCGAGCACCCCCAGCGCGGGCAGCGCCGCGACCAGAGCCGTCGCCAGCAGCACCCGCCCCGGCCTGGTGACCCCGAACACGCCCGGCAGCCGCCAGCCCAGGAACGTCCATCCGTGCAGGGCGAACAGCAGCGTCACCACCACGCCCAGCATGAGGCCCACCGGATGCACGGGGGAGGCGGCGAAGCCGGTGGCGGCCGCGTACAGGATCATGCCCCAGCCCACCGACAGTCCCAGGGAGCCGAACGCGATCGCGCCGTCCCAGAAGCCCCGCCACAGGGCGCCGTCCAGCCTGCGGCGGAACCACAGCCCGGCGTCGCGCAGGACCCAGCACAGCAGCATGGCCACGACCAGCGGATACAGCCCGAACAGCACGTGGTGCTCCAGCAGCGGGTAGACGCCGAACAGTGTCCCGGCCACCGCCACCAGCCACACCTCGTTGGCCAGCACGTACGGAGCCACGGCGGCCACCATGCGGTCCCGGTTCGCGGGCGTCCTGCCCAGCACCGGCAGTAACAGCCCGACACCCAGATCAAAGCCCTCAAGGGCGAAATATCCGGCTAGCAACAGCGCGAAGACGACGAACCAGATCACTTCCATGCTCAGCACTCCTCAGTAGCTCAGCGCGGGGGCGCGCGTCTCGTCGCCGGCGGCGCCGAGGTCGAGTCCGTACGGGCCGCGCCTGATCACCCGGGCGATGAGGACGTAGTCGACGACGGCCAGCAGCCCCAGCACCGCCGCGAACCCGATGAGCGAGCCCGTGACCATGCCGGAGGTCAGCCCAGGCGACAGGGCGTCGGCCACGGTGAGCCGCTCCCAGATCATCCAGGGCTGCCGCCCGATCTCCCTGGCCATCCAGCCCAGGATCGACAGGACGAACGGCAGCGGCGTCATCGCGATCAGGATCGGGTGCGTCCACCGCAGCCGCGGCAGGACGGAGATCATCGGCAGCATCACGAGCAGCACGACGAGCGCGAGCAACTGCCCTATCTCGATCATGAAGCCGAGCCCCACGGCGGCCAGGGGGTCGAGGCCGGGGCCGAACTTGTCCTCCGCGACGCCGCCGAACTGCGCGTACCCGAAGCCCATGGCCAGGAAGATGCCGACGGCGGCGGTGACCACGCCGGTGCGCAGGGACCGGGTGAAGAACTCCGTGTCGGGGGTGCGCCGGCGCAGCCGCCACGCGCTCGCGCCCACCAGCACCATGCCGCCGGTGAACAGCCCCGCGCCGATCACGTGCGGGAAGGCGAAGACGAGGGCCTTGTTCGCGAGCAGGGCGCCGAAGTCGGTCAGGTGCATCCGCCCGCCGCTGACCACCGCCCCGGCCGGGTTCTGCAGGAACGAGTTGGCCACCATGACGAAGAACGCGCTCGCGTACGCGGTCAGCGTGACCGCCCAGATGCAGGCCACGTGCGCCCACTTGGGCAGCCGCCCCCAGCCGAAGATCCACAGGCCCAGGAACGTGGACTCCAGGAAGAAGGCCACCAGCGTCTCCATGGCCAGCGGCGCGCCGAACACGTCGCCCGCGTACCGCGTCAGCCCGCTCCAGGCGAGGCCGAACTGGAACTCCATCACCAGCCCTGTCACGATGCCGAGCGCGTAGTTGATGACGTACACCTGCCCCCAGAACCGCGTCATGGCCTCGTGCACCGGCCGGCCCGACCGCGCCCACCGCGTGTGCATGATCGCCACCAGGGGCGCCAGGCCGAGCGTGAGCACCACGAACAGGAAGTGCAGGCTGCCCGTCACCGCGAACTGCGTGCGTGCCAGATCGACTACGTCCATCACCGCTCCGTCGTCGTACGTTCTCTTATGAGTAGACAGTCTACATGTAGTCTGTCTACATGGAGGATCGGTGTTTAGGATCGGAGTCATGAATCCCGACGCGCTTCGCGGGCACATGGACGCGCTGCTGCTCTCAGTGCTGGAGCGGGAGCCGCTGCACGGCTACGCCATCATCGAGGCGCTGCTGGAGCGCAGCGGGGGCGCGCTCAACGTGCCCACGGGCACCGTCTATCCGGCGCTGCGCCGGCTGGAGCGCATCGGCTACCTGGCCAGCGAGTGGGCCACGGTCGGCGGGCGCAAGCGCCGCACCTACCGGCTCACCGCCTCGGGCAGGAAGCAACTGGAGGGGGAGCGGTCGGCCTGGCAGGAGTTCACGAACGTGATCGGCGGCGTCCTGCGCGCCGAAGCCACCGCCCAGGGATGAGCGCCCAGGGGTGAGCGCGGAGGAACGTCAAGCGGTCTGTACGGACGCCCGCGTGATCCGCACGCACCGGGTGGCCCCGTAGATCTGCAGCCCCCACATCGCCATGGTCACCAGGTTGGCCAGCAGGGCCGGCAGCGCGGTGAGGGTGTTGGGTGAGGTGCCGGTGCCGTACGACAGCAGCAGGCTCAGGCCGACGGTGACCGGCAGCGCCGTCCAGACCAGCACGCCCAGCGACCTGGTCGCCGGCCGCGGCCGGCGGATCCAGCGCGAACCCCGGCTCAGCGCGAACGTGACGAGGCCGCCGTACACGCCGACGCCCAGCTGTACGACGTCGAGCAGCCGCGAGACCACCGACCACCAGGCCGGCTGCATCGTCCACGCCTCGTCGGTGGCCGGGTAGAGCCGCCACAGCACCGACCACATGGCCACCGTGATCGGCACGCTGACGAACAGCAGCAGGCCCAGCCGCCGCCCCGAGCAGGCGGTCAGCTCGGCCTGGTAGCCGGGCGCGATCTCGGCGACCGCCCCGAACTCCGTCACCGCCAGCCGCTCGGCCTCCGCCCGGTCGAGCCCGCCGGCCTCCAGCGCCTCGGCCGTGTCGAGCAGGCTGTCCCGCGCCTCGACGACCAGGTCCCGCTTGGGTCCGTGGGGGCCGGCGAGGGCGTCGTCGAGCTCGGCCACGTAGTCGTCGATGAGCATGCCCCCCAGTGTACGAACGCCGCCCTCGGGGTCCCATCGGGGAACCCCCTGATATTTCGGCGCTTGTCATGTAGGAAAATTCCTACATATCGTGGCTGGCATGCCGATCTCATCGATCCTCACCGTGCCCTTCAGCGACCCGTCCGGCGACCCGTCCGGCGACCCGTCCGGCGACCCGTCCGGCGACCCGTCCGGCGACGACGCGTGACGGCCGGCCACGTCTTCACGGCGCTGGCCAGCCCGGCCAGGCGGGAGCTGCTGCGGTTGCTGCTCGACGAGGGCGCCCAGCCCGCCGGGCGGCTGGCCGAGCGGTTCGACATGAGCAGGCCGAGCGTGTCGGAGCATCTCAAGGTGCTCAAGGACGCCGGGCTGGTCGCCGAGAGCCGCAGGGGCAGGGAACGCCACTACCGGCTGGAGGCGGGGCCGCTGATGGAGATCCGCGACTGGCTCGGCCCGTACGAACGGTTCTGGCGGGAACGACTCGCCGGCCTCACGACCCTGCTCGACGAGAGGGAGGACGACGATGTCCCACCCCGATGACGACAAGACACCGGTTCACCTTCACCACCACGCCCAAGAACGGAGGGCTCAGCGGGTCCAGGTGTAATGGGCGGGGGCGGACGGTAAGGCGGGTGCGCCGGTGTGGCCGGTGGCGTGGGAGGCCGTGCTCCACAGCACCGCCGCCGCGGTGATCGCCGCCACCAGCGCGCACCACGCCGCCGCCCGCCCCATCCGCATGCCGTACCCGCAGACGAGCCACGACACCGACAGCCACCACCCGTGCCCGGCCTGGCGGCGCATCTCCATGGCCGCGAACGCGAAGTCGGCCGCGGTCGCCCGGTCGGTGGGCCGCAGGCCCGCATAGAGCGCGGCCAGGCTGTCGGGCGAGGCGCCGGGGTCGTCGCCGAGGTGGCCGTGCCCGCGCTTGGTGTGCTCGTCGGCGAGCGCGCGCCGCCGCGAGAACCAGCGCAGCATCGGCCAGCGCAGCCCCACCTGGATCCCGCGCGGTGTGAGCGCGAACGTGCAGTCCTTCACCCGCACCCCCGACGGATGGGCGAGCCCGGCGAACCGGCACGACGACAGGTCCAGCCCGAACAGCCCCAGGCTGGCCGCCTCGACCTCCCGCAGCGAGGTCACCGTGGACCTGCCCCGGCCCGTCACGGTGGCGGGCCCGCGTAGCCGCGCGCCTTCCAGGTCGGCCTGCGAGTCGGTGAGCCGCACCGTCATCGGCCCCGTCACCTCCACGCCGCGCAGGTCGACGCCGCAGCGCGCGACCGCCACGTCGAGCAGCCCGTCGGCGCGGGCCCTGGCCGCCGACAGCCGGCCGGTGGCCGACAGGTACGCGTCGGCCGCGAAGTGCGCCCCGTCGAACCCGGCGTGCCCGCTGACCTTGCGGAACGACAGCGTACGGCCGAAGCGCGCGCCCCTGAAGGCGGCGCCGTCGCCGAGCCTGGCGCCGTCGAAGGTGGCGTAGCCGTCGAACCTGGCCCGCTCGCACGACAGCCCGTGCCCGAACACGGCCTGGCTGAACAGCGCGTCTCTCGACATCACGGCCCGGTCGAGCGAGACGTGGCCGCGCACGGTGACGCCGTGGAAGGACAGCTCCCGGCTGAACCGCACGCCGGCCAGCGACACGTTGCCTTCGAACCGGGCGCCGAAGAACGAGGCCAGCCGCTCGAACGTGGCGCCGTCGAGCGACACGTCGCCCCCGAACGTCACGCCCGCCAGCTTGACGTCGCCGGTGAACCTGACCCGGTCGAGCCGGGTCCTGCCGGGCCTGGCGCCGGTGGCGTCGAGCACCCGGGACAGTAGATCGCTCGTGACGGTGGTGCCGCGCAGGTCGAGCAGGCGGCCGGGGGACAGCGCGCCGAGCGCCGCGCCGAGTTGTTCTGGGGACAGATGTGCCAGGCAGAGGCCGGACGGCCGGCCGGCGATTCCGGTGCAACCAGCAGAATGCGCGCAGGTGACCCAGTCCATGCATGGGTGATACCCGCCGCGGCCGATGTCAAGGTTCGGTGATTTCATGTTCTATCCACTTTTATGTGGAAAAATGCGAGCTAAATTGGCTCTAAAGTGCGTGACATGCGAGCTTTATCCCAAGCCTCCTTGGCCGCCCTCCTCGCGGTGGCCTTGTGCGCCGGTCCCGCGGCCGCCGAACCGGCGGCGCCCTGCGACACCCCGGCCACTCACCGCATCGCCCAGGTGCAGGGTGACGGTGACGCCACTCCGCTGGCCGGCCAGACGGTACGGGTCGAGGGGATCGTCACCGGCGACTTCCAGCGCTCCGACCAGCTGAGCGGGTTCTTCCTCCAGGATCCGAGCCCCGACGCCGACCCGCGGACGTCCGAGGGGCTGTTCGCCTTCGCCAGGGACACGGTCAAGGACGTCCAGCCCGGTGACCGGGTCCTCGTGACCGGCCGGGCGATCGAGTTCAACGGCTGGACCGAGCTGTCGCCGGTCACCGCCGTGGACGTGTGCGGCACCGGCAAGGTGAGGACGCAGTCGTACCGGCTGCCCTCCGACGGGCTTGAGCCCGTCGAGAACATGCTGCTGACCTTCCCGCAGCCGCTGACCGTGAGCGAGCACTTCAACCTCGGCCGCTTCGGCGAGGTCGTGCTCTCCTCGCAGGGCCGGCTGTTCCAGCCGACCGACCGCCGCGGGGTGGACGCCGCGCGGAACGAGCGCCGCTCCCTGCTCGTCGACGACGGCTCCACCCGCGAGAACCCGGCCACCTTGCCGCCCATCGTGCGCACGGGCGCCGTGGCGGTCGGCGTGACAGGCGTGCTCGGGTACGGGTTCGGCTCCTACCGCCTGCAACCCACCAAGCCCGTCAGCTATCTGAACGCCAACCCGCGCCCGCCCAAGCCGTTCCCGGTCGTGGGCAACGTCAAGGTGGCCTCGTTCAACACGCTGAACTGGTTCACCACCCTCGGCTCCAGGGGGGCGAGCAACGCGGTGGAGCAGCAGCGCCAGCTCACCAAGCTGGTCGCCGCGCTCAAGGGGCTGAACGCCGACGCGGTGGCCCTCATGGAGGTCGAGAACAACGGACAGACCGCCTTGCAGGCGCTCGTGGACGCCGTCAACGCCGAGGTCGGAGCCGGTACGTACGCCGCGCTCGCGCACCCGTTCCCCGGCACCGACGCCATCCAGGTCGGCCTCATCTACAAGCCCGCCAAGCTGACCCCCGTCGGCGAGCCGAAGGCCTCGCAGGACGCCGTGTTCAGCCGCCCGCCGCTGATCCAGACCTTCCGCAGGAAGAGCGGCGGCCAGCCGTTCACCATGCTGGTCAACCACCTGAAGTCCAAGGGCAGCTGCCCCGCGAGCGGCCCCGACGCCGACCAGGGCGACGGGCAGAGCTGCTGGAACCCCACCCGCGTGGCCCAGGCCCAGGCGCTGCTCGGCATCGTCGCGGACCTGGACCTGCCCAACCCGATCGTGCTCGGCGACCTCAACGCCTACGGCGAGGAGGACCCGATCGACACCCTGGAGGCGGGCGGCCTGACCAGCGTCACGAAGAGGTTCGTGCCCGAGCCGCAGCGCTACAGCTACCTCTTCGACGGGCTGGCGGGTGAGCTCGACCACGCCCTCGTCGGCAAGCAGCTGCTCAAGCGGGTGACGAGCGCGACGATCTGGCACATCAACTCCGACGAGCCGCGCATCCGCGACTACAACCAGGAGTTCAACCCGCCCGGCCTCTACCAGCCGGACGCCTACCGCTCCTCCGACCACGACCCGCTGGTCATCGGCCTGACGCTGCCCGGCGGTCGCTGAACCCGCGCGCGGGCGCGGCACGCACGGGGCCGCGCCCGCCCGCCGGGCATGGAATGCTGGTGCCGGGTACGTGGTTGAAACCGATGCACTTCAGCGACAAACCGCATGACAGCGACAACGAGCGAGGAGCCACTTGTGGCGACCATCGAAGTAACAGAGAAGAACTTCAACGACATCGCCGACAAGGGGATCGTGCTGCTCGACTTCTGGGCCGAGTGGTGCCCGCCGTGCAAGAAGTTCGGGCCGATCTTCGAGCAGGCGTCCGACAAGCACGACGACATCACCTTCGGCAAGATCGACACCGACGCCGAGCAGGGGCTCGCGCAGGGATTCGACATCACCTCGATCCCCACGCTGATGGCGATCCGTGACGGCATCGTCGTCTTCGCGCAGGCCGGTGCCATCCCCGGGCCCGCGCTCGAAGACCTCATCCGCCAGGTGAAGGCGCTCGACATGGACGCGATCAGGGCCGAGCTCAGCGAAGAGCTGAAGAGCGCCCAGCAGAACTGAACTCGCGCACGCAAAAAGACCCCGCCCTCACGAGCGGGGTCTTCGTCTGTCCAGGTGCCCTCAGGGCTTGCGGCCGACTCCCACGTAGCCGAACGTGATGCCGTTCCCGGGCGCGTCCGGGTCCTCGGGACGCCAGCCGTTCGGGTACGTCAGTCCCGGCTCCGCCAGCTCGTAGCCGTCGAAGAAGCGCAGGACCTCCTCCCGCGTGCGCAGGTTGAGCGCGGCGGTGGCCCTGCGGTAGATCTCCAGGGCCTGCGGGGTGGTGTCCGGCGTGCTGTCCACGGCGTGGCTGATGACCAGGTAGCTGCCGGGCGCGCTGGCCTCGCGCAGCCTCGTCACCACGTCGTAGGCGTCGTCGTCCGGGATGAAGTGCAGGATCGCCAGCATCAGGAACGCCACGGGCTGCTCGAAGTTCACCATCGTGCCGAGCTTGTCCAGCAGCGCCTCGGGCTCGCGCACGTCGGCCTGGAGGAAGTCCACGTTGTCCCGCCTGGCCAGCAGCGCCCTGCCGTGCACGCACACCACGGAGTCGTAGTCCACGTACACCACGCGTGCCTCAGGGGCGATCTCGTGGGTGTTGCCCTGAGTGGGCAGCCCCGCGCCCAGGTCCACGATCTGCCTGACGCCCTGGTCCACCAGGTGCCGCACCGCCCGCCGCAGGAACGCCCGGTTCGCGCGGGCGCCCTCCTTGGTGTTCGGGAACGTCTGGAGGATCTGCTCCGCGGCGGCCCGGTCGGCGGCGAAGTTGTCCTTGCCGTCGAGAAAATAGTCGTACATTCGCGCGACGTTGGGGACGTTCGGGTCGACCCCCTCTGGAGCATTATCCACGGATCATCTCCCGAAAAATTGGTATCTATCGGGGCGATCATAGCCCTGGAATCCCAGGGTTCACCGAAGGTTCTTCACGTACGGCGATGAGACCTGAATCACTTTCATCTCAGGCGTTCACCCGCGCATGCCCGGCAGGGTGAGGGTCGCCGCCGGGAGCCCGGCGGCGACGGAACCTCGGCAGGTCAGCCGCGGTAGAGCTCGGCCACGCGGAAGGCCAGGTCGAGCGACTGGCTGCGGTTGAGCCTGGGGTCGCACGCCGTCTCGTAGCGGGTCGCGAGGTCGGTCTCGCCGATCTCGTGCCCGCCGCCGACACACTCGGTCACGTCGTCGCCGGTGAACTCGATGTGGATGCCTCCGGGGTGCGTGCCGAGCGAGCGGTGCACCTCGAAGAAGCCGGCCACCTCGTCCAGCACGTCGTCCACGCGGCGGGTCTTGTGCCCGCTGGGCGCCTCGAACGTGTTGCCGTGCATCGGGTCGCAGATCCAGGCCACCCGGGCGCCGGTCGCCGTGACCTCCTTGACCAGCGCGGGCAGGTGCTCGCGGATCTTGGAGGCGCCCATGCGGGTGATGAACGTGAGCCGCCCGGCCTCGTTGCCCGGATTGAGCTTGTCGATGAGCGCCAGCGCCTCGTCCGGCGTCGTCGTCGGGCCGAGCTTGACGCCGATCGGGTTACGGATCTTGGAGAAGAACTCGACGTGGGCCCCGTCGAGCTGGCGGGTGCGCTCGCCGATCCAGACCATGTGCGCCGACACGTCGTAGGGCAGGCCCGTACGCGAGTCGATGCGGGTGAGCGCCTGGTCGTAGTCGAGGATCAGAGCCTCGTGCGAGGAGTAGAACTCGACCGTGTGGAACTCCTCGGGGTCGGCCCCGCAGGCCCGCATGAACGCGAGCGCCTGGTCGATCTCCCTGGCCAGCTGCTCGTAACGCCGGCCGGCGGGCGACTCGCCCACGAAGTCCTGGTTCCAGGCGTGCACCTGGCGCAGGTCGGCGTAGCCGCCCTTGGTGAAGGCCCGGGCCAGGTTGAGCGTCACGGCCGAGGAGTGGTACGCCTTGAGCAGCCGCCACGGATCGGGCCTGCGCGCCTCGGGGGTGAAGTCGAAGCCGTTGACCATGTCACCCCGGTAGGCGGGCAGCTCGACCCCGCCCCGGGTCTCGGTGCCCTTCGAACGCGGCTTGGCGAACTGGCCCGCGACCCGGCCGATCTTGACCACCGGCACCCGGCCGGCGTAGGTCAGCACGATGGCCATCTGCAGCAAGGTCTTCAGCTTTTGGCGCACGTTGTCGGCCGTGGCGCCGGAGAAGGTCTCGGCGCAGTCGCCGCCCTGAAGGACGAACGCCTCACCGCGCGCGACGGCGGCCAGCTGCTCCTTGAGCTGGTCGCATTCGCCGGCGAAGACCAATGGGGGCAGGCCGCCGAGCTCGGCGACAACCTTGTCGAGCTCGCCGCGGTCTGGCCAGTCAGGCTGCTGCGCCGCGGGGAGGGCTCGCCAGGTATCGAGGTCCACTAGATTGCTGCTCACGAGATACGAGGGTATTCCACTGGCTCGGCCCCACCGACCCCCATGTCCACGTTGTGAGAATGCGGTTATCCGCAGACTAACCCAGAGGCAGTCAAAGTTCCTTTACCGCCACGTGCTCGGGTCTGACACCGTGGCCGATGAAGCGCGGCGCCAGCAGGCCGACCAGGGGAATTCTGGTCAGATCGCGCGGCAGCCCGGCCGGGTCGATCCGCCGCCGCAGTGCCGGGCCGATGACCCGGTTCTGCACCAGCCGCTGGGCCGCCTGGGTCACCCTGGTCGGGAGCATGCGCCGGCGTTGCAGCCGGTGCAGCGTCCGCTCGGGGATCGGCGCGCCCGCCCTGAGCGCACCCGCCAGCAGGTTGGCGGTGGCCACCGCGTCCTGCACGGCCAGGTTGATGCCGACCCCGAAGACCGGCGACATGGCGTGCGCGGCGTCCCCAATGCAGACAAACCCCGGCCGGTGCCAGCGGCGCAGCCGATCGAGCCGGACGGTCAGCACGCTGACGTCGTCGTAGCCGCCGATGTCTGAGACTCGGTCGGCCAGCCACGGCATCAGCCTGGCCACGGGCTCGCGCAGCGCGTCGATGCCCTGCCGGCGCATCTCGTCGTAGCCGCCCTTGAGCACGAGGTAGGCCAGCTGCCAGTAGCTCTCGCGGTTGATCGCGACCATCATGCGCCCGCCGGCGATGCGCAGGAACGTGTCGTCCCTGTCGGTCTCGTGGCGGGGCAGCCGGAACCAGACCACGTCCATCGGCGCGCCGAGGTTCTCGGGCACCAGGCCCGCGCGGGCGCGCAGCACCGAGTGCCGCCCGTCGGCGGCGACCGTCAGGTCCGCCCTGATCTCGTGCTCGCCTGAGTCGTCGCGGTAACGCAGCCCGCGGACGGCGCCGCCCTCGCGGATCAGGTCGTACGCGTCGGCGTTCATCAGCAGCCGGAACCCCGGGTAGCGCTCGGCCGCCGACGTGATGAGCGTGAGGAAGTCCCACTGCGGCACGAACGCGATGTACTTGTAGGCGCCGCGCAGCCCCCGCAGGTCGGCCAGCTTGACCTCACCGGCGTCGGTGACCAAGTTGAGCTCGTACGCCTTGCGGTGCGGGAGCTTCAGGAACTCCGGCGCCAGTCCCAGCTCGTCGAGCACCTGCAGCGTCGACGGGTGGATCGTGTCACCCCGGAAGTCGCGCAGGAAGTCGCCGTGCTTCTCCAGCAGCGTCACCTCGACGCCCGCTCTGGCCAGCAGCAGGGCCAGCATCGCTCCGGCGGGTCCGCCGCCGGCTATTACACACCCCATAATTCATCACCCAATGAGATTGTCTCATGTCACGGGAAAAGAGCAAGGCCGGAACCATCCGCCATGCCCGAACGGCCGAAGTACATGCGTGAGCCGCCTCTCACCGCAGGGAGTGGACGATGAAGGACGAACTCCACACCCTCTCTGGTGCCTACGCCGTGCACGCACTGCCGTACGCCGAGTGGGTGCGGTTCGAGCAGCACCTGCACGTGTGCCAGGGCTGCTCGGACGAGGTGCGATGCCTGCGCGAGACCGCCGCGAAACTGGCGGAGTCGGTGGCCGAGGCGCCGCCCACGGGGCTGCGCGGTCGCCTGCTCGCCGCCGCGCATCGGTCACGCGGCCCCGAGAGCCGTCCCGATGACGCCCGCCCCGGGCCCTGGGCGGGCGCGCCGGCCGGGCGGCACACCACCGGAACCGAGTCGCCCGCCACCGCCGGCGGGCCGCACATCGTGGCAGGTGGGCCGTACGTCACCGCCGATGCGCCGGACATCGCCGCGGGCGGGCCGTACCTGGTCGCGGACGGCGGGGTGCCGGTGCCGCGGCGGCGGACGAAGGTCATGGCGGCGCTGACGGCCGTCAGCGCGGCGGCGGCCGTGGCGCTCGGCGTGGTCGCGTTCGACGCCCGCCGCGACCTGGAGGAGGCCGCCACCAGGAACGAGCGGCTGGTCGCGGTGCTGGCCGCGCCCGACGCCGAGACGCTGCGCCGCCCGATCGCCTCCGGCGGCACGGGCATGATCGTCATCTCGCGGGACGAGGGCCGGGTGCTGTTCACCTCGTCGGGCCTGCCGGAGCTGCCCGCCACGAAGGCGTACGAGCTGTGGCTGATGGACCCGGCGGGCGCCCGCCCCGCAGGCCTGCTGCGGCGGGGCGCGGACGGGATGACCGCGCCCCTGGTGCTCGTGGCGCTGAAGCGCGACGACCGCGTCGCGCTGACCGTCGAGCCCGCCGGCGGCTCCGACCGCCCGACCACCCGCCCGATCATGCTCGCCCAACTGCCCCGCGCTTGACCGCCCGCACGCGACCGCGCCCCACCGCGCGCGCCCCACTGCCCGCACGTCGCCGCGCGTACCCCCATCGCGCGCACCCGACCGCCTGCCCCCCATCGCCGCACCCTCATCGCGCGCAGCCCACTGCGTGCAGCCCACTGCGTGCAGCCCACTGCGTGCAGCCCACTGCGTGCAGCCCACTGCGCGGACCTGAGCGCGCGACCTGATCAGGACGGGTCCGATCGGGACATATCCCGAATCGGGTGGGTTTGATGGGGTATGGGGATGGACGCGCGGGCAGCGCCGGTCCGATAGTGCTGATCATGCGTATCTTCGCGGCCCTCACTCTGGCCGCCGCCACGTTATGCCTCTCCCCGGCCGCCCCCGCGAGCGCCGCCGAGCCGGGCTCGGCCACCGTCGTGCCCGTGCAGGTCACGGGCACGACCGCCAAGCGGTTCAACCTGATCGTCATGGGCGACGGCTACACCGAGGCCGAGCAGGAGAAGTTCCGGGCCGACACCGACCGGCACCTCAACGTCATGTGGTCGATCGAGCCGTTCAAGTCCTACCGCAACTACATCAACGTCTATCGGATCGACATCGTCTCGGGGGAGTCAGGCATCAGCTGCGACCCCGGCCTCGACGCGCCGCGCAGGACGACCCCGCTGAGCATGGGCTTCTGGGGCCAGTGCAACCCGGGCAGCGTCCAGCGCCTGATCACCATGGACAACGCCGCCGCCACCCGCTACGCCAACATGGTCACCGGCACCACCTCGGCCAACCGGCAGATCCTCGCGCTCGGCAACAGCGGCACGTACGGCGGCGCGGGCGGCTCGTACGCCACCGCCTCGGGCAGCAACAGCATGTCCGCCCTGATCAGCCCGCACGAGCTGGGCCACTCCCTGGGCGGGCTGCAGGACGAGTACGACTACTACCAGCGCGGCGTCCCCGGCGGCGCGTACACAGGACCTGAGCCGTCCAGCGCCCACCACACGCTGCTCACCGAGCGCGAGATGAGCGACCAGCGCAGGAAGTGGTGGCGCTGGCTGGGCGAGCCCAGCGAGTCGGGCGGCCCGATCGGCCGCTACGAGGGCGGCATGTACGCGACCACCGGCGTGTGGCGGCCCAGCGCGCACTCGATGATGAAGACCCTCGGCTACTACTTCGACCAGGTCAGCCGCGAGGTCATGGTGCGCAGCATCACCGCCAAGACGATGGTCGTCCAGGACGCCACGCCCACGGGCGCGCCGGTCGGCGCCGACCGCGTGCTGTGGGTCGAGCCGATGCGCCCCGTCGGCCACTCCCTGGTCACCACCTGGAACGTGGACGGCCGGGACCTGCCCGGTGACCGCGACTCCCTCGACCTGCGCGAGCTCGGCCTGGCCCAGGGCCGGCACACGGTCACCGCGACCGTCTCCGACCCGACCGCGTTCGTCCGTGACCCGGACGTCAGGGCGGCGATGACCAGGTCCCGCACCTGGACGGTGGACACCGCGATCACCACCCCGCCGGACGCCACCGAGCCCGCGTTCGTCTCCTCCACCCCCACCGACCGGCCGCTCGGCCGCGACGACGTCGTGTACGTGGAGACCACCCACCCCGCCCGGACCGTCCCCCAGGTCACCTGGACGCTGAACGGCACCCGGTACGAGGGCGCCGACCTGGACCTCGGCGAGCTGGACCTGAAGCCGGGCACGCACACCCTCACCGCCGCCCTCGGCGCAAGCACGCTGACCTGGACGATCGACGCCACCGGGCCGGCCACCGCGTACGAGCTGTCGCGCCCGCTGGCCCGCTCCGGCCACACCTACGTCTACAACGGCCCCTTCACCATGCGGCTCACCGGCACCGACGACAAGGACGGCTACGTCGTGTCGGAGTCGCGGGTGGACGGCGACGGCTGGTTCAACTACTTCGGCTGGCCCACCTCGTCGGAGCTGCCGTGGACGTTCACGGAGCAGGGCACGACGATCGACTCGCTCGTGTACGGCAAGCTGCCGCGCGGCCGGCACACGATCGAGTACCGCTCGATCGACGCGGCCGGCAACTACGGCAAGCCGGACAAGTTCACCGTCACCACGATCGCCCCGCCGCCCGCCTGCACCCGCACCGTCACCGGCGTGCACCGCGGCGCGCTCGTCGTGTCCTCCGGGGTCACCTGCCTCGACGGCGCCGAGGTGACGGGGGCGGTCACGGTCAGGCCGGGCGCCTCGCTGGTCGTCACCGGCGGCCGCGTCACCGGCGCGCTCACCGCCGCGGGGGCCGAGCAGGTGCACCTGCTCGGCACGCGCGTCAGCGGCGCGCTCGCCGTGAGCGGCGCGGGCAACCTCACCGTCGTGGGCGCCGACCTGCGCGGCGCCGCGCTGCTGAGCGGCAACACCGCGCCGATCCTGTCGGGCAGCACGATCGCGGGCGCGCTCGCCTGCTCCGGCACCATGCCGGTCGACCTCGGCGTGCCGAACACAGTCAAGGGCGGCGGCGCCTGCGCCGACCTAGCCGACGGCTCCAGGGGACGCGCGTACGAGGCGGTCGAGCACATCGGTCAGTGAGGCCGTCGCGAGATCGCGGACCCTGGCGTACTCGTCCTCCGGGTACTGCCGGGGTCCGTTCTCGATCAGCAGGATGAGGTAGAGGTAGGTCCGGTAGAGGTCGAGCCGGACCATCGCGGCGGGCGTGAGCTCCAGCGGCGTCACCTCGCGGTAGCCCGCCAGCAGCGGATCGTCCTCGCTCAGCTCGCCGAAGATCGTCGGGGTGACGAACTCGGCGAGCGGGTCGCCCCAGAAGGCGCGCTCGTGGTCGATGATCGCCTCGATCCTGGGCGTGCCGCGCAGGTCGAGGAAGACGTTGCCGGCCCACACGTCGAAGTGCACCAGCCGCGGCGTCGTGACCTCGTCCAGCGCGGGCGCCGCGGCCTCGAACACCTCCATGATCCGCGCGGCCGGCAGCGGCAGCGGCGCCGGATATTGCTCGGTGTCGCCCAGCAACGCCGCCACCATGGCCAGGAACGCCTCCCGCCACGTCGCGCCCACGATGCCGGCGTGCGGATAGCCGAACACCTCGCCCGTCACCGCGTTGAACCGGGCCAGATGCGCGCCCAGCTCCCTGCGCAGCGCGGCCTCGCCCTCGGGCTTGACGTCGTTCCACGACACGCCGTCGAGCGCGTCCAGCAGCAGGTAGTCGCCGCCCAGCACCGGATCGTCGAAGCCGGCCCGCAGCAGCCCCGCCACCGGCACGCCCGCCTCCAGCGCCAGGGCGATGGCGGCGGCCTCCATGCGCAGCAGGTTGGTCTCGTAGCTGAGCTGGCGCAGCTCGGGCGGCGGCGACAGCTTGAGCACCGCCTCCCGGCCGTCCTCCAGCTTCAGCCGCCAGACGGCGTTGGCGTAGCCGTCGGTCAGCTCGGTGGCGCTGGTGACGCCCGTGCCGACCGCCCGCCGGACGAGCGCGTCGAGCTCGGCGGGTGATAACCGGCGCTTGGTCCTGCTGTCCACGGGACCCCTCTCGTGACTGTCAGGCGGACTCGCGCCGCACCAGATGGGTGTCGAGGATGACGACGGGCTGGCGCAGCTGCTCGCCGTTGATCCGGGCCACCAGGAGCTGGGCCATCTGACGGCCCATCGCCTCGGTCGGCTGGTGGACGGTGGTCAGCGGCGGGTCGGCGTGCAGCGCGGCCTTGGAGTCGTCGAACCCGATCACCGCGACGTCGCCGGGGATCACCCGGCCCTGGGCCTTGAGCACGCGCATCGCGCCCAGCGCCATCGGGTCGGACGCGGCGAAGACCGCGTCGAGGTCGGGATGATCCCGCAGCAACTCGGTCATCGCCGTGGCGCCGCTGTGCTCGGAGAAGTCGCCGTAGGCCACCAGCTCGGGCAGGCGCGAGGGCAGCAGCGCGTCACGGTATCCGGCGAGCCGGTCGACGCCCACGCCCATGTCTTGCGACCCGGCGATCGTGGCGATGGCGGTGCGGCCGAGGCCCAGCAGGTGTTTGACCGCCTGCCGGGCCCCTGCCCTGTTGTCCATGTCCACGTAGCTGTAGGGGTCGAGACCGACGGGCCGGCCGCCGAGCACGGTCGGCACGCCCATCGCCTCCAGCCGCCCCGGCAGCGGGTCGGCGCCGTGCAGCGACAGCAGCAGCACGCCGTCGACGTGCTGCCCCGTCAGGTAGTGCTCCAGCCGCGCGTGCTCCTCAGGGGTGCGCGCCATCGCCAGGATGAGCTGCAACCCGGTCTCGGCCAGCGCCGAGCCGATGCCGCGGATCGTGCCCGCGAAGTACGGCTCGTCGAAGACCCGGAACTGCGACTCGGACACCACCAGCGCCACGGTGTCCGTGCGGCGCGTGACCAGGGCACGCGCCGCACGGTTGGGTACATAGCCCAGCTCGCTGATGGCCAGCTCGACGGCCTCGCGGGCCTTGGCGCTGACGTTCGGCGAGCCGTTGATGACTCTCGACACCGTGCCCCGGCCCACGCCGGCCCGGGCAGCGACTGCCTCAAGAGTCGGTCGGTTCATGTGGCCTATTCTGCCGGATGATCTCCGCGTACCAGAGCGCGCTGTCCTTGAGCAGACGTTCCTGCGTCTCGAAGTCCACATGGACCAGGCCGAACCGCTTGCCGTAACCCCAGGCCCACTCGAAGTTGTCCATCAACGACCAGGCGAAATAGCCCTCCAGGGGCACGCCCGCCTCGATCGCCTCCTTGCACGCGCCCAGGTGCGCCTCCACGTACGCCCGCCGCTCCCGGTCGTGGACCCGGCCGTCGGTGAGCACGTCGTCGAAGGCGGCGCCGTTCTCCGAGACCACCATCGCGATCGGCGGGTAGTCCCGCATCACCCGGGTGAGCACCTCCACCAGGCCGGCCTCGTCGATCTCCCAGCCCATCGCGGTGACCGGCCGGCCCCCGTTGACGAACGACACGTGCTCGCTGCCCACCCATGGGGAGGCCGAGTCCGTGGGGGCCGCCGCCGCCGACGCCTTGCCGCCCGGAGCCCCCGAGACGGTGAAGCGGCTGTAGTAGTTGACGAGCAGCACGTCGATCGGCGCGCCGATGGTCTTCATGTCGCCAGGCTGGATGAAGTCCTCCGGCTCCACCCGCAGGTCCGCCAGCACGTCCTCCGGATAGCGGCCGGTCAGCAGGGCGTCGAGGAAGAACCGGTTCTGCAGCCCGTCGATGCGCCGGGCCGCGTCCAGGTCGCGCTCGCTGTCGGTCTCGGGGGTGACCGCGTACAGGTTCACGCAGCCGCCGACGCGGCGGGCGTTCATCGCCTGCACGGCCAGCCCGTGGGCCAGGTTGAGGTGGTGCGCGCCCCTGATCGCGTTCTGCGGCTCACGCCTGCCGGGGGCGTGCTCCCCGGAGGCGTAGCCGAGAAACGCGGCGCACCACGGCTCGTTGACGGTGCTCCACGTGTGCACCCGGTCCTGCAGCGCCTCGTGCACGGCCGCCGCGTAGTCCGCGAACCGGTAGGCCGTGTCCCGGTTCGGCCAGCCGCCCTGGTCCTCCAGCGCCTGGGGCAGGTCCCAGTGGTAGAGGGTGAGCCACGGGTCGATGCCGTGCCGCAGCAGCTCGTCGGTGAGCCGCCGGTAGAAGTCCAGGCCCTTCTGGTTGATCGCGCCGGAGCCGGTCGGCTGGATCCGCGGCCACGACACCGAGAACCGGTAGGCGGTCAGCCCCAGCTCCGCCATGATCGCGACGTCTTCCGCGAACCGGTGGTAGTGATCCATGGCAACGTCACCATGATGGCCGTTCAGCACCCTGCCCGGCGTTTTGGTGAAGGTGTCCCAGATGGAGACGCCGCGCCCGTCCTCGGAGACGGCACCCTCGATCTGGTACGCCGACGTCGCCGCGCCGAACGAGAAACCAGGAGGGAAGCACAGGTCGGAACGCGTCTGTTCCTCTTGAGTCGTCACGCCTTGACCGCACCTTCCATGAGTCCGCCGACGATCTGACGGCCGAATGCGACGAATACCGCGATGAGCGGGATGATGGACAGCGCCGTGCCCGCGAAGATCAACGTGTAGTTCGTGGAGAACCTGGCGTTGAGCGAGGTGATCGCGATCTGCACGGTCGGGTTGTCCGGGGTGAGCACGATCAGCGGCCACATGAAGTCGTTCCACATGAGCATGAACGTGTTGATGCCGAGCACGGCCATTCCTGGCCGCACGGCGGGCAGCACGACGTTCCACCAGATGCGCAGCGTGGCGGCGCCGTCCACCCGGGCGGCCTCGACCAGCTCCATCGGCACGGCCTGGCGCGTGTACTGCGTCATCAGGAACACGCCGAACCCGTTGAGCAGGTACGGCAGGATGACCGCCTTGAGCGTGCCCGTCCACTCCAGGCTCACCATGAGCCGGTAGAGCGGCACCACGCCCATCTGCTGCAGCGGCACCGCCATCGTCAGCAGCACCAGGACCAGCAGCAGGTTGCGGCCCCTGAAGTTGAGATTGGCGAACGAGAAGCCCGCCAGCGTGGAGATGATCACCACGGAGACGGTGACCACGGTCGCCACGATGAACGAGTTCGTCAGCCCCAGCAGGAACTTCGCGTCCTCGTTGTTGAGCACCGCGACGATGTTCTCGCCGAGGTTGCCGCCCGGCAGGAACGGCGGCGGCACCGCCACCGCGTCGGCGTTGGTGCGCGAGGCGATGACCAGCATCCAGTACAGCGGGAACGCCGACAGGAAGACCGCCAAGGCCAGCATCACCCTGGTGAGGATGGTCGGTGACCAGTTGGTCATTTCGTGCCCCCGATCCTGCGCACGAACAGGAAGTTGATCGCCGCTCCGATGAGAATCAGCAGGAACAGCAGCCAGGCGGCGGCCGCGGCGTAGCCGTAGTCGAACTCGCGGAAGCCCTGCTTGACGATGAACATGGCCACCGTCTGGAACTGGCCCTGCGAGCCGCCGTCGACGTTGCCGTTGTAGAACGTGGTCGGCTCGGAGAACAGCGTCAGCCCGCCGATCGTCGAGTTGAGCACCACGAAGATCATGGTCGGGCGCAGCATCGGCAGCGTGATCTGCCAGAACTGCCGGCGCCTGGACGCGCCGTCGATCGCGGCGGCCTCGTACAGGTCGCGCGGGATCGTCTGCATGCCGGCCAGGAAGATGATCGCGTTGTAGCCGGTCCAGCGCCAGTCGACCATGGTGGCGATGGCGATCCAGGACGGGATGCGCTCGGCCCGCCAGTTGGTGTTCTCCACGCCGAACGCGCCCAGGATCCAGTTGACCAGGCCCCAGTCGCGGGCGTACAGCTGCGTGAACACCACCGCGACCGCGACCACCGACGTGACGAGCGGCAGCAGCACGCTCATCCGGATCGCCAGCCGGAACCTGAAGCGCTTGTTCAGCGCGTTGGCCAGGAACAGCGCCAGCAACATCTGGGGGACGGTGGCGATGACGAACATGCCCACGGTGTTCACCACGGCACGCCAGAAGTCGTCGTCCGCCAGCAGCGCGGCGTAGTTGTCCAGCCCGGCCCACTCCGTGGTCCCGGCCAGGTCGTAGTCGTAGAGCGAGTAGTAGAGCGTGAAGGCCAACGGGAACAGCCCGAAGGCGGCGAACAGAATGAAGTAGGGAGACACCAGGGCGTACGGCATCGCCCTGACGTCCAACCTGGAACGCCAGCGGCGACCGGGCGGACGATCACGACGGTACGTCGTAGGGGTGTCGAGGCTCATACCAGACCTTTCAGCGGCGACGTGCCCGGCCCGCCGATGGCGGGCCGGGCGGGACGGTCATCAGCCCGCGGCCTTGACCGCGTCGTCGACCAGCTGCTGCCAGGCCTTGTCGTGCGGGACGGAGCCGTCGTCCATGCCCTGGATGACCGACTCGATGGCGTTCTTGACCTGGGCGTGCTTCACGCCGAGGAAGACCGGCTGGAGGCTCGACGCCGACTTGGCGAAGATCTCACCGATGGGGGCGTTGTTGAAGAACTCGTTCTTGGCGCCCTGCACCGCCGGGTCCTGCTGCGCCTTCGTGTTGCTCGGCATGTTGCCGAAGTCGGTGAAGATGCTCGCCTCGGTCTGCGCCTGCGTCAGGTAGTCCGCGACCTGCGCGGCCTCCTTCGGGTGCTTCGACTGCTTCGGCACGGCCAGCCAGGAGCCGCCCCAGTTCCCGCCACCGCCGGGCACCGAGGCCACGTCCCACTTGCCCGCGCCCGCGTCGCCCGCGTTGCCGCTGACCACGCCGAGCATCCAGGACGGGCAGCCGACCGTGGCGAACGCGCCCTTCTGGGTGCCCGCCGCCCACTCGTCGGTGAAGTTGCGCAGCTTGGCGGTCAGGCCCTGCTGGCTCATCTTCGAGGCGAAGTCGAAGCCCGCCTTCACCGCCGGGTTCTTGTCGACGATGAGGTTGTTGTCCTTGTCGAAGTAGGTGACGTTGCCGTTCTTGGCCGCCTCCTGATACAGGACCACCTGGTAGAGGGTGTTGGTGCCGTCAGCCCACTTGGTGTCCTTGACCTTCGCCTGGAACTGCTGGCCCACCTTCATGAACTCGTCCCACGTCGGCCACAGCGCGCCGACCTCCTCACGGTCCGTGGCCAGGCCGGCCTTCTTGAACAGGTCCGTGCGGTAGCAGATGCTCATGCCGCCGATGTCGGTGCCCAGGCCGAACAGCTTGCCGTCGGCGGCGACGCCGTTCTCCCACTTCCACGCGGGGAAGTCGGCCTTGCGCGACTCCAGGCCGAACTCCTTCAGGTCGGCCCACCACTCCGGGTGCGCCTTGGCCAGGCCCATGCCGCCCTCGTCGATGCCGACCACGTCACCGGCGCCGTTGCCCGCCTGCAGCCACTGGATCATCTGCGGCCAGTACTGCTGCTCGAACTGGTCGGTGAGGTGCTCTTCCTTGATCTGGATGTCCTTATGCTCGGCGTTCCACTTCGTGATGGCGTTCTTGTAGCCGAAGTTGGTGCCGCCGCCGAAGGTCTGCACGCGGATCGTGACGGGCTCAGCGGCCGCCGACGAAGCTGGAGCGCTGGACTCCGGGGTGCTGCCGGAGCCGCAGGACGCGACGGTGAGCGCCGCCGCGGCCAGGGCCGAGGCCACGGCAAGACCGCCGCGACGCTTGCTGATCATCATGGTGGACCCCTTCTCGGGTGACTGGGTTGGGGGAGTGCACCGCGGTACCCCGCTCCGCCGCGGTGGGAGTCTTTGGGAGCGCTCCCACAAAGGGTGCACTTAGCGGCTCTGCCCGTCAATCCCGCGAAACGGAACCGTTACCAATGGGGCGGTTTAGTCGCTTTGAATAGGACTTATGGGCATAAACCTCGCAAAGGCCCGTTTGGGAGCGCTCCCATCTCAAGAGGCACCATTCGTGTCACATCCAGGGCAATGTCACCCAGAGTGAGCCTCAGCCGCGTCGGCGAGCGGCGCCTTGGGGGTGGCCTTCCAGGTTCTAGGAGGTGGCATCTCGGGAAGCGGCGGCGGCGCGCTCCTCCAGCAGGGCACGCTCACGCGCGTTACGGGTCATGCCCGCCGCCCGCTCGAACTCCACCCGCGCTTCCGCCATCCGCCCCAGCTTGACCAGCAGATCCCCGCGTACGCTCGGCAGCAGGTGGTAGCCCTTCAGCGCCGGCTCGTCCACGATCTGGTCGAGCAGCCCGAGCCCGACCGCCGGCCCGTACGCCATCGACAGCGCCACCGCCCGGTTGAGCTCGACGACGGGGGAGCGGGAGAGGCGGGCCAGCGCCTCGTACAGGCTCGCGATGCGCACCCAGTCGGTCTCCTCGGGGGCGCTCGCCCGCGCATGACAGGCGGCGATGGCCGCCTGCAGTGTGTACGGCCCCAGCACTGTGCCGACTTCCCCAATCCCACCTGGACCTGCCGCTGTACCCGATCCTCCGGCCGCGCCCGCCCCTTGCCCCGTTTCCCCGGCGGCGCCCGGACCTGCGATGGCTTCCCCGGTTTGCATACCCGCAGCCTTGGACAGCTCCTCGGCCCGGTCGAGCGCGGCCAGGCCCCGGTTGATGAGCAGCCGATCCCACTTCGCCCGGTTCTGCTCCAGCAGCAGGATCGGCTCACCCGAAGGACCCACGCGGGCCGCCGACCGGGACGCCTGGATCTCCATGAGCGCGACCAGCCCGTGCACCTCGGGTTCTTTCGGCATCAGACCGGCCAGCACCCGCCCTAGCCGCAGCGCGTCGGCGCAGAGGCCGGGCCGCATCCAGTCGTCACCGGCGGTCGCCGAGTAGCCCTCGTTGAAGATGAGGTAGATGACCTCCAGCACGGACGACAGCCGACCGGCCAGCTCAGCGCCCTGCGGTACCTCGAACGGGATCTTCCTGTCGGCGAGCGTGCGCTTGGCCCGGACGATGCGCTGCGCCACGGTCGCCTCCGGCACCAGGAACGCCCGCGCGATCTCGTCGGTGGTCAGCCCGCCGAGCACCCGCAGCGTCATCGCCACCCGCGCCTCCACCGACAGCGCCGGATGGCAGGCGGTGAACGCCAGCCGCAGCAGGTCGTCCTCGATCTCGTCGACCTCCGGCGGCTCCTCCTCCAGGTCGAGGCGGTGGCCGAGCTCGACGAGGTTGCGCTGGAGCCGTTCGTTGCGGCGGATCAGGTCGATGGCGCGCCGCTTGGAGACCGTCATCAGCCAGGCGCCCGGATTGCGCGGCACGCCGGACTCCGGCCACTGCTCCAAGGCTGCGACCAGCGCGTCCTGCGCCAGCTCCTCGGCCAGGCCGACATCGCGCACCAGCCCGGCGAGCCCGGCGATGAGCCGGGCCGCCTCGATGCGCCAGACCGCCTCGATGGCGCGGTGGGTGTCCGTAGCCGTCACCGGCCCATGAGACCAGCCCGCCCCACACCCTCGCAACCCGCCTCAACGGTGCTCAGCCGCCGACCCGGTCACCCGCAGCGGTCAGGCGCCCGACCGACCCACCCGTTCTGACCAGGATCAGGCGTTGGGGTGGCCCTGGCCCTGGTCCGCGCCGAGTCGTTCCCGCAGCGCTTCCTCACGCTCACGCTCCTCGGCCGGCATCGAGTCGTCCGGTACGTCCGAGGCGTCGAACACCCGCCACACATCCAGCCCGATCCCGTCGTGCCCCGGCGGCACCGGCACCCGCAGCGCCCACTCGAGGGCCTCCTCACGCGACTTGACCTGAATCAGCCAGAACCCGGCGATCAGCTCCTTGGCCTCCGCGAACGGTCCGTCGATCACACTCGCCTTGCCCCCGCTGTAGGCGATCTGCGCGCCGTGCGAGCTGGGGTAGAGACCCTCGGCCGCCAGCAGCACCCCGGCCCTGGCCAGCGACTCGTTGTAGGCGTGCATGTTGTCCACGAGCTCCTGACTGGGCAACTCCCCGGCTTCGGACTCGGGACTGGCCTTGCCCACGATCATGAACTTCATCGGTCTGTTCTCCTTCGCTCGTGACGGGCGGTCGCGCGGCGCCGCCTCCCATCAACGCGTCGAACGGCACCCGGTCGGATCGACAGCCCAGGCGAACATTTTCCCGCCACCCTCACCCCGCGACGCCGCCCAGAACCTATTCGAACCTGGCCACCCGGTCACCGGCGGAAGGCGTCGGATACACATTCCAAGCTGGCCACATCGGTTTGACTGATCCGGTGTCGCCGAGTTACGGTCACGCCCATGGCAGACCAATACGGTCACATCGGATTGCAATGACGAGATACGCCAGGCTGCTGCCGCTGGCCGGGGCGCGTAACCTGCTGCCGTTCATGCTGCTCAGCGTGGGCGCGGCGACGCTCGGCCCGCTCAGCACGGTGCCCCTCGGCCTCCTCATCTCCCACGGAGGC
Organism: Nonomuraea sp. NPDC048882; assembly: GCF_040649755.1. Classification (NCBI taxonomy): domain Bacteria; kingdom Bacillati; phylum Actinomycetota; class Actinomycetes; order Streptosporangiales; family Streptosporangiaceae; genus Nonomuraea; species Nonomuraea sp. NPDC048882. The sequence goes on from NZ_JBEZGB010000003.1 coordinate 150,896, forward strand.
GCCGCGCCGCTGATCACCCTGCTGCTCGTACTGCTCGCCCAGGAGCTCTGCACGGCTCTGCGCGAACCGGCCGGAACCGCCGCGGCCCGCCGAATCGACGGCGTCCTCCGCACACGCGTACGTGCCGCCGCCTCGAACCTGCCGCTCGCCCTCCTGGAGACACCGGCGACACAGGCGGACCTACGGCTGGCCCTGCACGGCCACCGAGGCAGGACACCGGGCACGGCAGCAGTAGCCGCGGCCGGCGAGGCGGGCCGCCTGGCCTCCGCCCTGCTGGGCGCGTCGATCCTGGCCCTGCACGTGTGGTGGCCGGCCGTCCTGGCCCTGTCACTCTCCCTGCTCCAGAACCACCGCATCGCCACCATGCTGGTCGGCCCCGGCGGAGCCGACACCCTGGCCGACAGCCCCGACCAGGCACGCCGCCGACGCCGCGCCGACTACTTGGCCGAGGTCGCGGGAGGCCCGGCCGCCGCCAAGGAACTGCGCGTCTTCTCCCTCCAGCCCTTCTTCATCGACCGGTACGTGGCCGCGATGCGCGCATTCCTCACCCCGCAGTCACGCGGCCGGCGCGCTGTGGTGCGCGGATACGGGACAGTGCTGTCCCTGCAGTTGCTCTCCGCCGCCGGCACGTTCGCCATCCTCGCCTGGCACACCGGAACGGGCCTGCTCGGTCCCGGCGAGCTGGCGCAGTGCGTACTGGCGGCCCTGCTGGTGTTCGCGTACGGCGCAGGCAGCCACCAGATGTTCGAGATAGCCCACGCAAGAGAGCCCCACCACGCCACCCAACGCCTCCTCACCCCACCCCTGTCCACCCCCGCCCCCACCACAGCCACCCGCCCGGCAAAGAACGGGGACACGCTCGCATCGGGAGGCGTCTCGTCCGCCCGCCCGGTGGAGGACGAAGACGCGCCTACACCGAAAGATGTGTCGTTCGCCGACCCGGCGGAGAACGTGGATGCACCAGCCCCGGGAAGCGCCTCGCTTGCCCACTTGGCGACAGATGAGGAGGCGCCCGCACCGACTCGCGCCTCGTTCGCCCGTGACGGAAGCGTCCTCGCGCTAGAGGGAGTCACCTTCGCCTATCCCGGTGCCGAGACCCCGCTCCTCCACGACCTCGACCTCCACATCCGCCCCGGCGAACGGCTGGCCGTCGTCGGCCGCAACGGCGCCGGCAAGACCACCCTCGCCAAGCTCCTCACCGGCCTCTACACCCCCACCACCGGCCTCGCCACCACCCCCACCACCGCAGCGGCCGTCTTCCAGGACTTCGTCCGCTACCCCCTGCCCCTCCGCGACAACATCCGCCTGGGTGATCCAACCTTCGCCGGCACCGACGCCGACGTCCTGTCCGCCCTGGAGTCCGCCGACGCGCTCGACCTCCTGGACGTCCTGCCCGCCGGCCTGGACACGCCGCTCTCACGCGCCTTCACCGGGGGCCGCGACCTGTCCGGCGGCCAGTGGCAGAAGGTGGCCCTGGCCCGAGCCATGTACGCGCTCCACCCACGCGGACGCCAGGTCCTGATCGTGGACGAACCCACCGCCCACCTGGACGCCCGCGCCGAGCGCGAGGTCTTCGAACGCCTACTGGAGCGCGCCCGAGGCCGCACCCTGGTCCTCATCTCGCATCGCTTCGCCACCGTACGCAGAGCGGACCGCATCATCGTCCTCGACCAAGGCGTCATCGCGGAGGAAGGCAGCCACACCGAGCTACTGGCCACGAACGGCCACTACGCGCACTGGTACCACCTCCAGGCAGACCTGATCACCCGGGACGCCCAATGACCACAAACCCCACCCCACCCACCCCCACGGAACCGACCTCCACCGAGCCGATCCCCACCGGGATAGCCACGACGGACGTCACCTCCACGGGAGCCATCTCCACTCCAGCCGCCTCCACCACGTGGGGCACCCTCCGCAGCCTGCTGACCCTCGCCTGGCACACGGACCGCCGCGCCGGCCTCGTCCTGACCGCCTTCCTCCTCTCCGGAGCGCTCAGCCACGGCCTGGTGGGCGTCTTCCTCCGGGAGCTGACCGACGCCGCCACCGCAGGCCACGCGTCCCCTGCCGCGCTCTGGGCCGTAGCCGCCGGAGCGTCCCTGGCGACGGGCGTCGCGCTAGGCCGCGCCGAACTGGCCCTGATGCAGGACCTGGCCGAACGCATGGGCCTGTCCGTCCAGGAGGAGATCCTCACCCTCACCTCGTCCATCCCCACCATCGAGCACCTGGAACGCCCCGCGTACCTCGACAAACTGCGGACGCTGCGCGAGGAGAGCTGGCACCTGTACTTCGCCGTGTGGGCCCTCGCCCTCGTGGCGGAGCACACGGCTCAGATCGCGTTCGGCGTGGGGCTGATGGCCGCCGTACACCCCCTCCTCCTGCTCCTGCTCGGCGCGGCCGTCCTCCCGTCCCTCCTGGTACGCGGCCGCGCGGCCCGCCACATCGACGCCGCCGCAGAACGCACCGCCGAGACCACCCGCCTGGAAGAGGCGCTGTCGGAGACGATCACGTCAGCCGGCTCGGCCAAGGAGGCCCGCCTGAGCGGCGCCGCACCCGTACTGGACACGATGGCCGACCACCGATGGGAGCAGACGTCAGCCGCACTGACCAACGCCGGGATCCGAGCCGGCCTGCTGACGTTCGCCGGCTCAGCCGCGTTCCTGGCCGGCTATGTCTCGGCACTCGGCTACGCGGCCTGGCTGGCCGGAAACCACCAAGCCACGGCGGGGGACATCGTGCTGGTGGCCACGGTCGGCGTCCAGTTCGTCACCCAGGCCTCCCGCCTGGCCTTCCACTTCGGCTCGGTCGCCTCAGGTCTACGCGCCGTCTCCCGCCTGTCCTGGCTCCGCCACTACGCCACCACCACCCGCCCGCACCCACCGAAGCCTTCCGTCCTGCAGCCCTCTCCCACACCAACAGCCCCGGACGCCGGAACGCTTCGCCCAGCCGCGCCTGGCCTCTCCACCAAGAAGCCCGCCCCCGAACCGATCACGCCGGACACCACCACCTCCTCCCAAGACGGGCAGTCGCTCGGCGACCGCCTCGATCACGGCATCACCCTGCACCGGGTGTCGTTCACCTACCCAGGCACGTCCCGCCAGGTCCTGCACGACCTCGACCTCCACCTGCCCGCCGGATCCACCGTCGCCCTGGTCGGCTCGCACGGCTCCGGCAAGACCACCCTGGCCAAACTCCTGTGCGGCCTCTACCGCGCGCACCACGGCGAGATCCTGGTGGACCACGTCCCCCTCGACCGCCTGACCCCCGACTACTGGCGTAACCGCATCAGCGCGGTCTTCCAGGACCTGGCCCGCTTCGAGCTGACCGCCGCCGAGACGGTCGGCGTCGGCGACCTGCCCCGCCTCCACGACCACACCGCCGTGAAAACCGCACTGACCCGAGCGGACGCCACCGGCCTCATGTCCGGCCTCCCGCACGGCCTGGCCACCGAACTGGGCGACACCTTCGAGCACGGCGTACGCCTGTCAGGCGGCCAGTGGCAGACACTGGCCCTGGCCCGCGCCTCGATGCGCGACGCCCCACTGCTGCTGGTGCTGGACGAGCCGACCGCCTCCCTCGACGCCCCGGCCGAGAGCGCCGTCTTCGCCCGCTACGCCGAAGCCGCCCGCCGCCACCCCGGCGCCGTCACCCTGCTGATCACCCACAGGTTCCCGACCGTACGGATGGCGGACCTGATCGTCGTGCTCGACGGCGGCCGCATCGTCCAGCAGGGCACCCACGCGGACCTCGTCACCCGCCCCGGCCCGTACGCGGACCTGCACACCATCCAACGAGACGCGTTCACCTGAGTTCAGCGACAACGCCACCCGAAACCGGCGGCGAGCGGCGCGATCCCCGAGCCCAGGCCCCGACCACGAACGCCCGGCCGGGACGCTCACAGGACGCGACGCTCAGGCCAGTTCGTCGATGCCGATCTCCTGTAAGGAGCCGTCACCCTGAGGCCGGAAGAACCGCGGCTCGCCCATCCGCTCTCGGATCGCCATCAGCTCGGCCCGGCGCTCCTCGGGAGTCGGCCCGTCGGGGTCGACGACGTTGAACCCGAGCAGAGCCACGTCCTCAGGATCGACATCGTCCGGATGAACCTCGCCCTCGATGGTGAAGCCGAACAACACATGCAAAGCCACCTCACCGAGTTCGAGAGGATGGAACGGCAGCGCGTACGGCTCCGTGCCGCCCCAGGCGGGATCGGGCTCAACGGGATGCAGCCCCTCCCAGAACGGCAGCTCGAAGGGGAAGGGCTCGCCGATGTCCTCGATGACGCCGTGGCCGGGGGAGAGGCTGAGGGACCGCACGAGCCGGCCGTCCTCCCAGACGGCGAACGCCAGCCAGTCGACCACGCTGTGCATGGCATGCAGCACAAGCCGGCGGCCCCTGCTCGCCTCGACGAGATGGGAAGGCAGAAGGGACGGATTGTCCAGCATGAAGCTGTCGGCGCAGATCAGCTCGACCCCGGGAAAGCTGGTCGCATAGGCCAGATCTTCGGGCGGCCGCACGTCATCCGAGAGATTACCCGGCTCGGCGGGGGAGACGGTCCAGTCGGGAAAAACCCGGTCGATCAGGGCGGCCGTCGCGGAGGCGTCAGGTCGGTGGAGAGTGCGGAGGAGCCCGGGCAGGTCGCCGTCGGAGTAGGCGATCAGACTGGTTTTCGCTCCCATGCTGCGGGCTCCCGTGGCTGTGTCGCGGAGGGGTTTTGAGATCACGAAACTTAGCGGGCGCGACCGACAACTTCTCGGGATCTCGGCTCGGCGTCGCCGCGCGAGCACCGCTCGGCACGGCTGGAGCGGCCGGGCCTGGACGACCGGCGTGCGCCGGGTAGCGCGACGAGCGCCGAGGTCGTCGAGCCGGCCGCGCTGGTTGTCCTGAGAGGGTGCCTTCGAACCTCGATCCTCAAATTCGATCGCGAAACACATTAGGTCGAACACGTGACCGGGCCTGAGCTGCTCTCGTGCCGCCAAATGTCCGCAGAATGTCCGGCCAGAAATCTGGTGCGATGCATTTCAGCCGCGGAGAATAAGTGCCCCCGACCTGCGGCATGTCAAATCGAGTTGGATCGAGACCACCGGAGGTAGATGTGGCGATATCAGTGCTGGACATGTCGGTATCGGTCGACGGGTACGTCGCAGGCCCGAACGACGGACCGGGCAACCCGGGAGGGGATGGATTCATCCTGCACGATTGGGCCCTCACCCCGGACGGTGATTTCCGTAGGTCGGGATCCGCCGGGAAACTGATGCACGAGATCAATGAGGCTGGGGCGGTCGTGTCGGGACGGCGTACCGCGGAACAGGTCGATCACTGGGGCGGTGTTCATCATGGTGATGGTGTCCCGGTCTTCGTGCTCAGCCATCGGCAGCCCGACCCGTCGGTCGCGGAGTATCCGTTGATCTCGTACGTGAACGACGGGATCGAAAGCGCGATGGCACAGGCCAAGGCCGCTGCCGGAGACCGGCACGTGCATGTGATCGGCGCCTATACGGCACAGCGCGCACTGGAGGCCGGCGTACTGGATGAAATACGAATCCATCAGGTGCCGGTCCTGTACGGAGGGGGCATACGGCTGTTCGAGGTCCTGGCGTCGCGGGTGACGCTGGAGATCGTCCGGGTGATCGACACGCCGGAAGCGACCCACATCCGTTACCGCGTCCGCCACTGACTCAGGCGTCGTTCGAAGGGGCCACGCGTGCGCTGCGGGTGCGGCGTCCGGAGCCGGGCCGGTACCGCGGAGAGGATACGGGTGTTGCGGCGCCGGCCTTACAAAAGGGCCTCGTCTTCGGGCCGAAAGATTAGTCGGCTGGTTTGTCACTATGAGCGCCCAGCTCGCTCCAGGCGGCACGGTCGCTACTAGCTTGTGCGTTCGCGGTGTTCCCGATCAGGTCGTTGCCGAACTTCACCCTATTCGCCCCTTTGGGGCATTGATGACCTATCATGGAAGTGTCTATTGTGATAGAAGCTTTGCCAGCAACCCCGCTGTAGTCGAAAACACGTCGCCGAATAAGTGAGCGATCAGGAGCTGATGTTAGAGCCTGTACGAAGTTCGGATCTTCAGGCCTGTCAGAGGCTTCGAATCCATAAGACGGCTCGCGTAGGTGGAGGTCGGCCAGATAGCTGTCGGACCTTTTCACGTCCGGCGGCTTCTTCGAGCGCTGCCGCCAGTTCACCGTCCAAGGCCATCCCGGCAGCATGATGGTGCGCGCGAGCGGTGGTGGAGTCCACACTGACCAGGTCGAGGTCAGCCTGCCCGCGAGCAGCGGCCTCGGCGATCATCGTCTGCATCACCAGCTCGAACATGCCGTGCGCTCGGTCAGCCGGTTCGCCGCCACCAGGTACGCCTCCGCCTCCGCGTCGCTGCGCGAGGTCCAGCCGCGCAGGATGGGCACCAGCCACACCCCGTCGTCGCCGATCTTCACACCCTCGGGTGGCGACTTGCTCTCGCCGGCCATCTCCTCCAGGACGTGTAGCCGCCCATGCCCAGCGACGAGGCGGCCGGTGCGCTCGTCGAGTTCGCCGGCGAGGGTTCGATCGACTTCCTGATGGCCGGAAGGTCGTGCTCCTTCGGGTTCCGGACGGCGCGGGCGATCTCGGGGAGGGGCATGTGTTCGATACGGCGCATCAGGTCCTCGCAAAGGTGACGTTTCGTGAGCACCAGGAAGCCGAACCTGTACGACGAGGCCGCGTACCCGGTCGCGATCCCGCCGCTGGTGGCGTACGCACCGGAGGGCGAGTCTACGACCGCGGGGCGTTCCTGCCGGCGTGGCGGCAGACCGCGCCCGACTCGTGGGAGGGGCTGGAGACGTGGGTGGTGACGTTCCGGTCGGAGGCGGGTGAGATTCACCAGAAGCTCGTGGAGTGGGTGCCCGCTGACCAGCTCAGCCAGGTCCCGGCGGAGGCCCTGCGCGGCCGGTACAAGAAGGTGCCACGCATCAAATGATCTTGAAGCCGTGCGTGGAACGCACGAAGCGGAGACTGTCAGGAAGCCAGGAGATCGAAATGGAACCCCACAATGAACAGAACGAGAGCGATCCAGCGGGCCGGGTGCGCCGGTCGGTGACGGTCCAGCAACCATCCGATGCCTCGGCTAAGCGGTACGCAGAGGCCATAGATGAAGATCAGCCACGGTAGAAGCAGGAGTCCGACGGCGATGGCCGCGATCAGCGCCACTGGGGTTACGAACAGCGCCAGGTCCAGCTCGCCGCGTAGTTCCTTGCGTGTCTTGGTGGTGTCGTCCTGAGGCCACAGCCGCTTATGAACAACGGAGGAGAGCGCCAGGAAAGAGAAAAAGCCGAGTATCAGCAGGGGGAGCAGCCAGGGCCTCTGGTCGATCCACCGGCCGGCTGTCCAAAGCGGGGTTAAGAGCTGGGCGAAGAACCGCTCAACCGGTGCGACGAATTCGGACACGAACATCAAGACCCACAGGGCAATGTAGGCCAACAGCGTGGTAACGAAGGTGACCACGGCCACCTTCTCGGCACCGGAGGAGAAACCGCGGGCCCAGGGCACCCGGAGTAACCGCTTGCCGAAAGCACGCAGCGGTTCGGGACCGATGAGGTCGAGGATCACCGTCAGTCCAGCCATGAACTGCAGGAGCTTGCCGATCCGGGCCCAGTACGTCAGCTGGAGACCCCAGAGCTGGCTACCGGTCAGGGAGGATCCAGACCACCACTGCGACCAGAGATCCCACAGCTGTCGCATGCGAGCATGATGCCATGATGCAGCCCTATAGATGGATGGGCGAGGGCGTCAGGGAGGGACGATGCCTGCCCCGCCGTACCTGATCTTGAAACAGGTGAGGCGCTGAGAGCGAATCTCAGCGCCTCACCTCGCGAGCGAAACTGCCATAGGGCCAGGTCAGATAGGCCGCGAGCGGCCACCATGATGAGCATCCCGCGCGCGATGATCTAGACGTCCGCGGGCGATCCGGCGGTCAAGCTGCGCAGCTCGCGAGCCGCCTCCAGCGCGCGGCTCTGCTCCGGCAACGCGTCGAGGATCCGGCCGAGCGTGCGGCGCCGGATCGTGCTGACAGGCCACGCCCGCGCGGTGGTCACGGCGTGCGCGAGCCCGTCGTTGACGTGGCCGTCCCCGACGAGGGCCAGTGCGCGCACGAGCTCGTAGTGCGTGATGTTGCCGATGAACGTGGTCGGGCACAGCGAGATCGCCCGGTCCACCGCGCGGGTCGCGTCCGCGGTGTCTCCGATCAGAGCCAGCGAGTAGGCGTCCGCCCACGCGGCATCGCGTTCCACGAAGCTCCACAGCGGCGTTGTCCGGTCGCTGGTCGCGTCGTCGGGCAGCCTCTCGAACACGCCTCCCAGATCGCCCAGGGCGGCGCGGGTCGTGTGGACGTCGCCCTGCGAGGCGGAGATGAACGCCCGTGCGCGGAGTGCCTCGGCCAGGCCGGGGCTCGCCGACCTCGCTCAACTCCATGCCCATGAGTACGGCGAGTTGCGCGCCGACCCGTAGCAGACCGGTGCGAGCGGTCGCGGAGGAGGTTCGCCCGAGGAGCCGAGAGACCTCGGCCAGGTCAGCGGCCACGGCGTGGACGAGTGTTCCCGGCGCCTGGGTGTAGTAGGCGAAGCCGTGCTCCCACGCGACTTCTTGCCAATCGTCGGAGCGGACCTCGCGTTCGGCGACGGCGTTCTCGATCCCGGAGAACAACGTCTCTATAGTGCCTGGCGGTATGACCGCTCCCGCGCTCAAAGCGGCGATCAGTCTCATCGCAGCGCGCCGATGCATGTCATCATCCTCGGCAAGATTATGGGCCCTTTCAGGCGCGGCCTGGCGAAGGCGGTCAAATTCGCCGGCAAAGGCATGAAGCGCTTTTAGCCGCCCTTGTGCACCATACAAGGAATCCAGTCGCTCGATCACATCGGGCTGAACCGGCGCTTGGCCGCGTTCCCATCTTGACAGATCGCCATGGTCGCAGCGTGCCTGGGCCGCCGCGTCGCGCTGGCTGAGGCCGCGCACCTCATCGCGCCAGTAGCGCAGCTCTGAGCCCAGCAGGTGCCAGGGCGACGCGGCGGGATCGACGGCGTCAGGGCGGCGAGGCATTCAAGCCCATCTCCTCGTTGGTGGGGTTGGTGGAAACTCGCGTTCCAACATCCACCCCCTTGGATGCGCTCCCCGAATTCTCTCACTATGACACTGCGCTTCCTGCTGGAAACGCGAAACTCCTGGACGGCGCGTAAGCCCTGATCAGAAAGGCCGCCGAAGTGAATTCCGGCATAGCCCTCAATTCGGCCGACGCAATTGAGTTCGCCGGGTGGTGCCCGCAATGAGCCTCATTGATCGGGACACGACCTTCGCCCAACGAGACGCCGTGATCGGGGCGTGGCTGGAGCTCGACTTGCGTGATCGTCAGCTCGCCGTGTTGCGGCTCAGCTTTCCCCAGTGGGTGATCTCCTATGCCCTCGCTCAGGCCGGCCCTCTGCGCCCGGCGTCATCGCACCACCCACTCGAGGGAGGCACCCCCGTGACCGCGAAGAGCACAGACGAGAAGCCGGCCGCGGTCGGGCCTCCGCAACTGCGGATCAGCTTGTGGGGCATCGGGCTCCACGGCGGCGTGTCCGCTCTGATGGAAGACCTCGACGACCAGCACCACAAGGACCATAAGGCGGCGTCGTGAGAGACGTCCTGATGTGGCTGTATCCGGCCGTCCTCATCTTCGGTGCGAAGCCGGTGATCGACTTCCCGGAGCGCACCTGCGTGCCCCGAACCGAGGACCAGGACCACCCTCGGCTAGCGTCGATAACCGTACGCATGCCACCCGCCAGCGGCCGACCGGAAGACCACTATGACCGATGCTCTGCAAGACGCGTTCCCCGACCGGCCGCTGCGGATCGGGACGCGTAGCTCGCCCATGGCGCTGCACCAGGCCGGTGGCGTACGCGACCGCATCCAGAAGCGCGTGCCCGGCCTCGACATCGAGATCGTGCCCATGACCACCACGGCCGATCTCTGGCCCGGCGACCTGTCCGAGCTGGGCGGCAAGGGCCTCTACACGAAGGAGATCGACCGGGCCCTCATGGCCGGCCGGGTGGACATCGCCGTGCACTGCATGAAGGACGTTCCGGGCGACGTGCCGCTCCCGCCCGGTCTCGCGTTCGGCGCCTACCTGGAGCGTGACGACGTGCACGACGTGCTCGTCACCCGCGACGGCACGCCCCTCGACAAGCTGCCCGCGGGCTCCGTCATCGGCACCAGCAGCGTGCGCCGCCGCGCGCAGCTCCACATGGTCCGGCCCGACCTGCGCGCGGAGCGCATCCGCGGCAACGTCAACAGCCGCCTCGGCAAGCTCGACAACGATCACACGTACGCCGGCCTCATCCTGGCCCGCGCCGGCCTGCGGCGGATCGGCGCCACCGGACGGCACGTCGAGGTCCTTCCGGTGGAGTTCCATCCAGCGGACGAGGGCGTCGTGTCCATGGTGCCCGCGGTGGGCGCCGCGGTGATCGGCGTCCAGGCACGGCAGGCGGACGTCCCGATCATGCGACTGCTCGGCGAGCTCAACCACCCGGCGACGGCCGCGCACATCCTGGCCGAGCGGACGATGCTGCACATGCTGCGCGGCCACTGCAACAGCCCGATCGCCGGGTACGCCTCGACGACGGCGGACGGCCTCATGAGCTTGTCCGGGATGGTGTTCAACCGTGACGGCTCCACGTTCGTCAGGACCCACATGTGGGGTGACCCCGCGGATCCTGCCACGCTCGGCTCCCGCGTCGCCTCCGACCTGCTCCACCAGGGCGCTCGCGACTTGATCACGGCGACCCGCAAATGAGCACCTGACTTCCCGGCTCGGAACCGTCACCGCGGGAAATGAACCGCACATGCCCATGAGCGATTCCCAGTGCAGATGGTGCGCCGAGGTCTTCTTCGGCGTCAGGCCAGGCTCGAAGGCCCCTCATCACACAAATCCGGGGACGGGCAAGAAGTGCGCCGGCTCAGGCCAGAAGACCGGCGCCTATGTCGAGTAACCCGTTCGGCACATTCAGGGCCCCGCCAGTGGCCCTACTCGGTGCTGCGGGGCGCCAGCTGGCTGATGCGCTGCGGCGACAGGCCCAGGACGCCCCCGGCGTCCCGCACCGTCCACCCCTTGCCGGTGAGCAGGCGGGCCGCGCCGGCGACCGTGTTGCGCTCGGCCTGCTCGGCGTCCGCTCGGGCAGTGCGGGCGAGGGTGACCGCGTCGAGGGCGGCGACGATCTCCGGGTCGTCCGGTCGCATGGTGATGCCGACGGCGTGAGGCTGTTCGCCGAGCAGTTCGGCGACAAGCTTGTGTGTGTTCCGGTGAGCTTCGGTCCAGTGCGAACCCTGGGCCAGGACGGCGCGCCCGTCGGGCAGGTCATGGACGGTTACGGTCCACTGGTTGCCGTCGCGGGTGGCTGTGGCGGGGTATTGGGCGAACTTGACGTCGACGAACTCGTCCGGGTCGCCATCGCATTCGGGCTCGTCAAAGATCTTCTCGAAGTGTTCCATGCGGGGGATTCTAGGGGGCGATACGCGAGTCGTCTAGCGTGACTAGATGGACATCGTCTAGCGCCATTGGTTGACACTGGTCTCATCCGTTGTTTACGGTCCCTCCTCTGAGAGTGGATTCTTCTCCCAGGTCACGGCACCCGGTCACGATGACCGCCCGGAGGTGACCGCCTGGCAATCAGCGCGCCCGAGCCCTCCGGCGTGCCCATGCGATTCCTGCCAGTACGACCGCCCCAGCCAACGCGGCGATCACCATGACACCGGTCCTGTCGGGAGCGGGCGGGGGTTCGGCTTCGACCCGGACAGGGGTTCCGAGGGCGGTGATCAGTTCGGGGGTGAGCGGTCTCGCACCCTGGGTTCGGTCGGAGAGTCGCAGCGGGTGGTCGCCGACAGGTAGACGTCTGTTGCCCGAGCACAGGCTCGTGCTCAGTTCTGAGCCTCGGGTACGGGCGAACACCAGGTAGCGAGCGCCTTCCACGAACTTGTACCCGCAGGCCGGCCCCTGCGCCTTGGTGAAGACCTCGAACTCGGCGGTCGGCGCGCCCTTGTAGACGTGGTCGGCACGGAGGCTGGCGGTGACGGAGCCGCCGTTCAGCATCGATTCGCCCACGCGGACGTCCGTGACGGTAGCGGAGAAGACGGCCGTCGCCGCGCTGACCTGTTGTCGTGGCGTGAGCATCGCACACGAGCAGCCCGAAGCGGCGGTCACCGGACCGGCGGTGACCAGGAACAGGACTGTCGCGATGGAGAACGCCGCGAGCACACGCATCATCATGCCTTGATGACGTACGGCGGACGTGATCGGTTCGACCGGTCCTATCCGGGTCTCGCTGTGTCCGGTGCAGCGGCGTCCCCATACGCGTCTTCGGGTCATGATGTGCGCTGGGAGCGATTGGCTGCGGAGGAGTCCTGTTGAGCGAGACAGTGCCGGTGATCTCCGGTGACGCGATGTTCTGGGCTTATGACGTGGCGCTCGCGGTTCTCTTCATCGAAGCCGCCCGAGTCGGGGCGGAGGAGCCGGTGGACCTTCGGCCCTCGTGGTGGCCGGAGTTGGAGCAGGATCTCCGCACGCACGCGTTGGCCGGCAGCAGTTCCGCGGTCCTGCTGGACGATTTCAGCGAGGATCGGCGGCAGGTGCTCCTGCGCTGCGTCGTGGAGGCGGCTCGACGGATCGAGGCTCGCGGTGGCGTACCTCTCGCTCCGGCTGGGCGGCATTGGTACTACGGAACGCCGGCGGGGCGGATCGTGCAGGGTGGATAGGCGTGGCTGTGAAGCGTGCGTCGCGGATGGACATGGCTGCGTAGGTGCTGGTCACGGGCGTTCGTTGATACCGCCTCGCGTGTATGGGCCGATTGTTGGTCCATCTTTACTGAGAGAACGCTCGCTCGCGAACCGCCCTCTGACGACGCTCGAACGTGTCCGGTAACCAGGGCCGGGGGTTCGACGGCGAGCGGAGCGAGCGGGGGGTTTGGGGGATCGAAAGGGGGCGGCAGCCCCCTTGGGGAGCGCTGTCTGGAGTCTCGTGGCGCGAAGCGCCCCCTTGGGGAAGGCCTTGCAGTTTTCCCCGGGAGCCCCCCGAGCGGGGCCCGTACCTCCGGAAAGGCGCGAGCGCGCGCCCCCTCGTGGGGCGCGCGCTCGTGGGTGGGTTTGTCAGGCGGCGTAGTCCGGGTAGCCGTAGCCGACGACCTGCGACTTCGGACGGACGCGCTCCTCGACCCGGCCGTTGCCGGTGTTGCCTTCGATCGTGGAGATGGTGCCGTTCTGGTTGTCCTTCAGGACGAAGCCGACGTGCTGGATGTCGCTGAGGGACTTGCCGCCCTTCCAGGAGAAGAAGACCACGGCGCCGGGCTTGGCGACGTCGCCGAAGCGGTGGTTGGCCCGGAACCACTTGGCGTGGGCGACGGTGTAGGCATCCCAGCCGACCTGCGGGCGGGCGCCGGTCTGCTCGCCGACCCAGGAGACGAACATCGAGCACCAGGCGGCGTTCAGGTACGCGTTGCGGTTGCCGCCGTCGCGGGCCACGGTTTCGGCGGCGCGCTTCGAGTTGGCGTACCACTGCTGGTACTTGGTGCCGCCGCCGGAGGCGTTCTCGGAGGTGCCGATCTGGGCCTTGGCCACGGACAGGACCTGGTCGGCCGTGACGTTGACCTTGGTCTCTTCGCTCCTGTCACCGGCCTTGTGGGCGGCGGTGGCGGAGTCCGGGTGCCTGGCGGCGGTGGCCGCGGCTACTCCGGTCGCGGTGTCGGCGTTGGCCGCGAGAGGGGCGCCGAGGGCGGAGGCCAGGATGGCTCCGCCCAGGAGGGCGCGGGTGATGCCGGTTTTGGGCGCAGCAGTAAGACGGTACTTGGCCATCGAGGGGGTTACTCCTTGCTTCCATGCCGCTTACCGGGTTAGCTGACGGGTTCGGGCGTGGAAGCTGCCCTACGGCACCGGAGTGCCGATTCACCCCAAGGACATGGGTCCCCGGTTCCGTACGAAGACGGATTCAGCGGTCACAGGACGATCCTGTGATCTTTCGTGCGATGGTCAGACATAGCCGGACAAACCGGGCGTATGCCTCAAGGTGCCTCATAAGGTAATACATGAGGCAAGAGGATTACAAATCCATAAAGCGCAGTCAGGTGAGTTGTCTGCGCGCGTCGGCCAGAAGTCCCATCATGGCAAGGGATTCGTCAAGCGGCATGATCGAGGATTCGGTCCTGCCTTCGGCCGTGGCGGCACGGACTTCGCGAAGCTCCCCGGCGTATCCGTTGTCCGCCGGATCGAGAACGTGCTCTTCCGGCTCCATGGAGGGCCCGGTGAGGAGGATCCGCTTCGGCGCCCAGAACGGCGCCGGGATGTCCGCCCGCATCTGAGTACCCACAACACTGGCCATGTTCGGGTAATTCCCCAGCAACGAGGCCGCCACGAGAGCGTGCCGTCCGCCGGGGTAGAGCAACGTGCCGGCCGCCTCCGCGTCCACCCCGGTCGGGGCCAGGGAGCCGGTGAAGCTCAGGCCCGAGGGCGTGCCGAGGAGCAGCTGAGCCAGGCTGAACGGGTAGATCCCCAGGTCGAGCAGGGCGCCGCCGCCCAGCTCCGGCGCCCACAGGCGATGCGCGGGATCGTACGGGGCGGCGAAGCCGAAGGTGGCCTGCACCGAGCGGAGCTCGCCGAAGCGCGGATCGGCCGCGATCTGCTGGATGAGGGGGTTGAACCGCATCCACATCGCTTCCATCAGGAACACGCCCGCCTCGCGCGCCAGCCGCACCATCTTCTCGGCGTCGTCCACGGTGGCCGCCAGCGGCTTCTCGCAGAGCACGGCCTTACCGGCGGCGATGGCGGCCTCGGCCACCTGGAGGTGCTGGGCGTGCGGGGTGGCCACGTAGACGGCGTCGATCGCCGGATCGGCGCACAGTTGCTCGTAGGAGCCGTAGGCCGACTCCGCCTCCAGCGTCGAGGCCAGAGCCTGCGCTCTGGCCAGATCTCGTGAGCCGACGGCGCCCACCCGCATGCCCGGTTCGGCGGCTATGGCCGCCCCCACCGTACGCGCGATGCCGCCGGTCGCCGCTATTCCCCAGGTGAATTCTCGCACGCCGCAGATCGTACAGGAAAGGTAAAAATATGGTTATGTGGGGATAAATCGGGACACCCCGAAAACCTCTCCCGTCACAAAGGCGGTGAACCGCCCGTCACGCCACGTTGAACGTGTCAGGATCCGGCCCGATGCGCTGCCCCCTGTTCATCGCCCCGATGGCCGCCATCGTCTCCGGGTCGAGAATGAAGTCGAACACGTCGATGTTCTCCTTGATCCGCGCCGGCGTGACCGACTTCGGGATGACCACGTTTCCGAGCTGCAGGTGCCACCGCAGCACGATCTGCGCCGGCGTCCTGCCGCACTTGTCCGACAGCATCGTCAGCGCCGGATCGGTGAGCAGCCCCTTGCCCTGCCCGAGCGGGCTCCACGCCTCCGTGAGGATGCCGTTGGCCTCGTGGAAGGCGCGCAGCTCCCGCTGCTGCAGGTACGGGTGCAGCTCGATCTGATTGATGGCCGGCGTGATGTCGGTCTCGTCCATGAGCCGGGTGAGCGTGGCGACGGTGAAGTTCGACACGCCGATGGCCCTGACGCGCCCGTCGCGGTAGATCCGCTCCAGAGCCTTCCACGCCTGGACGTACTTGTCCTGCCGCGGCACCGGCCAGTGGATGAGGTAGAGGTCGATGTGATCGAGCCCCAGCCGGGTCAGGCTCTCGTCGAAGGCGGCCTCGGCGCGGTCGTGGTCGCCGTTCCACAGCTTGGTGGTGACGAACACCTTCTCGCGCGGCAGCCCGCTCGCGCGGACGGCCCGGCCCACTCCTTCCTCGTTGCCGTAGGCGGCGGCCGTGTCGATGTGGCGGTAGCCGGTCTGGAGCGCGATGGCGACCGCCTGCTCGGCCTCGTCGGCCGGCACCTGGAAGACGCCGTACCCGAGCTGCGGGATCTGCACGCCGTCCGTGTTGAGCAAGAGCGAGTTCATACTCTCCATTGTTCATACCGCGTTCCTGCGGGCTTAAGGCGGTGGGGCTAGCTTGAAGCGGTCGTGAACGGCCCATCACCCCGCTGGGAGGGCAAGGAGTGGTCGAACAGGCGTCGGCCTGGGTGGAGTCCCCGCTCCAGATGCTGTGCGCCGTCGAGGCCCACCACGCCGGGCTGCTCGGCCCCGCGACGGCCGTCGTGCCCCGCGCGGGCCTGCGGCCGCTGAAGGCCACGCGGCGTGAGCTGCGCGCGCTGGGGCTGCCCGACGGCCTCGAACTGGCCGAGCCGCGCGAGCGCATGCCGAGACGCGTGCAGGCGGTCGGGGACGCCTTCTCCGGACGGGTGCAACTGCGCTGGCTCGCCTCCGGCCCTGGCCGCATCGTCATCGTGGATGACGGCCTGGCCACGCTGCGGCTGCTGGAGCTGCTGGCGGCGGGCCCGCACCGGCCGCTGCTGCGCGCCCGCGCCCGTTCCACGAATGTGCGCGCCCTGCTCGGGCTGGCCGCCGCGGTGCGGCTGCGGCTGAGCGAGGTGGCGGTGTTCACCGCGCTGCCCGTGGACGAACGGCTCGAAGCGGCCGTCCGCCGCGCCGGTGTCGATCTCGTGCGCCACGACTTCGCCTGGCTGCGTGCCCAGCCGCCGAGCGCCGAAGGACCGGCCGAGCGCACGGTCGTGCTCGGCACCTCGCTGGTCCGCAACGGCCTCGTGCACCGCGACCACTACCTGCGCTGGCTGACCGACCTGGCCACCCGCGAGCCCCTGGCCTACTACCCGCACCGCCGCGAGGACCCCGTGGACGTCGCGCTGATCCGGGAGCGTCCCGGCATCACCGTCCACGACGCCGGCGCGCCGGCCGAGCTGACGCTGCGCGGCCTGGACCCCGGCCAGCGCGTGCTCAGCCTGCCCTCGACCGCGATCACTTCGCTGCGGGTGCTGCTCAGCCCGCGCGGCGTCGCCGTCGAGCCCGTGGACGTACCCGATGACTGGTGGACCAGCAGGGCGGCTCCCGCCCTGCGCTCGCATTTGACAGGAGTGTCCGGTTGAGAGTGCTGGCGGTCGCCGACTCCGACTCGTATCTGAAATGGGCGGCCTGCCTGCTCGGTGACCTGCCCGAGGGCTGCGTGACGGAGCTGGTCGTGGTGCGCACGCCGATCGCGCCCTCGCCCGAGCAGATCGCCGCGGCCGTGCGCGGCACGCGGGGCGAGGGGCGGAGCGGCAGGCGGGGAGGCGGGCCGGACGAGGGGCCGGACGAGGGGCCGGACGAGGGGCAGGGCGGCGGGCGGCCGCCGGTGTTGTCGGCGCGCTCCGTGCGGCGGCTGGCCGAGCGCACCAGGCCCGACGTGATCCTCGTCGCCTGTACGGGCCCGGTGGTCGACGTGCTGGTGGCCGAGGTGCTCGGCGGGCTGCGCCCGCGGCCGGTGTTCGTCAGCGGTCTGCCCGGCATCTCGGTGCCCGCCACCGAGAAGGCGTGGCTGTTCCGCAGCGGCTGTGACCTGTTCGTGGTGCACAGCGAGCGGGAGGTGGCCGAGTTCGCCGCGATCGCCGGCCGGCTCGGCGGGGGAGGGGCGGTGGGGCTGGCCCGGCTGCCGTTCCTGCGTCCCGAGGCGGGCACGGGCAGCGGGAACCGGGTGGTGTTCGCCACCCAGGCCAAGGTGCCGCGCGAGCGGGAGCGGCGCGAGCGGATCCTGCTGTCGCTGGCCGAGCTGGCCGAACACCGGCCCGACCTCGACGTGGTGGTCAAGCTGCGCGCGCTGGAGGGCGAGCGGCAGACGCACAACGAGCGCCACCACTACCAGCGGCTGTGGCGGGAGATGGGCGAGCCGGGCCGGCTGACGTTCGCCGCCGGGTCCATGCAGGAGCAACTGGAACGGGCGGCCGGGTTCGTCACGGTGAGCTCGACGGCGGCGCTGGAGGCCATCGCCATGGGCGTGCCGTCGCTGGTGCTGCGCGACTTCGGCGTGAGCGCCGAGATGATCAACCTGGTGTTCGAGGGCAGCGACCTGCTGGGCACGATGGAGGAGCTGGCCAAGGGCGACTTCCGCGCGGCCTCGCCCGCCTGGTGCGCGGCCAACTACTTCCATCCGGCCGAGCGTGACTCCTGGACGGGGCTGCTGGCCGGGCTGGTCGCCGGGCCGCGGACGCCCGCCAGGTCGCTGCTCGACGGCCCCGGGCACGCGGCGGCCCGGCGCCGGGCCCGGCTCCGGGTGGAGGTGCCCCCGAAGATGTTGCGGGCCGGCTACCGGGCCAAGCGCCGGATGCGCCGCTACCTCAAAGCGCTGACCTGAGCCGTACGCCAGAGCGACGGCCTCAAAGCGCTGACCTGAGCTTCCTGCGGATCCTGGTGAACGCGCTGGGCCTGGCCGCGTCGGCGAGGCCCAGCATCTCCAGCCGCCTGCGCTTGAAGTAGCGCGGATCGAACGCGATGCCGTCGGGCCGCAGGTCGGGGTAGGCGTCGGCCTGCATGCAGTAGCCCACCGCGCGCAGCAGCGTGGGCAGGTCCGGCTCGGGCGGCCGCTCGATGTGGCCCTCGGCCGACAGCCTGGGCAGCAGGGCGTCCACGATGGTGGCCGGGATCCGGTTGCTGTTCTCGTACGGGGTCAGCCGCCGCAGCACCGTTTCGGTCCCGTACGAGGCCACCGGCAGCCCGAAGTAGCGCCAGGCCGTCACCAGCCCCGTGGAGAAGCAGCCCACGACCAGCTCGGGCCGCAGCGCGGCGAAGCACACCTCGGCCGGCACGCTCTCCTGGGCCACCGTCAGCCGCACGTCCAGCGGTTTCGCGGCGGCCCGCAGTAACTGGGCGTGGCGGCGGCCGGCGGCCGGGTGCGGCTTGAAGACGACGTCGGTGTGGCCGCGCGCGACCAGGGCCTTGAGCATGGTCTCGTGCAGGCCGGCCTCCTCCTCGGGCGTGAGGAGGTCCAGCGCCGACAGGTACTGGCCGAGGATCATCGCCGGCCCGGACACTCCGGATATTTCCGAAATCTCCGACACTTCGCGCACGACTGACAGGAAGCGCTCGCCGGGCAGGATCTCGGGGGCGACGCCGTACTCGCTGAGCAGCAGCGGTTCGAGCCCCGGCACCAGGTCCAGGTGGATCAGCCGGTCGATGCGCCGGAAGATCTCGGCGGGCAGCGGATCGCGCGTCGGGCCGTAGCTCATCAGCCCGTCGGAGTAGACCGAGATCGGGCAGTCGCGCACCAGCCCCGCGATCGTCCGCGCCGGCGGCACCGCGATCGACTCCAGCACCAGCTCCTCGACGCCGTCGAGCCCCCAGTGGGAGCGGATCAGCCGCTCCGTCATCGGCACCTCGATCACCCGAGCCCGCCAGTCCGACGGATGCAGCGGCGCGATGAGCTCGTTCCAGGAACGCACCTCGTCGAAGCGCGAGCGCAGCGCGGCGAAGCCGGGCGCCTGGTCGGCCGGCATGGCCACCTCGGGGACGGCCGCGTTGTTCGACACGATCAGGACCCGGCGGCCCGTGCCGAACCGGCCGTCGTCGATGGCGGCCGCCAGCGACATCACCCCGAACAGCGTCGAGGCGTAGAAGACCTTCACGACGTCTCCTCCCGGTCACGGCGGACCCGGACGTGCGGGCTGGGGGGCAGATCGGGCACCAGGGCGCGCAGCGCGGCCTCGCGCTCGACGGACATCCGCGCCACAGACTCCGCCACCAGCTCAGGCGGCAGCGCCCGCACCATCTGCGCGCCGCGCTCCTCGAAGCGGGCGCGCAGGGCGGGCGTGAAACGGTCGGCGAGCTCCAGGTGGTGGGCGAGCAGGGCGCAGAAGTTACGCGCCGCCTTGGGCAGGAACTCCGGCTCCAGGTCCTTGAAGACCAGCTCGAACGCGTCGAAGAAGTGCAGCTGGCGCTCGTCGCCCACCTGCGTCAGCGACCCGGACACCATGCGCCGGTAGAAGACCCCGGCCAGCGACACCACCGCGAACGTGGCGGCCTCCCGGTGCAGCCGCCAGATCCACGGCCGGTCCTCCGCGGTGTGCAGCGAGCCGGGGAAGTGCAGCAGGTCGCCCAGGGAACGCCGGTAGACGCCCGCCCACGCGTACGGGTAGTCGACCATGGTCCGCACCCCGGCGGGCAGGATGGCGGCGCGAGGGTCGAGCACCGCGCCTCGCCGCGCCTGCGGGGCGCGGTGCACGACCCGTTTACGGCCCTCGACCTGCACGTGGTCGGCGCGGACGAAGTCGCAGCCGAGCCCGTCGATCGCCTCGACGAGCCGTTGCAGGTAACCGGGGGCGAGCCAGTCGTCGCCGTCCATGAACGTGACGTACCGGCCGGTCGCGGCCGCCAGGCCCGTGTTCCGCGCGTCGGCCAGCCCCACCGGGGCGGGGTTGCGCAGCACGGTCAGCCCGGGCAGGTCACCGGCGAAGTCGTCGATGATGTCGCCCGTGGCGTCCGCGGACCCGTCGTTCACGACGATGAACTCGAAGCCGGGGCGCGCGTTGCGGGACAGCGAGGTGAGCGCGTCGGCGATGAAGCGCTCGCCGTCCCGCACGGGCACGACGACCGAGAGGGTGATCAAGGGGGGTTTCTCCTGAGAGGTGACGGGATCAGACGGTCACCCGGCGCAGGCGGGCCTTGGGGGCCTCCTCGCCGGGGAAGACGCGCTTGACGCCGTCGCCCATGGCCTGCTCGATGATGCGGATGTCGCGGACGAGGTGCTCAAGCCCCGACGGCTCCAGCGAGGCGGCGTGGTCGGAGCCCCACATGGTGCGGTCGAGGGTGATGTGCCGCTCCACGCAGACGGCGCCGAGCGTGACGGCCGCCAGGGAGATCTGCAGCCCGCGCTCGTGCCCCGAGTAGCCGACGGGCACGCCGTAGCGCTCCTTCAGCGTGGTGATCGTGCGCAGGTTCGCCTCCTCGGGAGGCAGCGGGTACGTGGACGTCGCGTGCATCATGATCAGCCGCTCGGTGCCCAGGATCTCCACGGCCGCGTCGATCTCCGAGAGCGTGGACATACCGGTCGACAGGATGAGCGGCTTGCCGGTGGCGGCCAGCGCGCGCAGCAGCTCGTGGTCGGACACGCTCGCCGAGGCCACCTTGTGCACCAGGACGCCCATGTCCTCCAGGAACGCGACCGACGGCACGTCCCACGGCGAGGCGAACCAGTGCAGCCCGCGCTCGCGGCAGTGCTCGGCGATCTGGCTGTACTCCGCGCGCCCGAACTCGGTGCGCTCCTTGTACTCCAGGTACGTCATCTCGCCCCACGGCGTCTGCCTGATCTGCCCCTTCTGCTCCTCGGGCACGCAGATCGCGGGAGTGCGCTTCTGGAACTTGACCGCCTGGCAGCCGGCCTCGGCCGCCACGTCGATCAGCCGCCTGGCCAGCTCGACGTCGCCGTTGTGGTTGATGCCGATCTCGCCGATGACGTAGACGGGCTCGCCGTCGCCGACCCGGACGTCGCCGATCGCCACCGGCCCGAACTGCGGCCGGGTCCGCGCCGCGGCGGCCGCCGGCTCGGGGCGGGCGGCCACCACGCGGTCGCACAGCTCGCGCACCGCGCCGTCGCCGCCGGGCCTGGTCAGCACCACCCTGGCCGCGGCCCGCACGCGCGGGTGGGCGTCGGGGGTGGCCACCGGCCAGCCGACCTCGCTCATCGGGCCCAGGTCGTTGACGTCGTTGCCGACGTAGGCCACGCGGGCCGGGTCGAGCCCCTCGATGGTCAGCCAGTCACGCAGCACGGTGCGCTTGTCGGCCAGCCCCTGCAGCACGGGGACGCCGAGCTTGCGGGCGCGGGCGGCGACCACCGGGTTCTGCTCGGTGGACATGACCAGCACCTTCACCCCGGAACGGCGCAGCAGCGACACGCCCATCCCGTCGGAGCGGCTGACCAGCACCATCTCGCGGCCCTCCGAGTCGATGTAGGCGCGGTCGTCGGTGTGCACGCCGTCGAAGTCGGTGATGACGGCGTCCACGTCGATCGGCTCCGGCGCGTCCACGAAGGGGGCCAGCGCGCGGACGAGCTCCAGGTCCTCCGGATTGTCGATCTCGATGCCATGCTGCGCGGGCACGGGCTGCACGGCGACCGAGCCGAAGAAGCGGTGCCCGTGCTCGCGCAGGCCGGCGGTGCGCATGACGTAGAAGGCGCCGTTCTCGCGGAACTCCGGCTCGCGGTCCTGCCTGCGCGGCCTGACTGCCGGGTCGTGGTTGACGCCCGCGCCGCCCGCCGTCCAGAGGAACTCGTGCGTGGGCAGCCCGGACACGACCGAGTCGGCCTCGCCGTCGAGCACCTTGCGCACCGCCGCCGACAGGTCGGCCGGGTCGATGAACGCGCTGGTGCACTGCACGAGCACGACGACCTCGGGGTCCTCGCCGAGGGTGTCGAGCGCGTGCAGCAGCGCGGACTCACTGGAGGCGGTGGCGCCGCTCAGCTCGGCGGGGCGCTCCACGACCAGCGCGCCCGCCTCGCGCGCGGTCTCGGCGATCCCGTCGTGATCGGTGCTGACCACGACCTCGTCGATCAGCTCGGCGCGCCGGCACGCCCGCACCGCCCGGGTGACCAGCGGAACGCCCCCGACCAGGGCGAGGTTCTTCAGGGGTACGCCCGCCGAACCTCCGCGGGCGGGAACTACGGCCAGGACTCGCAAGGTGTCTCCTCAGTGCATCGGATTGCACCCAGAAGCTAGAAGGCCGGATTGAACGCCCAGCGTCACCCTCATTAACTTTCCATGGGGATCCGGTAGAGCAACTCTGGCCGGCCCACGCCGCCGTACTGCGGGATGCGGACCGCCACCCCCAGCTCCACCAGGTATTCCAGGTAACGCCGCGCCGTCACTCTGGACACGCCGACCGCGTCGGCCACGGCCTGCGCGCCGGCCCCGCCGGGGTGCTCGCGCAGCCGGGCGACCACGCTGTCGAGGGTGTCGCGGGCCATGCCCTTGGGCAGCTCGGACGAGCCGCGCAGGGTGCCGAGGACGCGGTCCACGTCGCCCTGCCCGACCGCGGTGGCGCCGCCGCCCGCCTCCTGCTTGAACCGGGCGTAACGGGTCAGCTTCTCGGCGAGTGTCGCGTACGTGAACGGCTTGAGCAGGTACTGGGAGATCCCCAGCGACACCGCCGAGCGCACCATGGCCAGGTCGCGCGCGGAGGTGACGGCGATGACGTCGCACATGAGGCCGCCGGCCCGGATCGCCCGGCACACCTCCAGCCCGTGCATGTCGGGCAGGTAGAGGTCGAGCAGCACGAGGTCCACCGGCCGCCCGCGCAGGAAGCGCAGCGCCTCCCCGCCGGACCTGACCACGCCGGCCACCGCGAACCCGGGCACCCGCTCCACGTAGATGCGGTTGGCCTCGGCGGTGATCTCCTCGTCCTCGACCACCAGCACGGAGATCGTCATGGGACCGGCAGCCTCACCGTGAACTCCGAGCCGGCCACCTCGATGGAGCCGCCCAGCCGCCGCACCGCCTGCCCGACCAGCGCCAGGCCGAGCCCGTGCCCGTCGCCCTTGGTGGTCCAGCCCTTCTCGAACGCGGCCTGGTCGGCCAGCCCGGGCCCGTCGTCGGCCACCCTGATCACGACCTCATCCTCCCCGCCGCGCAGCCGCACCTCGACCCGTCCGGCCGCGTCGAGCGCGTTGTCGATCAGGTTGCCCACGATCGTCACCAGCTCGCGCGGGTCGAGGCCCGGGTCGTCCAGCTCGCTGTCCTGGCTGATCACCAGCTCGGCGCCGCGCTCGGCGGCCTCGGCGCTCTTGCCCAGCAGCAGCGCGGCCAGCACCGGCTCGCGTACCGAGCCCACCACCCGGTCGGTCAGCTCCTGCGCCGCCCGCAGCTCCGCCGTGCCGAGCGCCACCGCCTGCTCCGTGCGGCCCAGCTCGACCAGCGTGATCACCGTGTGCAGCCGGTTGGCCGCCTCGTGCGCGGCCGAGCGCAGCGAGTCGGCGAAGCCGCGCTCGGCGTCGAGCTGGCCGGTCAGCGCCTGCAGCTCCGTGTGGTCGCGTACGGTGACGACCGTGCCCAGCCTGCTGGCGGCGCCGTTGACGGCCAGCACCCGGTCGCCGACCAGGTGGACCCGCTCCTCCGCGCCGGTGAGCAGCTCGCCCAGCCCCAGCTCGCCCACGTGACGGCCCTCGGCGTCGGCGGGCAGGCCCAGCAGCTGCCTGGCCGCGTCGTTGCACAGCGTCAGCGTGCCGTCCTTGCCGACCAGCAGCAGGCCCTCCCTGACCGCGTGCAGGACGGCGTCGTGGTGCTCGTGGATGCGGCCCAGCTCGACCGGTCCGAGCCCGTGCGTCTGGCGGCGCAGCCGCGCGGTGACCAGCCAGGTGCCGGCCGCGCCCAGCGACAGCGCGAGCGCGATGACGAGCGCTCCCCACGCGAACTGGTCGCGCAGCCTCGCGCTGATCTTGTCGATCGTGATGCCGGCGCTGACCAGGGCTCGCACCCGGCCGCCCGCCACGACCGGCGTCACGGCCCTCCTGGACGCGCCGAGCGTGCCGGTGTAGGTCTCGGTGAACGTCTCGCCCGCCAGCGCCCTGCCGGTGTGCCCGAGGAAGCGCTTGCCGATCTCGGCCGGGTTGGGGTGGGTGTAGCGGGTGCCGTCCGGCCGCATGATGGTGATGAAGTCGACCCCCGTCACCAGGCGCACCCGTTCGGCGTACGGCTGCAGCCGCACGCTCGGGTCCGGCTCGTCCAGGGCGGCCAGCACGTCGGGCGAGACCGCGACGCTGAGCGCCACGGCGCTCGCCGTGCGACCCGCGTCCTCGGTCAGCACCTGCCTGGCCTGCACGAGCGCGAGCACCGCGCCGCCCGCCACCGTGACGGCGACCACGAGCAGCTGCAGGACGAGCATCTGCCCCGCCAGGCTCCAGCGCCGCATCTGAGCACTCTCCCGTGAACGAAACTTACGCAATGGTGACCTGCATCACTCGTGAGGCGCATATTCGCACATCAAGAAGGTCCCTCCAAAACGCCGGAGCAGCCCCCTATGCGCGATCGCACTCGTTATCTCTACCTGGCCGTCATCGTGGCGGTCCTGCTCGGGATCCTGGTCGGCTTCATCTGGCCGGACGTGGGCAAGGAACTCAAACCGCTCGGCACCGGATTCGTGGCACTGATCCAGATGGTGATCGGCCCCATCATCTTCTGCACCATCGTGCTCGGCATCGGTTCGGTGCGTCAGGCCGCCCAGGTGGGCAAGGTCGGCGGCCTCGCCCTCGGTTACTTCATCGTCATGTCCACGGTAGCGCTGGTCATCGGCCTGGCCGTCGGCAACGTCATCGACCCGGGCTCCGGCCTGCAGCTCACCGACACCGCCAGGCAGGCGGCCGAGGCCGAGGCGGCCAAGGGCGCGGACGCGAGCACGGTCGACTTCCTGCTCGGCATCATCCCCAAGACGGTGGTGTCGGCGCTGACCGACGGCTCCGTGCTGCAGGCGCTGCTGGTCGCGCTGCTGACCGGGTTCGCGCTGCAGGCCATGGGCCCCAAGGGCGCGCCCATCCTGCGCGGGGTCGAGCACTTCCAGCGGCTCGTGTTCCGCGTCCTCGCCATGATCATGTGGGCCGCGCCGGTGGGCGCGTTCGGCGCGATGGCGGCCGTCGTGGGCGCCACCGGCATCGAGGCGCTCAAGAGCCTGGCCATCATCATGATCGCCTTCTACGTGACCTGCGTGCTGTTCGTCGGCGTGGTGCTGGGCGCGCTCCTCTGGGCCGTCGCGCGGATCAACCTGTGGTCGCTGCTCAGCTACCTGGGCCGCGAGTTCCTGCTGATCCTGTCCACCTCGTCGTCGGAGACCGCCCTGCCCCGCCTCATCGCCAAGATGGAGCACCTGGGCGTGAGCAAGACCGTGGCCGGCATCACGGTGCCGACCGGCTACTCCTTCAACCTCGACGGCACCGCGATCTACCTGACCATGGCCACGCTGTTCATCGCCTCGGCGACCGGCTCGCCGCTGGAGTTCGGGGAGCAGGTGGCGCTGCTGCTGTTCATGATGATCGCCTCCAAGGGCGCGGCGGGCGTGACCGGCGCGGGCCTGGCCACGCTGGCCGGCGGCCTCCAGGCGCACCGGCCCGAGCTGGTGGACGGCGTGGGTCTCATCGTGGGCATCGACCGGTTCATGTCCGAGGCCAGGGCGCTGACGAACTTCGCCGGCAACGCCGTGGCCACCGTGCTCGTCGGCACCTGGACCGGGGAGTTCGACCGGGAGCGCGCCGGACGGGTGCTGGCCGGGCAGGCGCCGTTCGACGAGGCCACGCTGCTGGACGACCACGACGACACGCCCGCCGCCGAAGGTCCGCGCGGGGAGCCCGAGAAGGAGATGTCGCCCGCCTAGCCGTACCGGGATCCCGGACGGGACACCGGGACGGGACATCTAACGCGGCTGCCGGTTCACGGCCGGCAGCCGCAGCACGAATCTCGCGCCTCCCGCGAAGTCCTCCACGCAGATCTGGCCGCGGTGGGCCAGCGCCACGTCCCTGGCGATGGCCAGGCCCAGCCCCGTGCCGCCCGAGTCGCGGTCGCGGGCGGCGTCCAGGCGGGTGAAACGCTCGAAGATGCGCTCGCGGTCGGCCACGGGGATCTCCACGCCGTCGTTCTCGACCGCCAGCACGGCGGTCCCCGCCCCTGGGCCCGGCTGGTGGCCGACCTCCACCCGTACCGTGTGCTCGGCGTGCCGCTGGGCGTTGTCCAGCAGGTTCGTCAGGACCCTGGCGAGCTGGAGGCGTACGCCCTCGACCGTGACCCCCTCGGCCAGGTCCGTCTGGACGGGCAGTTTGTCGCTGCGCACGGCCAGCTCCTGGCGCACCAGATCGGCCAGGTCGACGCGCTCCTTGACCAGGTCCACCCGGGAGCCGATCCTGGCCAGCAGCAGCAGGTCGCTGATGATGGCCTCCAGCCGGTCGGTGTCGCGCAGCGCGCTGTCCACCAGCGCCTCGATGTCGGTGTCGTCCGGATAGAGCTGGGCGCTCTCCAGCTGGGCGCGCAGCCCGGCGATGGGGGTGCGCAGCTCGTGGGAGGCGTCGGAGGCGAACTGGCGCTGCTGCTCGGCCGAGTGTTCCAGGCGGGCCAGCGTGCCGTTGATGGAGCGGGCCAGTTGCGCCACCTCGTCGTCGCCCGGCGGCTCGGTCACGCGGTGGCTGAGGTCTCCCGCGTGCACGGCGTCCAGCTCGGTCCGCATGGTCGCCACCGGCCGCAGCGCCTTGCCGGTGACCAGCCACGTCGCCCATCCCGTCAGCGCGATGAGCAGGGCGACCTCGCCGAGCACGACGATCTCGAGTATCCGGCTCGACAGCACCTCGGGCGTGCTGCGGCCGGCGTAGACGACAGGGGAGTCGGAGAACAGGCTCACCCGCACCGCCGTCACGTGCACGCATTCCGTCGGCAGGCAGGTGGTGGTGTTGATGATCCGGTTCTGGGGGGTGGGGCGCACGTCGCTGAGCGGCGGCAGGTTCCTGGCCGCGTCGCTGGTGGCCATCAGCTCCCCTTCCGGCCCGACGATCTGGATCAGGTCGACGGACGGGTTGGGCACGGGGATGGCGGCGCCGGTGGGCAGGGTGCCGCCGCGCATCTCGAACGCGATCCGCTCGGCGGCGTCCCTGGTCTGGCCGAACACGCTGGCGGCGACCAGGGAACGGGCCGCGACGACGCCGACCATGCCCACGGGAATGAGCACGAGGGCGGCTACGGCCGTCGCGATGAGGGTGACGCGTGCGCGCAGGGACCTGGCCCACCAGGGTGCCATCCCCCGAGGCTACCGAGAGTGATTGCTCCGCTATGTCGGGTATATACCGTGAAAAGGGAAAGATTGCGCCAACCGTCAGCGTCGGAGCTTGAGCCGGGCCGGTTCCTCGGCGCCGGAGCTTGAGCAGGGGCGCATCCTCGGCGCCGGAGCAGCGCCGAGGTGAAACCGAGGCGGCATCTTCAGCGCTGGAGCCAGACCGTCGTGTCCGGCGGGAGCGATCCGTCGGCGGCCAGCGGGCCGCTGGACAGCAGCACCTCGCCGGACACGGCGAGCCGCACCGGCGTCTCGCCGGTGTTGAGCGCCACGACCAGCCCCGGATCGCGCTCGATGACCAGCACGTCCTTGGGGGAGTCGAGCCACGTCAGCGTGCCGTCGCCGAGCGCGGGATGCGTCTTGCGCAGCTTCAGCGCGGCCCGGTAGAGGTTCAGCGTCGAGGCGGGGTCGTCCTCCTGGGCCTCGGCCGACAGCGCAGCCCACCCGGCCGGGATCGGCAGCCACGGGTCGCGCCAGCCCAGGTCGCCCGTGGAGATCCACGGGATCGGCACCCGGCAGCCGTCGCGGCTCTCGCCGCGCCGCAGGAACGCCGGGTCCTGGCGCAGCTCGTCCGGCAGGTCGAGCACCTCCGGCAGGCCCAGCTCCTCGCCGTTGTAGAGGTAGGCCGAGCCTGGCAGCGCCAGCATGAGCAGCGTCGCCGCGCGGGCGCGGGCGAGCCCGCCGTGGCGGGTGACGTGCCGCGGCTTGTCGTGGTTGGACAGCACCCACGTGGTGGGCGCGCCGACCAGGTCGGCCTCCTTCAGCGACTTCTCGATGACGGTACGGAACGACTTCGCGTGGAAGTCCGCCATCATGAACTCGAAGTTGAACGCCTGGTGCAGCTCGTCGGGCCCCACGTAGCGGGCCAGCCGCTCAGGGGAGGAAACCCACGCCTCGGCCACCGCCATCCGTCCGCCGGGGTAGGAGTCGAGGATCGGCCGCCACTCGCGGTAGATGTCGTGCACGCCGTCCTGGTCGAAGTAGGGCACCTGCTCGTCGCCCAGCATCTCGGCCTGCGGCCCGTCCTTCTGCCCCACGTCGGGCAGGCCCTCGGCCTTGATCATGCCGTGCGCCACGTCGACGCGGAATCCGTCCACGCCCCGGTCGAGCCAGAAGCGCAGGATGTCGCGGAACTCGGCCCGTACGTCCGGGTTGTCCCAGTTGAGGTCGGGCTGCTCGGGGGCGAACAGGTGCAGGTACCACGAGCCGTCCTCGACCTGCGTCCACGCCGGGCCGCCGAAGATCGACTCCCAGTCGTTGGGGCGGTCGCGGAAGACGTACCGCTCGCGCAGCCCCTCCTTGAACCAGGGGTGCTGGTCGGAGGAGTGGTTGGGCACCAGGTCCACGATGACCCTGATGCCCCGGCCGTGGGCGTCGGCGACCAGCGCGTCGAAGTCGGCGAGCGTGCCGAACATGGGGTCCACGTCCCGGTAGTCGGCCACGTCGTAGCCGCCGTCGGCCATGGGGGAGGTGTAGAAGGGGCTCAGCCAGATGGCGTCCACGCCCAGCTTCGACAGGTATCCCAGGCGCTCGCGTACGCCGGCGAGGTCTCCCATGCCGTCGCCGTCGGAGTCGGCGAAGCTGCGGGGGTAGACCTGGTACACGACGGCATCACGCCACCAGTCGTCATTGCCGAGCATGTTTGTCCTTCTTCTGGGATGACCCGGATGCCGGGGGATTTTCTGGTCAACGATGTCGCGATCACCTGCGAGTGGTCAAGTGTAAGTTGCGGAAAGTTGCAGATCTCCCCATGAGGGCCGGCGGGGAGGCTGAGCAGGTCAGATGAGCGCTCGGTGAGGACCTTCTTTCGCAAGTTCTTCCACAGCTTTCGCCTACGTGTTCGTCATGTGTACGGAGAGTGTGTGCACCATGCACACCCCGTACCGGCGGAGCCGCCCTTCCGTCCCCGCGTCCACAGGGGCTCCCGCCGTCTCTCACGACTGCGTCATGCCAAGTGAACACCTTCGTAACGTCTGTGGCGCCTCCCACACCCATCACGCTACGGTGGCGTCTGCTGATCCTCCGTGTCCCCCAACTAGATAGTGGTGTGCCTGTTATGAGGTTGCTGTCCGTAGCCGTGATGGCCACGCTCCTGCCTGCCGTTCCGTCCGCGGCCCTCGCAGCACAGGCGGGCACCACCTACTACGTCGACTCCCGCGCGGGCGACGACGGCGCGGCCGGCACCAGCGCGTCGAGCGCCTGGAAGTCGCTGGACAAGGTCAACGCGGCCGAGTTCAAGCCCGGCGACACCGTCCTGTTCAAGCGCGGCGGCAAGTTCACCGGGCCGCTCACGCTGGAGGCCAGCGGCACCGCCGGGCAGCCCATCACCGTCAAGGCGTACGGCAAGGGCGCCCTGGCCACGATCACCGGCACCGAGGCCGACTGCGTCAGCGTCAAGGGCAACCACTGGCGGATCAGCGGCCTGCGCGCCTCCGGCTGCCGCTGGGCCGGCTTCGCGATCGGCGGCGACTCCAACGAACTGATCGGCGTACAGGCCGACCGCAACATCACCGGCGTCTACGTCCCGGCGTCCGGCTCGCGCAACACCATCCGCGACAGCGTCCTGACCGACAACAACCGGATGAGCGTCAACGACGAGGGCGGCGACAACGACTCCGGCGCCTTCGGCGTGCTCCTCAACGGCGACGACAACGTGGTGACCGGCAACACCATCTCCGGGAGCTTCGCCAAGAGCAAGGACTACGGCACCGACGGGGCCGCCGTCGAGATCTTCAACGGCGACCGCAACCGCATCACCCACAACGTCTCCAGGAACAACGAGACCTTCACCGAGCTCGGCGCCCAGAAGGGCAAGACCGCCACCGGCAACGTCTTCGCCTTCAACGTCGTCACCTCCTCCCGCAGCCGCGGCTCCTTCCTCATCACCCGCGGCCCCCGCCACATCGTCGGCCCGGTCAAGGGCACGGTCGCCGTGCACAACTCGGTCTACCTGCCGGCCAGGGACACCATCGGCTGGTCCTGCCACGACGGGTGCGCGCCGTCGATACTCAAGCTGCGCAACAACGTGATCGCGGTGGGCGGGGAGGCCGGCTGGGAGGACGGCTCGGGCGCCGACGAGGACGGCGGCGTCTACAAGGGCCGCAGCGCCAGGTTCAAGCTCGGGCCGAAGTCGGTCATGGCCGACCCGAAGTTCGTCTCCCGCACCGACCTGCGCCTGCGTCCCGGCTCGCCGGCGCTCGGCCGCGGCCTGGTGCTCACCCCGAGGTGGTACGGCGGCAAGGCGTTCGGCAAGGACGTCAAGGGCAAGGCCCTGCCCGCCGCGCCCGACGCCGGCGCCTACCAGCGCTGAGGCCCGCTCCCGGTCGCTCTGCCGCCCCCTCGTTCTGCCGCACCGTCGTCCTCTCGTCCTGTCGTCCTGTCGTCCTGTCGTTCTAGAGTGGGCCCCGTGGTTCCAGATCTTCGCCAGCCGCTCGTGCGGCAGCTCGCCGAGTCCGACAATCCCCGCCGCTACTGGCACATGGGCGACGAGGACGGGCGCGCCTGGCTGTTCGAGAGCGTCGAGGGCGACGGCGAGCAGTGGGCGGTGCGCCAGGTCGAGGTGGGCACCGACCGCGGCGCCCGCCGTTACTGGTGGCGGCATCTGCAGGACGAGGCCGGATTCCTCACCGATCAGCCGCTGGAGATCTGGGAGCTGACCGAGATCCCGCGCGAGGCGTTCGAAGCGGTCTGGGAAGCGACGGGCTGACCCAGGCGGTCGGTCAGGGGCCGAGGTCGTGGCTGTCGCGGGCGTCGTGGGCCAGGATCGCGAGCTGGGTGCGGTTGGTCAGCCCGAGCTTGGTGAGCGCGCTGGAGATGTGCGCCTTGACCGCTCCGACCGACAGGTGCAGGCGTGCGGCGATCTCGGCGTTGCCGGCCCCCTCGGCCACGGCGAGCGCGACCTCGCGCTCCCGCCCGGTGAGCCGGGCCAGATGGTCGCGGGCCTGCACGGTGCGGCGATCCGCGCCGCCGGTCACGTGCGCGATCAGCGTACGGGCCACGCCGGGTGACAGGACGGGCTCACCCGCGGCGGCACGGCGGACGGCCTCGACGATCTGCTCGGGCGGCGTGTGCTTGACCAGGAACCCCGACGCGCCCGCCCGCAGCGCTTCGATCACCGTCGCCTCCGTGTCGAACGTCGTCAGCACGATCACCCGCGGGGCGCGGCCCGTACGGGCGGCCACGGCCCGGGTGGCGGCGATGCCGTCCACGTACGGCATGCGGATGTCCATCAGCACCACGTCGGGGGCCAGCCGCTCGACCGCCCCCGGCACGTCGGCCCCGTCGGCCGCCTCCCCGACCACGTCCACGCCGGGCGCGCCACGTAACATCATCCGCAGCCCGGCGCACACCAGCGGATCATCGTCCACCAGCAGGACCCGGATCGGCGGCTCATCCATCGGGCCTCCAACGGCTCGTCACACCTGCCACGGCAGGCGGGCCGACAGCACGAACACGCCGTCGCGTACTCCATGCTCCAGACTGCCACCGTCGAGCGCCACCCGCTCACCGAGCCCGGCCAGCCCTTTGCCCGCTCCGCCCCCCTCTCCCCGCACGCCACCCGCCCCGCCGGCGGGGTTGCCCACGGTGACGATCAGGTCGGAGCCGGGCCTGCCCTCGATCCGCACCCGCACCGGTGCCCCGGGGGCGTGCCTGCGCGCGTTCGTCAGCCCTTCCTGAACCGTCCGGTACGCGGTGCGCTGCACCTGCGCCCGCACCGACCCACTCGGGCCCGCTCCACCCTGCCTCGCCCCTGTCCGCCCTGAGTCCGCCCGTTCGGATACGGCCCCCTCAGACCCATCCTCCTCAGGTCCGGACTCGTTCAACCCGGCCCGAGCGCGTCCGGTCCCCTCCGCGGCGCCGGTCAGTGCCGCCACCTCGTCCCCGACCGAGTAGTCGACCCGCTGGCCCGCCGCCTCGGCCTCCGCGACGAGGCGGGGCAGGTCGGCCAGGCCGGGCTGGGGCCGGGTGGCGGCGGGCTCGCCGTCGCGCAGGACCGCCAGGACCTCGCGCAGCTCGTCCAGGGCCAGCCGGGCGTTGTCCTGGATGACCTGTACCGCCCCGCCCACCTCGGACGCGTCCACCGGCGGGCCCGTCCCGGCCGCGGCCTGCGACGTGCGGTAGGCCAGCGCGCCCGCGTGCACGCTCAGCAGTGACACCCGGTGGGCCAGCACGTCGTGCATCTCCCGGGCCAACCGCTCTCGCTCGGCCCGGCGCGCCTCCCGCAACGCGAGCCGGTGCTCCCGTTCGGCCCGCTGCGCCTCCGCCAGTTCCAGCCGGCGTTCGCGTTCCGCTCGTTGCGCTTCGGCCAGCTCCAGGCGGTGTTCGCGGGACCGTACCTCGGCCTCCCGTCGCAGGCCGAGGAGCAGGAGGCGGCGGGCGCGGACCGCCATGCCCAGGCAGAGGGGCCCGCCGAACATGATCAGCAGCGAGGCGATCAGCACCGGCCGCTCCACCCCGGGCGGTTCGGCGAAAAGGCCGTAGTAACCGCATATCGCCAGGTACGAGCCGGAGACCGCCGCCGCCCGGCCCCACGGCCGGTGTATCGCCACGGTGAGGCCCGCCACCATCGCCGCGCCCACAGAAGAGGCCGAGAAGGACAGCGCGACCATCATCACGACGCCCAGCACCAGGGGGAAGCGCCGCCGCCACCACAGGGCCAGGCACGCGGGCCCCGCCACCCAGAGGTTGATCGCGACGAGCCAGCCGGGCACGAACTCGGCGCCGGGCGGCGGATAGGCGGCGGCCTGCTCGATCGCCATGATCACCGCGAACGCGAACAGCCCCGCGTCGGCCGCCCAGTCGCGGGCCGTACGGCGCCCGGCGGGCCGGCCGTCCAGCGCCGCGAGCTGGGCCGGCAGCAGCCAGCGGGGCACGACCGTCATGCCGGGGAGCCTAATCGAGCACAGGCCCGCCTATCCCTGGCCGATCGGCCACGGATCGTGTCCGTCCGGCCAGTGCGCGACCCCGATCGGCTCTGCTGGGCTGACAACCCCGGCCACCATCGCCGCCCGGATCCGTCTGAGACCCAGGACCCCGGCCACCATCCCCGCCCGAGGCTCAGAACCCGGCCACCATCCCCGCCCGATCCGCCCGATCCGCAGGAGAGATTCGATGACCACCAGAAGGCTGCTGTTCTGTGGTGCGGCAGGCGCGCCGCTGTTCGTGATCGTGCTGCTCGTCGAGGGGGCCCTGCGCCCCGGCTACGACCCCTTCTACCACTCGGGCAGCCAGCTCAGCCTCGGTGAGCGCGGCTGGATCCAGATCGCCAGCTTCGTCGTCAGCGGCCTGCTCATCACGGCCTTCGCGGCGGGCGTGCGCCGCAGCCTGGCGTCGTGGTGGGCGGCCGTGCCGATCGGGCTGATCGGTGCGGGCCTGATCGGCGCCGGCGTGTTCGTGATGGACCCGATGCAGGGCTATCCGCCCGGAGCCCCGGAAGGGGTCGTCCTGACCGGCAGCTGGCACCACACCGCGCACGACCTGGCGTCCCTGCCGGTCTTCTTCGGACTGCCCGTCGCGTGCGTGGCGGTCGCGATCCGGCTCAAGGGCTGGTGGCGGCTCTACTCGGCGGTCACGGCGGTGGCGACGCTCGTCCTCTTCCCGGTGTACGGGCAGGCGTTCACGGACGACGCCGCCAACGCGGGCCTGCTGCAGCGGGTGCTCATCGTGACCGGCTGGACCTGGCTCACCCTGCTCGCCGTACACCTGATCCGCCGGGAAGACACAGCGGATCAGGCGGGCCCGGTCAGCGACCGGGTCGGGCGGGAGCGTCCTGAGGGGGAGTGACGAGCTCCGGATACAGCAGCTCCAGGCCGCCCGACAGGCCGGCCCTGACGTTGCGGCTGACGTCGTCGGCGAGCACCTCGTACGCGCCCGCCTCCAGCCCGTCGAGCGCCTGCACCACCACGTCCTCCGGGCTGATCTTGGGCCCGGTGATGCCGGCGGCCATGTCGGTGTCGATGTAGCCGGCGTGCACGCCGAGCACGTGGGTGCCCTGCTCGCGCAGCTCCAGCCGCAGCGCGTTCGTCAGCGACCACGCCGCCGCCTTCGACGCCGCGTACGTCTTGGGCCTCGGGAACGTCACCCACGACAGCACCGACAGGACGTTCACCAGCGCGCCGCCGCCGTTGGCGGCCAGCACGGGGGCGAAGGCGCGGCTCATGGCGAGCGGGCCGAAGTAGTTGACCTCCATCTCCGCGCGGGCCGCCTCCGGGTCGGAGCCGCCGATGGACACGCCCGCGTTGTTGATCAGAAGGTCGACGTCGGCGTAGCGTTCGGCGGCGGCCACCACGGAGACGGGGTCGGTGACGTCGAGCGCGATCGGGGTCAGGCCCGGGCCGGTGATCGTGGCCGGGTTTCTGGCGGCGGCGTAGACCGTGCGGGCTCCGCGCTCCAGGAGGGCGCGGGCGAAGACGGCGCCGAGGCCGCGGTTCGCGCCGGTGACGAGGGCGACACTGCCGGAGATCTTCATGAGGTTCGCTCCAATATGAGGGCATTTGCCAGACCGCCCGCCTCGCACATGGTCTGCAGGGCGTAGCGGGCGCCATGCTCACGCATGGCATGGACGAGAGTGGTGGTGATGCGGGCGCCGCTGGCGCCCAGAGGATGGCCGAGGGCGATGGCGCCGCCCTTGACGTTGACCTTGGCCGGGTCCGCGCCGGTCTCCTGCTCCCAGGCCAGGACGACGCTCGCGAACGCCTCGTTGACCTCGAACAGGTCGATGTCGGCCAGCCGCAGCCCCGCCCGGCGCAGGACCTTCTCCGTGGCCGGGATGACGCCGGTGAGCATGAGAATCGGGTCGGACCCGGTGACGGCGAAGCTGTGCAGCCTGGCCAGCGGCTTGAGACCGAGGCGGGCCGCCGTCTCCGAGGTGGTGATGAGCACGGCCGCCGCCCCGTCGTTGATCGGGCTGGAGTTGCCCGCGGTGACCGACCAGTCGATCTGCGGGAACCGCTCGGCGTAGCCGGGGTCGGCGAACGCGGGCTTCAGCCCGGCCAGGATCTCCTCCGTGGTGGAGGGGCGTACCGACTCGTCCCGGTCGAGGCCCGCCAGCGGGACGAGCTCGGCCGAGAAGGAGGCGGCGGCGGCCTTGGCGTGCGAGCGGGCCGAGAACGCGTCGAGCCGCTCGCGGCCGAGCGACCACTTGGCGGCGATCAGCTCGGCGCTGATGCCCTGCGGCACCAGGCCCTCGGGGTAGCGGGCGGCCAGGGCGGCGCCGAACGGATCGGCTCCCGGGGGCACGTTCGACCACATCGGGACGCGGCTCATCGACTCCACCCCGCAGGCCACGACCAGGTCGTATGCACCGGACAGCACCCCCTGTGCGGCGAAGTGCACCGCCTGCTGGGACGAGCCGCACTGGCGGTCCACGGTGACCGCCGGCACGGACTCCGGCAGGCCGGCGGCCAGCCAGGCGTTGCGGGTGGTGTTCATGGCCTGCTCGCCCACCTGGTCGACGCAGCCGCCGATCACGTCGTCCACCAGGGACGGATCGATTCCGCCGCGCTCGATCAGGGCGCGCAGGGTGTGGGCGAGCAGGTCCACCGGATGCACCCCGGCCAGGGCGCCGCCGGGCTTGCCTTTGCCGATCGGGGTGCGTACGGCCTCCACGATGACGGCGTCGCGCATCGCGCCCTCCTTGTCAGTTGGAAAACCAGACCCACTCTAGGTGGGTTGGATTTTCCAACGCAACTCCGGAGCCTGGAGAGCCGCGTCACACCGTGCCGCGCCGGGCGGACGGGTTCGCGCGGTTGTGGGGTCGGTCGGTGTCCTGGCGTAAGGGCTCGGCATGGGGGATGACCACCCGTTGGCCTGCGAAAACCACAACTGCCCTTTATCGACAATACGGACTTAACGCTTCATCCTGGGATATAAGCGCATCATGTGCGACATATGCATGGAACATCCTGGAAACCTTTGCGCGGCAATCTGGGAGCCTTCGGAGGGGAGGCGGGAATGCTGCTGCGACTGAGGGTGTCGTTGCCGGACCGGCCGGGCGGTCTCGGTCAGGTCGCGAAGGCGCTGGGCGCGTTGGGGGCGGACATCCTCCAGGTCACCGTGCTGGAACGGGAGGCCGGCCGGGCCGTGGACGACTTCACCGTCTCCTGGCCTGGGCAGGTGAGCGCGGCCGAGGTGCGCGAGCGGATGTCCGCCATGCCGGGCGTGCGCGTCGAGGGAGTCTGGCCCACCAAGGAGATGCCCGGCTCGGCGCCCGACTACGACCTGCTCATGCACGTCGCGGCCGAACCCGCCAGGGGATACGCCACGCTGGTCGACGCGCTGCCGGGGCTCTGCGGCGCCGAATGGTCGCTGGCGGTGGCCGACGGCGCCGTACAGCATGCCTCCATGACCGCGCCCGCCGAGTTCGAGCTGCCCGAGCAGCCCCCGCGGGCGATCACCGTGGACGCCAAGGAGATGCAGTTGCTGCTGCTGCCCGTCGTCACGGCCGGGATGCACGTGGTGGTCGCCCGCGCCGACGGGCCGGTGTTCCACCGGGCCGAGGTGGAACGTGCCGCCCGCATCGTGGACGTGGTGGCGAAGCTCGCGGCCCGCACCTGAGGGCTCGCCACCGACGTGCGGGGTGATTGACCGAACAATCATCTGGTCACTAACGTGAACGGTCTGATCGTGGTGAACAGGAGCCGCCCGTGACCGTCCACGAGCCCAGCATCGGCCGCTACTACGAGGACTTCACCATAGGGGACGTCTACCAGCACCCCATGGGGCGGACGATCGGCGAGTCGGACAACACCTGGTTCACGCTGCTGACCATGAACACCAACCAGAACCACTTCAACGCGCACTTCGCCGCCAGGGCCCCCACCGGCAAGATCATCGTGAACTCCGGGCTGAGCGTGGCCATCGTGCTCGGCCTGTCGGTCATCGACGTCAGCCAGACAGCGATCATGAACCTGGGCTGGGACGGCATCAAACTCACCCATCCCGTCTTCGTGGGCGACACCCTCTACGCCGAGTCGAAGGTGACCGGCAAGCGGGAGTCCAAGTCGCGGCCGTACGCAGGGATCGTCACCTGCTACACGCGCGGGCTCAACCAGGACGGCGACGAGGTCATGTCGTGGACGCGGACCGTCATGGTCTACAAACGCGATGCCCCGTACGACAAGGGCTATTTCCCCCAGGCCAAGACCGGCCCGCTCTGAGAAGAGGCACATGGACTTCGAGCTGACCGACGAGCAGAAGGCGTTCCGCGAGACCCTGCGCGCGTTCGTGGACAAGGAGATCGTGCCGGTGGCCACCGAGTGGGAGCACTCCGGCCGCTATCCCACCGAGATCGTCGACAAGATGAAGCAGATGGGACTGTTCGGGCTGTCCGTGCCGGAGGAGTACGGCGGCATGGCGGCCGACATGGTCTCCTTCGCGCTGGTCTTCGAGGAGATCGCGCGCGGCTGGATGGGCGTGGCCGGCACGATCGGCTCCCACTCGCTGGCCTGCTGGATGATCGCCCGCCACGGCACCGAGGAGCAGAAGCGGCTGCACCTCGCCGACCTGGCGAGCGGCGCCCGCCGTACCGGGATCGCGCTGACCGAGCCCGGAGCGGGCACCGACCTGCAGGGCATCCAGACCAGGGCGGTACGCGACGGCGACCACTACATCGTCACCGGCACCAAGACGTGGATCACCAACGCCCGCCACGCCGACCCGCTGCCCGTGCTGGTCAAGACCTCCGTCGCCGAACCCGCGCACAAGGGCATGTCGGTGCTGCTCGTCGACCCCTCGTCGGCCGGCTTCGGCGTCAGCCGCGACCTGCCCAAGCTCGGCTACAAGGGCACCGAGACGTGCGAGGTGGTGCTCGACGAGGTACGCGTGCCGGTGTCGTGCCTGCTCGGCGGCGTCGAGGGGCGCGGCATGCAGCAGGTGCTCGGCGGGCTGGAGATCGGGCGGATCAACATCGCCGCCCGCGCCGTCGGCGTGGCCCAGGCCGCATACGACGCCGCGCTGGCCTACTCGCGCGAACGCACCGCCTTCGGCCGGCCGATCGCCGACTTCCAGGCCGTCCAGCTCAAACTCGCCGACCTGGCCACGGAGATCCAGGCCGCCCGGCTGCTCACGTACTGGGCCGCCTCTCAGGCCGACGGCGGCAAGCGGGTGGACATGGAGGCGGGCATGGCCAAGTACTTCGCCTCGGAGGTGGCGCTCAAGGCGTCCCTGGAGGCGATGCGCATCCACGGGGGGTACGGGTACTCGCAGGAGTTCGTCGTCGAACGGCTCTACCGGGACGCGCCGCTGATGGCGATCGGCGAGGGCACCAACGACGTGCAGCGGCTGGTCATCGCCCGCGCGCTGATCTCCGGGAAGGGGAAGGTGGGCTGGTAGGGGACGTACGCGGGTCCTTCCGTTGGTACGCGGACATGGCTGCATATCCTGCTCGAAGGGATGAGGTGCGTTAGCGGGGGATGCCATGGGTGACCAGCGGGACTCCGACCCGTCGAAGCACCACGACCACGACCACGACCACGACCACGGGCATGGGCATGGGCACGGTCATCAGCGAGGGCGGGGGATCAGGGCGGTGCTGGGGTGGGTCGCCCACGCCGTGACCCCGCACAGCCACGACTCCGCCCGCAAGACGGACACCGCGCTGGAGTCCAGCAGTCGCGGCATGCGCGTGCTGGCCGTCTCGTTCGCCGCCCTCATGCTCACCGCCGCCGTCCAGGCGGTCGTCGTCGTCGCCTCCGGCTCGGTCGCGCTGCTCGGCGACACCCTGCACAACCTGGCCGACGCGCTCACCGCCGTACCGCTGGCCATCGCGTTCTCGCTCGGCCGCCGCGCCGCCACCCGCCGCTACACCTACGGTTACGGCCGGGCGGAGGACCTGGCGGGCATCGTCATCGTGCTGCTCATCACCGCGTCGGCCGCCCTGGCCGGGTACGAGGCCGTCCGGCGGCTGCTGGACCCCCAGGAGATCAGGGCCGTGGGCTGGGTGGCCGCGGCGGCGGTGATCGGGTTCGCCGGGAACGAGTGGGTGGCCCGTTACCGCATCAAGGTGGGCAGGGAGATCGGCTCGGCAGCGCTGGTCGCCGACGGCCTGCACGCCAGGACGGACGGTTTCACCTCGCTGGCCGTCCTGCTGGGCGCGGGCGGCGCCGCGCTCGGGTTCCCGCTCGCCGACCCCGTCGTGGGGCTGCTCATCACGGTCGCCATCTGTTACGTCCTGCGCGACGCGGCGCGCGAGATCTACCACCGGCTCATGGACGCCGTTGACCCCGCGCTCGTGGACGCCGCGGAAGACGTACTGGCCGGGGTGGAAGGAGTGCGGCGGGTGGAGTCGGTGCGACTGCGCTGGATCGGGCACGCGCTGCACGCCGAGGTGGAGATCCTCGTCGATCACGACATGTCGGTTATACGCGCGCACGAGGTGGCGGTGGGGGCCGAGCACCGGCTCATCCACGGCGTGCCGCGCCTGAGGGCCGCCACCGTTCACACCGACCCCGATGGCCCCGACGGCGCCGACCACCACGCGCCCCTGGCCGACCATCAGTCCCCGTAGCCGGTCGAGGGCCGGAATCCGGCGCCGGCCAGGGAAAGACGCCCGCATCACTCACCCCGTTACGGGTAGGTTGGGCCGGGTGTCCGCAGCCGCCCCGCATCCCGATTCCACCCATCCGCGCGCTCCCGCGTCCGCCCCTGCCCCGGCCTCCGCGCCTTCCCGCACCGCCACATCCGCACCTGCCACGGCACCCACCCAGACCGACGCGTCCACCTCCGCCACGAGGCTCGCCTGGCTGGACGCCCTGCGCGGCATCGGCGCGATGGCGGTGGTGGCCGAGCACCTCCTGCCCTGGTTCCTGCCCGGCCTGCGCCCTTACTGGTTCAACCTGGGCGTCTACGGCATCCTGGTGTTCTTCCTGGTCAGCGGCTACATCATCCCGACGTCCCTGGAACGCCACGGCGACGTACGCGCCTTCTGGATCAGCCGTTTCTTCCGCCTCTACCCCCTCTACTTGGGCGTCATCGTCGCGGTGCTGGCGCTGTCCTGGTGGGTGCCGGTGCGGGAGGCCGTCCCCCGTGACGGGAGCGCGGTGGCGGCGCACGCGACCATGCTGCTCGACGTCGTCAGCGTGGGCGGCGTGGCCGACACGATGTGGACGCTCTCGTACGAGATGGTGTTCTACCTGCTGGTCACGGCGCTGTTCCTGACGCGCGGGCACGATCGCAGCGGGCTGCTGTCGGTGCTCTTCGCGGTGGCCGCGGTCGTGGTCGGGCTGATCGTGTCGGGGGCGGTGCTGAAGGGGGCGTGGCCGGCGTACGTGTCGTGTGCGGTGTTCGTCGTCGGGCTGACGGGCGTGGTGGCGGGCCGGTTCCGTACCGCCTCGGCCTGCGTGCTGGGCGTCATGGCGGTGGTGCTGCTGCTGATGAGCAGCCGGGTGCCGTGGCTGGGCGCGGCGGTGCTGGCGGTGATGTTCGCGGGTACGGCCGTGCACCGGTGGGAGCGCGGCACCGGCCGGCTGTGGCCGGTGGCGGTCACCGTCGTCCTGGTCGGCATCGCGCCGCTGTGGGCCATCGAGAGCGGCTGGTGGTGGGTGCAGGCCGACGTGTGGTTCACCACGATCGCGCTGGCCGGGGCCACGTTCGCGGGCGGGATGGCGCTGCGCGGCAGGCGGCTGCCCCGGGTGCTGGTCTGGTTCGGGCTGATCAGCTACTCGCTCTACCTGGTGCACCATCCGGTGCTGAAGTACTTCGTGCAGGTCAGCGGGGATCTGCGGCGGGCCGAGCCGGCGTACCAGATAGCCATGACCGCCCTGGCCCTGGCGCTGCTCGTCGGCGTCAGCGCGCTGACCTACCGGTACGTCGAACGGCCCATGCAGGACCTCGGCCGGCGGATCTCACGCCGGTGCCGTGACCGGCTCCAGGGCGGGGCCGATGCGCGGGTGACGGGACAGGGCGCGGGCGACGACGGGGTCCTCGGCCAGGAGGAAGGCCAGATGCCTGACCGCGTGCGCGACCACGTTGGCCAGGGTGACGCCCTGCGGTGACGGCGTCGCCGGCGCCCGCCCTCTGGCGATCTCCAGCGCCGGCACCTCGGTCGCGGGCAGCCAGGGCGACGGATCGGGGCAGACCGCGTAC
The DNA here is from genome assembly GCF_040649755.1 of Nonomuraea sp. NPDC048882. NCBI lineage: Bacteria > Bacillati > Actinomycetota > Actinomycetes > Streptosporangiales > Streptosporangiaceae > Nonomuraea > Nonomuraea sp. NPDC048882. The sequence goes on from NZ_JBEZGB010000003.1 coordinate 192,670, forward strand.
GTCAGGACGATCTCGCCGTCCGGTTCGTAGCGCCAGCTGGTGGAATGCAGCACCGTGTCGGGGTCGCCGGGCGCGACCCCGCTCAGCCGGCGCGCTGTCTCGTCGGGGCTCTCCCCACGTAGCGGCCGGGTAAGGGCATGCCTGTACGCCCAGCGATTGTCGGTGCCCACCCGTAGCATGAGCGTTTCAACCGAGACCACGTGTCTTCCCGTCACCACCCACAACTTACTGCCCATCATGTGCAGGTGCGTCTCATAGGCATGTCGTCGGCGCTCTTGCACCAGCGTGGTGAGCCGGGTTGTAGTCGATGGCGTGGGAGAGAGAGGCCGACGTTCATGCCCGGTGTGCTGGTGCTGATGGGGTCGGGCGAGACGAGCCCGACCATGGTCGAGATTCACCGCGCCGCGGCGCGGACCCTGCGCGCGGGGGCGCGGGCCGTGCTGCTCGACACTCCCTACGCCTTCCAGGAAAATCGCGCCGACATCTCCGCCCGCGCCTGCGGATACTTCTCCCACAGCGTCGGCCTCGACGTCGAGGTGGCTCCCGCGATCACCGGCGCCGACTGGGTGTTCTCCGGCCCCGGCAGCCCCACCTACGCCCTCGACCGATGGGCCGGCTCCGGCGTGGCCGGCGACCTGCGGGCCAGGATCCGGGCCCGCGAAGGGGTGACCGTGCTGGCCTCGGCGGCGGCCTGCACGGCGGGCCTGGCCACCGTGCCGGTCTACGAGATCTACAAGGTGGGCGCCGAGCCCCACTGGCGCGAGGGCATCGACCTGCTGGAGCCGCTGGGGCTGCAGGCCGTGCTGATCCCCCACTACGACAACGCCGAGGGCGGCACCCACGACACCCGCTACTGCTACCTGGGCGAGCGCCGGCTGTCACGCATGGAGCGCGAGCTGCCGCCCGGCACCGCCGTGCTCGGGCTCGACGAGCACACGGCGCTGGTCATCGACCTGGAGAGTGAGTCCGTACGGATCGCGGGGCGGGGCGGCCTGACCGTGCGCAGGCCCGGCACGCAGACGGTCCTGCCCACTGGCACTCGCCTCGACCTGGCCGAGCTGCGCCGCCTGGCCGAAGGCGGCTCGGGCGGTCCCGTCCCCGCCCCGCCCGAGCCGGAGACGCAGCCCGCCGAGGTGACGCTGGAGGAGTCGATCCGGTCCTGCGAAGAGCTGTTCAAGGCCGCCGCCGACCGGACCGACATGGTGGCGGCGGCGCAGGCCGTGCTCGACCTGGAGGCGGAGATGGTCAAGTGGGCCGCCGACACGGAGGAGGACTCCGGCGGGGTCGAGCAGGCCAGAGAGCTGATGCGGCTGCTGATCGCCCGCCTCGGCGAGCTCGCCTCGACCGCCGCCCAGCGCTCCCAGGCTCTCCCGTCCTTGGTGGAGCCCCTGCTCGCGCTACGGGCCGAGCTGCGCGGCCAGGGCAGCTACGACGTCGCCGACGCCCTGCGCACGGCATTGACCCGCGGCGGCGTCACCATCGAGGACACCCCTGACAGCTCCCGCTGGACGATCTCCTGATGGCCTGCGGATGACTGCGCACCTCGGCAAAGGCAGGGCAATGTGGTGTCGCCACTCTAGGTAGTTGAATTGCTACCCTTCGCCTAGGAGTGGTGCACTCCCCTTTCTTCGACCGTGCCACGTCTGCGCCGGGCGGGGGTTTGGGGGGTGCGCCGACGCCTCTCTTAAGGGAAAGGATGTACACCATCATGTACACTGGCGCTATGAAGGTGATGACCATGTCTGAATCGCGGGCCAACTATGCGGCAACTCTCGATGCCGTCATCGACGACCAGGAAGAGGTCCTCATCACGCGCCCGGGCGGGGAAGGAGTGGTCATGGTGTCTCAGCGCGAGTACGAGTCGATGCGCGAGACGCTCTACCTGATGGCTTCTCCCGAGAATCGCAGGCGGCTGTCGGAGGCGATCGCCAGCCTGGAGGCTGGCGGCGGCACCATCCGTGAACTGGCTGATGAGGACCTCGCTTCGTGAAGATCCTCTTCGCCGAGCTCGGCTGGGAAGATTACTGCTACTGGCAGCGGGAAGACCGGCGCATCCTCAAGAGGGTCAACCAGCTGATCGCCGACATAACCCGGCACGAGAACGAAGGCATCGGCAAGCCGGAACCGCTGAAGTATGAATGGTCCGGCTATTGGTCCCGGCGCATCACCTCGGAACACCGGCTCGTCTACCGCGTCACCGACGACACCATCATGATCGCCGCCTGCCGCTTTCACTACGAGAAGTAGCGTCCGTCTGGCCGAGGACGTCCCGTGCGGAGTGTGTTTCGGTCAGCGGCGCGGGGGGTCGATGCGGGCGCCGTCCGAGGTGAAGATCATGATGCGGGAGAGGTCCACCGCCACCTTGGCGGCGTCGCCGGTGCGCCAGACGGGGCGGTTGCCGAGGCGGACGATCAGGTCGGAGCGGCGGTGGATGCCGCTGTTGCCGTGCGCGCCCACCTGCTCCTGGTCCTGCGGTTCCGGCACGCGCGGCGAGAAGAGCCGCCGCATCATGCCCGACACCTTCCCCGACCCGTTCCTGGCGCCGTTGACGCGCCGGCGCGGGTCCGGCGGCTCGGGCACCGGTACGGCGGGCATCCCGCACTCCAGGTACGCCAGCCACTCGTGCCCGTGATACTCAAGAGCCCGCACCCGTCCGTAGAAGGACGGCCCCTCGTACGACTCCGGCACCGGAGCCAGCCCGTCAGGGCGCAGCCCGACCAGGACCTGCCCGCCGGTGTGCTGCGAGATCGCGTACGCCCTGGGATCGCTCCACGGCAACGTGAGACGGTGCGGGCCGAAGTCGAGCAGCACGTACTGGTTCTGTGGCGTCCTGACGCCCGCCGTCAAGAGGTTCAGCTGCTGGGAGTTGAGGAAGGCCGCCACGAACGCCGTCGCTGGATCGTTGTAAATCTGGGCCGGAGTGCCGACGTCCTGAAGAACGCCGCGGTTCAGGATCGCGATCCGGTCCGCCAGGGTCAGGGCCTCCACCTGGTCGTGCGTGACGTAGATCGTGGTGACGCCGAGCGACCTGACCAGCGAGGAGATCTCCATCCGCAGCTCGGTGCGCATGCCGGCGTCCAGGTTCGACAGCGGCTCGTCCATGAGGAAGAGCTTGGGCTGGCGCACGATCGCCCGGCCCATCGCGACCCGCTGGCGCTGGCCGCCGGAGAGCGTGCCGGGGCGGCGGTCGAGGGTCTCGTCGATGTGCAGCGCCTTGGACAGCTCGGTGACGCGCTCGCGGACCATCGACGGGTCTGACTTGGCGATCTCCAAGGGAAAGGCGATGTTCCCGCGTACGGTCCTGTGCGGGTAGAGCGCGCCGTTCTGGAACACCATCGCCACGTCACGGTCGCGCGGGGCCAGGTGGTTGGCCATCTCGCCGTCCAGCCACAGGTCGCCCTCGGTGATCTCCTCCAGCCCGGCGATCATGCGCAGCAGCGTGGACTTGCCGCATCCTGAGGGGCCGAGGAGGACGAGGAACTCGCCGTCATCGGCCCGAAGGCTCAGCCGGTCGACTGCGAGGTAGTCGCCCGGATACACCTTGGTCACTTTGTCGAGAACGACCGAGCTCATGGGCCCACACCTTGCGTGTCACCTGTGACGAGGCTGATTGAAGAGGTAGTACATCGCGGTTTAACGCTGCATGTCCACCCTGGAGATAAAGAATCTCATTCGGCAGTGTTTCGGTCAGGAGTTTTGGCGGCCCGTAACCGATATTTCCGTATTTCGAGTTAGAAAGGGCTTGCGTAAACTTGCGGAAAGAGATTTCATGTGGGGGACGTCCGGGGGAGGCACGCGGTGCGCGCAGGGGAGACGATGGCCGCTCGGAAGCCGAACCCGATGATCCACCAGGCCGGGAGTCTCTGCGCCACGACGTCGAAGGAGAGCTCGTGATCGCCTCCGATGTCCCCGTAGCAGCGGATTCGGCGGCCCGGCGGAAAGTAAAGTAAGGCCCATGAACGGTCACGCTCGTCTCGCCGACATCGCCGCCCAGGCCGGGGTGAGCGAGGCCACCGTCAGCCGGGTGCTCAACGGCAAGCCCGGAGTCTCGGCCGCCACCCGCCAATCGGTGATGACCGCGCTCGACCTGATGGGCTACGAACGCCCGCCCCGGCTGCGGCAGCGCAGCAACGGGCTGGTCGGTCTGGTCACGCCTGAGCTGGACAACCCGATCTTCCCCGCGTTCGCGCAGGCCATCGAGAAGGCGCTGACCCAGCACGGCTACACGCCGGTGCTCTGCACCCAGCTGCCCGGCGGCGCGCCTGAAGACGAGTTCACCGAGTTGCTCGTCGATCGCGGCGTCAGCGGCATCGTCTTCGTCTCCGGGCTGCACGCCGACACCACCGCGCGGATGGACCGCTACACCCGCCTCACCGACCGCGGCCTGCCGATCGTGCTGGTCGACGGCTACAGCGAGCACATCGACGCCCCCTTCATCTCGCCCGACGACCGCCTGTCCGCGCGGCTGGCCGTGCAGCACCTGGTCGACCTCGGCCACGAGCGGATCGGCATCGCGCTCGGGCCGCCCAGGTTCGTGCCGGTGATCAGGAAGATCGAGGGCTACCGGCAGGCCATGGCGCAGCTCCTCGGCGCGGACGACGTGGACGACCTGATCGCCCACTCGCTGTTCTCGGTCGAGGGCGGGCAGGCCGCCGCCGCGCAACTGCTCAGCCGCGGCTGCACCGGCATCGTGTGCGCGAGCGACCTGATGGCGCTGGGCGCTATCCGGGCGTGCCGGCAGAAGGGGCTGTCGGTGCCGGGCGAGGTGTCCGTGGTCGGGTTCGACGACTCGCCGCTGATCGCGTTCACCGATCCGCCGCTGACGACCGTGCGCAAGCCGATCGGGGCGATGGCGTCGGCGGCCGTGCAGACCCTGCTCGAAGAGGTCAACGGCGCCCCGGCCAAGCACGTCGAGCTGATCTTCCAGCCCGAACTGGTCGTCCGCGGCTCCACCGGCTCAGGCCCGCTGGTCAACCGGTGAACGGGTACCGGCGTCCTCGTCCACGGCCCGCTGGTCAACCGGCGGGCGGTCATGACGCCCTCATCGTCGGTTCCCCGGGCTCGCCGGCCGACCGGTGAGCGGCCACGACGTTCTCGTTCTCGGCGGGGCCGGGGTCGACACGACGGTCTACGTGCCCGAGTTGCCGCTTCCGTACCGCGACACCTATCAGGTGCCGCCGGTCACCGACCGGATCGGCAACACCGGCGCGGGCGTCGCGCTCGGCTGCCACGCGCTCGGGCTCGGCGTCGCCTTCGCCGACCTCATCGGCGACGACCCGCAGGGCGCGCTGATCCGCCACGCGCTGCGCGACGTCGACTGCCGCTGGGGCACCGCCGTGGCGGGCACCCGGCGCAGCGTCCTGCTCGTGGGTCCCGACGGCCGGCGCACGTCCTTCTACGACGCGAAGGCGACGCCCGGCGAGCTCATGCCCAGGCAGCTGTACGCGGACGTGCGCACCCCCCACGTCCACCTGTCGATCATGGACTTCTGCCGCCACCTCATCCCCGAGTTCGACGGCGTGCCGCTCTCCACCGACCTGCACGACTGGGACGGCGCCGCCGGCTACCAGAAGGACTTCGCCTACGGCTGCGACCTGGTCTTCCTGTCGGCCGCGGCCCTGTCCGACCCGATCGCCGTCATGCGCGACATCATCGCGCGCGGGCGCGCCCACACGGTCGTGTGCACGCGCGGAGCCGACGGCTGCCTCGTCCTGACCCGCGAGGCCGAGACCCGCGAGGCCGAGAGCCGCGCGGGAAAGGCGTGCGCCGGCGAGGGCGGGACGCGGGCCGGCGAGGGCGAGACGTATCCCCGCGAGGGCGGGACGCGCGTCGGCGAGGTGCGCGCGTTCCCGGCCGCGCCGCTGCCCGGCCCGGTGGCCGACAGCAACGGCGCGGGCGACGCGTTCGTCTCCGGGTTCCTGTACGGCAGCCTGCGCGGCGAGCCCCTGGAGCGATGCGTCCGCCTCGGAGCGATCGCGGGCGCCCACGCCTGCACGGTCACCGGCACTCACGAGTCCCCGATCACCGAGCCGCTCCTGCTCGCCAGAGCCGCCGGCTGAGCCCGTTCAGGCGTCGGCCGGGTGGCCGCTGTCCAGTTCCCGCCAGGTCCGCAGGACGAATGGTGGCACCGAGATCAGCACGTACACCACGGTGAAGGCGAACAGCGTGGTCCCGAGGCCGGTCAGTGTGGACAGCGTCCCGGCCAGCAGGCCGCCCACCGGCATGCCCGCGTACGCGGCGGCCGTCATCGCCCCGATCACCCGCGCCCTGAGCCGCACCGGGATCCGGCCGTACTGCAGGATGGCCAGGATCGGGTTGATCGCGCCCGCCGCGAACCCCGACAGGGCGGTGGCCGCCATCGCGACGGAGAACGGCACGTCCAGGGCCAGCACGAGCACGCGCGGCACCCCGGCGATCAGGAAGCACAGCCCGAACGTCAGCCGCATCGACAATCGGCTGCCGACGGCCCCGTACACGACCGTCCCCGCCACCGCCCCGGCGCCCACCGCCCCCGTGAGCAGGCCGAACGCACGGGGATCGCCGACCACGTCGCGCGCGTACAGCGCCAGCAGCACCTGCGTCACGCCGGTGTCGAGCAGGTTGACCACCACGATCATCGCGGTGGCGCTCAGCTGCAGCCGGTCCCGCCACAGGAAGGCCAGCCCCGCCCGCAGGCCGTCCAGATAGCCGCCGCGCTCCCGTTCGCGCCGGGCCACCCGCGGCACACCGCCCGCCACCAGCAGCGCGGACAGCAGGAACGTGACCCCGTCCAGGAACAGCGGCAGACTCGGCCCGAGCCAGAGGATCAGCACCCCGGCCAGCGGCGCCCCCACCATCGCCGACCCCCGGTACACCCCGTCGTAGGCGGCGGTCGCCCGCTCGATCGGCACGCCGGCCAGGGCCGCGAGGTCGGGCAGCATGGCCTTGCGCGCGGTCTCCCCGGGGGTGGAGGCCATCCAGCGCAGGAACAGCAGCACGAGGAGCAGCGGATAGCTCAGGCCGCCGGTCAGGAACAGGATCGGCAGCGCCAGCACGAGCAGGCCGCTGACCAGGTCGGACAGCACGCTCGTGACCCGGAACCCGAGCCAGTCCACCAGCGTGCCGCCGAAGGCGGCGGAGATGACGATGGGGAAGGTCATCGCGAACGCGGCCAGCCCGGTCAGGGCGGCGCTGCCGGTCGTGTCGAGGACGAACCACGGGACGGCGAGGATGGAGAGCATGTTGCCGGTGGTGGACAGGGCGTTGGCGGCCAGCAAGGTGATGAATGGACGCCTCACGAGTGATGCCCCCGCACTGTTCTCCTGGTTCAGCGTCACTCAGGGGCGGCTCGTGGTCAAGGGAACCGCCTGCGGGGCTGGTGACCGATAAGTCGTAATAAAGGTGATTTGATAGTACGGTTCACCGCCCCTGGTGGAGCAGAGACGATCGAGGAGCTCGAAGCGTGAGTGTCGTGGTGTGCGGTGAGGCGATGCTGCTGATGCTGGCCGAGCCGGGCATCCCGCTGGAACGCGCCACCACGTTCCGCCGCTCGGTCGCCGGAGCGGAGACCAACGTGGCCGCCGGCCTGGCCCGGCTGGGCCACGAGGTGCGCTGGCTCGGCCGGGTCGGCGCCGATCCGGCCGGCGCGTCCGTGCTGGCCATGCTGCGCGCCGAGGGCATCGACACCCGCCACGCCGTCACCGACGCGTCCGCGCCGACCGGGCTGCTGCTGCGTGACAGCCATCCGGCCAGGGCCATCGACGTGCAGTACTACCGCGCCGGCTCGGCCGCCTCCCGGCTGGAGCCTGAGGAGCTGACGCCGGAGACGGTGAACGGGGCGCGGCTCGTCCACGTCACCGGGATCACGCCCATGCTGTCCGATTCGGCGCACCAGGCCACGCTCCGGCTGCTCGACCTGGCCCGGGAGGCGGGCGCGGTGGTCTCGTTCGACCCGAACATCCGGCTCAAGCTGGGCACGCCCGCGCTGTGGCGCGAGCGGGTCGCGCCGCTGCTCGGCCGCGCCGACGTGGTGCTGGCCGGGGCGGACGAGCTGGAGCTGCTGCAGGTGGATCCGGCGAGCCTGGACGGGCTGGTCGTGGTCAAGCACCGCGACAAGTCGGCCATGTGCGGGGCGTTACGGCAGGAGGCGTTCCCGGTGCCCGTGACCGATCCGGTCGGCGCGGGGGACGCCTTCGCCGCCGGGTTCCTGTCCGGGCTGCTGCGGGGGATGCCGTACGAGGTGTGCCTGCGCGAGGCGGCGGCCGTGGCCGCGCTGGTGGTGCAGTGCGCCACCGACACCGACGGTCTGCCCGACCGAGCGGGGCTGGACCGCGCGCTGGCCGCTTTCACCGAGGCAGGAGAGACCGTGCACCGCTAGCCACCACCTGCTACCCGGGGAGACTGTTTACGGCTGGCCGCCACCTGCACCGGGGAGACCGTTACCGCAAGCCGCCACCTTCACCGGGGCGCGATCGAAGGGGAGTCATGTACCGCTGGGAGATCGTCGAGGCCGTCACCGCGCAGCGGGTGTTCGGGATCGTCAGGAGCGCGGGGCCGCAGGAGGCGGTCGCCGCCGCCGAGGCGGTGCTCGACGCCGGGCTGCGCGCGGTGGAGGTGGCGCTCACCACGCCCCGCGCGCTCACCGCCGTCGCGCGGCTCACCGAGCAGCGGCCCGAGGCGCTGATCGGGGCCGGCACCGTGCTCGACGCCGCCGCCGCCCGTGCCGCCGTCGAGGCGGGAGCGCGGTTCCTGGTCTCGCCCAACCTTCACCCCGAGGTGATCCGCGCGGGCCACCGCTACGGCGTGCCCGTCTTCCCCGGCGTGGCCACGCCGAGCGAGATCGTCCGGGCTCTGGAGGAGGGGGCGGACGCGGTCAAGATCTTCCCGGCGTCCGCCGTGTCGCCGTCCTGGCTGCGTGACGTACGCGCCGCGCTGCCGCAGACGCCCGCGATCCCCACCGGCGGCGTGACGATCGACAACGCGCCCGACTGGATCGCGGCCGGCGCCGTCGCCTGTGGCATGGGCTCGGCGCTGACCTCGGGCGGCGCCCAGGCGGCGGGCGAGCGCGTGACCGCCCTTCTCACCCGCCTCGCCCAGGCCCGCTGAACACCCGCGCCGGGGCCGTCGAGGTGTGCGATATATGCTCACCCGTGATCAATGAGTTACGACCGGAAGGCCGCCCTCGATGACCGTCGCCGTTCACGTCGGGCCCGAGCCCGTGCCCGCGCTCATCGACGCCGTACGCCGCGCCGGCGGGCGCGTCGTCCCCCTGGAGGAGGCCGAGGCGATCGTCTACTACGGCAGCGACGACCCGGCCGAGCTGCGCTCGATGATCCACGAGGGCATCTCCTGGGTGCAGCTGCCGCACGCGGGCGTCGAGCGCTGGGCCACCGCCGGGGTCATCACCGACGACCCCGTCTTCACCGCCGCCACCGGCTCGTACGGCCCGCAGGTCGCCGAGCACGCGCTGGCCATGATGCTGGCGGCGGCCAAGGGGCTCTACCGGTCGGCCAGGATGAAGAGCTGGGGACCGAACGAATCCACGGAGCTCGCTCGCGCGACGGTCGCGATCGTCGGCAGCGGCGGCATCGGCCAGTCGCTGATCCGGCTGCTGGAGCCGTTCGGCTGCACGGTGGTGGCGGTCAGCGACCGCGGCGAGGTGCCCGGCGCGGCCAAGGTCGTGCCGCGCGCCCGGTACCGCGAGGTGCTGCCCGAGGCCGACTACGTCGTCGTCGCCGCTCCGGCCACCCCGCAGACCGCCGGCATGTTCGGGGCGGGCGAGTTCGAGCTCATGCGCGGGGACGCGTGGCTGGTGAACGTGGCCAGAGGCAGCCTCGTCGTCACCGACGACCTCGTACGGGCGCTGCGCGCCGGTCTGATCGGCGGGGCGGCGCTGGACGTCACCGACCCCGAGCCGCTGCCGGACGGGCATCCGCTGTGGGAGCTGGACAACGTGCTCATCACGCCGCACAGCGCGAACCCGCGCCCCGCCTACTGGCGCGGCCTGACCGAACGCGTCATCTCCAACGTCCGCCGCTTCGGCACGGGCGCGCCGCTGGAGGGCGTGGTCTCCCCGAAGCAGGGCTTCTAGCCTGACCACCGCCTCCGCCGGTCAGTGGGTCCGGCGGCGTTGGGGTTCGGTGGTGCCGGCACCGTCGCCCTCGGCCGGGCGGTTATGTGCCCAGGTTGACCCTGGCTCCGGCGCTCAGCCCCGAGTCGTGCACTTCGAGGCTGGTCACCTCCAGGCCCTTCGGCAGCTCGAAGATCAGGGTGCCGGCGAACGACTGGCCCGCCTCGATGCGGATCGGCGTGATCTGCTTGCCGTCCTTGTCGAGCAGCTCGGTGCCGCCGTGCTGCGCGTCGTCCTCGTCGATCAGCTTCTGCTGGCCGGGGTAGAGCACCCTGGCCTCCTGGCCGACGTTCCTGACCTGTACGCCGACCCGGCACGTGCGCTTGGCCGCCGTCTTGGCCGGCTTGGGGCAGGTGGTGCCCGTCACGGTGAAGCGCAGCTTGCCGTCCTGCACGGGCCCGTCGTCCCCGGCGGCCGGCGAACGGAACACCCACGCCAGCACGGCCAGCACCACCACCATCAGCACGACCGCGATCACCAGGGCGGTCAGACAGCCGGCGAACAGCCCCCGTTTGCGCTTGGCGGGCGGATAGCCGGGCAACCGTCCCGAGCCGGTGGTCGAGTGGTGCGGCGGCACCTGCCCCGTCTGGTGGGGGAGCGGCACCTGCCCGGTCTGGTGCATCGGCACAGGCCCGCGCGACGACCCGGCCGTGGGCCCGGTACGTTCGGCGGGAGGCGGCTGCTGTGGCCCGCCCGGCACCCTCGGCATGGGCCCGGTGCGCTCGATGAGCGGCGGCTGGTGCGGCATCCGCGATGACCCGGGCGTCGGTCCGGTTCGCTCGGCCGGCGGGGGCTGGTGCGGCGCCCGCGATGACCCGGGCGTGGGTCCGGTGCGTTCAGCGGGTGGTTGCTGGTGGGGCATGCGCGGCGACCCCGTCGGCGATCCGGGGGTCGGTCCGGTGCGTTCGGCGGGCGACGGTTGGTGCGGCCCATGCGAAGAGCCCGGCGTCGGTCCCGTACGTTCGGCAGGCGGCGGCTGAAGGGGTGCCCGCGAAGACCCGGGTGTGGGCCCGGTGCGCTCGGCCGGCGGGGGCTGCTGCAAGCGCGCCTCGGGAGCCAGCGGCGGCTGGCCGGAGGCGGGGCCGTGGCTCGGCCCGGCATGGCCCGGTGCGCCCGGACCAGGGACGGCGTGGCCCGGGACGGCCTGGCCTGGCGCCGCGTGGCCGGGGGTGGGGCCGTGGCCTGGGGCGGCGCTGTGGGTTGGCGCGGGGCCCGGCGCGTGGCCCGGTGGCGGGCCGGGGAGTTGGCCGGTGCGGTCGGGAGGGGTCAGGGGGCCGAACTCCGACGGGTTCCACGCGCTGGTCAGATGCTTGGTCGCGGCGAGCTGGGCGGCCGGCTCGTCGGCGGCACCCACCAGTTCGAGCAGCAGCTGCTTGGCCGCCGGTCGGCGCGCCGGGTCGGGGTGGATGGCCGCGGCGACCAGCCGGTCGAGCGGCGCGGGCAGCCCCCGCAGGTCCGGTGGCGCCTGGCGGGCCCTGGCCGCCATTACGTACGCGTCGCCCTCGCCGAACGGATGCCCGCCCAGCCCCGCGTACGCGATCAGCGACCCCCACGCGAACACGTCGCCCGCCGGGCTGGTGCGCCCCTCGAAGACCTGCTCGGGAGCGATCCAGCCGGGCGTGCCCATGACCATGCCGGCGTTGGTGTGGCGGGAGTTGACGTGGGTCGAGCGGGCCAGCCCGAAGTCGATCACCCGGGGCCCGGCCAGCGTCAGCATCACGTTGGCCGGCTTGAGGTCGCGGTGCACGAGCCCGGCCGCGTGGATCGCGGTCAGCGCGGCGGCCACGCCCACGGCCGCGGCGTGCAGCACGGACGGCGACAGGGCGCCGTGCTCGATGAGGTGGTCTTCGAGCGAGATGCCGTCGATGTACTCGGTGACGAGGTAGAGGACGCCGCGGTCCTCGCCGTGGTCGAGCACGCGGGCGGTGCAGAACGAGGCCACCTTGCGCGCGTTGGACACCTCTTCGTGGAACCGCGCCCGGTAGACGGGGTCGGCGGTGTAGTCGCGCCGGATGGCCTTGAGCGCCACCCGGGCGCCGTCGGCCGCCTTGGCGAGGTAGACCACGCCCATGCCGCCGGAGCCGAGGCGGCTGATCAGCTCATAGGGGCCGATCGCCGGCGGATCTTCCGGCTGCAGAGGAGTGCCTCCCGAGCGCCCCAACGTCGCCGTCCTCTCGCCGTCGTCATCCCGTCGCAAACCGAACCGTTCCTCCCGCCGGTTCGTCCCTGTGACAACCCGAACCGTTCCGCCGCCCGGCATCCCGTTTGTACCCCAGACTCTAACGGAGGAAGAAGCCGCCCGTTGGCCACTAGCCCTGAGCAGGGTCGCGTCGCAGCGGGCGCATCGAGACGCGCAGCCGCGTGAGGTCGATCGCGTGCGGGAGCGGGCGATGCGGCGACAGCAGCCGCCCGATCGGCTTGGGGCGGGAGGTGCGCAGGATCCCGCCGAGGAAGGCCGTGCCGACGGCGAGCATCAGGCGCAGCCCGTCGCAGCCGGACATGGCCCACCACTCGTCCGCGGCGGTGCCGTCGATCCAGATCTCGGGCGCGAACGTGTTCGCGTACGGCAGGCGCGGGCTGCGCTGGTGGGCCGCGACCGGGACGAGCACGGTGGTGCCCGTCGGCAGGGTGGTGCCGTACCAGTCGGTCTCGGTCGTGGTGACCCGCGACAGCACCGGCACGGGCGGCCACAGGCGCAGCCCCTCGCGCAGGCAGGCGCGCAGGTGGTCGTGGTCGGCGCGGGCGGCCTTGCGGTGGGCCGGGTGGGCGGCGAGCAGCGCCAGGGTCTGCGTCAGGCCGGGCGCGGTCGAGCCCAGACCCATCAGCCAGTACGCGGCCTGCATGAGCCCGCGCGACTCGTTCTCCGGCGTCTCGGCGATCAGCCCGGCCAGGCTGCCCGGCTCGGCTCGGCGCAGGTGGTCGATGACGCGGGTGTCGTAGCGGCCGGAGAGGATCTCCTGGCGCCGCCTGGCCCGCCAGCGGCCGGCCCGCGTGAGGTCCTCCAGCAGCCGGGTCAGCTCCTCGTCCCTGGCCGCGCCGTCGCCGTACACGCAGCGCCTGGCCACGCGCCGCCAGCAGGCGTCGAGGCGGGCGTGGTCCACCACGCCGCCACTCAGCTCGGCCGCCTCCTGCGCGGCGATCTCGATGAAGCGCGGGCGCAGCACGTCGATGGGCAGCTCGAAGGCGTGCTGCTCCAGCACGGGGGTGTAGGCGGGGTCGTCGCGGGCCAGCACCCGCAGCACGTCCCGCTTGGACATGATGAGCAGGACCCGGCCGCGCAGGCCGCGCACCAGCACGGGCCGGCCGCCGTAGCGGGACTCCAGCGCGGCCAGCAGCGCCCGGCAGTGCAGCGGGTCGCGGCCGTGGGTCAGGTGCGCCGAGCCGGGCGGTACGAGCGTCGCGGCCAGACGCAGGTTCTCCAGCACCGTGGCTCTGGGCAGCCCCCTAGGCACGGGTGACCTCCCGCGATCCGGCCCGCGCCCGCGCATCCTGGGCTCTGCGGTCCAGGACCCGGCGGGCCTCAAGCGCCTTCTCGGTGGCCGGAGCGAGGGGGACGTTCATATGCCGATGTGATCGTCCCGGGCCCGCGTCCGCAATCGAGGGTTTCGGTCAGTGGAACACTTCCGGCCTCAAGATCTGCCGCCGTTCCGGTGGCCGGAACGGCGCCTCACGCCGAGGAAGGCGGAGGCGATGGCGCGTCGGAACGGGGTCACGCGCCGAGGAAGGCGGCGGAGATGGCCTGGGCCGCGCCGCGTACGGACATGCCCAGCTTGGCCAGCGGCGCCGCGTGGGCAGGCGCCGCCACGCCGACCGCCATGCGGATGCGCCCGCAGGGGCCGAACACCGGCGCGGCCACGCAGGCCACGCCCTCGGTGAACTCCTCCTGGCTGTAGGCGACGCCGTGCCTGCGGACCTGGGCCAGCTCGCGTTCGAGCCCGGCCAAAGTGGTGATCGTGCGGCGGGTCATCCGTTCGAACGAGCCGCGCGCCAGCACCTCCCTGCGCAGCCTCGGGTCGTAGGCCAGCAGCGCCTTGCCGGTCGCCGTGCAGTGCAGCGGCGCCCGGTCGGAGCAGTCGGAGCGCGAGCGCACCCGGTCGTGGCCGTAGAGGCGCTCGACGTAGCGGGCCTCCAGGCCCCAGGGAACGGCCAGGTTGACCGTCTGCCTGGTGGTCTCGTACAGGTAGAGCAGGTAGGGGAGCACCACCGTGCGGGTGCCGGGGACGCGGGCGCGCGTGATGCCCGCCATCGACTCCAGCAGCTCGCCCGGCAGGTACGCGTTGCCCACCCGCCGCGCCAGCTCCCGCGAGCACAGCACGCCCAGGATGCGGTGCGCCGTCGACTTGGGCAGGCCGGTGCTCCGGCACAGCTGCGACAGCGTGACCGGCCGCGAGGCCGCGCTGAGCGCGAGCAGGAGGTCGATCCCCCGCTCCAGGCTGCCCGGCTGGGACCGGACTTGGTCCGCGGCGGGGCGTAGGTCCGTCACCTGAAGTGCTTGACCGGCCGTTTCCGTCGGCATCGACATCCTTTCGGTCGCCGAGGAGCGGCAGGGAGCTTCCCGGGGCTGCGTTTTACCTTGCATGACGTACCCGGACCGTCACGCGCTGATACCACCGCTCAGCGAAGTGCGATGACCTCCGCGTACACGGAGACCGCCACCTCCCCTGGCGTTCTCGCCCCGATGTCCAGACCGGCGGGAACGTGCACCCGCTCGCCTCCCTCCACCCGCGCCAGCACCGCCGCGCCGCGCCTGCGGCTGGCGATCAGCCCGACGTACGGCACGCCGCGCGCCAGCGCCTCGCGCAGCACCGGCTCCTCGCCCACGCCGTGCGAGGCCACCAGCACGGCCGAGGTGTCGGCGGCGATCGGTCCAGCGACGGACCCGCCGGCGGACCCGGTGGTGGACTCGACGGTGTAGCCGAGCGCCGCGCCGACCGCGGCGAGAGCTCGCGCGATGGGTCCTTCGCCGTGCACCCGCACCAGTACGGGCGGCAGCACGGCCTCCAGGAAGATCTCCAGCGTGCCGCCGGACAGGCACGGCTGGCCCACCGCGACCAGGCCCTCCTCCTCGTGCGGCGCCTCGGCCTCGGGCGTGATGCGCAGCAGCGTGGAGTCGCCGGTGCGCAGCAGCCGCAGGCCCTGGGCGCGGACGGTGTCGGTGGCGCAGATCCCGCCGACGAACCCCTCGATGGTCCCGTCGGACAGCACCAGCGCGCGATCTCCCGCCTTCGCGCTCGTCGGCCGCTGCGCCCGCACGACCGTGGCCAGCACGTACGGCTCCCGCCCCGACCGCAACGAGGCCACCCTGGCCTCCAGATCCCGGGCCCGGCCGGCCCCGGTGCCCGGGGACTGAGCGGCGTGCGGGCCCGGGGAACCGGCCGCCTCCGGGCCCGGCGCCCGGCCGGAGGGGCGGGGCGCCGGCATGCCCAGGAACTCGCTCACGGCTTCTCCTCCACGGGGCCGCCGCGCGCGCGGGCCCGCCCGCTCACGGGATCGCCAGGTCCGTACGGAAGGGATCGCCGTTGACGACCCGCCACACGTTCGCCGGAGTGAGCGGCATGTCCGCGTGCCGCACCCCGTACGGCCCCAGCGCGTCCACCACGGCGTTGACCACGGCCGCCGGCGACCCGACCGTGGCCGACTCCCCGACGCCCTTGGCCCCGATCGGATGGGTCGGCGAGGGCGTCACGGTCTCGCCCAGCTCCCACGACGGGCACTCCATCGCGGTCGGCAGCAGGTAGTCCATGAACGAGGCGCCCAGGTGGTTGCCGTCCTCGTCGAACGCCATCACCTGCATGAGCGCCATGCCCACGCCGTCGGCAAGACCGCCGTGGATCTGCCCCTCGACGATCATCGGGTTGATCCGCACCCCGCAGTCGTCCACCGCGACGAACCTGCGCACCTTCACCTGCCCCGTGCCGGGGTCGACGTCCACGACGCAGATGTAGGCCCCGAACGGATAGGTCAGGTTGGGCGGGTTGTAGACGGTGACCGCGTCCAGGTGGCCCTCGACGCCCTCGGGCAGTTCCAGGCTGGAGTGCGCGGCCAGCGCGATCTCGGCCATCGACCGGCCGGCGGACGGGTCGCCCACCACCGACCACTTCCCGTCGGCCCACTCCAGGTCGTCGGGCGACGCCTCCAGCATGGCCGCCGCCACGATCTTGGCGCGGTCGCGCACCTTCCGCGACACCAGGGCCGCGGCGGCGCCGGAGACGGGGGTGGAGCGCGAGCCGTAGGTGCCGAGGCCGAACGGCGTCTGGTCGGTGTCGCCGTGCACGACCTCCACGTCGTCGGCCGGGATGCCCAGCTCCTGCCCCACGATCTGCGCGAACGTGGTCTCGTGCCCCTGGCCCTGCGACTGGCACGACACCCGCAGCACCGCCTTGCCCGTCGGGTGCACGCGCAGCTCGGCGCCGTCGGCCATGCCGAGGCCGAGGATGTCCATGTGCTTGCGCGGGCCCGCCCCGACGGCCTCGGTGAAGAAGCTGACGCCGATGCCCATCAGCTCGCCCCTGGCCCGCTTGTCGGCCTGCTCGGCACGGAGCTTGTCGTAGCCCGCCATGTCCATGGCCAGGCGCAGCGCCTTGGGGTAGTCGCCGGAGTCGTACTCCCAGCCGGTGGGCGAGGTGTAGGGGAACTGGTCGGGTTTGAGCAGGTTGCGCATGCGTAGCTCGGCCGGGTCCGCGCCGAGCTCGGCGGCCAGCACGTCCACCATGCGCTCGACCAGGTAGACGGCCTCGGTGACGCGGAAGGAGCAGGCGTAGGCGACGCCGCCGGGGGCCTTGTTGGTGTAGACGCCGGTGACCTCGCAGTGGGCGGCCTCGACGTCGTACGAGCCGGAGAAGACGTGGAAGAAGCCGGCCGGGAACTTGGTCGGCTGCGCGGTGCCGTTGAACGCGCCGTGGTCGGCCAGCACCTTCACCCTGATCGCCTGGATGCGGCCGTCGCGGGTCGCGGCGACCTCGCCGCGCATGTGGTAGTCGCGGGCGAAGGCGGTGCTCATGAGGTTCTCGGAGCGGTCCTCCATCCACTTGACCGGCTTGCCGGTGACGATCGAGCCGACGATCGCACAGACATATCCTGGATAAATCCCGACCTTTCCGCCGAAGCCGCCGCCGATGTCCGGCGAGATCACCCGGATCTTGTGCTCGGGCAGCCCGGCCACCATCGCGTACAGCGTGCGGTGCGCGTGCGGCGCCTGCGTCGGGCACCAGACCGTGAGCTTGCCGGTGACCTTGTCGAAGTCGGCGAGCGCGCCGCACGTCTCCAGCGGCGCCGGATGCACGCGCGGGTAGATCATGTCCTGCGCGACCGTCACCTCCGCCCGCTCGAAGATCGCGTCGGTCCGCGCCTTGTCCCCGGCCTCCCAGTCGAAGATGTGGTTGTCGGTACGCCCTTCGAGATCGTCCCTGATCACCGGGGCGCCGGGGTCGAGGGCGTGCCTGGCGTCGATGACCGCGTCGAGGGGCTCGTACTCGACGTCGATCAGCTCCAGGGCGTCGCGCGCCGAGTAGGCGTCCTCCGCCACCACGAACGCGACCTCCTGCCCCTGGAAGCGCACCTTGTCCGTGGCCAGCACGGCCTGCGTGTCCTGCGACAGCGTGGGCATCCAGGCCAGGTTCAGCCCCGCCAGGGTCTGGCCGGTGATGACCGCCCTGACCTTCGGATGCGCCTCAGCCGCGCTCGTGTCGACGGAGACGATGCGGGCGTGGGCATGAGGGCTGCGCAGGATGGCGCCGTACAACATGCCGGGCAGCCGCACGTCGTCGGTGTAGTTGCCGCGCCCCCTGATGAAGCGCGCGTCCTCCTTGCGGTGCATGGGTCCGTAGCTCATCTGCCCGCCTCCGCCGCCCATCGGATCGACCGCACGATGTTCTCGTAGCCCGTGCACCGGCACAGCTGACCCGAGATCGCCTCGCGGATCTGCCCCTCGTCCGGGTCCGGGTTCTTGTCCAGCAGCCAGCGCGCGGTCAGCAGCATGCCCGGCGTGCAGAACCCGCACTGCAGCCCGTGGCACTCCACGAACCCCTTCTGCACCGCGTCCAGTTCGCCGTCCCGCTCCAGGCCCTCGACCGTGGTCACCTCGTGCCCGTCGGCCATGACGGCCAGCACCGTGCACGACTTGACCGGCACGCCGTCGAGCTGGATGGTGCAGACGCCGCAGTTGGAGGTGTCGCAGCCCCAGTGGGTGCCGGTCAGGTCCAGCTCGTCGCGCAGGAAGTGCACGAGCAGCAGCCTCGGCTCGACGTCCCTGGTGTACGGCTGCCCGTTCACCGTGACCGTGATCCGCATGTCAGATCCTCCCCGCTGCCGTGGCCAGCGCGCGCCGGGTCAGCTCGGCGGCCAGGTGACGCTTGTAGTCGGCGGGCCCGCGCTGGTCGGCGCTGGGCGCGCAGTGCTCGGCGGCGATGCGGCCCGCCTCCCCGAACGCCTCCGCGCCCGGGGGCCGGCCGACGAGGTGCTGCTCGGCCTCGGGGGCGCAGAAGTGCGCGGCGCCGACCGCCGTCAGCCCGATGCCGGCCTGAGCGATCACGCCGTCCTCGACCCTGAGCACCGCGCCCGCCGCCGCGACCGGCCAGTCGCCGACGCGCCGCTCGACCTTCTCGTACGCGCTGCCCGTCCCGGGTGCGACGGGCACGCGGAGCTGGATCAGCAGCTCGCCCGGCCCGACGGCGGTCTCGTAAGGACCCTCGTGGAATTGTCTGACCGGCACCGTACGAGTGCCGCCCTGGCCCTGAATGACGGCGGTCGCGTGCAATGCCGCGAACACCGCCGACAAATCCTCGGACGGATCTCCTTGGCACAAGGAGCCGCCAACGGTCCCCCGATTTCGCACAATCGGGTCGGCGATAACTCGCTCCGCATCACGAAATATCGGGAAAAGATCGGTGGCGGTCGTGCTCTCCAGCAACTCGGCGTGGCGCACCAGCGCCCCGATCGCCAGCTCACCGCCCTCGACGATGATCCGCCCCAGCTCGGCGGCCAGGCCGTTGATGTCGATCAGCGCTTCCGGCTGGGCCAGGCGGAGCTTCATCATCGGGATGAGACTGTGCCCGCCCGCCACGACCCTGGCCTCGGGGCCGTACCGTTCCAGGAGTTCGAGGGCGTGCGTGACGCTGTCGGCCCTCTCGTATTCGAACGTCGCGGGAACCTGCATGACTGCACATTGCTGTTACCGATTTATCACGACAATCGGTAAATAAGGCTTTCCTTAATGAGGGGCGGCGAACTATGAAGGGTGGGTGACCCTCAGCCAGCTCGGCGCGTTCGTCTTCGTGGCCCGGCTCGGATCCGTCAAGGCCGCGGCACGGGCGCTCGGCGTCAGCGAGCCCGCGGTCTCCCAGTCGCTGGCCCAGCTCCGCAGGCACCTCGGGGACCCGCTGGTGACCCGCTCGGGCGACCGGATGGTGCTCACCGAGGGTGGCAGCCGGCTACTCGGCATCGCCTCCCAGATCGTCGCGCTCGGAGCCGAGGCGGTCGCCGCCGTCCAGCCCGGCCGCCCCGCCCGCCTGCACGTGGTGATGGACGCGGGACTGGCCGAGTACGTGGCGGGCCCGCTGCTCTGCCTCTTCACCCAGCGCAAGCAGGTGGACGCCACCACCGGCGTGGCCGCGACCGCCGAGACCCCGCTGCTGCTGTCCAGCCGCCTGGCCGACGTCGCGCTCGGGGCCCAGCTGACGGGGGACGGCCTGGTGAGCCGGCCGGTCCTGCGCTGCCGCCTCATCGTGGTCGGCTCGCCGCGCGGGCGCAGGGACCACTGGCTGGTCGGCCCGTCCGGCACCGACCCGGCCAGCGACACCAGCCGCCTGCTGCGCCTGTTACGGGTCCAGGAACCGCAGGTACGGGTCTTCGCCAACCAGACGGCGGCCTGGAAGGCGGCGGCCGAGGGCGCCGGCCTCGCGCCGGCCACTGCCCATCTGGTGGCCTCCCAACTGCGCAGGGGCGAACTGGTGCCCATCGAGACCGCGGCGACCCCGCTGGCCTCCTACTGGTATGCCACCACCCTCGAACCGGCGGCGCGCTCGGGGGCGGCGGGCACGTTCATGGACTTCCTCACGACGCCCGCGGCCACCCAGGTCATGCGTACCCCGGACGAGGGCGTCCCACGCAGCCGCTTCCGCCCCACGGTCCACGTGTCGATCTGGAGCTGACGCCTGGCGCCGGTCCCGGATTCGGAACCGGCGTCGTTCATCGATCGGGCCCCGTCTCGCCGGCCGCGGGGGCTGTACGGGCGCGTCAGCGGAGTGCGGCGGCCTCCGCGGCCAGCTTCTCCACGCGCGCCCAGTCGCCCGCGGCGAGCGCGTCCGCCGGGGTCAGCCACGTCCCGCCGACGCAGCCCACGTTCGGCAGCGCCAGGTAGTCGGGCGCGGTGTCCACGCGGATGCCCCCGGTCGGGCAGAAGCGCACGTCGGGCAGCGGCCCGCCGAGCGACTTCAGGTACGTGACGCCGCCCGCGGCCTCGGCGGGGAAGAACTTCAGCTCCTTGATCCCCCGCTCGGCCAGCGCCATGGCCTCGGACACGGTGACCGCCCCCGGCAGGAACGGCACGCCACTGGCCTCCAGCGCCTCGACGAGCGACGGGGTCGTCCCGGGAGAGACCAGGAACGTGGCCCCGGCCGCCACGGACGCGGAGATGTCGTCGGCGGTCCTGACCGTCCCGGCGCCCACGGTCGCCTCGGGGACCTCGGCGGCGATCCTGGCGATGGCCTCGCGCGCGGCCGGCGTGCGCAGGGTCACCTCGATGGCCGGCAGCCCACCGGCCACCAGCGCTCGGGCCAGCGGCACCGCGGTCTCCACGTCATCGATCACCACGACGGGAATCACCGGGGCGAGATCGAGCAGGCTCATGAATGCGTCTCTCCTCATCGGCCACCACCACGGGGCCGCTTCTAGTTCAGGTCGTGCAGTCCGGGTCGTCCAAGATCCGGCCGTTCGGTCCAGGTCGTCCGAGATCAGGCAGTTCAGTTCGGGTCGTTCATGGGGGCAGGCGGCCCCGTGGTGGGGCCGCCGTCAGCTCACGAGCTCCTTGCGGGCCCGCCGGCTCAGCCAGGCCGCCGCGCCCGTCAGCGCCGGTTGCGGCGCGACGATCAGCACGGTCCCGATGCCCGCCAGGTAGGCGGCCATGTCGGGGTTGTCCTCGAACCGGGCACGGAAGCCGCTGGCCCGCACCCGTTCCACGATACGGGGCAGCACCCCGCCCCCCAGATACACCCCGCCTCTGGCGCCCAGGGTCAGGGCCACGTTGCCGGCGAAGCCGCCGAGCAGCCCGCAGAACACCTCGACGGTCTCCGCGCACAGCGAGTCGTCCACCCTGGCCACGATGTCGGAGGCGGTCAGGTCGGGCGCGCCGACGCCGTTCACCGCCGCCAGCGCCCGGTGCAGCCGGACGAGCCCGGGGCCGGACAGCAGGTGCTCGGCCACCACGTGCGGCAGGCCCTGCGCGCGCAGCGCCCGCACCACCTCGAACTCCCGCGGCTCCACCACCGGCACCGTGACGTGCCCGCCCTCGCCGGGGATCGGGGTCCAGCCGTCGTCGCACGGCACCAGGCCGCCCACGCCGAGCCCGGTCCCCGGCCCGAGCACCGCCTTGACGCCGTGGCCGGGCGCGGGCCCGCCCAGGGAGACCAGGTCGGCGCCCTCCAGGTGGGGGAGCGAGACGGCCAGGGCCTCGAAGTCGTTCAGCAGCCGGGCGTAGGGGATGCCGAGATCGCGTACGGAGCCGGCCCAGGAGGAGTTCGTGAGCCGGTAGTCGTCGCCGTCGATCGGCCCGGCCAGAGCCAGGCAGGCCGCTCCCGGCCGCGCCCCGCCCGCGTGGGTCGCGAGGTAGGCGGCGACGGCGTCCGCGAGGGTCGGGTGGTCGGCCCCTGGCAGCACCGCGACGTTCGACGGGGGCGCCCCGAGCGAGGTGACCAGGCCGAACCGGGCGTTGGTCCCCCCGATGTCGGCCACCAGCCAGGGAAGGTCAAAGGCACTCACGCATACCTCCGGCGTCCGGGGCGGCGGCAAGATCGCTCGCCGTACTCCGAAGGATCCCACGACCGCCCGCGACACCCCAGAGGGGACGGCGAGTACGTACGGGCTCAGTCAGGTCGCGAACCCCCCGAACCGGCACGGCTCGCCGGACAGACGTGGGACCGGTCACCGGGCCAGCCCGGCCGCTCGTGCGCCCACCGGCGCGTTCGTCTCCAGGTGCGAGGAGCCCGCCTCGGCCGGGAAGCCCAGGCCGGGGCCGTGGTGCGGCGACTCGGCGCCGCTCACCCCGAAGATGCCCGCGCCCTGCTCGGCGTGCCCCGCCATCCGGCGGAAGGCGGCGAACAGCTCGCGCCCGGTGCCGACCCACTGCGCGTCGCTCAGCGGCCGGCCCTCGGGCGCGCGCCGGGCCAGCTCCTCGGCGGGCACCAGCAGCTCCAGCGTCCCCGCCGCGGAGTCGAGTCTGATCACGTCGCCCTCGCGCACCAGCGCGATCGGCCCGCCGTCGGCGGCCTCGGGCGACAGGTGGATGGCGGCCGGCACCTTGCCGGACGCGCCCGACATGCGGCCGTCGGTGACGATCGCCACCCGCTGCCCCCTGTCGAGCAGCACGGCCAGCGGCGAGGTGAGCTTGTGCAGCTCGGGCATGCCGTTCGCGCTCGGGCCCTGGTAGCGGATGACGGCCACGAAGTCCTGCCCGTCCAGCTCGCCCGCCTCGAACGCCTTCAGCAGGTCGAGCTGGTCGTGGAAGACCTTGGCCGGCGCCTCGATGACCAGGTGCTCCGGCTTGACTGCCGACACCTTGCTGACTGCGCGGCCCAGGTTGCCCTCGACCATGTGGATGCCGCCGTCGGCCGAGAACGGCTTGGCGACCGGCCGCAGCACGTCCAGGTCGGAGCTGCCGCCGGTGACGGGCGACCAGACCAGCTCGCCGTCCACCAGCTCCGGCGCCTCGCGGTAGCGGTCGAGGCCGGGGCCCGCGACCGTCAGCACGTCGGCGTGCAGCAGCCCCTCGTCGAGCAGGTCGCCGATGAGCACCTGCATGCCGCCGGCCTCGCGGAAGTGGTTCACGTCCGCCTGGCCGTTGGGGTAGATCTTGGTGAGGGACGGCACCACCCGCGACAGCTGGGCCAGATCGTCCCAGGTCAGCACGATGCCCGCGGCGGCGGCCATGGCCACCAGGTGCAGCGTGTGGTTCGTGGAGCCGCCGGTGGCCAGCAGCGCGACGCAGGCGTTCACGATCGACTTCTCGTTCACCAGCTCGCCGATCGGCGTGTACTCGGCGCCGTGCGCGGTGATCTCCACCGCCCTGCGCCCGGCGGCCTCGGTGAGGGCGTGGCGCAGCTCGGTGTGCGGGTTGACGAAGGTCGAGCCGGGCAGGTGCAGGCCCATGACCTCCATCAGCGCCTGGTTGGAGTTCGCGGTGCCGTAGAAGGTGCAGGTGCCGGGCGAGTGGTACGACTTCGCCTCGGCGTCCAGCAGCTCGACCCTGCCGACCTTGCCCTCGGCGAAGAGCTGGCGGGTACGCGCCTTGACCTTGTTCGGCAGGCCCGACGTCATGGGCCCGGCGGGCACGAAGATCGCGGGCAGGTGCCCGAAGTGCAGCGCCCCGATGAACAGGCCCGGCACGATCTTGTCGCACACGCCCAGCAGCAGCGTGGAGTCGAACATGTCGTGCGACAGCGCGATGGCGGTGGCCATGGCGATCACGTCGCGGCTGTAGAGCGACAGCTCCATGCCCGCCCGGCCCTGGGTGATGCCGTCGCACATCGCCGGCACGCCGCCCGCCACCTGGGCCACGCCGCCGGCCTTGCGCACGGCCGCCTTCAGCTCCGGCGGGTACGTCTCGTACGGCTGGTGCGCGGACAGCATGTCGTTGTAGCTGGTCACGATGGCCACGCCCGGCTTGGCGGCGGCGCGCAGGGCCGGCTTGTCCTCACCCGTGACGCCCGCGAAGCCGTGTGCGAGGTTCGCGCAGCCGAGGTGCGCCCGCGCCGGGCCCTTGGCCCTGGCCTGCTCGCCGTCCCGGCGGATCCGATCGAGGTAGGCGGCCCGGCTGACGGCGCTGCGCTCGGCGATGCGGTCGGTGACCTCCTGGATGAGGGTGTTCACGGGGTTCCCTTCGCCGGATCGGTTGGTTCGCTCGTTCACGCTTCCTCCTCGTGCCAGGCGCGACCGCTGCGGCCGAGCAGCTCATGCGCGCCGGCGGGGCCGGTGGTGCCGGCGGGATACGGCTCGGGCAGGCCGGCGGCGGCCTTCCAGGCGTCCAGGATCGGATCGATCCAGCGCCAGGCCGCCTCGACCTCGTCGCGGCGCATGAACAGCGTCGGGTTCCCGGCCAGCACGTCGCCCAGCAGCCGCTCGTACGCCTCGGGCACCCGCGCCGTGAACGTCTCGCCGAAGCTCAGCGACATCGGCACCGGCTTCAGCGCCACCTCGCCCGCGCCCGGTTCCTTGGCCATGATGTGCAGCCGGATGCCCTCGTCCGGCTGCAGCCGCAGGACCAGCCGGTTCGGTGTGCCGCCGGGGAAGATGGCGTGGGGCACGTCCTTGAACTGCACCACGATCTCCGAGCGCCGGTACGGCATCCGCTTGCCGGTGCGCAGGTAGAACGGCACCCCCGCCCACCGCCAGTTCCTGATCTCGGCCCGGATCGCGGTGAACGTCTCCACCCGGCTCGACATCTCGGTCGGCGGCGTGGAGCCGGGCTCGTCGAGGTAGCCGGGCAGGTCCCCGGCCCCGGTGTACTGGCCGCGCACGGTGAAGCGATCCACTTCGCCGCCCGCGATCGGCCGCAGCGCCTGCAGCACCTTGACCTTCTCGTCGCGGATGGCCTCGCGGTCGTTGCGGGCCGGCGGCTCCATCGCGGTCAGGGTGAGCAGTTGCAGCAGATGGTTCTGCACCATGTCGCGCAGCGCGCCCGCGTGGTCGTAGTAGCCACGGCGGCCGGGTGTGCCGACGGTCTCCGCGGCGGTGATCTGGACGTGGTCGATCCACAGGGAGTTCCAGATCGGCTCAAGGAAGGCGTTGGCGAAGCGCAGGACCAGCAGGTTCTGCACCGTCTCCTTGCCCAGGTAGTGGTCGATGCGGAAGATCTGGCGCTCGTCGAAGATGGCGCCGACCTCGTCGTTGATGCGCTGCGCACTGGCCAGGTCGTTGCCCAGCGGCTTCTCCAGCACCACGCGCGAGCGGGGCGTCACCAGGCCGGCCTCGTGCGCCTCGCGGCAGAAGGGGCCGAACGTCCTGGGCGGGCTGGCCAGGTAGAAGATCCGGTCGCGGTCCTCGTGGCCGGCCAGCAGGCCGGCGAGCGTGCTCCAGCCAGAGTTCCCGTCTGCGCCCCCGTAGATGCCACTGCCGACGTCCACCGAGACGTGGTGCAGGCGGCCGAGGAAGCGCTGCCACATGGCGGGGGCGTCCACCGGGACGCTGTCGCGTACCTCGGCGTCCACCTTGCCGCGGAAGTCGGCATCGGTCAGCCCGCCCCTGGACAGGGCGATGACGCGGGTCTCCGGGGAGAGTCTTCCGTCCCTGTCGCTGTGGTAGAGCGCCGGCAGCAGTTTGCGCATGGACAGGTCGCCCGTGCCGCCGAAGACGACGAGGTCGGCAGTGTGCATGCCGGGGTGCACGTCGGAGTGCACGTCGGGGTGCATGTCGGGGTGCATGTCGGGGTGCATGTCGGGCTGGGTGGGGGCGTTCGGTGGTGCGGTCGACACGGTTCCGGGCTCCGGGGGATCTACCAAGCAGGGACAGAACGGACACTAACGAGAGTTTGGGTCGTACACAAGCGGAGTTTTGGCATTTGAGATGAAAAAGTGGTGACTTTTCATTACACAACCCCATGTGGTTCACTTAGCCGATGTCTCGACGTACCGCAGCCGCGCTCGCCACGAGTGGCGAGGTGCTCCGCCTCATCCGCACCGGAGAGGCCGTGACGCGGGCCGAGCTGGGCCGGGTCACCGGCCTGTCGCGTCCCGCCGTGCAGTTGCGCGTCGGTGAACTGCTCGAACGCGGGCTCGTCGTGGAGCGGACCGACGCCCCGTCCACGGGCGGGCGCCCGCCGGTCCGGCTGGAGTTCAACGCCTCGGGCGGCGTGGTGCTCGTGGCGGCGCTCGGCGCCAGCCGCACCAGGGTGGCCGTGTGCGACCTGGCCGGCCACGAGCTGGCCGGGCGCGAGTTCGCGATGGACGTCGAGCAGGGGCCTGACACCGTGCTGCCGCTGCTCATGGACACCTGGGACGACCTGCTCGGCGACCGGCCGCGCACCATGATCAGGGGCGTCGGGATGGGCGTGCCGGCCACGGTCGAGTTCGCGCAGGGCCGTACGGAGAGCGCCCGCGTCATGGCCTCGTGGACCGGCGTGGTGATCCCGCCGATCATCCGCGCGCGCTTCCCCGTGCCCGTCCTGGTGGACAACGACGTCAACGTGCTGGCCATCGGCGAGCACCGAGGCGTCTACCCCGAGCTGGACGACCTGATGTTCGTGAAGATCTCGACCCGCATCGGCGCCGGCGTGATCGCCGGGGGCGGCATCCTGCGCGGCGCGATGGGCGCGGCCGGCGAGATCGGGCACATCCCGGTGATCGACGGCGGCGGCGTGCTGTGCCGCTGCGGCAACTTGGACTGCGTCGACTCCGTCGCCAGCGGCACCGCGCTGCTGCGCGAGCTGTGCGGCAGGGGCAAGGACGTGCGCACGATCGCCGACGTGACGGCGCTGGTGCGCGCGGGCGACGCCGAGACGATGGCCACGGTCCGCGAGGCCGGGCGGCGCATCGGGGAGGTGCTGGCCGGGGCGGTCAACATCCTCAATCCGTCGGTGGTGGTGCTCGGCGGCGACGTGGCGGAGGCGTTCGGGCCGCTGGTGTCGAGCATCCGCGAGGTCGTCTACCGCCGCTCCACCGCCCTCGCGACCCGCCGCCTGCGCATCGAGCCGAGCCGGCTCGGGGCGGGGGCGGGCATCAGCGGCTGCGCGGTCATGGTGCTGGACCACGTGCTGTCGCCGGAGGCCGTGGACGAGACCATGACCCTCACCGCCCTGCGCCGCGACCGCGCCCCGGCCCTGCCGGCCCCGGTCGAGGCCGGCCAGTCCTGACCTCCCGCCGCACGTTCAGCCCGTGCGCGGGTGAGAACGCGCTGGGGTCAGAACGCGCTGCATCATGCGCGGGTCAGCAGGTGCACAGCAGGCCGCGCAGCGCGGTCTCCAGGCACACGCTGGAGCGGGCCGGCGTCGGCCAGGGGAAGCGGATGAGCGTCTCGTCCACCCGTACCGTCGCCCCGAACCGGTCCAGCTCCCACAGCCACACCTCCGCCGCCGGTTCCCCGAGCTGCCTGGTCACCCCGGCGGTGAGCTGCGCCCGGTGGGAGGAGTTGACGTGCGCGAGCACTCGCTCGGCCGTCTCCGACAGCGGGTCGGGCGCCGCCCCGAGGTAGTCGTCGGCGTCCAGCAGCCCGGACTCCTGCCCGGTCAGGTACACGACCTGCCCCACGTCCAGCCGCAGCAGCCGCGGCGCGTCCGGCCGGCCGAACCGCTCCAGCGCCTCGAACAGGCTCTCGTCGGCGCTGTGCGCGGCCACCGCCACCGCCGCGGCGCGGGCCTCGGCCTCCGGTACGGCCTCCGCCCAGCCCTGCACCTCCAGCAGTCCGCGCGGATGCGTCACCGGGCCGAGCTGCCGCATCGACGTCAGGTTGACCGCCACGACGGCGTCCGCGCGCAGGCCGTGCAGCGTCTCGCCGGGCCGTACCAGCAGCACGGGCCGGCCGCGCTCGTCCACTCCGCCGCGGGCGGGGGAGGGGGCGCCGTCAACGGTGAGTTTGGCGACGTCGGCGGTCGCGGCGAGGGTGCGGACCCGCTCGGGGATCGGCAGCATGACGCCTCCTAGGAGAACAATGGTGTAGGTTAGGCTTGCCTAAGTAAGGATTACCTAATCACATCGAGGTGAACGTGCGCTACACCGGCCCGAAGGTGCGACTGTCGCGTCGCGCGGGCGTCCCGCTGACCAGGAAAGCCGTCCGCTACTTCGAGACGCGCCCGTACCCGCCGGGCGAGCACGGGCGCAAGACCAACCGCCGCAACACCGGCGACTACGGGCTGCGGCTGATGGAGAAGCAGAAGCTGCGCTGGTACTACGACGTGTCGGAGCGCCAGCTGCGCCGCTACTGGGACCTCGCCGTACGCAAGCCGGGCGCCTCGGGCGCCGAGCTCGTCACCCTGCTGGAGACCCGCCTGGCCTCCCTCGTGCTGCGCTCGGGGCTGGCTCCCTCGATCTACGCGGCCCGCCAGTACATCGCCCACGGCCACATCGCCGTGGACGGCCGCAAGGTCGACATCCCCAGCTATCTGGTCAAGCCAGGACAGGTCATCTCCGTACGGGCCCGCTCGCGCCAGATGCAGCCCTTCGTGGCGGCGGCCGAGGGCGTGCACGCCGACGAGCGCACGGCCGCGTATCTCTCGGTGGACCTCAAGGAGCTGCGCTTCACCCTGGTCAGCCGGCCCGAGCGCGAGCAGATCGTGGTCCCCGTGGACGAGCAGCTCGTGGTGGAGTTCTATTCTCGTTAGCCGTGAGTGGAGCGGAAGAGCGTCACGCGAGCTGGCTGGAGCTGTTCTTCGACCTGGTGGTCGTGGTGGCGGTGATCCAGCTCGCCCACCGGCTGGCCCACCCGACCTGGCCGGACGTGGCGCTCTTCGTCGTCCTGTACTACGCGATCTGGAGCGTGTGGACCGCCCTGACCCTCTACTCCAACGTGCGGGGCGAGCGCACCCGCATGCTCAGCATGCTGATCGGCATGTTCGGCATCGCCGTGATGGCCGCCGCCGCGCCCGACGTCGCCCGCGAGATGGGCACGGGCGGCACGCACGAGGGCTGGTTCATCGTCGCGTACATCATCTCCAGGACGAGCGCTTCCAGAAGCCTGCAGCGGGCCGGCGCGATCATGACGGCGTGGCCCGCGGCTCAGCTGGGCGCGGGGCTGACGCCGTGGATCGCGTCCAGCTGGGTGGAGGGCCCCTGGCGCTATGTGCTGTGGGGCATCGGCGTCCTGCTCGACCTCGGCTTCTCCATGGCCCGCGGCCGCCGGCCCGAGCGCATGATCGAGGAGCTGAACGAGCAGATCCGGCGCCGGCTCAAGCGCGATCGGCGCCTCCACGTCTCCCGGCGCCCCCTGCCCGATCCCGACCACTACGCCCCCGCCGTGCTGGAACCCGCCCACCTGGGGGAGCGGCTGGGACTGTTCGTGATCATCGTGCTCGGCGAGGCCGTCATGCAGGTCGTGCTGGCCGCCTCCGGGCAGTCCTGGGGTCCGGAGCTCGGGCTGGCCGCCCTGGCGGGGTTCGGGCTGATCGTCTCGCTGTGGTGGATCACCCTCCAGTACGGCCTCAGCGCCGTCCCCGGCGCCACGGAACGCGGCCTCAAGGCGTACATCGCCTTACCCGCGCACTTCGCCATGACGGCGGGCCTCACCGCCACGGCGGCCGGGCTGGGCGTGGTCGCCGCCGAGCCCGGCGCCCACCTGCACGCCGGCTCCGGCTGGGTGCTGGGCGGCGGGCTGGCGGTGTACTTCGCCGCCTCCGCGGCCCTGGGGGTGGCCATGCGGGCCTCGCGGCGCTGGATCTGGGGCTGGGCCGTGCCCTCCGTCCTCGTGCCGCCGATCGTGGCCGCGGTGTCCGGGCTGCTGCCCGGCTGGCTCGTGGTCGTGCTGCTGCTCCTCGTGGCCCTGTGGCGGGTCGCCTACCGCCACCGCGGCGGCCCAGTCACCGACACAGCCCCCGACGCTGGCCCCGGCACAGCCCCCGACACAGCCCCCGACACAGCCTCTGCCTAGCACCAGGGCGGCGGCTAGTTGCGGCCGGCTTTGGCGCGGCGGGAGCGCCTGGGTTGCGGCTCGGATCGCTCCGATGCCCCGTTCGGCCACTGCTTGCGCAGGTGGGCGACCTCGTCGCGCAGCGCGGCCAGCTCGTCCAGGATCCGTTGCGTGTGCGCCGTGGTGTCCTCGATCGCCGCCAGCTCCTCGGCCCGCTCCGCCCGCTCCTCGGCGCGTTCCTCCTCGTTCTCCTCGTCCATGGCGCTCACCACGACCGCCAGGAAGAGGTTCAGCACGACGAACGTGCACACGAGGATGAAGATGGTGAAGAAGATCCACGCCGTCGGGTGCCGGCTCATCACCTCCCTGGCGATGTTGCCCCAGTCGTCGCCCGTCATCGTCTGGTAGAGGGTGAACAGCGAGGTCGGCAGGTCGCCGAAGCGGTCGGGCGCGGTCTGGCCGTACAGCTTCGTGGCCATGACGGCGGCGACGTACAGCACCAGCGACAGCAGCACCACGATCGAGCTCATCCCCGGCATCGCGCGCAGCAGCGCCGAGACGACGCGGCGCAGGCTGGGCACGACCGACAGCAGCCGCAGCACCCGCAGGATGCGCAGCGCGCGCAGCACCGACAGGCCGCCGGCCGTGGAGGCGAAGGCGATGCCGACGATGATCGTGTCGAAGATGTTCCACGGATCGCGCACGAAGGCGGCGCGCTCGACGTAGATCTTGGCGATCAGCTCGGCGGCGAAGATGTAGAGCGCGAGGTGATCGACCACGGTGAGCAGGGTGCCGTACCGCTCGACCAGGGGAGGGAAGGTCTCCATGCCGAGAGTGGCCGCGTTCAGCACGATGAGGCCGATGATGAACCGCTGGAAATGCCGATGGGCGAGCAGAGCTCGAGTGCGTTCGCGCACGGGTGCAGGCTCCTCAAGATGGATCAGGTCCGCACCATGATGACGCAAGATGATCAACCCAGAGACTGTGGTATAAAGCCCCCCTGACTTGTCCATGTGGGGGATCAAACGATCATGTCCTATCCCGACTACGGCGCCGGTTCCTACGGCCCCGTGCCGCAGAGCCACCCCAACGGCACCACCATCCTCGTCCTGGGCATCCTGAGCCTGGTGGTGTGCACGTTCATCGGCCCCTTCGCCTGGTCGATGGGCAACAAGGCGCTGCGTGAGATCGACGACAGCGGCTATTTCTACGAAAATCGCGGCCACGTCCAGGCCGGCCGCATCTGCGGCATGATCAGCAGCGCGCTGCTGATCTTCACCCTGGGCCTGGTGGCCATCGGCCTGCTCTTCGGCCTGCTCGGCGCGCTGTCCGACGCGTAGCCCTACAGGTCGCCCAGCCCCTGCTCCAGCAGGTCGAACGCCTGGTGGGCCTGGGCCGTCAGCGGCGGCCCGATCTTCTCCCACGGCTCGCCGGCCAGCATCATGGCCAGGGCGCGCTCGCTCAGGAGCCGCGTGACGGCCAGGATCTGCGCTGCCGCGACCCGGGGCACGACGTCGTCGGGGCCGGCGCCGAGCTCGCCGGCCAGCGCCCGCGCCAGGCCCTGCTCCCGCTGGAGATGCACGTCGCGGAGCCGGGCCGTCAGCGCGGGGCTGTCGTTGATCACGCGGGAGAAGGCGTCGTTGCCCGCGTTGAGCCCGTAGCGCCAGTCGCGCGTCTCGATCGCGCCGAGGTAGTCGCGCCTGAACGCGCGCACCACGCCCTCGCCCGGCAGGCGCTCGCGCAGCACCTGCTGCGGCAGGTCCACCACCAGGTCGTAGCGGTCGGCGAACAGGTCCTCCTTCGTACTGAAGTAGTTGAAGACCGTGTTGACCGACACGTCGGCGGCCTGCGCCACCTCCGCCACCGTCACGTTGTCGAACCCCCGGGCCAGGAACAGGCCCGTCGCGACGTCGGAGATGCGCTCCCGCGTCTCGCGCTTCTTCCGCTCCCGCAGCCCTTCCGCCATGCCCTCATCCTATCCAACTTGCAGTGACTCCAAAATTGTGATTACTTAAATTTTGGAGGCGATGAAATGATCAAGACCAAGGGTCTGAGCAAGATCTTCAAGGGCGGCAACGAGGCCGTCAGAGGCGTCGACATCTCCGTGGAACCGGGGGAGATCGTCGGCTTCCTCGGCCCGAACGGCGCCGGCAAGACCACGACGATGCGCCTGCTGACCACGCTGCTGCGCCCCACGGCCGGCACCGCGACGGTGGCCGGCCACGACCTGATCGGCGCGCCGAAGCAGGTGCGCCGGCGCATCGGATACGTCGCGCAGAGCGGCGCCATGCCCCCCGTCTCGCCGGTGAAAGGCGAGCTGGAGCTGCAGGGCATGCTGTACGGCCTGAGCCGGCGCGAGGTCGCCGCCAGGGCGCAGGAGGTGCTGGCCCGGCTGGAGCTCACCGGGCTGGAGACCACGTTCCCCGCCGCCCTGTCGGGCGGGCAGCGCCGCCGCTTCGACCTCGCGTTCGCCCTGCTGCACGACCCGGCGCTGCTCTTCCTCGACGAGCCGACCACCGGCCTGGACCCGCAGAGCCGGGCCGGCCTGTGGGACCTCATCCGCTCGCTGCGCGCCGGCCAGGGCATGACGGTGTTCCTGAGCACCCATTACCTGGACGAGGCCGACGCGCTCTGCGACCGGGTGCTGATCATCGACCACGGCCGCATCGTGGCCGAGGGCGCTCCCGCCGAGCTCAAGACCGGCGGGCGCACGCTCGACGAGGTGTTCCTCGACATCACCGGCAGATCGCTGCGCGAGCAGGGCGGCGCGCTGACCGGGAAGGAGGCGTGATGCCGCGCGAGACCTGGGTGCTGTTCCGCCACGGCCTGAGCGTCACCCTGCGGCAGAAGGTCGGCATCGCGTTCGGCGCGATCCAGCCGCTGCTGTTCCTGGTGCTGTTCGGGCCCATCTTCGCCACGTTCGGCACGTGGGAGACGCTGGTGCCCGGCCTGATCCTCCAGCTCGGGCTGCTGAGCACGGGCATGGCCGGGTTCGGGGTGGTCTTCGACAAGCGCATGGGCGTGCTGGAGCGGATGCGCGTCACCCCGGCCAGCCGGCTGGCGCTGCTGCTCGGGCGGGTGCTCAACAACGTGGTCACGCTGATCCTGCAGACGGCGCTGCTGCTCGCGGTGGCCTTCGCCCTCGGCCTGCGGGCCCCGGTGGGCGGGCTCGCGGCCGGGTTCGTGCTGGTCGTCGTGCTGGGGGCGAGCCTGGCCGCGCTGTCGTACGCGATCGCGCTGACGATCGACGAGCACCTCTTCCCGCCGGTGATGAGCACCGCCGTGATGCCGCTGATCCTGCTGTCCGGCGCGCTGCTGCCGATGTCGATGGCGCCGGGCTGGCTCGACGGCCTGTCCTACCTCAGCCCGTTCCGGTACGTGCTGGAGGCACTGCGCGACCTGTTCGCCGGCCGGTACACGACCGGCACCGTGGCTGTCGGCGTGGCGGTCACCGTCGTCTTCGCCGCGATCAGCCTGACGATCGGCACCCGGGTGTTCGGCCGCGAACAGGAGTGAG
Organism: Nonomuraea sp. NPDC048882; assembly: GCF_040649755.1. Classification (NCBI taxonomy): domain Bacteria; kingdom Bacillati; phylum Actinomycetota; class Actinomycetes; order Streptosporangiales; family Streptosporangiaceae; genus Nonomuraea; species Nonomuraea sp. NPDC048882. The sequence continues at coordinate 226,056 of NZ_JBEZGB010000003.1, forward strand.
GAAGGGGCGAGCGCCCCCACTCACCGTGCGCGACCGGCATTTCTTCCGGAGCGTCGGACTTCCTTGTTCTCCGTCCGTTCACTACGGTGAGACATCATGACGCTCCAGGCGCAGAAGCCGGTCGACGACGGAGAAAAAGCACACTGGCTGGCCGTGCGGCCGAGGCTCATCCTCGCCAGTGCCTTCATGCTCTTCCTGGAGCTGGCGCTGATCAGGTGGACCGGGTCCAACATCGTCCACCTCAGCTATTTCACCAATTTCGTGCTGCTCGGGTCGTTTCTCGGCATCGGGCTCGGCTTCCTGCGCGTGGGGCGCTCGCGGCGGCAGCCCTACTACTCGCCCGTCGTGCTCGCCGTGCTCGTCATCGTCGTGCTGACCTTCCCCGTCACCGTCGACCGCAACACCGAGGGCGTCCTCTACTGGACGAGCCTGTCCACCAGCGGGCCGCCCGCCTGGGCGATCCTGCCGGTGATCTTCTGCGCCGCCGCCGTGGTGCTGATGGGGCCCGCCGAACTGGTCGGGCGCTGCTTCCCCGAGCTGCCCCGCCTGGAGGCCTACCGCTACGACCTCATCGGCAGCCTCACCGGCATCGTGGCGTTCACGGCGCTGTCGTTCCTGAGCGCGCCGCCGGTGTTCTGGGGGCTGATCGCGGCCGCCTGCTACGGCGTGCTCCTGGTGCCCCGGCCGCGCACGCTCTACGTGCTGCTGGTGAGCGTGCCGTCCGTGGCCGTGGTCGGGCTGCTGCTGGCCGAGACGCTCACCGCCGGGGCCATCTGGTCGCCGTACTACAAGGTCACCACCCGGCAGTTGCAGCAGCTCGGCATCCCCGTCACCGACATCGCGGTCAACGGCATCCCGCACCAGCAGGCCGTGCCCGCCGCCGCGCGCCTGCAGTGGGAGGCCCAGTACGGCCTGCCGTACGAGCGCACCACCAAGCCCCCGAAGGACGTGCTCATCGTCGGCGCGGGCAGCGGCACCGACGTGGCCATCGCCCTGTCCAAGGGCGCGGGCAAGGTCGACGCCGTGGAGATCGACCCGAAGCTGCGCGAGCTCGGCGGCTCCGTCCACCCCGACCGGCCCTACGACGACCCGCGCGTCACCACCCACGTCACCGACGGCCGCGCCTTCCTTGAGCGCACCGGCGACAAGTACGACCTGATCCTCTTCGCCCTGCCCGACTCGCTCACCCTCGTCTCCGGCGCCAGCTCGCTGCGCCTGGAGAGCTACCTGTTCACCGAGGAGGCCATGCGGGCCGCCCGCGCCCACCTGCGGCCCGGCGGCACCTTCTCGATGTACAACTACTACCGGGAGAGCTGGCTGGTCGACCGGCTCGCCTCGACCATGCAGCGCGCGTTCGGCCACAAGCCGTGCGTGGACGTGGTCAGCACCGCCGGGCAGCAGGCCGTGATCACCGCCGGCCTGGCCGCCACCGACCAGCGCTGCGCCACCGAATGGCCGGGCGCCGCCGCGGGCACTCCCGAGCCGGCCGGTGACGACCGGCCCTTCCTCTACCTCAAGGACGCCACGATCCCGCCGATCTACATCATCACGCTCGGCCTGATCCTCATCGTCAGCCTGCTCGCCGTGCGCGTGGTGGCGGGCCCCTACCAGCGGATGCGCCCGTACGCGGACCTGTTCCTGCTGGGCGTCGGGTTCATGCTGCTGGAGACCAAGAGCGTGACCGGGTTCGCGCTGCTGTTCGGCACGACGTGGGTGGTCAACGCGATCGTCTTCGCCGGCGTGCTCGTCGCGGTGCTCGCCGCCGTCGAGGTGACCCGCCGCTTCCGCGTCCCGCCCCTGCCGGTCATGTACGGCGTGCTCTTCGCCGGGCTGCTGCTGGCCTGGCTCGTGCCGAACGAATGGCTGCTCGGCCTGCCGCTCCCGGTGCGGGCGGTGGCCGCCGTGACGGTGGCGTTCCTGCCGATCTTCGCCGCCAACGTGATCTTCGCCAAGCGCTTCGCCGAGACGGCCGACGCCACCACCTCCTTCGGCGCGAACCTGCTGGGCGCCATGGTCGGCGGCTGCCTGGAGTACGTGGCGCTGGTGATCGGCTACAAGGGCCTGCTCATCGTGGCGGCCCTGCTCTACGTCGGCGCGCTCGTCCTGCTGCCGAAGAAGGATTCCGCCCTGGTGTGACCGGCCGTTCGAGAATGATGGAATTGACTTCGACAATTGATTGACCACCGGTCAGGAGATTTGTTCTTCCGGAGGTTGATTTGTCGCCGGTCGCGAGGTGAGGTAGAGATATCGGGTACGCTCCGATAACGGTGATCGTCCGTTGAAAAAGGGGAAATTCCTCTTCCCCGTCGCCGGGGGCACGGCCGGCCCGGCGACACCCGTGCGATTCCCGGAACTCCTGGCTCGGCCGGGTGAGCGCCGCACTCGCCGCGGGAATTTCGGGACGGCTCGGCGAACAGCCGGGGAATCGGCCCGCGGGTTGCCGCGCCGCCCCGCGGGCCGCTTTCATGACATGACCGGATTCCGCGCGACCCCGTTCCGAAATCGAATCGACTCACCCGGAGAGGACGCATGCTGGAGGAGATGCTGCCCGGCCACGAAGGGCTGCTCGCCGACCCCTATCCCGCCTACGCCCGGCTGCGCGAGTCGGGCGCCCCGTATTTCGTGAAACTCCGCGGCGGCCTGTACGGCTGGCTGGTGACCCGCTACGACGACGCCAGGGCCGCGCTCGCCGACCCGAGGCTGAGCAAGGACCCGCGGCACGCGCCCGCCGACTGGCAGGAGGCGGGGCGCGGCCGGCCGCTGGAGGACCGGGCCGGCCTCGGCACCCACCTGCTCACCACCGACCCGCCCGAGCACACCCGGCTGCGCCGCCTGGTCTCCGGCTTCTTCACCGCGCGCCGGCTGGCGGAGCTGCGGCCCGGGATCGAGGAGGCGGCCCGCGCGCTCGCCGCCGGGCTGACCCCGGGCGACGACCTGGTGGCGGGGTTCGCGGCGCCGCTGCAGTCGGGGGTGCTGTGCGACGTGCTGGGCGTGCCGGTGGCCGACCGTACGGACTTCCAGCGGTGGACCACGGCGGTGGTGTCGTCGGAGGCGGTGACGGGGGAGAGCCGGCCCGAGGCGCTGCGGGCGCTGGCCGGTTACGTGCGCGGGCTGGTCGAAGGCAGGCGGCACGCGCCGGGCGACGACCTCATCAGCACGATCACCGCCGCCGCGCTCGACGGTGACCGGCTCAGTGAGGACGAGCTGCTGTCGATGATCTTCCTGCTGCTCGTCGCCGGGCACGAGACGACCGTGGGGCTGATCGGGCTGGGCACGTACACGCTGTTGCGCCACCCCGGGCAGCTGGAGCTGCTGCGGGCCAGGCCCGAGCTGATCGAGCAGGCCGTGGAGGAGTTGCTGCGCCACGACGGCCCGGTCGAGCTGGCCACCTGGCGCTTCCCGCTGGAGCCGGTGGAGCTGGGCGGGGTGCTCCTTCCCGCCGGGCAGCCGATCCTGGTGGCGCTGGCCGCCGCCAACCGCGACCCGCGCCGTTTCACCGACCCCGACCTGCCCGACCTCACCCGGACGGACAACGCGCACCTCGGCTTCGGCCACGGGCCGCACTACTGCCTGGGCGCCCTGCTGGCCCGCCTCACCGGCCGCGCCGCGCTGAGCGAGGTCGTCCGGCTGCCGGGGCTGGCCCTCGCGGTGCCGCCGGAGCGCCTGCGCTGGCGTGCCAGCCTGACCGTGCGTGGGCCCGTGAGCCTTCCGGTGACGTTCGGCTGACTCTCCGGGCTCACCCCGCCGGTTCCACCCCCTGGACCACGCTCCTGGCCCCTTCCAGAGGCCCCTTCCAGAGGGCAGGGTCGAGGCCGCAGAGCTCGTCTTCTAGAAGCTGGGGTCAGAGGCCGCAGAGCTCGTCGAGGCCCTTGGCGCCGGCTCGCTGCGAGTTGCGGGTGGGCGTCTGCGTGGGCCGCTGCGGCGTCGCCGTGCGGGTCCTGGACGCCGCCACGCTCGGGGAGGCGCTGACATTGGCCGTCTGCGCCTGCCGGGCCGGGCGCAGCGAGTCGTTGATCGCCTTCTTGGTGGCCGTACGGATCTTGGCCCAGTCCGGCCGGCCCGAGTAGAACTCTGGCGGCACGAACTGCAGACTGGAGATCTTGGCTTCCTTGACCTTGACGGCCAGTTCGAGGAGCGGCTGCACCAGGTGCCGGGGGATGTTCGTCTGGGCCAGCCGCTTGGCCGCGCCGGCGATCTTGTTGAACCGGGTGAGGATCACCGTGGGCGTGGCCTGCTGCGCGAAGGCGCCGATGACGCAGCGCTGGCGGCCCATCCGGGAGAAGTCGTCGCTGCCGACGCGGGAGCGGCCGTACCAGAGGGCCTGCTCGCCGGTCAGCTTGCGCTCGCCGGCCTTGATGACGCCGGCGGTGCCGTACAGGCCGCCCCACTTGACGTCCTGCTCCACCTTGATCCGCAGGCCGCCGATGGCGTCCACCAGGTCGGCGAAGCCGTACATGTTCATCAGCATGTAGTAGTCGATCTTGAGGTTCAGCGTGTAGCCGATGGCGTCCATCAGCGCCCGCGGGCCCTTGTTCCTGCCGCCCATGAGCTGCGGGTTGTCGTTGGCGTACTGCCAGACCTCGTTGAGCAGGCCGCCGTTGGGCAGTTCCGCCATGAAGCCGTTCGGGAACTGCTTGTGCAGCGGCGAGGACGGGGGGAAGCGGACGTGCTGGAGGTTGCGCGGGAGGCTGAACAGCACGGTGGTGCCGGTCTTGAGGTCCACGCTGGCCACGTTCATGCTGTCGGTGCGCACGCCGGTCCTGTTGCCGGCCGCGTCGCCGCCGATGAGCAGGAAGTTGACCCGCTCCTTGCCGTCCCAGGGGTCCTCCGGGTTCTGGGCGACGGTGGGCGTGTCGGCGTCGGGCTCCGAGGGGAAGATCGAGCCGACCGCGTCGCGTACGGTCAGCACGCTGTTGGCGGCGAGCGCGAACGGCGACATGACGGTCACGCAGAGCAGGCCCACCGCGATGCCGGTGAAGATCTGGCCCTGCTGGGGCAGCTTGTTCGGCCCCAGCGCCACGTAGGAGGTCACCAGCAGGGCGAACCAGGCCAGGGCCAGCACCGAGGCGCCGATGACCACCGCGAGCATCGCCCCGTCGCCGGCCAGGCCGGCCGCGTTCGACAGGTCGCCCGCCACGCTCAGGCCGTAGGCCAGGACCGCCAGCAGCAACACCGCGTACACGCTGACGAGGATCAGCCCGGTACGGCGGTGCCCGGCCCGCAGGTGAGCGGCGCCGGGCACGATGGCCGACAGGGCGGTCCAGCCGAGGACCGCGCCGGGCGTCAGTGGCTTGGCGAAGCGCGGGGCGGCGGGCGCGCCCGAGGGGCGGCCGGCGCCCCGCTGGGCGTTCGGCCGCGATCGTCGGATGGGGCGCCGTTTCTTGCCTTCTGGCACGGTGTCTACCCCATCGCGCTTGCTCACACCCGGCTCCTTACACGCCTACCAGGCAAAACTGACGTTTGCCCCCCGATGGGCACAAGATTGCCAGGATTCTAGTCCCCATATCTGGACAACAGAGACATGTGCTCAACATGAGATGAATGCCACGCGGCTGTCAGGAGACCGTCGACGAGGGCGCCAGCCACGTATTGCACTGGTATGTCTTGCTTCTCTCCCATCCCTGACGGAACCAGCGATTGTTGTTCACCGGCTTGCCGTGATCGCGCGGCCGGCCCGGCCAGTCGCCGACCTGACCGTAGAACCAGAACAGCCGGCTGCGCTGGGAGGTGTTCACCGGGTACGACGACGCCACCGACCGCATCCACATGCCGGCGAAGCAGGTGGCCTGCAGCTCCAGCCGGCGGCTCAGCGCCAGCTTGCCGCTCTGGCTGCCGGAGTCGAGGGTCGAGGACCACCAGGAGTTCATCAGGCCGGTGATGTTCTGGACGTGGTGGCCGTACTCGTGGGCCATCATGCTGATGGTGCCGCCGTGCCAGCTGATGATCTCGCCGTACCCGGGGGAGTTGCCGACGCCCGACGCCAGGGCCGAGGTGGAGGCGTAGATGGTGCTGTTGCGCGGGCAGTAGTACGGCACCATGCTCCCCGGCGAGGGATAGTCGCCGCAGGCGCCCCTGCCCTTCCTGGACGCGATGGCGTAGCTGGGCGGGCGGAACTGGATGCCCTGCTTCTCCAGGATCGGCTGCCACGCCTTGTCCATGCACCTGCCGGTCTTCAGGATCAGCGCCTTGAGCTGGCTGTGGTTGAACTGGTTGATGTTGCCGCCACGGCAGTTGAGCCGGGGCAGCGAGCCGGCCCGGTACATCGAGTTGTTCCTCAGGCTCGTGTTGACCGACACCCTGGCGGGCGGCGTGACCCGCGTCGTCGGCCGCTGGGTCGGCCGCTGGGTCGGCCGCTCGGTAGGACGCTGGGTCGGCCGCTCCGTGGGACGCTCGCTGGGGCGCGTGGGCCCGTCGCTGGAGTACGGATCGGGCTCGTAGTCGTCGTCGGGGTCGTACGTCGGGATCGCGACCGGGTTCGAGGTGTCCGAGCTCGACGAGCTGCCGATCGCCGCGACCGCGATGACGAGCAGCACGAACACCGCCGCCAGCGAGCCGAAGATCGTGCCGAGCACCCCCGCGACGCCCATCCCCGACTTCTTCTGCGGCGGCCGCTGCCACTGCTGCGGCGGCATGGGCGGAGGCATCGGGGGCGGCATCGGGGGCGGCATCGGGGGCGGCATCGAGGGAGTGGGCGGCGGGTATCCCGGCCCAGGACCGTACTGCGGAGGTCCGTACTGCCGGCCCTGCGGGGGTCCCTGCGGCGGCCCGTAGGGCGGCTGGCCGTGTTGCGGGTACGGCTGCTCCAGCGGCCGCGTCGGCGCGGGATGGTACGGATTCCCCCGCGGCGGCGGCGGTGGGGGAGGCGGCGGTGGCGGGGGAGCGCCCTGCCCGCCGCCGCCCGGCTGCCGGTAACCGGGCGGCGGCCAGGGCAACGAGGGTGGCCGCTGTGGCTGTCCTGGCTCATGTGGCGGGGGTGGATACTGCCCGTTCCCTGTCACCTTGTCTCCCCGTTTGCCCCGTTGAGTGCAATGCCTGGTTTGCGACGCGACTTGTCGGACCCTTGGCAAATTTGGGGCAAAAGCATACTGATTTAACACCCGTCACGGATGTAGCTGTGCTCGGTTACAGTCCGAAATCATTCGAGGTGATCTCCGCTATCTCCCGGTCCCGGCGGCGGGCGGTGTCCTAGCTTCTTTGGCATGAATCTCCAGCAGCTCCGCTATGTGGTCGCGACAGCGGAGCACCGCACCATGACCGACGCGGCCAGATCGCTCTACATCGCGCAGCCTGCGCTGTCTCGCGCGATCCGCGATCTCGAGCGTGAGCTCGGCATGACGCTCTTCGCCCGTTCCGGACGCGGGGTGGTCGTCACCGCGCAAGGACGCCGGGTGGTCAAGCTGGCGAGGGAGGCACTCGACGCGGTCCACGAGATCGAGGGCCTGGCCAACCAGAGCACGGCCACCGAGGCGGAGCTCCGCATCGCCGCCACCCCGAGCCTCGAACCCGGCCTGGCCGGACGGCTGCTCCCCGCCTACGCGGCCGAGCATCCGGGAGTGCGCGTGCACATCGTCCGCTGCGACGGCCGTGACGGCGTCGTCAGCGCCATCCGGGATCAGCGGGCCGACCTGGGTCTCACCGACCTTCCCGTGCCCACCGACCTCATCACCCATCCGCTCGAACGCCAGGAGATCGTGCTGATCTCACCGCCGGGGCTCGAACTGCCCAACCCGGTGCCGATGGGCAAACTGCACGGCATGCGCCTGGCGCTGCCCGCCCGCGGCAGCATGCGGCGCAGGGACCTCGACGCCATGTTCGGCAAGTACGCGGTCACCCCGGTCGTCGTTCTCGAGACCGACGAACGCAACGGCTGGCTCAACGCCGTACGCGCCGGGCAGGCCTCGCTGCTGTGGTACCGCGGGATGGCCGAGCAGGCCGGACGCGCGGGCCTGGTGGTGCGCTCGCTCGAACCCGCTGTGCGCCGCGTCATCGCGGTCGTGCACGCCCGCCGCCGCCTGCCGCTCATCGCCCAGGACTTCCTGGCCACCGCAGAAAAGGGGACAGCCGCCTGACCACTTTCGGAACGCTCCATGCCCATCCCCAGAGTCCATCCCCGAAGATCCGCACCACGATCAACTGACAGGGCCCGGCACACACCGAGCCCAGGGGGCCCGGCGACGACGCCGTGCCCCTGAGGGTCACCGGAATCCGCTGTCAGCTCCTGATCCGCAGCACCTCCCCGCGAACCCGCACCCGTGATACGCGCATGCCTCGTGCCTAGCACGCGGCCCGCCGGCTGACCAGGGCCCCGCCTCCGACAGGACGCAACCGGTCTCGCTCACGCGACGCCCGCCAGGCGAACGCACGCGACGCCGTCAGGTCCCGGCCCGCGCCACGGCGTACAGGTTCCGGCCCGCGTGCTCCCCTGACGGGGTCAGTCGCGGGCGACGGGCAGGGTGACCACCACCCGCAGTCCCGGCTCGGCGTCTTCGAGCGACACCGTCCCGCCGTGCGCCCGCACGGTCTCCCTGACGATGGCCAGGCCCAGCCCGGCCCCGCCCTCGTCGCGGCTGCGCCCGGTGTCGAGCCGGGTGAAGCGGTTGAAGACCCGTTCGCGGTCCTGCGCGGGAATGCCGGGACCGTCGTCGGTGACCGTCAGGACACCGTCGGCGGTCAGCGCCACCTCGACCTTGGAGGCGGTGTGGCGTACGGCGTTGTCCATGAGGTTCGTCAGCACCCGGCTGAGGTCGAGCGCGTCGCCGCGGACCACGACCGGGTCGCAGACCGTCAGCCGGGCCTCGGCGTAGCGGTCGGCGGTCTGCCGCACCACCTCGTCGAGGTCGACCGGCTCGCGCCGCGCGGGCACGCCGCCGCGCTCGTCCAGCCTGGCCAGCGCGAGCAGGTCCTCGGCCAGCCGGGACAGCCGCATGGTGTCCTCCAGCACGCCCTCGGCCGTCTCGCGCCAGTCCTGGCCCTCCGGATGCCCGAGCGCCACCTCAAGCTGCAATCGGATGCTGGCCAGCGGGCTGCGCAGCTCGTGGGCGGCGTCGGAGACCAGCGCCCGCTGGCGCTGCTCGGCCTCCTCCAGCCGCGACAGCATGCCGTTGAGCGTGGTGGCCAGCGAGTGCACCTCGTCCCGCGACTCGGGCACCGGCAGCCGGCGCGACCTGGCCGTGTGCGTGATGTCAGCCGCGCCCCTGCGCAGCGCCGCGATCGGACGCAGCGTCCTGCCGATCATCAGCCAGCTCGCCACCGCCAGCAGCACCACCAGCGCCGGCGTGCCGACCAGCAGCACCCGCCCGGCCGTGACGAGGCTGGTCTGGATCTCGGAGATGGGCCTGGCCGCCACGACCGTCTGCCCCCGGTCCGCGCGCAGCACGACGACCCGCAGGAACCCGGGGATCGCGTACGGCCGCCCGTCCAGCAGCGTCGCCTCCCCCTTCGCCAGCACCTTCGCCCTGGCCGACGCGTCCAGCAGCGGCACCAGCCGGTCGGTGCCGTACGTGACGTGCGTGATCCGCTCCCGGGAGTCGATGACCTGCACGAGCGTGCCGTCGTGCGTGGTGATCGGGCTGGTCAGCGTGCCCGCGTCGGCCGCCACACGGACGGCCTGCGCCTGCTGCCTGGTGCTCTCGTCCACGGTGCTCATCAGGGCCCGCTCCAGCGCGCTCACCAGCACCGACGCCGACAGGGCGAGCGCCAGCGCGAGCACGGCCGCGGCGGCCACCGTGAGCCTGAACCGCAGCCCCTGCCGCCGCCACCAGGCCAGCGGCGAGTCAGCCACCGTCGCCCGCCAGCCGGTAGCCCGCGCCGCGCACGGTCTGCAGCGAGTTCTTCCCGTACGGGGCGTCGATCTTGCGGCGCAGGTAGCCGACGTACACCTCGACCACGTTGGGGTCGGTGTCGAAGGTGTCCCACACGTGCTCCAGGATCTCCGACTTCGACACCACCTCGTCGCGCCGCCGCATCAGGTATTCCAGCAGCGCGAACTCCCTGGGCGTCAGCTCGATCGGGCTCTCCCCGCGCTCCACCTTGCGCCTGGCCGGATCCAGCGACAGGTCGCCGGCGGTCAGCACCGACGGCCGCCGCCCGGCGTCGCGCCGCATCAGCGCCCGCAGCCGGGCCACCAGCACCACGTACGAGAACGGCTTGGTCAGGTAGTCGTCGGCGCCCAGGTCGAGGCCGTCGGCCATGTCGTACTCGCCGTCCTTGGCGGACAACATCAGGATCGGCACCCAGTTCTCCTCGGCGCGCAGCTGCTTGCACACGTTGTAGCCCGACAGCCGGGGCAGCATGATGTCCAGCACCACGACGTCGTAGTCGCCCTGCCTGGCCGCGTACAGGCCCTCCTCGCCGTCATGCGCGAGGTCCACGGCGAAACCCTCGGCTTGGAGCCCCCGCTGGAGCGCGGCGGCCATCCGCCGCTCGTCCTCGACGACAAGTACTCTCATGTGGCGATTCTCCTGTTCCGGCCCTGAGACAACGCTGAGAAGGCTGAGAGCCATCTCAGACTGTCTCAGGTCTGCCACAGGATCCATGACGCAGGCTCTGGGCATCGACATACCGTTAAGGAGTGAAATGCGCAGAGGCACGTTCGTGAGGTGGGGAGTCCCGATCGCGGCAGCGGCCGTGATCGGAGCCGCGATCGGCGCCGGCCCCGTCATCGCCGCCGTGAGTGGCGAGCCCACGCTGCCGGAACGCTCGGCGGCGCAACTACTGGCCGACGCCGTGGCGGCCACCCACAAGGAGGGTGGCATCGCGCCGATGTCCGGCACAGTGCAGCAGACGGCCTCGCTCGGCCTGCCGGCCCTGCCGTCGTCCGGACCGGCCTCGCCGCTGAGCCTGCTGTCGGGCTCGCACGAGGTGAAGGTCTGGTACGGCGCCGCCGACAAGCTGAGGGTGGCCATGCCGACCCAGCTGAACGAGACCAACCTGATCGTGAACGGCGGCGAGGGCTGGTACTGGGACAGCGCCACCAACACCGCCACCAAGCTGACCATCAAGAAGGGCGACACGCACACGCCGGCCACGCCGGTGCCCCAGGCCAGTGACCTGACCCCGCAGCAGGTGGCCGCGCGGGTGCTGGCCAACGCCGACGAGCACACCGCGGTGCGGGTGATCAACAACGCCGAGGTGGCGGGCCGCCCGGTCTACCAGCTCGTGCTGTCGCCCAAGGAGGAGGGCTCCCTGGTGCAGGAGGTGCGGATCGCGCTCGACGGCGAGACGTACGTCCCCCTCCAGGTCCAGGTATACGCCAAGGGCTCGGCCGAGCCGGCCTTCCAGCTCGGCTTCACCCAGATCACGTTCACGCCGCCGGCCGCCGAGAACTTCACCTTCACCCCGCCCGCGGGCGCCAAGGTGGAGGAGAAGACGATCGGCCTGGACGAGACGCACGAGAAGCGGGCCGAAGAGCACGCCGAGCGGGCCGAACGGGTCGCGGGCGAGGCCAAGGTCGTCGGCGACGGCTGGGCGAGCGTGGCCGTGATCCCGTTCTCGCTGTCGGACCTGACCGCCGCGAAGCCCGACGCGTCCGAGCGGCCCGACGGCTTCGGCGACGGGGCCGACCCGCAGGCGCTGCTGGACGGCGTGCTCAAGTCCGCCACCCCGGTGAGCGGCACGTGGGGCTCGGGCAAGCTGATCAAGACCAAGCTCGTCACCGCCCTGCTGACCGACGACGGCCGCCTTCTGGTCGGCGCGGTCACTCCGGAGGAGATCACCAAGGCGGCGGGCACCAAGTGACCGCCGTCATGCAGGAAGCGGGGGCGCCCTTCGGGGCGGCCCCGCCCTCCGGGGACGCGATCGTCACCGAGGGACTGACCAAGCGCTTCCGCGGCGGCCAGGTCGCGGTGGACGCCCTCGACCTGGCGGTGCCGCGCGGCTCCGTCTTCGGCTTCCTGGGGCCCAACGGCTCGGGCAAGACCACGACGATCCGCATGCTGCTCGGCCTGGTGGCGCCCACGGCCGGCGAGTACTCCGTGCTCGGGCTGCCGCAGGCGGAGGCCTTGCCTAAGGTGGGCGCGCTGGTCGAGGGCCCGGCCTTCTACCCGTACCTGTCGGGCACGGCCAACCTCATGCGCTTCGACGCCGCCGACCCGTACGCGGTCCCCGGCACCGTCAAGCGGCGCGTCGAGGAGGCACTGGAGCGGGTCGGCCTCTCGGCCGCGGCCGGCAAGCGCTACCGCAACTACTCGCTCGGCATGCGCCAGCGCCTGGCCATCGCCGCCGCCCTGCTCGGCCCGCGCGAACTGCTCATCCTGGACGAGCCCACCAACGGGCTCGACCCGCAGGGCACGCGCGAGGTGCGCGCGCTGGTCAAGGAGATCGCCGCGGACGGCACCACGGTCTTCGTCTCCTCGCACCTGCTGGCCGAGGTCGAGCAGATGTGCACGCACGCCGCGATCATGCGCGCCGGCAAGCTCGTCGCGCAGGGCACGATCGCCTCGCTCAACGGCGGGCTGGTCACCCGCATCCGGGTGGAGACGCCCGACGAGGCCGGCGCGGCCCGCGTGCTGGACTCGCTCGGCCTGGCCGAGGTGCGGATCGAGGGCGGGCAGGTCCTGGCGGAGCTGGGCGGGCACGCGCCGGAGAAGATCAACGCCGCTCTGGTGGGGGAGGGCGTGGCCGTACGGGGGCTGGCCGTGGTGCGGCCGAGCCTGGAGGACGTGTTCGTGGGACTGACAGGGGAGGGCTTCGATGTCGACGGCTGAAAGCGCGACCTCGACGGCCACGCGGCGGACGCCCGGCCTGGTGCCGGTGACGGAGACCATGCGGACGACCGAGCGAACAGAAGAGCATGCGGCGGATCGCCCCGCGACGACCGGACCTTCTGGGCCTTCCAGACCTTCCGGGCCTTCTGGACAGGCGTCGGAGCCGGTCTCCGGGCGGGCTTCCGCGGCCCGGGCGACGTGGGCGTTCTGGCGGCTGCTCCGCTCCGAGCTGGGCCTGACCTTCCGCCGCCCGCGCAACCTGGCGATCCTCGCCGTGCTCGCCGTGGTGCCGGTCGTCATCGGCCTGGCCCTGCGCCTGGTCGGCGGCTCCGACGACGGGGTGGGCGGGATCATCCAGGCCGTCGCGGGCAACAGCCTGATGCTGACGTTCGCGTCGTTCTCGTTCCTGGTGCTGCTGCTGATGCCGGTGGCCGTCAGCGTGGTCGCGGGCGACTCGATCGCGGGGGAGGCGGGCGGCGGGACGCTGCGCTACCTGCTCGCCGCGCCGGCCGGGCGCACCCGGCTGCTGGCCGTCAAATACCTCAACGCGGTCGTCTACGCCTACGCGGTGACGGCGGTCGTGGCGCTGTCGGCGCTGCTGACGGGGCTGGCGCTGTTCCCCGCCGGGCCCGTGACGCTGCTGTCGGGGACGACGATCCCGATGCTGGACGGCCTGGTGCGCATCGCCATCACCGTCGGGTACGTCGGCGCGGGCATGGCGGCGCTGGCCGCGATCGCGCTGACGCTGTCGGTGTTCACCGAGGTCTCCATCGGGGCCATCGCGGGCACCATGATCCTGGTCATCGTCTGCCAGGTGCTGCGGGCCTTCCCCGAGCTCAGCTCGATCACGCCGTACCTGCTGCCGACCAGGTTCACGAGCTTCGACGCGGTGCTGCGCAGCCCGATCGACACGGGGGCGCTGATGGACGGGCTGCTCACGTTCGGGGCCTACATCCTGCTGTCCGGCACGATCGCGTGGGCGCGCTTCTCCGGCAAGGACATCACGTCCTGACGGCGGCCGTCCCCGCGCACGCGGCGCGGGGACAGCGACGGGCCCGGAGGGCCTTCGGACGGGCGAGTCAGGCGGGCGGGTCAGGCGGACGGGCGGCGGCGCAGGCCGAGGAAGCCGACCACCACGCCGATGACGCCCACGACCAGCCCGGCCCCGCCGAGCAGCCGGGCCGTGCCGTCCGAGGACTCCGCGGACGCCGAGGCCGCGCCGGCCACCGGGCTCATCGTCGGCGCCGCCGCGGCGGCGGGAGCGGTGGTCGCGGGGGTGGAGGCGGTGGCGTCGGCGGCGGGCACCAGCTTGAGCAGCGGCGCCGGGTGCTCGGCCTCCGTGCCGTCCGTCTTGGGGGCATCCGACCAGTCCACGACCTCGCCGCCGGAGTACGTCTGCTTCGTCGGGAACATCAGCGAGTCGACGCCCTTGGGCAACTGCCCCATGGACACCTCGAACTCCTGGAACTCCCCAGGGGCGATCTTGCCGCCCGACCAGACGACCTTGGTGACGGCCTCCTTCAGCTCGCCGTACTCGGTCTTGACCGGCGCGGGCAGCATGCCCTCGGTGACCTTGACCTTCCACCCCGGCACGGGCTTGACGGAGACGAAGGCCAGCGGATGGTCGGCGGGGAAGCTGACCTCGACCTCGGTGGTCGAGGCGTCGTCACGCTCGTTGGGCACCCGGAAGGCGACCTTGGTGAACCCGCCCGCCTCGGCGGTGCCGGGCTGGATGGTGACGTGGGCCAGCGCGGGCAGGGCCAGGCCGGCGGTGAGGGCGGTGGTGGCGGCGAGCACGGTCGCCGCACGGCGTACGAAGGACATGGGAAGGCTCCACTTGGTGTTCAGGGGGCAGGACAGGTGTCAGAAGGTCAGGCGGGAAGTGGAGGACCACGCCTGGCCACGCTGTGCCGGAACCCCGGCTGGAGCGGGACGACCCTGGTGTGCACGATCGCCGTGTACGGCCGCGGAAGAGGAACGCTCACGGGCGCGAGCGGCGTGAGCCGCCGGCCGAGGCGGCGCAGCAGCGACCACAGCGCGGCCTCGCCGCGCGACAGCCACAGGCCCGTGATCACCGTCGCCGTCAGGTGCGTGAGCAGCATGCCGGCGTTGACGGCCAGGCCGCCCTGGGCGTGCCCGTGCACCGACACATAGGCGGCGCCCTCGCCCGCGAACAGCTCGTGCAGCCCCAGCTGCGCCCCGACCAGCATCAGGTTGATCGTGCCCGCCGAGCGCTCCCTGCCGCCCAGCGCCAGCCCGAGCGCGGCCACGCCGCAGAACCCGAGCGCGGCGGTCGCCGGCGCGGGCGCCGATCCGCCGCCGAGGACGTGGGCGAGCGCGGCCAGAGCCCCGCAGACGGCGGCGAAGGCGGCCGTCCGCGCGAGCCTCAGGGGGAGTTGCGCACGCATGGGTGTGCCCCATGCTCTCACGGGGCAGGGTTGCTTGAGACCTCGAGTCCCAAGCTGTCCAATGCCATGTCCGAAATTGGCATTTGTCGCTAGGGTCGTGCCGATCCACGTTGACATTGAGGTGAGAACGTTGCGGCACTTAGGTGGTTTGCTCATCGGGCTTGTGGTGACGGTCGCCGTGCTGGGGGGCGGGGGCTGGGCGGTGCAGCAGGCCGTCGGGAACGCCGCGGCGAACCCTCCCGACATGCAGAAGATTTGGATCGCGCTGGGCGCGATGGCCGCCGTCGGGCTGGTCTTCGGGCTCGTGACGGCGGGCCGGATCTCGCCGCTGGCGACGTTCGTCCCGTCCATGGTCCTGCTGGCCTGGACGGTCGTCTACGCGCTCGACATGAACCGGGCGCTCTCCCTGATCCCGTCCGAGCCCTCGGTCAACCAGATCATCCGCGACGCCGGCTTCGGTGCCAGGACGATGCTCACGACCGGCGTCCTCGCCCTGATCGGCGTGGCCCTGTTCATCCCCGTCCTGATGCCGTCGCGCTGGTCGCGCCGGCAGGACGACGATCTTGACGAGGACTACGAGACCACGCCGGAGGGCAGCTACTACTGACCGGCGGCGCTACCCGCCGGTGTAGAGGCGGGTCACCACGTCCTCGATCGACGACTCCTCCGGGGCCGTGGCCATCAGGTCGTCGAGCGTGCCGTCGAACGCCAGCCGGCCGTGGTCGATCAGCATGACCCGGCGGCACAGGCGTTCGATGTCGCCGAGGTCGTGCGTGGTCAGTAGCACGGTCGTGCCTCGTTCGGCGTTGAGCCGCTTGAGGAACTGCCTGATGCCGTTCTTGCTGACCACGTCGAGCCCGATCGTCGGCTCGTCCAGCACCAGCACGTCCGGCGCGTGCAGCAGCGCCGCCGCCAGATCGCCGCGCATGCGCTGGCCGAGGCTCAGCTGGCGCACCGGCGTGCGCAGGAAGGCGCCCAGGTCGAGCGTCTCGGTCAGCTCGGCCAGGCGCGCGGTGAAGGCGCCGCGCTCCACCCGGTAGAGGTGGCGGATCAGCTCGAAGCTGTCCTTCAGCGGCAGGTCCCACCACAGCGTCGTACGCTGGCCGAAGACGACGCCGATGCGCCGGGCCAGCGTGGTGCGCCGGCGCGACGGCTCCAGCCCGGCCACCCTGACCCGGCCCGTGGTGGGGGTCAGGATGCCGCACAACATCTTGATCGTGGTGGACTTGCCCGCGCCGTTCGGCCCGAGGTAGCCGACGAACTCGCCCGCCGACACGGTGAAGGACAGGTCGCGCACGGCGTGCACGACGTCCCGCTTCACCTTGAACGACCGTCCCACCTGGTCAAGCTCGATCATGTACGTCAACTCCCCGTCGATCGGTAGTGCCGGATGCCCTGCCGCCAGGCCAGCGCGGCCACCAGGGCGAGGACCAGCGCGGCGGCCGGTCCGGCGAAACGCGTGTACTCGGGTGTCCCGAAGGGATCGTCGCGGCCCAGTACGTACAGGCCCGGCTGCCAGTTGACGAAGGCCAGCGGGAGCACGTACGTCACGCCCCTGACCACGTCGCGGGCGTAGATGCCGAGCGGATACTGGGTGAGCTGGTAGCTGCCGTAGGTGAAGGCGTTGACCACCTCCGGCGCGTCGGTCAGCACGAACTGCGCCGCGCCGGCGAGCGTCCACAGCGCCCCGAAGATGACGATCCCGGTGAGCACCATGACCGGGATCATCCAGACGCGCTCCCGGTCGAGGCCGAGCGCCGTGACCGCGTACCCGAGCACGAGGGCGGACTGGAGGATGCGGCCGATCCGGGTGATCTGGAAGCGGTCGGTGGCGAGCTGGATCCAGGCGCCGACCGGCCTGATCAGGAACGTGTCGAGGGTGCCGGCCTTGATGTGCGCGCTGACCCGGTCGAGGTTGCTGACGAACGTGTCGCAGCTGGTGAACGCCAGGGAGGCGGCCCCGTACAGGAAGAGGACCTCGTCGCGGGAGAAGCCCGCGAGCGTGGTGGTGTTGGCGAAGACGACCAGGATCACGGCGACGTCGATCGCGGCGATGACGAAGCCGAGCACGCTCATCAGCGCGAACGAGGCGGGGTACGCGGCGGCCGCCCTGGTCCACGTCCAGACCAGCCGGAAGTACGTCCTAACCACCCTGGATCACCACCTTGTGGCGGATCGCCCTGGTGCCGGCCGTGCCCAGCCCGAGCAGGACCACGGCCCAGAGCGCCTGGAGGGCGAGCGTCGGCGCCACCGGCGCCTTGCCCAGGTAGAGGTCCGTGGGCAGCTGCACCATGGCGGCCCACGGCAGGACCGCGGCCAGGTCGCCCAGCCAGCCGGGGAACAGATGAAGCGGGATCATCATGCCGCTGAAGAACGTGCTGAGGACCAGCGACACGACGGCCACGCCGCGGTCGTCGAGGAGCCAGCAGACCGACAGCGCGATCAGGTAGCGCCAGCCGAAACTGACGACGACGCCGAGCGCGAAACCGGTCAGGAAGGCCAGCCACTGGCCGGGGCCGGCCGGGAAGTGGATGCCGAACACCAGCGCGCCGACCAGCATCGGCGGGATGCCGCGGACCAGGAACAGGTAGGCGGCCCTGCCCGCGTCCTCGGCGAGCGTCCAGGCTTGGAGCGGCGCGGGGCGGACCAGGTCGAGCGCGATGTCGCCGCTGCGGATGCGCTCGGGCAGGCCGAGGCCGCCGCCGAACAGCTGCATCGGGCCGATGAACGCCTGCGTGACGAAGCAATAGGTGATGGCGTCGGTCATGTCGTAGCCGGCCAGGCCGGGGCGGGCCTGCCACAGTGCGATGAGGATGTAGGCGCGCAGGATGCCGAAGACGCTGTTGGTGAACGCGCCGGCGAGCGCCGCCCAGACGTAGGTGGCGTGTTTGCGGAAGCCGTACCGGACGAGCCGGGCATAGAGCGGGATGGTTTGGCACCTCCGGGGGGTGATGGCACGGTTGCGCACCGTGCTTGGACCCGCGCACGGGTCTGTCGAGTGGGAAGCACGGAATTATCGGGGGGCCGTGTGGCGGCTCGCAACGCGATTAATCCCGGACAAATCCGGCGCTGGTGTGGTTCGTCCGCGTGCGGCGAGGCCGAAATGCGGGCGTAAGAGATTAGTTACCTACTGATGGGTAGGACGATCTTGAACGGGGGAAGAATCACTCTCGGAGGGTCGAGAATGCTCATCGACAAGGACGTGATACCCGGCTACCCCTTGAGCTGGCAGGCCCGCGCGCTCACCGGTCTCATGCGCGGCACGCTCAAGCCGGCCTCCAGTTTGCTGATGCGTCATCCCCTCGCTTTGTCGGGGGCGGCCCGCCTGAACGACCTCACCCGGATGGTCAAGGTGCCCCATCCCGGGCACGTGACGATCGAGCCGGCGGCCTTCTCCGCGTGCGGAGGTGAGTGGGTGCGTGGCGGGGAAGACCTGGACGAGGGCAAGGTGGTGCTCTACTTCCACGGCGGCGGCTACTTCTCGTGCTCGCCTCGTACGCACAGGTCCATCACCTGGCGGCTGTCGGTGGCGGCCGGGCGGCCGGTGCTGGCGCTCGACTACCGGCAGGGCCCGGTGCACCGGCTGGCGGACTCGCTGGCCGACGCGCTCGACGCCTACGACTGCCTGCTGGGCCGCGGGTACGCTTCTGAGGACGTCGTGCTGGCCGGCGACTCGGCGGGCGGCCACCTGACCCTGGCGACCCTGCTGGCCCTGCGCGACCGGGGCACGCCGCTGCCGGGCGCGGCCATCTGCCTGTCGCCGTGGGCCGACCTGACCGACGTGCCGCGCCGGGCCAACCGCTGGCAGGACCCCATGCTGCCGGCCGGCCGGGTGCGCTGGCTGGCGCGCAGGTGGACGTCGGGGCTGGACCCGTGGGACCCGCTGGTCTCGCCGGTGCACGGGGACTTCACCGGCCTGCCGCCGCTCATGATCGTGACCGGCTCGACCGAGGTGCTGCGGGACGAGGGCAGGCAGGTGGCCCGGCGGGCGCGGCTGGCCGGGGTCCCGGTGCGTTACGAGGAGTGGCCGCGGATGCCCCACGTCTTCCCGATCCTGGCCGACGTGCTGCCCGAGGCGCGGCTGGCCTTCGAGCACGTGTCCCGGTTCCTGGCGGCGGTGGGGGCGGCGTCGATGCCCGCGGGCGACTCGGCGGCGGCCTGACTTTTTGCCGGCCCGGCATTTCGCCTGTCCGGAATGAGGGGATTGGCATACGCCAGGAGGCCAGGGCAGTATAAGGTTAGGTATACCTAACTGCACCAGGGGGCTGTTCGATGGCGAACAAGCGCACGGATCATCACCGGGGCGTGGTCCAGCGGACCGAACGCATCTCCCGCCACATGGTACGCGTCGTCGTGGGCGGCGACGGGCTGGCGGACTTCGCGACGACGGGGCTCACCGACCACTACGTCAAGCTGGTGTTCCCGTACGAGGGGGTCGACTACCCCCAGCCGTTCAGCGTGCAGACCTGCCGCGAGCAGCTGCCGCGCGAGCTGTGGCCGCGCCTGCGCACCTACACCGTGCGCGCCTGGGACCCCGACACCCGCGAGCTCACCCTCGACTTCGTCGTCCACGGCGACGAGGGCTTGGCCGGGCCGTGGGCGGAGCGGGCGGTGCCCGGGGACGAACTGCTCATGCTGGGTCCCGGCGGCGGTTACGCGCCCGACCCTGAGGCGGGCTGGCATCTGTTCGTGGGCGACGAGAGCGCGCTGCCGGCCATCGCGGCCTCGCTGGAGGCGCTGCCGGCGGACGCCACGGCGTACGTGCTGGTGGAGGTGGACGCGCCCGAGGACGAGCAGAAGCTGGGCACGGCCGCCGAGGCGCACGTGACCTGGGTCTACCGGGGCGATGGGCCCGTGGGGCTGCGGCTGGTGGAGGCGGTGCGGGCGCTGGAGTTCCCCGAGGGTGAGGTGCACGCGTTCGTGCACGGGGAGGCCGGGTTCGTGAAGGAACTGCGCCGGCATCTGCGGATCGAGCGCGGGATCGGGCTCGACCGGCTGTCGATCTCCGGCTACTGGCGGACCGGGGTCGACGACGAGGCGTGGCGTGAGGTCAAGCGCGAGTGGAACCGCCAGGTCGAGGCCGAGGAATCGGCCGCCATCGCCTCCTGAACCGCGCCGGGCGGCGGTGTCTTCTCGCGCCCGGCCACGATGCCTTTCGCACCCGGCCGCGGTGCTTTTCGCGCCCGGCCACGGTGGCCCGGCGGACCTCGTTCCCGCCCGGCACGGCAGGCGCGAAGTGCCACTTCAGACCGCTATGTCACAGCATTTACTTACCTAGAGGGAATGACAGCCTTACCTCCAATACCCCTTATGTAA
The DNA here is from genome assembly GCF_040649755.1 of Nonomuraea sp. NPDC048882. Lineage (NCBI taxonomy): Bacteria > Bacillati > Actinomycetota > Actinomycetes > Streptosporangiales > Streptosporangiaceae > Nonomuraea > Nonomuraea sp. NPDC048882. The sequence goes on from NZ_JBEZGB010000003.1 coordinate 246,484, forward strand.
GACATGCGGAAAGCCTCCACGGGAGCCGCCACAGTGTGCTTTGCCGTGACCCTGATCAGGAGAGGCGAAACCCGGATGGCGCGTGGGGCGAGGGACATGCCTGCCGGAGTGCGACCGCTGACGGTGGGCGACCCGGTCATCATCGGCCGATATCTACTCCTCGGCCGCCTGGGAACCGGCGGGATGGGAGTGGTGTATCTGGCCGAACACCCTCAAGGGGGCCTGGTCGCCCTCAAGACACCGCATGCGGTGCATCTCAACGATGCCACGTTACGGGCCCGCTTCGCCGAGGAAGTGGCTTTCTCGCGGAGATTGGTACCGTTCTGCACCGCCGCCGTCGTGGAGGACGGCACCGACAAGGACCGCCCTTACCTGGTCACCGAGTACATCCCGGGCCCCGCGCTCTCCCAGGTCGTCAAGGCCAAGGGGCCACTCCCGCCCGACCTCGCCTACGGGGTGGCGCTCGGCGTCGCGGCCGCGCTGGTGGCCGTGCACGAGGCGGGGCTCGTGCACCGGGACCTCAAACCGGGCAACGTGCTGCTATCCCCGCGGGGCCCGCGGGTCATCGACTTCGGCATCGCACGGGACGTGGACACGCTGTCCGCGCACACGCAGGCAGGCCAGGTCATGGGCAGCCCTGGATGGGTCGCGCCGGAACGGCTGACGGGCGGGTCCGCCGTGCCCGCCTCCGACGTGTTCGCCTGGGGATGCCTGGTGGCCTTCGCCGCCGGCGGGCACCATCCGTTCGGCGGCGGTGAGACCGACGTGCTGACCCGGCGCATCCTGTTCGACCCGCCGCGCGTGGAGAACGTGCCGGCCCTGCTGCGGCCCGCCGTCGAGGCCGCCCTGGCCAAGGAGCCCGGCGACCGTCCCAGGGCCGCCGACCTGCTGCGGGCGCTGCTGGCCGCCGGCGGGGTCGGGGATCCGTGGGACCTGCGGCACTCGGTGGCGGAGGTGCTGGCGGAGATCTGGACGCCGGTGCCGTATCCGGCCGGGGGAGGGCTGGTGCGGCTGGCGCGCTCGCCCGGCGACCCGGAGTCATCCGGAGACGAGGACGGCCCGTTCGTGGACCGTTCCGAAGCCGGATCCGTCTGGGGCGAGGGTTCCGGTGGCGGTCCCGATGACGCGGCCCCTGGTTCCGGGGGGCGTTCCGGCGACGCTGCCACGGGTCGGGGCGGTGGCCGGGACGAGGGCGGTACTGGAGGCAAGGGGCGGTCCGGGGCGCGAGGGCGGGGGAGCAGGGCGAAGTCGAGGGCGCAGCTCTCGCACGCGACGTTCGCCGCCCTGGCCACGGTCTCGATCGCGGCCCTCACCGTCATCGCGGCCTCGGGCGGGGACGGGACGAACATGGGAGGAGGCGCGCTCCTGCCCGCCGACCCGCCCGCCGCGCAGCCGCAGAGCAGTGCCGGCTCCACCGTGCGGCCCGCGATCACGACCAGGAATCCGCCCCCGGTACGCCTGGCGACGACCGCGCTGCCGTCGCCCGCCACGCCCACGGTGTTCGTCACGCGAACCCGTACGACCAGCCCGGTCTCCGTGCTCACGCCCGGACGCGAGCGCGACCGCAGGCGGAGCGTCGTCCCGACGTCGCACACGTTCGGCCCCGGCGACCCGGGCGGGAACGACCCGGGAGAGTGCGCGAACCCGGCGGCCCGCAGACGCGGCAACGCCGCGGCCAGACGGGACTGCCCGCGGCCCTCGGGCTCTATCACCACGATCCCGCAGGACGGACCTGGCGAGTCACCCGGCCCGACCCCCACCGTCACGACCACCCCGACCCCGACGGGCGGCACCACCGCCCCCTGAGCAGGTCAGGCCGGCGGCAAGTGAACAGGCCCCCGCCCCCTGAGCGGGTCGGGCGCGCGGCCGGTGCATGTGAAAGCGGGCCGCGCCGGCGCTGGGAGCCGGCGCGGCCCGGTCGCCGGGGAACCGTCCCATGCCCTGGAGGTGGCCGGCGAGATCGGGGGAACCTAGTGGCCGAACTGCTCCTCTTCGGTGGAGCCGCGCAGCGCGGTGGTCGAGGAGTCGGGTGCCACGGCCGTGGAGACCAGGTCGAAGTAGCCGGTGCCGACCTCACGCTGATGCCGCGTCGCGGTGTAGCCGCGCGCCTCGGCGGCGAACTCCGCCTCCTGCAGCTCGACGTACGCGGTCATGCCGTCGGCCGCGTAGCCCTGGGCCAGGTCGAACATGCCGAAGTTCAGCGAGTGGAACCCGGCCAGCGTGATGAACTGGAACTTGTACCCCATGTGCCCCAGCTCGCGCTGGAACTTCGCGATCGTCGAGTCGTCGAGGTGCTTCTTCCAGTTGAACGACGGTGAGCAGTTGTAGGCGAGCATCTGGTCCGGGTACTCGGCCTTGATCGCCTCGGCGAACTCGCGGGCCACGTCGAGGTCGGGCGTGCCGGTCTCCATCCAGAGCAGGTCGGAGTACGGCGCATACGCCAGGCCGCGCGCCACGCACGCCTCCAGGCCGTTCCTGACCCGGTAGAAGCCCTCCGCGGTGCGCTCGCCGGTGGTGAACGCCTGGTCGCGCGGGTCCACGTCGCTGGTCAGGAGCGTCGCGGCCTGGGCGTCGGTCCGCGCGACCACCAGCGTGGGGACTCCGGCGACGTCCGCGGCGAGGCGGGCGGCGTTCAGGGTCTTGACGTGCTGGCCGGTCGGGATCAGCACCTTGCCGCCGAGGTGGCCGCACTTCTTCTCCGAGGCCAGCTGGTCCTCCCAGTGCACGCCCGCGGCGCCGGCCGCGATCATGCCCTTCATCAGCTCGAACGCGTTGAGCACGCCGCCGAACCCGGCCTCCGCGTCCGCCACGATCGGGGCCAGCCAGTGGGGGGCGTCACCGTCGCCCTCCGACCAGGTGATCTGGTCGGCGCGCAGCAGCGCGTTGTTGATCCGGCGCACGACGGCGGGCACGGAGTTGGCCGGGTAGAGGCTCTGGTCGGGGTAGGTGTGCCCGCCCAGGTTGGCGTCCGCGGCGACCTGCCAGCCCGACAGGTAGATCGCCTTCAGCCCCGCCCGCACCTGCTGCACCGCCTGGTTGCCGGTGAGCGCGCCGAGGGTGTTGACGTAGTCCTCGGTGTGCAGCAGGCTCCACAGCCGCTCGGCGCCCAGCCGGGCGAGCGTGTGCTCCTCCTGGACACTGCCGCGCAACCTGATCACGTCTTCGGCGCTGTAGGTGCGCTCGATGCCCTTCCAGCGAGGGTCGTTGTCCCATTCGTCCTGCAGCTGCTCAGCAGCTCCCTTGAGGCGATCGATCATGGCTCACTCCTTTGTCGTCCCCTGGGTGCTCACGCCGAGTCTCTGCCCCGGCCACCTGCGACAAATAGGGTTAACCTGCGAGAAGAATCGCCGATATTCTCGTATTGAGGATTGCCGGCCGGTATTCAGCAGTGAAGAATTCGCAGGTTTTACCGTTGGCCTAGACCAATCGCCTCTGCGGCGGCGCCGTCCAAGATCCTGCGCCGAGGAGTCCCGAAGCGCTGGAAGATGAGCCGAATTTCTGTCTAAGATTCGGTATGGCCTCCTTGCTGGGCGAAGAACCGCTGTCTTTGACGCAGGAGCTCGATCTGATCGCGTTTGGCCAGCGCCTGCGTCACCTGCGCAAACAGCGCGGGCTCACCCTGTCCGACCTGGGCTCGCGCGTCAGCAGGGCGCCGAGCCAGCTCTCCCTGCTGGAGAACGGCAAGCGCGAGCCCAAGCTCTCCCTGCTCAAGTCGCTGGCGACCGCGCTCGGCGTCCCCGTCGAGGAGCTGCTGCGCCGCCAGCCGCCCAACCGCCGCGCCCAGCTGGAGATCGCGCTGGAGGAGGCCCAGCGCGACCCCGTCTACGCCGGGCTCGGCCTGCCCCGGCTGAAGGTGTCCGCGCGCGTGCCGAACGACGTGCTCGAACACCTCCTCGGCCTGTACGGCGAACTGCGCGCCCGCCAGGCCCGCGGCACCGCCACGCCGGAGGAGGCCAGGGCCGCCAACGCCGAGCTGCGGCGCCGGCAGCGGGAGGTGGGCAACTACTTCCCCGAGATCGAGAAGGCCGCCGCCGAGGCGCTCGAAGCGGTCGGATACCGTACGGGCGCGCTGTCGCAGAGCATGATCCAGAGCCTCGTCACGCACTTCGGCTACACCGTGCACACCGCCCAGGACCTGCCGCGTTCGGTGCGTTCCATCACCGACATGCGCAACCGCCGCATCTACGTCAAACACGAGCAGCTCGGCATGCACACCCCGCGCACGATCCTGCTCCAGACGCTCGGGCACCTCGCGCTCGGCCACGACAAGCCCCGTGACTTCGCCGACTTCCTGCGCCAGCGCACCGAGGCCAACTACTTCGCCGCCGCCGTCCTCGTCCCCGAGAAGGCCGCCGCGCTCTACCTCCAGGAGGCCAAGTCCGACCGGGCGCTGTCGGTGGAGGACCTGCGGGACGTGTTCGCGGTGTCGTACGAGATGGCCGCCCACCGCTTCACCAACCTCGCCACTCACCATCTCGGGCTGGTCTGCCACTTCGTCCGCAACGACGCGGGGGGCACGATCTACAAGGCGTACGAGAACGACGGCATCGTCTTCCCGGCCGACGAGCAGGGGGCCATCGAGGGGCAGCGGATGTGCCTGCAGTGGTCGGGGCGGCAGGTGTTCGCCTCGCCGGACCGCTTCTCGGTGTTCTACCAGTACTCCGACTCGCCCACCGGGACCTACTTCTGCGTGGCCCACGTCGATCCTTCGCGCGAGCGGGACTTCGCGATCACGCTGGGGGTGCCGTACAAGGAGTCGCGCTGGTTCCGGGGCCGCGAGACCACCAACCGCACGAAGTCCAGCTGCCCGAGCGGCGACTGCTGCCGCCGCCCACCGGCCGAGCTGGCGGAACGCTGGGAGGGGTACGCCTGGCCGTCGGCCAGAGCCAACTCCCACGTGCTCGCCGCACTGCCGCCGGGGTCGTTCCCCGGGGTGGACGAGGCCGACGTCTACACCTTCCTGGAACGCCACGCCGCCGCCGGCTGAACGCCGGGCGGTGCGGACCGTCGGTGCTCGAACCGGGCTTGATGGTTCACCCGGCCGTCGAACGCAGCCGCCGTCGTAACGCATTTGTTATCCAAATCAAGTGTTTAGTCGGCCATTTGCGGGCATTCTTGATCATGAAGTCCAGCAGAGGGCTTCCCTCACGCGTTACCGAAGCGTGCCTCTGCCTGGGCTTTTTGTCATGGGCGGAGCCGCTGGCACCTGTTGGAGCAGCACATGTCCCTCATGACCGTCGCATTCGAGCAGCTCACCGCCGAAGACCTGCTGGCCGAACTCGCCGACCCGCACATCTCCGACCTGCGCGCCGCCCGCATCCGTGAGCGCATCGTCCAGCTGCACGAAGGACTCGTCTCCGAGGTCACCCGCCGCTACCGCTACCGCGGCGAACCCATGGAAGACCTGCGCCAAGCCGCCTACGTCGGGCTCATGAAGGCCGTCAACGGCTACGACCCCGACCTCGGCCACGAGTTCCGCGGCTACGCCATGATCACCATGATGGGCGAAGTCAAGCGCCACTTCCGCGACCGCACCTGGGCCATCCGCGTCCCCCGCGTCTACCAGGAACGCCGCATCGAGCTCAACAAGGCCACCGCCGAACTCACCCAGACCCTCGGCCACGCCCCCACCGTCGCCGAACTCGCCGCCAAGCTCCGCATCTCCGAAGAAGACGTCCTGCTCGCCCTCGAAGCCTCCACCGCCTACAGCACCCTGTCCCTCGACGCCCCCGTCAACAACGGCGAGGACGACGCCGCCGAACTGAGCGACTTCCTGCCCGCCCAGGACGACTCCCTCAACCACCTCCTCGACAGGCACGCCGTCAAGCCCCTCATCGACGCCCTGCCTCCCCGCGAGAAGAACATCCTGCTCATGCGCTTCTACGGGAACATGACCCAATCGGAGATCGCCCAGGAGTTCGGCATCTCCCAGATGCACGTCTCCCGCATCCTGCGCGCCGTCCTCACCCAGCTCCGGACCGCCCTCACCGACTGACGGCGATGACGGAGACGAGCGCCTGCCCTCCCAGGGTTCGACTCACCGGCTGACTGGCACCCGGCCTCGGCGGACGGCACGAATAACGGCATGATTCTGTCGGGGCCGGGTGCAAAGATGCCCGCATGACTGACTGGGACCCGACGGCGGATCTACGGCACTACCTGCAGACCGTGCGCGAGGCACTGCTGTGGAAGCTGGACGGCCTGTCGGAATACGACGTCCGCCGGCCGCTGACGCCCACCGGCACCAACCTGCTGGGGCTGGTCAAACACCTGGCCGGAGTGGAGGCGGGCTACTTCGGCGACATCTTCGGCAGACCGTTCGCCGAGCCGATGCCGTGGATGGAGGACGACGCCGAGCCCAACGAGGACCTGTGGGCGACCCCCGACGAGTTGCGCGAGGACATCATCGGGCTCTACCGCCGGGTGTGGGCGCACGCCGACGCGACGCTCGACGCGCTGCCGCTCGACCACTTCGGCGAGGTGCCGTGGTGGCCGGAGGATCGGCGGCGGGTGACCCTGCACCGGATCCTGGTCCACGTGATCGCCGAGACCAACCGGCACGCCGGCCACGCCGACATCGTCAGGGAGTTCATCGACGGCTCGGCGGGCTTGCGCCAGGGCGTCGACAACCTGCCGCGGGTCGGCGAGGAGTGGTGGGCGGAGCACCACGCCCGCGTCGAACAGGCGGCCCGGGAGGCCGACCAGGCGTCGGCGCGGTAGATACGCGGTCGGTCGATACGCCTTCTTCGGGTGGGAGCACCTTTTCGTGCCATCATCCATTGCGGCGTCGTTGCCGGCAGCGCTGTGGCTTCAGCCCCGTTCTTTGCGGTGCCGTCGTTCCAGACCCGTCCTTTGCGGTGCGGTTGTTCCAGCCCCGCCCCCGCGGGGCTGTGGTTCCAGCCCCATCCTTTACGGCGGCGCCGTGGCCTCCCACCCGCCGCACTCCGGCCGGCGACCCTCCAGGGAGACGGCCTCTGACCCTTCACCGGCTGAGCGCCGTAACGCGAGCCCATCTTGACCAGCCACGTGGTCATCCCCCGCCCGCCCGCGTCATCCACCCTGGGCTGCCCTCAGAGTCCACCCGCCTGACCCGGTAACCCAGACCCCCTCCGCGCGGGTCACGTCCCGTCAGCTGGAGTAAAGCCGGTCCTCAACGGCGCGTCGCCTTCAACGAAGGGGGCCATCGACATGGCCGGCTCTTCGGATTGCCAGTGGATCTTTGGCTGGTGTGCCGTCGAGGGGGATGCCGCGCACGCTGAGGAGCATGAGCAGGGCGCAGCCGCCGGTGAGGGCGATGTCGGCGACGTTGCCGACGAACAGGCCGCCGTAGTCGATGAAGTCGACGACGTGGCCGTGGGCGAAGGCGGGCGGGCGCAAGAGCCGGTCGAGCAGGTGGGAGGCGGCGCCGCCCAGGAGCGCGCCCAGCACGACGGTCCACGCCGACGAGCGCAGCCGCCTGCCGACGTACAGGATGCCGATCACCGCGGCGGCGGCCGTGAGGGCGAACACCCACGTCACGCCCTCGCCGATGGAGAACGCCGCGCCCGGGTTGAGCAGCAGGCGAAGCTGGATCACCTGGGGGATGACCGTGACGCGTTCACCGTCCGCGAGCGCCGAGACCGCCCAGAACTTGGAGGCCTGATCGACGGCGAGCACCACGGCGGCGAGTGCGAGCATCCACCCGTATCGCCGCATTTCACGTCCTGTCGCCTGCGCAATGTGTTCGTCCGGCACCCGCTACCTCGCCATCACCGTCGTTTGCGAACGAATCTACCGAAAGCGCCTTCGCGACGTCTGGATGCCGTCGCGGATTTCCCCCCGCCGGGTTCCCCGCCCGCAAGGCGATGGCCCTCCTCCTGACGCCGCCTGTCCGGGCGGCGCGGCTCAGGAATGAGATGAAGCCCCCTCCTGAGGGCGCCTCTCCTGGCGGCTACTCATGCACGGGGATGTCCCCAAAATGGCAATGTCCAGCTCAGGAGCAGGACATGTCCCGCGCGTCGCTGCTGACGGCTTTGCCCGGGTATGCCATCGTGGCTGCTTCCAGCAGCGCCCCCGAGGGTCCGCCGTCCGGCCGTCACCGGCCACCGGCGCTTCGCACATCACGCTCACGACCAGGTCGCGGTCCCAGCACCGCACCCTGGCCGCAGGCACGCACGGGCGCAGGCATCCGCACACCCACCACGGGGCGCGCCCGCCCCGACCATGAGGAAGGCTGGCCAGCGCAGGCATGACCGGCAGGCGACCAACCCCGACCAGCACCACCAGACGCGACCGCGGCAAGCGGCGCGTGGCGCGCCTGAGCGGCGCGCAGATCACCGGCGGCGGCCTGGCCGCACTCACCGCCGCCGTCACGGCCTCGTACCTCGGGGTGACGGGCACGGTGATCGGCGCGGCCGTGATGAGCGTGGCCACCACGGTGGGGACCGAGTTCTACGCCCATCTCCTGCGGCGCACCGGCCACAGGGTCAAACAACACACCACGACCAGCCGGCGAACCCGCCCAACCCGGGATGACGCTCCAGCGGGTCGCGAGGCTTCGGCCGGCGGTGATCCGGCAGGTGACGCTTGGGTGATCGGCGCTCCGGCAGGCAGCGCTTCGGCAGGCGACACCTGGCCACTCGACACGCCGGCGGACGGAGCTTGGGTAAGCAGCGGTGCTCCGGCGGGCGGAGGTCTCGTAGGCGGCGCGGCCTCGGGTGAGGTGCAGGCGGATGAGGCGTCGGTGGGTGGGCCGGCGTTCGGGAGCAGTGCCTGGTCGCATGGGATGCGCGGGCGACTGGGCTGGCTGCGGGTGGGGGCGGTGCTTGCGCTCGTGGTCACGGTCAGCTTCGGTGGCGTCCTCATCTACCAGGCGTTCAGCGGACAGATGGCGGCCGATCAGGGGAACGGCACGAGCGCGAGGAAAGCGAAGTCAGACAAGCGGCACGCTCCTGACCGCGACCGGCGCGCCGCCCGGGGGTCCCAGCAGTACGGTCCGGTCCAGTCGGGGCCGCCCGCCACACCGTCCCCCACAGGCCCGTCCGGGTCGCCCTCGGCGGTCACCGGCCCACTCACCGATCCATCCATCGGTCCAGGCAGCGGTACGACAACCGGACCGGACGCGGGCGCGGTCAACGGCGCCGGCAGCGACCTGGGGGAGGGCGCGGGCATCGGCGGAGGCGGTGCGGTGAACGGCACCGCCCCACCTGGCGGCTCGGCCCACGCCACGTCCGCGCCGCCACCCGGCTCATCCACGACCGCCCCGCTCGAAGCACCGGAGGCCGCACTGCCGGACGCCGCGCCCTCCACCTCGACGGCCCCCGGACGACCGCACGCGGAGAACCCACCGGCTCCCACCCGGCCTGCGATGGGCGAGGATGGCGGAAGCCGGCATCGATGACCGAGGGACTGGGTGGTCATGGTCGGCGTTCGATGAAGGGGGCGAGCAGGCCGGGCAGCGCTGTCTCGGCCAGGGTCAGTCCCTGGTCCACCGACACGTCGCGGATCCGGTAGATGCCGTCTCCCGCCGCCGTGGTGGCCCCCAGGGTGAGCAGGCCGGTGCGGCGCTGGAACGGTGAGCGTGTGATACTCCAGCCGATGACCCCGTCCCGCCGCAGGACGACGGTGCGGCGGGCGAACGCCCCATAGGCGGTGACCAGGTAGGGGCCGCGGATGGCGTGACCGAGCGAGCGGTAGGCCGAGCGGGCCAGGGCCGTCAGGACGGGCGCCAGGACCAGGCAGGTGATCGCGCCGGTGATGACGAACGCGGGTCCGAGCCACAGCCCGAGGCCGGCGGGGATTGCTGCGATCAGCACCGACGCCGTCAGAGCCTGGTTGACCCGCCTGCGCAGAGCGACACGAGGATGAGCGCCCAGCCCCCGCCGCTCCAGCAACTCCCGCCCGTCCAGCAGTTCCCGCTCGGTCAGGTCGCGCTGGGCCGGCAGGCTTCGCACGGCCGGGTCACGTGGCTCCCACACGGCCAAACCGGTTGGTGGCAGGATTTGTGCGGCGATGGTGAGGGCTTCGGGGCGGGGGACTGCCGGGGTCAGGGCGCGGCGTCTGCGGTTCTCGTCGCGGTCGCCGAGTCCGGTGGTGACGGCGTTGAGTCTGGCGCCGCCGGCCCAGCGCAGCGGAAGGGGCTCCACCAGTTCCAGGCCGCGCAGCCGGTGCTCCTCCATGCTCACCGACCGGGTGGCCAGCAGGCCGCGGCGCACGCGCAGGACGCCGCCTTCGCCGCGCCGCAGCTCGTACCCGCTCCAGTTCTCGATGAACGTGAGCGTCGAGCAGGCCGCCCCGAGAGCGACGACGGCGAGCACGGTCACCAGCAGGCCGAACCAGAGCGGGACCGAGCCGAAGCGGCGCACGAGGTCCTGGACGACCCCGAGTTCGAGCGGGTCGATCTTCATCTCGTGCAGCGTGCGGTAGCCGGTGCCGGCGGCGGCCAGGACGGTGCCGACACCCCAGACGGTGAGCGGGGCGTAGCGCAGCCACGAGCGGTCCAGCTCGCTGATCAAGCCGTCGCTGTCGGCGGCGTGTGCGGTGTCGCTCCCTTCGAGGATCAGGCGGCGCAGCTCGGCGGCCTGATCCTCGGTGATGCCGTCCAACCGGACCCCGCGGCGGGCGGCGCCGCCCTGGCCGCCGCCGGTGTCGAGATGGAGTGTGGTCAGGCCGAACAGGCGGTGCACCGGATGGGCGGTGATGTCGATGCCGCGGACGCGGACCAGCGGGATCGAGTGCCGGCTGCGGAAGAGCAGGCCGGCGCTGACCTCGAACCGGTCGCCGGTGAGCCGGTAGCGGGTGGTCGCCAGGCGCGACAGCCCGATGCCGCCGACGATCAGGCCGGTGAGGAGGAACGAGGCGAGGGTGATGAGGATCTGCAGGTTCGGCTCGCCGCCGGTGACGAGCAGGCTGACCGCGAACAGGGCCGCCGGGGCGAGCAGGGCGCTCAGGCTGACCAGGACGAGCCGGCCGCTCAGCCGCCCCTCGTGGTCACGCGGCGCCGTACGCGGGCGGGTGCCGGTGGTGGTCGTCATGAGGCGTCTCCGGGTACGACCTGAGTCCGGTCGGCCAGGTAGGCCACCAGTTCGTCCCCCACCTTCGCGTCGAGCCCCTTGATGCTGACGGCCGAGGACGAGGCGGTCGTCACAGTGATGCCCGACAGCCCGAACAGCTGCTGCAGCGGCCCGCGCAGCGTGTCGACGGTCTGGACGCGCGACAGCGGGACGACCCGCCACTGCTGCCACAGCCAGCCGGAGGCGGTGTAGACGGCGTCGGCGGTGACCTCCCAGCGGTGCACCCGGTAGCGCCAGACCGGCATCACGGCCAGGTAGAGCAGCCCGGGTGCCAGGGAGCCCAGGGTGAACCACATGAACAGCTCGCGCGTGGGCGGGATGGTGGCCCACAGGATGCCGAAGGTGAGCGGCAGCGGCAGGGCGAACACCGCCGCCTGCGCGCTCCACCAGCCGATCGCACGGCCCTCTACGCGGTTGCGCGGCGGCCTGAGCCTGAGCTCGTCCATGACGTCACCTCTCACTGTCACCTGTCGCTGACTCGCCTGTCATCGGGTCGCGGGCACCGGTACGGCGGCGGCCTTGAGCCTGCGCATCTTGGTCATGAGCACGGTGGTGCGGGAGAGCACCATGGTCAGGGACATGAAGACGAAGGCGTTGGCGTAGGTGTCGGGGCCGCTGATCCGGTAGTCGATGGAGAAACGGACCAGGTCCGCGGCGAACCAGTGCTCGGCTCCGTACGCGAACACCACCCGCCCCAGCGACAGCACGATCCACACCAGCGCGTAGCCGAGCCCGCCGGTCGTGTAGAGCTCGCCCGACGGGCGCCGGTGGGCGGGCAGCAGCGAGCCGGCGATCAGCCCGCAGATGATCCCCGTCCCGATGCCCACGAGTTGCAGCGACAGGTCGTTCCCCTGCGACGGGAAGGAGTGGACGAAGATGGGGATGATGACGGCGACGACGATCACCGAGCGCAGCACCCGCGTCATGGTGATGCGGCGCTGTCCGAGGTCGGTGGCCAGGATGACGAGCAGGATGGTTCCGCTGGCTATGAGGGCAGTGAGGAACTGACTCATCAGGGGGTTACTCCGGATCTTGAGTGGGGAGATCCCGTGCGGCTTGGCGCTTCGCACGTTCTCTTCGGCGCTTTCCACGCTAGAGACGGGGCTCCCGCCCGGAGACGACCGAACGGTGGGTCCGGTTGTCAACCGATCAGTGGACACGGACGTTTCCGTGGTACGACTGTTGCCGTGCGTGTACGACCTGATACCGGAGAGACAGGCGACCATCCCCCCGCCACCGAGCCGCGTACCGGCTGGTTCGGCCTGTGGGACGGCTTCTTCGCCGTCTCCTACCTCCTCACCGCGGTGCTGCTGTTCCTCTCCGGCGACCCCACGGCCGCCCAGGCCGTCTCGATCGGCGCGCTGACCCTGATCGTGCCCTGGTACGCGGGGCTCGGCCGCCGCCTGATGGCCGTCCAGACGTACGGGCGGAAAAACCTGATCTTCGCGGCCGGGCTGGTGGCGCTGTTCTGCGTCACCACGTGGTTCGGCCTCATCAGCTCCTTCGCGTTGTACGCCGTCGCGCCCATGCTGATCATGACGCTGCCGATGAGGCGGGCCGTCGGCTGGCTCGCGGTGGCCAACCTGTTCCCCGTGCTGGTGACCTGGATCAGGAGCGAGGAACTGGGGATCCCGCCCTGGAGCGCGCTGCCCCTCTCGCTGCTGAGCTACGCGCTGTCGATCCTGCTGGGCGTCTGGATCAAGCGGGTGACCCGGCAGAGCCGGGAGCGTGCCCAGCTCATCGAGGAGCTGCGCCGCACCCAGGAGCGGGTGGCCAGGCTCTCCCACGAGGCCGGCATCTCGGCCGAGCGCGAGCGGCTGGCCAGGGAGATCCACGACACCCTCGCTCAGGGCCTGACCAGCATCATCAGCCTGACCCAGGCGGCGGAGTCGAGCGTGCGCGACGCGCCCGACCAGGCGAGCAGGCACCTGTCGCGGGCCGGGCAGGTGGCCAGGGAATCCCTCGCCGAGGCGCGCGAGTTCGTCGCCGCCCTGACCCCGCCCACCCTGCGCGGCGGCTCGCTCGTGCAGGCCGTGCGCAGGCAGGCCGACGGCCTGGTCGCCGACACCGGGCTCGATGTGCGCACGTCGGTGCGGGGCGCGGAGGAGCCGCTGCCGATGCCGGTCAACGTCGTCCTGCTGCGTTCGATGCAGGAGGCTGCCGCCAACGTGCGCAAACACGCCGCGGGGGCGCGCTCGGTGGACGTGGTGATGACGTTCGAGCCGGACGCCGTGCGCCTGCTCGTCCGCGACGACGGCGAGGGCTTCACCCCGGAGGGCGACCACGACGGATACGGGCTGCGCGGCATGCGGGCCAGGGTCTCGGAGATCAACGGGACGGTGAGCATCGGCAGCCGCCCCGGCGGGGGCACCGCCGTCGAGGTGCGCGTTCCCCTGCCGGCGGAAGCCGTGGGGGCGGCCGGAGTGGCTGGAACGGCGGGCGAGGAGCGGGCGCGTGGCTGAGGCGGAACCGATCACCACCCTGGTGGCCGACGATCATCCAGTGGTCCGCGAGGGGCTCATCGCCATGCTGGAGTCCGCCGACGGCATCACCGTCGTGGGCGAGGCGGGCTCGGGGGAGGAGGCGGTCGCCAGGGCGCCGGCGCTGCGGCCCGACGTCGTTCTGCTGGACCTGCGCATGGGCGGCATGGACGGCGTCGCCGCCACCGGGCGCATCCTGCGCGAGCTGCCTTCCACCAAGATCGTCATCGTGACCACGTACGAGAACGACACCGACATCCTGCGCGCGGTGGAGGCGGGCGCGGCCGGATACCTGCTCAAGGGCAGCTCACGGCAGGAGCTGATCGACGCGGTCCGGGCCGCCGCGCGCGGGGAGACCGTGCTCACCCCCTCGCTGGCGGGCAAGCTCTTCCGCGCGCGGACGCCCGACCCGGCCGCGCTGTCCGAGCGTGAGTGCGCGGTGCTGCGCCTGGTCGGTCAGGGGCTGACGAACGCCGAGATCGGCGGCGAGCTGTTCATCAGTGAGGCGACCGTCAAGACGTATCTGCTGCGTTCGTTCAAGAAACTCGGCGTCTCCGACCGCACCGCCGCCGTCATGACCGCCATCGAACGCGGCCTGCTGTCCTGATCCGGGTGTTTCCGCCGCGTCGCGGGGGATGAGGATCAACGGGGACTGTGGCCAGGGGGAGGTCACGATGGGTGGTGGTATCGGCGCCGGCGCCGGCTGCGGTGACGGGCCGGCCTTCGAGATGCTGGATCCGGCGCCGGTGGGCGTGGCGGTGACGCGCGGCCCCGAGCACCGGCTGATCTACATGAACCGCATGTGCCGCGCGCAGCTGGGCGATCCCGAGCTGGGCAGCCCTTTCCCCAGCGCCTTCACCTCGCCGACGCGCGAACGCTACCGCCGGCTGTGCGACCAGGTGTTCAGGACGGGCGAGTCCGTCGTGCTCACCGCCATTCCTTTGGGTACGGAGGCGCCGCCCGAGCAGGACCGGGGCCGGCGCGCGTGCCCGGCCCGGGATCAGGATCAGTTCCATGACCACGACCAGCACCATGACCACGACCAGGACACGAGCTTGGCCCAGGATCAGGACCAGGACACGAGCACGGTCCAGGATCAGGACCAGGACACGAGCACGGTCCAGGATCAGGACCAGGACACGAGCCCGACTCAGGATCGGGCCCCGAGACAGGGCCAGGACGCGGACGAGGACGTAGACCAGGAGCGGTTCTTCACCTCCAGCCTGTCGCGGATCACGTTCGGGCCCGATGACCACGGCGTGCTGGTGATGGCCATGGAGGTCACCGAGCAGATCGCCGCAGCCCGGCAGGTCCAGGCCATCGCCGACGAGCGCCGCCGCATCCTGCGGCGATACCGGAGCCTGATCCAGGTCAGCGCCCAGATCATCTGGGTGACGGGGCCCGAGGGCGACGCGATCGAGCCGAGCCCCAGCTGGGAGCGGGTGATCGGGCAGGCTTGGGAGGATTTCCGCGGCAACGGCTGGCTGCGGATGGTGCACCCCGACGACCAGCCCGAGGTCCTGCGGACGTGGCAGGCCACCCTCGAGAGCGAGGCGAAGTCGTACGACCACATCTGCCGGCTGCGCGTCACCGAGGGCGGCTACCGGCACTTCCGCGTGCGGGCCGTGCCCGTCTACGAGCACGGGCGGCTGGTGGAATGGGTCGGGAGCTGCAGCGACGTCGAGCGGCAGTGGCAGGAACGCCGTTCCCAGGACCTGCTCGACCGGGCCGCCGCGGCCATGGGGGAGCTGTCGAGCCTGCCGGACATGCTCCACGCCCTGGCCGGGGTGATCGTGCCGGAGCTGGCAGACGGCTGCGGGATCCACCTGATCACCGACATGTCCAGCGCCGATAGCGGGGGGCCGCTGCTGGTCGAGCGGGTCGCGGCCGCCGTACGTCCCGGATTGCCGATGATGACCCCGTACGGACAGGAGCAGGTGCGGCCCGAGAACATGCTCGTCCAGGCCGTCCGGCAGCGGCGCCCGATGCTGGCGACGTTCGCGCCGGGCAACCCGCCGCCGGACCTCGCTCCGTCGGGAGCGCAGCAGTGGGTGGCGGAGAACGGCGTCAACAGCCTGCTGCTCCTGCCCGTCGTGGTGGACGGCGCGGTCCCGGCCGTGGTGACGGCGCTGACCTGCCAGCATCGCGCGCCGCTCAGTCAGGCGGACAGCGCGTTGATCACCCAGATGTTCGACCACGCGCACGACGCGCTGAGCAATGCCATCCGGTTCCAGCGGGCGCAGCAGATCGCGCTGGCCTTGCAGCACAGCCTGCTGGCCGAGCCGCCGCTCCTGCCCGATCTGCGCATCGCCGCCCGCTACCGGGCTAGCCCGGCCGCCGCCGAGGTGGGCGGCGACTGGTACGACTCCTTCGTCCTGCCCGACGGCGCCACCGTCATCGCCATCGGCGACGTCGCCGGCCACGACCTCGCCGCCGCCGTCGAGATGAGCCAGCTCCGCAACATGTTGCGCGCCCTCGCGATTGACCGCTGGGGGCCGCCGGGCGAGGTCCTCACCCGGCTCAACAAGGTGATGGCGGCCCTCTCTGGCGAGGTCACGGCCACCTGCGTGCTCGCCCGTGTCGAGGAGGCCGGCGGCGGTCACCGGCTGCACTACGCCGTCGCCGGCCATCCGCCGCCCCTGCTCGTCACGTATGAGGGAACGGCGCGTTTCCTGGACGATCCGACCGGCTCGCTGCTCGGCATCGGCGACGTGTTCGACTGCCCCTCGGCGACGGTGCCGCTGCCGCCGCGCAGCACGCTGCTCCTCTACACCGACGGCCTGGTCGAACGGATGGGCGAGCACCTGGACCTGGGTCTGGAACGGCTGCGCGAGCTGGCGGGGACGCTCGCCCGCGAGCCCGTGGACGCCTTCTGCGACCAGTTGCTCAGCGGACTGCCGACGACAGGGCTCGACGACATCGCCGTCCTGGCCCTGCGACGACCGGGAGACGACTGACACCGGGCCGCACCGGAGATCGACGCCGCCCTTCCGCGAGCTGAGGGCGGGTCGGTCGGAGGACTTGAGCGGGGTCTCGTCGTAGGCCGGTTTCGGGCCGTCCGGGAGAGGACTGACACCGGAGGTCGACGTCGGCTCTTCCCACCGGACCGTCCGGACTACTGAGTCTGGCCTTCCCGAAGGCCGGTGCCGGACCGTTCGGGAGATCGACGTCGGGTCGCACGTGCTAGGGCTTGAGGACGATCTTGCCGCGGGTGTGTCGTTGCTCCAGCTCGCGGTAGGCGTCCTGGACCCGGTCCAGCGGGTAGGTGGCGGCGATCGGGACCTCCAGTCGGCCCGTCCGGATGAGCTCGGTCAGCTCGGCCAGCACGTCGGCCGTGGCCGCCATGGCGCTGCCCTCGTTCTTGACGCCGTAGCGCTCGGCCGCGGCGACGTCGATGATGGTGTCGATCCGGTCGGGGCTCACCCCGAGCTCGATCGCCATCTCCACGTAACCGCCGCCGAAGTTGTCGATGAAGGCGTCGACGTGCCCGGCCGCGGCCTTGATCCGGGCGGCGGCCCCCTCGCCGTACGCGATCGGCACGGCCCCGTGATCACGCAGCCACTGGTGGTTGGGCTCGCTCGCCAGCCCGATCACCGTGGCGCCCGCCTCGACCGCGAGCTGCGTCGCGATCGTCCCGACCCCGCCGGCGGCCCCGGCGATGACCACCGTGTCGCCGGCGCGCAGGCCGACCGCCCGCACCTCCGCCACCGCCGTCGTGCCCGCGACATACAGCGAGCCCGCCTGCTCCCACGACACCTCCGACGGGCGCCGGACCAGGTTGGACGCCTCCACCACGACGTATTCGGCATGGCTGGCCCGGTTGTCGGTGAAGCCGAGCACCTCGTCGCCCGCCGCGAAATCCGCCACCCCGTCGCCGGTCGCGACCACCACCCCGGCCAGGTCGCTGCCCTGGCCGGAGGGGAATGTGGCCGGCCAGATGTCGCGGAGCGCCCCCGAGCGGATCGCCGCCTCACCCGGGTTGATCCCGGCGGCCACCACCTTCACCAGGACCTGCCCCGGGCCGGGCGCCGGGCGCTCCACCTCGACGATCCGCAGCACCTCGATCCCGCCGTAGTCGTCGAACCGGACCGCTCGCATCGTCTCGACCGTCATCTCGACCTCCCTGACCTGTTCTTGCTCCGGGTGACGTGGTGAAACCCGGTTCGGGAGACACGTTGCCAAGCGTTGACGACCGGCGGAATCGGACAGGTCTCCCTAGGATCCACGGTCCTAGGCTGTGAGGTCGGGCAGGCCCCGCGGCCGCGTCATCATGGATTCATGGACATGGACCGGGAGCAGCTCGCCGACTTCCTGCGCCGGGCCCGCGAGCGGCTGCGTCCGCAGGAGGTGGGGCTGCCGGCCGGGCCGCGCCGCCGCACGCCCGGGCTGCGCCGCGAGGAGGTCTCGCAGCTCGCGGGCATGTCGGCCGACTACTACATGCGCCTCGAACAGGCCCGCAGCCCGCAGCCCTCGCTGCAGATCCTGGCCGCGCTGGCCCGCGGGCTCCGGCTGACCGACGACGAGCGCGACCACCTCTACCTGCTGTCCGGCCACCGGCCGCCGAGCGGTCCGCTGGCCCACGACCACGTCAGCCCCGGCCTGCTCTACCTCCTCGACCGGCTCACCGAGACCCCGGCCCACATCACCAACGACCTCGGCGACCTGCTCGCCCGCAACCAGATGGCCGAGGCGCTGCTGGGCTGCATCTGCTCGGTCCGCGAGCAGGACCGCAATTTCGTCTGGCGGTGGTTCACCGACCCGGCGATGAGCCAGGCCTACGATCCGGACGAACGCGCCGCGCTCAGCCGGGATCACGTCGCCGACCTGCGCGCCTCCTACGCCCGCCGGGGCGGCGACGAGCCCTCCGCCCGCCTGGTCGCCCGGCTGCGCGCCACAAGCGAGGAGTTCGCCCGGCTGTGGGACCTGCACGAAGTGGCGGTACGCCGTTCCAGCCGGATGCGGGTCGCCCACTCCGCTGTCGGAGCGATCGAGCTGAACTGCGAGACGTTACTCAGCCCCGCCGAGGACCAGCGGCTCGTCATCTACACCCCGGTGCCGGGGACGTCCGCCATCGAGCATTTGAGCCTGCTCCGCGTCCTCGCCCACAACGACTTCGTCCCCGCCAGCCCCGCCCGCCGCTGACCGAGGAGGATTGCGGTGCACCGTCGCCGGTCGCTGCTCTGTTATGGCGCAGAACGCCGCCGGCCGGTGGCGATTGGCAGGGCCTCACTGGCGCTGGCCGGTGGTGGCTCGGTTTCGGCCGTTGGTGGACGGCACGGCGGCACCGGTACCGAGCGGCCCTGGCAGGGCTTCGACCGGCGGTGAACGGAGCGGCACCACCCGGAATCACCAGCGCTGACCGGTTTCAGCTGAACTTCGGTCGCCGGCTGCGCGTACCTCAGGTACGCGGCGACTTCACGGCGGGCCGTCGCGTGTGATGGTGTGCCTCCTGACGACGTGGCGGTTTCCTGATGACAGTTTCCGCACGGCTGTACGCCGTACTCGCGGTCGGCTCGGGCGTTCTGGTGCTGGTGGCGGCGCTGCGGTTCGGGGGCGGGGCCGGGGCGCCGCCGATCGCCGGGCTGCCGGCCGCGGGGCCGCTGACCGACTGGGGCCTGCCGCTGGCGCGGTTCGCGCACGAGCTGTGCGCGGTGGCATGCGTGGGCACCGCGCTGGCGGCCGCACTGGCTTCGGCAGCCTCGCCCGAGTCGGCGCGCTGCCTGCGCGCGGCCGGATGGTGGGCACTCGGCTGGGCGTTCTCCAGCCTGCTGGGCTACGTGCTCACCCTGTCCAGCTTCATCCCGATGCCGGTGGCGGACCTGCTCGCGGCTCCCGGCATGCTCAGCTTCGGCACGGACCTGCCGCAGACGCGGGCGCTGCTGGTGGTGACGGCGGTGACGTTCGTGGTGGCGGTGGCGACGATGGTGCCGCGGCTGCCGAGGTGGGTGCCGGTGACGGTCGCGGTCTTCGGGCTGCTGCCGCCCGCGTACGTCGGCCACGCCGCCTCCGCGGGCGATCACGACCTGGCCGTGTCCGCGCTGATGGCGCACCTGGTGCCGATGGCGCTGTGGGTCGGCGGGCTGGGCGCGGTGCTGGTCTACTTCCGCCGCTCCGGCGACCTGCCGGTGGTGCTGCCGCGCTTCAGCACGATCGCCCTGTGCTGCTTCGCGGCGGTGGCCTTCTCCGGCGCGGTCAGCGGCTGGGTGCGGCTGAACGCCGTCTCCGACCTGTGGCAGAGCCCGTACGGGCTGCTCCTGCTGGCCAAGATCGCCGCTCTGGCGGTGCTCGGCTGGTTCGGGTGGGTCCACCGGCGCAGGACCGTCGCGGGTGTCGCCGATCGCGGGGTGCGCCGTACCTTCGTCCGGCTGGCGGCCGGTGAGCTGGGCGTGATGGCGGTGGCGATGGGGCTGGGCGTCGGCCTGGCCAGGACCCCGCCGCCGCCCGGCGGTGAGGGCGGCGGGCACGCGCATCCCCTGCTGGAGTACACGCTGGCCCCGTTCTCGCCCGGCGCGCTGATCGTCGAGGGGCGGCTGGACGTCCTGGTCGCGCTGCTGCTGGCGCTGCCCGCCGTCGCCTACGCGCTCGCCGTGCGCAGGGTGGCCGCGTGGCCGTACGGACGCACGATCGCCTGGTACGCCGGGCTCGGCCTGGCCGCGCTCGTGCTGCTCGGCGGGGTGGCCGGCTACGCCAGGGCGATGCTGCCCGCGCAGGCGCTCCAGCATGTGGCGCTGGCCGTCGTGGTGCCGGTGCTGCTCTGCCTGGGTGCTCCGCTGACGCTGGCGGGCCGGGCCACCTCGCCGGCGTCCCGGCTCGGCGCCCTCGGCTCGCCTGAGTCCCGGTCCGGTGCTCTGAGCTCGCCTGGGTCCCGGTCTGGCGGCCCAGGTTCGCCCGCCTTCGGGCGGCGCCTGACCGGGCCCGTCCTCCTGGCCGCCTATCCGCTGCTCTTCCTGCTGCTGTACGGGACGGACTGGCTGGCGTGGTCGCTGTCCGGGTACGCGCCGCACCTGGTCACCGAGCTGCTCTTCCTCGGCGTCGGCCTGGTGACGTCATGGGTGCTGGCGGGTGCCGATCCGCTGCCCCGGCCGTTCGCGCGGGGTGAGCTGGTGCGGCTGCTGACGGTGGTGGCCGTGACGCACCTGGTGGTGGGGGCATACCTGCTGGTGGGGCCGCCGGTCGCGGCGGACTGGCTGGTGCAGACGGCGCCGCCCGGCGCACCGGACCTGCTCACCGGTCAGCGGGTGGCGGCGGCCGTCTTCCTGGTCGTGCCGCTGCTGGCTCTCGCGCCCCTGGCTGTGCGCCTGATCCGGAGGCGACCAGCCGCGCGGTGGCGTTGGTCCCACATCCGCGTCGCCGACGCGAGCACCGAGGCGAGCACAGGCGTGAGCGCCGGCCGTGAGCACGGTGGTGCCGCTCTGGACGATCCCCTGCCGGTCACGGACGGGGTGCTGCTCCTTGATAAAGGCCGGCGACGGCCGCCAGCACCCGCTCACGGGCGACGGCCCCCGGGGTGACGCCGGTGAGCACGTAGGCGGCCAGCCCTTCGGCAAGCGCCACCAAGGACAGCGCGGCCCCGTGCGGGTCGATGGCCGCGGGGATGCGCCCCGCCCGCTGGTCCCGTTCGACGAGGCCGGCCATGTCGCGGTGGAAGGCGGCGTACAGGACGCGCAGCCGGGCGGCGATCGCCTCGTCGGCGAAGGCGTAGGCGTGGAAGGACTGGCGGACCCGCATGTGGGCCTCGGTCGTGGCGTCGTACGGGATGAGCTCGGTGAGCACCGTGGTCAGGACCAGCCGCGGCTCGGCGGCGCCGAGCTCTGAGCCGACCCGCTGCCGGATGCGGGCGCTGGACAGGTGGTTGCCGCGCTCGAAGGCCGCTTCGATGAGCCGCCGCTTGGCCGGGAAGTAGTGCTGCACCCGGCCCGGAGAGATGCCGGCCTGGGCGGCCACCTCGGTCAGGGAGACGGCGGCCAGGCCGCGTTCGGCGACGATGGCGAGCACGGCGTCGGCTATCTCGGCGCGCCGCTGCGCGTGGTGCGCGCCGGGCCCTCTGGTACGCCGTTCAGCCGGCTGTTCTGCCACTCAGCCACCTTATCGATAAGACCACACCGGATTGACCGTTCAGCGTAGGGGTTGTCACCCGGAATCCCCGTGCGCATCGGCGTTCCGGCCGTCAGACGGGCTTGGAGACGGTTGTGACCCGAGGGACTACGGATGACCAGAGACACGGATGCGACCGGCCGACCGGGAAGACTTCGCATAAGCTGACAAATGGGATAGCGGGGGGAGGGTTGGCATGCTGCCTGAGGTGCGCGGATGGTTGGGGCGCCGTACTTCGACCGCCGGGGACTGGCCGCTGCGGGACCTGGTGGCCGCCAAGGGAGACAGCACGGTCAGCGTGGTGCTTCCCGCCCGGGACGAGCGGGAGACCGTGGGGGAGATCGTCGCGATCATCCTGCGGGACCTCGGCACGCTGGTCGACGAGGTCGTCGTCATCGACTCACGTTCCACCGACGACACCGCGCGCGTGGCCGCGCGAGCAGGGGCCACGGTGCACGCGCAGGACGAGATCCTGCCGCGGCTCAAGCCGCTCGACGGCAAGGGGGAGGCGCTGTGGAAGTCGCTGGCCGTCACGTCGGGGGACGTGCTGGTGTTCGCCGACGCCGACATCAGGAACTTCCGTGCTTCCCTGATCACGGGAGTGCTCGGGCCGCTGCTGGCCGATCCCACGATCGTCTACGCCAAGGGGTGCTACGACCGTCCGCTCCACGGCGTCCCCGACGGAGGCGGGCGGGTCACCGAGCTCGTCGCCCGGCCGCTGATCAACCTGCACTGGCCCCAGCTGGCCGGTTTCGTGCAGCCGCTCGCGGGTGAGTACGCGGGCCGGCGCTCCGCCCTCGAACGCGTACCGTTCCTGACCGGCTACGGCGTCGAGCTCGGGCTGCTCATCGACCTGCTCGAACTGGCGGGGCTGGACGCGTTCGCCCAGGTGGACCTGGGCTCGCGCGAGCACGCGCCGCAGTCCACCGAGGCACTCGGGGGCATGGCCGCGCAGATCATGCTCGCCGCCTGGTCGCGGCTCGACCGGCAGGGCAAGATCGCGGCGCTGGCCGAGCCCTCGGTCCGGCTGGCGCAGTTCAAGAGACGGCGGTCCGGGTACGGCGTGCGGACGCGGGACGTCGGCATCGGCGAACGCCCGCCCATGCTCACCCTGGACGAGTGACCGGCCGGTAAGGTGTTACCACCGGTAACGTCTCGGTTCGAGGAGCGGCGCGATGACGGGATTCTGCCCGGAGCTCAGTGACGACGTGGTCGAGGTGCGCGACTGGGTGCACGCGTTCGCCCGCGACGTGATCCGCCCCGCGGGCGCCGAGTGGGACGAACGCGAGGAGACACCCTGGCCGGTCATCCAGGAGGCGGCCAAGATCGGGCTCTACTCCCTCGACTTCTTCGCCACCCAGTGGTTCGAGCAGAGCGGGCTGGCGCTGCCCGTGGCGTTCGAGGAGCTCTTCTGGGGCGACGCCGGCATCGGCCTGTCCATCACCGGCACCGGCCTGGCCGCCGCGGCCCTCGCCTCCAACGGCACCCCCGAGCAGATGGGGGAGTGGCTGCCGCGGATGTTCGGCACGGCGGACGACGTCAAGCTGGGCGCGTTCTGCGCCTCCGAGCCGGACGCCGGCTCCGACGTCGGCGCCATCCGCACCCGTGCCGTCCCCGACGGATCCGACTGGGTGCTCAACGGCGTCAAGACCTGGGCCACGAACGGCGGCATCGCCGACGTCCACGTGGTGGTCGCCTCCGTGGACCCGTCGCTCGGCACCAGGGGCCAGGCCTCCTTCGTCGTCCCGCCGGGCACGCCAGGGCTGTCGATGGGGCAGAAGTTCCGCAAACACGGCATCCGCGCCTCCCACACGGCCGAGGTGGTGCTGAACGACGTGCGCGTGCCCGGGGAGTGCCTGCTGGGCGGCAGGGAGAAGCTGGAGGCCAGGCTGGCCCGCGTACGCAAGGGGGGACGGGCGGGCGAGCAGGCCGCGATGCGCACGTTCGAGACCACCCGCCCGTCGGTGGCCGCGATGGCGGTCGGGATCGCGCGCGCGGGCTTCGAGTACGCCAGGGACTACGCCCGCGAACGCGAGCAGTTCGGCCGCAAGATCGGCGCCAACCAGGCCATCGCCTTCCTCCTCGCCGAGATGGCGACCCGGGTGGACGTGTCCAGGCTGCTGACCTGGCGAGCCGCCTGGATGGCCCGCAACGGCAGGCAGTTCGAGCAGGCGGAGGGCTCGATGTCGAAACTGGTGGCGGGGGAGACGGCGGTGTGGGTGACCGAGCAGGCCATCCAGATCCTGGGCGGCGCCGGCTATACCAGGGAGCACCCGGTGGAACGCTTCCACCGCGACGCCAAAATTTTTACGATCTTCGAGGGGACGTCGGAGATCCAGCGGCTCATCATCGGCCGCGCGGTCACCGGCCTGCCGGTCCGCTGAAAGAGCCCGGCACCCCGCTCCAAGCGCCGGTGGATGCAGGTCATTATCAGGAATGCTCCCTGATTCTCTTAGTCGCCCCCGTCTCCGCCGCCGCCGAATCCCCCGTCTCCGCCTCTCCCGCCTCCGTCATATCCCGCGCCTCCGTCGCGGCCGGAACTCCCGCTGGGTGAGTCGTCCGTGAATACGTGGAGCAGGAAAGCGAGGAAGATGAAGAGCACGAGGGACCAGATGCCGTCCACTTCCCGGAAGATCAGCACGAAGAGGAAGAGCGCCCCCATCAGCGTCAGCACGACCTTCACGCGCGTTTGCACGACGGCTCCCTCCTTTTACCGGGAACAACACTCTTCCTTCCTGAAGCAGTGAAGTCAACGCGTTTCATAACCCGGAGGCGGCGGAGAAAGCGGTGTTACTGGTGGTATAGCGAATGGGTTGCCATTCCCTTCGCAAGGAGGTCGCTACCTGAGGGATTTGGTGGCGAGGGCGTCGAAGTCGCGGTCCGGCAATGTGCGGTCGAGTTCCAGGAGTTTGTCCGCCAGCCAGCCGACGGCATAGCGCGTCCGGGGTTTGTCCGCCTCGACGGCCTCGCGGATGGTCGTCGCGACGAGGCCGGGGTCGGAGGCCGGGGCGTCGGCGGTGTTCTGGGTCTCGGCCTTCTGCGCCATCTTCTCGGCCATCGGTCCGTAGGCGGTCGAGCCGGAGATCTCGCGGAGGTCCTGGGCGGTGCGGTCCTCGAAGCCCGTCCTGATGATGCCGGGCTGGATGATCACGACGTCGATGCCGAACGGTTCCACCTCCATGCGGAGCGTGTCCGAGTACGCTTCCAGTGCGTGCTTCGAGGCGTAGTACCAGCAGCCGAGCGGCAGGGAGATCTCGCCGCCGACGGACGACACGTTGATGATCGTGCCCGACCCCTGGGCGCGCATGTGGGGCAGGGCGAGCTGGGTCAGCCGGGCGGGGGCGAACACGTTCACCTCGAACAGGTCGCGCGCCCGTTCCAGCGGGACGTCCTCCGCGGCCCCGTGCAGGACGGTGCCCGCGTTGTTGATCAGCACGTCGAGCCTGCCCTGCTCCTCGACGACCGTGCGGACGACCCGCTCCAGGTCCTCGGGCTCGCGGGCGTCCATGGGGAGGGTGTGGCCGCCGGCGTCGCGGAGGGAGTCCATCGCCGTGAGGCGCCTGGCCGCGCCGTAGACGGTGTGACCGGCCCGCAGAAGTTCGAGCGCGGTGGCCTTGCCGATGCCGGACGAGGCTCCGGTGACGAGGGCGACTCTCATGAGCGGGCCTCCTCCTGCGGCACGTCCCACGTGACAGGGAGGCTGTGCACGCCGTAGATCATCATGTCCTCGCGCGTGGGGACCTCCTCCGGTGGCACGGCCAGGCGCAGGGACGGGAAGCGGTCGAACAGGGCGGGGATGGCGACCTGCATCTCGACCCGGGCGAGTTGCTGGCCGAGGCACTGGTGGACGCCGTGGCCGAAGGCGACGTGCGCGGACGTGGTCCGGCGCAGGTCGAGCGTGTCGGGGTCGGGGAAGTGCTTCGGGTCGCGGTTGGCGGCCGGGACGGAGACCGTGACCGACTGGCCGGCCTTGATGAGCTCGCCGCCGAGCTCGACGTCCTCCAGGGCGGCCCGCACCGTGGCGGGGATGATGCTCAGATAGCGCAGCAGCTCTTCGACGGCGTTGCCGATGAGGGCGGGCTCGGAGCGCAGGGCGGCGAGCTGCGCGGGGTGGTCGAGCAGGGCGAAGACACCCAGGGCGATCATGTTCGCGGTGGTGTCGAAGCCCGCGCCGGTCAGGATGCCGCCGATGATGGCCAGCTCGTCGTCGGTCAGATCACTGCTGCCGACGAGCCCGCCGAGCAGGTCGTCCGTGGGCCGCTCGCGCTTGGCGCGCACCAGGTCGAGCATGAAGGACTGCATCTTGCCGAAGGCGGCCATCTTCTCGCCGGCGGGCACCCCCAGGCGTCCGAGGATGCTCATCGCCCGGACGAACTCCTCCCGGTCGCCGGTGGGAACCCCGAGCAGCTCGCAGATCACCAGCCCGGGAAGGGGCCCGGCGAACATCTCCACCAGGTCGGCCGGCGGGCCGTGCCGCTCCATGACGGTCAGCAGCTCGGCGGCAATCTCCTCGATCCTGGTGGTCCACCGGCGCATCCGGCGGACGGTGAACTGGCCGGTGAGGAGCTGGCGGTAGCGGGTGTGCTCGGGCGGGTCCATCGAGGTGAAGGCGCCCGGCGGCGCCGGCTGCGGCTCGTCGCTGAACGAGGCTCCCGGTAGCGGGTTGCGCAGGAGCTCGGCCCGATGGCTGAAGCGCGGGTCGGCCAGCACCTCGCGGACCAGGGCGTGCTCGGTCACCAGCCAGCCCTCGTGGCCGCCCGGGTAGATCATCGGCGTCACGGGCCGCTCGGCACGCAGCCGCGCGAGCTCGTCCGGCGGATCGAAGGGGCAGGCCGCGGCGTGCTGGACCAGCAGTCTCGGCAGATCTGATGGATCGGACATGTCACTCCTCGGGTGGGTACGCCGTGCGAGTGGCGTCCTGCCCGGCGTCACTCGCACGGCCGATGCGATCCATTTAGCCTCACGACGTGTAAAAGTACAAGATGTGTAAAAATTTTCGGCGTGTAAGATGTGTCACCGTGGAGGAGACGCGGCGGGCGCGCAAGAAACGCCAGACCAGGGAGCTGCTGGTCCGTACGGCCTTCAGGCTGTTCAAGGAGCAGGGGTACGAGCAGACCACCATCGCGCAGATCAGTGCAGAGGCGGACATAGCGACCAAGACCTTCTTCAACTACTTCTCCAGCAAGGAGGACGTGGTCTTCACCGACGCCGAGCGCTACTACGAGCTGACCCTCGACGTGATCAAGGGACGCCGGCCCGGCGAACGCGTGGCCGACCTGCTGCTGCGGACTTGTGAGTTGTCCCTGTCGGCCGGATACATGGCCGAGGGGCCCATCTCGGCCGACCCTGAGCTGACGGACGTCTACCGCAACCTGGTCGCCACCGTCCCCAGCGTCCAGGCCAAGGGCCTGCATGTGATGTTCGATTCGCAGCGCAGGATCGCCGACGCGTTCGTCGCGGCGTTCCCCGGCGAGATCGACCGTTTGACGGCGCTGGCGGCGGTCGGCGCGCTGATGGGCGCGGTGGGGGCGATCGGGCTGGTCAGCCTGGAGATGGGGCAGTCGGAGGAGGAGTTCCTGGCCACGATGCGGCGCGCCGTCGACCTCGTCATGCACGGCCTCGACACGTTGTGACGCAGGGGGGGCGGATCGGGCAGAGCGGGCCGTCGTAAAATGGGCGCGCGGGCTCCGCGAGGCGCGCCGGTGCAGGCTGAGCACGAAGGCGGCAACCACATGGCTGATCCGTACCCGAAATACGCCCGGCTCCGCGAGCGCGGCGCCGTGCACCGCGTCCGCACCCCGTTCGGCGGCGACGCGTACCTGATCACCAGATACGCCGAGGCCCGCGCCGCGCTCAACGACCCGCGCCTGTCCAAGCATCCGAAGAACGCGCCGGCCTTCCTGCGCGAAGCGGGGCTCGTCACCGGCGACGCCGGGCCGCTCGGCGTCAACATGCTCTCCTCCGACCCGCCCGACCACACCCGCCTGCGCCGGGTGATCGGCAAAGCCTTCACCGCCAGGCGGGTGCTGGCCCTGCGCCCGCGCATCCAGGAGATCGCGGACGACCTCCTGGCCGCCCTGCCGGTCGGCGAGGAGGTCGATCTCATCGAGGAGTTCGCCTTCCCGCTGCCGATCACGGTGATCAGCGAGATGCTCGGCGTGCCCGTCTCCGACCGTGATCGATTCCGTACGTGGAGCCGCGACCTGATCACCACGGCGTCGGCCCCCGAGCTCAGGCGGCGGCGGGAGGCCGCCACCACGGCGCTCACCGGCTACCTGTCCGGCCTGGTCGCCGAGCGCAGGGAGCGGATGGACGACAGGCGGATGGACGACAGGCGGATGGACAGGGAGCCGGCGAGCGAGACGCAGCCCGACCTGATCAGCGCCCTGATCGTGGCCGCCGACCGGCACGGCGAGCTGGACGAGACCGAACTGCTCGGCATGCTCATGCTGCTGCTGGTCGCCGGGCACGAGACCACGGTCAACCTCATCGGCAACGGCGCCCTGGCCCTGCTGCGCGCCCCGGACGTGCTCGGCGCCCTCGCCGCCGATCCCGGGCTGGTGCCGGCCGCGGTGGAGGAGCTGCTGCGCTACGACGGGCCGGTCGAGCGGGCCACGTTGCGCACCGCCGTCGAGGACATCGACGTGGACGGCGTCACCGTCCCCTCGGGCAGCCTGGTCGTGGTCGCCCTCAACTGCGCCGACCGTGACCCCGCCCGGTTCGACCGGCCCGACGAGCTCGACCTGGCCAGGCCGGACAACCAGCACCTCGCCTTCGGCCACGGCCCGCACTTCTGCCTCGGCGCGCCGCTGGCCAGGCTGGAGGGCACGATCGCGTTCACCTCGCTGCTCGGCCGCTTTCCCGGGATCCGGCTCGCCTGCCCGCCGGAACGGCTCCAGTGGCGCTCGCAGAGCGCGATGATGATCCTGCGCGGCCTGGAAGCCCTTCCCGTCATCCTCGAACAGCCCGTGCCGTGTTGACAGCCGGGCTTACTGCCGAAAGGCTTTGCCATTCGGAATGGCTCAGTGGGGAGCGCTGCTTGATGAGGCACACCGAACTGAAGGACTTCTGGGAGCGCCGCCTGGAGGCCGACTGGACCGAGAGCGGAGTCGGCTACAAGCAGCTCGGCCGGGCCTTCAACTCGTACATGTATCTGATTCGAGGAGAGGTCTTCCGGCGTGAGGTGGGACGGCTCGGGCTCGACCTGGCCTCGGCGAAGGTGCTCGACGTCGGCTCGGGCACCGGCTTCTACCTGCGCCAGTGGCGGGCGCTCGGCGCCCGGTCGATCACCGGAGCCGACCTCACCAAGGCCGCGGTCGAGCGCCTGATCGCCCGCTTCCCCGAGTCCGAGATCCTCCAGCTCGACCTCGCCGACCCGGGCGAGCTGATCGAGCCGGCCTCGTTCGACGCGGTCTCGGCCATGGACATGCTGTTCCACATCACCGATGACGAACGTTACCGCTCGGCCCTGCGCACGCTCGGGCGGGCCACGAAGCCGGGCGGCGTCCTCGTCCTGTCGGAGAACTTCCTGCACAGGCCCGAGCAGCGCGGCGACCACCAGGTCAACCACACGCTGCCGTGGATCACCACGGCGCTCGGCGAGGCCGGCTTCGACGTCGTCCGGCGCGCGCCCATGCTCGTGCTGATGAACGCCCAGGTCGACGCCAACCCGGTGTGGCGCAAGCTCTGGGGCGGCTTCCTGCGCGGCGTCACGCTCACCGAGGCCACCGGCCGGGTGGCCGGGGCGCTGCTGTCGCCGGTGGAGCGGCGGCTCGTCCGCGTCGTCCGCGAGAGCCCCACGACGGAGTTGATGATCTGCCGCCGCCGAGCTGAGTGATTACGATATCTCTCACATGATTGTTGACAATCTGAGTGAGGGAACGTGTCCACAGACGCGGGAACGGTCCTCGACGCGATCCGTGAAGGGATCATGCGGGGCGATTTCGTGCCTGACCAGCGGCTCGTGGAAGCCGACCTGTCCGAGCGCTTCGCCGCGAGCAGGAGCTCCGTGCGCTCCGCGCTCCTGCAGCTGGCCAACGAGGGCCTGGTGGAGCGGGTGCAGAACCGCGGCGCGCGGGTGCGGGCGGTCTCCGTGGAGGAGGCGATCGAGATCACCGAGGTGCGCATGGTGGTCGAGGGCCTGTGCGCGGCCAAGGCGGCCGGCCGGGTCACCCCGGGCGCGGTCGCCGAGCTGCGCGAGATCGGCGCGCTCATGTCCGAGGCGGTGCGGTCGGGCGACGTCCTCGGCTATTCGGAGCTCAACCAGCTCCTGCACCGCCGCGTCCGCGAGCTGAGCGGTCAGTCCATCGCGGAACGGGTGCTGGAACGGCTGCGCGGCCAGGTCGTCCGCCACCAGTTCCGGCTGTCCATGCAGCGCGGCCGCCCGGCCAGGTCGCTGGGCGAGCACCTGGCCATCATCGACGCCATCTGCGCGGGGGACCCCGGCGCGGCCGAACAGGCGGCCCGCCGTCATCTGCGCAGCGTGATCGCGGCTTTACGGGATTCTCAGAACTGATCGCCCTTGACGGTTGTCGCCCATATTGTTAACAATCTGTTTCAGCAAACAGATCGTGGGAGACATGCATGCCGGATCACCCCCAGCCCTCCGCGCGAGCGCGTGACCTCGTCGCGGACGCCTACGACGTCCACGTCCACGTGGCACCGGATGTGATGCGCAGGCGGATCGACGACCTGACGCTCGCGGCGCGCTTCGCCGAGGTCGGGCTCGCCGGCTTCGTGCTCAAGTCCCATTACGTGCCCACCGCGGAACGCGCCGAGGTCGTACGGGCCGCGGTGCCCGGCGTCGACGCAGTTGGGGCGATCACGCTGAACGCCTCCGTGGGCGGTATGAACCCCATCGCCGTCGAGATCGCCGCACGCGGCGGCGCCCGGTTCGTCTGGCTGCCCACCGTGGACAGCGCCAACCAGCGGGCCTGCACCGCGAGCGACCCCGAGGGCGCCACGCCGCCCATGTGGGCCAGGCTCCAGAACGACCTGCGGGAGGCCGGGATGGCCGCCGACCCCGTGGACGTGGTGGGGCCGGACGGCGCGGTGCCGGATCGGACCAGGCAGGTGCTGCGGCTGATCGCCCAGCACGACCTGACCCTCGCCACCGGGCACCTCAGCGCCGACGAGATCGACGCGGTGGTCGCGGCCGCCGTCGCGGAGGGCGTACGCCGCATCGTGGTCACCCATCCCGAGTTCACCTCACAGCGGGTCGCGATCGACCGCCAGCGCGCCCTGGCCGCCAAGGGCGCCCTGCTCGAACGCTGCTTCACCACCCCGCACTCCGGCAAGGTCTCCTGGCGGACCTGGTTCGAGCACATCGACGCCGTGGGCCCCGAGCACTCCGTGCTCTCCAGCGACCTCGGCCAGCCCTTCAACCCGCCCGTGGAGGACGGCCTGGCCCTGCTGGCCGACCGGCTGCTCGCCGAGGGCTTCACCGACAAGGACGTACGCACCATGGCCGTGGACAACTCCCGTCGGCTGGCGGGCCCCCGATGAGCGACACCGTGATCAGCGACACCGTGATCGAGGTGAGCGGGCTCGGCAAGCAGTTCGTCAAGGACGCCGTCGGCGTCGTGGCACTGCGCGACTTCGACCTCACGATCGCCGAGGGCAGCTTCGTCACCGTGCTCGGCCGCAGCGGCTGCGGCAAATCCACCATGCTCAACCTGCTCGCCGGCCTCACCACGCCGACCTCGGGCACGGTCTCCTACCGCGGCCGGCCGGTCGCGGGCCCGCGTACGGAGGTGGGCTACCTGACCCAGTCCGACACGCTCATGCCGTGGCGCAGCGTGCACAGGAACGTCGAGCTGCCCCTGGAGATCGGCGGCGTGCCCGCGCAGAAACGCAAGGAACGCGCGGCCCAGCTGATCGGGAAGGTCGGCCTCGAAGGCTTCGAACGGCACTACCCGCGCGAGCTGTCCGGCGGGATGCGCCGCCGGGTCAGCCTGGCCAGGATGCTGGCGGGCGATCCGGAGACGCTGCTCATGGACGAGCCGTTCGGCGCCCTCGACGCCCAGCTCCGCGGCGAGCTGCAGGCCGAGCTGCTGCGCCTGTGGGCGGACGGCGGCCAGACGGTGGTGTTCGTGACCCACGACATCGAAGAGGCCCTGCTGCTCGGCGACCGGGTCGTGGTGCTCGGCCCGGTCGGCCGCATCGTGCTCGACCGGCCCATTGACCTGCCCCGGCCCAGGGACGCCGACGAACTCAGGATCGACCCCGAGTTCGTCGCCCTGCACCGGGAGCTCACCGCCGCGCTGCGGGAGGGAGCCCGATGACCGCGATCCAGACCGTGCGGCTCGACAGGAGCTGGTGGACCCGGCACGGCGGCACCGCCACGGTGTGGTCCCTGAGAGCGCTGCTGGTGGTGGCGCTGCTGGTCGTGTGGGAGCTGACCGCCGAACGCTGGTTCGACATCACCTTCACCAGCCGGCCCAGCGACATCTGGACCCGCCTGGTCCAGTGGCACCAGGACGGGACGCTGTGGTCCAACACCTGGATCACCGTCCAGGAGGTGGTCTACGGCTTCCTGCTCGGCGCCGCGGCCGGCGCGCTGACCGGCTTCGCACTGGCCTCGGCGCGGGCCCTCTACCAGGTGCTCGACCCGTTCATCATGGCCCTGTACGCCATCCCGAAGGTCGCCCTGGCGCCGCTGTTCATCGTCTGGTTCGGCATCGGCATGAGCATGAAGGTGCTGCTGGCCGCCGCGACCGTGTTCTTCCTCGTCTTCCTCAACACCGCCGCGGGCGTGCGCGAGGTGGACCGCGGCCTGATCGACGCCGTACGCCTGATGGGCGGCGGACGGCGCGACATCATGGTGAAGGTCGTCGTCCCTTCGTCCATGACCGGCCTGCTCACCGGGCTCAAGGTGGCCATCCCGTACGCGCTCATCGGCGCCGTGATCGGCGAGCTGGTGGCCTCCAACCGGGGCCTCGGCTACCTGATCAACGACGCCGCCGCGCAGTTCGACACCGCCGGCGTGTTCGCCACCCTCGTCGTGCTGAGCGTGATCGCGGCACTGCTGAACCTGCTCGTCGGGATGCTCGACCGCCGCGCCAGCCGGTGGAAGCCGCTGGGAGAGGAGCGGTGACCCGCGCCAGGGCACCCCGTTCCCGCACGGCCGCCCCGCGCGTGCCGATCCTCAGGACCCGCCCCCGGCCCGCCGCGCTGAGCGTGCTGATCCTCGCCACGCTCCTGCTGGCCGTGACCGGCTGCGCGCAACGCAGCTCGACCACGCCGCCCGGCGTCCTGAACGTCGGCCAGATCAGCAACTCGCTCGCGTTCTTCCCGCTGTTCGTGGCCGAGCAGAAGGGCTATTTCGCCGAGGAGGGCGTCAAGCTCGGTGAACGGCCCAGGCTCGGCACCGGGGCCAAGGTCGCCGCGGCCCTGAAGTCGGGCAGCATCGACCTGGGCGCCGGAGTGATGACCGATGCGCTCAACCTGGCCAGGATCGACGACAAGGGCAGGCTGGTGGCCAACCTGGTCGACCGCTACTACGTGGACGTCGTGGTCGGCGCCTCCTTCACCGGCGCGACCCCGTCCGACCCGCTCGACCAGCGCATCCGCGCCCTGCGCGGCAAGAAGATCGGCATCACCGGGCCGGGCAGCGGAACCGAGGCGCTGGTGACGTACCTGTTCGCCAAGACCGGGATGAACTCCGCCACGGACAGCGAACTGGTCAACCTCGGCAGCACCGCCGCAGCCGCCCTGGGCGCGCTCAAGGCGGGCCGGGTCGACGCGCTCGCCTTCTTCCAACCGATCGCCCAGCAGGCCACCGCGGCCGGGATCGGTGTGCGGTTCATCTCGCCCGCCGCCGGCGACGTGCCGGGACTGGAACGGACCTCGCACGGCGTCGTGTTCACCACGCAGCGGATCATCGACAAGAAGCCCGAGGAGGTCGCCGCCTTCCAGAACGCGCTCGGCCGCGCCCAGCGCTTCATCCGCCAGGCCGACACCGCCGAGATCATCCGGCTGCTGGGCGTCTATCTCAAGGGCATCGACCCGAAGGCGCTGACCGAGCTGCCCGCGCTCATGCGGAGCGAGATTCCCGAGAGCATCGGCTTCCCCCGGTCGTCCTTCGACGCCGCCATCGCCTTCCACCGGACGACCGGGCTGGTCAAGCACCTGCCGTCGTACGAGCAGATCGTGCCGCCCGCGCTGCGGGCGAACGCCACCTGACGTGCTGGGGCGGGCTCCCCCTCCCGCCCGCCCCAGCCTCCCGGCCAACCCCGGCTCCGGCCGGACGCGCCACGCGTCCGGCCGGAGCCTTTTGCTGTCCGGACGCACCCGTATGATCCGGCGCTGGTGCGGAAAGCGGGGGAAAGCGTTTGCCTCCGCCGGTGCCGCCGTGGAGTGAACGTCAACGGAGGATAAAGTGGGGGTGGCGAGGGATGGGGAAAGCGGAGGAAAAATGGGGAAATTGGAGCGGCACGTCACGATCACCGACGTCGCGGCGCTGGCCGGGGTGTCGGTGGGCACGGCCTCCAAGGCCCTCAACGGGCGCGGATCGCTGCGGGAGGAGACCAGGGCGCGGGTCAGGGAGGCGGCCAGGCAGCTCAACTTCGAGGTGAACGCGGGGGCGCGCAGCCTGCACTCGGGCCGGACGTACACCGTGGGCATGATCACCACGGACACGATCGGGCGGTTCAGCATCCCCGTGCTCATGGGCGCGGAGGACGCGCTGGGGGCGGGGCAGATGTCGGTGTTCCTGTGCGACGGGCGCGACGATCCGATCAGGGAGCAGTACCACGTCAAGACCCTGATCGGCCGCCGGGTCGACGGCATCATCGTCACCGGCCGCCGCACCGAGGCACGCGCGCCGATCTCCCCGGCCCTGCCCGTCCCCGTCGTGTACGCCTACATCGGCTCGACCGACCCTGACGACTGCTCCGTGGTGCCGGACGAGGCGGGCGGGGCGCGCAAGGCGGTCGAGCACCTGCTGGCCATCGGCCGCACCCGCGTCGCGCAGATCACCGGTCCAGAACACCATCACTCCGCCCGCGTCAGGGCCGGCGCCGCGGCCGAACGGCTGGCGGAGTCGGGGCTCGCGCCCGCGGGGCCGGCCCTGTTCGGGGCGTGGAGCGAGGTGTGGGGGCGGCAGGCGATCGGGATGCTGCTGGCCGGCGGGACGGAGTTCGACGCCGTCTTCTGCGGCAGCGACCAGATCGCCCGCGGCGTGGCCGACGCGCTGCGCTCGGTGGGGCGGCGGGTGCCCGAGGACGTGGCGCTGGTCGGGTTCGACAATTGGGGCGTGATGGTGGAGGGCTCCCAGCCGCCGCTGACCAGCGTGGACATGAACCTGGAAGGGCTGGGCAGGACGGCGGCGGAGATGCTGCTGGCCGCCATCAACGGCTCGCCGTCGCCGGGGCGGCACGCCCGCCCGTGCCATCTGGTGGTGCGGGAGTCGACCACGGTGCCGCTGGTTCCCGGCATCGCCTGACCAGCCGTCACGGGCGGTTGGGGGCGTCACGGGAGCTGGGGTGTTACGGGCGGTGGGGTATTACGGACGGTGGAGCAGGAGCATGGCGGCGTCGTCGTGCAGCGGGCCGCCCGTGTGCTGCACCAGGTCCGTCCGCAGCGAGTCGAGCGCCTCCTGCGGGTCGTCGCGGCGCAGCAGCCACGCCCGCTCCATCAGCGGGTAGAACTCGCCGGCCGCGTTTCTGGCCTCGATCACCCCGTCGGTGAAGAACAGGACGCGGTCGCCGGAGCCGAACGGGATCCGCTGCGGCTTCGGCGCCGAGGTCTCGAACACGCCCAGCCCGAGGGGCAGCCCCTGCTCGGCCGGCTCGGGGGCGTGCAGCTCGCCGTCACCCGTGATCAGCAGCGGCGCCGGGTGGCCGAAGTTGACCAGCGACATCTCCTTCTCGTGGATCTCCGCGATGATCGCGGTGACGAACTGCTCGCCGCCTAAGTGCCTGGCCAGGCTGGCCTCCAGGCGGTCGCCGATGTCGCCCAGGTCGGCCTCGTCGTAGGCGGCCTCGCGGAAGGCGCCGAGCACCCACGCCGCCGTCTCGACCGCCGCCAGGCCCTTGCCCTGCACGTCGCCGATCAGCAGCCGGACGCCCTGCGGGGTGGTGACGACCTCGTACAGATCGCCGCCGATCCGCGCCTCGGCCGCCGCGGAGGTGTAGGACAGCGCCACCCGCACGTCGCCCGCCCGCCGCGGCACCGGCCGCAGCAGCACGCGCTGAGCGGCCTCGGCGACCTGCCGCACGCTGGCCAGCTCGCGCTCGCGCTGCAGGCGCAGCCGGCTGGCCAGCATGCTCGCCGCCGTCACCCCGGCGATGGAGATGACGGTGAGGTTGTTGGCCCAGGTGAACAGCAGGTCGTTGTAGATCGCCATGGGCACGCAGATGGCCAGCGCCACCGCTCCGACGGCGGCCGTGCGTCGTACACCGCCCGACACCGACGCGAAGGCCGGGCCCAGCGTGAGCAGCGGCAGGAAGACGAGGTTCTGGCCGGCGAGCAGATCGACCAGGGTGACGCCCAGCATGACGATGAACGGCAGCCAGCGCAGGACCCGCAGAGACGACCTCATCCCACCCCCGGTACGGACTTCACGCGCTGTTGACACACCAGCATCGCGCAGGACGCCCGCTGTTCTCAAGCGGGATAGTTCCAGGTTTCCTGTGTATTCCGGACGCCAGAAATCCCCCTTTTCGCCAGAAAGGCGCTGAATCGTGTTCGTGCAGGTACGTAGCGTGAAATTGTACTGCAATTCTACTTACGCGTATTTTGGCGCGCCGCGCTAGATTCGAGGCGTCGGAAAATCGGGCCGCCGAAAGGGGACATCAAGTGGCGTTGACCAATACCGGCATGCGGCGTTTACTCGCGGATTCAGGTGAGCCGCGCGGCTGGGTCTCTCCCCGGACGGACCTCGTGACGGCGTTGCTGGGCATCTGGTTCGGCGTCGGGTTGATGATCGACGCGTGGGCGCACACCAACCTCACCGAACTGGAGACGTTCTTCACGCCGTGGCACGCGGTGTTCTACTCGGGGTTCGCCGTGGTCTCGGGCTGGATCTGCTGGCAGGTGTGGCGCGGGGTGCGCGCCGGTCGGCAGGGGCCGGCGGCCGTGCCCAACGGATATCTGGCCGGGCTGGTGGCGATTCCCGGGTTCGCCGCCTTCGGATTCGTGGACATGATGTGGCACACGATCCTCGGCATCGAGACGAATCTTGACATTCTTTTCAGCCCTTCGCATCTCGGCCTTATCGTGACGATGCTCATCATCATCACGACCCCACTCCGCTCCACCTGGAACGCCCCCGACGTGGGCGAAAGGCCGTCGCTCGGACGCCTGCTTCCCGCGCTGATCGGGCTCGGCTTCGCCACGGCGCTGGTGTGGCTCTTCCTCTCCTACGGCGACGCCATGCAGTACGGGCCGCAGCGCATCGTCGAGAGCTTCTCCGCCACCGACAACCAGGGCGCCGCCCGGCTGGCGTCCGCGCTGGTGATCACCAACGTCGTCACGCTCACCCCCGTGCTGTTCCTCGTCCGCCGCTGGCGGCTCCCGTTCGGCGCGGTGACCGTCCTGTACGCGCTGAGCGTCCTCATGCCCGGCGCGCAGACGGAGTTCAGTAACCTGCCGATCCTGCTGGCGTTCGTGGCCGGCGGGCTGGTGAGCGACCTGCTGATCCTCCGGCTGCGCCCGTCGGCCGCGCGCAGGGGCGCCTTCTGGGCCTTCGCCGGGCTGTCGCCGTTCGCCACCTGGTCGCTCTACTTCGCGGTCGCCTCGGTGGCGGGCGGCGGCCTGCCCGCCGTCCCGGAGTTGTGGACGGGCGCGCCGGTCGTGGCCGGGCTGATCGGCCTGGCGTTCGGAGCCCTGTTCCTGCCCAACGCGCTCCCCGCCCCCGACGCGGCACCGGACCGCGACGCGCTCGCCGATCCCGGCGCGTCCGCCGACTCCGGCGTGCTCGCCCGCTCCAACGTGCTCGACGACACCGAGCGGGCATGATCCGACGGCTCCGAGCGGCGGCGGTCCAGGTGCTGTGTCTCATCGCCGTGCTGGTCGTGGGCACCGCCGTTCCCGCCGCGGCGCACAACGTCACGGTGGGGGCGGATCTGCGGATCGCCCAGACGATCGCCGGCGCCGAGGTCACGGTGGTGATCAAAGGGACGCCTCGCGTGCCGGGGCCGCTGCGGATCGGGGTGATCGCGTACCAGCCGGTCACCGCGCTGCCGGTCGGCCTGGAGGTGCGCTCGGTCGAGGACGGGCGGACCGCGACCGCCACGGCGCGGGCGGCGGCGCGCGATCCGCAGTACGCGGAGCTCCGGGTGAACCGGACCGGGCCGCACGAGCTGAAGCTGAGCGCGGGGAACGAGGTCGCCGTGATCCCGTTCCGGGTGCTGGTTGACCGCGGTTCCGCGGGCGACTTCCTGATCTACGGCGGCCTGTTCGTGGCCGCGATGCTGCTGGTGGGCGGCCTGCTCACCGGGGCGCTCGCCCGGCGGGGCACGGCGATGCTGCTGGCGGCGGGGGCTGCGGCCGGGGTGACGGTCGCCGTCATGGTCATCGTGTTCGAACCCTGGATGCCGCCGCCCGTCCCCGACGGTGCCGCACCCGAGGCGTCGTCGGAGCCGTTGTCCGGGGCGGGGTCGGAGACGGGGTCGAGGGTGGTGACGGGCGGGCGGCCGTACGTGCAGACGCGGGTGGCGACGGTGCCGGCGCGGCCGGCGGCGGGGGAGGAGTTCACGCTCCGGATCGACCTCGTGGACGGCTCCACCGGCCGTCCCGTGGACGACCTCACCGTGCACCACGAGGCGCTCGCCCATGTGGTCGTGACCAGCGAGGACGGCCGCTACTTCCGCCACCTGCACCCCCTGCGCACGGCGCCGGGCAGGCTGGAAGTCAGGCTGCGCGCCGACCGCCCCGGCCGCTACCTGACCCATGCCGAGCTGGAACGGGAGAACTCAGGCGGCCAGCTCGCCACCGCGACCGTCACCATAGGCGGCGAGGCCCCACTGTCGGACCCACCGTCGTCGAACCGTTCAGCCACGGATCCGGCCACCACGGATCCGGCCACCACGGATCCGGCCACCACGGATCCGGCCACCACGGATCCGGCCACCACGGATCCGGCCACCACGGATCCGGCTACCACGGATCCGGCTACCACGGATCCGGCTACCACGGATCCGGCTACCACGGATCCGGCTACCACGGATCCGGCTACCACGGATCCGGCCACCACGGATCCGGCCACCACCGACTCGGCTGCGACAGACCCGACTGAGACGGGTGCCGGTGGCGTGGGTGCTGTGCCGCGGTTGCGGCCTGACGTTCCTGTGGCGGGGCGTCCGGCGACGATCGAGCTGGACGCGCCCGCGGGCGTGCGGCCCTGGCTCGGGATGGCCGGTCACCTGCTCATCCGCAGCCAGGACGGCACCTTCTTCGGTCACGTCCACGAGATGGGCGCCCCGGGCTCCCGGCTGCGGTTCACCTTCAGCTTCCCGCAGGCGGGCCGCTATCTGGCCTGGGCCCAGTACGCCACCGGCGAGGGCGTCGTCACCGTGCCCTTCGCCGTGGACGTGACGGCATCGGAGGCCACGCGATGAGCCGGAAATGGGCCCTCGCGGCCCTGGCGCTCGTGGTCGTCGCCGTGACGCTGTTCGTGGTGGGCAGGAGCATGGCGGCCGAGCCGCTGCGCCTGACGACCACGGGCACGCGCTACGCCGTCACCGTACTGATCGAGAATCCGGCGCCCGGGCGGGTCGCCGCCGAGGTCGAGGTGACCTCGGGCGACGCCGACACCGTGACCCTGTCGGCGGTGATGGCCGACATGGGGCACTCGACGCCCGAGGTCGCCGCACGCGAGCGGGAGCCCGGCCGTTTCGTGGCCGAGGGGGAGTTGTTCGCGATGAGCGGTGTGTGGGAGCTGTCGATCCGTCTCGACGGTCCGGCCGGCCAGGAGGAGCTCGCCGTCAAGGCCCTGATCCCCAGCTGATCCCGCCCGATCCCGATCCGCGTGATCCCGGCTGATCAACGCTCTACAAGAACCGTTCCAGCAGAACCGCTCCAGACGAGCCGCCGCGGCCGCTTCGCCCCGTTCGAGGGGTGGGGCGGCCGTCGTCGTTCAGGCAGCCGACGCTCAGTTGTTCCCCGGCCAGGGGTTGACAGGACGCCTCCCGCCTTAAATTATTATTCCTACTTGTATAGTAGGAATGGTAGGAAAGGGGAGATCGTGCGGGCACTCATCCTGCTCGGGCTGGTCGGTCTCGCGGCTCAGCTGGTCGACGGCAGCCTAGGCATGGCCTACGGCGTCACCTCGACTACGCTGCTGCTGGCCATCGGCACCAACGCGGCGGCGGCATCCGCCACCGTCCACCTCGCCGAAATCGGCACCACGCTCGCTTCGGGCATCTCCCACTGGCGCTTCGGCAACGTGGACTGGAAGGTCGTCGCCAAGATCGGCATCCCGGGAGCCGTGGGCGCGTTCGCCGGCGCGACGTTCCTGTCGAGCCTTTCCACCGAGATCGCCGCCCCGGTCATGTCGATCATCCTGCTGGCCCTGGGCGTCTACATCCTCATCCGCTTCACCGCCTTCGGCCTGCCGCGCGGCAACCTGGGCAAGCCGCTGCGTCGGCGCTTCCTCGCGCCGCTCGGCCTGGTGGCCGGCTTCGTGGACGCCACCGGCGGCGGTGGCTGGGGCCCCGTCGGCACCCCGGCGATCCTGGCCAGCGGGCGCATGGCGCCGCGCAAGGTGATCGGCTCGATCGACGCCAGCGAGTTCCTCGTCGCCATCGCGGCCAGCGTCGGCTTCTTCGTCGGCATCGGCTCGGAGAACATCAACTTCTCCTGGGTGGCCGTGCTGCTGCTCGGCGGCGTCATCGCCGCGCCGATCGCCGCCTGGCTGGTCCGGCACATCCCGCCGCGCATCCTCGGCTCGGCCGTCGGTGGCGTCATCGTCCTGACGAACGTGCGC
Source organism: Nonomuraea sp. NPDC048882 (assembly GCF_040649755.1). Classification (NCBI taxonomy): domain Bacteria; kingdom Bacillati; phylum Actinomycetota; class Actinomycetes; order Streptosporangiales; family Streptosporangiaceae; genus Nonomuraea; species Nonomuraea sp. NPDC048882. Next base: position 287,037 of record NZ_JBEZGB010000003.1, read on the forward strand.
ACGCTGCTGCGCAGCGACTGGATCGACGCCTCCACCGGCGTCCAGACCGTGGCGTACATCGTCATCGCGGTCATCTGGGCGGCGGCCATCGCCTACTCGGTACGCGAGTACCGCCGCGACAAGGCCAACGAGTCGGTCGAGGCGGTGGAGAGCGAGTTGCGCGCCCGCGGCTCAGAGGAGGAGACGGCCTCCGCCTGAAGCCCGCCGCCCATGAGAATCTCCGCCCGTACCCAGTACGCCCTAGGCGCCATGCTCGCCCTGGCCGTGGCCGACCGCCCGGTGCACGCCGAGCGGATCGCCGTCACGCAGGAGATCCCGCGCCGCTTCTGCGACAACATCCTGCTCCAACTACGCCGGGCGGGCCTGATCCGCAGCCAGCGGGGCCCCGACGGGGGCTACTGGCTGGCCCGCCCGGCCGGGCAGATCGCGCTCGCCGACGTCATCCGCGTCACCGAGGGCGCGGAACCGCCCGCCCGGCCCTTCTCCCCGGCCGCCGCGCCGCTGGCCGAGATCTGGGACCGGCTGCGCAGCCACGAGAACGCCCTGCTCAGCGAGATCACCCTGGCCGACGTGATCGCCGCCGGCGACTCCAACGATTCGGCGGTAGCCGGTCGGGAGGTGCGGTGAAGACCTCCGGCCGTTGACGGGCGCCGTGACCCCGACGGGCTGGCAAGCTGTATCCCGTGGCTTTCCGGGTGCGCGAGTTCGAGCTGGCGCTGATGCACCGCATGAAGGACCTCAACGCCGGCAAGGTGGAGGAGGCGCTGCACGGCATGGGCGCCTCCCGCGCCGAGCTCCGTGAGGCCCACGCCCACTGGACGCGGCTGGCCCACGCCCCGAGGGCGCCCAAGGGGGCCGCGGCGCTGCGGATGGCGCTGGGGGCGCCGCCGTACCGGGACAGCAGGCCCGCGGGCAGCCTGACCTGCGACGTGCTGCGCTGGCCGCTGCCGAGCTGGCCGGGCCTGGCGTTCGAGGCCCTGGTCGGCCCCGGCGGCGAGGTGTGGAACCAGTGGTTCGTCCGGCCCGAGGGCCCGGCGGAGGTGGCGTTCGCGGACCTGACACCGTGGACGTGCGTCGTGGCCGACCTCGGCGCGAGCTTCCCCGGCGCCGTCCAGATCGAGGGCCCCGCCCCGCAGCACTGGACGGTCGACTTCCCCCACGACGGCCGCACGTACCGCGCCCGTTTCGTGTACGGCCTGCTCCAGCGCCTGGACCCGTCCTGACGAGACCGCCGCCCAGGTCCGCGCCGAACCACTAGTGCGGACCTGGGCCGGGCGGCGTCAGCGGGGGCGCTTCACCGTCAGCAGCGCCCGGTAGGCCGGCTTGGGCGCGAGGTTCTCGTCGAGCAGGCAGGCCGAGCCCTCACCCTCGAACCAGCCGGGCACCCACGAGTGCCGGTCGGTGTAGCCCCACACGGTCAGCTCGCGGCACGCGCGGACGCTGAGGCAGTCGGAGAGCGCCCGGCTGTAGTACGTGGCCTGGGTCGCCAGCTTCTCCGGCGTCACGGGCAGCACCATGCGCACGTCCAGCTCGGTGACCGCGATTTCGAGGCCCAGACCGGCGAAGCGGCGCATCACGTTCGCCCAGTCGCCCGGGTAGTCGTACTGGATGCCCAGGTGGCCCTGGAAGCCGGCCCCGTGGATCGGCACCCCCTGCGCCCGCAGGTCCTTGACCAGGGCGAAGGTGGTCTCGATCTTGGGGGCGTTCCACTCCAGGTTGTAGTCGTTGATGTAGAGCTTGGCGTGCGGGTCGGCCTGGTGCGCCCAGCGGAAGGCGTCGGCGATGTAGCCGGGGCCGAGGTGGGTCAGCCAGAGGGTCTGCCGCATCGTGCCGTCGTCCTCGACGACCTCGTTGACCACGTCCCAGGCCCTGATCTTGCCCTTGTAGCGGCGGACCTGGGTGGTGATGTGGTCGCGCAGGATCTTCCTGAGCTCGGTGGCGTCGATCGAGCCGTCGGCCACGCCGCTGGTCAGCCAGGCGGGCAGCTGGTTGTGCCAGACGAGGGTGTGGCCGCGTACCTGCTGGTGGTTGCGGCGCGCGTTCTCGACCAGTGCGTCGGCGTCGGCCCAGGTGAACACCCCGCGCTCCGGCTCGACGGACTCCCACTTCATCGCGTTCTCCGCGGTGACGTGGCTGAACTCGCGGTTGAGCACCCTGCGGTAGTCGGACTCCGCGCGCAGGGCGGCGATGTCGACGGCAGAGCCGATCTTGACGCCGGTCTGCTGCGCGAGCTGCCGCAGGTCGCGCGGTGGGCGCGGATGGGCGGACGCGGGCAGGGCCGGGGTGGCGAGGACGAGCGCTAAAGCGATGATCAGGAGCTTCACCGTGTTACCTCCGATGCCGGAGCCGGGGGTGCCAGACGAGCGCGACACGCGACCGAAAGTTTCGGTGGTGTGTCGATAATTTCACCGGCTGCCGGAACCGTAAGCGCTGCCCGGACAGGTCGTCAACCTCCGGGCAAGGGTCAATCGGTGGACTCCGCCGGTCCGATCAGACGAGCACCAGGATCGCGACCCCGAGCGTGAAGTCGAGCACCGCGCAGAACTCCGCCAGCGACCGCGTCACCACCTGGTTCGCCCGCCAGACGACGACGTCCTGCACGGCGTGGCCGATGAGGGCGGCGGCGACGAGATAACTTCCCGCGACCGGCGACAGGGACAGTGCGACGACCGCGGCGCCGCCGAAGACCAGCATGAAGGGCACTTGCAGCGCGGTCAGCGGCGGCCGCCGCGCCACGCCGGCCACCAGGGCCAGTACGGTCACGCACACCGCCCCGCCCACCAGCGCCGGCCACGGGTCCGCGTCGAGCACCCGTGCCACCGCCACCCCGACCACGGACGCGACGAACAGCGGCCAGACCACGGCCGGCCGGCCGAGCAGCGCGGTGCCCAGGTAGATGAGCGCGGCCAGGAACACGATGAGCGCCTGGGGCCGGCCGTCGTCCATGCCGAAGGCGCTCTGCGCCATGACCGCCAGCCCCAGCCAGGTGGGCCAGCGGTGGGCGATGCCGAGCAGCACCCGGATCGGCAGCGGTCGCTCCGCGCCTGCGGGGGTGGGTGTGGGCTCGGCTGAGGGCGTTATGTCGGTCATGCACACGACTGTCACGCACGCCCCCATCCTCCGCCGAGTCGTGGGAAAGGCCAGGTCCGCAATCTTGGGCACCCTGTCCGCCGGGCCCCGGTCGTCCGAATTACATGTATATCCAGTAGGAAATGTTGACTTTCTCCAGAAGGGCTCGTAGCTTCAAGGGCATGAGCCAGGGCCTCCACCTGACCCGGCGCCCGCACGTGGACTTCGGTCACGTCGCCAGCGCGCAATGTCGCTGATCACGAAATCTCGCCGTTTCACCCCTTTGTCCCTCCCGAAGAGGAGAGATTCGTGATCCACCATGCCTCGACCGCCGTCCCGTACCCGATCGGAGACGGCTCGTGACGCTGCCGGAGGTACGGACGCCGCCCCTCCAGGAGAGGAAGCCGCTGGAGGTGGTGACCGTGCCCGCCGAGCACGTGATGCCGGTCCGCCGCGACGACCTCAGCACGTTCCGCAGCTTCGGGCTGCTCATCCACGCCGCCATCGACACCGGCATCGCCGAAGGAGCCCTCACCGAGGCCGCCGCCTTCCTGCGCGGCTACACCAAGGGCGGCTGGCCGGGCGCCCTGCCGGAGAAGGTGGTCGAGGACCCGGTCGTCGTCCAGCGCTTCGGCGAGCTGGCCGTGCTGACCAGGGCCGCCAGGGCGCTGCTGGAGAGCGCGGGCGAGGCGGTGGACCGGGCCCGCGCCGCGGCGCCGGAGGAGTTCGAGGAGCTGGCGGGAGAGGCCGCCGTCGCCATGGCCGCCGCGCGGGCCCAGGCCGACCGGGCCGCCAACCGGGTCACCTCCGAATGGTTCGAGCTGGCCGGGGCGAGCGCCGCCCGCGGCCCGCTCGGATTGGACCGGCACTGGCGCAACGCGCGTACGCACACCGTGCACGACCCGCGGCGGGCCAAGGTGCACGACGTCGGCAACTACCACCTCAACGGCATCGCCCCCAGGGGTTTCCCCCGATGAGCGGCATCATCCATTTCAACCTGTTCGAGATGAACTGCGTCGGCCACATCCAGCACGGCCTGTGGACCCACCCGGGCAACAACCGCCACCGCTACACCGACCTGGAGTACTGGACCGACCTGGCCAGGCTGCTGGAGCGCGGCCTGTTCGACGCCGTCTTCCTGGCCGACGTCGTAGGCGCCTACGACCGCTACCGGGGGCCCCGAGACCGCCATCCGCGAGGCCGTGCAGATCCCCGCCAACGACCCGCTGCTCGTGGTGCCCGCGATGGCCGCCGTGACCAGGCACCTGGGTTTCGCGGTGACCTTCTCCACCACGTACGAGCCGCCGTTCGCGCACGCCCGCCGCATGTCCACCCTCGACCACCTCACCAAGGGCCGGGTGGCCTGGAACGTCGTCACCTCCTACCTGCGCAGCGCCGCCCGCAACTTCGGCCTGGACGACGAGATCGAGCACGACCTGCGCTACGAGATCGCCGAGGAGTACCTGGAGGTGCTCTACAAGCTGTGGGAGGGCAGCTGGGAGGACGGCGCCGTGCTCCGCGACCGGGAGCGGCACGTCTATGCCGACCCGGCCAAGGTCCACGCCATCGACCACGTGGGCAAACACTTCCGGGTCGCCGGGCCGCACCTGTCGGAGCCGTCGCCGCAGCGCACCCCCGTCCTCTACCAGGCGGGCAATTCCGAGCGCGGCAAGGAGTTCGCGGCCAGGCACGCCGAGGCGGTCTTCACCGGAGGCGCGTCCCTGGAGGCGCTGCGCGAGGACATCGCCGACACCCGGCGCCGGGCCGCCGCGTACGGGCGCGATCCCGCCCACATCACCTTCTTCCCCGGCGCGTCCGTCATCGTGGCGCGTACACAGCGGGAGGTGGAGGCCAAGGTGGCCGGCCTGCAGCGGCACATCAGGCCGGAGGGCTTCCTGGCGCAGCGCGGCAGCGGCATCGACCTGGCCGCCTACGATCCGGGCGAGCTGATCGACGACATCGTGGCCCGCGGCGGCGACTTCACCGAGCGGGCCGTGCGTCCACTGGCCGGCCGCGGCCTGCGGGTCGGCGACGTGCTCGACTCGGTCGGCCGGATCGGCGCAGGCGGTCCGTTCTTCGTCGCGGGCACGCCGGGGCACGTCGCGGACGAGATCGAGCGCTGGGCCGACGAGACGGGCGCGACGGGGTTCAACCTCATGCAGTACCTGTCACCGGGCACCGCGGAGGACTTCATCGAGCTGGTCGTGCCGGAGCTGCAGCGGCGGGGCCGCTACCGCACCGAGTACGGTGACTCGACGCTGCGTGAGCGGCTGCTCGGCCCCGGCGTCAACCGCCTGCCCGCCACCCACCCGGGCGCCGCCCACCGCCGCCCCTGACCCCGCCCGCTCCACCGGCCGGCTATCGGCTCGCCTCGGCGGGTGCCTGCCGCCACGGCGCCTGGTAAGCCCACTGCCAGGCCAGTTCGATCGGCCCGCGGTCGAAGCGGCGCAGCCACAGTGACGACAGGGACATGAACAGCAAGCAGATCCCGGCCCAGGCGACCGGCACCCACCAGGGCCGCAACCCGTCCAGGCGGGTGGCGAGGCCGAGGCCCCAGCCGTAGCAGAGCGCGCCGGCGACCAGATTCTGGAAGACGTAGCACGACAGCGCCGTACGGCCGACGTTGGTGAAGCCGCGGCGCAGGACGCCGGGCGCGCTCCGCGCCCGCAGCACGATCGAGGTGATCAGCGCCAGCAGGCCCAGGGAGACCAGCGGCGCCACGAGGTAGCGGTCCACCATGAACCAGGCGGGCCCGGAGAACGAGGTGAGCAGGTTCAGCGGCACGCCCGCGCCGATCCCGGCGGCGATCAGCCGGCCGCGCAGGCGCGCGCCGCGTTCCTCGAAGACGCCGGCGCGCATCAGCCGCGCGCCGAGCAGGAACAGCACGATGCCGAGCGGCACGATGAAGAGCAGCTCCGCGCGGAAGATCGCGGCGTGGCGCAGGCGGAGCTCCACCTGCTCCAGCCAGCCGGACGGGTGCGGCGCCGCCGTGCCCCCGCCCGCCGGCACGATCATGAGCAGCGCGGTGAGCAGGCCCACCATGGCCAGGAGCAGCGTCCCGGCCGCGACCATCCAGGCCGTGACGACGCGTTCGCTCCGCCCGATCAGGTACGCCACGATCATCGAGGTGATCGCGTACCCCATGAGCACGTCGAACTCGAAGATCAGCACGTAGTGCAGGATCCCCTCGGCCAGCAGCAGCGTGGCCCGCCAGAGGTAGCGTCCCGGCCAGGTCAGGCCCCGGCGCACCGCACTGCGGTACTGCAGTTCGAGGCCGACGCCGAACAGCAGGGTCAGCAGCCCGAGGAACTTGCCGTTGGACAGGAACCGCAGGAACGTCTCCGCCCCGCCGGCGTCCGCGCCGAGGCTCAGGAAGGCCCCGGGGCCGCCGGGGTCGGTGAAGATCCAGATGTTGGTGCCCAGCGTGCCCATGATGGCCACGCCGCGCAGCACGTCGAGTGCGCCGATGCGTCTGTCCACGCACTCAAGCCTGCTGGCGGGCGGGCTCGTACTGATCGTCCCCAGGAGCGAAATGGGCGGTACATCGATTGATGTACCGCCCCGATACTTTGGTCACCCACGTTGGGTCAGGACTCGACGCCTGACTCCTTGGCGGCCCGTTCGATGGTGGCCAGTTCGTCCTCGGTGAAGTCGAGCCGGTCCACCGCGGCCACGTTCGCCTCAAGCTGCTCGGGGCTGGAGGCGCCCACCAGCACCGAGGTGATCCGTGGGTCGCGCAGCGCCCACGCCAGCGCGAGCTGGGCCACCGTCTGCCCGCGCGCGCTCGCCAGCTCGGCCAGCGCCCGGACGAATGTCAGCACTTGCGGCGTCACCCGGTCCGGCGTCAGGAAGCGGCCCTCGGCCGCCCGCGAGTCGGCCGGGATGCCGTTCAGGTACCGGTCGGTCAGCAGGCCCTGGGCCAGCGGGGAGTACACCACGCAGCCCATGCCCTCCTGTTCGAGCACGCCCAGCAGCGACTCCTCGATGCGCCGGTTCAGCAGCGAGTACGACGGCTGGTGCACGAGGAGCGGCGTGCCGAGCCCGCGCAGCAGGCGGGCGGCTTCGGCGGTGCGCTCGGGGGAGAAGTTGGAGACGCCGACGTAGAGGACGCGGCCGGTGCGGACCATGTGGTCGAGCGTGGCGACCTGCTCCTCCAGCGGCGTGTCCTCGTCGTCGCGGTGCAGGTAGAAGATGTCCACGTAGTCGAGGCCGAGCCGGGCCAGCGAGCGGTCCAGGGTGGCCAGCAGGTGCTTACGCGAGTTGCCCTTGCCGTACGGGCCGTCCCACATGGGGTTGCTGCCCTTGGTGGTCACCACGGCCTCGTCGCGCAGCGACCGCGGGAAGATCCGCCCGAACGCGGCCTCGGCGGCGCCGATCGGCGGGCCGTACCGGTCGGCGATGTCGAAGTGGGTGATGCCGAGATCGAGGGCCTTGTGCAGGATCGCGCGCTGGCTTTCGAGCGGCTTGGCCTCGCCGAAGTTGTGCCACAGGCCGAGCGAGACGGCGGGGAGGAGCAGTCCGCTGCGGCCGCACCTCCGGTACGGCTGGCGTTCGTAGTCCACGGGGGTGACCTTCCGCAAAGATCGCAATGAAACGTTTTACGGAGCACAGTCAATCATCTTTCTGACGCCCGGTCCCCGGCCGTACCGGTACGAAGTGGACAGGCGGCCCACAGTGGGCATGACCATGGAGGAACTGGAGGGCTGCATGAACGAGATCTCCCCGGCACGGTTCTACCGGGACAACGGTTACGCGCTGGTCAGCGGCCTGATCAGCGCCGACGAGGCACGGGCGTACCGCGAGGAGTGCCACGCGCTGCTGGCGCGGCTGCGCCCCTCCGACCCCACCTGGGGCAGCGCGCGGCGGATCGCCGGAGGCGGCGCCACCGAGCTGCGCCACTGCCACGACGCCCAGTTCTACTCGGCCGCGTTCGCCCGGCTCATCGTCGACCCCCGCTTCACCGACGTGGCGGCGGAGCTGATGGGCTCGGGCAACGTCCAGCTCCACCACACCAAGATCTTCGTCAAGCCGGCGGAGAAGGGCTCGCCGTTCCCGATGCACCAGGACGCCGCCCACTTCCCGCACACCAAGCACACGGTCGGCGCGGCCATCTTCCACTTCGACGACGCGCCCGAGGAGAAGGGCTGCGTACGCGTCGTGCCGGGCAGCCACCGGCAGGGCCCGCTGCCGCACGTCGAGGAGGGCGGCTGGCACCTGCCGCCGTCGAGCTGGCCGCTGGAGGAGGCGGTGCCGGTCGAGGCGCGGGCGGGTGACGTGCTGTTCCTCAACTATCTGACCGTGCACGGGTCCGGGGTGAACCGGTCCGACGAGGCGCGTACGACGCTGCTGGTGCAGTTCCGCGACCCCGAGGACCTGCCGGCCGACGACGTGCACCGCTCACGCGGGCAGGGGATGATGCTGCGCGGCGTCGACCCGCTGGCCGGCCGCTGACCGCCGCACCCGCTTGACCACCCGCGCCCGCCCGGCCACCTGCGCCGGCCTGGCCGGACGGGATCGTGATGCTTCCGTTACCCGGCGCCGCGTATCGCCGCCGCCGATCCGCTCTCGTACGCCACAGAGGGAAGAACGGAGGCGGTGCAATTGACCATCGACTACATCCCCGAGCCGACCGGGCGCGGTGGAGGTGAGCCCTTCGGGCCGTCCTGGCAGGGGGTCACCCTTCCCCGCGAGATCCTCGACCGGCACGGCGCCAAGGTCCTCGATCCGTGGGCCGTCGGCCTGGACCCGGGCGAGACCCGTCCCGACTCCACCGTCTACCGCGCGGACGTGCTGCTGGTCCCCGGCCAGGTGCTGCGCGCCCGCGAGGCCACCGACTGGATCGACGCGGCGCTGTACGACGTCGGCCTGAGGCTGTCGCAGGCCAGCATCGACCGCGCCCGCGACCGCGAGCTCGGCGCCGAGACCGTCTGGATGCCCGCCGTCCTGGAGATCGCCCCGGAACGCCGGGACGTGCGGGCGGACGCCTGGCCCGCGCTCCGCGCCCTGCGCAGGCGGCTCACCGAGGAGTCCGACACCGCCCAGGCCATCAGGGACGGCGTCGCCCAGATCTCGCTCGACCACCTGTTCGTCGGCTCGGCCACGAGCGGGATCGGCTCGCTCAGCCTCGGCGGCGAGCCCGCCACCAGCGGACACGCCGTCACCGACGAGCCCGGTACCGCCACCCGCCCCGGATACGGCCGCGTCCCCCTGACCGTGGTCGCCGGGCCGCCGCGCCGCCGCACGCTCGAAGAGCTCGGCGGGCCCAGGATCACCGTGGTCATCCTCGACACCGGCGTGGCCGCGCACCCTTGGTTCCTGCCGGTCACCGAGCCCGACGCGTTCCTCACCGTCGACCCGGACGGGCAGCAGCTCATCGAGGACACCCACCCCGCCTACGAGGGCCGCGACATCGCCAGGCTCGTCGGCTACGAGGACCTCGGCCACCTGCCCAACCCGCTGATCGGCACGCTCAACTCGCACACCGGCCACGGCCTCATGCTGGCCGGCCTGATCGCCCAGATCGCGCCGGACGCCCGCGTCCTTTCGTACAAGGTCATGCACAGCGACGGCGTGGTGCCGGAGGAGGCCGTGCACGCGGCGCTCGACCGCCTGCTCGCGCTGATGGACGCCGGGCGCAACATCGATGTGCTGTGCTGCTCCTTCGGCGGCTTCGCCGAGACCGGCGACGCGGCGATGCAGGCGCTGTTCGACAAGGTCAACCAGCTCCGGGCGCGTGGCGTCATCGTGGTCAACGCCGCCGGCAACTACGCCACGAGCCGGCCCTTCTACCTCGCCGCCCTCTCCGAGACGGCCGTGCCGGGCCCGCCGGTCGCGCCCATGCTCGGCGTGGCCGCCAAGAACCCCGACGGCACGATCGCCATCTTCAGCAACGAGCATCCCGCCGTACGCTGGCGCGCCCCCGGCGCGATGGTCGTCAGCACCTTCCCGCCCCAGTTCAGCGGCGCCCAGAGCGCGCTGCTCGCCACGGGGGAGCGGGCCTCGCTCGACTGCGACGCCATGGGGCCGTTCTGCGGCTGGAGCGGCACCTCCTTCGCCGCCCCGATCGTCGCGGGCGTCATCGCGGCCGAGCTGACCAGGACCATCGGGCAGGTGGGCGTCGATCCCGTCGAGCGGGCCAGGGCGGTCATCGACCGGATGATCGGGGACAAGGTGGCCCGGCCGGAAGTCGTGCGCATCTGATGGCCGGCGACCCGGTGACAGGCCATGCCCCCACCGCCGGGGCGCCGGCTTCCAGGGCCCCCGTTTCCAGGGACGCAGCCTCGGGAGCTCCGTCCGGCAGGGCCCGTGCCCGCGCCGCCGGGGCCGAGCGCCGCGCCCGGCTCGCGGAGCTGCTGGTGGCGGCCAGGCAGGGCGACCGCGCGGCCCTGGACGCCATCGTCGCCGAGCTCACGCCCGTGCTCTGGCACACCGCGCGCAACCAGGGCCTGAGCAGCCAGGCCGCCGAGGACGTCGTCCAGACGACCTGGCTGACCCTGCTGCGCCGCCTGGACACCATCGCCGCGCCGGGCGCGCTCATCGAATGGCTGGTCACCACGGCCAGGCGCGAGGCGTGGCGGGTCAGCGCCGCCTCCCGCAAGGACGACCTGCCCGGCGACGACGTGTTCGACGACCTGCCCGACGGCGTGCTGACCCCCGACGAGCTGCTCGTGAACGACGAGCGGCGGCGCGCGCTCTGGCAGGCGGTCGAGAGCCTGCCGAAAAGGTGCGCGGAGCTGCTCAGGATCATCGCCTTCGTGCCGCGCCCGCACTACGACGCGGTGGCCGCCGCGCTGGACATGCCGCTGGGCAGCATCGGGCCCACGCGCGGCCGGTGCTTCGCGAAGCTGCGTCTGGTGCTCGCGAAGGATCCCGATTGGAGTCCCCGATGAACATCACTGAGGGGAGCAGCTCTCCCCATCTCACCCCCGAGGACCAGTTGCTCGCCGAGGAGATCGCGGACGTCTACCACATGGTCGATCCCGTCCCCGCGACCCTGGTCGAACGCCTGCGCTTCGCGCTGGCGCTGGAGTCGGCGGACTTCGCCGTTCTGCGGCCGTTCGAGGAGGCCGGGCTGCCGTCGGGCGTGCGCGGCGGCGAGGACAGCCGCACGATCACGTTCGACAGCGAGATCCTCACCATCATGATCAGCGTGAGCGCGCGCGACGATCACGCCGTACGGGTGGACGGCTGGCTGGCGCCGCCCGGCGAGCACCTGGTCGAGCTGCGTACCGGGGGAGGTGCTCAGCACGTGAGGGCGGACGACCAGGGCAGGTTCGTGCTGGACGTGGTGCCGAGGGGATTGTCGCAACTCGTGGTGCGCCAGGGGCTTGATGATCCGGCGCGGGCGACGATACTGGCGGTGACTCCCTCACTCATCCTCTGACCCCCGCGAGGTCCGATTGCGTGACCACGAGCCGGTGACCGAGCTGCGCGAGCGGGTGGAACGCCTGCACAGGCTCAGCGTCGAGGCGACCGACGACGGCCGCCCGGCGCTGGCCGCCCGCAGGCTGCGGCAGGGCCTCCGCCTGCTCGGCTGGACCGCCGCCGCCACGCCGGGCGCGAAGTCCGCTCCCGGCGAGGGGCCCGGTGAGGGGCACGACGGGCTGCTCGCGCGGCTGCTGACCAGCCTCGCCCACGCCGAGGCCGAGCAGGGCCGCACCGGGCTCGGGATGGAGCTGCTCGACGAGGCCCAGCGCCGCGCACCGGCCGGCGAGGAGGCCATCGTGCACGCCCAGCGCGGCCTGCTGCACCTGCGCATGGGCTCCAACGCCGAAGCGCTGCGGGAGCTGGACATCGCCGTCCCCAGGCTGGTCGGCGGCGACCCGGTCGAGCTGGCCAGGGTGCTGCTCAACCGGTCGGTCATCCGCCTCATGACCGGCAGCGTCCGTCAGGCCAGGGACGACGCCCGCAGGAGCGCCCAGCTCGCCCACGCCCACGGCCACCGGGTCATCGCCGCCAAGGCCCTGCACAACGACGGCTACTGCGACCTGCTGCTCGGGGACGTGCCGGCCGCACTGGGGGTCTTCGCCCGGGTGGAGGAGCTCTACCGCGACCTCAACCCCGGCTTCCTGCCCGTGCTGGCCCTCGACCGGGCCCGGGCGCTGCTGGCTGTGGGCCTGACCGACGAGGCGGGCCGCACGCTCGATCGGGCCGCCGACGGTTTCCGCAGGCAGCGCCTCATGCAGGACTACGCCGAGGCCGAGCTGGCCAGGGCCCAGTGCGCGCTCGACGCGGGCCGCCACGACGAGGCCCGCGACCGGGCCAGGCAGGCGGAGACGCACTTCCGGCGCAGGGGGAGCACGGCGTGGGCGCTGCGCGCGGCGCTCATGCGGCTGCGTTCCGAGCTGGCGCTGGGCAAGGCCCCCGGCTCCGTGGCCCGGCGCGCGGACGACCTCGCGGCGCGCTTCGCGGAGCTGGACATGCGCGACGACGCGGAGATGGCCCGCCTGGTCGCACTCCGGGCCCAGGTCGCGGCAGGCGCCATGCCCGGTACGACCGCAGGGTCCAGAGGTGGGCCGCTCGACGTGCGGCTCATGCGGCACCTGGCGGAGGCCGAGCTGGCCGGGGCGCAGGGGCGGCGAGGGCCGGCGCTGCGCAAGGTGCGCTCGGGGCTGGCGCTCATCGACTCCCATCGGGGTCGGCTGGGCAGCCTCGACATGCTCACCGGCGTCGCCGCCCTCGGCGCGGACCTGGCCGCCTACGGCCTCAGGGCGGCCCTCGACGGCGGCTCGCCCCGCCAGGTGTTCGTCTGGTCGGAACGGTGCCGGGCGCAGGCGTTCCGCTACCGGCCGCCGCGCGCCGCGCAGGACCCCCGGACCGCCGAGGCGCTGGCCGAGCTGCGGCAACTGGCCCAGCGGATGCACGCCGACGAGGCCGCAGGACGCCGCCGCCCGGCGCTGCGCAGGCGCTGCCTGGAACTGGAGCAGGTGATCAGGGAACGCGGCTGGCAGCTGCCCGGCGTCGGCGAGCGGCTGGCCCACGCCCCGGCCCCCGAGGTGGAGTCGGCGCTGGCCGAGGACGATCTCGCCATGGTGAGCCTGCTGAACGTGGACGGCACGCTACTGGCGCTCGTCCTCGTCCGCGGGCGGTGCCACCTGCACCGGCTGAGCGCGTACGAACCGGTCGCGGAGGCCGCCAGACGGCTGGCCGGAGACCTCAACGCCCAGGCGGGACGCGCCCTGCGGCCCGCGCTGAAGGAGGTCATCGAGGCGTCCGTCCGGCGCCAGCTCGGCGTCATCGCCGGCACGCTGGAGGCGCCCCTGCGGCAGGCGCTCTCCGGGGCCAGGGGGATCGTGCTCGTCCCGACCATGGGCCTGTCGGCCGTGCCCTGGGGCCTGCTACCCGGCCTGAACGGCATGCCGCTGGTGGTGGCCCCGTCCGCGCTGGTCTGGCTGGCGGCCAGGCGCGCCGGCGACCCGTACGACGGCGGCCCTCCCGTACTGGTCGCCGGGCCCGACCTGGAGCACGCCGAGCGGGAGGTCGAACGGCTCGGCGCCGTGCATCCCAAGGCCTTGCGGCTGAGCGGCGAGCAGGCCACCGTGCCGGCCACGCTCGCGGCGCTCGACGGCGCGCCGTTCGCCCACTTCGCCGTGCACGGGCACCACGAGCGCGAGAACGTGCTCTTCTCCCGCCTCGACCTGGCCGACGGCCCGCTGATGGCCCACGACCTGCAGAGCCTGCACCGGGCGCCGGGACACGTGGTCCTGTCGGCCTGCGACGTGGGACAGGCCGTGGTCAGGCCAGGCGACGAGCTGCTCGGCTTCACCGCCGCGCTGCTCCACCTCGGCGCCTCCACCGTCGTCTCCAGCCTCACCCGCGTGCCCGACCAGGTGGCCGAGCGGGTCATGCTGGCCTACCACCAGGGCGTGGCCGACGGCGCGCGCCCCGCCGACGCGCTCGCCACCGCCTCGGCCGCCGAACCCGCCTCCACCTTCGTCTGCTTCGGCGCCGGCTGAGCTCTCCGGGCCGGCCTCCGGCGGTTCAGGCCGGCTGAGCTCTCCCGGCCGCCCTCGGCCCTTCAGGCGGTAACGCGGCGGCCGTGCCCGGGTATGAAGAGGGTGGCGATTCCCGTCGTCTCCCGGATGCGGAGCGAGGTTAGATGAAGGAAACGACCTCCATCAGGTCCTCGGTCATGGTGGCGTTCGGGGTGCTGGCGGTGCTGTCGCTTGTCCTGGGTTACGCGGGGCTGCGCGTCTACCTCGCGGACGAGCCTCAGGTCTCCTTCCTCGACCTGGTCTACTACGACCTGCAGCTCTTCGTCATCGACAGCACGCCGCTCGGCGAGGGCGGCCCGCTGCCGTGGCCGCTGGAGATCGCCAGGTTCACCGCTCCCGCGGTCACCGTCTACGCGCTGATCGAGACCGTACGGCTGCTGCTGAGCAGCGAGTTCCGCCGGCTCAGGGCACGGGAGTCGAGCCGGCACGCGATCGTCTGCGGCACGGGGGCGCTGGGCCAGGCCGTGACCCAGCGGCTGCGCGAGGAGGGCCGCAAGGTCGTCGTCATCGGCTCCGCGGGCGGTGACCTGCCGCGCGCCCCCGGCGTCCTGCACGTCACCGGGGACGCCACCGACCCGCTCGTGCTGCGGGCGGCCGGCGCCGGGCGGGCCAGGACCGTCTACGCCTGCGAGGACGACGCCACCGTCAACGTGGCCATCGCCGCCACCGTACACGGCATGGACCCGGCCGCGCCGGTGGCGGCGTACGCGCACGTCCCCGACCCCGGGCTGTGCGCCGCGCTGCGGGCCCGCAGGCTGGGCGTGGGCGAGCCGCGCGACCACCGGCTCGACTTCTTCAACCTCGACGAGCTGGCCGTCCGTGTGCTGCTGGCGCGCGATCCGGTCGACCAGCCCAGGCCGGTGCTGCTGCTGGGGCTCAAGACCTTCGGCGCCGCGCTGCTCGTCGAGCTGGCCAGGCGGTGGCGGCTGCTCGCGCCGCCGCCCGGCACCCGGCTCCCCGTACGGGTGATCGCGCCGGAGGCGGAGTCCGAAGTGGCGGTGCTGTGCCGCACGTACCCGTTCGTGGCCGAGAACTGCGCGCTGACCTGCGAGAACGGCGGCGTGGACGACCTGCGGGAGCTGCTCGAAGCGGGCAAGGAGGACCCCCAGCGGGTGTACGTGTGCTACGCCGACGAACACCTGGCCCTGACCGCCACGCTGACCGTCGCCCCGCTGTGGACGGGCGCGCCTGTGGTCGTGCGGGTGAGCCGGCGGCGGATGTTCGGCGAGGTGTTCCGCGACGGCCGGTTGATGGAGGACCTGGCCGGGTCCCTCCAGATCTTCGCCGTCACCGAGGAGGCGGGGAAGCCCGATCTGATCGACGAGGACGTGATCGAGCGCATCGCGCGGGCGATCCACGACAGGTATGTGCTCGCGTGCGTCCAGCGGGGTGACACGCCCGGCGGGAACGCCTCCATGGTCCCGTACGAGGAGCTCAGCGAGGCCAAGAAGGGCCAGAACCGCGACCAGGCCGCCCACATCGGGGCCAAGCTGGCGGCCGTCGGCTGCGTGCCGGCGCCGAGCACCGCGGCGCCGCACACGTTCGCGTTCACCGGGGAGGAGGTGGAGCGGCTGGCCAGGATGGAGCACACGCGCTGGATGCGATACCTCACCGACAGGGGGTGGGCACACGGAGCCGAGCGCGACTACGGCGGGCGGCGGCATCCCGACCTGCTGGACTGGGAGTATCTGTCCGAGCAGGCCCGCGACAAGGACAGGGAGGCCGTCGCGCAACTGCCCGACATCCTCCAGGACGCCGGCTTCCGCATCGTCAGACTGCCCGCGACCACCGGCCCCTGACCGGGCGGCGGGCGGTCAGGAGGGCAGCAGGCGGCGCTGTTCCTCCTCCACGACCTGGCGTGCCAGCGACTGCTCCGACACGTCCACCGCGTCACCCGACGACTCGGCCAGGTCGCTGCGCCTGGCGTAGGCGTCGAACAGCTTCGACTTGCGCCGCAGGATGTCCAGCATGCGCTGGTCGACCGAGTCCACGCTGAGCAGCCGGTGCACCTGCACCCGGCGTACCTGCCCCATCCGGTGCGCCCGGCCCGCCGCCTGCGTCTCCATGCTGGGCTTGACCTGCGGCTCGCACAGGATCACGACCGACGCCGCCTGGAGGTTGAGCCCCACCCCGCCCGCCTGCACCTGGCTGAGCAGCACCGCGTGCCCGGCGGCGGCCGAGAAGTCGTCCACCACCTGCTGGCGCCGCTCCGCCGCCATGCCACCGGACAGCGGCCCGTGCGCCCGCCCGTCCAGCGCGTCGCCCACGGCCGCCAGCACCGCCTTGAAGTAGGAGAACACGACCACCTTCAGCCCGTTGGCCTCGGCGTCCTCGACCAGTTCGAGCAGGCGCTTGAGCTTGGCGGAGGTGGCCGGCTCGGCGTACGCGGCGCGCCGCATGGCCATGAAGTTGCCCTCGGCCACCGCCCGCCGGTAGGCCTCGAAGTCGGCGCCGCTGAACTCCACCCACTCGTCGGCCTCCACCCGCTCGGGCAGCTCCGACAGCACGTCCTGCTGGTTGCGCCGCAGGTAGACGGGCGCGACCGCCTTGCGGAACGCCTGCGCACCCGCCACCACGTCACTGCTGCGCAGCCCCGCCGCCAGCTCGGGCCGCAGGTAGCCGATCAGCGTCCTGAACTCCTCGACCCGGTTCTCCATCGGCGTCCCGGTCAAGAACAGCACCCGCCGCGCCCGCCCGCACCACGCGGCGACCGCCCGCGAGCGCCTGGTCTCCGGGTTCTTGACGTAGTGCGCCTCGTCCACGACCAGCATGCCCACCTCGGGCACGCCCGTCGTGCCGGGCTCCAGGCGGTGCAGGCTGTCCAAGGTGACCACGGCCACGCCGCCGGCGCGGGTCCACTCCCGCAGGGCGGCGAGCCGGTCGGGCCCGTGCAGCGGGTACGCGCCCAGCGTGCTGCGCGTCTCGATCTCGCGTACCCAGTTGATCAGTACGCTCGCCGGGCAGGCCACCAGGAAGTGCGTCTCCCCGCCCGCCCGCAGGTGCGCCAGCGCCGCGATGGCCTCGATCGACTTGCCCAGCCCCATCTCGTCGCCGATGATCACCCGCTCCTGCGCGAGCGCGAACCGTGCCCCGAACGCCTGGTAGCCGCGCAGCGACACGCGCCGGTGGGCGTCGTCGAGCGGTTGCGCCGCGACCTTGGCGGCCAGGTCGTCGGGCAGCAGCCCCTGCTCACGCCCGAGCGGCTCCCCGGCCATCTCCGCCAGTAAGCCGAAATATTCCGGCGAACGGGATTCGAAGTCCGCCCACGCCTCGAAGTCCCGCGCCGCCGGTCGCAGCAGGTCGGTGGTGACCTGCGTGAGCAGCAGCCGCTCCCCGAACCCGGCCAGCAGCTCCTCGATCGCCGCCACCGCCGCGCGCGCCCGCCGGCGCCGCCGGGGGAGGGTGAGCGCCATCCGCAGCCGGCTGCGCGCCGGGCGCGCCTCGGCCAGCAGCGGCTCCAGCCGCCCGGCCACGTCGCGGGCGGCGCCGAGGGCGCGCGGCAGGTCGGGGCCCACGTTCACCAGGCGGTGCAGGGCGATCACCAGCTCGGTGGTGTGGTGGTCGGGCTGGTCCACGTCGAGCCGCAGGCCGGCGGCCTCGGCGGCGGCCTGCTCGATCTGCCGGGCGGCCGCGTGGATCTGCCCCGCCGTGCGCGCGCCGATCCCCGGCAGCAGCTGCAGCTGGTACGGCGTCGTCTCCAGCACCTGCCGCACCGTCGTGTATCCGGCCTTCTCCAGCGTGCCGACGCGCAGCCGCCCGTCGGTCACGTCCTTCAGCCGGGAGACGGGCACGGCCTCCAGCCCGGCCCTGGCCAGGTCGCGGCGCAGTGCGTCGAGCGCGTGCGCGGCCTGCGCGCGCACCGAGCCGTGCTCGTCGAGCAGCGCGCGTGCGTCGGCCAGCAGCCGGTCCGCGTCATGGAAGTCCACCGGATCAAGCATGCCCCAGCCGGGCCGCCGCACGAAATCCCCAGCGGTACGGCCTCCGCCTCGCCGGCCTGCCCTGACGGCCCCGATCCGGCAGCCCCGATCCGGCGGCCCGGCCCCATCGTCGGGTCCCGCTGCCGGGTCCCGCTGCCGGGCCCCGCAGTCGGGTGACGCGGTCAGGTGACGCGGTCAGGTGACGTGCACGCCGATGAGGCAGGTGTCGTCGTCGGTGTCGGAGTTGCAGTGGGTGAGCAGGTCGTCGAGGCGGTGGTCGAGGGTGGCCGCCGGCCGTCTGGCGATGGCCAGCAGCCGGTCCTGGGCGTGCCGCAGGTTGTGGTCGCGTCGCTCGATCAGCCCGTCGGTGTACATGAGCAGCGTGTCGCCGGCCCGCAGCCGTACCAGCCCCTCCTCGTACCTGGCGTCGGTGAACGCCCCCAGCAGCGGCCCCTTGACCTGCGCCAGCTCCGTCCCGTCGCCCTCGCGCAGCAGGATGGGCGGAAGGTGGCCTGCCCTGGCCCAGCGCAGGGTCCTGGTCGGCGGGTCGTACAGGCCGCAGACGGCGGTGGCGGTCATGCGGTCGGCGAGGTGGTGGGCGACCTGGTTGAGCCAGGACAGGAGCTGGGCCGGGCCCGCCCCGGTGGCGGCCAGGCCGCGCAGCGCGTTGCGCAGGATCACCATGCCCGTGGCCCCCTCCACGCCGTGCCCGGCCACGTCGCCCACCGACAGCAGCACCTGCCGCGAGGGGAGCGCGACCGCGTCGTACCAGTCGCCGCCGACCAGGTGCTCCTTCTGCGCGGGCCGGTAGCGGACGGCGATGCGCAGCCCGAGCGAGTCGATCCGGCCGTGCGAGGGCGGCATGATGGCCTGCTGCAGCTGCAGGGCCAGGCGGTCGCGCGCGGCCGACTGCTCCTCGGTGTGGGCGAGCTGGTCGCGGGTGACGGCAAGCGCGACCTCCGTCCAGTGCTGAGAGGAGATGTCCTGGTACGCCCCCCTGACCGCCATCAGCCGCCCGTCGGGCCCGAAGACCGGCTCGGCCACCACCCGCATGTGGCGGTCCACCCCGTCGGCGCGCTGGAGCCGGAACGCCGTGGCCGAGAAGCGCCGGTGGTGCAGCACCGTGCGCAGGAAGCGGCCCAGGGCCACCTCGTCGTCGGGGTGGGCGTGGTCGCGCAGGCGTTCCAGGGGGATCGGCGGGTCGCCGGGCGTGAGGCCGTACAGGGAGTAGAGCTGGGCGTTCCAGGTGATCTGTCCGGTGAGCGCGTTCTCCTCGAAGCCGCCGATGCGGCCCAGCCGCTGCGCGTGCTCCAGCAGCCCCGCCAGCCGGGCGTCCTCGTCGTGCTCGCGCCACACCAGCAGCAGGCTGTCGCCGTGGCGGGTGATGCTGACGTCGGCCACGCCGGTCGTGGTCAGGCCGAACGGCATGCGTTCCGCGCGGAAGGGCCGGCCGGTGGCGTGGACGTGCTCCAGCCGCGCGAACAGGTCCTCGGCGGCCACGGGGCAGACCTCCAGCAGCAGCGAGCCGGGCACCAGCGGGTACGCCTCCAGCAGGAGCCCGTCACCGGCGGTGATCCGCTCGTTGACGTGCCGGACGCGGAAGTCGGCCGGCTCGCCGTCCGCGCCCAGGTGCGCCCGCAGCACCACCGCCGGATCGGGCAGCGTGTCGGCCAGGTCCACGATCTCCGTCCTGGCGGGCGTGGCGGGCGCGAGAGTCGCGAACGGCGCGTCCAGCGTGTGCGCGCACAGCTCGGCCAGCGCCTCGATCTGCCGCTCGATCCTGGGCGGACGCGGCGGCAGCGCGCGCGGCCAGCAGATCTCCAGCACGCCGAGCTGCCGCCCGGCCGAGGTCATGGGCACGGTGACCCGGCCGCCGGCGGAGGTGGGGCGGCCGATGGCGGGCAGGCTGGGGTCGGGATGCCAGATCATGCGCCGCTCGGTCAGCGACCGCCCGGCCGGGGTGAGCACGCCGGGCGGCACGTGCCGCCAGCGCCGTGCCTCCTCGGTGCCGAAGCCCGCGTAGCCGGCCAGGGTGAGGGCGCCGCCGGGCTCGGCCGCCCACACCGCCACCGCCGTGGCCCCCAGCGGGGCGAGCGCGTGCTCCAGGAGTCCCGCGGCGGCCGCCTGGGTGTCGGGGGCCCCGAGTGCCGCACTCTCGGCCACGCGCAGCCGTACCGCGGCCTCGGGATCGGCCTCGCCGGCCGCGCCGATGCGGTCGCCGGCCACCGCGCGCAGCACGTCGGCGGCGACCTCCAGCCGGGAGACGCCCGCCTTGGCGGCGAGCGTGGCCAGTTGCTCGGCCGCCTGCGCGGGCCCGCATCCGAGCCGCTCGATCAGGACGCCCTTGGCCAGCTCGATCAGGGCGCGGTCGTCGGCCTCGCGCCGGGTGCGCTCGGCCTCGCGGCGCAGCCGTTCGACGGTCGCCGCCAGCCGGTCCAGGCCGGGTTCGGCCCGCGAGGGGTGGGAGTGGCCCGTCATCGGGACGGGTCCATCCAGTGCTGGATGCGCTCGATGAGATGGTCGGCGTCGACCGGTTTGGTGACGTAGTCGCTGGCCCCCGCCGCCAGGCTCTTCTCCTGGTCGCCCGGCATCGCCTTGGCGGTGACCGCGATGATGGGCAGGTCGGCGTATTGCGGCATGGCTCTGATCGTCTCGGTGGCCGTGTAGCCGTCCATCTCCGGCATCATGACGTCCATCAGGATCAGGTCGGTCTCCTCGTGGGCGGTCAGCGTGTCGATGCCCTTGCGGCCGTTCTCGGCGTGCAGCACGTTGATGCCGTGGATCTCCAGCATGCTGGTGAGGGCGTAGAGGTTGCGGGCGTCGTCGTCCACGACCAGGACCGTGCGGCCGGCCAGGGTGTTGTCGATCTCCCGGCCCTCCGCCGCGGTCACGGCGCCGCTCCTGACCAGGGGCAGCACGTCGCCGGGCTGGTTGGCGGTCAGGTGCAGGGCGATGCGCTCGCGCAGCTCGTCGAGGCTGGACAGCAGTTCGAGCGGCTGGTTGGCCAGGCTCACCTCCTGCTGCGGGTGGGAGCGCCAGTTGTTGTACGCCAGCACGGGCACGCCGTGCAGGCGCGCGTCCCCGTCCATGACCTCCAACAGTCGATATGCCGAGATGTCGGGCATGTCGAGATTGATGACGATGCAGTGGCAGGTCTCGCCGGCCAGCAGCACCCGGCCCGCCTCTTCGGCCCCGGCCGCCGTCACGACCTCCAGCGAGCCGCCGAGATGGTGCGCGCTCGCCAGGTCACCCACGACGCTCTCGGTCACCAGCGACAGCAGCCCGTGCTGTCGCTCCTCGATGACCAGCAGCCGCCGCGCCGCCATCGGCGCACCCTCCGCGAGCTGCGCGCTCTGCCGCTTCTCCGCGGGCACCACGGCCACCTGGGCGTCGAACCCGGGCCGCGCCACCGGCAGATACAGGCTGAACACGCTGCCCTGCCCCGGCGTGCTGTGCACGGTGATGGCCCCGCCCAGCAGGTACGCGATCTCGCGGCAGATCGACAGGCCCAGCCCCGTGCCGCCGTACTTGCGGCTGGTGGTGCCGTCCGCCTGCTGGAACGCCCCGAAGATCACCTCAAGCTGCTGCTCGGGGATGCCCACGCCGGTGTCGATCACCCGCAGCGCGATCGCCGGCCCGTTCGGGCGCACCGACGGCGGCAGCTCACTGGCGGCGGCCGGCTCGATGCGCAGCTCCACGCTGCCCGTCTCGGTGAACTTGACCGCGTTGGAGAGCAGGTTGCGCAGCACCTGGCGCAGCCGCGAGTCGTCGGTGAGCAGCTCGGCGGGCACGTTCGGCGCGGTGGTGACGCGGAAGTCGAGGCTCTTCTGGCCGGTCATCGGCCGGAACGTGGCCTCGACGTAGTCGAGCAGCTGCGGCAGCTGCACCCACTCGGGGTTGATGTCCATCTTGCCCGCCTCGACCTTCGACAGGTCGAGGATGTCGTTGATCAGCTGCAGCAGGTCGGAGCCGGCCGAGTGGATGATCCCGGCGTACTCGACCTGCTTGGGCGTCAGGTTGCGGGTGTGGTTCTGCGCCAGCAGCTGAGCCAGGATGAGCAGCGAGTTGAGCGGCGTGCGCAGCTCGTGGCTCATGTTCGCCAGAAACTCGCTCTTGTACGTGGACGCCAGCGACAACTGGTGCGCCCGCTCCTCCAGCTCCTGCCTGGCCTGCTCGATCTCCAGGTTCTTGGTCTCGATGTCCTGGTTCTGGCGGACCAGCAGGGTGGCCTTCTCCTCCAGCTCGGCGTTGGAGCGCTGCAGCTCCTCCTGCTGCTGCTGCAACTCCTCCGAACGGGCCTGCAGCTCCACGGCCAGCCGCTGCGACTCCTTGAGCAGCTCGTCGGTGCGCGCGTTGGCCACGATCGTGTTGAGGTTGACGCCGATCGTCTCCATGAGCTGGTCGAGGAAGGCCCGGTGCACCGGCGTGAACGCCTGCACCGAGGCCAGCTCGATCACACCCAGCACCTGCTCCTCCACCACGATGGGCAGCACGATCACCGACGTCGGCTCCGTCCGGCCGAGCCCGGAGGAGATCGTGATGTAGCCGGGCGGCAGGTCGGTCATCGCGATCGTCCTGCGGCTGCGCGCCGCCTGCCCGACCAGCGCCTCGCCCAGCTTGAACCGGGCCGGGCGATCGGGGGCCATCGGATAGCCGTACGCGCTGATGAGCTGCAGCTCGCTCTCCTCGGCCAGGAAGAACGCGCCGTACTGGGCCGCGACCAGCGGCGCCAGCTCGTTCATCACCAGCTCGGCCACGGCGGCCAGATCGCGGTGGCCCTGCATCAGCCCGGACATGCGGGCCAGGTTGGACTTGAGCCAGTCCTGCTGCTCGTTGGCGCTGGTCGTCTCGCGCAGGGACTTCACCATCGAGTTGATGTTGTCCTTCAGGTCCGCCAGCTCGCCCTCGGCGTCCACGGTGATGGACCTGGTCATGTCGCCGGAGGTGACGGCGCTGGTCACCTCGGCGATGGCGCGGACCTGGCGGGTCAGGTTGCCCGCCAGCTCGTTGACGTTCTCCGTCAGCCGCTTCCACGTGCCGGACACGCCCTCGACCTCGGCCTGGCCGCCGAGCCTGCCCTCGCTGCCGACCTCCCGGGCCACCCTGGTGACCTCGGCGGCGAACGACGACAGCTGGTCGACCATCGTGTTGATCGTGGTCTTGAGTTCGAGGATCTCGCCGCGGGCGTCCACGTCGATCTTGCGGGTCAGGTCGCCCCTGGCCACGGCCGTGGTGACCTGGGCGATGCTGCGGACCTGGTTGGTCAGGTTGTCGGCCATCGAGTTGACGTTGTCGGTGAGGTTCTTCCACGTGCCGGCCACGTTGGGGACCCGCGCCTGCCCGCCGAGCTGCCCCTCGGTGCCGACCTCCCGGGCCACCCTGGTCACCTCGTCGGCGAACGCGCCCAGCGTGTCGACCATGGTGTTGATCGTCTGGGCGAGTGCCGCGACCTCGCCCTTCGCCTCGACCGTGATCTTCTGCGACAGGTCGCCGCGGGCCACGGCGGTGGCCACCTGGGCGATGCTGCGTACCTGGTTGGTCAGGTTTGAGGCCATGACGTTGACGTTCTCCGTCAGGTCCTTCCACGTGCCGGACACGCCCCTGACCGTGGCCTGGCCGCCCAGGTTGCCCTCGGTGCCGACCTCGCGGGCGACCCTGGTGACCTCGTCGGCGAACGAGGAGAGCTGGTCGACCATCGTGTTCAGGGTGTTCTTCAGCTCCAGGATCTCGCCCCGCGCCGACACCGTGATGCGCTGCGACAGGTCGCCGCGCGCGACGGCGGTGGCCACCTGCGAGATGTTGCGCACCTGGTCGGTGAGGTTGCCGGCCATGAAGTTCACCGAGTCGGTCAGCGCCCGCCAGGTGCCGGCCACGCCCTTGACGTCGGCCTGGCCGCCTAATTGGCCCTCGGTGCCGACCTCGCGGGCCACCCTGGTGACCTCGTCGGCGAACGACGAGAGCTGGTCCACCATCGTGTTGACGGTGTTCTTCAGCTCCAGGATCTCGCCGCGCGCGTGCACGGTGATCTTCTGCGACAGGTCGCCCTTGGCCACCGCCGTGGTGACCTGGGCGATGCTGCGTACCTGGTCGGTGAGGTTGCCCGCCATGGCGTTGACGGACTCGGTGAGGTCCTTCCACGTGCCGGACACCGCCGGCACGTCGGCCTGCCCGCCGAGCCGCCCGTCCGTGCCGACCTCCCGCGCCACCCTCGTCACCTCGGAGGTGAACAGCGAGAGCTGGTCGACCATGCCGTTGAACACCGAGGCGATCTCGCCGAGCAGCCCGTCGGCGTCGTCGGGCAGCCTGGTACGGAAGTCGCCGTCCCTGACGGCGGTCAGCCCGGCCAGCAGCCGGCGCAGCTCCTGCTCCTCGCCGGCCTCGCCTGAGCCTCTGGGGCGCTTGACCCGTGCCGCCGAACGGGACGAGCCGACGCTGGGATCGCTCATCGCATCTCCTTGAGCAACGCGGAAAGGTGCTGCGGGACGGAACGTCTGCGCGATGCGTAAGACCTCAAGAGGAATCCTCCTCGGCGGGCGATCGGCGATGAAGCAGAGCGCCTCTCCCCGGAGGGAGAGGATGGATACCGGTCCTGCGTGCCTGAGTTGCTCAGGTAGCGGAGAGAGTAGCCGGACGTGCCCGCCGCGCGCGCTAGCCGCGAGTTGTCATCTATCTATCACAGGACGTGTACGGGTGGTGAGAACACTCTCACCCGCACATCCCGTCGCCGCGGCCAGGCCCTTCAGCCCTGCTCAGAGGGAGGGCTGGGAGGAGCGGGCGGCGGCGGCCACGGCCTGCTCGACCGTGTCGTGCAGCGGCAGGTGCGCCACCACCCCCGTGATCTCGAAGAGCCGGGAGGGCAGCGGCTGCACGCCGGCCAGGTGCACCGCCCCGCCCTGCCTGAGGCAGTCGGTGGCGCACATCAGCAGGACGTGCAGGCCCGAGCTGTCCATGAACGGCACTCCCGACAGGTCGAACACCAGGGTCTCGGCCGGGCTCCGCCTGACCTCGCGCAGATGACCTTCGAGCTGCGCCCGGTTGGTGGCGTCCATCTCGCCGGTCACGGCGATCACGGTCACCTCGGGCAGGTGCTGGTACGCCAGCGTCAGGGACGGCATCGGCGGGGTCACCGCTCTCGCCGGGATAATGCGGCCATCAACGAAATATAGACCGCCGGACTCGCCCGCGACATCCCGCGTTCATGCCGTCGGGTCAGGCCGGGTCATGGCGTCGGGTCAGGCCGGGTCAGGCCGTCTGCCGGGCCGTCTGCCGGGCCGGGCGCGAGCAGCGACGACATCGTGGTGACCAGCACGTGCTCGACCTCCTCCGGCTTCAGCCGCCCCGCGTCCCGCTCCCGCGCGGCGGCGTGGATGATCGCGAAGAACGTGGTCACCAGCCACGGCAGCGGCAGGTCGTGCCGGAAGTCGCCGTCGCGCCTGCCGCGCTCGATGAGCCGCCGCACGCGGCGCAGCGGGCGCTCGTGCCGCTCCCTGTTCCGCTCCCCGGCCGGATCGGTGGCCGGCGCCCGGTCCGCGGCCAGGAACAGACGGCGATGCCGGTCGAGCACCTCCCACGCCGATCGGAGCAGCCCGGCCATCGCCTCTGGGGCCGGCGCCGCGTCGATGCACTCGTGCTCCAGCGCGGCGTCCGTCAGGTCCACCGCCCGGTCGAGCACGGCGCCGACCAGCGCCTCCCGCGAGGGGAAGTGGCGGTAGAGGACGGGCAGGCCCACGCCGGCCGCCTCTGCGACGTCGGTCATGCCGGCCGTGGGATCGGCGCTGAGCAGCCTGGTCGCGGCGTCGAGGATCGCGGCGACGTCCCGCTCGGCCTCCGCGTGCCGGGCGGGTACGGGCTGACGTGCCGCGGTCCTGACCATGGGACCAGCCTACGACCCCGTCCGCACCCGTTTCCGCAGGCACCACCCTTGACCGGCACCGGTTCCGTTAGGCACCACCGTTGACCGGCACCCGTTCCGGTAGGCATCGCCCTTGACCGGCACCTGTTCTGCCGAAGGCCGTGCCCAGGGGCGCCTTCGTCAGAGCAGCAGTGCCCGGTCGAGAAGGGACTGCAGGGTCACCGCCCCGATCAGGCGATCACCCTCCACCACCGCCACCAGCGGGCTGTGCGTCCGCGCCATCAGCGCCGCCAGCTCCAGCACGGTCGCGTCCGGATCCGCCACCGGCAGCTCGCGCCGCTGCTCGGGCAGGCACTCCCGGACGCTCTTGCCGCCGAGCCGGTGCAGGAACCGGTCCGCGTGTGCCTCGTCCACCACCCGCGCCAGCGCCGGATCGTCCTGGCAGTACGCCGGCACCGCCAGCCGCAGCACCTGCGTGCCGGGCAGGATGCTGTGCGGCCGGCCGCTCTCGTCCACCAGGATGAGGCCCGGCAGATCCAGGTCCGCCAGCAGCTTGGCGGCCTCAAGCGCCGGGGTGTCGAGGGTGACCGTCGGGAACTCGACGGCGAGATCGCGTGCGCGCATCAGTGATCCTCCGCGGGCCAGCCTAGCCAACCTGCGCGGCCGGTGTTCCCGGCCAGGCCCAGGCGAGGTCGTCGACCGCCAGGAACGTCTCGCCGGCCACGGCCGCGGGGGTCGTCCCGGTGAACGTCATGACGTCCCGGTGCAGGTGGGACTGGTCGGCGTACCCGGTGCCCGCCGCGACGGCGGCCGCGGGCTCACCGGCGACCAGGCGGTGCGCGGCCTCGTCGAAGCGGACCAGCGTCGCGGCCCGTTTCGGAGCCAGCCCGAGCTGGGACCTGAACCTGGACCACAGGCGCTTACGGCTCCACCCGACCTCGTCCGCCAGCCCGTCCACCCGGAGCAGGCCGTGACCGGCCACGATCCGCCGCCAGGCCCAGGCCACCTCGGGGTCCACCGGCGGCCCGCACGCGCGGCGGCGGGCCAGCAGCGCCTCGGTCAGCGCGAAGCGTTCCGGCCAGGACGCGGCCTCGCTCAGCCGTTCACGGATGCGCGGCACGTCCCGTCCCCACAGGTCGTCGAGGGCGACCAGGTCTCCGTCGAGCTCGGCGGGGGAGACGCCCAGGACCGCCCGTGCGACGACGGGCGACAGGCGCACCTGCACGCACTCGACGTTCTCGCCCCGCGCCCGTGCCGTGCCGCCTGAGCCGAAGCCGGGCCCGGCGACGAGGCAGCCCCGCTGCCGCCGCCCGGCGCCGCAGTCCACCACGGACGTGCCGGCGCCGAAGTCGAGCAGCAGCGTCACGGCCGGGTGCGGGACCATCCTGAGCGCGTGCAGGTCGCCGACGCGGAACCCGGCCATGGTCACTCCGGCCGCCCGGCTGGGCCGGCGCGGGCGCGCGACCCCCCACTCCGCCACACCGTGCACGAACCTACGCACCGGGCCATGCTACGCGAGCCGGGCGAAGGGAACATTCGTTCAAGACGCCGCCACCCACCGGCGGCCACAGTGGCGCCATGACCCCTTCCGACAGCACATCGCATACGACGGAGAGCTCGCTGCTGCCCGTGGACGGCGGGGACGTCCACGGGTGCCAGGACGGCCCGCGCGACGCCCCCGTGCTCCTGCTCATCCACGGATCCGCGTCCTCGGCCCGTTCGTGGGACGCGCTGGTCCCGCTGCTGACCGGATCCCACCGCGTCATCCGGATCGACCTGCTCGGGCACGGCCGGTCGGCGAAACCGCACGGCGACCACTACGCGCTGCCCGGCCAGGCACGCCGGGTCGCCGCCGTCATGGACCTGCTCGGCGTCCGGCGGGCCGTGGTCGCCGGCCACTCCAGTGGCGGCGTGGCCGCCACCGCCCTCGCCGAGTTGCGGGCCATGACCTACCACAGCCTCACCGCGACGATGGCGGCCACCAGCGAATACCTGGCGCGGCGGGCGCTCCCTGAGCGGCTGGCGGAGCTGGGCAAGCCGCTCCTGGTGCTCTTCGGCGCGGACGACCGCAGGTGGCGGTCATCGTCGGCCGACCGCTACCGCGTCGTCCCCGGCGCGAGGGTGGAGCTGCTGCCCGGCCTCGGGCACTCACCGATCCTGGAGGACCCGCCCCGTACGGCCGCGTCCCTCCTGACCTTCACCGCCCGCCACGCCGCACGCGCGGACTGAACGGGACGACCCGCCCAGATCGCGCGCAGGCCCGCCTCCGGGCACGCCCCCGCTCCGCCGGTGATCTTCCTCAGGGCAGCTCGGCGAAGCGTTCGACCTGCTCGGTCCGTCCCGAGACCAGGACGATGTCGCCGTAGGTCAGCTCCGTGTCGGCCGTCGCGTACGTGAAGTCCTCGCCGGGCGGCTTCACCGCCACGATCGTGACGCCGTACTTGCGGCGCAGGTTGGAGCGGCCCAGCGGCACCCCCACGTACTCCTTCGGCGGGCGCGTCTTGGCCAGCGCGAAGCTCTCGTCCACCTGCATGTAGTCGAGCAGGCGCCCGCTGACCAGGTGGGCCACCCGCTCGCCCATGTCGTGCTCGGGGAAGACGACGTGGTGGGCGCCGATGCGGCTCAGGATGCGGCCGTGCTGGGTGCTGATCGCCTTGGCCCAGATGTCGTTGATCTCCAGCTCGGCCAGCAGCGACGTGGTCAGGATGCTGGCCTCGATGTCGCTGCCGACGGCCACGACCGCCTGGTAGAAGTCGGGGACGCCGAGCTGGCGCAGCGCCTCCATGTCGGTGGCGTCGGCGGTGGCGATCTGGGTGATGTGTCCGGCCAGGCTCTGCGTGATCTTCGGCCGGTGGTCGATGGCCAGGACCTCGGTGCCGCGCCGGGTGAGCTCCAGGGCCAGCGACGTGCCGAACCGGCCCAGCCCGATGACGACCACCGGGTCGCCCTTGTACTCAACCAACGATGACTCGCTCCTCGGGTAGTTCGTAGTGTCGTGCGCGCGTGTTGAGGGCCAGCGCGGAGCCCAGCGTGAGCGGGCCGATCCGGCCGATGAACATGAGCACGACCAGCAGCAGGTGGCCGGCCGTGCCGAGGCTCGCGGTGATGCCGGTGGTCATGCCCGCCGTGCCGAACGCCGAGATCACCTCGAAGAGCACCACGTCGAGGCCGTGCGGGGTGAGGGCGAGCAGCAGGTACGTGGCCAGCCCCACGAGCGCCACCCCCAGCGTCGTGATCGTGACGGCCTGGCGCTGGGTGGTGTCCGGCAGCCTGCGCCGGCCGACGTTGACCCGGCTCTCGCCGCGCATCTCCGCCCACACGACGAAGGCCAGCAGCCCGATCGTGGTGACCTTGATGCCGCCCGCCGTGCCCGCGCTGCCGCCGCCGATGAACATCAGCAGGTCGGTGGCCAGCCAGCTCGACGGGTACAGCTGGGTGATGTCGAGGGTGTTGAACCCGGCCGAGCGCGGCATGACGGCGGTGAAGAACGCCGCCAGCACCTTGCCCGGGTCGTCGAGCCGCCCGAGCGTCCCCGGGTTGCTCCACTCGGTGGCCAGGAAGACCAGGGTGCCGAGCAGCAGCAGGGCCAGGCTCGTGCCGACCGTGATCCTGGTCAGCACCGACCATTTGCGCGGGTGGCGCCAGGCGTGGGCCAGCTCGAACACGACGGGGAAGCCGAGCCCGCCGACGATGCAGGCGAACGCGATCGTCAGGCAGATCCAGGGGTCCGACACGAACCGGACCAGGCTGTCCGGCCAGAGGGCGAAGCCGGCGTTGTTGAACGCGGTGACCGCGTGGAAGGCGCCCAGGTAGAGAGCGCGGCCGAACGGCTCGCCGTACCCGATGAGGAAACGCGCGGCCAGGACGGCGGCGGCCACGCTCTCGCACAGCAGGCTGAACAGCACCACCTTGCGCACGACCCGGCGCACGTCGCTCATGCTCAGCGTTTTGGTCTCGGCCTGGGCCGCGATCCTGGCCCGCAGTCCTAACCGGCCCGACACGAGCAGCATGAACAGGGTGGCCAGCGTCATGATGCCGAGACCGCCCACCTGGACCAGCCCGGCGATCACCACCTCGCCGAACGCCGACCAGTGCGACTCGGTGTCGACGACGGCCAGCCCGGTCACGCACACGGCCGACGTCGAGGTGAACAGCGCCGCCATCCAGCCCGCCGACTCGCCGGACGCGCTGGCGACCGGCAGGGCGAGCAGGAGTGTGCCGACCGCGATGACCAGGCCGAACCCGGCCACGACGACCTGGGCCGGCTGCCGGAAGCGGAAGGTGAAGGGCAGTCGCACGCTCACCACCGCGCCTTGCGGCGGCAGCCGTCACCGTGGCACTCGCGCGCGCCCCACCGCCGGCTCGGGCAGTGGCCCTCGCAGCGGCCCCGGCAGCGGTTCTGGCGCCGGCTCCGGCAACGGCCATCCATGGTGAACGCCTCCCCCAGGCAGCAGACCGGCAGTCGATGCCGACCCTACTTCCCGGCGTGCCGCGCACTACCGTAACAGGCCACGCCGCCGCCAGCGCACCTACGACTCCTTGACGGAGAAACGACGGATTCGTACGCGAAACATACGCGCGTTCCTACGCGAAACATACGCGACACACGCGCCCGGGCGGGGGCGTTCACTTGAGCGGGTCGTGGCCCCAGTTCATCAGCGAGTAGCGCCAGTGGGTGTCCTTCACGTCGCCGGAGGGACGCTGGGCCAGGTGCCGGCGCACGTAGCCGATCACCTTGCGCATGTGGGCGTAGTCGGCGTCGGTCCGGTCGGACGCCTTCCCCTGCAGCAGCTCGACGATCTTGCGGCCGGACTCGTGGCCCACGGACTCGCCGCCGCCGTCCTTCTGGCCGACGGACTTCGACTCGTCCGTGGCCAGCCAGCGTTCGAGCTCTTTCGCGGTCATGTTCACGACCTCGCCGAACTCGGCCGCGACCGCCTTGCCGTCCTCGCTCACCTGCCGCCCTTACGCAGCGCGGACGGCTTGTGCACGGCCTTCTTGCCGCTCTTCTCGCTGCGTACGACGTACCGGGGGTCGTCGGGCGAGGCGGCGACCTCGCGGCCCGCCTCGTGCTGCCGCTCGGTCAGCTTCTTCTCGACCTTGCCCTTGGCGGTGGAGCCATGGCTGCGCCAGGTGACCTCGTCGCCCGGCTTGGGCTCCCTCTTCTTCGTCATGTCGACCCGGGCTACCCGGCGCCCCGCCCCGTACCCGCCGCCTGCCGTTTCTTTACGCTTGCGCGCCGGAGCACTCAGGTGAGCGAGCCGAAGAACGCGCGCAGCTCCGCGACCAGCACCTCCGGCGTCTCCAGGGCCGCGAAGTGGCCGCCGTGGCCGAACTCCGACCAGCGCACCACGTGGTGCGCCTGCTCGGCCAGCGGCCGCACCGAGAAGTCCGTCGGGAAGACCGCCACAGCCGTCGGCACGCTCCCGCGCTCGACCGGCCGCCACATGTCCGGATCGGTGAACCGCTCGAAGTACGTGTGCGCGGACGAACCCGCCGTCCCCGTGAACCAGTAGACGCTCACGTCGGCCAGGATCCGGTCCCGGTCCACGGCGTCCTCGGGCTGCTCGGCGGCCGGATCCGTCCAGTCCTTGAACTTCTCGACGATCCAGGCGAGCTGCCCGGCAGGGGAGTCGTGCAGCGCGGCGGCCAGGGTCTGGGGGCGGGTGCCCTGCAGCCGCATGTACGCGCCGAGCCGCTCCTGCCACTCCTCCATCCCGGCCAGCCGGGCCCGCTCGGTCTCCGTCAGCGCGCCCATCACCGCCGGGTCGCCGGTGGGGAACGTCAGCAGCGCGTTGACGTGCACGCCGATGACGTGCTCCGGCGCGGCCCGGCCGATCAGCGGCCCGATGAAGGCCGAGACGTCGCCGCCCTGGACGCCGTACCGGTCGTAGCCCAGCCGGTCCATCAGCGCGGCCAGCGCGGCGGCCGTGCGGCCGTCGGTCCAGCCGGTGCCGGGCAGCGGCCCGGAGAAGCCGTAGCCGGGCAGCGACGGGATCACCAGGTGGAAGGCGGGCGAGTCGGCGTCACCGCCGTGCGCGGCCGGGTCGGTGAGCGGGCCGATCAGGTCGAGGAACTCGATCACGCCGCCCGGCCAGCCGTGCAGGAGCAGCAGCGGGGTGGCGTCCGGCACGGCCGAGCGCACGTGCAGGAAGTGCACGTCCGCACCGTCGACGGTGGTGACGAACTGCGGGTACGCGTTCAGCGCCGCCTCCTGGGCGCGCCAGTCGAAGCCGTCGGCCCAGTACGCGGCCAGGTCGCGCAGGTAGCTCGTGGGCACGCCGCGCTCCCAGCCGGCGCCGGGCAGGTCGGGAGCCCAGCGGGTACGCCGGAGCCGGTCACGCAGGTCGTCCAGCTCCGCCGGCGGGATCTCGATGCGGTACGGCCGGATCTGGGAGGCGCTGATCTGGGAGGTGCTGTCGCTCTTCGTCATGTCTCGGACGATAGGAACAATTGGTGTCAACTTCTGGCACCGATTCGACAGCAGAAACGCTGGGAGAATTGGTGGAAATTGGTGTCATCCCCTGGCCTCGATTCCACGGCAGAATCGAGGTCATGCTGGAGACCTCGGCGCGGCTGCTGCGCCTGCTGTCCCTCCTGCAGTCGCGGACGGACTGGACCGGGGCCGAGCTGGCCGGACGCCTCCAGGTCGGGCTGCGTACCGTGCGGCGCGACATCGACCGGCTGCGCGAGCTCGGCTACCCCGTGGACGCCGCCCCCGGCGTGGCCGGCGGCTACCGGCTCGGGGTCGGCGCCGCGCTGCCGCCGCTGCTGCTCGACGACGAGGAGGCGGTCGCCGTGGCCATCAGCCTGCGCACGGCCGCCACCGGCAGCGTCGCGGGGCTGGAGGAGGGCGCGCTGCGAGCGCTGGCCAAGCTGCGGCAGGTGCTGCCGTCGCGGCTGCGGCACCGGGTGAGCGCCTTCCAGGCCGCCACCGTGCCGCTGACGGGAGCCGCCGCGCCCGCCGTCGGCGCCGACCTCCTGGCGGACCTGGCCGCCGCCTGCCGCGACCGGCGCCGGCAACGGCTGCGCTACCGAGGGCGCGACGGGGTCGACGGGGTCGGCGGGGTCGGCGGGGTCACGGAGCGGGAGGTCGAGCCGCACCGGCTCGTGCACACGCCGCGGCGCTGGTACCTGCTCGCCTGGGACACCGGCAAGGACGACTGGCGCACGTTCCGGGTGGACCGGATCGAGGGGCCGCTGGGCCTGCCCGGAGCCCGGTTCACGCCCCGGCCGCTGCCGCAGGACGACGTGGCCGCCTACGTGTCGCGCTCCATCACCTCGGCCTCCTACCGCTACCAGGCCCGCATCCTCTTCCACGCGCCGCTGGCTTCGGTCGCGCCGCGCACCTCGCCCGGAGCGGGGCGGCTGGAGGCCGTGGACGCGGGCACGTGCCTGTTCCTGGCCGGCTCCGACTCGCTCGACGACCTGGCCGTCTATGTCGCGACGAAGGGGTTCGACTTCGAGGTGCTGGAGCCGGCGGAGCTGGTCCCGGTGCTACGCGCCCTCTCCGACCGCCTCGCGCGGGCCGCGGGAACGGGGGAGCGGTGAGGCGGCACGGGGATTAAACAGGAGTGATGTGATCGGTTTTGTGGCACGCTGAAGGCCATGTCCGCCGAGTCCGCCGAGTCCGCCATGTCCGCCATGTCCGCCGAGGCCCCTGTGCCGCTGTCTCTGCCCATGACCGTGGACGAGGCGGTCGCCGCCGAGCGATCCGGCCGGCGTCTCAAGTACCTGTACTTCTGGGGTCACCAGCCCGCCCGCGACGGAAGCGTGGGGCCCGGCTGCCTGAGCCAGTGGTGGCCGGTGACCTTCACCGAGGACGGGCACACGTTCGCCTCCGCCGAGCACTACATGATGGCGCACAAGTCCTGGCTGTTCGGGGACGAGGCGACCGCGGCCGCGATCCTGGCCGCCGGGCATCCGGGCGAGGCCAAGAAGCTCGGCCGCGGCGTACGGGACTTCGACGAGGCGGTGTGGGAGGAGCGCCGCTTCGACATCGTGGTGCGCGGGAACGCGGCCAAGTTCGGGCAGAACCCGTCACTGGCGGGCTATCTGCTGGGGACGGCCGGCCGTGTCCTGGTGGAGGCCAGCCCGCTGGACCGGGTGTGGGGCATCGGCCTGGCCGCCGACGACGAGCGTGCCGCCGCGCCGTCCGCCTGGAAGGGCCTCAACCTGCTCGGCTTCGCCCTGATGGTGGCCCGCACCATCCTCATCGCCGACCGCACCCGCTGATTGGAGCTGCCGGGTCAGCTGACCCGCACGCATCCGCCGACCGCGACCGTTGACCTTTACGCATCCATCGGGCTGACTGCGCCGCCTCGCCCCAGGCCCGCGCCCGGGTGCCGGTTCAGAGCCGGGTGGGGCGTCAGGACGGGAAGCGCAGGTGGGTTGGTGGGACGTGGTCGGCCAGCCACACCCCGTTCGCGCTGCGCCGGAACGTGTGCCCGTCCCGGTGCATCTCTCCCGCCGCCACCACCAGGACCACCGGAACGCCGCGCCGGCCCCCCACCCGCAGGGCCGTCTCCCGGTCGGGCGACAGGTGGACGTGGTGCCGGCTCATCGGGCGCAGCCCCTCCGCCTTGATCGCCGCCAGGAAGCGGCCGACGGTGCCGTGGTAGAGCACCTCGGGCGGCTCGACGGCGGGCAGGCCGAGGTCCACCGGCACCGAGTGCCCCTGACTGGCCCTGATGCGGCCGCCCTCGATCGTGTAGCGCCGCTTGTCGTTGGCCGCGACGACCTGCCGCAGCTCCTCCGGCGAGATCGTGAAGCCGTGCTCGGCGGCGGCGCGCAGCAGCTCGTCCACCTCCACCCAGCCGCCCTCGTCGAGGGTGAGGCCGATGCGCCGCGGGTCGTGCCGCAGGTGCCTGGCGAGGTATTTGGAGATGCGGATCATGCGCGGTTCGTCCATCACCGGCCATGCTGCCGTGCCCGAGGCACCCCCGCCAACCGGATAAGCCCCCCGTTTCGCCCACTCTCGGTCAGGCGTCGAGGGCCGAGGTGAGGCGGCGGGCGAGGCCGGTGTTGCGGCGGTGGCCCAGCCGGTGCACCGCCAGCTCCAGCGCCTCCCGCTGCCCCACCAGCACCACCCACGCCTTCGCTCGAGTCACCAGCGTGTAGAGCAGCTTGCGGCGCAGCATGACCCCGCCGGACTCGGCCACGATCGGCGCCACCACGAACGGGTATTCGCTGCCCTGCGACCGGTGCACGCTGATCGCGTAGGCGTGGGTCAGGTCGTCGAGCTCGTCGAAGGAGTAGGTCACGTTCTCGCCGTCGTCCGTGCGGAGCTCGACCACGCGCTCCTCGCGCACCACCGCCGTCACCGTGGCGGTCTCGCCGTTGAAGACGCCCTTGTCGTAGTTGTTGCGGATCGGCATGACGCGGTCGCCCACCCGGAACACCGACGACCCCGACCAGTGCTCGGGTTTGTCGTCGGCGGCCGGGTTGAGCTGGTCCTGGATGAGCCGGCCGAGCGCGGTGGCGCCGGTGTCGCCCTTGCGCATCGGGCACAGCACCTGCACCTGCCCGGGCTCGACGTTCTGTTTGCGCGGGATCGCCACCATCGCCAGGTGCGCCACCCGCCGCGCCACCTGCTCGGGGTCGTCGAGCTCCTCGAACCAGAACCCGCCGCCGCCAGGAGTCGAAGGCAGCCGGCCGGCCCGGATGCGGTGGGCGGCGTCGATGATGCCGCTGCCGCCCGCCTGGCGGAAGACGTGGGTGAGCTGGACCCGGGGGATCGACGGCACCCGCAGCAGGTCGGCCAGGACGTCGCCGGGGCCGATGCTGGGCAGCTGGTCGCTGTCGCCGATGAGGAGCAGGTGGCTGCCGGGCCGGACGGCGGCGGTCAGCCGGGTGGCGAGGTGCAGGTCGAGCATGGACGCCTCGTCGACCACGATCAGGTCGGCCTGCGCCGGCAGCTCGTCGAAGAGCGTCTCGGGATCGGGGTCGGGCTGCTGGGCGAGCATGCGGTGCACGGTCATCGCGGGCAGCCCGGTCAGCTCCGACAGCCGCTTGGCGGCCTTGCCCGTGGGAGCCGTGAGCGTCACCGTGCCGCCCGCCGCGCGCACGGTGGTCGCGATGGACTTGACCGTGTGGCTCTTGCCGCACCCGGGGCCGCCGGTGATGATCGAGACGGTGCTGGTCAGGGCCATGGTGAGCGCGGCGCGCTGGTCTTCGTGCAGGCCAGGGTCCTCGCGGTAGGAGCGCAGCGGCAGCGTTGAGCGGGCCTCCATGAGCGCGGTGAGCTGGGCGGTGAGCGCCACCTCGCGGCTGTGCACGTGTTTCGCGTACGCCACCACCTGGCCGGGCTGGTCAGGCGCCGCCTCCAGGACCAGCCGCCGCTCGGCCACCAGCGCGTCGACCATCGGCCGCACCAGCTCCTGGTCCTGCTCGATCAGCTCGGCCGCCTCCCTGACCAGGGTGGCTGCCGGTACGTAGCAGTGGCCGTCGCGGCTGCCGGCCGCCTCCAGCCGGTCGAGCAGCGCCGCCTTGACCCGCTGCGGGCTGCGTTCGGGCACCCCGGCCTGGAGGGCGATCCGGTCGGCGACCCGGAAGGCGACGCCCCTGACCCGGCCGATCAGCCGGTAGGGGTCGGTGGTCAGGACCTCGTCGGCGTCCTGCCCGAACACCTGGTAGATCTTGGCCGCGAGCAGCGGGCTGACGCCGAGCCCCTGCAACGTCACCATCAGCGCGGCGATGGCCTTCTGCTCCTGCCACGCCTCGACGATCTGCCCCTGCCGCAGCGGCCCGATGTTGACGACCTCGGTGAGCCGCTCGGGCTCGCCGTCGATGACCTTGAGCGTGGCCTCGCCGAAATGGTCGACGATCGCGTACGCCAGTTTCGGCCCGATGCCCCTGATCAGCCCCGAGCCCAGATAGATGCGGATCGCCCGGACCGACGACGGCGTCACCCGCTCGCACCCGGTGACCGCGAACCGCCGCCCGAACCGCGCGTGCCTGCTCCAGTCGCCGAACAGCCGCAGCGTCTCGCCCGGCTGCACCCCCGCCAGCGCCCGCCCGGTGGCCACGAAGTCGGGCTCGCCGTCGGCGCTCATGCGCGCGACGGTGTATTCGTCATCACGGACGTAGACGAGCTGCTCGACGGACGCCTCCACACGGCAGATCCAACCATCCGCGACCGACAAACGCCTCACAGGGCCACGGGAGCACTCCCGGCCTGTTGGATCAGAACCCCGCCTGTCAGATCAGAGACGACCCCAGGCTCGGTCGGCGGGCTCACAGCGCCGTCGGGTACGACTCCGGCTCGGCGTCCTCCGCGAGGGCGCGCAGGCATTCGCGGGCCAGCTGCAGCTCCTCGCGTACCTGCACCACCAGGACGGGCACGCCGCCGTCGCTGATCGGCCCGTCGTCGTGGCGGTTGCCCAGCACCGGCGGCCGCACGCCGAGCAGGCCGAGCCGCCGGCACACCGCCTCGCGTACCTCTGGCTGGTCCCAGCCGATCTCGCCGGTGAACACCAGCGCGTCGATCCGCCCGAGCGAGGTGGCCGCGGCGGCGATCTCCCGGCTCACCCGGTGGGCGAAGACCCGCAGCGCCAGTCCGGCCGCCGCGTCGCCGTCCCGCTCGGCGGCCACCAGCTCGCGGGTGTCCCCTGAGCGCCCGCCCGACAGCCCGAGCAGCCCGGAGCGGCGTTCCAGGCCCTCGGCCAGCTCCTCGGCCGTCAGCCCGCCGTACCGGAGCAGCCACAGCAGCATCCCGGGATCCACGCTGCCCGAGCGCCTGCTCATGGGCATGCCCTCCAGCGGCGTGAACCCCATCGAGGTGTCCAGGCTGCGCCCGCCCGACAGCGCGCACACCGAGCAGCCGCCGCCCAGATGGGTGATCAGCAGGTCCAGCTCGGCCACCGGGCGGCCGAGCAGCTCGGCGACCCGGTCGGCGGCCCAGGCGTAGGAGAGCCCGTGGAAGCCGTGACGGCGCAGGCCGTGCCGCTCACGCCACTCGCGCGGCAACGGGTAGACGGCGGCCTCGTCCGGCAGCCCGGCGTGGAAGGCCGTGTCGGGGCAGATCACGTGCGGCACCGCGGGCAACTGCTCGCGGGCCGCCGCCAGCAGCGCCAGCGCCGGCGGCAGGTGCAGCGGCGCCAGGCCGGTCAGGCCGCGCAGCGCGCCTGCCGTCTCGTCGTCGGCGACCACGGGAGCGCGTACGACGTCGCCGCCGTGCACCACCCGGTGCGCCACCGCCCTGACGTCGCGGTCGAAGTGCCCACCGAGGAAGGCCGACAGCTCCTCCCCGGCCGAGCCGGCGTCGGCGGGGCGCTCGGAGCGGGCGCTGTCCAGCACGCACCCGCCCTGTACGAGATCGAGACGCAGGCTCGACGACCCGGCGTTGACGGTGAGTACCGCCGCCGACTCCGTCACCTGCTCGTCCATGGCCCGGCCCATGCCCGCCCGGCTACCCCCGGCCGCCCCAGCAAAACCGGGCATCCGTGGACGAACGGTTACACCTTTTGCCGCACTCATAGGTTGTCTCGTCGTCAGGTCGGGTAGTCGAGCGCCATGGAGATCACCCTGCGGGTGAACGGCGTGCCGCGCAAGGCGGACGTGGACCCGCGAATGTCGCTGCTCGACCTGCTCCGCGAACGACTCGGCCTCATCGGCGCCAAGAAGGGCTGCGACCACGGCCAGTGCGGCGCCTGCACGGTGCTGATCGACGGCCGCCGGGCCAACTCCTGCCTGGCGCTGGCGGTGGCGGTGGACGGCCGCGACATCACCACCGTCGAAGGGCTGGCCGACGGCGACACCCTGCATCCGCTGCAGGCGGCCTTCATCGAGCACGACGCCTTCCAGTGCGGCTACTGCACGCCGGGCCAGCTCTGCTCGGCCGAGGGCATGCTGGGCGAGCCGGGCCCGAGCGCGATCACCGAGGACCTCCTGACCGACCCGGGGCTGACCCCCGACGAGATCAGGGAACGGATGAGCGGCAACCTGTGCCGCTGCGGCGCGTACGTCAACATCGTCACCGCGATCGGCGAGGTGGCCCGGTGAAACCCTTCGAGTACGCCCGCGCCGCCAGCCCCGCCGAGGCCGTGCGCGCCTTCGCCCCCGGCACCATGTACCTGGGCGGCGGCACCAACCTCGTGGACCTGATGAAGCTGGGCGTCGCCGAGCCCGAACGGCTGCTCGACGTCAGCCGCCTGCCGCTCGACACGATCGAGCAGCAGCCGGGCGACCGCGTCCGCATCGGCGCCACCGTGCGCAACACCGACCTGGCGGCCCACCCCGCCATCAGGAGCCGCTACCCGATGCTGGCCAGAGCGGTGCTGGCGGGAGCCTCCGGCCAGGTGCGCAACGTCGCGACCGTCGGCGGCAACCTGCTCCAGCGCACCCGCTGCACCTACTTCCAGGACGTCAGCAGGCCGTGCAACAAGCGCCGCCCCGGCTCGGGGTGCCCTGCCATCGAGGGCGACCACGCAGGCCTGGCGGTGCTCGGCACGTCCGGTGCCTGCGTGGCCACCCACCCCTCCGACATGGCCGTCGCCCTGGCCGCGCTCGACGCGGAGGTGCACGTCACAGGGCCTGGCGGCGACCGCGTCATCCCCATGCCCGGCCTGCACCGGCTGCCCGGCGACGAGCCCGAGCGCGACACCGTGCTCGAACCCGGTGACCTGATCACCGCGGTCGAGCTGCCGCCGCCGCCCCCTGGGGCCTCGCGCTACCGGAAGGTGCGCGAGCGGTCGTCGTTCGCGTTCGCGCTGGTCTCCATCGCCGCCCTGATCGACGTGCGCGACGGCACCGTGGCGGGCTGCCGGATCGCGCTCGGCGGCGTGGCGCACGCGCCGTGGCGGGCCGAGCGCGCGGAACAGGCCCTCATCGGCGGCCCGGCGACCGGGGAGGCGTTCCTCCAGGCCGCAGAGACCGAGCTGGAGCAGGCGGCCCCGCTGCCGGGCAACGCCTACAAGGTGCCGCTGACCCGCAACCTGATCGTCGCCACGCTGGAGGAGCTCGCACAGTGAACCGCATCGAGGGCCGCGTCAAGGTCACGGGGCTGGCCACGTACGCGGCCGAGTACCCGGCCGAGGGCGTCGCCTACGCCTTCGCCGTCCAGTCCAGGATCGCCAAGGGCCGGATCAAGCGCGTCGACGGCGGGCCCGCGCTGGAGCTGCCCGGCGTGCTGGCCGTGCTCTCCTGCGAGGACCCGCCCGCCATGTCCGATGACGCCGATCCCGAGCTGGCCCTGTTCCAGCGCCGCGAGGTCGCCTACCGAGGCCAGATCGTCGCCGCCGTCGTCGCCGACACCTACGAGGACGCCCGCGCCGCCGCCGCGGCCGTCCGCGTCGACTACGACCCCGACGACCACGACGTCACCCTGAGCGCCGACCATCCGGGCCTCTACAAGCCCGACGTCGTCAACCCGGGCTTCCCCACCGACGTGGGCAAAGGCGACGTCGAGGCGGGCCTGGCCGAGGCCGCGACCACCGTCGAGGTCACCTACGAGACGCCCGTCCTGCACAACAACCCGATGGAGCCGCACGCCGCGCTGGCCTACTGGGACGCGGAGGGCAGGCTGATGGTGTACGACACCGCGCAGGGCACCTCGACCAGCCGCGACATGATCGCCACCGCCCTGGGCCTGCCGCCGGAACAGGTCCGCGTGGTGGCCAGGCACGTGGGCGGCGGGTTCGGCTCGAAGGGCACCACCAGGCCCCAGGCGGTGCTGGCCGCGCTGGCCGCCAGGGCGGTGGGCCGCCCGGTCAAGATCGTGCTCACCCGGCAGCAGATGTTCGACGTCACCGGCTACCGCACGCCCACGATCCAGCGGCTGCGGCTCGGCGCGGACGCCCAGGGCCGGCTCACGGCGCTGGAGCACGTGGCGTACGAGCAGAGCTCCACCCTGATCGAGTTCGCCGAGCAGACCGCGGTTCCCGGGCGGGTCATGTACGCCACCCCCGCGCTGCGCACCACGCACCGGCTCGTCCGGCTGGACGTGGCCACGCCGTCGTGGATGCGCGCCCCGGGCGAGTGCCCCGGCATGTACGCGCTGGAGTCGGCCATGGACGAGCTGGCCTACGCCGCCGGCCTGGACCCGGTCGAGCTGCGGATCGTCAACGACGCCGAGACCGAGCCCGGGACTGGCCTGCCGTTCAGCTCCCGCGACCTGGTCGGATGCCTGCGCGAGGGCGCCCGCCGGTTCGGCTGGGAGCGCCGCGACCCGGCGCCGGGGATCAGGCGCGAGGGGGAGTGGCTGGTCGGGACCGGCGTGGCCGCCTCCACCTACCCGGCCAGGCGCCTGCCGTGCCAGGCCGTGGCGACCGTGCGGGACGACGACTTCCTGATCCAGGTGGCCGCCGCCGACATCGGCACCGGCGCGCGCACGGCGCTGACCAGGATCGCGGCGGACACGCTGGAGGTGGCGCCCGAGCGGGTGCACGTCGAGCTGGGCGACAGCGACCTGCCGCGGGCCCCGGTGGCGGGCGGGTCCATGGGCACGGCCTCGTGGGGCTCGGCCGTGGTGCGCGCCTGCGAGGAGCTGAAACGCGACGGCAAGCAGGGCCGCGCCGACACCGCCGAGGAGATCAAGGGCGACGCCGAGCTGGCCAGGCACGCCTTCGGAGCGCAGTTCGCCGAGGTGCGGGTCAGCTCGGTGACCGGCGAGATCCGCGTCGCGCGCCTGCTCGGCGTCTTCGCCGCCGGGCGGATCGTGGACCCGGTGCTGGCCAGGTCGCAGTTCATCGGCGGGATGACGATGGGCATGGGCATGGCGCTGATGGAGGAGACGCTCACCGACGCGGAGTTCGGCGGCTTCCTGCACCGCGACCTCGCCCAGTACCACGTCCCCGTCTGCGCCGACGTACGCGACGTGGAGGCGGTCTGGCTGGACGAGAGCGACGGCGAGCTCAACCCGATGGGCACCAAGGGCATCGGCGAGATCGGCATCGTCGGGACGGCCGCCGCGATCGGCAACGCCGTCTTCCACGCCACCGGCCACCGGGTGCGCGAACTCCCGATCACTCCGGCGAAGATCCTCATGAGGTTTTAACCCCCTTTGGCAAGGAAGAGGAAGTCTCTCGTGGAAGGCGGGAGGCGGCGTTGAAGAACGAGTCGGATCAGGAGCGCGCTGATCGCAATTTCGTCGAGCTGCTCCAGGGCGCCAGGGTCGCGGTCACCGGCGTGCAGGTGCTGTTCGCGTTCCTGCTCACCGTGCCCTTCTCCACCGGGTTCGCCCGGATGGACCAGGCCGACCGGTGGCTCTACTACGCCGCGCTGATCAGCGCCGCGGTCGCGTCGATCTGCTACATCGCGCCGACGGCGCAGCACCGCGTGCTGTTCCGGCAAGGGCTCAAGGAGACGCTGGTACGCCGGTCCAACCTGTACGGCATCGCCGGGGCGCTCGCGCTGGTGGTGTCGATGACCACGTCGACCATGTTCGTCATCGACTACCTGTTCGAGGCGACGCTGGCGTGGGTCACCGCGGGCCTGCTGGCCGTGTTCGCGCTGTGGACGTGGTTCGGCCAGGCCGCGCTCAACCGGCAGGGCGAGGTCGGTCCCCGGGATCAGTCGGCCGACGGCAGCTCGGTGTCGTCGTCGGAGGACTCCCGCGAGTAGGCCGCCCGCCCGATCATGTACGCCGCCACCGGCACGGTGATCACCTGGGAGATCGCGACCAGCAGCAGCGGCCCGGCGGTCGCCCAGCCGGGCCGGTGCAGCCACATGGCCAGCAGCACCAGCAGCACGCCGAGCACCTGCGGCTTGGTGCCGGCGTGCATACGGTTGAACGTGTTGTGGAAGCGCACCAGGCCGACCCCGGCCGACAGCGCCAGCAGCGCGCCCGCCAGCAGGCAGGCCGCCGCGGCCACGTCCAGTACGTTCACCGCGCCATCACCGCTGTCACGCCGCCGGAACCGGCACCACGAGACCTCACCGCGACCGCCCCGAGAAGAACCTGGCCAGCGACACCGACCCGACGAAGCCCAGCAGGGACAGCACCAGCAGGATCGGCAGGTCCGAGTAGTCGTCCCTGGCCACCGCGAACGCCCCGGCGCCGCACATCGACAGCGACGTGAACACGTCCAGCGACATCGCCCGGTCCAGCATCGTGGGCCCGCGCGCCACCCGGTAGAGCGAGGCAGCCGCCCCGGCCCCCAGCAGCACGAGCGTCACCGCGTACACCGACGTCATTCCAGCTCCTTCCGGTCCCCGCGGGTGCCGAACGCCGCCACCACGCGCGCCTCCAGCGCGGCCACGTCCGTCCGTACGGCGTCCGCGATGTCGCCGGGCCGCCCCAGCACGTGCAGCATCAGCGCCCTCGGGTAGGCCTCCAGCACCAGGCTGCCGGGCACGGTCGACAGCGCCACCATGACGATCACGGTCATGGCCTCGGACGACGTGCGCAGCGGCACCAGCACGAGCTGCGCCGGCGGCCGGCCGGGATGCGCCA
Source organism: Nonomuraea sp. NPDC048882 (assembly GCF_040649755.1). Lineage (NCBI taxonomy): Bacteria > Bacillati > Actinomycetota > Actinomycetes > Streptosporangiales > Streptosporangiaceae > Nonomuraea > Nonomuraea sp. NPDC048882. Next base: position 330,261 of record NZ_JBEZGB010000003.1, read on the forward strand.
CCCAGAACACCACCCGCACGGTCGAGGTCACCATGTCCCAGCCGAACCAGAGCAGGAACCGCACCAGCCCCGCCGGATGGATCCGGATCCCCGGGTCGAGAACGGGCAGCGGCAGCAGCCACGTCACCACCAGCCCGGCCGCCACCCCGCCCAGCACGTTGCCCACCGACACGTCGCCCCACAACGTCACCCACACCAGCGCCAGCCAGGCCACCAGCGGCAGCGGCACCCGCCGCCCGAAGATCCGCACGACGAACCGCCTGGAGATCCGCCCGGTCGTCAGATCCCGCCGTCTCACGGATGCCTCCCCGAAATCACGGATGCCTCCCCAGAACCGCCGAGATGTACGGCTCACGCGCCATCAGCTCCGCCGCCGCCCGCTGCGCCAGCGCCGACAGCGGCCCGGCCAGCACCGTGAACGACAACCCCAGCGTGACCAGCGCCGCCACCGACAGCGGCAGCGCGGCGGGCAGCGCGGTCGTGGTCACGACCGGGTCCTCGCCGGTACGCTCCTCGCTCTCCACGACCCGGCCCATGCGGTCGGCCCTCGGGCCGCGCCAGAACGCCTTGCCCCACACCTTCGCGACCGCGTACAGCGTGAGCAGGCTCGTCACCAGGCCGGCCGCCACCAGCGTGACCGGCAGCCACCCTCCCTCGGCCAGCCCCGCCTGCACCAGCATGAGCTTGCCCAGGAATCCCGACATCGGCGGGATGCCCGACAGGTTCATGGCCGGGACGAAGAACAGCACGGCGATCAGCGGCGCCGCCCGCATCAGCCCGCCCAGCCGGGTCACCGACGTGGTGCCGGTGCGCCGCTCGACCATCCCCACCACCAGGAACAGGCTCGTCTGCACGGTGATGTGGTGCACCACGTAGAAGACGGCCCCGGCCAGCCCGGCCACCGTGGACAGGCCGACGCCGAACACCATGTACCCGATGTGGCTGACCAGCGTGAAGGAGAGCATGCGTTTCATGTCGGTCTGCGCCACCGCGCCGAGCACCCCGGTCAGCATGGTGGCCAGCGCCACCCACATCAGCAGCGTCGAGACCGGCCCGCCGGGGAACAGCAGCGCCTCCAGCCGGATGATCGAGTAGACGCCGACCTTGGTGAGCAGCCCGGCGAACACGGCCGTGGCCGGGGCGGGCGCGGTCGGGTAGGAGTCGGGCAGCCACGCCGACATGGGGAAGATCGCCGCCTTGATCGCGAACGCCAGCAGCAGCGTCAGCTCCACCAGCAGCTTCACCTGCTCGGGCAGCGTGGCGAAGCGCTCGGCCAGCTGCGCCATCGACAGCGTCCCTGTGGCGCCGTAGGTGATGGCCAGCGCGATCAGGAACAACATCGACGAGGCCAGCGCCATCAGCGTGTACGTCGCCCCCGCCCGGATCCTGGCCTCGGTGCCGCCGAAGGTGAGCAGCACGTACGAACCGCTCAGCAGCAGCTCGAACGCCACGAACAGGTTGAACAGGTCCCCCGACAGGAACGCGTCCGCCACCCCCGCCACCATCACCAGGAACGCCGGATGGAAGATCGCCATCGGCGCGTCGTGCTCCTGCTCGTCGTAGGAGTTGGCCACCGAGTACGCCATCACGCACAGCGTCACCGCCGACGACACCACCAGCACCAGCGTGGAGAGCCGGTCGGCGACCAGGCAGATCCCGACCGGGGCCGCCCAGCCGCCCAGCTCGGTCACCAGTGGCCCGCTCGTGTCGGCCGCGACCAGCAGCACCACCGAGACGGCGAGCGAGAGGCCGAGCGTGACGAGGCTGATGAGCGACTGCAGCCGGCGCAGCCGCCCGCCGATCGCCAGCTTCACCCCGGCCGCCAGCAGCGGCAGCAGCACGGGCACGCAGACGAGGCTGGAAAGGGGCACGGGACCGTCCATGGGTCAGTCGTCGCCCTCCAGTTCGGGGTCCTGCGCGAGCGCCTGCCGCTCCCGCTCCTCCCTGATGGCCTGCCGCATCTGCTTACGCGCCTCCTTCTGGCGCGCCTTGAGCTGTTTGAGCATCTCCTTCTCGCCGGCGGCCTGCCCGGCCCGCCTGCGCTCGTACTCCTCGCGCAGTTGCTCGATGCGTTCCAGGTTCGACATGGCGCCCGTGTCGTCGCGCAGCCCGGCCTCCTCCAGGCGCAGCTGCAGCTCCTCCTCCGGCAGGCCCTGCTCGCGCAGCCGCCTGGCCCACTGTTCGAGCTCGCTGTGCACCCGGGAGATGCGCTGCTCCAGGTCGGCCTCCTCCAGCCGCTCCCGCTCGGCCTGCTCGGCCTCCAGGTTCGCCAGCTCGGCCCGCTGCTCGACGACCAGCCGCCGGTAGGCGTCGCGCTTGGCGCGGACGGCGTCGCCCAGCTCGCCGCGCCGGGAACGCAGCCGCACCCGGCGGTCCTCGGTGTCGTCCTGGACCTCGTCGCTGCCGGTGAGCTGCCACGAGCGGTGCACCATGGCCAGCAGGAACGCGGTCACGCCCAGCGTGATCACGATGGCGGTGAGCACCATGGCCTGCGGCAGCGGGTCGGCCATGCCGGACCGGCCGACGAAGGGCGGGCCGCCCGCGTCGCCGCCCGCGGTCACGATGAGCAGGTTCACCCCGTTGCCCAGCACGATGACGCCGGCCAGGACGCGGACCAGGCTCCGTTCCAGCAGCAGCGTCACCCCGACGGTGATCATGATGCAGCAGGCGGCGAAGGGCAGCAGGGAGACGCTGTTCACGGGGTCTCCTCCGCGTCGATCTGCCGGTCCAGCTCCGCGCCCAGGCCACGCAGGACGTCCTGGACCATGCCGATGACGGAGACGTACACGCCGAGGTCGAACAGCAGGCCCGTGGACAGGTGCACGTGCCCCAGCAGCGGCACGCTCACGTCCGTGGCCAGCATCTCCAGCGCCGCCCTGCCGAACAGCAGCCCGATCAGCGCCGTGCCCGCCGACAGCGTCAGCCCGGCCCCCATCAGCTCGCCCGCGTGCACGGGCACGGACGTGGCCAGCTCGTTCCTGCCGCCCGCCAGGTAGCGCACGGTGATCGCCAGCCCGGCCACGATGCCGCCCGCGAACCCCCCGCCGACGCCGCTGTGCCCGATGAACAGCAGGAACCCCGAGAGCGTGAGCACGGTGTGGAACGTCAGCCTGGCCACCACCTCAAGCGCCAGCGCCGCCTGCCCGCGCGGCAGCGTGGCCGCCAGCCAGTGCGGGCGCTCCTCCGCGCGGTGCCCGGCCCCGCCCCGCTCGATGCTGTACGACCTGCGCCGCAGGAACACCATGCTGGTCACGCCCAGCGTCAGCACGATGATCACCGCGCTCTCGCCCAGCGTGTCCCACGCCCGGATGTCGAGGATGATGGCGCTGACCACGTTGCGCGCGCCGGACCGCTCCGCCGCCTCCTCCATCAGCGCCCCGACCGGCTCGGTGCCGCGCGCCGCCATGGCCACCATGCCGCCGCCCGCGGCCACCACGCCCGCCGCCAGGCCCAGCGCCAGCCTGACCGCGACCGGCACCCGTCCCCTGACCGGCTGGATCGGCAGCCGCCGCAGCACCAGGGCGAACACCACCAGGCTCAGCGTCTCGGCCAGGAACTGGGTCAGCGCCAGGTCGGGCGAGCCGTGGGCGAGGAACAGCAGGGCGGTGCCGTAGCCGGTGAGGCCGACGACGAGGGCGAGGAGCACGTACGCGCGGGAGAACAGCGCCAGCACGGCGGCGGCGGCCAGCAGCGTCACCACGACGGGCTGCTCGGGCCGCTGCCAGAGCAGGATCGGGACGTCCACGTGGGGCGCGCCGCCGTACACGACCGAGAACAGCCCCACCCCGACCCCCGCCAGCAGCGTCAGCATCAGGTAGTCGGGCACGGATCCGCGCTGGATGAAACCGGTGAGCTGGATGGCGAACCGGTCCAGCCGGCGGACGGCCAGCCAGAAGAGCTGGCCGGAGTCGGCCACGTGCAGCGCCGCCCCCGCCCGCGCCACCGGGGCCCTGGTCAGGAAGAGCAGCAGCCCGGCCGCCAGCGCCAGCGCCGACAGCAGCAGCGCGGGTGTGAAGCCGCTCCACGGCACGAGATGGGCGTGATGACCCGCTTCGCGAAAGGTGTTCGTGTAGCCGGACATCGCGCCGCCGTACCAGGAGGTCAGCGGCGCGAGCACCAGCCCCAGCACGGCCAGCAGCGCCGCGGGAGCGGACATGGCCGCCGGCGTCGGGCGCACCTGACGCGCCGGCACGCCCGGCTTGCCGGCGAACGCCCCCCACAGGAAGCGCAGCGTGTACGCCGCCGTCAGCGCCGAGCCCGCCACCACGCCCACCAGCGCCGGCGAGCCCACCAGTGCCTCCAGCGCCGCCTCCTTACCGGCGAACCCGGCCAGCGGCGGCAGCCCCGCCATCGACGCGCCCGCCAGCACCGCCGCCGCGCACACCCACGGCATCGCCCGCCCGACCCCGCTCAGCTCGCGCAGGTCCCGGGTGCCGGCCGCGCGGTCCACGATGCCCACGACCAGGAACAGCGCCGCCTTGAACAAGGCGTGCGCCAGCAGCATCCCCACGCCGGCCAGCGCCGCGCTCCTGGTGCCCGCCCCGAACAGCAGCACCAGGAAGCCGAGCTGGCCGACCGTCCCGTAGGCCAGCAGCCGCTTCAGGTCGTTCTCCCGCAGCGCCCGCCAGCCGCCCAGCAGCATCGTCACCGCGCCGAGCGGCACCGCGACCGCCCGCCACACCACCAGGTCGCCGTACGCGGGCCCCAGCCGGGCCAGCAGGTACACCCCGGCCTTCACCATGGCCGCCGCGTGCAGGTACGCCGACACGGGCGTGGGCGCGGCCATCGCGGCCGGCAGCCACGTGCTGAACGGGAAGATCGCCGACTTCGACAGCGCGCCCACCAGCACCGGCAGCACGGCGACGGGCGTGAGACCGGGCGGACTGGCCACGATCTCCGAGATCCGGTACGTTCCCGCCGCCTGCCCGAGCAGCACGAACCCGGCCAGCATCGCCAGCCCGCCGAGCGTGGTGACCGTGAGCGCCTTCATCGCGGCCTGCCTGCTCACCCGGCTCTGCGGGTCGGACCCGATGAGCAGGTAGGAGAAGACCGTGGTCAGCTCCCAGAACACGTACAGCAGCAGCAGGTTGTCGGCGGTGACCAGGCCCAGCATCGACCCGGCGAAGGCCACCATCACACCGCCGTAGCGGCCGAGCCCCTCGTCGCCCTCGGGGAAGTAACGGGCGCTGTAGCAGAGCACGAGCACGCCGACCCCGGTCACCAGCGCCGTCATCAGCAGCGCCAGGGGGTCGAGGCGGAAGGAGAACTCCAGGCCCATGACCGGCGCCCACGGGGTGCTCTCGCGGGCGGGCAGCCCGCGCCATCCCGCCCAGCCCGCGTAGACGAAGCCGGCCGCAGGAGGCAGGGCCAGCAGCGCGAAGGAAACGGCCCGGCCCAGGCGTGGGACCAGCCAGGGAGCACAGACCGCGGCGACCGCGTGCAGAATCAGCAGCGACTCGACAGGCTGCAGGGGACCCACGGGCTCCTCGGGCTCTCGGGCGGGAATCTCCGGTTACATCCGCCCAATCTGCCCCTCCGCGCCACCGCGGCCACGCAGGCGCGGCCGGGATTGACCCGAACGTCACCAGTCCCACACCGAGGGGTGGGACTGGTGACGTTCTGTGTGCGCGGTCGTGCGCGCGGTTTTGTGTGCGCGGCCCTCAGGTCTTGGTGCTCGTGCAGGTGCTCGGCTTCGGCGCCACCGCCGTGATCAGGTACCGGTCCACCTTGGCGTCCAGGCAGTCCGAGCCGGTGGCGTAGCCGGTGTGACCGTCGGCGTCGTTGGTCAGCAGCACGCCCTTCGACAGCTGCCCCGCCAGCGCCTTGGCCAGCTTGTACGGCGTCGCCGGGTCACGCGTGGTGCCCACGACCACGATCGGCGGGGCGCCGTCGGCCTTGACCTTCTTCGGGTAGCGGGTGCCCTTGACCGGCCAGTACGGGCACGGCTCCTCGGGGTGGTCGACACAGTTGACGGCCATGAGGGCGTCGAGGCTGTTGTCGTACCTGCCGTCCGGCATGCGCCCGTTGTAGCCGTCCGCCAGCAGCAGCAGCCTGGTGCCGTCGCCGCTCTCGTACGCCTTCGCCAGCGCCTGCCGCAGCAGCGGCCAGCTGGAGGACTGGTACATGGCGGCGTTCACCGCGGTGCGCACGATGGCCTCGTTGACCTGCCTGCCGTCGTGGTCGTTGCGCAGCGGCGAGGCGTCGGCGCGCTGGTACAGCTCGTCGAGCTGCTTCATCGCCGCCTTGACCGTGTGCACGCGGAACGGGCAGTCCTTCGACTTGAAGCAGTTGCGCAGGAACGACTTCGTCGCCACGTCGAACCCGCGGTCCTGGTCCGCGTAGAAGTCCGCGGCGGGCTGCGAGGGGTCCTCCGCGCCGTCGAGCACCATCGTCCTGATGCGCTTCGGGAACAGGTCGGCGTAGATCGAGCCGAGGTAGGTGCCGTAGGAGAAGCCCAGGTAGTTGAGCCGCTCGTCGCCCAGCGCGGAGCGCAGCACGTCCATGTCCTTGGCCACGTCCACGGTGCCCACGTGGGACAGCAGCGCCTTGCCCGAGTGGGCCAGGCAGGACTTCGCGAACACCTTGTCCCACTTGTCGGCCCGCTTGGCCTCGGTGCGGTTGTCCGGGGTGGGGTCGAGGGCGAGGTAGGTGTCCTGCCGGACGGTGTCCAGGCAGCGCACCGGCGAGGAGCCGCCGACGCCCCGGGGATCGAAGCTGACGATGTCGAACCGCTCACGCACGGCCGCCGAGACCGTGGCCCCGCTGCCCTTCAGCGCTGCCACGCCCGAGCCGCCCGGGCCGCCGAAGTTCAGCACGAGAGAGCCGATCCTCTTGCCGGTGGCGGGAAGACGGGTCAGGCTGACCTTGATCTTCTTGCCGTCCGGCTTGGCGTAGTCGAGGGGGACGGTGATGTCCGCGCACTCGTAACCGTTGCCGCAGGCGGTCCAGGCCGGTCGCTGTCGGTAGTAAGCGTCAAGCCCGCCGGACTCCGCGGCCCTGACCGGGCAGGCGGGGCCCGCTACAGCGAGCAGACCTGCGACGGCGGGCGTCATGACTCTACTTAGAATTCGCATACTCAGACATGGGTAGGCAAATGATTCGAGGACCTTTATAGGCAACCGAAAAGATCCACCGCAAGTGCCGTCAGATCGTTTAGGGCGCGCATTTGCCCAGGTCGGCGGCAGGGCAAGGGATAGCGATTTTAGTAAAGAAAAATCGCGCCTCCCCGCCCTCATTCCGACCGGTCTCACCAGGCCATCGGGCCCCTCCGGTCACGGAAGACCCCGGTCGGCCCGTCCTCACCGATGGTGGCCAGTTCGACGATCGCGTCCGTGCCCTCGGTCACCGTCTGCGGCCCCGCGTGCGCGTTGAAATCGGTCGCGGTGTAGCCCGGGTCGGCCGCGTTCACCTTCACCTCGGGCAGCGCCTTGGCGTACTGCATCGTCAGCATGGTCACGGCCGCCTTCGACGGCGAGTAGAGCGGCGCGACCGCCTTCGACTCGGGGCGGGAAGGGTCCTGGGTGGCCGCGAACGACCCCATGCCGCTGGAGACGTTGACGATGACCGGGTTCGCCGACCGGCGCAGCAGAGGCAGAAACGCGTGCGTCACCCGGACGATTCCCACCACGTTGACCTCCAGCACCTCCCTGGCGTCGGCGGCGGTGATCCGGTCGGCGGGCTTGTGCGTCCCGTGCACGCCCGCGTTGTTGACGAGGACGTCGATGTGGCCCTCGTGCGCCTCGACGTCGGCGGCGGCCGCGGCCACCGACGTGTCATCGGTCACATCGATCTGGACGAAACGGGTGCCGAGCGCGTCGGCGGCGGCCCGGCCGCGCTCGGGGTCGCGGGCGCCGACGAGGACCGTGTGCCCGGCCTCGATCAGGCGGCGGGCGGTCTCGTACCCGAGGGACTTGTTGGCTCCGGTGATGAACGTCGTGGTCATGCGTCCACTCTCGGCCGGTGCCGGACGGCCGGCCAGTGCCCCGCGCGACGGTGGGTCGGCCAGTACCAGGCAGGACGGCCGGGCGCGAGGCAGGATGGGAATCGTGGACGAGACTCTCGGAACGGCGCTGCGCCGCTGGCGCGACCGGCTCTCTCCCGCCGACGTCGGGCGGATCGCGCGGGCCGGGCGGCGCGCGGCCGGGCTGCGCCGCGAAGAGCTGGCCGAGCTGGCGGGCCTGTCCGTCGACTACGTGGTACGGCTGGAGCAGGGCCGCGCCACGCGCCCGTCGGAGCAGGTCGTCGCGAGCCTGGCCAGGGCGCTGCAACTGGCGCCCGCCGAACGCGACCACGCCTACCGGCTGGCCGGCCTGCTCCCGCCGCGCGACGGGACGATCTCCACGCACGTCCCCGCCGGGGTGCAGCGGATGGTGGCCCGCCTCGGCGAGTTCCCCGTCGGGGTCTTCGCCGCCGACTGGACCCTGCTGTCCTGGACGCCCGCGTGGGCAGTGCTGCTCGGCGACCCCGCCACCCGGTCACCGGCCGAGCGGAACCTGGTGCGGGCGGTCTTCGCCACCGGGCCGCGCGGGCTTGCCGCCTGGCCAGTCCTGAACGAAGGCGACGCGCTCGGCCCCGCCCTCGTCGCCGACCTGCGGACCGCGATCGTCGACCACCCGGCCGACCGCGGCCTGAGCGGCCTCGTCGCCGAACTGCGCGCCACCAGCGCGGAGTTCTCCCGGCTGTGGGACGAGGGCGCGGTCGGCCGGCACGTCTCCGCCCGCAAGGTCATCGTGCATCCCCAGGTCGGCGAGGTGACGTGCGACTGCGACGTGCTCACCGTGCCCGGCTGCGAGGTCAGGCTCGTCGTCTACACGGTGGCGGCGAACTCGGCCGACGCGGAGAAGCTGGAGTTCCTGCGGGTCACCAACGGCCTGTCCGCCGACGGCTCCCCGCCCTCGCCGCGCGGCCCGTTCCCCACGCCGTGATCAGGCGGCGGTGACCTCGGGGACCTCGGGGACCGCGGGGCGCATCCTCGTATAGAGGAACAGTGAGAGCCCGCCCAGGATGGCGACCAGCCCCAGGATCGACAGCCCCAGCGTGTACGTCCCCGTGGCCGCCAGCAGCGCGCCCACCAGGGCGCCCGCCACGACGCCGCCCCCGCCGGCCCCGAAGCCGTTGATGATGCCCGTGGCCGGGCCCACTACGTGCGCGGGCAGGTCGGTCACCGCGATCGCCCAGATGTTCGGCGTGTACGCGGCGGTGAAATAGCCCAGCCCGAGGCAGATCAGCGAGAACTGCGCCACCGGTGACCCGGTCAGCGCCACGCACGCCAGCAGCACGCCTCCCACCACGAGGCCGGAGATCGCGATGGGCCCGCGCCGACCCGAACGGTCGCCGAGGATCATCATCGGCACCGTGAGCAGCAGCGAGACCAGGTACGGCGCCGCCGACAGCAGCCCGTTGACGCTCGGCGCGAACCCGAACGTCGGCACGATCAGCGGGATGTACAGCGTGATGCCCCAGAACAGCATGCCGTTGGCGAAGTAGCTGAAGACGAGCAGCAAGAACCGCCCGCCGCCGAAGGACGCGAACGTGAGCTTCTTGCGCGCGCCCTCCTCCGGGGTGGCCCGGATCGTGGTGCCCGGCGCCGTCGGCAGGAAACGGGCGTAGAGCGGCAGGATCACGAGGAGGCCGATCGCGCCGAGCGCCCAGAACATCGGCCGCCAGCCGAACGACGCCTCGATCGGGGTCAGCAGGAAGAACCCGAGCGCCAGCGCGAGATACTGCCCGTAGTACTGGATCATGGCGCTGGCCCTGGTCATCTCCCGCTCGTCGAACCAGGCCTTGGCCATCCTGAACTGCTGCGGCCAGTAGACCCCCTCGAAGATACCCACTCCCACGCGCAGCGCGACGAGCACCCCCACGGAGTCGGTGAACCCGATGAGCAGCGTGCACACCGAGTAGCCCGCGACCGTGACGAGCAGGATCCACTTGGCGTCCACGCGGGCGGTGAGGAAGCCGCCGAGGAAGTTCGAGATCAGATATCCGACCAGGAACGCGGTCAGCGCCAGGCTCGACGTGGCGGCGAAGCCGTCGCTGGCGAAGCCGAGGTCGGTGCTGATGTTCTTGATCCCGATCGACAGGTTCGAGCGGTCGAGGTAGGCGACGAACAGGCCGACGAGCAGCAGGCCGCTGATGCGCAGCCACTTGTGCGGAAGCGAGGGGGCGGTGGAGGGGAGGGGGTGCGGGGTGGAACGCTGATCCGATGGCACGGGGTCTTCCTTAGTGCTGGAACTGTGGTGGTGGTCAGGCCCGATACGCCTCGATCACCGAACGGTCGATCTCGATGCCGAGCCCAGGACCTTGAGGCACGGACATCACCGGCCCGATCTCCAGGTCCGACAGGGTCTGGCGGAACGAGTTGGGCGCCTGGTCGAGCTCGATGACCGGCGGCGTGCGCCCGAGCGAAGGGGTCACCACCGGCAGCGCGGTGGCCAGGTGCAGCCCGGCCGCCACCGTGATCGCCGACCCCCACACGTGCGGCAGCGTCGGGATGCCGTGGACGCTCGCCATGCCGGCGATCAGCAGCGTCTCGCGCAGCCCGCCGCAGGCCGTGGCGTCGGGCTGGAGCAGGTCCACCGCCCGCGACTCGATCAGCTCGGCGAACCCCCACCGCGTGTACGCCGACTCGCCGCCCGCGATGGGCACCGCCGTGGCCGCCCGCAGCTCGCGGTAGCCGGCCAGGTCCTCGGGGATGACCGGCTCCTCGAAGAACCACAGCCCGTCGGACTCGGTCTCGCGGGCGAACGTCAGCGCCTCCGCCGTCGTGTAGCCGCGGTTGGCGTCGGCGGCCAGCTGTGTCTCGGGGCCGAGCGCCGCGCGGACGCGGTGCACGCGCTCGACGTCGGAGCGCAGGTCGGCGCCGACCTTCATCTTGACGTGCCGGTACCCCTGATCGAGGAGGTGGCGCGCCTCCGCCTCCAGGTCGCCGGCCCACTCGCCGTCGTAGTAGAACGCGGAGGCGTACGCGTCGAACGAGGCCGGCGCACGCCCGCCGAGCAGCCGGTGCACCGGCTGGCCCAGAGCCTTGCCGACGGCGTCCCACAGGGCGATCTCGATGCCCGAGATCGCGGCGATCGGCACCCCCGCGCGGCCCCACTCGCGGCTGCGGTTGTACATCGACTCCCACAGGGCCACGTGCTCGAACGCGTCCGCCCCGAGCAGGAGCGGGGCGAACACCGTCTCGATCAGCGCCCGGCTCCCCTCGGCCGGGCCGAAGCACTCGCCCCACCCGGTGACGCCCTCGTCGGTCACGATCTCGACGAGGCAGCTGGAGCGCGTCTCCCAGTGCCACTGGGACATGCCGAACGGCGTGCGCAGCCGCTCGGTGACGACGTGCGTCTCCACCCCGACGATCTTCATGACCCCTCCTCCTTCGCGGCCGACACGGCGACTTGTGTGGACGGCGCGCTGCCCTCCGTGTCCGGCGCGGCACCCGTCGCGGTGGGCGCGGCGACGGAGCCGCGCCGGACCAGCGTGCTCGGCACCACCCGCGGGCCCGGGGCGACGCTCTCGCCCGCGGCCAGGTCGAGCAGGAGCCGCCCGGCCAGGGCGCCCATTTCCTCCACGGGCTGGTCGATCACGGAGATGGGCGGGCGGTGCAGTGTCATCCAGCCGGCGTCGGTGAACCCGATCACCGAGACGTCCTCGGGGCAGCGCAGGCCGGCCGCCATGATCGCGCTGACGATCCCCTCCGTGACCAGCGCGTTGAACCCGATCATCGCGGTCGGGCCCGTTGCGGTCGGGCCGGGCCGCGTGCTCAGCAGCTCGGCGGCCGCGGCCTGCGCGCCCGCCCGGGTCCCGTCGGTGTGCCGGACGATCCCGCGCCGCCCGGGGTGCCGCGCCAGGGCCGCGCGGAAGCCCTCCTCGCGGGCCCGGGTGGTGGACGCCTTCTGCGGGCCGGCGATCAGGGCGATCTCCGTGTGCCCGTACGAGATCAGCTCCTCCGCCGCCGCCCCGACGGACTCCCGCTCGTCGGTGACGACGGCGGGCACGGGCAGGCCCTCCAGCACCCGGCTGACGCTCACCACGTGCCCGAACGCCGGCAGGTCGGCCGCGCTCAGCGAACTGCCCACCGACGGGACGATGACCAGCCCCGTCGGCCGGTACGAGCGCAGCAGCTCCAGCTGGCGGCGCTCGATGCGGGCGTCGTCGTCGCAGTTCATCAGCATCAGCGAGTAGCCGCTGCCGGACAGCCGGCGCTCGATGGCGCGGTGCAACCGAGCGTAGAAGGGGTTGCCGATGTCGGCCACCAGCACCCCGACCATCGGCGTACGGGACGCGCGCAGGCTCCTGCCGACCGCGTTGGGCCGGTAGCCCTGCGCCTCGATCGCGGCCAGCACGGCGGCCCTGGTCTTCTCGCTGACCTGGCCGGTCCCGTTGAGGACCCGCGACACCGTCTGGGCGCTCACCCCGACCGCCCGCGCGACCGTGTAGATCGTCGCCTTCGTCTCCGCCACCGTCCGGCTACTCTCCGCGCTGTTATCGATAACTGTGGACAAAACCGCACGTTACCTCGTCGTGGGACGAAGCGACAAGCCCCCTCCGGACTCCGGCCGTGACGCCAGGGGCCGTCCTGGCCGACCGGGATCACGCGCGCTATCCCGAACCCGGCCATACCGCCCCCTGGCGTTCCCATGCGTGCGCCGAACGCCCGTGATCTGCTCGCAAACAGCGGTCCCGCCGCCGGTCTCTCCCGCTACGGTGGCGTCCGGACAATCGTGCGGCGAGGGGAGCGGGGCGATGGCGGAGCCGCCACGGGTGCCGCCGGAGATGTTCCGGTTCACCACCACCGAGCGGGCCGACCTGCACACGGCGGTCCTGCACGCCTTCGGCGAGGCCGGCGAACGGCTCGAAACGGCCCTGACGGTCGAGCAGGTCCGCGAACGGCTGCGCGAGACGGGCTGGTACGCCCCCGTACGCGAGCAGGAGCTGGCCGCCACGCTCAAACAGCTCGCCGGCTGGGGCCTGCTCGACGTGATCTTCAACCACGCCGGCAGCTTCGCCACCGCCGAGGAGTACGAGCGCAGGAACCTGCACTACTCGCTGACCAGGCGGGGCGAGGCGGCGGTCGCGGGCGTACGGCACGCCATGGCCGCGCTGGAGTCGGCCGGCGCGCTGCAGACGGCCGTGCTCGACGCCATCGCCGACCGGCTGCGCGAGCTGGACGGCCTGCTCCGCGACCCCGACCCCGGGCGCAACCGGCGCATCTTCACCGCGCTCCAGGAGCTGGAGTGCCACCTCGACGGGCTGCGCGGCAACACCCAGCGCTTCAACGGCGAGCTGCAACGCCTGCTGCGCGTCGAAGGCGCGGACATTGGCACGTTCCACGAGGTCAAGGCGGCCACGGTGGCCTACCTCCAGGAGTTCGTGACCAACCTGGAGCAGCGCGGCGACGCCGTCGCGGCCGGCGTGCGGGCGGTGGCCGGTCACGGGGCCGGTCACGGGGCCAGTCACGGGGCCGGACACGGGGCCGGACACGGGGCCGGACATGGGGCCGGCCCCGGTTCCGGCAATGGGGTCGCCGTGCTGCACGCCCGCGCGCTCGACGGCGCCGACCTGCCCGCCGTGCCCGGCGCCGACCACGCGGGCCCGTGGCTGGTGGCCAGGCAGGCCAAGTGGGAGGGGCTGCGGCAGTGGTTCGCCCCCGAGGAGGGGGCCGCCGACCCGCGGCCGCGCGTGCGGCAGCTGCACGACGTGGCGCGGCGGGCCATCGTCTCGCTGCTCCAGGTGCTCGACCGGATCACCGACTCGCGCCGCCGCTCCTCCAGCGCCGCCGCCGACTTCCGTACGCTGGCCCGCTGGTTCGCCGCCGCGCCCGGCGAGCAGGACGCGCACCGGCTGTGGGAGGCGGCCTTCGGGCTCGGCTCGGCCCGCCACGCCCACCTCGGGCACGCCGACGCCGAGCTGATCCCGGCCGGGGTGCCCTGGGCGCTGGCCGAGCCGGTGGAGGTGTCGGCGCTGCTGCGTTCGCGCGGCCGTACCGAGCGGATGGGCCGGACCGGCCGGGTGCGCGACGTGGCGGCGTTGCGGGCCCAGCGCAGGGCGCGGGCCGGGCGGGAGCGGGCCGAGCTGGAGGCCGCCTGGGCGGCGTTGGTCACCACCGGCGCGATGCGGCTGTCGCGGATGGGCGACCTCGACCACGACACGTTCGGCCGGCTGCTCGACCTGCTCGGCCGGGCCCTGGCCGAGCGGCCCGACTCCACCGGCTTCCGGCGGGCCGTCACCTCCGACGGAAGGGTGGAGATCGTGCTGCGGGCTCCCGACGACGGCGCGGTGGCGGTGTTGCGCACGCCCGAGGGCTGGTTCAGGGGACCCGACTACCTCATCGACGTACGCGCCCTGGGCGAGGCCCGCGATCTCCGTGGTGAGCTCCGCGGCGGGGCCGGGCTGCGCGGGCGGGCGGCGGGCGAATGAGCAGCCTGGCCAACCAGCTCGTCCGGGCCGAGAAGGAGGAGATCGCCCGCGCGATCAGGACCCTGCTCGGCCGCCCCCTGGTGTCCCGGCACGACGACCCGGCCGCGTTCGACCTCATCAGGAAGCGGCGCCGGCCCCTGATCCAGTGGTTCGACTACTTCTGCGGCTGGCGGCTGGTCGTGGAGCCGCGCCAGGGGTACGCCCGCCTGGTCAAGGTCAAGACCGAGCCCGGCGCCACCCGGCCCGCGCGCCGCCGCCGTACCACGAGGGCGCCGTTCGACCGCCGCCGCTACACGCTGCTCTGCCTGTGCGCGGCCGAGCTGCTCACCTCGCCGGTCACCACGATCGGGATGCTGGCCCAGCGGGTCGTGCAGGCGGCCGCCGTGGAGGAAGGGGTGCCCGCGTTCGACCCGGTCAGGAGCGAGGAGCGGGCCGCGTTCGTGGACGCGCTCAAGCTGCTTGAGCACTACGGGGCGCTCACCGCCATGGACGGCGCCACCGACGCCTACCTGGACGACGAGGACGCCAAGGTGCTCTACCGGGTGGACACCACCCGCGTGATCCGGCTGCTGGCCGCCCCGGTCCCGCCGTCCCGCGTGGCCGCCGAGCTGGGCGGGCATCCGGCCGCGCCGGACGCGCACGCCGGCACCGCGCCGTCCGGCGGGCATCCGGCCGCGGGCGCCGCCCCGATGAGGGAGGGCGCGGTGTCGAAGGATCTGGTGGGGGAGGGGTCACCGGTGCTCGCGGGGCTGACGTTCGAGGCGCGTTACGGCGGCGACGAGCCGACCACGACGCAGCGCACCCTCTGGGCCCGCCACTCGCTCATCCGCCGCCTGCTGGACGAGCCCGTCGTCCACCGCGACGAGCTCACCCCCGACCAGGCCGCCTACGCCGACTCCCTTACCGGCCGCCGGTTGCTGCGCCGCGCCGCGGGAGAGGCCGGGTTCGTGCTGGAGGAGCGGGCCGAGGGTTTCCTGCTCATCGACCCCGACGGCATCGCCACCGACACCCGCTTCCCCGACGACGGCAGCCACGCCAAGGTGGCCGCCCTGCTCATGCTCGACCTGCTCGTCACCTCCGGTCCTGTCACCGACGCCAGGCTCGACGCCGAGGCGGCCGGGCTGCTGCGCCGCTTCCCCCAGTGGGCCAAGGCGTACCAGTCCGACGGGGGCGGGCCGCGGCTGGCCGCCGACGCGCTTGAGGTGCTCACGTCGTTCGGGCTGGCCCGCCGTGCCGGGGGCCGGATCGCCGCCCTGCCCGCCGCCGCCCGTTACCGCAACCGTCCGCAGCACCCAGGCCTCGGGCTGCGGGCCTCGCACGTACAGGAGGAAGTTTGACGGTCACCGAGCTCACCCCGTCGCGCCCCGCGCACGGGATGGACGCCCGCTGGACTCCCGTACGCGCCGGGATCCTCAACGTGTGGCGCTACTACGACGAGGTGTTCGAGTTCCACCGGGGGCGGCTGCTGCTGCGCGGGCCGAACGGCAGCGGCAAGTCCAAGGTGCTGGAGCTGCTGCTGCCGTACGTGCTGGACGCCAGCCTCAAGCCGAGCCGGCTGTCCACGTTCGGCGGCACCGAGCGCACCATGCACTGGAACCTCATGGGCGACGGCGCCGGCGGCGCCACCCGGGTGGGCTACGTGTGGCTGGAGTTCCGGCACGCCGACGGCCGCTGGTTCACCTGCGGCGCCCGGCTGCAGGCCACCGTCCACACCAAGAACGTCACCGCCACCTACTTCACCACCGAAGCCCGCGTCGGCACCCCCGACGGCGTCAGCCTCAGCGGCGAGGCCGGCCAGCCGCTGACCAAGGCGCAGCTCGCCGACGAGCTCGACGGCTGTGGCACGGTCCACGAATCGGCCGCCTCCTACCGCACCGCCGTGCGCCAGACGCTCTACCCGGGGCTCAACGAGCAGCGCTACGACTCCCTGCTCACCGCACTGCGCCAGCTCCGCACCCCCAAGCTGTCCGAGCGGCTCGACCCTGGGCTGCTGTCGGAGCTGCTGTCCAGCGCGCTGCCACCGCTGGGCGAGGGCGAGATCCACGAGATCGCCGAAGGCTTCGAACGGCTCGACCGGCGGCGCGAGGAGCTGCGGCTGCTCGACCGCGATGTGGAGGAGGCCGACCGGCTGGCCGTCCGGCAGCGCGGCTACGCCCAGCGCGTCCTGCGGGCCGCCGCCCACGCCGTCACCTCGGCCGGCCACACGCTGGAGACGCTCGCCGCCGAGGTCAAGGCCAGGCGCGACGGGCTCAAGGAGGCCGAACGGGAGCTCGACGCCACGTCGATGCGGCTGGGGGAGGAGGAGGCCCAGGAGCTGGCCCTGGCCGCGCAGATCGACGGGCTCAAGGAGAGCGAGGCGTACCGGACGGGCGGCGACCTGCACCGGCTGCGCACCGAGGCGCGCGCGGCCCACGACCTGGCCGCAGGGCTGCGCGACCAGGCGGGCCAGGCGGCCCGAGCGGTGACCGCCAAGCAGGACCTGTCGGCCCGCGCCGCCGGCGTCGCCCGCGCCGCCGCGGCCCTGGCGGATCGCGCCCGCGCGGAGGCCCGCCACGCGGCCGAACGCGCCAGCCTGCTGAGCGTGCACGAGGAGAGCGAACGAGCGGTCGCCGCCGAGGCCCCCGCAGGCCCCCCGGCCGAGCCCACCCAGCTTGACGACACGAGCGACCCCCCACGACCCATCCCCGAGCCCGACGGTGGCGTGACTGCCGGCCGGGGGGCCGACAGTGATGAGGTGGTGCGGCGGGCGCGGGAGTTGTTGCGGGCCGCCGTCACCAGCCGGGCCGCGCAGATCAGGGACGTCAGGGCGGGCGCCGTCCGGCACGACGAGGCCGTCAGGCGCCGCACCGAGGCCGAGCACGAGCGTGACCAGGCCCGCGACGACCTGGCCGCCGCTCAGGAGGCGCACGAACGGGCCGGGCGCCGGTGCGAGGAACGCGCCAGCGACCTGGCCGCCGCCCTGGCCGACTGGGCGGGCGGCTGCGCGCAGCTCCAGCTCGACCCCGGCACGCTCGCCGGCCTGGCCGCCGACTTCGAGCGGGCCGACGACCTGGTCGGCACCGCCCGTACGATGGCCGCCGTCGAGCTGACCACCCGCGAGCAGCACGTCACCAGCCGGCGCGCCGGGCTGCTCACCGAGCGGGCCGAGCTGGCCAGGGAGCGCGAAAGCCTCACCGACCAGGCCCTACTGGAACCGCCCGCCCCGCACGCGCGGGCCACCGCCGCCAGGCCGGGACGGCCGGGGACCCCGCTGTGGCGGGCCATCGCGTTCAGGTCCGGGCTCGACCCGGTCGCCCAGGCCGGGCTGGAGGCGGCGCTGGAGGCGTCGGGGCTGCTCGACCTGTGGTTGCGCCCCGACGGCGGGTTCGACGCGGGCGAGCACGACGCGTTCGCCGTGGCCGCGCTGTCCAGGCCCGCGCCCGGCTACAGCCTGGCCCACGTGCTGTTCACCGAGTCCGACTCGCCGGTGTCCGCCGACACCGTGCTGGCCGGGATCGCGTTCGCGCCCACCGCGATCGGCGTCGACCACCCCGCCGTCATCGGCGCCGACGGCACCTGGCGGCTGGGCCCGGCGGCGGGCCGCTGGGTCAAACCCGAGCCCTCCTACATCGGCGCCACCGCCCGCGAACGCGCCAGGCGCCGCCGCGTCGCCGAGCTCGACGACCGGCTCGGCGAGCTGGCCGGTCGGATCGCCGAGTGCGACCACCTGCTCGCCGTCATCGAGGCCGACCGCGACACGCTGGTCGCCGAGCTGCGGCGCAGGCCCGACAGGACGCCGTACGCCGACGCGCTCCATGACCTCGACGGCGCGGTGCGCAAGGTCGCGCTGCTGGAGGACCGGCTGCGGGCCGGCGAGCAGCGCCTGCGCGAGCGCGAGCAGGACGTCGGCCGGTCGCTGCGCCGCCTCACCGAGCTGGCCGACCGGCATGCCCTGCCCGCCGCGCCGCCCGCGCTGGACAACCTGGAGGAGGCGCTGCGCACCGCCGAGACGACCGGCACCGTCTGGCACGACCGCCGCGCCGACGCCCGCGCCGCCCGGGAACGCGCCGAGCAGGCGGAGGCGACGGCGGGCGAGTACGAGCGCCTCGCCGTCCAGGCCGTCGAACGGGCCGAGGAGGCCGCCGCCGCCGCGATGGTGCTGGCCGAGCGGCTGACCGCCGTCGAGTCCGCGATCAAGCCGGGCATCGATCGCGAGGACGGGCCCGCGCACGCGCACGTCCTGGAACGGCTGCGCGAGGCCCAAGGGGCTCACCAGGCGTGCCGCCGACTGATCAAGTCGATCAACGACGGCCTGGCGAAGCTGAACGCCGAGCTCGGCCGGCTCAGGGGTGAGCTCGGCACCGCCGAGGAGCGGCACGCCGAGGCCAGGCGGGCGCGCGACGAGGTGTCCAGGCGCTTCCGCCGCCTGGCGGCCGGGCACCTGCCGGTCGACGCCGGGGTGACGATCGAGCTGGCGCCGGAGGCCGGGACGCGGGCCGTGCTGGAGGCGGCCAGGGCCGTGGCAGGGGAGCTGGCGGCGGTCCCGTACGAGCACAAGCATGTCAGGGAGGCCGAGACGCGGCTGCAGGACGCCTTCCACCACGCCAGGGAGATCCTGGCCGGCCGCGCGGACCTGGAGCTGGCGCCGGACGAGGACGTGCAGGTGCTCACCGCCACCGTCAACGGCGTGCGGGCGGGCGCCACCGCACTCAGCCAGGCGCTGCGCGAGGAGCGCGACGAGCGGCGCACCGACATCACGGAGGCCGAGCGGGACCTGTTCGACCGCACGCTGGCCGGCGACACACGGCGGCACCTCGCCGACCGGATCAGGCAGGCGACCGCCCTGGTCGAGAGCATGAACCAGCGTCTCGAACGCGTCCGCACCGCCTCCCGGGTCGCGGTGCGGCTGGTGTGGCAGGTGGACCCCACCCAGGCGCCCGGCACCCGTGCCGCCCGCGACTTGCTGCTGCGCGACCCCGCCGGACTGAGCGAGGCCGACAAGGAGGCCCTGTACGTCTTCTTCATGGACCGCGTGGAGGAGGCGCGGGCCGACGACTCCTCGGCGAGCTGGGAGGACCAGCTGATGAGGGTGCTCGACTACACGGCCTGGCACCGGTTCGTGGTCCGGCTCGACCGAGGGGACGGGCAGGGCTGGCAGGAGCTGACCAGGAAGCTGCACGGGGCGCTGTCGGGCGGGGAGAAGGCGATCGCGCTGCACCTGCCGCTGTTCGCCGCCGTGGCCGCGCACTATCAGACCGATCCAGGGTGCCCGCGGTTCATTCTGCTGGACGAGGTGTTCGTCGGGGTGGACAGGACGAACCGGGGGCAGGTGTTCGACCTGCTCGTGGACCTGGGGCTGGACCTGGTGCTCACCTCCGACCACGAGTGGTGCGAATACCGGGAGCTGGACGGCATCGCGATCCACCAGCTCATCACGGGCGACGGCGACGACGCGGTGACGACCGCCCGTTTCGTCTGGAACGGCTACCGCACGGTCCCAGGCGACTGACGTCCGGTACGGGCGATCGGCGTCGTTCGCGGGGGAACGGCTACCGGGTGGGGCCGGGCGACCGGCGTCCGGTGAGCTGGGCGCGCCAGGGCGGGTCGGCGCCGGGGACCGAGCACGTCAGTGCCGCCACCTCAGCCGCGAACGTGGCCGCCGCCACGGCGGTCTCCAGGTCGAGGGCGTCGAGGCGGCCCCCCAGTAAGCCCCTGCCCTCCAGGTCGTGCAGCAGCCCAGCGGTGAACGCGTCCCCCGCCCCGACCGTGTCCACGACCCGCACCCGGGGCGCCGGCACCTCGGCGCGCTCGCCGTCCAGGGACACCAGGGCGCCGTCCGCACCCTTGGTGACGACGACGAGGCGGGCGCCGGCGGCGTGCCAGGTGTCGCAGGCGCGCTCGTACGGCACGCCGGGCAGCAGGAAGTCGACGTCGTCGGTGCTGAGCTTGAGGATGTCGCTCCACGCGCACCAGCGCTCCACCCGGTAGTCGTCCCTGGTGGCGAAGCCGGGGCGGACGTTGGGGTCGATCGAGACCGTGGCACGGGCGCGCGCGGCGCGGGCGAACTCCTCCACCGCCTCCCCGCCCGGCCGCCTGACCAGCGCGAGCGAGCCGGTGTGCAGGCAGGAGGCCGGGCCGAGACGGTCATCGTCCAGCTCGCCGCGGGTCCAGCCCCAGTCGGCGGTGCCGTCGGCGTAGAAGGTGTAGACGGCGTGGCCGTCGGCGTCGAGCGCGGCGACCGCCAGCGTGCTCAGCTCCCCGGCCGCGACGGCCGCCGACAGGTCCACGCCCGAGGAGGTCAGGTGTGCCCGGAACAGGTCGCCGAAGACGTCGTGGGAGATCCGGCCCAGGAACCGGGCGGCGGTGCCCAGCCGCGCCAGCGCCACCGCCGTGTTGGCGGGCCCGCCACCAGGCAGCACCCGCAACGCCATCCCCACCGGCCCGCCGACAGCCCCGGCCGCTGACCCGCTGACAGCCCCGGTCGCCACCCCGATCCCTGACCCGCCCGCCGGTCCGTCCGGTGACCCGTCCGATGACGGGGCGGTGGGGGTGTCGGTGAAGGCGTCGGCGACGCACTCGCCCAGGACAGCGATCATGGTGCGGCCTGCCTCTCGCCGCCTGTTGCCGATTCGTTACGGCACCAGGGCATTGACGTTTCCCGGATCGAAGCTCATCATCGCAACACAGCCGATGTCAAC
The DNA here is from genome assembly GCF_040649755.1 of Nonomuraea sp. NPDC048882. Lineage (NCBI taxonomy): Bacteria > Bacillati > Actinomycetota > Actinomycetes > Streptosporangiales > Streptosporangiaceae > Nonomuraea > Nonomuraea sp. NPDC048882. The sequence goes on from NZ_JBEZGB010000003.1 coordinate 351,353, forward strand.
GATGACATATGTCAACGATGACATCGAATCCACCCTGTTAGGAACCGCAATGAACGCGAAGCTTCCTGCCGGAATTCTGGTCACCGTGCTGCTCGTCGCCGGCTGCGGCGGCGGCGGAGGAGGAGGCACGCAGAGCGCCTCCGCCACCAAGGTCGGCCTGATCACCAAGACCGAGACCAACCCGTTCTTCGTCAAGATGAAGGAAGGCGCGCAGAAGGCCGCCCAGGACGGCGGCCTGGAGCTGATGAGCGCCGCGGGCAAGTTCGACGGCGACAACGCCAGCCAGATCACCGCGATCGAGAACATGGTCGCCGCCGGGGTGAAGGGCATCCTCATCACCCCGAGCGACACCAAGGCCATCGTCCCGGCGATCAAGAAGGCGCGCGACGCGGGCGTGCTCGTGATCGCCCTCGACACCCCCACCGAGCCGCAGGACGCCACCGACGCGCTGTTCGCCACCGACAACTTCAAGGCCGGCGAGCTCATCGGCCAGTACGCCAAGGCCGCCATGGCCGGCAAACCCGCCAAGATCGCCACCCTCGACCTGGCCCCCGGCATCACCGTCGGCCAGCTCAGGCACGACGGCTTCCTCAAGGGATTCGGCGTCCAGGAGGGCGACCCGTCGATCGTCTGCTCTCAAGACACCCGCGGCGACCAGGCCAAGGGCCAGACCGCCATGGAGAACTGCCTGCAGAAGGCCCCCGACATCAACCTCGTCTACACCATCAACGAGCCGGCCGCGCTCGGCGCGCACACCGCGCTGAAGGCCAAGGGCCGCGACAAGGACGTGCTCGTCGTCTCCGTGGACGGCGGCTGCACCGGCGTCAAGGCCGTGCAGTCCGGCCAGATCGCCGCCACCAGCCAGCAGTACCCGCTCAAGATGGCCGAGGAAGGCGTCAAGGCCGTGGCTTCGTTCGCCAAGGGCGGTCAGAAGGCCAGCGGTTACACCGACACCGGCGTCACGCTCATCACCGACAAGGCCGTCTCCGGCGTCGAGGCCAAGGACACCGCCTTCGGCCTGGCCAACTGCTGGGGCTGAGCATGGCAGTGACGCAAGCAACGCTGCCGCGCCGCCTGGCCGCCACCCCCGTCGCCGGGCCGCTGGTGGCGCTCGTGCTGGCCTGCCTGTTCTTCGGGGTCAACAGCGGCCAGTTCTTCACCGGGCCCAACTTCTCGCTGATCATCCAGCAGGTCATGGTGGTCGGCACGCTGGCCATCGGGCAGACCCTGATCATCCTGACCGCGGGCATCGACCTCGCCTGCGGCGCGATCATGGCCTTCGGCGGGATCGTGATGACCAAGCTGGCCGTGGACTCCGGACTGCCGCCGGTGCTCGCGCTGGCCGCCGGGCTCGCCGTCTGCGCCGGGTTCGGGCTGGTCAACGGGCTGCTGGTGACGCGGATCTCGCTGCCGCCGTTCATCGTGACGCTGGGCATGCTGAACGTGGTCTTCGCCCTGACGCACATCTACTCCAACGAGCAGACGGTGACCGAGCTGCCCGCGCTGCTGACGGTGCTCGGGCAGACGTTCCAGGTCGGCCAGACGAACGTCACCTACGGCTCGCTGCTGACGATCCTGCTGTTCGTGCTGTTCGCGTACCTGCTCGGCTCCACCGCGTGGGGCCGGCACGTGTACGCGCTGGGCAACAGCCCGGAGGTGGCCCGCCTGACCGGCATCAGGACCGGCCGCCTGACCGTCGGCGTCTACACGGTGGCCGGCCTCGTCTACGGCATCGCCGCCCTCCTCCTGGTCAGCCGCACCGGCGTCGGCGACCCCCAGGCCGGCCAGACCGACAACCTGGACAGCATCACCGCGGTCGTGCTCGGCGGCACCAGCCTGTTCGGCGGCCGGGGCCTGGTTCTGGGGACGCTCGTCGGGGCGCTCATCGTGGGCGTCTTCCGCAACGGGCTGCAGCTCATGGGCGTACCGTCGATCTATCAGACGCTCATCACGGGCATCCTGGTGATCCTCGCCGTCACCGTCGACCAGCTCTCCCGCAGGAGGAACCGATGACGAGCCCCCGTAAGCCGGTCCTCCAGGCACGTGGCCTGGTCAAGCGCTACGGCCACGTCACCGCGCTCGACGGCGCGGACTTCGACCTCATGCCCGGCGAGGTGCTGGCGGTCATCGGCGACAACGGCGCCGGCAAGACCAGCCTGATCAAGGCGCTGACCGGCGCGCTGCAGCCCGACTCCGGCGAGATCCTGCTGGACGGCGAGCCGGTGCGCTTCCGCGACCCCCTCGACGCGCGCCGGCACGGCATCGAGACCGTCTACCAGGACCTGGCCATCGCGGCCTCGCTCGACATCGCGACGAACATGTTCTTGGGCCGCGAGGTGCGCAAACCCGGCCTGCTCGGCACGGTCTTCCGCATGCTCGACAAGAAGCGCATGCGGGAGGAGTCGGCCCGGCACATGGCCGAGCTCAAGATCGGACTGCGCTCGCTCACCCAGCCGGTCGAGTCGCTGTCCGGCGGGCAGCGCCAGGGCGTGGCCGTGGCCAGGGCGGTCGCGTGGGCCACGAACGTCGTCGTCATGGACGAGCCCACGGCGGCGCTCGGTGTCAAGGAGTCGGGCCAGGTGCTCGACCTCATCCGGCAGGTCCGCGACCGGGGCACCCCCGTGGTGCTGATCAGCCACAACATGCCGCACGTGTTCGAGATCGCCGACCGCGTCCACGTCCAGCGGCTGGGCCGCAGGGTCGCCGAGCTCAGCCCGCGCGACCACAGCATGGCCGAGGTGGTGGCCATCATGACCGGCGCGCTCCAGCTGTCGGACGGGAAGTCCGTGGTCGCCGACGAGGACGCGGCGAAGGCGATCGGCCTGTAACGGGACCTAGGATGAGCCGAATGCGGCGTCCGACGATGACAGACGTGGCACGCGAGGTCGGAGTCACCGCCAAGACCGTCTCCCGGGTGCTCAACGACGAGGGGCCGGTCGCCGTGGAGACGCGCGAGCGCGTGCTGGCGGCGGTCAGGCGGCTCGGATACCAGCCCAACCTGATGGCCCGCAACACCCGGGTGGGCGCGCGTGACGCGGCGATCGGCCTGGTCATCCCCGAGATGGGCAACCCGTTCTTCGGCACGGTCGCGGGCGGTGTCGAGAGCGCCGTACGGGCTCGCGGGCTCACGCTCATCGTCGGCTCGTCCGACGAGACGGCCGGGCTGGAGCAGTCGCTGATCGCCACGTTCCTGGCCCGCCGGGTGAGCGCCCTCATGGTCGTCCCCGCCGCCGGCGGCGACCATCGTCATCTGCGCTTAGAGCGGGTCGCCGGGCTGCCGATCGTCTTCCTCGACCGGCCGGCCGTCGGCCTGACCGCGGACTGCGTGGTCAGCGCCAACCGGGAGGGCTCCAGGGCGGGCGTCGCCCACCTGATCGGGTACGGCCACCGCAGGATCGGCTTCGTCGGCGACGTGCCCGCCACTCTCTACACCCGCCGCGAGCGGCTCCAGGGCTATCGCGACGCCCTGGAGGCGGCCGGCCTGCCGTTCGACCGGTCGCTCGTGGACACCGGGCACGACATGGAGGCCGCGGCCCGCGCCACCCTCCGGCTGCTGGCCCTGACCGACCCGCCGACCGCGCTCTTCGCCGGCAACAACTTCGCCTCCATGGGGGCGGTGCTGGCGCTGGCCAGGGCCGGACGCAAGGACGTCGCGCTCGTCGGCTTCGACGACCTGCCGCTGGCCGAGGTCCTGGACCCGCCGCTGACGGTGGTCGCCCAGGACCCGGCGGCGGTGGGGGCCGCGGCGGCGGAGCTGGTGCTGTCCCGGCTGGACGGCGACCGCTCCCGTGCTCGCCGCGTGGTCGTCCCCACCCGCCTGCTCACCCGCGGCTCCGGCGAACAACCGCCCCCCGGGCCGGGGGATCAGGTGCAGGTGTAGGCGGCCGGGAGCTGGGTGTCGCCGGCCGGGCGGGTGGCCTGGAGGCCGAAGGTGGTGCTCTGGCCTGGGGCGAGGGCGCCGTTGTGCGTGGTGTTCCCGGCCGTGACGTTCTGGCCGGACGTGGTCAGGACGGCGTTCCACGAGCCGGTGACCGTGTGGCCGGCGGGCAGCGTGAACGTCGCCGTCCACCCCGTCGTCGCAGCCGTGCCCGTGTTGGTGACCGTGACCGGCTGCACGACATAGCCCGTGCCCCACTGGGACTGGACGGAAGCCGTCGCCGCGCACGCGCCCGAGTTGCCGCCGGCGGCCGGTGGGACGCGGATGATCCGGTCGTCCTGGGCGACCGGGCTGCCCCGGCCGTCGCGGTTGCTGGTCGCCACCCAGAGCCAGCCGTCGGGCCCGGCCGCGACCGCGCGCAGCCGTCCGTACGCGGAGGTGAACTCGGCCTGCGGCGTGCCCGGCGTGCCCGTGCCGGACAGCGGCACCGTCCACAGGCGCTGCCCGCGCAGGGCCGCCGCGAACAGCGTGTCGTTCGCGTACGCGAGCCCGCTGGGCGAGGCCTGTGAGGTCGGCCAGGTGACGATCGGGCGGCGGAAGGAAGAGTTGCCGCAGTCGCCCTCGCAGGCAGGCCAGCCGTAGTTGCCGCCCGCGACGATCTGGTTGATCTCGTCCCAGGTGTTCTGGCCGAACTCGGTGGCGTACATCCGGCCCTGCGCGTCCCAGGCCAGGCCCTGCACGTTGCGGTGGCCGTAGCTCCAGACGCGGGAGCCGGGGAACGGGTTGTCCGACGGGACGCCGCCGGTGGGCGTCAGGCGCAGGATCTTCCCGGCCGGGCTGTTCAGGTTCTGGGCGTTGGCGGTGTTGCCGGCGTCGCCCGTGCCGACGTACAGCATGCCGTCGGGGCCGAACGCGATGCGGCCGCCGTCGTGGATCGTCGCGCTCGGCACCCCGGAGAAGAGCACCGTCTGGGTCTGCGGGGCGCTCAGCTGGAACCTGATCAGGCGGTTGTCGCCACTGGTGCTGGTGAAGTACGCGTACACCCAGCCGTCCTGGGCGTAGGCGGGGGAGACCGCGAGTCCGAGCAGCCCGCTCTCGCCCGACGCGCTGACCCCGCTGACCGTGGCGACGGCGGCGGGCGCCTGGCCGGGACGCACCCGCATGACGCGCCCGGTGTTCCGTTCGGAGACGAGCGCGCTGCCGTCGGGCAGGAACGCCATCGCCCAGGGCACCTGCAGACCGGTGACGGAGACCTCCGCCCTGGAGAAGTCGAAGCCGCCCTGGGCGTGGGCGGCCGGGACACCGATGCCCAGCGCGAGCAGCATCAGGATCAGGGCCGGAACGACTCTCGCGCGCATGACGGACTCCTTGACCGGGCCACCGGGTGCGGATGTCAACACCGTGATGCCAGCACCGTAGGCAGACCGGCCACCAGATCACAATCCACCCCGCCGCCCCATATCGGAGGCTTCCGGCGATCTGCGGCGATCCGTGGGGGCGGCCTCCGCCCCATTGAAACTTTCACCCCCGAGACCGCCGAGCTCACGGTCTCTGCCGCCAAGGTGATCGCCCAGAGGCTTCCCGCCTGGACATGAGTGATCGCCCATGGCACACGCATGGTCCGGCATTGGTGCTCAGGCCGGAACATCGCATAGTTGAGGCCATGGATCGATCTCTGCGCGTCGCGGTCATCGGTGACCGCGACCCCGCCGCTCCCACGCACGCGGCCACCGACGACGCGCTGCGGCACGCCGCCGCGCACCTCGGCATCGAGGTGGACGTCCGCTGGGTGGCCACCGCATCGCTCGAATCCGACCTGGCCGAGGTCAAGGCCGCCGACGTGCTGTGGTGCGCGCCCGGCAGCCCGTACCGCAGCCTGCGCGGCGCACTCGCCGCGCTCCGGCACGGCCGCGAGCACGGCGTGCCCACCCTGGGGACGTGCGGCGGCTGCCAGCACATGATCATCGAGTACGCCCGCCACGTGCTCGGCTATCAGGACGCCCAGCACGCGGAGTACGACCCGTACGCCTCGACCCTCTTCGTGTCCGAACTGACCTGCTCACTGGCCGGCAAGACCATGCCCGTCACCTTGACCCCCGGCACCCGGGTGGCCGCACTGTACGGACGTACCGACGTCGAAGAGAACTACTACTGCAACTTCGGTCTCGACCCCGGCCGGCAGGAGACCTTGCACGACGGCGGCTTGTCTGTCACCGGAGTGGACGGCGACGGCGAGGCCAGGGTGCTGGAGATCCCCGGGCATCCCTTCTACCTGGCCACCCTGTTCGTGCCGCAGACCCGCTCGCGCCCCGAAGCCCCGCACCCACTGATCGTCGGCCTGCTGCGCGCGGCGCTATGACCTTCACCCAGCTGAGGATCCTCCAGGCGGTCGCACGCACCGGCGACATGACCCGCGCCGCCGAGGAACTGGCCATGGCCCTCACGCCCCGACCCGGCCGCGCCGAAGGGACGGGTCCCGGCAGAGATCTCGCCCAGAAGTGACACCGTCCCGGGGGAGCCGGACCGAGCCGGGACGGCGCCGGTGGGGTCAGGAGTCGCGCAGGCCGGCGAACAGGTCTTCCTCGTGCTGGGGCGTGTCGACCTTGCTCAGCACCCGCTCGAACGCCTCGTGCGAGAACGCCTGCATCCGCGCATCGTCGGGCATGCGCAGCAGGAAGATGTTGTCGCCCTGGCTCTCGTGCGCCTGCAGCGCCTTGATCTTGCGCTCGACGTAGGGGGTGACGTCGACGACGCTCGTCACGCGCTCGTCGGGGGTGCCGAAGTCGCCTGAGGGGTCGAAGTCGCCGACGTCGACGCCGCTCTCCTTCATCATCTCGAACATGCGCAGGATCGCCGACCTGGGGATGGCGGTGTAGTAGAGCTTGTCGGGGATGCCGCTGCGCTCGGTGGCGGCGACCGTGACGCGGTGGGTCTGGATGTGGTCGGGGTGACCGTAGCCGCCACCGCCGGTCTCGTCGTAGGTGACCACGACCTGGGGCCGGTAGTGCTCCATCAGCTCGGCCAGCCGGGCCGCGGCGGTCTCCACGGGGACGTTGGCGAAGGCGTCGGGATGGCCGTTGCCCTCCCAGCCGTCCATGCCCGAGTCACGGTAGCCGAGCAGCTCCAGGTGCTCGACGGCCAGGTGGCCCACGGACTCGCGCAGCTCCTCCAGCCGCTTCGCGGCCACCGCCGCGTCGTCGTGACCGGGCTCGCCCGGCTTGACGCCGTTCTGGTCGTCGCCCTGCTCACCGTTGGTGCAGGTGACCAGGACGGTGCGCACGCCCTCTTCGGCGTAGCGGGCCAGGATGCCGCCCGTGGTCAGGCATTCGTCGTCGGGGTGGGCGTGCACGACCATCAGGGTGAGTTGCCGGTTCATGTCCGGAAACACTACTCGCCGGGTCCGACAAGCGAGCGCCCGCCCGTCGCGAGCACTGGTCAGGGGCCGGCGAGCGCTACTCCGGCGATCCGGCGAGCCGGCGCCCGCCCGTCGCGAGCTCCCGCGCCCGCGTGCGGGCCACGGCCGCCGCCGCGCCGTCGCCGATCGCGTCGGCCAGCGCCGCCTGCTTGAGCCAGTTGTACGGGCTGCACGGCCGCACGCTGATCCGCTCGCTCACCAGCACCCTGGCCACGTCGCGCCGCCCCGCCCGCAGGGCCGCCTCCAGCAGCGTGCGCTGCACGGCGTCGCGCTGCGCGTGGCTGCCGCCGAACTCGTTGACCCGGTGCCTGATCGGATGGAGCAGCTCCACCACCGTCTCGTAGTCGCCCCGCCCGAACGCCACGATCGCCCGGCACACCGGCAGCCCGACCCTGAGCGTCATCCCGTGGTTGGTGACGCCGGGACGCGGCCGCGCCACGTACGCCTCCCGCCCCGCGATCAGCCGCTCGGCCTCGCCGATCCGCCCCGCCCCCACGTACGACATCACCGCGTGCATGTCGTTGAAGGCGTAGAACGGCTCACCCATGCGCGGCGGCCACGCCTCGGCCAGGACCCGCCAGCGCTCGGGCTGCTCGGAGCCCTCCAGGTGCAGCCGCCACAGCAGCGCGGCGGCGTCGAGCAGCTCCATGCAGGACTGCCCGTCGGCGAGCACCGCGTCGTAGATCGCCAGCACCCGCCGCTCGTCGCCGCTCTCCAGCGCGTACAGGCAGTAGTGCCACCAGCTGTGCACGTTGAAGAACGTCCCGGTGGACCAGTCGCCCATGCGGGCGTCGAGGTAGCGCAGACCCTCGCCGAAACGCCCCTGCATCTCGTACGTGTGCACCACCGCGTGGATGCCCCACACGTCGCGCGGATCGAGCTCCACCGCCCGCAGGCCGACCTCCTCGGACCGGTCGTAGTGGCCCGCCTCCTCCAGGCCGAAGGCGTACATGCCGAGCACATGACCGAAATGGCGGTCCTCCTCCCGCCAGGCGTTCAGCGCGCCGCCGATCCGGTCGCGCAGCATGCGGGCGTCGCCGGTGAAGAAGTCGATCTGGTGGCCGGCTGCCAGCGCCAGCGCGTCGCGCGGATGCTCGGCCGCGATGCCGGCCAGCAGTTCGCCGCAGGTCAGGTAGTCGCCGCCGAACAGCGCCCGCACGGCCGCCACGTGCGCGCGCTCGCGCGGCAGCAGCGAGGTCGCGTCGATCCTGCGCAGGAACGCCTCGAAACGGACCCGGGCCGTGCGCGCGTCCTCGACCTCGGTGGTCAGCAGCCCCAGGTACGCCGCCAGCACGTTGCCCATCGGGAAGTCGGGCGACTCGGCCAGCGCGGCCCCCGATTCGGCGTCCACCTCGGCCCTGAACCGCAGCAACTCGTCGATCGCCCGGTCGTAGTGCCGCACCGCCGCGGCGCTCGCACCCGACATGGCCAGGCCGTGCTGATCGCAGCTCACCGCACCACTGTAACCGGACCACTGTGACCAGCGGGAAGACCTGCCGCACCGGATTTTCGATGCCTACATGCGCGGTTCCTGGGCACTCGGGACCGGCATCGACCAAGTGGGAGGAATCGTGAACACAGCGGAACAGGCGGGCCGCGAGGCGAAGGCCGCGACGCGGCGCGCGACCTCCAGCCGGCCCATGGCCGTGCTGACCCGTGTGGGCCTGGCCTGCCGCGGTGTGCTGTACGCGTTGATCGGCGTGGTGGCCCTGCAGATCGCCACCGGCGACGGCTCGCAGCAGGCCGACAAGGCGGGCGCGATCACCACGCTGGCCGGGCTGCCGTTCGGCTCGGTCATCCTGTGGGTCATGACGGCCGGATTCGTCGCGCTGGCGCTCTGGCAGACCTCGGAGGCGCTGTTCGGCTCCGGCAAGGCGCTGGAGAAGGGCGAGGCGGTCGCCCGGGTCGTGGTGTACGTGCTGCTCGTCCTCACCCTGATCAGCGTGCTGACCACGCACAAGGCGAAGTCCGACGACCAGAAGTCGCAGGACATGACGGCCAAGCTGCTGGAGCTGCCCGGCGGGCAGATCATCGTGGGCGTGGCCGGGCTCGGCCTGATCGCGCTGGGCGTGTACTGGATCCACCGGGGCGTGACGAAGGGCTTCAAGGAGGAGCTGCGGCTCGGGAGCATGTCGCCGCGCGCCCGGACGATCATGGAGCGGCTCGGCGTCGGCGGGTACGTGGCCAGGGGCGTGATCGCCGGGCTGGCCGGTGTCCTGGTCGTCCAGGCGGCGATCACGTACGACGCGGACAAGGCGGGCGGCATCGACGCGACCCTGCGCGAGTTCGCCGAGACGCCGGTCGGGCCGTGGCTGCTGGTCGTGGTGGCGCTCGGGCTGCTGCTGTTCGCCGGCTACTGCTTCGGCGAGTCCCGCTGGCGCCGCACCTGACCTGGCGCCGGGCGACCGGACCGGCCGACCGGGCCGAGCGACCGGGCCGAGCGCCCGGTCGGGCTGTCGAAAGGGGAGCGGGCCGGCTCAGGCCGAGTGCTTGGCCACCACCGCGCGGCCCATGGCAGGGTCGTCGCAGAAGGCGCCGTCGATGCCCAGCTCGACCAGCCGCGACAGCCACCCCATCACGTTCCCGGTGGCCCGCGGGTAGGCCGGACTGGCGGCGTCGCCGAGCCGGTAGTCGGCGGGCAGCTGGGAGTTCTCGTTCCGCACCGTCCAGACGTGCACGTCGAGCCGCCTGCGGTGCGCGTCAGCGACCAGCGTCGTGGGCTCCAGCGTCCGGCCGGCCGCGTCCACGGGGACGACCCGCCGCGTGTCCACGCCGATCCCGTCGGCGTACCGGGCCACCTCGCGCAGCCCCTCGGGCGTGACCATGTCGTCGTAGGTCCGCGTGCTGCCGGACGCCACCCAGTCGTAGGGCGCCCCGCCGGAGGTGATGAGCTGGATCAGCGGTAGCCGCGTCCGTCCGCTCAGCTCGCGTAGGTTGGCGGTCTCGAACGACTGGATGTACGCCTTCCGCACCCGGTGCCGGCCGAGCACGTCGAGCAGCGGCTCCTCCAGCGACAGGCCGATGGAGTCGAAGTAGGTGGGGTGCTTGGTCTCGGGGTAGACGCCGACGCCGTGCGCGAGGGCCAGCCGCACGACCTCCTCGAACGTCGGGATCTCCGCCAGCCCGTCGAACGCCGTGTTGTCCGGCCGCAGGTCGGGCACGCGCTCCTTGGCCCGCAGCGTCTTCAGCTCGGCCAGCGTGAAGTCCTCGGTGAACCAGCCGGTGACCGGCCGGCCGTCCACGGTCTTGGTGGTGCGCCGGCCGGCGAACTCGGGCCTCGCGGCCACGTCGGTCGTGCCGGAGATCTCGTTCTCGTGCCGAGCCACCAGCACGTGGTCCTTGGTGGAGACGAGGTCGGGCTCGATGTAGTCGGCGCCCATCGCGATGGCGGCCTCGTACGACAGCAGCGTGTGCTCGGGCCGGTGGGCACTCGCGCCCCGATGGCCGATCACGAGCGGGGCGTGGCCACGGCGCTCGGCCGTGGCGGGAGGAGTCTGGGCGGGCACGACGGCGACACTACCGCCGGCGAGGACGCCGGCCAGCACGCTCACGAGCAACCTGCGCATCGTCATGCGCGCACCGTAGCGCCGCCAGGTGGACGGCGGGTCACGGCCGGGCGAACGGACGCGGTCGGTGGGGCCGTCACCCCGTCGGATCGGGCGAACGGAGGCGGTCGGTGGAACAGGACCGCGGTCGGTGGAACAGGACCGGACGGCCGAGCAGCCCCCGTGGGGCCGCTCGGCCGCGATGCCGTCAGAGGGCCGCCAGGAGGGCCGTCAGGAGGGCCGTCAGAGGTCGGTGGCGATGATGTGCTCGATGTTGCGCTCGGCCAGCGCCGTGATCGTGACGAACGGGTTGACGGTCGTGTTGCCGGGGATCAGCGCCCCGTCGATGACGTACAGCCCTGGGTACGCCGTCAGCCGCCCGTAGTTGTCGGTCGCCCGGTTCAGCACCGCGCCGCCCAGCGGATGGTAGGTCAGGTGGTCGCCCCAGATCTTGTAGACGCCGAACAGGTCGGTCCGGTAGATCGTCCCCTCCTTGGCGTTGATCCGGTCGAAGATCGTCTTGGCCATGTCGATCGACGGCTGCTTCCACGCCGTCTGCCAGTTCAGCTCCACCTTGCCCGCGCTCGCGTTCCAGGAGAACTGCGCGCGATGCGGGTTGTTGGTGATGGACAGGTAGAACGAGGCCCACGTCTCGATGCCGGTCGGCAGCGGCGCGACCTCGGCGAACGCGCCCCCTGCGGCCCAGTTGTCGATGCCGCAGCACGGGATGGCCGACTGGAGCGAGCCGGTCGGGTCCCACAAATGGTTGGCCCGGCCGCACATGACGTTCCCGTTGTCGCCCCAGCCCTTGCCTACCTCCCCGTTGAGATTGGGCAGCACGCCGGTGGCCTTCAGCTTCACCAGCAGCTTGCTGGTGCCGACACTGCCGGCGGCGAAGAACACCCGGTCGGCGGTGACGGTCTTGGTGGCGATGACGTTGCCGGAGGTGTCGAGCTGCTCCATGGTGACCGTGTACCGGCCGCCCGACGCCGGCGCGACCGAGGTGACCCGGTGCAGCGGCGAGACGGTGACCCGGCCCGTGGCCTTGGCCTGGGCGAGGTAGGTCTTCTGCAGCGACTTCTTGCCGTGGTTGTTGCCGTAGAGGATCTCGCCGGCCAGGGCGGACTTCGGTACGGTGCCGGCCTCCTCCGCCTTCATGTAGTCCCAGTCGTACACGTCGGGCACGAACACGAACGGGAAGTTCGAGCGCTGGGCGTGCTTACGGCCGACGCGGCCGTACTGGTAGTAGGCCGTGCTCTCGAACCAGGCCGGGTCGATGGTGCCGACGCCGAGGCCGGCGTTGGCGCGCGGGTAGTAGACGTCGTACATCTCGGCGGCGTTCACCGACGGCAGCACGGAGGCGAAGTTCGCCCGCTTCGGGGTCACCGCCATGCCGCCGTTCACCAGCGAGCCACCACCGACGCCGCGGCCCTGGTAGACGGTGATGCCGCCGAACTCCTCCGCGTCCAGGACGCCGGTGTGGCGGGGGATGTCGCGGTCGATGGGGAAGCCGAGGAAGTAGTTGAGCGGCGCCTTGGTCCTCGTACGCAGCCAGTAGGAGCGGTAGTCGGGCTCGCGCGTGTTGCAGAAGATCTTGCCGTCGGTGCCGGGGGTGTCCCAGGCCATGCCCATCTCGATCATGTGGACGTCCACGCCCGCCTGGGCCAGGCGCAGCGCGGCGACGGCGCCGCCGTACCCGGTGCCGATCACCAGGGCGGGAACCTGCGCGCCCGAGGCGATGGCGCGGGCGGCCGGGGCGTGCACCCCGAGGGCGGCGGCGCCCAGCAGGGTGCCGGTCCCGGCGATGAAACCGCGGCGGGAGAGCTCGTTCTGACTCATCTGGCCGGCCTCACTCTCGGCTCGGGTGCGGGCGAAGCGCCACTGGGCAACTGGCACACGGTGTCCAGGCCCAGGACGTGGTTGAGCCGGCCGAACGCCAGCCACGAACCGATGCTCATGCTCAGCTCGACGATCTCCAGCTGGCTGTAGTGCGCGGTCATCCGGCCCCAGAACTCCTCGTCGAGGTTGTGGTGGTCCAGGGCGTAGCGCTCGGCGTACTCGGCGGCCAGCCGGGTGCGCTCGTCGAAGTCGCCGGTCGTGCGCCAGTGCGTCACCGCGTCGGCGAAGCTCTCCTCGACCTTGACGCCGTCGCGTTCCGTCCGCCAGTCCAGGCAGAACGCGCAGCCGTTGATCTGCGCGATGCGCAGCCTGGCCGCCTCGAACTCGCGCAGGCCGAGAGTCGTGTGGGTGTAGACCGACAGGGAGAAGCGCGAGGCGGCCGGGCCGATCCCGGGGATCATCTCGCCCCACACGTACGCGATGGCGTCCTTGCCCTCCGGTATGTCGATCTTCATGACCGTCTCCTTCCGAGCTTGCCGGTGGCGGGACGCAGGGGCACGTCGAGCGCGTCGTACAGTCCTGGCGGGGCCTGGTCCAGCCAGTCGATGGCGCCGACCAGCCGGCCCACGGCGGTCGCGTTGCCGCCCGCCGAGCGGTTGCCGTCCTCGTCGGCGGCCTCGACGGTGACCTCGATGCGCGGCCGGCCCTCGATGATCACCCGGTGCGCGCCCACGCCGTCCGGCGGGAGCGGCCAGTCGGGTGCGCAGGACGGGTGAATGCGGGTGACGTGCTCGATCACGATCAGCGCCTCCCCGTCCACGACGCCCTGCACCTCGAACCGGACCGCGCCCTGCGTGCCCGCCTCGAAGGCGCCCATCGAGGCGGTGGTCACGGTGGTGTCGAGCTCGCGGCGGTGCACGCTCTCGCGGATCTCGTCCAGCTCGACGCCCAGGGCTCTGGCCATGAGCCGGATCTGGCCGCCCCAGACCATGGACGGCACGGTCGGCGCGATCATCGGCGGTTCGTAGTCCATCGGCTGGCCCATGCCGACCAGGTAGCGGACCGCGTCGGGCTGGTCGTAGGTGGAGTAGTCGAAGATCTCCTGGCAGCGTACGGCGTCCACGGTGGTCGCCAGCCCGCTGACCAGCAGCGGCAGCACGTCGTTGCCCCAGCCGGGGTCGACGCCGGAGACGAACAGGGAGCCGCCGCCCTCCTTGACGGCGGCCAGTACCGGCTCGCGCATGTCGGGCGGGGCGCTGCGGTGGTCGTAGAGGGCGTACAGGGACGGCGTCACGACCACGGCGCCGGCGCGCACGGCCTTGACGATGTCGGCCAGGGCCTCGGCCGGGCGGATGTCGCCCGAGGCGGCGTACACGACGGCCCTGGGGCCGGTCGCCAGCACCGCCTCGGGGTCGCCGGTGGCCGCGACACCGAGGTGGCGGCCGAGGCCGGCCAGGTCTCCGGCGTCACGGCCGAGCTTGGCCGGGTCGTGGACGAGGACGGCGGTCAGTTCGAGCGCCGGATGGGCTTCGACGGCGCGGATGGCGGCGCGGCCGATGTTGCCGGTACCCCAGACGATCGTGGACACCATGGCCGGAGCGTAGCAAGCGCTTGGTTTGTTGCCTAGAGGTTTCCCGGCCTTCACTACGGCCCTGACGGGTAGTCACTTTCTCACTTTTCGTGGCGGATCCACTCCGCGTCCGGCAAGCTGCTGTTCACCGAGGCGGCAAGTTGCGCGAGCCGGACAGGTGAGGGCCATGACGATGGGTGGGCGGCACACCGGGAATCTGCCGCCGGAGACGACCAGCCTGGTGGGCCGCCGCGGAGAGCTGGCCCGGATCCGCCGGTTATGCCGCGAGTTCCGCATGGTGACGCTGACCGGGGTGGGCGGGGTCGGCAAGAGCAGGCTCGCGCTGCGGGCCGCCTCGCTCATGCGGCCCGGGTTCGCCGACGGCGCCTGGCTCGTGCCGCTCTCGGCGCTGGACCAGGGGGCGCTGGTGCCGTACACGATCGCCGAGTCGCTGCCCCTGGCCGACCAGACGACCCGGCCGATGCTGGAGGTGCTGACCGAATATCTCGGCGACCGGCACCTGCTGCTCGTGCTGGACACCTGCGAGCACCTCATCGAGGACTGCGCCAGGACGGCCCGTGAGCTGCTCGTCGCCGCCCCCCGGCTGTCGATCCTGGCCACCAGCCGCCGCCCCCTGGGCGTGCCGGACGAGCAGGTGCTCATCATCGACCCGCTGCCCGTCCCCGACGACGACGGCGAAGGCCCGCAGGAGGCGGTCAGGCTGCTCACCGAGCGCGCCGCGGCCACCGTGCCCGGCTTCGCCGTCGGCGACGGCAACCGTACCGAGCTGGCCCGCCTGTGCCGGCGGCTCGAAGGGCTGCCGCTGGCCATCGAGCTGGCCGCGGCCCGGCTGCGCGAGCTGGCGCCGGCCGAGCTGGCCGCGCGGCTGGACGACCGGTTCGAGCTGCTCGGCGACACCGAGGACGAGGTGCTCGACGCCGACCCGCCCTGGCACCAGGCGCTGCGCACCGCGATCGGCTGGAGCCACCAGCTGTGCACCCCCGAGGAGCGACTGCTGTGGGCGCGGACCTCGGTGTTCGCGGGCAGCTTCGACGACCAGGCCGCGATCGACGTCTGCGCCGACGACCTGCTACCCGCCGACGCCATCGTCGGCTTACTGGCCGGGCTGGCCGACAAGTCGATCCTCATCTGGGCGCCGACCGGCGGCGGCGAGCGCTACCGGATGCTCGACACCATCCGCGAGTACGGCGCCATCTGGCTGCGCGCACTCGGCGAGCAGGACGAGATCCGCCGCCGCCACCGCGACTTCTACCTCGACCTGGCCCGCCGCGGCGACGCCTCCTGGCTGGGCCCCGAGCAGATCGCCTGGAACGACCGCACCACCGTCGAGCACGACAACCTGCGCACCGCCCTCGACCACAGCCTCAACACCCCTGACGACCACAGCGCGCTGGAATTCGCCGCCGCGCTCTGGTTCTTCTGGTACCCCTGCGGCTTCCTCAGAGAGGGCCAGCACTACCTCGAACGTGCCCTGCGCCTCGACACCGAGCCCAGCACGCTACGTAACCGCGCCCTGTGGGTGTGCAGCCTGACCCTCATCGTGCAGGGCGACGCCACCGCCGGCATGTCCTGGGCCGCCGAGTGCGCCGGCGCGGCCGAACGGCTCGGCGACACCGAGGCGGCGCTGGGCGCGCAGGCCATGGTGATGGCGGCGGCCACCATCAGGGGAGACCTGGCCCTCGCGCTGGCCCTGGCCGACAGCCTGCTGGCCGTGCACCGGCCCGAGCACGGGCTGAGCCTGCCCAGTCTCCTGGCCCGCCTCGGCCAGTGCCACGTGCACACCGCCGAGGGCCGCGTCGAGGACGCGGTCAAGGTGCTGGAGGAGATGTGCGCCGAGTGCGACAAGCGCGGCGAACGGTGGATGCGCGCTTACGCCGACCTTTTCCGCGCCCAGGCCGAGCTGACGCTGGGCCGGTACGAGGCCGCGCAGACGCACGCGCGGGCGGCGCTCGAGGTCAAGTACCGGCTGCACGACAGCATCGGCATCGCGCTCGCCCTCGACGTGCTGGCCTGCGCCGCCGCGGCCTCGGGGGAGGGCGCGTGCGCCGCCCGCCGGCTGGGGCTGGCCCAGCACGTGTGGGACACCATCGGGCGGGCGCAGCTCGGCATCCACGAGTGGGTCAGCGCGCGCGAACGGTGCGAGCGGCAGGCGCGGGCGGCGATCGGCGACCAGGAGTACAGGGACGCGTTCCTGGCCGGGTACGGGACCGGGCTGGAGGCCGGGATCTTCAACGCTCTCGACCCCGGCCCGGTCGATTCGTCCCGCCCGGCCCAGGAGCACTGACCTCCGTCCGCCCGGCGCGCCGCCCGCGGTCGTCCCGGCGTCGGCGCGGACCTCGCCGCGTCCTGCCGTCAGCCCGGCGTCGGTGCGGACCCCGCGCGGGCCGCCGCCTCGAAGAGGAGTGGTTCGTCGCCGGGGCGGCAGACGAGTTGCAGGCCGACCGGCAGGCCGTCCACCGTTCCCGCCGGGACGGTCAGCGCGGGGAAGCCGAGCACGTTCCAGGGGCTGGTCAGTGCGAGCAGCGCGGGCCGCACCGCGACGGCGCGTCCGTCCACCTCCACCTCACGCGCGCCGACCGGCGGCGCGACGATCGGCACGGACGGCAGGGCGAGCACGTCGTGCCGCTCGAACAGCGCCCCCACCGTCTCGGCCAGCCGCCGCCTGGCCTCCAGGGCGCGGACGTAGCGCCAGCCGGGCAACTCGGCGGCGACGCGCAGGCGTTCGAGCACCTCGTCGTCGAACAGCTCGGGCGCCCGCTCCAATCGCTCGGCGTGCACGGCGGCGGTCTCGCAGCTCTGGATGGCCAGGTACGTCTCCCTGAGCTCCGCGACGACCTCCTCGGCCAGCCGCACCTCATCGGCGGCCCCCGAAGCTGCCCCCGACACCGACGCCGCCACGGCCCGCACGGTGCGGGTCACCCGGGGATCGCCGTCGAAGACGACGCCGGGATCGAGCCACGCCACCCGCACGGGCCCCGTCCCCTCCTTGACCGCCCCGCCGTCCCGCGCCAGGTGGCGGTAGGCGATCAGGCAGTCGTCAGGGGTGCCCGCGAGCACGCCCACATGGTCGAGCGTCGCCGACAGCGGGAACACGCCGTCGGCCGGGATCGCGTCGTACGCCGGCTTGAACCCGGCGATCCCGCACAGAGCCGCCGGGATGCGGACGGAGCCGCCCGTGTCCGTGCCGATCGCCAGCGGCACCATGCCCGCCGCGACGGCCGCCCCGCTGCCGCCGCTGGAGCCGCCCGAGATGCGCGCCGGGTCCCACGGGTTGCGCGAGGCGCCGGTGGCGGAGCGGTCGCCGGTCGGCCCGTACGCGAACTCGTGCGTCGTGGTCTTGCCGACGATGATCGCGCCCGCCTCCCGCAACCGCGTCACACAGGCGGCGTCGGTGTGGGGGATGTATCCGGCGAAGTGCCGCGAACCCATGGTCGCCGGCACCCCCGCCACCATGATCAGGTCCTTCACCGCGACCGGCACCCCGTGCAGCGGCCCCCGGTCGCCGCCCCCTGACAGCTCCTCGTCGGCCCGGCGCGCGGCCGCCAGCGCCCCGCCCGCGTCCACGGTGACGAACGCGTTCAGCGCGGGATCGAGCACGGCGACGGCGCCGAGCGCCTGTTCGACCAGATCGACGGAGGTGGTCTTCCGGTCGCGCAGTTCCCGGGCGAGGTCGGTGACGGTACGGCCGGTGAAGGGTCCCTGGGGAATCGGCATGGACCCTTTTCTACACATCACCCCGGCCCAAGCACCAACGGAGACGGGCCAGACCGCCGGTCTACACATCACCCCTGCCCCAGCACCAACGGATCCGGGTGGGACGCCGGACCGCTAGCATCGGCGGATGCCGGAAGCGCCCTCCCTCCTCCGCCCTACCCTGCGCAGGGTCTTACGCTGGTCGCGCCGGCTCGCCGCCGTCGTCATCAGCCTCTGCGCGCTCGCCGGAGCGGTCCGCCTGATCGTCCCCGCCACGCCGGGCGGCCCCGAGGGTGAGCCGCCGGGGGTGCGGCGACAGCTCGCGTTCCTGCGCGGAGCCCTCGACGCCGGCGCCGGCGACGACGCGCAGGCGCTGTTCCCCGAGGGCTACTTCTTCCTGCACGTCCTGTACGGCCTGACCTGGGTGGAGCTGGGCCGGCGCGTCCCGGGGGAGACCAGGGCCGAGGCGCTGCGCGAGGCGCGCTGGGCGCTGGAACGCCTGGACACCCCGCCCGGCCGCGCTCCGTTCAGCGCCGAGCTCGTCCCCGAGTACGGCGTCTTCTACCGGGGCTGGGGCAACTGGCTGCGCGGCGGGG
Source organism: Nonomuraea sp. NPDC048882 (assembly GCF_040649755.1). Classification (NCBI taxonomy): domain Bacteria; kingdom Bacillati; phylum Actinomycetota; class Actinomycetes; order Streptosporangiales; family Streptosporangiaceae; genus Nonomuraea; species Nonomuraea sp. NPDC048882. The sequence goes on from NZ_JBEZGB010000003.1 coordinate 369,909, forward strand.
TGCTGAGCCTCCAGCCGGCCGGGCGGCGGGACGCCGGGGAGTCGCGCCGCTTCGCCGCGGACTCGGCGGCGCTGGCCAAGGCGTTCGACGCCTCGCCGTCGCCGTTCCTGGAGGCCTACCCCGGCCAGTCGTGGCCGGTCGACTCGACCGTGGCGATGGCGTCACTGCGCCTGCACGACACCCTGGAGCCGCCCCGCCACGCCGCGACCGTCGCGCGGTGGCTGGAGCTGGCCCGCGAGCGGCTGGACCCGCGCACCGGGCTGCTCCCGCACCGCGCCGCTCCCGGCACCGGCGAGCCGGAGGAGGTGGCCAGGGGCAGCTCGCAGAGCATGATCCAGCGCTTCCTGCCCGACATCGATCCCGGCTTCGCCGCCGGGCAGTATCTGCGCTTTCGCGACCGTTACGTCGTCACCCCGCTCGGCCTCGGCCCGGCCGTGCGGGAGTACCCCCAGGGGATGGACGGCCCCGGCGACGTCGACTCGGGGCCGCTGCCGCTGGGCGTGAGCCTGTCGGCCACGGCGGTCACCCTGGGCGCCGCCCAGGTGCACGGTGACGCCGCGCTGGCCGGGGCGCTGGCCGGCTACGGCGAGCTGGCCGGCCTGCCTGTCGGCACCCCGTGGACCAAGCGCTACGCCTTCGGGCTGATGCCGATCGGCGACGCGTTCCTCGCCTGGTCGAAGAGCGCCCGGCCGTGGACGGCCGCGGGGCCCGCGCAGCCGCCGCCCGCGACCGTGTCGTGGTGGTGGCGGCTGCCCCTGCTGGCGCTGCTCGCCGTGCTCGGCACCGCCCCCTGGCTGCCGGCGCTCCGCCGCCGGGCCGGAAGGGCCCGCTGAGACCCGGCGAGCCGCCCGGTAGGGGTCAGGAGGCGGGCTTGGCCGGGCGGCGGGTGCCCGTCTTGCTCAGGCGGTGGGCCAGCCGGTCCAGCGCCATGTTGATGACGATGAAGATGGCCGCGATGAGGATCGCCGCCGGGATCACGTTCGAGAAGTTCGCCGCGATCCCGTTCAGGCCGCGGTCCACCAGCTCGTCGTAGCCGACGATCAGCCCGAGCGCCGAGTCCTTCAGCAGCACCACGAACTGGCTGATCAGCGCGGGCAGCATCGTCTTGAGCGCCTGCGGCAGCAGCACGAGGCGCATCACCTGCCCCTTGCGCATGCCGACCGCGTACGCCGCCTCCCGCTGTCCCTTCGGCAGGCTGAGCACGCCGGCGCGGACGATCTCGGCGATCACCGAGCCGTTGTAGAGGGTGAGCCCGAACACCACCGCCGCGAAGGCGGAGACGTTCACGCCGATGAGCGCGTACGACCCGAAGAAGGCGAAGAAGATCAGCAGCAGCAGCGGCACGGACCGGAAGAACTCCACCACCACGGCCGCCGGCACCCGCACCCACGCGTGCTCCGACAGCCGGGCGGTGGCGAAGACGAGCCCGAAGATCCCGGCCAGCACCACCCCGGCGACGGCCGCCGCCAGCGTCCCGGCCAGGCCGGGCAGGATGAACGTGGCCCACACGTCCGCCCGCAGCAGCGGCGCCCACTTCTCCGCCGCCCACTGCTCCTTCTCCTCGAAGCGCACGTAGACGACGTACGCCAGCGCCAGCAGCACGAGCGCGACGACACCCGTCAGCACCCGGTTGCGCTGGACGCCGCGCGGTCCGGCGACCTCGTACAGGTTCGCGTAGGTCATCGGGTCACCGCCATCCGCTTCGACAGCCAGCCGAACGCCAGCCCCATCGGCAGGCAGAGCAGCACGAACCCGGCGGCGAAGCCGAGGAAGACCTCGATGACCTGGTCCCCGTACGTCTCGACCAGCTCCCGCATCCGCACCGACGCCTCCGCGACGCCCACCACCAGCGCGATCGTGGTGTTCTTCGTCAGCGCGATGAGGATGCTGCCGAGCGGCGCCACCACGGCGCGGAACGCCTGCGGCAGCGTGATCAGCGCCAGTGTCCTGACGAAGCCCAGCCCCAGCGAGCGGGCCGCCTCCGCCTGCCCCACGGGCACCGTGTTCAGCCCCGAGCGCAGCGCCTCGCAGACGAACGCCGAGGTGTAGGCGGTCAGTCCGATGACGGCGAGCCAGAAGTTGTTGGTCGCGATGTCGTCGGACAGTTCGAGCCCGAGGTTCGCGCCGAGCCCCAGGCCGGTGAAGAGCAGCACCAGCGTCAGGGGCGTGTTGCGGGCCACGGTCACGTACGCGGTCGCGGTGGCGCGCAGGGAGCCCAGCGGGGCCACCCGCATGGCGGTCAGCAGCGTGCCCAGCACCAGAGAGCCGAGCGCGCTGACCGCCGTCAGCCGGACCGTCATCCAGAAGGCGGCCAGAATGGTGCCGCCCTCGGTCAGCAACGCGTCCATGGGCCTCAGTACCGTTCGAGCTGCGGGGCCTGCGAGACGGTGAAGCCGGAGGAGCCCACGCTGGCCTGCAGCGCCTTGGTCCAGCTACCGTCGGCGAACATCTTCTCCAGGGCGTCGTTGACCGCCTTGCGGCCGTTCGTGTCGTCCTTCTTCATCCCGATGCCGTACTTCTCGGTGCTGAACGGCTCGCCGACCACCTTGAGCTTGCCCGCGTGCTGCGCGGCGTAGCCGGCCAGGATGACGTTGTCGGTGGTGAGGGCGTCGAGCTGGCCGCCGAGCACGCGGTCCACGCACGCCGAGTAGGTCCGCTCCTCCTGCAGCTGCACCTCCTTGGCGTACTCGGTCTTGACCTTCTGCGCCGGGGTCGAGCCGGCGACAGAGCACAGCTTCTTGCCGTTGAGCGCCTGGGGCCCGGTCAGCGCGGCGTCGTCGGCCCGTACCAGCAGGGCCTGGCCGGCCACGAAGTACGGCCCCGCGAACGACACCTTCTGCTTGCGCGCGTCGGTGATCGAGTACGTGGCCACCACCATGTCGACCTGGCCCTGCTCGATGAACGCCTCCCGGTTGGCCGTCACGGTCTCCTTGAACGTGATCCCGGACGGCTCGACCCCGAGCTGCTTGGCCACGTACGTGGCGACCTCGATGTCGAACCCGGTGAAGCTCCCGTCGGGTGTGCGCAGGCCGAGGCCGGGCTGGTCGGCCTTCACGCCGATGACCAGCTTCTTCTCGGTCTTGGCCTTGTCCACGATCGAGGCGTAGCTCTCCTGCCCCCCTCCGCACCCGGTGGCGGTCACGGCGACCACGGCGAACACGGCGTAAAGGGATCTGCCGAACATGACACTCCTTAGTGGGTGAGGATCTTGGCGAGGAAGGACTGGGCGCGGTCGCTGCTCGGCGCGCCGAAGAAGGCGCTGGGGGCGCCCTGCTCGACGATCTCGCCCTCGGCCATGAAGACGACCCGGTCGGCCGCCCGGCGGGCGAAGCCCATCTCGTGGGTGACGACGACCATCGTCATGCCCTCGCGGGCCAGCGTGGTCATGACGTCGAGCACCTCGTTGACCATCTCGGGGTCCAGCGCCGAGGTCGGCTCGTCGAACAGGATCGCCTTCGGGTCCATCGCCAGGGCCCTGGCGATGGCCACCCGCTGCTGTTGCCCGCCCGAGAGCTGGGCCGGCACCTTGTCCGCCTGGGCGCCGATGCCGACCCGGTCGAGCAGCTCACGGGCCTTGCGCACGGCCTGGTCCTTCGGCCGCTTGAGCACGTGGACCTGCCCGAGGACGACGTTGTCCAGGACGGTCCTGTGCGCGAAGAGGTTGAAGGACTGGAACACCATGCCGACCTCGGCGCGCAGCCTGGCCAGCTCCCTGCCCTCCGACGGCAGCGGGGTGCCGTCGAGGGTGATCGTGCCGGAGTCGATGGTCTCCAGCCGGTTGATCGCCCGGCAGAGGGTGGACTTGCCCGCCCCGGACGGGCCGATGATCACGACGACCTCGCCCTGCCGGACCTTCAGGTTCACGTCCCGCAGGACGTGATGATCGCCGAATCTCTTGTTGACCTGGTCCAGGACGATCAGGTCCGACTGGGACATGCGCCACGCTCCTCGTCTCGGTCAGCGTTGGCGTAACCGTAGGAGCCGCATGTTCCGCGGAAAGGCTTGTGATCGTTTTGGTTGTTTGTGCTCGTTTAGCTCAGCAGCCGGCCCAGGAGCCAGGTCGGGTGCCAGGTCAGCAGTTGGCCGGCCTGGACGGCCCGGCGGTGTTGCCGTGGACGCCGATCGTGGCCATGAAGGCGCGGTCCCACTGGCCGTCACGCAGCCAGCGGCAGATCAGGCCGTTGAGGTAGTCGCGGAAGGCCGTGTCCTGCTTGCGCACGCCCATCCCGTACGGCTCGCGCCCGAACGGCTTGCGTACCAGGCGCAGTGTGTCGGGATGCTGGGCCAGCAGCCCGAGCAGGATGGTGTCGTCGGTGCTGAGCGCGTCCACCCGGCCGGAGATGAGGGCGGGGATGCAGATGCTGTAGGCGTCGACGATCTCCAGCTTGGCGGTCGGCACCTGCTCGCGCAGCCGGTCCACGGAGGTGGAGCCCTTGGCCGTGCAGACCGTCTTGCCGCCCAGGTCGGTCACCTGGTTGATGGTGGAATCGCCCATCCTGACCAGCAGGTCCTGCCCCGCGTAGTAGTACGGGTCGGTGAACGAGACCAGCTCGGAGCGGGCCGGGGTGATCGAGTAGGTGGCGATGACGAGGTCCACCACGCCCTGGGTGATGAAGTTCTCGCGTTCGCGGGAGACGGTCTCGACGAAGCGGACGTTGCGTTCGCTGCCGGTGAGGTCCTTGGCCAGCAGTCGCGCGATCTCCGCGTCGAACCCGGTGATCCGCCCGCTGGCCGGGTCCTTGTAGCCGAACATCGGCTGGTCGAACTTGGTGCCCACGGTCAGCACGCCGCGCTGCTTGATCCGCGCCATCGTGGACTCCGTGGCGAACGCGTCCGCCTCGCCGCAGCCGGTCGCGAGCACGCAGAGCAGTACTGCCGCCAGCACCACGCGCAGCCCGCGCCGCACGGGGATCCTCACCGGACTGGTCATCGGGCCGGTCATCAGGCCGGTCGGCCGGTCGGTCGGCTGGCCGGTGGGCGGGCCGCTCATCGGACGCGGTACCGGTGCTGCGGACGCCCGGTCTCCCCGTACTTCGGGCGGCCCTCGACCAGCCCGCGATCGGCCAGGTGCTCCAAGTAGCGGCGGGCGGTGGCCCGGCTGACGCCGACCATCCCGGCCAGCTCGTGCGCCGAGGCGTCCTCCTCGACCTCGGCCAGCGCGTCCAGGATCTTCTGCTCGGTGGCCGGCGAGATGCTCTTCGGACGGGTGCCCTGGTCGAGGTGGAGCGAGCGGAAGAGGCGGTCGATCTCCTGCTGCTCGGCGAACCGGCCGCCCCCGTCGAGCTGCTCGGCGGTGGCCGCGTACCGCAGCAGGGTCTGCTCCAGCGTGCCGGCCCTGGTCGGCTTGACCAGGTAGTAGAGGGCGCCGCGCTGGATGGCCGCCCGTACGGTGGCCGACTCCTTGCGGCTGGAGACGACGATGATGTCGGCGGGCGGCTGTTCCGGTCGGCGCAGCCGGTGCGCGACCTCTAAGCCGGGCATATCCGGAAGGTGCAGATCGAGCAGGATCAGCCGGGGCGCGAAGCGGCCGGCGGCGGCCAGCGCCGCGTGGCCGGTGTGGGCGATGCCCACCACCCTGAAGCCCAGCACCCGGTTCACCTGCGCGTGCAGCGCCGCCGTGACGACCGGATCATCGTCCACGATGAGTACGGTGATGTCCCTGGGCTCAGGCATCGCCACGCTCCTCGTCCAAGCAGTAGATTCTTGCAGCTTAAGCGTGTTTTATTACAAAAGATCGACTTTTGCTCGTTCTGCTCATCCGGATCCGGCGTACGCGCCGGTTACCTCCTACTCTGTACCCGAACGGCTGGGGGGAGGGACGGACGCCCGTGCGGTGGTTGTTCGCGGTGACAGCCCTGTGGACGCTCCTGGGCCTGCTGCCACTGGCGGCACTGACGTCGTCCAGCATCTCGCTGTCCGAGGGCGCGGTGCGCGACGAGGTCAGCAACCGGGTCAGGACCACGGCGTCGGTCAGCAGGGTCGTGGTCGACCAGCAGATGAGCTCGCTCAAACAGCTCGTCACCGCCTTCGCGCAGCGCCCCGAGGTGCGCGCCTCCGTCGGCGACGCCACGCCGACGACGCTGCGCGACTGGCTGGGCCAGCTGGAACGCATGCGCGACGGGGTCAGCGGGCTCATGCTGATCTCCCCCGAGGGAAGCATGCTCGGCGCCGAACCCCCGAGCGCGCTGCCCCAGGACATCACCAGCACCGACTGGTACCGCGCGGTGCGCGACGGCCGCCAGGCCCACGTCTCCCAGGCGTACACGCCCACGATGGGCGACGTGTCCAGGGCGGTCGCCGTGGCCGCGCCCATCATGAGCGCCGACGGCGTGCGCATGTTCGGCATGCTCGCCATCGTCTACAGCCTGGACGCGATCAAGGCGTTCGCCGAGGAGGCCGCCAACGCGCAGGACATCCGGCTGCTCATCACCGACAAGGCCGGCGTGCTCGTCGCCGACCCCGGCAGGCAGGTGTACGCGCTCACCTCCCTGCGCGAGGACTTCCGGGTGGACGCCGCGCTGGCCGGGCAGGCGTGGAGCGGCATGTACCGCGGCATCGACGGCCTGGTCATGTCGGCCTCCGAGCCCATCCCGAGCATCGGCTGGACGGTCACCGCCGAGGTCTCCGCCTCCGAGGCGCTGGCCTCGGCCGACAAGCTGCGCACGAACGTGCTCACCGTCGCCGCCCTGCTCGCCCTGCTCATCCTCATCGGCCTCGGCCTGCAGATCCACTCCACGCGTGGCCGCCGCCGGGCCCAGGCCACGCTGGCCAGATACGCCGCCGAACTGGCCTCCGCCAGGGACGACGCGCTCAGCGCCTCCAACGCCAAGTCCGAGTTCGTGGCCAAGATCAGCCACGAGATCCGCACCCCGATCAACGGCGTGCTCGGCATGAACTCCCTGCTCATGGGCACCCGGCTGGACGAGGAGCAGCGTTACTACGCCACCACCGCCCAGGAGTCGGCCCACAACGTGCTGCGCCTGCTCGACGACTTCCTCGACCTGTCCAGGATCGAGGCCGGCCATCTCCAGGTCGACGCCGTGGCCTTCGACCTGCCGCGCCTGTGCGACGAGGTCGTGGCACCGTTCGCGCCGCACGCGTACGAGCAGGGGCTCTGGCTCACGCTCCGGCTCGACGAGAACGTCCCGAGCCAGGTGTCGGGCGACCCCGCCCGGCTGCGCCAGGTGCTCACCAACCTCGTCGGCAACGCGCTCAAGTTCACCTTCCAGGGCGGCGTGGACCTGCGGGTCACCCTCGACGAGGGCGAGCCGGGCCAGGAACGGGTGACGCTCAGGTTCGCCGTGGCCGACACCGGGATCGGGGTCGGCCCCAACGACCGGGAACGGGTCTTCGGCGTCTTCCGCCAGGTGGACTCGCCGATCACGCGCAGGACCGGCGGCAGCGGCCTGGGCCTGGCGATCAGCCGGCAGCTCGTCGAGCTCATGGGCGGCAGCATCGGGCTGGACAGCGTCGAGGGCGTGGGCAGCCGCTTCTGGGCCACGCTGCCGGTCGACGTCGTGACCTGGGCCGAGCCCGGGGCGCACACCCTGGAGGGACGGCGCGCGCTCGTCGCCGACTCGCGGCCCGAGGACCGTACGCTGGCCGCGCGCTACCTGGCCCAGGCCGGGGCCGAGGTCGAGGAGACCAGGGACCAGGAGCAGGCCCTGGCCCGCCTGCGGTCGGCCGCCGCGGCGGGGGAGCCGTACGAGCTGGCGGTCGTCGCCCTCGACCTGGGCACGACCCCGGACCCGTCGCCAGGCAATGGGCTGGCCACCGCGCCGGATGCCGCACGGGGCAATGGGCTGGCCACTTCACCTGACGCCGCACTGAGCACTTCGCCGGGCGGCTCGTCGAGTCACCCACTGGGCGGTTCGCTGGGGGCGGACCCGGGCGCGCCGCGTTCGCTCGCCCACGCCATCCTCACCGACCCGCTGCTCCAGGCCACCAGCGTCATCGTGGTCGTCACCCCGGGCCGTTCCGGCTTCGCCTGGCCGGCGCCGGCCGGCGAGCGGGCCGTACAGTCGATCACCCGGCCGCTGAGCCGCCGCCGCCTGGTCGCCGCCGTGGAGAACGCCCTGGGCACCGCCGAGTCCCCCGGCGACCATCCGGCCGGCCAGAACGGCAGCCCGGCCGCCGCAGCGCGGATCCTCGTGGCCGAGGACGACGAGGTGAGCCGCCAGGTGGCGATGCTCGTCCTCGGCCAGGCCGGTCACGAGGTCGAGGTGGTCGACGACGGCGCCCAGGCCGTGCGGGCCGTGCTCGAAGGCGGCTACGACCTGGTGTTCATGGACTGCCAGCTGCCCGTGCTCGACGGACTGGCCGCCACCGAGGAGATCAGGGGCCGCGAGGAGGTCCACACGCCGATCATCGCGATGACCGCCGCCGCCATGCCCGACGACCGGATCCGCTGCCTCGAAGCCGGCATGGACGACCATCTGGCCAAGCCCGTGGACTGGCCGCGCGTGCTGGCCCGCATCCCGGAGTGGACGGCCTCGGCCGGGCTCCCGCCCGAGCTGGCCGGGCTGTCCCAGGAGGCGCTGGCGGACGTGGCGCGGGCCTACCTCGCCACCGCCACGCGTACGTTCGACGAGCTCAGGCAGGCCGTACGCGACGGCGACCGCCCGGCCGCCACGGCGCTCGCCCACCGGCTCAGGGGCGCCTGCGCCACGGTCGGCGCGGTCAGGGAGGCGGAGCTCTGCCGGCGCGTCGAGGACCTGTCCGCGTCGGGTGCCGTCGTGGACGAGGACCTGCTGGAGGAACTGGGCGGCCTGCTCAGCGACGTCCCCGAATGGATGAGCGCGGCCCACTCCTGAGCGGGGGCGTCCGGGTTACGGTTTTCCGCCATCGAGGTCGGCGGGTCGCCCCCATGGTTCCCGCCGCCGCGGGCTCCTAGCGTGGGGCGGCGTGATCAGTCTGCGCGGTTTGACCAAACGGTACGGCGACCGTCTCGCCGTGGACGACCTGTCCCTCGACCTGAGACCGGGCACGGTGACCGGCTTCCTCGGCCCCAACGGTGCGGGGAAGTCGACCACGATGCGCCTCGTCCTCGGCCTTGACCGGCCCAGCGCCGGCACCGCGCTCGTCGGCGGAGTCCCGTACCACCGGATCAGGTACCCCCTGCGCACGGTCGGCGCGCTGCTCGACGCGCGTGCCGTGCACCCCGGCCGCAGCGGCCACGCCCACCTGGTGGCGCTGGCCCGCAGCAACGGGATCGCGCGGCGACGGGTCGGCGAGGTGCTGGAGACCGTGGGCCTGGCCGGCGCGGCGCGCAAGCGGGCCGGGACGCTGTCCCTGGGCATGAGCCAGCGCCTCGGGATCGCCGCGGCGTTGCTGGGCGACCCCGAAGTGCTGATGTTCGACGAACCCGTCAACGGGCTCGACCCGGACGGCGTGCGGTGGGTGCGCGGGCTCATGCGGTCTCTCGCGGAAGAGGGCCGGACGGTGTTCGTCTCCAGCCACCTGATGAGCGAGATGCAGCTCACCGCCGACCACCTCGTGGTGATCGGCAGGGGCCGGCTCATCGCGGACGCGCCGCTGGCCGACGTCATCGCGGGCAGCTCGCTGACGGCCGTGCTGGTCCGCACCCCGCACGCGGACGCCCTCGCCGCCCGGCTGCGCGCCGCCGGGATCGCGGTGGACCGGTTCGGCGAGAACGAACTGGAGGCCACCGGCGCCCCCGTCGAACGCGTCGGCGACCTGGCCCACGAGGCCGGGATCCGCCTGCACGAACTGCGCACCAGACAGGCGTCCCTGGAGCAGGCCTACCAGGAGCTGACCTCGGACAGCGTCGAGTACGGAGCGGGCCGATGAGCGCACAGGCGCGGACGTTGTGGCAGGTGGCCGGGGCGGAGTGGGGGAAGTTGTGGTCGGTCAGGTCCACCTGGTGGTGCCTGGCCGGCGCGCTCGTGCTCACCGTGCTGACCGCCGTCACGCTGGGCGGCTCCACCGTCACCGACGCCCTGCGCGACGGCGCGGCGGGCGTGCGCGTCACGGCCAGCGAGCCCGTGGTCTCGGCCACGTCGTTCGTCCAGTTCGCCCTGGTGGCCCTGGCCATGCTGACGATCACCACCGAGTACGCCTCCGGCGGCATCCGCGTCACGCTCCAGGCCACGCCCGTGCGCGGCATGGTGCTGGCGGCCAAGGCGCTGGTGGTCGCCCCCGTGATGTTCGTGGCCGGAGTCCTGTCCGGGGCGGTGGCGACGGCGGCGGTGTACCTGCTGCTGTCCATCGACGTGTTCGGCGGGCTCGTCGTGCTGCCCGCCGCCGACGTCGCGCTCGACCTGCTGGGCACCGGCGTCTTCTACGCCTTCGTCTCGGTGCTGACCCTGGGCGTCGGCGCGGCCGTGCGCAGCGCGGCGGGCACCCTGACCGTGGTGTTCATGCTGCTCATGGGCCTGCCGCTGATGCTGCTGATGACCGGGAGCCAGGCGGCGGTGTACATCTCGATGCGCCTGCCGATGTTCGCCGGGCTGGCGTTCATGGGCAGCACCGACAATCCGACCGGCGGGCCGATCCCGTACCCGGCGGGGGAGGGGCTGGCATGGCTGGTGGTCTGGACGGCGGCGGCGTTGGTGGCGGGCTTGGTCGTGATGCGCCGCCGCGACGCCTAGACTTCACGCCCGTGTGGGGCGGCCGGATCGTGCGGACGGCGGCCGGGGTCCTTCTCGGAACGGTTCTCGGCCTCGCCGAGCTGGCCTTCCTGTGCGCGGCGGCCCCCGCCTCCCTCGTTCCCGCGCTGCGTCCCGCCCTCGCCCGCGTACGCGCCCGCCTCACCGCCCTCGAACGCGCCCGCCTGTCCCGCTGGCTCGACCTGGACCAGGAGCAGGGAACGCGGGACGGCGGGTACACGTTCCTGGCCGCCCGCGCCGCCCTGTCCCTCCTCGGCGGGTACGTCTGCGCGTCCACCCTGTTCCTGGCCTGCCTGCTCACGGTCGGCGGCGCCTGGGACCTGATCAGGGACAGGATGGAGCCCGTCCCGCTCAACCTGCCCGGCGTCAAGATCGTGACCGGCAGCGGCATCCTCGGCCTCACCTTGGGAGCGGTCCTGCTGGCCGTGCTCGTCCTCATGGTCATGGCCCTGGCGGCACTGGAGCGCCGCCTGGCCGCCCGCTTCCTCGGCCCCGGCAGCCAGGAGCTCATGCGCAGGCGCATCGCCGAGCTGACCGCCACCCGTACCGGCATCGTCAGAGCCGTGGACGACGAGCGCCGCAGGATCGAGCGCGACCTGCACGACGGCGTGCAGCAGCGCGGCGTGGCCCTGGCCATGCTGCTCGGCCGCGCCCGCCTCAGCGCCGCCCCCGACAGGACCGCCGAGCTGGTCGACCAGGCCTACACCGAATCCCGCCGGCTCCTCGACGAGCTGCGCAGCGTGGCCTGGCGCGTCTACCCGACCGCGCTCGACGAGCTCGGCCTGCGCGCCGCGCTGGCCGGCGTGGCGGAACGGTCGGACGTCCCCGTCACCGTGCACCACGGGCTGACCGGCCGCCTCGCCTCCGAGGTCGAGACGGCCCTGTACTTCGTCGCCCGCGAGGCCATCACCAACGCGGTCAAGCACGCCGGCGCGCATGACATCCTGGTGGTCCTGAGCGAGGACGAGCGGACGGTGAGCGTGGCGATCTCCGACGACGGCGCGGGCGGCGCCGACGCCTCGGGCGGCGGGCTGTCCGGCCTGGCCCGGCGCGTGCTGGCGCTCGACGGGACGTTCACCGTGGACAGCCCGCCCGGCGGTCCCACCCGGATCACCGCGACCCTGCCGAAGGCGCCGCCGTGCGGGTGATCCTGGCCGACGACTCGGTGCTGCTGCGCGAGGGCCTGACCCGGCTGCTCGACGACGCCGGGCACGAGGTGGTCGCCGCCGTCGGCGACGCGCCCGCGCTGCTCGACGCCGTCGATCGGCACCGTCCCGACGTCGCCGTGATCGACGTACGCATGCCGCCCACCCACAAGGACGAGGGGCTGCGGGCGGCGCTGGAGATCCGCGAGCGGCGGCCGGGCGTCGGCGTGCTCGTCCTGTCGCAGTACGTCGAGCCGCACTACGCCGCCAGGCTCCTCGCCGGGTCCACCGAAGGGCTCGGCTACCTGCTCAAGGACCGGGTCTCCGAGGTCGGCGAGTTCCTCGGCGCGCTCGAACGGGTCCGCGCCGGCGGCACGGCGTTCGACCCCGAGGTGGTGCGCCAGTTGCTGGCCCGCACCACCCGCGCCGACCCGCTGAGCCGGCTCAGCCCCCGCGAAGGGGAGGTGCTGCGGCTGCTCGCCCAGGGGTTCGTCAACGTCGCGGTCGCCGAACGCCTGCACGTCTCGCTCAGCACGGTCGAGAAGCACGTCAACGCGATCATGGAGAAGCTCGACCTGCCCCGCGACCCCGGCTACAGCCGCCGCGTGCTGGCGATCCTGCGCTACCTGGAGACCTGAACGACCCCCTTCCCCGGCACGTCACGGATTGCCCGTCATGCCGCCGGGTAAGGGAGGACACTTGATCCGCACGACAGAGGGGGAAGGACCGCGAAATGACCGTCATGCTCTCCGACGGCCGCCCGATGCCACGCCTGGGGCTGGGCACCTATCCCATGCGCGGCGAGGCGGCCCGCCAGGCGATGATCCACGCGATCTCGCTGGGCTACCGCCTGATCGACACCGCCGCCATCTACGGCAACGAGGCCGAGGTGGGCGCCGGCGTCGCGGACGCGTCCGTGGCCCGCGACGAGCTGTTCGTCACCACGAAGCTGCGCGGCTCCCACCACGGCTACGACGCGGCCATGCGCGGCTTCGAGGAGAGCCGGGCCCGCCTCGGCCTCGACTACGTGGACCTCTTCCTCATCCACTGGCCGCTGCCCGGCCGCGACCTCTACACCGACACCTGGCGGGCCTTCATCCACCTGCGCGACCAGGGCCTCGCACGCTCGATCGGCGTCTCCAACTTCACGCCCACCCAGATCCGCCGGCTGGCCGACGAGACGGGCGTCCTGCCGGTCGTCAACCAGATCGAGATGCATCCCGGCTTCCCCCAGCACGAGCTGCGCGCCTTCCACGCCGAGCACGGCATCGTGACCGAGTCGTGGAGCCCGCTCGGCGCCCGGAGCAAGCTGCTCGACGACCCGGCCGTCACCGACCTGGCGCTCGCCCACGGTCGTACGCCGGCCCAGGTAGTGCTGCGCTGGCACGTGCAGGCGGGCGCGGTGCCCATCCCGAAGTCGGGCGATCCCGAACGGATGCGGCAGAACTTCGAGGTGTTCGACTTCAGCCTGTCACCGGAGGAGACGGCCCGCCTCGACGCCATCGACGGCGGCCGCATCGGCGCCGACCCCGACCACCACGTCGAACTCTGACCGCCCCGCCCGGTCTCCTTGGGAGGGTGGGGTTCCCCGGGCGAGGCTGCCGGATGGACGCTCAGCCGCTCGTGGTCCGGTGTGTCTCCTGCGCCTTCGCGCTCCCGTCTTCCGTCGCCAGGGCCGTCGCCGGGGTGGGCAGGGCCGAGCGGCGGGTGGTGACGAGGACGATGAGGGCGGCCAGCAGGAGCCAGGCGGAGGTCATGACGATCAGCCAGGTCCAGCCCGCGTGCCCGTACACGACGGCGCCGGCCGTGCCGCCCGCGCCGCTGCCCAGGTAGTAGAAGAGGGTGTAGAGGCCGGCGGCCCTGCCCCTGGCGGGCGGGGGCGCGTCGGCGGTGACCCAGGCGTTGGCGATGGCGTGGGCGGCGAAGAACCCGGCGGTCAGCACGGCGAACCCGGCCACCACCACGGGCAGCGACGCCGACACGGTCAGCACGGAGCCCGCCGTCGTGACGGCCAGCGCGGTGACCAGCGCCGGCGTCCGGCCCAGGCGCGCCGTCAGGCGTCCGGCGGCGGCCGAGGAGGCGGTGCCCATGGCGTACGACAGGAAGACCAGGGAGGCGGCGGCCGGGGCCAGCGACAGGGGCGGCGCGGCCAGCCGGAACCCGGCCGCGTTGTACAACGCCACGAACGCCCCCATCCCCAGCGCCCCCACCACCACCGGCACCACCAGCCCCACCCGAACCCGGCCCCCGCCACCCGCGCGCGTCATGGCGTCCGTCGGGTCGCAGGAGCGGGCAGCGGGAGCGTGGTTCGCGTCCGGCGTGGCGACGCGCCGGGACTCGGATGTACGGGGGTCGCGGGGCAAGGTGGCGGCGGTGAAGAGGGCGCAGGCCAGGGAGACGGCCGCCACCGCCGCGAGGGCCCCGTGCCAGCCCAGGGGTTCGGCGGCGAAGCCGGCCCCCAAGCGGCCGAGCATGCCGCCGACCGAGTTGCCGGCGATCATCGCCCCGACCGCCCCGGCCAGCCGCGCCGTCCCGAGGGTGTCCGCCAGGTACGCCGCCGCCACCCCCGCGAACCCGGCGATGGCCACCCCCTGCACCGCCCGCATCCCCAGCAGCACGGGGAAGGACGGCGCCAGCGGCAGCAGCAGCCCGATGACCGCCGACAGCACCACCGACCAGACGATCACCCGCCGCCGCCCCACCGCCCCGGCGAACCAGGCCAGCGGCAGCACCGCCACGGCGAGCGAGGCGGTGGCCACCCCGATGGCCAGGGAGGCGGTGCCGGGATCCAGCCGGTACGCGGAGGCGAGCTGCGGCAGGACGGGCTGCGGCGCGTACAGCAGGGCGAACGACGACAGCCCGGCCGCCGCCACGGCCACGCTGACCCGCCGCGTCCCGGTGGCGGCGGAGGGGACTTCGAGCACTACCACCCGACAAACGCTAAGACAGGCTAATAAATACGTCTAATACGCATATAGGCGATAATTCATACCGTGATGGATGAATCGGCTGACCGGCTGGCCGCCCGCCTGGCCCCCGTGCTCGCGCTGCTGGCCGCCGTCGGCGAGACCGGCCACGTGACCCGCGCCGCCGAGCTGCTCGGCATCCCCCAGCCCACGGCCAGCCGCCGCCTGGCCGCCCTGGCGGACCTGGTCGGCGCCCCGCTGGTGCTGCCCTCCGGCCGCGGCATCCGCCTGACCAGGGCAGGACGTACGCTGGCCGCCGCCTCCACCAGAGCCCTGGCCGTCGTGACCGCCGCCGCCCGCGAGGTGCGCGAGGACATCGACCCGGGCAGCGGCCGCATCGTGCTCGGCTTCCTGCACCTGCTCGGCCGCACCCTCGTGCCCTCCCTCATCGGCGGCTTCCGCGAGCGCAACCCGGACATCCGGTTCAGCCTGGCCCAGGGGTCCCGGCAGGACATGCTCCGGGCGCTGCGCGAGGGCGAGATCGACCTGGTGTTCGTCGGCCCCATGCCGCTCGACGATCCCGACCTGGTCAGCCGTCCGCTCGCCGACCAGGAGATGGTGCTGACGGCGCCCGCGTCCCACCGCCTGGCGGGCCGGCGCCGGGTGCGGGCCGAGGAGCTGGCGGGGGAGGAGCTGGTGACGCTGGAACACGGGTACGGGGTGCGCCAGATCACCGACAGCCTGTGCGCGGCGGCCGGGTTCGAGCCGCGGATCGCGTTCGAGGGGCAGGAGACGGAGACCGTGCGCGGCCTGGTGACGGCGGGGCTGGGCGTGGCCGTCCTGCCCCGCTCCGAGCAGCCGCCGGCCGGGGGCGTGGTGGAGATCCCGCTCGATCCGCCGGTGTCGCGGACGATCGGGGTGAGCTGGCCCGCCGGTGAACGGCTCACGCCGGCGGCGCGCGCGTTCCGCGACCACGTCTGCTCGGGCCTGACCGACTTCGGCCCCGGCTTCCGCCCCCACACCCCCTTCTGAACGCACATGCACACCCTCTTCTGAACGCACATGCACGCGCCCTTCTGAACGCATGCGCCATTCCGAACGTCGTTCGGGCGGGCGCGGCTCCGCCAGACTGAGAGCCATGAATCATGACGGCGATGCGGGCGTGCCGGGCTCGCTGGAGCGGGTGCTGGCCGACGTGGCGGCCGAGCGGGTGGCGCAGGACGTGCGGTTCGGCATGCAGCTGCTGCCCGACGGCACCGGCGGCGAGGGGACGACCAAGGAGTCGGACGAGGCCAGGCGCAACACGGACGAGGCCGCCGGCGACGGGCGGCTGACCTGGCGGCACATCCTGGCGGAGGAGGTGATGGAGGCGTTCGCCGAGTCCGACCCCGAGCGCCTGCGCGCGGAGCTGATCCAGGTGGCGGCGGTGGCCGTCAAGTGGACGCAGGCCCTCGACCGCCGCCCGGAAAGTTCTACAGAACCTTGACGCGGCGCACGATGGTTGTTGAACTTGGGGCATGACCGGACAGCCAGAGGTGTCCTTCGACACCGATCCCGGCAGATACCGTCACCTCAGGCTTGAGCTCGACGGCGAGGTCGCCAGGATCGTGCTGGCGGTCGACGAGAGCGGCGGCATAGTCCCCGGGTACGACCTCAAGCTCAACTCCTACGACCTCGGGGTCGACATCGAGCTGTA
This sequence comes from Nonomuraea sp. NPDC048882, assembly GCF_040649755.1. NCBI lineage: Bacteria > Bacillati > Actinomycetota > Actinomycetes > Streptosporangiales > Streptosporangiaceae > Nonomuraea > Nonomuraea sp. NPDC048882. The sequence continues at coordinate 386,284 of NZ_JBEZGB010000003.1, forward strand.
CGACGCCGTCCAGCGCCTGCGCTTCGAGCACCCCGAGGTCCGCGCGGTCGTCCTCACCGGCGGCCTGGACCGGGTGTTCTGCGCGGGCGCGAACATCCGCATGCTGGCCCAGTCGTCCCACCCGTGGAAGGTGAACTTCTGCAAGTTCACCAACGAGACCCGCAACGCCATCGAGGACGCGACTGCCTGTTCGGGCCAGACGTACCTGGCCGCGGTCAACGGCACCGCGGCGGGCGGCGGCTACGAGCTGGCCCTGGCCTGTGACCGGATCATCCTGGTCGACGACGGCTCCACGGCGGTGTCGCTGCCGGAGGTCCCGCTGCTCGGCGTGCTGCCGGGCACGGGCGGCCTGACCCGGCTGACCGACAAGCGCGGCGTGCGCAAGGACCTGGCCGACGTGTTCGCCACCCGCAGCGAGGGCGTGCGCGGGAAGACGGCGGTGGCCTGGCGGCTGGTGGACGAGGCGGTGCCGCGCAGCAGGTTCGAGGAGACCGTACGGGAGCGCGCGAAGGAGGCGGCCGCCCGCTCGGCCCGCCCCGCCGACGCCCGACCGGTGCCGCTGCCGCCGCTGCGCCCCGACGGCTACGCCTACTCCACGGTCACGGCGGCGCCGGAGGAGCACCGGGTCACGATCACCGTACGCGGCCCTGAAGCGGGCGACGACGGCTGGCTGCTGCGCATGACCAGGGAACTGGACGACCTGATCCTGCGCCTGCGGACGAACGAGCCGGAGCTCGGCACCTGGGTGATCAGGACCGAGGGCGACATCGGCGCGGTCCTGGCCGCCGAGCCGGGCACGGACGCCTGGCCGCACGGCGAGATCAGGCACTACCTCAAGCGCACGCTCAAACGCCTCGACGTCACCAGCCGCAGCCTCATCGCGCTGATGGAGCCGGGCAGCTGCTTCGCCGGCCCGCTGCTGGAGCTGGCCCTGGCCTGCGACCGCCAGTACATGCTGGACGACCCGGAGCGGCCGGCCGAGATCGAGCTCTCGCCCGCCAACTTCGGCGACTACCCGATGGGCAACGGCCTGTCGCGGCTGGCCGCCCGCTTCCACGCCGAGCCCGGCCGGGTGGCCGAGCTGGAGAAGGAGACGGGCCGGCGCCTCGGCCCGGCCGAGGCGCTGGAGCTCGGCCTGGTGACGTTCGCGCCCGACGACCTCGACTGGGACGACGAGGTACGCCTGGCGCTGGAGGAACGCGCCGCGCTCAGCCCCGACGCGCTCACCGGCATGGAGGCCAGCCTGCGCTTCGCCGGCCCCGAGACCATGGAGACCAAGATCTTCGCCCGCCTGGCCGCCTGGCAGAACTGGATCTTCACCCGCCCGAACGCCTCGGGCCCCGAGGGCGCCCTGCGCAGCTACGGCACCGGCCGGCGCCCCGTCTACGACCGCGAGCGAGCATGACCAGCCACCGGAGGCGAGCATGGGCATCGACTACACCGAGCGGATCCCGAACAACGTCGACCTGGCCGAGGACCGGCGGCTGAAGCGGGCGCTGGAGTCGTGGCAGCCGCGGTTCCTGCAGTGGTGGGCGGAGATGGGCCCGGCGCTGCCCACCCAGGACGTCTACCTGCGCACCGCCGTCGCCGTCGGCCGTGAGGGCTGGGCGCACTTCGACCACGTGCCGCTGCCCGAATACCGCTGGGGCATCTTCCTGGCCGAGCGCGACACCGACCGGCGCATCGCCTTCGGCCAGCACAAGGGGCAGCCGGTCTGGCAGCAGGTGCCCGGCGAGTACCGTGCCGACCTGCAGCGGCTCATCGTCATCCAGGGCGACACCGAGCCGGCCAGCGTCGAGCAGCAGCGCCGGCTCGGGCTGAGCGCCCCTTCCCTGTACGACCTGCGCAACCTCTTCCAGGTCAACGTGGAGGAGGGCCGGCACCTGTGGGCCATGGTCTACCTGCTGCACGCCTACTTCGGCCGGTCCGGCAGGGACGAGGCCGAGGCGCTGCTGCTGCGCAACTCGGGCAGCGAGGACTCGCCGCGCATGCTGGGCGCCTTCAACGAGGAGACGCCTGACTGGCTGTCGTTCTTCATGTTCACGTACTTCACCGACCGCGACGGCAAGTACCAGCTCGGCACGCTCAAGGAGTCGGCGTTCGACCCGCTCAGCCGGACGTGCGAGTTCATGCTCAAGGAGGAGGCCCACCACATGTTCGTGGGCACCACGGGCGTGGACCGGGTGGTGGAGCGGACGGCGCAGTTGATGCGCGAGCACGACGACGACGATGTCCGGAAATATGGTGGCATCCCGTTGAACGTCATCCAGAAGTACATCAACTTCCACTACAGCGTGAGCCTCGACCTGTTCGGCGGAGAGACCTCCACCAACGTGGCGAACTACTACACGGCCGGGCTGAAGGGACGCTGGCAGGAGGAGCGCCGCAAGGACGACCACCTGCTCACCGAGGCCGTCGCCGTCGTGCCGCGGATCGAGGACGGCCGCCTGGCGGAGGCCCGGCTGCCCGCGCTGACGGCGCTCAACGCCGACCTGCGCGGCGAGTACGTGGCCGACTGTGTCACCGGCGTGAACCGCTGGAACCGCATCCTCGACTCCCACGGCCTCGACCCCGTCCTCTACCTGCCGCACGTGGGCTTCAACCGCAAGGTGGGCACGTTCGCCGGCCACCACGTCTCCCCGGACGGGCGGGTGCTGGCCCGGCACGAGTGGGAGGCGGTGGCCGGCCGCTGGCTGCCGACGGCCGAGGACAAGACGCACGTGCTGTCGCTGATGCGGCCCGTCTACGAGCCGGGGAAGATCGCCGCCTGGGTCGCGCCGCCGCGCTCGGGCATCAACGGCCGGCCCTTCGACTACGAGTACGTGCACCTTTGAGCTCTACAAGTCATTGACGGCTCGCCGATCCTGTGTAGAAGATTCAGTCACGATCGCCCGCCTGCGGATGGGGACGGCCATGACGTCCGAATCGTTCAACGCCAGCGTCTTTCTCACCGACCGCCAGGTCGAGGCCAGCCGGGGCGACCACGTCGCCGTCACCGGCCCGGCGGGCACGCTGACCTACGCCCAGCTCGCCACCCGCACGGCCGAACTGGCCACCGGGCTGGCCCGCCTGGGGGTTCGGCCCGAGGAACGGGTCCTGCTCGTCATGTCCGACCGGCCGGAGACCGTGATCACGATCCTGGCCGTGCTGCGGATGGGCGCGGTCGCGGTGCCGGTGTCCACCATGTACAACGGGACCGAGCTGGGCGCGCTCATCAGGGACGCGCGGGCCAGGACGGTCGTGGCCACGCCGGAGTTCGAGCCGGTCGTCCGCGCGGCCCTGGCCCAGGCCCCCGAAGTGACCACCCTCATCCTCACGGGCGAGCCCGGCGAGGCCCGCGAGAGCGGCGAGAGCGGCGAGGGCGGCGACCTCGACCTGTCCTGGGACGACGTGCTCGCCTCGGGGCGGCCGGCCGGGCCCGCATACGACACCTGGCGCGACTCACCCGCCCTGTGGCTCTACACCTCCGGCACCACCGGCGCCCCCAAGGCCGCCATGCACCGGCACGGCGCGATCAGGGACGTCTACGAGACCTACGGCCGCCAGGTGCTCGGCATCCGCCCGGACGACCGGTGCCTGTCGGTGGCGCGGCTGTTCTTCGCGTACGGCATCGGAAACTCGATGTTCTTCCCCCTGGCCGCCGGCGCCACCGCCGTGCTCGACCCGGCCCGCCCCACCCCCGCCGGCGTGGCCGCGCAGGTGGTGGCCGAGCGGCCCACGCTGTTCTTCGCCGGCCCCACCTTCTACGCCGCGCTGCTTGCCGCCGGTCTGCCCGCCGACACCTTCGCCTCCGTACGCCTGGGCGTCTCAGCGGGGGAGGCCCTGCCGGCCGAGATCCTGCGCCGCTTCACCGGCCGCTTCGGCGTGGAGATCATCGACGGGCTCGGCTCCACCGAGGCGCTGCACATCTTCGTCTCCAACACGCCGGGCCAGGTGCGTCCTGGCACCTCGGGAACGGTCGTGCCCGGCTACGAGGCCAGGCTGCTCGACGATCAGGGCGCCCCCGTCGAAGACGGCAAACCCGGCCATCTGCTCGTCCGCGGCGACTCGATCGCCACCGGCTACTGGTGCCGCACGGCCACCACCCGCCAGGTCTTCCAGGGCGAGTGGCTGCGTACCGGCGACACCTACATCCGCGAGCAGGACGGCTCCTACCGCTGCCTCGGCCGTTCCAACGACATGATCAAGGCGGGCGGGATCTGGGTCTCGCCGATGGAGGTCGAGGACCGGCTGCTGCGGCACGAGTCGGTCGGCGAGTGCGCGGTCGTGGCCTACATCGACGGCGAGGGGCTGGAGAAGCCGGTGGCCTGCGTGGTGCCCGCCCCCGGCCGCCAGGTGGACGCCGGCGAGCTCATCGGCTTCTGCCGCGACGGGCTGGCCTCGTTCAAACGGCCGCGCGAGGTGCTGGTGCTGGACGAGCTGCCCAAGACGGCGACCGGCAAGATCCAGCGCGTGGTGGTCCGCCGGATCGCCGCCGACCTCCTGGGCAAGCAGTAGGCGGCCCGACGGCGGCTGAGCGGCGGCGCGAGAGCCAGGCGGCCGAGCGGCGGTCAGGCGGTCAGGCGGCGGCACACGTCCCGGTAGACGGTGATGGCGAACGGCCGCGGCGAGGAGGAGTAGACCTGCTCGTTCAGCCGCGCCAGCGACCCGTGCGCGTCCAGAAAGCCGTGCAGCCGGTCCGACTCGGGCCACGGATGGACCGCCACCAGCACCCCGCCGGGCGCGAGCAACTCGCTGAGCCGGGACGAGGCCAGCCGCAGCCGCTCCTCGCGCCCCAGGTAGTAGAGCGTCTCGGAACAGAACACCAGGTCGAAGCGGTCACCCGGCCGGTGGGTGAGCAGGTCGGCGCGGACGAAGCGCACGTGTCCGTTCTGCGGCACGCGCGCCCGCGCCCGCGTCAGCGCCCGCTCCGAGAGGTCCACCCCGATGATCTCCGCCTCCGGGTAAGCCGCCGCCAGCGCGAGCGTGAACACCCCCTCGCTGCACCCGACCTCGATGATCCGCCGGTACGGCCCCGGCGGCAGGTGCTTGAGTGTGACCAGGTACTTCTGCTGCTCGTAGTCGTCGGTCGCGAGCCGCCACGGGTCGGGGACCCGGTGCCGCCAGTCGAAGTAGCGGCGCAGGACCAGCCCCTGCCCCTTCGCCGACAGCAGGGACAGCGCGCGGAAGAGCGCGCGGTGCATGAGCTCGGGCAGGCGTGGCATGCGGCCCCTCCCGGTCGGGACGCACGCAGACGTCCCGGGGCTTCTAGGTGAAGTCGTCGCCGAGAGGGGATGCCCGCTATCAGACCGGATAACGCCTGGTCAGAGGTATGGCATGAGCATTTTTCACGACATTTTCACGACATGGACTCACGGAGCTCGCGTTTGAGCACCTTGCCGGAGGCGTTCTTCGGCAGCGCGTCCACGAACACCACCCGCTTGGGCGTCTTGAACGGCGCCAGCCGCCCGCGCAGGAACCCGGTCAGCTCCCCGGCTGTCAGCCCCGCCCCCTCCCGCAGCACCACCGCGGCCGTGACCGCCTCGATCCACTTCTCGTCCGGCACCCCGAACACCGCCGCCTCCGCCACGGCCGGATGCTGGTAGATGGCCTCCTCCACCTCGCGGCTGGCCACGTTCTCGCCACCCGACTTGATCATGTCCTTCTTCCTGTCCACCACCGACAGGTAGCCGTCGCCGTCCATGACGCCCAGGTCGCCGCTGTGGAACCAGCCGCCGCGGAACGCCTCCGCTGTCTTGTCCGGGTCGTTCCAGTAGCCGAGCATCGCGTGCGGGCTGCGGTGCACGATCTCGCCCACCACGCCGGGCGGCACCGGCCGGTCCTGGTCGTCGACGATCCGCGTCTCGACGTTCAGCGCGGGGCGCCCGGCCGAGCCGAGCCGGGTCAGCTGCTCGTCCGGGCCGAGGATGGTGGCGACGGGCGCCATCTCCGTCTGGCCGTAGAAGTTGAACAGGCGCACGTCCGGCAGGCGCGCGGCGATCTCCTTCAGCACCTCCACCGGCATGATCGAGGCGCCGTAGTAGCCCTTGCGCAGCGACGACAGGTCCCTGCGGTCGAAGTCGGGGTGGCGCAGCAGCGAGATCCAGACCGTGGGCGGGCAGAACAGCTTCGTGGCGCGCTCGCCCTCGATCGTGGCCAGGATGGCCGCCGGGCTCGCCCCCGGCAGCACGATGTTGGTCGCGCCGAGATAGACGCCGGGCGTCAGGAAGCAGTGCAGCTGCGCGCAGTGGTAGAGGGGCAGCGCGTGCACCTCGACGTCGTCGTGGCTCATCTCGCCGTCGATCACGCAGGTGACGTACTGGGCGATCAGGCTGCGGCTGGACAGCGTGGCGCCCTTCGGCCGGGACTCGGTGCCGCTGGTGTACATGAGCTGGATCGGCTCGTCGTCGCGGATCTCCGCCGTCACCTCCGTCGCGTCCTCGTGCGACGACCACGCGCTGAACGGCTCCCACCCGTCGGCGCCCGCGCCGATCACGCCGCGCACCCGTACCTCGCCGGTGACCGCCGCGGCCGCCACCGGCAGCAGCGCGTCCTCCACCAGCATCCCGCTCGCCCCGGAATGCCGAAGGATGTACGCCACCTCCTCGGCCCCCAGCATGAAGTTGACCGGCACGGAGATCGCCCCCAGCCGCGCCAGCGCGAAGTACGCCACCACGAACGCGTGGTTGTTGTGACTCAGCACGGCGAACCTGTCGCCCTTGCCCACGCCCCTCGCGGCCAGCGCGTTGGCCGTCCTGTTCACCATGGAGTCGAGGTCGGCGTAGCTCTGCCGCAGGTCGCCGTAGACGACGGCGGTCTTGGCGGGATAACGGGCGGCCGAGCGCCGCAGGAGGTCACTGATGGCGTGCTGACGTGTCATCAAGGCACCCTTCGTCCACAGAACGACGTTCGGGTGATCCTAACCCGCGGCCCGCGTCAGTCCAGAGGGTCGCCGGAGATCGTCTCGTAGTGATCGAGCAGCCGCCGCACGAGGCCGTCGTCGTGGCGCAGGGGCAGGCCGTCCGCCTGCCCGACCGGCGTCACTCCCCAGGAGTTGCAGACGAAGACGAGGTCGAAGGCGGTCAGATCGGCCACCTTGAGCGGGCGCCGTTCCTGCGGCACGTCCAGGCGCTCCAGCAGCCGCATCGTGATGCCGTGCAACATCGGCGCGTCCGGCCAGACCAGCCGGCCGTCCGCGAAGCCGCCCAGGTTCGTGATCGAGCCCTCGCTGATCAGCCCGTCGGCGGTGGTCAGCAGCGCCTCGCCGAACCCGTCGCGGGCCGCCATGCGGTTGATGTGGGCCTGCTGGAAGCCGCCCGCCTGCTTGATGTGCGGCAGGTAGCGCTGGTAGACCACCGACCTGACGCTCAGGGGCCCGGCGAGCGGCCCGTGGGGCGGGCCCGAACTGGCCACGACGTGCGGGGGGTCGCCGTCCAGCACGTAGACGCGGACGCTCGCGTCCCGTACGCCGCCGTCCAGCACGGCGCGGATGGAGGCGAGCACCGCCGCCCGGTCGATCCCGCCGCCGAACAGCTCGCGCGAGGCCGCGTCGAGCCGGTCGAGGTGCAGGTCCAGGCCGCGCACCCGGCGCTCCCTGACCTGCATGGCGGTGAAGTGGCCGTAGCGGGCCTCCAGCAGCAGGCGCGCCTCGGCGCCCACGAGCTGCCCGTCGACAGCGGTGCGTCCGGTCATGACGATCTACTCTACGGACACCCCCGCACGCCACCGCACCAGGCGTTCAGGTGCTCTCCGCGCATGACCGCTCAAGGCAGCGTCAGGTGCTCTCCGCGCGCATCACCGTGAACGGGGCCAGCTCGCCCAGCCCGCGCACCGACAGCCGGTTGACCTCGCGCAGCCGGAAGGCCCGATCGCCCTCCAGCTCCTCGGCCAGCTGCGGATCGGCCAGGATCGTTCCCGGCAGGGACAACGCGGTCAGCCGGCTGGCCAGATTGACCGTGGTGCCGAACACGTCGCCCATCCGCCAGATCACCGGCCCCGAGGCCAGCCCCACCCGCAGCTCCGGCATGTCCTTGCCGCGCGCGTGCGTCTCCACCAGCCGCAGCGCGATCTCGGCGGCCACATGCGCCTTGTCGGAGACGAACAGCACCGAGTCGCCCAGCGTCTTGACCACCCGCCCGCCTGAGGAGGTGACGATGTCGGCCGAGCGCCCTTCGAACCTGTCGATCAGCCGCGCCAGCTCGCCGCCGGTGATCTGCCTGCTCAGCCGGGTGAACGCGACCAGGTCGGCGAACCCGACCGCCAGGCGCACGGCGCTCATGTCCTGGACGGCGATGCGCCCGGCCGCGGCGGCGAGCTGGCGCTGCCAGGCGTAGACCAGCAGCCGCGCCAGGTCGGGCACCACCAGCTCGGCCCGCCTGCGCCAGGCCCGCGGGCGCTCCGCCAGCGGCACACCGGCCTGGTCGAGCTCCTCCACGCCCAGCTCGGCGTGCGACTCGGCCAGCCGGGTCGTGGCCCGGCCCAGCGAGCGCGCCAGCAGCAGCACGTGCTCCTCGTCGTAGACGCCCGAGGCCACCATGCCGACGAGCGTCCTGAGCGCCTCGACGTCGGAGTCGGTGAACTCGACCGCCTCGTCCGGCACGTTGGGGAAGCCCAGGGCGCGCCAGAAGCGCCGCGCCCGATAGACCGGCACCCCCGCCATGTCGGCGACCTGGTGACTGGTGTATCGGCGCGGCTCACGCAGGAAGGCTTCGGTGAGCCCGCTCATGAGCCCGTTCATCAGCCCATCAGCCGGCCCGTCCGCCGGCCCGCCCACCGGTCCGTCTGTCGGTCCGCCGCCCAGCCCCCCGGCCGGCTCGTCCCCGTGCACCGCCGCCACCTCGGCAAGATAACACCCTGTGGGCCAGATCACTCCAGCAAGGCCCGCAAGGCACCTCTTTCTCTTTCTGGTACGTACCCGGCGTAGTAGTCGTACATCGCTTTTCTCGACAATCGGGCGGCGAGCGGCCCGTCGCCGGCACGCATGGCGGCCATCACCTCCTCGTGGTTCCCGATGCTGCGCCGCATCAGGGCCTCCCGGTCCGGCTCGTCCGCGATCCGGCCGGCGATCAGCTTCAGCACGATCGAGCGGACCACGTCGGTGCAGATCTCGATCAGCTTGTTGCCGCTCGCGCGCACGACAGCGTCGTGGAAGGCCAGGTCGGCCGCTCCGAAGGCATCGGCGTCCCCGTCACCGGCGCCGGTCTCACCCGCCTCCAGCGCCTCGCGCATCGCCGCGACCGCCGCGTCCATCTCGGCCAGCTGCTCCTCGGTGCGCAGGCGCGCCGCCAGCAGGATGGCCGCGGAGTCCAGCACCATCCTGAACTGCACCAGCTCGGCCAGCGACAGCTCCTCCACCCGGGCGAGCGTGGTCATCGACTTGTGTAATGCGGCGGGCGTGAACGGCAGCACCTCCGCGCCGTTGGGATCGCCCGGCCGCGAGCGCACCAGGCCGCGCGCCTGCAGCACCCGCAGCGCCTCGCGTACGGTCGAGCGGCTGACGGAGAACTGCACCATCAGCTCGCGCTCGCTCGGCAGCCGCCCGCCCGGCGTCAGAGCCCCGCTCTCGATGGCCTCCTCGACCTGCTCCACGACCCGCTCGTAAGCGCGCACGGCACGCACCGGCTCGAAGCGCGGTCCACCCATGCAAGCCCCCTTGACCCGAGCCGCCACCGACTGGCAATGTGCAGAGCCTACTGGTCCGACCAGTGCACTAGCCAGGAGGCTGTAAGACATGAGGCGAATCGGCATCTGGATCGCCGCCGGCGGTCTCCTGCTGGCCACCGCCGCCTGCGGCGGCGGATCGGGGAACGGGAGCGCCGGCACCGGCGGCACCCCCAAGGCCCAGTCGCTGTCCGTCGGATTCGTGGCCGAGCCGGCGAATCTCGACTTCACTTCGACCGAGGGCGCCGCCATCCCGCAGGCGCTGCTCGTCAACGTCTACGAGGGCCTGGTCAAACTCGACCAGAACGGCCAGATCGTGCCCCTGCTCGCCGAGAAGTGGGACGTCTCGCCCGACCGCAAGACCTACACGTTCACGCTGCGCAAGAACGTGACGTTCAGCGGCGGCGCGCCCTTCACCGCCGACGACGTGACGTTCTCCCTCGACCGGGTCAAGTCGGACTGGAAGCTCAAGATCAAGTCGCAGCTCGACGTCATCGACAAGGTGGAGAAGAAGGACGACTCCACCGCCGTCGTCACGCTCAAGCGGCCCAGCAACGGCTTCCTCTACTCGATGGCGACCAGGCTCGGCGCCATGTTCAGCCGCACGGGCGTGGCCGACCTGGCCAACAAGCCCGTCGGCACCGGGCCCTACGTGCTGAGCTCCTGGCGGCGCGGCGACTCCATCCAGCTCGCCGCCAACCCCTCCTACTGGGGCACGAAACCGCCGCTGAGCGCCATCACGCTGAAGTACTTCAAGGACGCCACGGCGATGAACAACGCGCTGCTGACCGGCGGCATCGACGTCATCTCCAGCGTGCAGGCGCCCGAGTCGCTGCAGCAGTTCGCCGACCCCAACCGGTTCGAGACCGTCGAGGGCACCACGAACGGCGAGGTCGTGCTGTCGATGAACAACGGCCGCCCGCCGTTCGACGACAAGGCCGTACGCCAGGCCGTCAGGCACGCCATCGACCACAAGGCGCTGCTCGACACCGCCTGGGCCGGGCGCGGGCAGCTCATCGGCTCGATGACGCCGCCCACCGACCCCTGGTACGAGGACCGCACCGGCGACTACCCGTACGACCCGGCCAAGGCCAAGCAATTGCTCGGCGGCAAGACCTACAACGTCAAGATGCGCATCCCCAACCTCCCGTACGCGGTCAACAGCGCCCAGGTCGTCAAGTCGCAGCTGGCCCAGGTGGGGATCAACGCCGAGATCGAGCCGCTGGAGTTCCCGGCCCGCTGGCTGGACCAGGTGTTCACCAAGGGCGACTACGACCTGTCGATCATCAACCACGTCGAACCCCGCGATATGGGGATTTTTGCCGATAAGTCGTACTACTTCCGCTACGACAACCCCGAGTTCGGCAAGCTCCTCGCCGCCGCCGACGAGGGCACCGAGCAGGAGCAGACCGACGACCTCAAGCAGGCCGCCAAGCTCCTGTCCGACGACGCCGCGGCCGACTGGCTCTTCCTCTTCCCCAACCTCATCGTGGCGAAGAAGGGCGTCACCGGGCTGCCGAAGAACGCCATCGCGGAGTCCTTCGACTTCACCGCGCTCGCCAAACAGTGATCCTCTACCTGCTCAAAAGGCTCGCCGTCCTGCTCGCGAGCACCGCCGTGGCCGCGGTGGCGGTGTTCGCGTTCATGGCCGTGCTGCCCGGCGACCCCGCCGAGATCGCGCTTGGCGTCAACGCCACCCCCGACGCGGTGGCCGAGCTGCGCAAGCAGTTCGGCACCGACCGGCCCGCCGTCGCGCAGTTCCTCGACTGGGCCGGCGGCCTGCTCCAGGGCGACTTCGGCACCTCCTACGTGACCAGCTCGCCCATCGGCCCGCAGATCGGCGAGCGGCTCGGCGTCACGCTCGTGCTCGTGCTCGGCGGCATGGCCGTGGCGGTGGTGCTGGCGGTGCCGCTGGGCACGTTCGCCGCCGTCCGCCACCGCGACCCGCTGGGCGCGGCGATCAGCGCGGCCAGCCAGCTCGGCATCGCGATCCCGGCCTTCCTGGCCGGCATCCTGCTCGTCTTCGTGTTCGCGGTCCAGGCCCAGGCGCTGCCGTCCGGCGGCTACGTGCCGATCGCGGAGAGCCCGGGTGAGTGGCTGCGCAGCCTGCTGCTGCCGTGGCTGTCGCTCGGGCTCGTCCAGGGCGCGGTGCTCACCCGCTACGTCCGCAGCGCCGTGCTCGACGTCATGCGCGAGGACTACCTGCGCACCGCCCGCGCCAAGGGGCGGGGCAGCACCGGAGCGCTGTGGCGGCACGGGCTGCGCAACGCCTCGATCCCCGTCGTCACCGTGCTCGGCCTGCAACTGGCCACGCTGCTGATCGGCGCGGTCGTCGTCGAGCGCGTCTTTGTCATCCCCGGGCTCGGCGACCTGCTGCTCAACGGCGTCGCCGGGCGCGACCTGCTGCTCGTCCAAGGCGTGGTGATGGTCCTGGTGGCCGCCGTACTGCTGATCAACTTCGTGGTGGACGTGACCTACCACCTGCTCGACCCGAGGCTGCGATGAGCGGCCGGACGCCGGGCCGCCGGACCTCCGCGAAGGCGAACCGGGGCCGGATGAACGCGGGGCTGCTCGTCGGCGGCGCGCTCGTCGCGCTCGTCGTGCTCACCGCGCTGGTCTCGTTCTTCTGGACCCCGCACGACCCCACCCTCGTGGACGCCGCCAACAAACTGCGCGAACCCGGCGGCGGCTACCTGCTCGGGGCCGACAAGTTCGGCCGCGACACCTTCAGTCAGCTCATGGTCGGCGCCCGCACCACCCTCTACGTCGGCGTCGTCGCGGTCGGCATCGCCGCCGCGCTCGGCGTCCCGCTCGGCCTGGCCGCCGGGATGACGCCGCGCGGCTGGCTGTCCGAGCTGATCATGCGGGTCAACGACCTCGTGTTCGCCTTCCCGGCGCTGCTGCTGGCCGTCATGCTCGGCGCCGTGTACGGGGCGGGCACGCTCACCGCGATGATCGCCATCGGGGTCGCCACCGTGCCCGCGTTCGCCCGCGTGGCCCGCGCCGCCACGCTCCAGGTCATGGTGACGGACTACATCCTGGCCGCCAGGGCCGCAGGCCGCCGCCGCGGCGCCATCGCCCTGCGCCACGTGCTGCCGAACATCGGCTCCATGCTGATCGTGCAGGCGTCGGTGTCGTTCGCGATCGCCATCCTGGCCGAGGCGGCGCTGTCGTTCCTCGGCTTCGGCACCCGCCCGCCGACCCCGTCATGGGGCCGGATGTTGCAGGAGTCGCCGGAGCTGCTGTTCTCCACCCCGCGCCTGGCCCTGTGGCCCGGGCTCGCCATCGCCCTCGCGGTGCTGGGCTTCAACCTGCTCGGCGACGGCCTGCGCGACTTCCTCGACCCCAAGCTCAGGAGGATCCGTGCTGAGCGTTGAGGGCCTGACCGTCCGCGCGGACGCGACCGACCTCGTCCACGAGGTCTCCTTCGCCATCGCGCCCGGCGAGCGGGTCGGCCTGATCGGCGAGTCCGGATCGGGCAAGTCGCTGACCGCGCTGTCGCTCATGGGCCTGCTCCCCGAAGGCGTCACCGCCACCGGACGGGCCACGCTCGACGAGCGCGACCTGGTCGGCGTACCGGAGAGCAGGATCAAGGGCCTGCGCGGCGATGAGCTGTCCATGGTCTTCCAGGAGCCCATGACCGCGCTCAACCCGCTCATGCGGGTCGGCGCCCAGGTCGCCGAGGTCATGACCCTGCACGGCCGCTCCCGCCAGGAGGCCAGGGCGCGCTCGGCCGAGCTGCTCGAACGCGTCCGCCTGCCCGAACCCGCCCAGATCGCCCGCGCGTACCCGCACCAGCTCTCCGGCGGCCAGCGCCAGCGCGTCATGCTGGCCATCGCCCTGGCCAACGAGCCCCGGCTGCTCATCTGCGACGAGCCCACCACCGCGCTCGACGTCACCGTGCAGAAACAGATGCTGGAGCTGATCGCCGAGGTCGCGCCCGCGCTGCTGTTCATCACCCACGACCTCGCCGTCGTCGCCTCCGTCTGCGAGCGGGTCCTGGTCATGTACGGCGGCCGCGTCGTCGAGTCGGGCCCCATCCGCGAGGTCTTCACCCGCCCCCGACACCGCTACACGCAGGGGCTGCTGGCCGCCTCGAAGCTCACCCCGCGCGGCACCCGCCTGCCCGTCATCAAGGGCGGCGTCCCCGCGGCCGGGCGCTTCCCCGACGGCTGCGTGTTCAGGAACCGCTGCCCGCACGCCACCCCCGAGTGCGAGACGCCCCCGGCGCTGACAGGAGACGGCCATGCCTTCGCATGCTGGCACCCCGCCGATTAATGGGCCGATTAATGGGCCGACTGAGCCCCTGATCCAGGCAGACCGGCTCAACCGCGTCTACCACCGCCCGCGCACCTCGCTCACCAGGCCGGGCGCCGCCGTGCACGCCCTGCGCGACGTCTCCCTGACCGTACGGCGCGGCGAGCGCCACGGCATCGTCGGCGAGTCGGGATCGGGCAAGTCCACCCTGCTGCGCCTGCTGTGCGCGCTCGACCAGCCCACCAGCGGAACGATCCGCTTCGACGGCCAGGAGATCACCGGCCGTCCCGAACGGCGGCTGCGCTTCCTGCGCGAGAACCTGCAGATCGTCTTCCAGGACCCGATGAGCTCGCTCGACCCGCGCATGCGCGTGCGCGACCTCGTCGCCGAGCCGCTGACCGCGCTCGGCCTGCCGGTCGGCGACCGGGTCGCCGAACTGCTCGACGCGGTCGGGCTGCCCGCCGAGGCGGCCGGCCGCTATCCACACCAGTTCTCCGGCGGGCAGCGGCAGCGCATCGCCATCGCCCGCGCGCTCGCGCCCAAGCCGAAGGTGCTGGTCGCCGACGAGCCGGTGAGCGCACTGGACGTCTCCGTACGCGGGCAGATACTCAACCTGCTGGCCGACCTCGTCGACGAGCTGGGGCTGACCCTCGTGTTCGTCTCGCACGACCTGTCCGTGGTGCGGCACGTGTGCGAGACCGTGTCCGTCATGCGCCACGGGGAGATCGTGGAAGGGGGCCTGGTGGACGACGTCTGGGCCGCGCCCGCCCACCCGTACACGCGGGAGCTGCTGGCGGCCGTACCGACTCTGGAGGGGTTTGCATGATCGACGTCGATGCCGGCGGAGTGGTGGAGTTCACCCAGGCGCTGGTGCGCGTGCCCAGCACCAACGACCCCGCGCGCGGGCGCAGCGAGCGGCCCGCCGCCGAGCTGGTCGAGGCCAAGATGCGCGAGTGGGGCTGGGAACCGGTCGTGTACGAGGCCGCGCCCGGCCGGCCGAACGTGGTGGCCGTGGTCGAGGGCGGCGGCGGTGACGGGCCGACCCTCATGTTCGAGGGCCACACGGACGTGGTGACCGAGGGCGACCTGTCCTCCTGGACCGTGGACCCGTTCGGCGGGGAGATCCGCGACGGCCGGCTGTGGGGGCGGGGCAGCGCCGACATGAAGTCCGGCCTGGCCGCCACCCTCTACGCCACCCGCGCGCTCCAGCTCGCGGGACCGTTCCCTGGCCGGATCAAGGTGTGCGCGCTGGCCGACGAGGAAGGTCTCATGATCGGCGCCCACCACTTCGTCTCCTCCGGCCTGACCGCCGACGTCGACGGCGCCATCGTGGCCGAGCCCGAGGCGGGCGAGATCTGCGCCGTCGCCAAGGGCGCGCTGCGGCTGCGGGTGGACCTCACCGGCAAGATGGCGCACGGCGCGATGCCCCAGCACGGCCGCAACCCCATCCAGGCCGCGGGAACGCTGCTGGTCGCGCTGCGCACGCTGCAGGAGGAACTGCAGGCCCGCCATCCCGCGCACGAGCACCTCGGCGAGGTGTACGTGACGCCGACCGTGCTGCGGGCCGGCACCGAGGAGCAGGTCAACGTCATCCCGGCGGTCGCCTCGGTCTTCGTGGACGTGCGCACGATCCCCGGCGTCGAGCACAAGGAGATCGCCGACCGGGTGGCCGCGCTGGCCGGCGGCGACGGCGTCACGGCCGAGGTGTCCGTGCTGGTGGACCGGCCGCCGGTGGACGTCCCCGTGACCGACCCGGTCGTGGCCGCGCTGGCCGCCGCCCACCGGACGGTGACGGGGGAGGAGCCGGTGTACGGCGGGGTGCCCGGCTCGACCGACGGGACCGTGCTGACGCACTGGGGCGGGATCCCGTCCGTCGTGTACGGGCCCGGCGGCAAGTGGATCGCGCACCAGGCGGACGAATACGTCGAGATCGACGAGATCGTGCGCTGCACCCGGGTGTTCGCCGAGGCGGCACGCCGGTTCCTGAGCGGCGACCACTGATGCGGGCCGGGCCGACGAACTCCCTGCTCGACGTCGCAGGGCTCCGGGTGGGGCACGCGCACCGGGTGGGCGGCGGCTACCGTACCGGCACCACCGTCGTCCTCGCGCCCTTCGACGGGGCCGTCGCGGGCGTGGACGTGCGCGGGGCCGCCCCTGGGACGCGGGAGACCGAGCTGCTGGACCCGCGCAACCTGGTGGAACGGGTGCACGCGGTGGTGCTGTCGGGCGGCAGCTCGTTCGGGCTGGGGGCGGCGTGCGGGGTGATGGAGCGGCTCGCGGACGCGGGGGCGGGGTATCCGGTGGCGGCGGGCGCGGTCCCGATCGTCCCGGCCGCCGTCATCTTCGACCTGGGCCGCGGCGGCACCTTCCGCGCGACACCTGACGCCGCCCTGGGCATCGCCGCCTACGACGCCGCCTGCACCCCTCCCCAGGCCGTCACCGCCGACGCCCCTCGCCAGGGCGCCACCGCCTACGACGCCGCATGGGACGGCAGCCCGAGCGCCACCGCCTCCCACAGCACCACCTTGGACCCTGCCGCCTTCGAGCCCGATCCCGGGCCTTCCCGTGGCCGTTCCGTGCCCGGTCCTGGGGCCTCCGCGTCGCCGTTCTTCCAGGGGACGGCGCCGGCGGTGGCGAGCGGGTCCGTCGGGGCCGGGACCGGGGCGGTGGCGGGTGGGCTGGCCGGAGGCGTGGGGACGGCGAGCGTCGTCCTGCCCGGCGGCACGACCGTCGCCGCGCTCGCCGTCGCCAACCCGGCCGGTTCGGTCCTGGACCCCCGGGACGCCACCCTGGCCGGTGTCAGGTACGGCCTGCCGGGCGAGTTCGACCACCTCCAGCCGCCCGACGCGCGCGAGGCCCAGGCGTGGCAACCCGAGAAGGCGCCCGCCTTCAACACCACGATCGGCGTCGCCGCCACCGACCTGACCCTCACCAAGGCCCAGTGCGGCAAGCTCGCCGCCGTCGCCCACGACGGCCTGGCCAGGGCCATCAGGCCGGCCCACACCATGACCGACGGCGACACCATCTTCGGCCTGGCCACCTGCGCCCGTCCCGCCCCTGACCACGACGCCTTCCAGGACGTGCTGGCGGTGGCGGCCGACGTGTTCAGCCGGGCCGTCGCGCACGCCGTCCTGGCCGCCACCGGCCGCGAGGGCGCGCCCGCGTACCTCGACGTGTTCCCGAGCGCCCTGCGGAGGCGGCCATGACGACAGCCCGGCCCGGCCCCGCCGAGCACCCCGCCCACGAGCACACCGCCCACGAGCACACCGCCCACGAGCACACCGCCCACGGGACCGCAGCCCACGGGACCGCAGCCCACGGGAGCACCACCTACGAACCAATGGAGGCCGCCATGACGCGGAACTGGCCCGGCGGGCTGCCCGTCGGCGGGGGATGGGTGGAGACCGCCGACACCACCGACGTGATCTTCCCCTACGACGGGTCCACGGTGGCCGCAGCCCCGCTGGGCACGCCCGAGCACGCACGACTGGCCCTCGACGAGGCGCTCGCCGCCGCCCCCGCCATGGCCGCCCTGCCCTCCCACGCCCGCCGTACCGCGCTCATGGCCGCTCACGACGCCGTCGCCGCCAACCGGGAGGAGTTCGAACGGCTGCTCGTACTCGAAACCGGCAAACCGCTGGTGGACTGCAAGGTCGAGGTGGCCAGGACGCTCGTCACGCTGGCCACGGCCGCCGAGGAGGTGGCCCGGCTGCACGGTGAGACCGTCCCGCTGGACCTGCTGCCCGCCGGCGAGGGCCTGGTCGGCTTCTGGACGCGCCGGCCCGTCGGCGTCGTCGTCGGCATCACCGGCTTCAACTACCCGCTCCTCCTGGCCGCCCACAAGATCGCCCCGGCCGTCGCCGCCGGCTGCCCCGTGATCGTCAAGCCGGCCCCGGCCACCCCGCTGGCCACCCTGTGGCTGGTGCACCTGCTGCGCTCGTCCGGCGTCCTGCCCCCTGCCGCCGTGCAGCTCGTCACCGGCGACGTCGAGGTCGGCCGGACGCTCGTCGAGGACCGGCGGATCGGCGCCGTCTCCTTCACCGGCTCGGCCGCCGCCGGCCACACCATCGCCCGCTCCGCCGCCCCGACCAAGGTGCTGCTGGAGCTCGGCTCGAACGCGGCCCTCATCGTGGCCGCGGACGCCGACCTGGAGGCCGCCGCCGACGCCGTCGTGCGCGGCGGCTACTACGCCTCGGGTCAGGCGTGCATCGCGGTGCAGCGGGTGCTGGTCGAGGAGCCCGTACGCGAGGAGTTCCTGTCCCTGCTGGCCGAGCGCGTCAAGGCCGTGACGATCGGCGACCCGCGCCTGCCCGGGACCCGCGTCGCGCCGCTCATCGACGAGGCCGCCACCGACCGTGTCCTCGCCTGGATCGCCGCGTCCGGGGCCGAGGTGGTCACGGGCGGGCACCGCGACGGCCGGGCCATCGCTCCGACCGTCCTGTCCGGCGTGCCGGACGGGGCCGCCGCCTGGGACGAGGAGATCTTCGGGCCCGTCGTGTGCGTGCGCCCCGTGCCCGGCCTCGACGCCGCCTTCGCCGCCGTCAACCGTTCCCGGTACGGTCTGCACGCCTCCGTCTTCACCCGCTCGCTGGCCACGGCGTTCGCGGCGATCGAACGCATCGACGCCGGGGGTGTGGTGGTGAACGAGGTGCCGGGGTTCCGGGCCGACAACATGCCGTACGGGGGCGTCAAGGACTCGGGCATCGGCCGAGAAGGCCCTCGATTCGCCATCGAGGAGCTGACGGTCACCAAAATGGCCATCATCCGCCCTTGACCCGTTCCGGCCCGCCCGCTCGGAAGGTGGCCGGGCGGGCGGGCCGGGAAGCGGTCAGCCGGTGGGCAGTGGGCCGGCAGGTGGTCAGTTGGGTGGGTCGAAGCGGCCGTCCACGGCGGTCCAGCCGCCGTCCACGTACAGGACGGAGCCGGTGACGAAGCTGGCCGCCTCGCTCGCCAGGTAGACCACCGCGCCGGCCATCTCGTCCGCCCTGGCCCACCGGCCGAGGGGTGACTTGTCCGAGTACGCCGTGTACCAGGCGGGATCGTCCTGGATCTGCCGGGTCAGCGGCGTCTCCACCACGCCGGGCGCGATGGCGTTGACCCGTACCCCGTGCGGCCCGAACTCGGCCGCGGCCGTGCGCAGCAACTGCACCAGCCCGGCCTTGGTGGCCGAGTAGACGCTCTGGCCCGGCTCGGTGACCGAGGCCCTGATCGAGGCGAAGCCGATGATCGAGCCGCGTCCCCGCTCGACCATGCCCGCCCCGAACGCGCGCACCACGTCGAACGAGGCCCGCAGGTTCAGCCCCACCACCCGGTCGAACTCCTCGCCGGTGTAGTCGAGCAGCCGCTTGCGCACATTGGTGGCCGCCGTGAACACGAGCACGTCGGCCGGCTGCTCCGCGGCCAGCGCGCGCACCGCCTCGGTGTCCAGCACGTCGACCAGCCGGGCGTCCCCGCCACAGCCGTCGGCGGTCTCCTTCGCGGCCTCCAGGTTCCGGTCCGCGCACACCACGGAGGCCCCGTGGGCGGCCAGCGCCAGCGCGGACTCCCTGCCGATCCCGCTTCCTGCCCCGATCACCACGGCCCGCCGCCCGTCCAGGCGGAACAGCGCGTCATATCCCATACAGGCACCCTAGCGACTGGTCCGACCAGTGCACCAGGTTGGGTCGCCGATCAGATGGGCGCGTCGCCAACGCGCCGGGCGCCCCGATGGGTCGCCCCGATGGGTCGCCCCGGCGGGTCGGCCCAGCCGGGTGGGCCGGCCAGGCAGTTCAGCCGGCCGGGTCAGCCGTGCGGTCCCTCGGCTCCAGCGCCATTCGGGCGCGCGGCTCAGGCGCCGTGCGCGGCCTCCCAGTCGGAGCGCAGCAGCTCGTACTCCACCTCGCCCTGCTCCGAGCCCTCGATGGGATCGGGCCAGTCCGGGTGGAACGTACGCACGTAACGCAGCCCGCACTTCTCCATCACCCGCCGTGACCCGAGGTTGACCGCCATCGTCTGGGCGAACACCCGACCGGCGCCCAGCTCGGTGAACGCCTTGGCGATCAACGCGATCGAGCCCTCGGTCGCGAACCCCCGCCCCCATGCCTCCTTGCGCAGCCGGTAACCCAGCTCCAGCTCGTCCGGCGGCCGGCCCTCGACCGTCCGCAGGTGGAACCAGCCGAGGAAGCGCCCCGCCGGCTTCTCCAGGGCGGCGTAGAACCCGCCCGCGATGAGGCGCGGCAGGGTGCGCTCCTCGATCACCACCCGCGGCGTCGGCGCGCCGCCGTTGAGGTAGCGCATCACGTCGGGATCGTTGTTCAGGGCGAACAGGTCGTCGGCGTCGGACTCGGTGAAGCGGCGCAGGATCAGCCGCTCGGTCTCCAGATACACGTGCACCGGCGGCAGGCTAGCCGAGGCGACCGGCGCCGCTCGAACGCTTTTCCGCCGCCGGTCGAGGCCGGGGCGCGTCTCCGGGCACCGGCCGAGGTCAGGCGCCCGGAGCGGGGCGCGTCCCGGGCACCCCGTCGAGGTCAGGTGCCCGTCAGACGCCCGTGAGCTCGCGCGACAACTCGCGCAGCCTGGCCCGCGCCTCCGGGTCGTACGCCTGCCGCATCGCCCGCGCGGGCCGCGTCCCGTCGAAGAAGCCTCCCGACACCTCGTCCAGCTCCGGGTCGGTCACCAGCCGCGAGGTCGCCTCGACCCCCTCGCGCAGCTCGCTCAGGGCTGGCACGGGCACCATCTTGGTCGGCATGTACGTCGCCGGATGCAGCGCGTTCGCGGTGACCCCCGTGCCCTCCAGCTCTTCGGCCAGGTCCACGGTGAACATCACCTGCGCCAGCTTGCTCTGCCGGTAGGCGCGCGCGCCGCTGTATCCCTCGCGCAGCATCACGTCGCCGAAGTCGATCGGCTCCTGCCCCAGGCTGCTGACGTTGACGATCCTGGACGGCGCCGCCGCCCGCAGCACCGGCAGCAGCAGCCTGGTGAGCAGGAAGCCCGCCAGATAGTTGACCGCGAAACGCAACTCGTGGCCGTCGGCGCTCTCCTGGCGCGCCTCGCCGCCGGGCACGGTGGTGCCGATCCCCGCGTTGTTGACCAGCGTGTCGAGCCCTTCGTGCTCCGCGGCGACGGCGGCGGCCAGCTCGCGTACCTGGTCGAGCGAGGACAGGTCCGCGCGGTACCAGTGCAGCCGCGCCCCCGGGACGCCGGCCCTGATCTCCGCCATCGTGGCCCGCCCGCGCTCGTCGTCGCGGCCGTGCACGAGCACGGTCGCGCCCCGGCCCGCGAGGTCGGCGGCCAGCCCCCGCCCGAGGCCGTCGGTCGCGCCCGTGACGAGGATCGTCCGCTGTTCCATGGGCCTCATGCCCACCTCCCATCACCTGTGTGGGACGCTACTCTCTCCGATCGGGCCCGCGTCCACCGAGGTCATGGCGAGCCACGGCTGACGAAGGGGGAACGGTGATCGGTCAGGAGTTCACCATCGGGGGCGAACTGCGGGTGCGGCGGCTCGGGTACGGCACCGGCCGGCTCACCGGGCACGGCTACTGGGGGCCCAGAATGGAGCCTGCCGAGGCGGTGGCCGTGCTGCGCCGCGCCGTCGAGCGCGGGGTGACCCTGGTCGACACGGCCGACAACTACGGGCCGTCGCTGGCGGAGGAGCTGGTCGCCCGGGCGCTGCACCCGTACCGGGAGGGCGTGGTGGTGGCGACCAAGGGCGGCGTCGTCCGTACGGGACCGAACGTCTGGCACGTCGACGGGCGGCCGGAACGGCTGCGCGCCATGTGCGAGGCGAGCCTGCGCCGCCTGCGGACCGAGACCATCGACCTGTACCAGCTCCACCGGCTCGACCCCGCGGTGCCACTCGCGGATCAGCTCGGCACGCTGGCCGAGCTGCGGCGGGAGGGCAAGATCCGGCACATCGGGCTCGACACGGTCACGGCGGGCGAGCTGGAGCAGGCCCTGGAGATCACCGAGATCGCCTCCGTCCAGAACCGCTACAACGTGCTCGACCGGGAGTCCGAGCCGGTGCTGCGGCTGTGCGAGGAACGCGGGCCGGCCTTCCTGCCGTGGTTCCCCCTCGGGAACGGCACCCTGACCGCCGACGACACGGCGCCGGGGGAGGTGGCGCCGGTGGGGGCGGTGCCGGGATCGGCGGTGCTGGGGGAGGTGGCGCGGCGGCATGGGGTGAGTGCGGGGCAGGTGGCGCTGGCGTGGCTTTTGCACGTCTCGCCCGTCACCCTGCCGACGCCCGGCACGGGATCGCTCGCCCATCTGGAGGAGAACCTGGACGCGGCCCGTGTGGAGCTCACCCCCGACGACCTGGCAGCCCTGGACCGCCTCCACTGAACGGCCACCTCACTTACGGGGCCCCACGTTCACGGGCCCGCTTTCATGGGCCCGCTTTCATGGGCCCGCCCCACTTCCATGAGTCCGGCCTCTCTCCTGAGCTCGGCCCGACCGTCCCATAGTGGCGCCGAAATGTAAGGCGGCTTGCAAAATTCCTGTAAGGCGGCTTACGATTCGGCGATGATCAACTCGGATCGGCCCCCGTACGAGGACCTGGAGGCGCGCTTCGGCGCCCCCGTCGGCGTGGAGGAGGCCCGCGGCCGGTGGGGCTCGCTCGTGGACGCCGCCACCAACGGCTCGACCGTCCTCATCACGCGCGAACGCTGGGAGTGGGCCGCACTGGTCCCGCTGTCGAACCTGTCCGGGGTGCTCAGCGGGCTGCCGGTGCTGTCGCTGTCGGCCGCCCGGTCCAAGCTGGGCGAGCTCGTCCGCCAGGCCGTCGGGCCGCACGACGAGCCCGTGCTGCTGACCCGCCACCGCACCCCGGTCGTCGCGCTGATCGCGGCCAGGCGCCTGCTCGGCAAGCCCGGGTCGAGGCCGCCGGTGGCCGAGCGGCTGCTGGCCGAGGACGCCACGATCACGCTGGCCCGCGACGTCCGCGACGGGATCACCGCCATCGCCCGCGACCGCGACGGCAACGTGATCGCGGCCGGCTCCGGCGACGGCATCGCCCAGGCCCTGCGGTCGCTGGGCGGCTGACCTCCAGAGAAGCATCCACCCCGCTGACCACTTCCCCTGCCGCGCGGGCTCGACTTCACCCCCGCGATGCCCCGGACTCGCCGCCCCGGACGTGCCGTCCCGCGACGCGGTGCGCGGGGGAGGAATCAGTGGGATGCGGCCGGGTGCAGGTGGCCGAGGTCGAGCGGGGGCGGGGGTGGCAAGGGGGCGGTGTGGCCGGCCTCGAAGGACTGCAGCAGGTAGGCCACCAGCCTGCGCGACGAGGCCGCCGCGGCCTCGCCGGCGTCGACGGTGACGCCGCAGACGGCCTTGAGCAGCAGGACCAGATCGGCCGGGTCGAAGTCGGCCCGCAGCCGCCCGGCCTCCTTGGCCCGCCGTACCAGCTCGGCGAAGCGCCCTTCGGCGTGCGCCCGCGTGTGCTCGTAGTCGGTCGCCGTGGGGAACGTCGTCATGAACGCCGCGGCGAACCCCCGGTCGGCGAGCTGCATCGCGCAGATCTCCTCGATCGCCGTGGTGAAGCCCCGCCACGGGTCGGGGTCGGCGAGCGCGTCGTCCACGGTGGACGCGCAGGCCGTGAGCTGGTCGGCGAAGACCTCGACGACCAGCGACTCGCGTGAGGGGAAGCGCCGGTAGAGCGTCGCCACGCCGACGCCCGCCCGCCGCGCGATGGCCGCCATCGGCACGTCAAGCCCGCGCGTGGCGAACGCCTCCCGCGCCGCGCCGAGGATCCGCTCGCGGTTGTGCCGCGCGTCGGCCCGCAGGTCGGCGTCAGGCCCGTCCTGCGGCGGCACGCGTAGATCGGCCTGCACGGCCGCGCGCAGCTCAGCCAGCCGATCCCCTCCCGGACTGGCCGTGGGAAGCCCGGCCGGCCGATCCCCTTCGGGTACGGCCGCGCGCGGCTCATCCGGTACGGCGGGGCGCGGGCCGTGGTGGTCGCCGGCTGTCGTGGGCGGGAGGGTGTCGGGCGCTATCCGAGAGGGATGAGCAGGCATGTTTCTCACATTAGCTTAAGTGGAGCACCCCGTCCGTTTGCCGCGTTAGCGTCACTGATGACGATTCCGGCAGAGAGGACGAAAGACACAGTGGACGAGATGCGCGCGGCCCTCTACGACAGGTACGGCCCCCCTGAGGTGCTCTACGAGGGCAGGCGCCCCATGCCGTCCCCCGCCCCCGGCGAAGTGCTCGTCAAGGTGCACGCCATCAGCGTGAACGGCGGTGAGCTGCACGGCCGCGCGGGCAAGCTGCGGATGCTGACGGACCTGCTGCAACGCGGGTTCCCCAAGACCGTGGGCATCGACTTTACCGGTGAGGTCGTCGCCGCGCGCTCGCGGCAGCCGGGCCCCGCCGTCGGCGACCGGGTCTGGGGCGCGCTGTCGCGCACCTTCGGCAGCGCCGCCGAGTACCTGGCCGTGCGCCCGCGTCAGCTCTCCCTCGTTCCGTCCGGCATCGACCTGGTCGAGGCCGCGGCCCTGCCCGTGGCCACGACCGCGATCACGGCCCTGCGCGACAAGGCCCGGCTGCGTCCCGGCGAGCGGCTGCTGGTGATCGGCGGGGCCGGCGGCGTCGGGAGCGCCGCGGTCCAGCTGGGCAAGCACTTCGGCGCCCACGTCACCGCGCTGGCCTCGGCCAGGACGCTGGACTTCGTCCGCGAGATCGGCGCCGACGAGGCCCACGACTACGCGGTCACCGGCCCGGCCGATCTGGGCCCGTTCGACGCCGTCATGGACACCAAGGGCGTGGCGCAGGAGCCGTTCCGCCGTCTCCTGACGCCGGGCGGGCGCATGGTGGCCATCGCCTTCGACCTCGGCCGGCCCGTGGCGTCGCTGTCGTACGTGCTGGCCTCCGCCGTGTTCGGCTCCCGGCGGGTGCGCTTCTTCAGTGGCGACCCCACCCACCGCGACTTCGCCGCGCTGACCCGTTACGTCGAGGAGGGCGCGCTCCGCCCGCTCGTGCACGCGGTCCACCCGCTCGCCGACATCGCCGGCGCGCACCGGGCGCTGGAGGCCGGGGGAGTACGCGGCAAGATCGTCGTCCGGATCGTCTGATCCGCCGCCCCGTCCGGACCTCCGATCCCGGACCTCAGCCCCGTCCAAAACCTACGCCGCGCCCGGCAGCGGCGCCCGAGACGCCCCACCTGCGGCGAAACATCCCTTCCACCAGAAAATTGGAGTCCCATGTCGGAAGCAGTTTGACGGAAAGTGAGGAAGTATGGTCGTCTCGTGACCTATGTTTCTGATGGGATGAATTAACCAGGTCCGGGGGAGAACGCTACATGCCGCACGCCCTCCTGCGCGTGCTCGCTTCGACGACGATCGCCGGCGCCGCCCTCGTGGCCCTGCCGCCGGCCGGAGCGCAGGCCGGGCCCGTACCGGCACATGCTCAGCCTGTACGGGCGCAGGCCGCCTCCACCCAGAAGGTGCGGCCCGTGCCCGCCGTCCGGGAGCCGGCTCCCGCCGTCGTCACGGTGCCGCAGCAGACCTCACTCGCGCTGCGCCCCGCCGCGAACGGCGGGGTGGGCCCCGCCACGCCCGAGGTGACCACGCCGGCCGGCCCGGGGCTCGTCAACGAGATCACCGCGGCCGCCACCGCCGTCCAGGAAGAACAGGGGTTCGGTAAGCAGGCGCCCGATCCGGGCGACATCCTGCCGGACACCTCCCAGGCCGCGACGCTGGGGCTGATCAAGCCCCTGGCGGCGATCGCCAAGTCGTTCGAAGGGCTCGGGCAGGCCGTGCCGGGGCTGACCTACCGGCTCTGCGTCGAGAGCGAGGCGGTGCCCGTCTCCTGCTCGATCAGGCAGCCGGTCGGCATCCCGGTGGCCGCCGACGTGACCGGCGACAGCAAGCCCGACCTGGCCGCCGACCTGGTGCCCTCCGCCGATTTCGGCGGGGGCTCCTTCGGGCTGCGGTTCGCGGTCAAGCGGCTCGGCGACGAGAACCTCAAGGCGCAGGTCTGGGCCGAGTACGACGGCAAGGTCTCGGTCGGGTTCGACGGCCTGCGCCGCGGCACCTCGCTGTCGGCCTCCGACAAGGGCACGTTCACGATGGACTCGACCGGCAAGCGGGTCAAGGCGGTCGTCGAGCGCAAGGAGCCGGGACAGTCCGCGGCCATGGTCGCCGGCCTGACCGGCCGCAGCGCCGTGAGCATGCGCCAGACCCCGGCCACCACCCGGCTCACCGTGAACGCCGCCCTCGACACACGCGCTCTCGACGTCGCCGCCTCCGCGCCCGCCAAGCTGGAGGCGGTCGCCGTGCGCGGCGCCCGCCTCACCCACGCCGTGCTCGACCGCATGGGCACCAGCGCGAAGGTACGGCTGGCGCACGGCGAGGTCCGCTTCACCAGTCCCACCCCCATCGCCCACGCCCGGGTCGACGACCTCGACTACCGCGACGGCCAGTTGAACCGGGTGGTCAAGGCCGAGCTCCAGCGCGTCCCGCGCACCTTCACCGCCAAGTACGTGGCCGCGGGCGGCAAGCAGAGCCTGGCCGTCGCGGCGGGCGCGGGCCGCGCGGGCGCCGGTGCGGCGAGCATGCTCTTCTACGACCGGGCCGCCGCCAAGACCGTGCTCA
This sequence comes from Nonomuraea sp. NPDC048882, assembly GCF_040649755.1. NCBI lineage: Bacteria > Bacillati > Actinomycetota > Actinomycetes > Streptosporangiales > Streptosporangiaceae > Nonomuraea > Nonomuraea sp. NPDC048882. The sequence continues at coordinate 412,743 of NZ_JBEZGB010000003.1, forward strand.
AGGCGGAGCTGAGCGAGCTGCCCGCCAGGGCGCGCCTGGTCAACGACCCCGAGCGGCACCAGATCACCCAGTCGTCCAGCTCGCCCATCGGCAGGTTCTCCGCCGTGCTGCAGCGCAACGGGGGCGCCGTCGCCACCCCGCGCGGCGGCCACGTCACCATGATCAAGGACGGCTCCGCCATCGGCGTGTCGGGGCTGGTGTCCGGGCTGTCCGGGTTCGACGTCACGTACGGGTCCGCGCCGCACGCCCACCTGAAGACGAACGCCAGCGGGAGCTCGTTCGTCGGCGCGGCCGTCATCGACCGCACCCATGTGGCCGGTCTGGAGATCAGCAACACGCCCGGGGACGTGGACGTGATGCTCGACCCGTCGGCCAGGAAGGCGGAGTACCAGGCCAGCGGCCCGATCAAGCGGGTGCGGGCCACGTACACGAACCTCAAGTCGGGCCCCACCATCGACGGCACCCTGAACGGCGTGCGCGACGACGTGAAGGCGTCGTGGGAGCTGGGCGAGCGTTCGACGGTCAAGGTGAGCACGTCCTCGAAGCTCGCCACGATGGCGATTTATGCCAATAAAGCGCACGTGACGCGGGTGGGCGGCGAGGACCTGACCGCCACCGTCGAAGGCGTCAGCAAGCGCGCGGAACTCGTCGCCGACACCAAGGCCAGGACCCTGACCTGGACCTCCGACGCCCCCGTCGCCAAGGTGTCGGCGCTGGCCAGGGTCAAGCTGGGCGACCGGTACGCCAGGGCCGCCGCCGAGGTCAGCGGCGTGCCCGCCAGATTCGACGCCTCATGGGACCCGGCCGGCTACCGCTTCCGCGGCCTGTCGGGGCCGGTCGAGACGGCCGAGCTGGCGTTCACCAACCACGACGGCGCCAAGGCGCCGACCGGGCCGCACCTGGCGGCCCACTACGACCAGAGCACGGGCGACCTCGACGCCAGCGTCCTGGTCAACGGGCTCTCGCACGTCGAGTTCAGCCCGGCCGAGCAGGGGTTCAGCGCCGACTTCCGCTCGGCCAAGCAGATCCTCGCCGTGGACGCCGACCTCGTCCGGGGCGACGATCGCTTCGGCCTCATCGGCACGGTCGGTCCCGTGCCCGGACGCCTGTCCGTCACCTCGGCCGACGGCAAGCTCACCTACGCGGGCTCGCGCCTGGACGTCCGCGCCCGCGCCTGGCTCGGCAAGAAGGCCGCGCTCGCCCGCATGCAGGCCGCGCCCGCCGTGCCCGGCGGCGTGTCGCTGGTGGACGGCGGCTGCGCCGCCGGATCGCCCGGCTGCGCGCAGGGTCCGTTCTGCGTGGCCCAGCGCGGCTGCTTCGGCCTGCAGGGGTACGTGGACGTGACCGGCCTGCCCGACCAGGTCACGGTGGACCTGACCGGTCGCACGCTGGCGTTCTCCGGGTTCCGGCCCAAGCGGCCCGACCTCGGCGTCTACCTGTCCAGCAGTGTCCTGTCGCCCGTGCCGATCAAGGCCAGGGCCACCCTGACCGGACTGCCCGCCGAGATCACCTCGATGGCGATCGGGCCGTTCGGGGTGGGGCAGGGCAACACCGTGCAGGCCGCGTACCGGATCGAGCCGCCCGCCACGCTCGGCTCCCTCGACCTGCACGCCGAGGCGGCCGGGCTGCGCGGCCACGTCGCCGTCGACCCGGTGCCGGCGCAGGTGGCACTTCAGGGGACGTACGGGGCCAAGACCCGCATCCGCGTGAGCAACTCCGCCGCCGTCAAGCATCTCACCGCCAAGGTCACCCTGCCCGGCAAGGGCACCGGGGAACTGCGCTTCGGCGACGTGCCCGCCGTCTTCGGCGTGGACGCCGACGCCTCGTCCGCCGGGCTGAAGGTGCCGGCCGTCACGTACAAGGCGGAGGGCGGCGCCAGCACGCTCGACGGCTACTTCGGCGTGGAGGGCGGCCTGGTGGACCCGTCGGGGCGGCTGGGCGACGTGGCGTTCGCGGTCAAGGACCTGGCCGCCGACACCACGGTCAGGCTCAACCCCGATCACACGCTCGACCTGGTCTCCAGGCCGGTCCCCACGGGCCGCATCACGCTGCGCGCCGGGCTCACCATGGACGCGGTCGCCCCGCAGGGCATCGCGGTGAGCAAGGAGCTCCCGTACACCAAGGGCTTCCTCACCTACCACATCGGCGGGAAGTTCGGGCTCGCGAAGAGCTCGATCGAGGACGTCGGGGTGAGCATCAGGCGCGTGTCCTGGCTGCGGATCAGGCCGGGCAAGGTGCCCTTCGGCGTGAAGGCGCCCGCGGCCGTCGGCTACCTCGCCCCCGGCTTCGAGGGGAACTACGGCACCGTCAAGATCTCCGCGAAGGGCGTCAACCTGCGGCCCGACGTCAAGCTCGACGTCAAGCTGAGCAGGGAGGTCGGCGACGACGTCTTCCGCGAAGCGGTCAGGATCGGACCCACCACCTCGCTCGCCCTGCGCCGCTACGACCAGCGCATGCGCAGGATCGGGGCCAAGCAGGAGATCAAGGCGGCCGGGATCAGCCTGGCCTGCGTGGCCGTGGACGCCAAACCCGGCTTCGCGGCCGGCACCGGCGCCAACACGATCACGCTGCGCGGCGCCGACGGGCCGCAGATGGTCTCCATGCTGGATCCGGGTGGGCAGGTGCCCGACTACGCGGTTGACCTGCTGACGCACTTCATGAGCCCGTTCCCGGGCTCTGAGTGGAAGGTGGCGAGCACGAAGGCCGGCTCCTGCGGCCCCAGCGCCGACTCCAAGACCGGCAAGAGGTCCGACGCCCGGTAATTCCAGCCGCTCCCTCGCCGCGGTCCCGTACGACGGGACCGCGGCACTGCGCTGTGTGCGCGATCTTGTGCAAGGCCCGCGACACGCGGAACAGTGGGAAAAGAATTCAGTCAAGAAGGGTTAGGGCGCCGAGTCGAGGGAAGGGCAGGCAACTTCAAAGAACGTCGAACGTGAGGAGGAGCCGTAGTGCTCACCCTGACCGAAAACGCCGCCCAGGCGATCCGTGACCTGACCGCGACCGCGCCGGAGCCCTCGCAGAGCGGGATCCGCATCTCGTCGCAGGGAGAGGGCGCGAGTTCGCTCACCCTGACCCTGGCCACCGCCCCCGAACCGGCCGACGCGGTGGTCGAGGCGGGAGGCGCTCGGGTCTACCTCGACCCGGTGGCGGCGACCGTACTGGACGACAAGGCCCTCGACGCGGGAGCCGACGACCAGGGGAGTGTCTCCTTCCTGGTGACCGAGCGGACCGCCTGACGCGGCTCCCGCCGTGCCCCAGCCCGCCGTGCCGCGGCCCACGCGGGCTGCGGCGCGGCGGGGCGCACGGGCGCGGCGGGGACTCCGCTCAGCCGCTTTCAGAGGCTTTCGGAGGCTTTCAGCCGCTTTACCGGCCTCAGCCGTCGTTGAGAAGCTTGTGCAGGTAGCGCAGCTGCTCCTCCGACTGGTAGCCGCCGCCGCCCTCATGGTTGTTCCACGGCCACACCGTGATTTCCTTGGGGCCCTGCCAGTGGTTGTAGGCGGCGAACACCGTGGACGGCGGGCAGATGTCGTCCATCAGCGCCACCGAGTACAACGCGGGCACGGTGCCGCGGGCGGCGAAGTTGACCCCGTCGAAGTAGCTCAGCGTGCGGAAGACCTGGTCGGCGGTGTCGCGCCGGGTGGACAGATAACGGACCAGCTCCTGGTACGGGTCGCGCCCCGTGATCTCGACCGCCCGCCGGAAGTGCGACAGGAACGGCACGTCGATCAGCGCCGCCTTGACGCCCGGGTGCAGCGCGGCCGCCGCCTGCGAGATGGCCCCGCCCTGGCTGCCGCCCGACGTCACGATGCGGGAGACGTCCACGGCCGGATGCTCCGCCGCCGCGTCGATCGCCCTGACGGCGTCGGTGAACACGCGCCGGTAGTAGTAGTCCTCCGGGTCCAGGATGCCGCGGGTCATCATGCCGGGGGCCTGCGGCCCGGCGCTGCCGTGGGGGTCGCCGGTGGCTCCGGGGCTGCCGACGTTCGCGCCGCCGTGGCCGCGGGTCTCCATGACGAACACCGCGTACCCCGCGGCGGGCCACATCAGATGATCCTTCGGGAAACCACGCCCGCCGCTGTAGCCGATGTAGTGCATCACACACGGCACCGGCCCCTCCGCGCCGCGCGGCAGCAGGAACCAGCCGCTGATCCGGTGGCCACCCCAGCCGGCGAACGACACGTCGTACACGTCCACGCCGGTGAACGGCAGGTCGTAGGGGACGTACTCGGCGGCCAGGTCGAACTCCCTGGCCTCGGCCAGGGTGGCGGACCAGAACGCGTCGAAGTCGGCGGGCTCGTCACGGTCGGGGAGGTAGCTGCGGAGCTGGTCGAGCGGCAGGTCGAACAGTGGCACGGTGGTACTCCAGCCTGTAGATAAGGATGCTGCCATTTCATCCCATAGCGTCGGAAAGCGCTATCCCGCCATCCGCTTCCGCTGAAAGCGTGATATCTGGGTAGACGTCGCCGCGTGACTGAGCATGTTGCCGAGGTTGCGTACTCCCACCTCCTCTGACCCCGATCCCGCTCCCGGCCTCTCTCCGTTCCGAGCGTCGGCTGCTCCCTCCAACCCTGCTTGTCCTTCGTCCCGGGCGTTGGTGGCGGGTGCTTCCTGGGGTTTTTCCGACCCTGGTGGGGAACGTGGGCTAACGTCCCCTTCGTGGCTACTTTCGGCAGGTTGGCCGGGCGGGCGGTGGCGGGCGTCGTGGTGCTGGCGCTCTCGCCGGTCCTGGGGCTGGCCGCGCTCGCCGGGACGGCCATGGTGGGAGCGCGGCCCCAGGTGTTCGCGGTGACCGGGCTGGCGGTGTTCGCCTCGGTGTTCTTCCTGGGGCTGCTGCTGTGCGTGCCCAGGCCGGCGGCCGGCTGGGGCCGCTGGGCACGTGCCGTGGTGCTGCTCGGCGTCGAGGCGGCCGTGGTCTGGCAGGTCTCCGCGGCCACGCTGCGCCCGTCCGCCGTCCCCGCCACGCCCGCGAAGGTGGCCGGGCAGCGCGAGTGGCGGCTGGAGACGGGGTCGCGGCTGGCGTACGTACGGGTCTCGCCCCGGCGGGTCACCCGGCCGGAACCGGTGGTGTTCCTGCACGGCGGCCCCGGAGTGGGCGACCTGGCCGGCGACTCGGCGTTCCTGGGCAAACTGGCGGCCGACGGGTTCCGGGTCTACGTCTACGACCAGCTCGGCGCCGGCCGTTCGGGACGGCTGGCCGATCCCCGTGGGTACGGGCTGACCCGCGACGTCGCCGACCTGGAAGCCGTCCGCCTGGCCATCGGCGCCGAACGACTGAACCTCGTCGCCCGCGACTACGGCGCCCAGCTGGCGGCGGCCTACCTGGCACAGCACCCGGCCCGGGTGGCCAGAACCGTCCTGTACTCCCCGGCGGGCCTCACCGGCCTGCCGGCTGGGCGCGCTGGGGACCGGCCGCGAGCCTCGGCCATCCTGCTGGGCCCGGGAGGGGTCCCGGATCCGCGCACGCTCGCCGTGTCCACCTTGCTGCGGGTCGACCCGGTCGCCGCCCACGCCTTCGCCGGTGACCGAGAACTCGCCACCCACCTCACTCTCCTCCGCCACCAAACCCCACCTCCCTGCCCATCCTCCGATGGAAGGGCGGTCGGCTCAGGAGCGGTTGGTTCCGGGGCGGCGGGTCCGGGGATGGCAGGTCCAGGGGTGGCCGGACTTGGAGAGGGCGGCTCGGGGATGACGGGTTTCGGTGCGACGAGCTCCCGGTCGGAGGGCTCTGGAGCGGCGGATTCCGGTCCGGGGGCGGTGGGTTTCGGGCAGGAGGGGGCCGGTGTCACGGGGCTCAGGCTTAGGGCGGCTGGGAGCGCCGCTTCGCCGCGTTCTGGAGAGGACGTCGTTGCGCTCGGTCCCGGGGCCGGTGCTGTTTCGCCCCGTGCCGGAAGCGATGCCGCCGTGCGCGTTCCCGAGACCGATGCCGCTACTGCCGGGTATGGCGGGTATGTCGCGCTGGCCGGGAGGACAGTGCCTGCGTCCGTCCGGCGAGGGTTGAGCGCGGTGGAGGCGCCCGTGCTCATCGTCAAGGGTCCCTGTGATGCGCAGAGCTGGGCGGATGCCACCGACTACCGGAGTGCCCTCCCCGACGCGCGCTTCGCCTACGCCGCCGGCGACGAGGGCTTCCCCGGGCGCGGTACCGCCTATCTCGGTCTCCTCCGGGCCTTCCTCACGGACCGGCCGGTGGACACCTACGAAGCCGAAGGCCCGCCCACGGACTACCGCGGCCCCGCCTGAGGAAACACCGGGTCCAGATCCGGGTGACGGTGACCGGGTGACGGCGAGCGGCGTGGACGCGCCACCTCGGCCGCAATGCCGGGGTGCTTCCGACCGTGGTGGTTACTCTCCGTATCAGAGTCATTTCACCTGGTCAGAGGAATCCTCATGCGTACTCGCCTCACCCTGTCCCTGGCCGTCGCGGCCCTGGCCGCCCTGCCCGGTTGCGCCGGTGACACGGCGCAGAACTATGCGGCGGTGGCAACCCCCACCGTCGCGCCCCCGTCCGAGCAGGACAAGGCCTGGCTGGGCGCCATCCATCAGGGGAACCTGGCCGAGGTCCAGGCCGGCGGGCTGGCCAGGAACAAGGGCACCACCAAGCAGGTCAAGTCCATCGGCAGGATGCTGATCGAGGATCACAACCAGCTCGACCGCAAGGTCACCCAGGCGGCGACGCGGCTGGGCGTGCGGCTGCCCAGTTCGCCGGACGCGGGCCAGCACAAGGAGCTGAACCGCCTGGAAGAAGCCATGGGTGAGGACTTCGACCAGGACTTCCTGTCGGGCATGGTCAAGGCGCACAAGCAGGCGCTGGCGGCCACCCAGAAGGAGATCACCAAGGGCTCGTCGCCGGCGGTGGTGGCGCTGGCCAAGACGGCCGCCCCGTCGTTGCGGCAGCATCTGTCCGCGCTGCGCAAGGCTCAGAGCAACTGAACGCCGCCCGGGTGACGGCGGGCCGGGTCGGCTGACGGCAGGCCGGGCCGGGTGGTAGTGAACCGGGCCGGGTGGTGGTGAACCGGGTCGGGGTAGGTGATCCGGGCCGGGTGACCGTGAACCGGCCCGGTCGCCCGGAGTAGGGCCAAAACTGACCTTCCCTTGTGTGAATATGTGGCGATTTAGGGTATTTGTCCCTTTTGAACCACGAGAGAAACATCGGGGGGATCGACGTGGCTATGCAAACAGAGATCCGTAACCTGCTCGACTGCCACGTGGTGGGTTCGGACGGACAGTCGATCGGCAAGGTAGGCCAGGTCTACCTGAACGATCGGACAGGCGAGCCGGAGTGGGTGACCGTACGCACGGGGTTCTTCGGGATGAAGCAGACGTTCGTGCCTCTGGCCAACGCCCGCCGCTCGGGTGAGGAGATCCGGGTCCCCTTCGACAAGGAGATGATCAAAGGCGCGCCGAACATCGACGTGGACGGCCGCCTGTCGCTGAACGAGGAGGCCGACCTCTACCGCTACTACGGCATGCACCCGTCGGACATACCGCGCCAGCGTCCCGGCGAGACCCGTACCAGGGAACCGATCACGGGGGAGAGCGCGGAACGGCGAGCGGGACTGGCCGGCGAGACGACCGGCGACATGCCTCGCGGAACGTCCGGCGAAATGGGCGGCGGACTGACCGGTGGTGCGATGGGTGCTGCGATGCCCGGAACGACCGGCAGGGAGACGTCCGGCGGTCTGCGCGACGAGCGGGACATCGACATGATCCGGTCGGAGGAGCGGATCCACATCGGGAAGGAGAGCCGGGAGTCCGGCCGCGTCCACCTGCACAAGTACGTGGACACCGAAGTCGTCCGCGAGACGATCCCGCTCTCGCACGAGGAGGTCGTCATCGAGCGCGAGGTCATCCGCGAGGGCGAGACGGCGGGGACGTTCGAGATCGGCGAGGAAGACCGGGAGATGATCCTGCACGAGGAGCGTCCGGTCGTCGGCAAGGAGACCAGGCCGGTCGAGCGCGTGCACGTGCACAAGCAGGACGTCCAGCACGAGGAGACCGTCGAGGGCCAGGTCCGCAAGGAGCGCCTGGAGATCGACGAGGAGACCAGGAACGACAGCACCGGCTCCGGCCGCCGCGACAGGAACCTGCCGCCGGAGCGGTGAGACCACCGGCCGCGCCGGTTCGAGGCGGGCCGGCCGAGGGCCACCGGCCGCGCCGGCCGGGGCCGCGCGCGGAGAAGCGCCGCGGGGAGTGACGGCATCGCCGGTGCCGTCACTCCCCGGCGTCCGCGCGGAAGGCGTGTCCGCGCGGAAGGCGTGTCCGCGTCGAAAGTCCGTCCGATCGGCTGCGATGACGGCGAGCGGGCCCCGATGAACGCGGGCGCCGCGTGGGACCGTGTCCGCCGGCCCCGCCGGTGACCGGAATCACCGGCGGTGACGACCGGAAATCACCTTGAGTACAGCTCGACCTCGTTCAGCATGGTGCACGAGCGGCCGATCTCCGGGTCGCAGTCCGCCGCGGGCTCGACGACGATCTTGACGTGCTGGGCCGTGCGCCCCCCGAGGTCGTCGTAACGCAGGGCGTGATCGGTCCTGTCCTTGATCGTGACGACGGGTTCGCCCCACTCCCGCCCGTCCCCCGACACGTACACGCGCGCCCCGGCCGGATGCCCGGGACGCAGGCTGAGGCCGATGCGGCTCAGCCGGTACGGCCGGTCCAGGTGCAGCACGTAACGTCCGCGCCCCTTGCCGACGGCGCTCGACCAGTAGCCGGTGCTGCCGTCGAGCGCGCCCCCAGGACCGGTCCGCGGCCGGTACGGGCTCGACCAGCGCATATCGGTCGAGACCCGCACCGCGCCCCGCCGGTACAGCTCGCCCAGGTCGATCCGGGTGCCGCCGGCCGCGCCCGGAGTGGCCACGCTGAACAGCAGGCGCTTGATCGCGTACCAGCCGCCGTGCTCGAAACGATCGTGCAGGGGGCAGGCCGTCTCGTCGAGCAGCCCGTTCGGCCGCACCCCCGGCAGCTTGCAGTTGTCGAACACCTGGATCAGCCGGTGCGGCCCCACGGCGGCCAGGCCGGTGTAGCCGGACGAGCCGTGCGCGTCCCAGATGCCGTCGCGGTTGTGGTAGGTCACCACCGGCTCCCGCCACTCGTCCCCGAGCCCGTCGGGGGAGACGGCCAGCCAGTTGTCCGGCCGCCCCGCGCTCAGCACGAGGACGCCTCCGGGGGTCAGCAGCAGCCGCGGGGCGACCCCGCGCACCACGCAGTCCAGGCCGGGAAAGCGCAGCTCGCGCACCGGCGACCAGGTGCGGCCTTCGTCGGTGGAGCGGCTCTGGTGCAGCGTCGAGTATTGCCCGCCGTCGCGGCGCAGCACGGCCACCAGGCTGCCGTCCATCGCCTGCTCGATCGCCGCCTCGTTGTAGACGAACCCGGGCTCGGGCCCGGCGATCACGCCGCGCCGCTCGAAGGTGACGCCACCGTCGCCGCTGGCGTACACCTCGGCCTGGTACGTCCCCGTCTCGGCGTATTGGGCGTACGCCGTGATCAGGATCGTCCCGTCGGCGAGCTGGATCGGCGCCCCGTGCGCGGCCCCGCCGGGCAGCAGCTCGCCGGGCGTGGACAGCAGCGCCTCCGAGCGCAGCCAGCTCTCCCCGTCGTCCAGCACGGACGAGGTGAGTACCCCCAGCCGGGCCGTGTGCGGGCCGGTTCGCTCCAGGTAGTACTCCGTGGCGAAGAACCGGCCGTCGTGCAGCTCGACCGGGGACTCGCGCAGCGGCGTGGCGCCCGACGGGCCGAAGGTGACGCCACCGTCCTCCGAGACCGCCGCCGAACTGGTCAGGGTGACGACCTTGTCCACGTTGGTGGTGAAGGTCGAGATCACCTTGAGCGCGGGGCCGCCGTCGGAATCGGTGACGTCGAGCGCCGAGACGTTGGGGAACCCGGCGAAGTCGAGCCGTTCTGAGGAGGTCGGCTCGCGCTCGGCGGGCGGCGGATTGGGATGAATCCAGTCTAGGAAGGAAGCAGTATCGATCAGGTAAGGCTCCGCCGCAGGGGACCGCAGGGAGTGATCGGGTAGCACGCAGTAACCGGCCCCGGCCTGCACCGGGCCGGGATGCGGAGGCAGCCCGGCGGCCACGGTCACGGCCGCGACCATGACTTTACAGATCGGCACCGGCTCACTCCTCGGCTGTCGTCCACGGTTCACCGCACCGTACGGACTTTAGATCATCCACCTGCGACGACACGGCATTCACCTGCGAGAACGCGCCGCCTCCCCGCAACGGGGGCCGGATAAACCTGGCCCCAGATCCGGCTACGTAAAGTGCCAGTTGACAGAAAACCGGTGTCTTACGACGATCAGAGCGGCACTATTAAGTGTCAATTTACGTAGGTCGAGAGACCGTGCGGGTCAGGAGGTGGCCCCAGATGAGCATCGAGCCAAGGGCGAGAGTGGCCCAGGAGCGCGTGCTGCCGGGCCCGGTGCCGATGTCGCCGGAGACGGCGGCACAGCAGCGGGTCGTGCAGCGGATCTGCGCCAGGGTCGCGCCCGACGGCATGGACATCGGCGTGGCGGAGCTGCCCCCCGGCGGCCTCCAGGTGTGGATCGACACCCCGGTACCGCCGGCCGGACACGAGTCATGGGTGCTGCACCACCAGATGGCTCGTGAAGTGGCGCTGGTCGGCTGGCACTGCGAGGCGGACGCGGACCGCCTGCTGGTACTCGGCTGGAGCGCCGCGTGCCTGCACAACCGGGTACGCCTGCTGCAGAGCGGGCTGCGCCGGCTCGCCGACTTCGAACCCACGGCCCAGCGGGCCGTGCAACTGGACGGGCACGACCCCGACGAGGAGCCGGCCGCGCGGCTCGTCGCGGACGTGTGCGCCGCCATCGAGCGGCGGCTGCGCTGGCCCGAGCGGCTGGCCGAGCTCAAGGGCTTCGAGCGCAGCTCGGGCCTGCCGCACCTGCAACTGCTCCTCGCCCAGGTCGCCGGCCTGGAGGCGAAGGTCGCGGGCGCCTGCGAAGAGCACCTCGTCATGGCACGGGTGCTGGCGCGGGCCGTCTGCGAACACTACGCGCGGCACGCGGACCTGGTCCGCGCGCAGCGAGAGGTGCTGGCGGAGACGCGCCGATGGGTGCACGCCAGCTCCATGATCCGCGGCTCGGCCACTCCCAGGCCGAGCACCCCCGGTGCCGGCCGACCCCACATGGGGCTGGCGGAGCGCCGCATCGCCGCGAGCGTCATCAACCACGGCGTGCCGCGGGCGACCCCCGCGGCCGTCACTCCACGGGCCGGACACCCCGGCATCGAGGAGGGCGCACGCTGACCTCGACCCGCTCAACGGCGAGCGGTCGCCCGGAAAACCCCATACGAATCCGGTAGGAGAGCTCCCGTCATGCGAACCCCCCCGCACCTGCCCGCCCGCTCCCGGCGCGAGCACACCGACCACGTCCGGCGGCACCCGTACGGACTGCACGACGTGCCCGCGCAGACCCCGCCGCGCGGCAGCCTCGACTTCCCCGCCTTCCCCGAGAGCGTCCCGCCCGTCAGCCCGCCCGCCGACCCGTACGGCGAGGCCGACGTCTTCGTCGAGCAGCGGCTGCGTGACATCAGAGAGATGTCGAACCAGGCCATCGGCTCCATCGACGACCTGCTCACGCACACCGCCTGACGTGTGCCCCCAGTGGCTCCCTCGCCGGGGAGCCGGAGAAATGGACCGCACCATTCAAGGAGAGTCATGCAGGATCTGTCGCGACCGGAGCTGAGGTCGCGTGACGTCGGGGGCCACCAGCCGCGCTCCGTGGCGGGCGTCGAATCACCGCGCACCCTCGACGAGGTACGCGCGCTCGTCCGGCGGGCCACCGCGGCCAAGCTCCGTCTCTATCCCATCAGCACCGGCAGGAACTGGGGCATGGGCTCCGGCATGCCGGTCACCGACGACAACCTCGTCGTCGACCTCGGCGGCATGAACCGGGTGCGCAGCCTCGACCTGGAGGCCGGCTACGCGGTCATCGAGCCGGGCGTCACCCAGCGGCAGCTCGCCGCCGTCCTGCGCGACACCCCGTGGATGCTGAACGTCACCGCCTCGTGCGCCGACACCTCTGTGATCGGCAACGCACTCGACCGCGGCGACGGGTGCGTCCGCTCCCGCGTGCACGACGTGGCCGGCCTGGAGGCCGTGCTGGCCGACGGCAGCGTGGTCACCACCGGCGGGCTCGACCCTGCCGGCCGCTACCACGGCCGGGTCGCCGGGCCCGACCTGACGTCCGCGTTCGTCCAGCACAACCTGGGCATCGTCACCGCGATGGCCGTCTCGCTCGTGCCGCGCCCGCAGACCATCGGGCTCGTGCACGGCCGGATGCCGCGCGACCAGGTCGGCGCGGCGGTCGGCGCCGTCACCGGCTTCCTGCGCAGCGGCAACCCGGCCGACGGGCTGCTGCGCGTACGCGAGCTGTCCCTCGTCCCCGGCCACGGCGACTGGGCGCTGCCGCCCGGCGTGGACCCCGGCCTGTTCACCGTCCTCGGCCCGCTCATGGGCAGCGACGCCACCGTCGAACTGGCGGAGGAGCTGCTGCGCAAGGCGCTCATCGAGGTCGAGGGCGCCGAGGCCCTGCGCGTGGTGGACGCGGCCGAGGTGGCCCCCGACGACCCGCTCTACCCCAGGGCGCTCATGGCGCAGGGCATCCCCACCTGCCGGGGCGTGCACGCCGCGCTCGGCGTCACCTCCTGCGACCAGATCGACGAGGGCGCGATGGGCTTCCTGGCCCTGCTGCCGGTCATGCCGATGCACGAGAGAAGGACCGAGCACATCCTGGCGGCGCTCCAGACGGCCGTGGACGCCCACACCACCGCCCTCATGGTCGAGTGGAACATGGTCAGCGAGCACCTGGCCAACGGCGTCATCCAGATCTTCTTCGACCGCGGCACCCCCGACGCCGCCTACCGCGCGCACCAGCTCCGCAACGACGGCAACTGCCTGCTGCGCGGGAACGGCTGCGCCATCTACCGCTCCGACATCGACCACGCCGCCGCCGACGTCTGGTCGGAGACCAGCACCGCCGGACTCGGCATGCTCCACCGGCTCAAGACCGCGCTCGACCCGGACGGCCTCTTGTCGCCCGGCCGGTACGGCGCCTGAGCACTCGCCACAGACAGCACGAGACATCACGTCCGGCTCCGCCGCCGGCACCCGCCGGAGTGCGCCCGCGGCGGAGAACGATCGACGCTCACATAGGAGGAACCACGTGCGTTCGTCACCAACGGCCAGCAGGGGGACGGGCACGCCCGGCGTGAACCGGCGTCACGGAGTGATGCTGCGCCTGGTCGGTGCGGGTGTCATGTTGACGGTGATGGCCGACACCACGGCCACCACCCTGGCAGTGGGCGTGCTCCGATACACGCCCGCCGGCGCCGGGATGCCGCTCGGCGACCTGGTCTGGCTGACCAGCGCGGCGTTCATCCCGATCGCGGCACTGCTGGCGACCGCGGGCCGCTGGGCCGACCTGTTCGGCCGCCGCCGCGTGCTGGCGGTCGGGCTCGTCGTGTTCGTGCTCGGCGGGATCGCCACCGTCACCGTGGAACCCTGGTCGTACGTGCTGGCCGCACGGGCCGTGCAGGGCGCGGGAGCCGCGGCGATGATCCCGGCCAGTCTCGGGCTGCTGCTCGGGGAACTGCCGGAATCGCAGCGGCGCGGCGCCATCGCGCTGTGGAGCTCCGCCTCCGGGCTCGGCTGCCTGCTCATGCAGGCGGGCGGCGGCTGGCTGGCCGCCACCGTCGGCTGGCGGTCCCTGTTCGTCCCCGACGTCGTCATCGGCGTCGCCCTCCTCATCGCCTGCGCCGGACTGCCCTCGGGCCGGCGCAACACCGCCAAGGGCGTTCCCGACGTGCTCGGCGCGTGGCTGCTGGCCGCCGGCATCGCCGTGATCGTGCTGGCCATCTCCAAGGCCATGGCCTGGGGCATGGACGTGGTGTGGCTGGCGCTGGCCGCGCTGGCCCTGCTGGGCGGCGCGCTCGCGCAGGCCAGGCACCACCGCCTGCCGGCCATCGACCTGGCCCTGTGGCGGCGGCCCAAGTTCGTCTGGGGCTGGCTGGCCACCTGGGGGTTCGGCGCGCTGTCGTACGGGCTGCTGACCGTGCAGCCCCTCTACCTGCTCCACCTCGGCTACCCGATGCTCGAAGTGGCCATGTGGCTGACCCCCACATCGGTCGCCGTCGTCGTCACGAGCTTCCTGGCCGGGCGCATGGTCAAGCGCATCGGCGCGTACGGGCTCATCTACGCCGGATCCCTGCTCTGCGGCGGCGCGTGCGTGCTCGTGCTGGTCCAGGCGGGACCCACCGTGTGGGGCCTGATCGCCAGCGTCGTGGTCGGCATCGGGGTCGGCGCGCTCGCCCCCGGCACCTCCGTCGCGACCACCCTGGCCGCCCACCCGCACCAGTACGCCTCCGCCGTCGGCGCGGCCACCATGGCCCGGATGGTCGGCGGGGCCGTCGGCGTCGCCGTCGTGTCGGTCGTGATCGACCACCCGTTCATGACCGGGCCTTACGCGGGCCTGGCCGGCGCGCTCGCGCTGTGCGTGGCCATCTCGGTGCTGATCGGGGCACTGGCCCTGACCAAGATCACCCGGCTCCGGCCGGACCCGGGTGACGTGATGATCAAGGTGCCGCGCCGGATGCTGCTCGAACTGCGCATGACCCTCGCCACCGTCGCGGCGGAGGCCGACGCGCTGCTGCCGGTCGAGACCCGTGCTCCGTCCGCACCCCCCTATCCGGGCCCGAACCCGGATCACTACCCGGACCCTGTCCCGCGTCCCAGGGCGGCCGAACCAGGCCCGCTCGCCGGCACGCGCGGGCACACGCACTAGTTCAACCATTCGAAAGGGCTCCCCGTCATGGCAACCACATCCTGCGACGTAGCCATCGTCGGCGCCGGTCTCGGCGGCTGTTTCCTGGCATTACTCCTGGGCCGCCGCGGCCGCAACGTCGTCGTCATCGAACAGGGACCCTCGGTCCCCAGCGCGGGGGCCGACTTCCTCAAGCCGCCTGGACTGCGGGTGCTGGCCCGGCACGGGCTGGCGGACCTCGTCGGACGCCACGGACTCAGACGCGACCTCGTCCGCTACTACCACGACGGCGACCCCATCCAGGACTGCCACTTCCCCGACGGCGGCTTCCTCATCCGCCCGTACCGTGAGCTGGTCGAGCTCATCTACACCTCCTGCGCGATGGAGGGCGTCGAGTTCCGGTTCGACGTCAGCATCGACGACATCGCCACGGACGGGGACCACGTGGAGGAGCTGACGCTCTCCGACGGCCGGCGGCTGCGCGCCGACGTCGTCATCGGCGCCGACGGCACCAAGTCCGCGATCCGCCGCGCGCTCGGCATCGAACAGCTCACCATGCCGTACGAACGGCTGCTCATGCGGGTGGCCACCGTGCCGCTGAGCGCCAGCGTCGCCCAGCTCAACCGGCTCTACTTCAGCTCGGAAGGCTGGATGACCTACCTGTACCCGATCAACAGGGACCAGGCCAGGGTGTTCGTCGGCCTGCCGCCTGAGGCGGACAAGGAGATCTTCCAGGACGGCATCCCGGTGCTGCTGGACGAGCTAAAGAAGTTCGTCACCGAGAGCTCCGACGCCTTCAACTTCCTGCTGCCCGCCACCTGGCAGCGCATCAAGGTCTCCTCGCTGCGGGTGGAGTCCTACCACAAGGGCAACGCCGCCCTGCTCGGCTCGGCCGCGTTCGCCTGCCACCCGATGACGGGCATGGGCATGAGCTACACCCTGCACGACGCCGAGATCCTGGCCGACGTCATCTGCGCGGCCGGCGGCGACCACGACCTGCTCGACCGGCTGCTCGGCGCCCGCTACGAGCCGCGCAGGCAGGCCCACAGGGAGCTCATCGACTACGGCGACGCCCTCGCCTCCACCTTCCGCGACCGGGCCGCCTACCTCGCGGCCTTCCGCCCCGACCTGCACGTCCACGGCGAGTCCGCGGCCACGGCCCACCTGGTACCGGCCGGGTGAGCCGTGCGGGACCGGCAGCGGAAGCCGCACGGGACCGGACGGGCGCCGCGTGAGCCGCGCAGGGCCGGGCGAGGGACCCGTGCGGACGTGCCGAGCCGGTGTCCCCGCCGCCCGCCATTCCCCACCAGGTGGGGCCGCCCGGCGCCGACGCTGAGGGCGTGAGGCGGTCCCGATCCCCCAGGCGGCGGGGACGCCCATGGTAGGGCGGGCACTACCGTGAAACCGGGTGACAGCGGGGGTCCGCGAGCCCCCTGTCCCTGGCGATGCTAGGAGGACCATTCCCCTCCTCGGCATCGGAGACGTACGTGACTGTGGCAGAGACCTCCCGCCCGGCCCCGGGACAACGGCGGGGAAGCGACTTCGCGCGGCTGTCGCGGCGCATCGCCCAGGAAGGGCTGCTCGACAAACGGCCCGGTTACTACGCGGTCCGGATCGGCCTGGTCGCCGCCCTGTTCGCGGGCACCTGGACGCTGTTCGCCGTCGTCGGCGACTCCTGGTGGCAGCTGCCCGTCGCGGTGCTGCTGGCGGTGGCGTTCGCGCAGGTCACCCTGCTCGCCCACGACCTGGCGCACGGGCAGATCGCGCGGTCGCGGCGTGTCGCCAGGATCGCCGGGCTGTTCGTCGGCAACCTGGCCGTCGGCCTCAGCTATGGCTGGTGGATGGACAAGCACACCCGCCACCACGCCAACCCCAACCACGAGGACCACGACCCCGACGTCGCCCCCGACATCCTCATCTGGTCCGAGAAGCAGGCCGAGGAGAGCCGGGGGCTGCCGCGCTTCATCGGCCGGCACCAGGCCTGGCTGTTCTTCCCCCTGCTCACCCTCGAAGGGCTCAACCTCAAGCTCTCCAGCTTCCGCGCGCTGCGCCGCAGGTCGCTCAAGGGCAGGGGCACCGAGGGGCTGCTGCTGAGCGCGCACGTGCTGGCCTACCTGGGTGCGGTGTTCCTGGTGCTGCCGCTGCCCAAGGCGCTGCTCTTCCTGGTCGTCCACCAGGCGTGTTACGGCGTCTACCTCGGCTGCACCTTCGCGCCCAACCACAAGGGCATGCCCGTGCTCACCGCCGAGGACGAGCTGGACTTCCTCCGCCGCCAGGTGCTCACCTCGCGCAACGTGCGCGGCGGGCGGCTGGTCAACACCGCGCTCGGCGGGCTCAACTTCCAGATCGAGCACCACCTGTTCCCCAGCATGCCCACCGCCAACCTGCGCAAGGCGCAGCCGATCGTGCGCGACTACTGCGCCTCGCTCGGCGTCGACTACGTCGAATGCGGGCTGGTGGAGTCATGGACGCAGGCGCTGCGCCACCTGCACGAGGTGGGCCGGCCGCTGCGCGACGCCAGGATGTGACGCTCGCACGAGGCGGGCCGGCCGCCGGGTGGCGTCAGGACGTGACGATCAGCTCCATGCCGTTGTCGTCCTGGCGGACCTGATGCCCGGCGTCGGTCAGCACGGTCCGCAGCGCCAGCTGAACCGCCGCGCGGATCGTGGCGTACTTGACCAGCTGCTCCGCCGAGGCGCCCCAGACGATGACCACTCCGCGCGCCGGATCGTGCCAGATGCCGAGCCCGCCGTCGGCGGACATTAAAGACGGTTCGACAGTGAAGCCGGCCTCGGCGAGCTCCTGACGGACCACGCGCTCCAGGTCCTCGCCGGAGTTCGTGACGATGTCCATCCGAATCGGCTGCCCCCACGCGGGCGTTTCGAACCTCCGGGTCCTGACGAACTCTGTGGAAAGATGTCGGCTGTGCCCACTCCGTCCCTCTCCGGGCCCTTCGCCCGCGCCGCGTCCGGTGGCGCGCCTTCGGGCGGGAGGGCCTTCGGCGGGGTGGCCTTCGCGGACGTGACACCTCTCCCGGGCACTGCCGGGGGCGCTATCGGGACCGCTGCCGGGGGAGCGGGGTTGCGGCTGGCGCGGGCCGTGGTGTTCGCGACCGTGTGCGGGGCGGTGTCGGCCGGTGGGCACGCGCTGGCCGGCGGGGGAGCGGTGCCGTTCGGGGCCTACCTGGCCGGGACGCTCGCCGCGTTCGCGCTGGCGTACCTGATCGACGGGCGCGAGCGCGGCCCTGCGGCCGTGCTGGCCGCCACCGTGGGCACCCAGACGCTGCTGCACCTGCTCTTCGAACGGCTCGCGCCCGCGCGGACCCACTTCCCTGGTCCTTTCGGACCGCAGCCAGACCCCGGCCACCTTCTTCACGGGACTTCGCCGAGCGGGCACCCCTCGTTCAGCATGGCGCTGGCCCATCTCACGGTCGCGGCGCTGACGGCGTGGTGGCTGCATCGGGGCGAGCGCGCGTTGTGGACCATGATCCGCTTGTGCGGCACGGAGTGCCCGGTCGTGGGGCCTCTCGTGGGCTCGCTCGTACGCCTGCTCGTCCCCGCCCCGGCACCGGACGGCGCGGGAACGGCGGGGCGGGACGGGCGGCCGATGACGTACGGCGCCGCCGCCTGCTCGGGCAGGGCCGTACCGGGGACGATCAGCAGGCGAGGACCACCGGCGATGGCGCGTCACTGACGCACCTCCCCGCCCTTGCCTGTGCCCGGACGGCGGCGCCGTGGGCGCGGTCGTCCGGATGATCTCTGGAGACCAGCATGACATTCCCGCCGCGACACATTCGCAAGGCCGCGCTGGCGGCGTTCGCCTGCGCCCTTTTCCTGATATTTCCGGCCTCGCCCGCCTTGGCCCACGACTCGCTCAAGAGCAGCTCGCCCGCGAAGAACGCCCAGGTGTCTTCGCCCAAGGAGATCGAACTCGAATTCACCGCCAGCGTGAAGTTCCCGTTCGTCGTGCTCCACGACGCGGCGGGCAAGGAGATCGGCCTCGGCGAGCCCCGGCTGGACGGCCCCCTCGTCCTCGCCGACGTGCCGCAGCCTCTCCCGCCGGGCTCGTACGTGCTCGCCTGGCGCGTCGTCTCCTCGGACGGGCATCCCATCGAGGGGGAGATCCCCTTCGGCGTGCGCGGATCCTCCTCGACGGCGTCGCCTTCGGGCGAGCAGACCGCGCCGGCGGACGGCCAGTCCGCCGCCCCCACCGGCGCCCCCACCGCCGCCCCCACCACCGGCGCTCCTGCCAGCGGTTCCGCCACGGGAGCGGCTGACGGGACGGACGCATCCGTGGTGGCCGGGCAGCAGCCCGCGTCTTCGGCGGGCGTTCCCGGATGGATCTGGGGCGGGCTGGCCGTGCTGGTGGTGCTGGGCGCGTTCGTCCTGCTGAGGACCACGCGCCGGGGCCGTGACCGGGAGGACGTGGACCCGGGCTGAGCAGCCCGGGGCGGATCGCGCGGCAGGAGGCGCGCGAGAGGGGCGGCGCGCTGCCCGGCTTCGCGAGGGCCTTACCGATCGGGACGGGCGGGGCGGGGTCAGCGGCCGGTCAGGCGGGGGAGGGCGTCGCCGTACAGGTCCTGGCTGGCGTCCGTCTGGGCGATGAAGTCGCCGGGGAAGCCCAGCTCGAACTCCGCCGCCCCCTCCAGCCGCCGCACCGCCTCCTCAGGCAGCCGTACGTCCGAGGCCCCCAGGAGCTCCGCGAGCTGCTCGGCGGTGCTCGCCCCGAGGATGGGATGCACGCCACGCGACACCGCCCAGGCGATGGCCACCTGCGCGGCCGTCACGCCCAGCTCGCCGGCCACCTCCGTCACGACCCGCACCGCTGCCCGGTCCCGCTCGCTGATCGACTCCGGCGACACCCGCGAGGCCGCCGCCCCCGGCCGGGCGTACCGGCCGGACAGCACGCCCCGCGCGAGCACGCCCCACGCAGCCACGCTCATCCCGTACGCCCGCGCCATCGGCAGCAGTTCGCGCTCCACGTCCCGCCAAAGCAGGCTGTAGGGCACCTGCAGCCCGGCGAACGGCGTCCACCCGCGCCACTCCGCCAGCGTGTTGGCCCGGCTGACCAGCCAGGCCGGCGCGTCGGAGATGCCTGCGTAGAGCACCTTGCCCGAGCGGACCACGTCGTCCAGCGCCCGCATCGTCTCCTCAATGGGCGTGTGGCGGTCCCACACGTGCACCCAGAACAGGTCGACGTAGTCGGTGCGCAGCCGGCGCAGGCTCTGCTCCAGCGACAGCACGAGGTTCTTGCGGTGGTTGCCGGCCGCGTTCAGGTCGGTGCGGTCGCGGGTGCCGGTGTACTTCGTCGCCAGGACGAAACGGTCGCGACGTCCCTGGAGCAGCTCGCCGACGACGCTCTCGCTCTCGCCGTACATGGAGGCGGTGTCGATCACGTTGCCGCCGGCGTCGGCGTACGTGCCGAAGATCCGCCGCACCTCGGGCGAGGACTCCTGGTAGGTCATCGCGCCGAGGAACAGGTCGGACACCCGCAATCCGGTACGCCCGAGCAGCCGATACCGCATCACGCCCTCCCCGGGCCGGAGGTGATCACTGTCGTCTTCGTCATGGACACCAACCCTGCCGTGCCGCCGCAGGCGCAGGAAGGCCGGGCCCAGACTGGCCCCCGGAGGGCCACGATAACGGAGCGGCCGGCCCCTAGACTCGGCACCGTGAGTGAGAACGAGCTGGGGGCCTACCTGCGCGCACGCCGGGAGGCGACCAGGCCCGCCGACGTCGGCCTGCCCGGCGGCGGCCGCCGGCGCACGCCCGGGCTGCGCAGGTCGGAGCTGGCCACCGTGGCGGGGGTGAGCGTCGAATATCTGACCAGGCTGGAGCAGGGCCGCGACCGCAACCCGTCGGTGGCGGTGCTCGCCTCGCTCGCCGACGCCCTGCGCCTGACGCCGCAGGAGCGGATCTACCTGCGTCACCTGGCCAAGGTGGCCGGCGGCGGCATCGCGCTCTGCCCGGCGGGCGCCCAGGCGCCCCACAGCACCGTGCGGCCCACCGTGCGGGCGCTGCTCGACCGGCTCGAACCCGCCCCCGCGGCGCTGCTCAACCGGCTGGGCGACGTGCTCGCCCACACCACCGGCTTCGAGCGGCTGCACGGCCCCGTCGGCCTGCTGGAGCACGACGTTCCCAATCTGACCCGCTTCGTCTTCACCGACGCGCGGGCCAGGACCGCCTACCCCGACTGGGACCGGGTCGCCGACGAGCACGCCGCCACGCTCAAGTACGAGGCCGGCGCCGACGACCCCTGGGCGGCCGAGTTGTTCGACGAGCTGTCCTTCGTGGCGGGGTACGCCTTCACCGGGCGTCTTGCCGCGACGCCCGGGCCGCCGGTGCCGGACGACGTGCAGCGCTTCGCGCATCCGGAGGCCGGCGAGCTGCGGCTGGCCAGGGAGCAGCTCGACCTGACGGGGTCGGAGCAGCGCATCGTGGTCTACCTGCCCGCCGACGCCGCCACCGCCGCCGCGCTCGACCAGCTCACGCGCGGCGCAGTGAGCGGGTCAGGCCGGCGGCGATCGTCGTGGCCAGCACCCAGCCCGCCGCGATCAGCCCGTACGCCAGCCACTGCGTCCCACCACCCGGGTTGAACGCCTTCTCCTGGCCGAAGTCGATGATCGGCAGCAGCAGGTCGAGCGAGTAGACCAGCGCGTTGAACTCCGGCGCTTCACCCGCTTTCAGCGGCGGCGGCTCGTTCTGCCCGAACACCAGCGTGCCCAGGCCCAGCAGCGCCAGCAGCCAGCCGGCCGCGCGCAGCGGGCGGAAGCCGTAGCCGACGGTGACGTCCTGGAGGTGCCCCCACAGGCGCGCGTACCAGGGCAGTGATGTGCGGCGCTGCTGCTGACCGGCCAGCAGCGTGTCACGGGCGTCGGCGTCGCTGCCGAGGCGCCGGTAGAGCGCGGCGAGCTGCTCGTAGGCGTTGGGCAGGTAGCCGTCGATATCGCGGCCGAGCCAGCCCAGCCGCTCGGCGGCCGGCAGCATGGGTTCGAGCGCCTCGTACGACAGCCCGTCCATGCGTAACTCGTCCGGCCACACGCCGGGGCTGTCGCGCAGCACCCCGATGCGGGCGTGCCGCAACTCGACCGTGCCCTCGACCGGCTTGGCGGTGTGCAGCGACAGCTCCCGCGTCTCCATCCCGAGGCATTTGAGCGCCACGTCGCCGGGCGCCTCCAGCGTGGCGCGCTTGAGGCAGAGGCGGCTGCCGATCCTGGCGTTGGTCAGCCGGATGCGCCCGCGCGCCGTGAAGCCGTCGCAGAGGTTGAGCACTTTGCCGACCGTGAGCCCGTTGGCCGACAGCGCCGCGCCGCCCGGGTTGACCAGTGTCGCGCCCTCGAAGTGGACGGGGCCGCTGACGGAGGCGTCGAGCAGGCTGATCTCGCCCTCGGCGATGAGCCCGTCGCGGGCCACCAGGGCGCCGTCGACGACGAGGCCGTCGCCCGCCAGCACGAGGTCACCCGGGTTGCGCAGGTGGGCGCCGTTGAGGTTGAACGAGCGGCTGACGGCGGCGGCCTCGATCCAGACGATGCCCTCCACCTCGGTCAGCGACATGAAGAACCCGCCCTCGGCGTTGAGCCCGCCGGCGCGCACGGCGAGCCGGCCGGGGTTGCGCAGCCGGGATCCGCGCAGCGAGAGCGGCCCGCCGACCCGGGCGAAGCGCAGGCTGAACTCGCCGTCCACCTCGACGTCCCTGGCGAACAGCGCGACCTGCACGACCAGGTTGGACCCGCCGAACGCCAGTCCGCCCGGCGCCCGCAGGCGTGCGCCGTCGAACTGGACCGCGCCGCCGATGTTGGCCGCGGTGAGCAGGATCTCGCCGTCGCAGCTGAAGCCGTCCTCGGCGCGCAGGCTGGCGCCGAGGTCGAGGTGCTCGGCGTTGAGCGCGGTGGCGCCGGGATGGTGGAGGCGGGCGCCGTTGAGCGTGAGGTTGCCGTTGATCCGGGCGCCGGGCATGCGCAGCTCGCCGCGTACGTGGCAGCCGACCAGCCGCAGGTTGCCCTCGACCTGGATGTTGGAGGCGATCAGGCCGGGCAGGTGCGAGCCGGCGAAGCTGAGGAAGCGGGTGCGGGCCTGGTAGAGGTCGGGGACCTCGTCGAACGCGCAGTCGTGCAGGATGACCGGGAAGTCGATCTCGCCGAACGCCAGCTTGAGCGTGCCGGTGACGCGCGCCCCGGTCAGGCGCAGGCCGGGTTTGTCGGCGGGCTCGCTGTATTCGGCCAGCAGCAGCCGTTCCAGCACCTCCGCGCGGATCTCGCGCTCGGCGCCCCAGGAGGCGGCGCCGGCGGGGGAGTCGCGGGCGGGGTCGCCCGAGCGCAGGTCGACCTTGGCGCCGCGGGCCACGGCGGCGGAGACGGCCTGCTCGGCGGGGGTGAGTTCGGCGTTCGGCAAGAGGTGTCCCGGGGGGTGGGGGTCAGTCTCGTACGTCAAACCCTAGAGCCCCCGCCACCACGGTCGCCTGGAACGGGTCGATGATCGCGCCCTTGATCGTGACCTCACGCGGGTCGAGCGTGCTCAGATCGCTGCCGCGCAGATCGCATCCGGTGAGGTCGGCCTCGCGCAGCCACGCTCCGGACAGGTCGCAGCGCCGCAGCTCGGCGCCCGACAGCCGGGCCGCCGACAGGTCGGCCTCGCGCAGCCGGGTGCCGTGGAAGGTGCTGCCGCGCAGGTCGGCGCCGGGCAGGGCGACGTAGGACCAGTCGCCGCCGGACACCTTGAGCAGCCCGTAGGTGCAGCCGTCGAACACGCAGCCGGTCAGCTTGCAGCCCGTGAACGTGGCGTCGAAGAACGAGCAGCGCGAGAACACGCAGTTGAGGAAGCGCGCGTCCTCGTGGACCGAGACGTTGAAGCGCACGTTTCTGAACTGGCACTCCTCGAAGGAGGAGCCGTGGTCGGACAGCTCCGTCAGGTCCACGTCCTGGAACAGCACCCGGCGATGGATTTCGCCGGAGATGTCGAGGCTGTCCCAGTCTGCGGACCTGATCGTCTGCTCCACCGGGGGTGCGGGAACGCCGAGCCTGCGGTCTGCCATGCGAACAAACTAGCGGATCGGCGCTCCCGGCGTCAGACTGCCCGGTTGGCGATGGAGGTGATGAGCGGCTGCACCAGCTTGGCCGCCAGCGGGCCGAACGCCGCCAGGATGAGCACGTATGCCGCCGCCAGCGCTCCCAGGTCGGGATGCACGCCCGCACCCACCGCAAGACCGGCGATGACGATGTTGAACTCGCCGCGCGGGATGAGCGCGATGCCCGCTCGCGCCTGGCCGGCCTTGGCGATGCCCGCCTGTTTGGCCGCGTACATACCGGTCAGCAGCTTGGTGATCATGCTGATCAGGGCCAGCAGTGCGGCGAGGCCCGCGACCGGGAGGATCTTCGCCGGATCGGTCTGGAAGCCGAAGAAGACGAAGAACACGGCCGCGAACAGGTCGCGCAGCGGCGCCAGCAGCGCCTGCGCGTCCTCGGCCAGCTCGCCCGACAGCGCGATGCCGACCAGGAACGCGCCCACCGCCGCCGAGACCTGCAGCTGCTGGGCCAGACCGGCGACCAGCAGGGCCAGGCCGACGACCTTGAGCAGCAGCACCTCGGAGTTGGGGCTGGACACGAACGCCTCGATGAAGCGCCCGAAACGCAGCGCCACGACCAGCACGACGCTCACGGTGAGCAGCGCGATGCCGACGGAGATGGCCCCGCTGAGCAGGCTCAGCCCGGCCAGCATGGTCGTCAGGACCGGCAGGTAGATCGCCATCGTGAGGTCTTCGAAGACCAGCAGCGAAAGGACGGTCGGCGTCTCCCGGTTACCGATCCACCCCAGGTCGGACAGCACCTTGGCGGTGATGCCGGACGAGGTGGCGTAGGTGACGCCGGCCATGGCCACGGCGGCGACCGGCCCCCAGCCGAGCAGCAGCGCGCAGGCGGCGCCGGGGGCGGCGTTGAGCACCAGGTCCACGATGCCGGCCCGGGCGTTGCTCTTGAGGCTGGTGACCAGCTCGTCGGCGTTGTATTCGAGACCCAGCGTGAGCAGCAGCAGCACCACGCCCAGCTCGGCGCCGACCGAGATGAACTCCTCGCTGGTGGCCAGCGGCAGCACGCCGCCGGTGCCGAACGCGAGGCCGGCGATCAGGTAGAGCGGGATGGGGGAGATTCCGCCGCGCAGTGCCAGGGCGCCCAGGACGCCAAGACCGAGAAGAACGGCACCGAATTCGAGAAAGATGATCGCGGTTTCGTGCACCCGCGGCCCTATCCTTCGGCCAGAATGCCGGCGACCTCGGCCGTGCTGTCCTCGCTGCCGACGACGACCACGACATCACCGACGCGGAAGGTGAAGTCAGGTCCGGGGCTGGCGAAGACCTGCCCGCTCCTGACGACGGCCACGATCGAGGCGCTCGTCCGGGTCCTCACGCGCGCGTCACCCATGGGACGGCCCGCGTAGGGGGAGCCGTCGGGGATGGGGAGCTGCACGCTGACCAGGCCCTCGACCTGCTGGTGCAGCTGGTTGAGCCGCTGCACGATGCGAGGGGCGCCGAGGAGCTCGGCCAGGGCGTCGGCCTCCTCGTCGTTGAGCTTGACCATCTGACAGACCGAATCCGGGTCATCCTTGTCGTAGATGACCAGATCCCGGCGTCCGGTGCGATGAGACACGACGCCCACCCGCTGTCCCTTGCGGGTAAGGAAGTCATGTTTCAAGCCGATTCCCGGCAACGCTGTCTGTTCGACCTCCACCTATCCCACCCGTCCAAACTCGAACATTTCTGGACAACCTTACCAACGGCTTACCTTGGGTGGTTCATGCCTTATGACCATCCGGTCACGCTTTGCGTGTTCGGTGGGAAATGCTCCGGGTTTTTACCGGGAGAAGCTGGTCAGGCGCCGCCGATCAGGGCGTGGGCCTGGCAGGCGATCTCCCACTCCTCGTCCGTCGGGACGACCAGCACCGCCACCCGCGCGTCCGGCGGCGAGACCGCCCGCTCCGCCCGCGAGGCCGCCGCGTTCAGCTCCTGGTCCACCACGATGCCCAGGCGCTCCAGCCCGGCCAGCGACTCGGCCCGGGTGGCGGCGTCGTGCTCGCCCACCCCGCCGGTGAAGACGATCGCATCCAGGCGGCCGAGCAGGGCGTAGTAGGCGCCGACGTACTTGCGGATGCGGCGGGTGTAGACGTCGAGGGCCAGCCTGGCCTCCTCGTCGTCGCGGGCGCGTACCTCCCGCATGTCCATGGTCCCGGCGAGCGCGAGCAGGCCGCCCTCGTAACCGAGCGCGTCCTCCACCCGCCGGGCGTCCATCCCGTCCACCCGGGCGAGGTAGCCGCCGAGCGCGGGGTCCACGTCGCCCGAGCGCGTCCCCATGACCAGCCCCTCCAGCGGGGTCAGGCCCATGGAGGTGTCGACGCTGCGCCCGCCGGAGATCGCGGTCGCGCTCGCGCCGTTGCCGAGGTGCAGCACGATCAGGTTGAGGTCGGCCAGGTCACGGCCCAGGACGGCGGCGGCGCGGCGGGAGACGTACGCGCACGAGGTGCCGTGGAAGCCGAAACGGCGCACGCCGAGCCGCTCGCGCCAGTCGCGCGGCACCGCGTACGTGTACGCCTCGGGCGGCAGCGTGCGATGGAACGCCGTGTCGAACACCGCCACCTGCGGGACGCCGGGGAACGCCGCCCGCGCCACGCGTACGCCGGCCAGGTTGACCGGATTGTGCAGCGGCGCGAGCGGCGCCAGCTCCTCGACGGCGGCGATCACGCCGTCGTCGATGAGCACCGCCTCCGTGAAGCGCTCGCCGCCGTGCACGATGCGGTGCCCGACCGCGACGGGGTCGAGCCGCGGCCCCTGGCGCGCGAACGCGTCCATGACCGCGGCCAGCCCCTCCTCGTGCGTGGCGAAGCGCTCCGCCCGCTCGTACGGCGGCCCGGCGCCCGCGTGGTGCTCCAGCCGCCCGGACTCCTCGCCGATGCGCTCCACCAGGCCGCGGGCCGGACGATCGCCCGTGCCCATGTCCACGAGCTCGTACTTGATCGAGGAGGAGCCCGTGTTCAGGACGAGGATGCGCCCGGCCATGTCCACGACCTGATGTCCGCCGGGTCCTCGCCGTGGTCCCGCGTGTAGGCGCGGGCCCGCAGCCGCTCGTCGCTCATGTGCTGGCGCAGGTGCGCGGCCTTGGAGCCGAGCCCCGGCACCCGGTCGACGACGTCCATGACGAGGTGGAAGCGGTCGATGTCGTTGAGCATGCACATGTCGAACGGCGTCGTCGTGGTGCCCTCCTCCTTGTAACCGCGCACATGGATGTTGGCGTGACCGTTGCGGCGGTAGGTGAGCTGGTGGATGAGCGACGGATAGCCGTGGAAGTTGAAGATGACCGGCCTGTCCCGGGTGAACAGGGTGTCGAACTCGGCGTCCGACATGCCGTGCGGATGCTCCGTCGGCGGCTGCAGGCGCATGAGGTCCACCACGTTGACGACGCGTACCCGCAGCTCCGGCAGGTGCTCGCGGAGCAGCGCGGCGGCGGCCAGCGTCTCCAGGGTGGGCACGTCACCTGCGCAGGCCAGCACCACGTCCGGCTCCGCGCCCTGGTCGGTGGAGGCCCACGGCAGGATGCCCAGCCCGCGCGTGTTGTGCGCGATCGCCTCTTCCATCGTGAACAGGTCCAGCACCGGCTGCTTGCCGGCCACGATCACGTTGACGTAGTCGCGCGAACGCAGGCAGTGGTCGCCGACCGAGAGCAGCGTGTTGGCGTCCGGCGGCAGGTAGACCCGCACCACCGACGCCTTCTTGTTCACCACGACGTCGAGGAAGCCGGGATCCTGGTGGCTGAAGCCGTTGTGGTCCTGCCGCCACACGTGCGACGACAGCAGGTACGTCAGCGACGCCACCGGCCGCCGCCACGGGATCTTCTGCGACGACTCCAGCCACTTGGCGTGCTGGTTGAACATCGCGTCGATGATGTGGATGAACGCCTCGTAACAGTTGAACAGCCCGTGCCGCCCGGTCAGCAGGTAGCCCTCCAGCCAGCCCTGGCACAGGTGCTCGCTCAGCACCTCCATGACCCGGCCGCCCGGCCCCAGGTTCTCGTCCGTGGGCAGCGTCTCGGCGTTCCAGGCGCGGTCGGTGACCTCGAACACCTCCGACAGCCGGTTCGAGGCGGTCTCGTCCGGCCCCATCAGCCGGAACGTCTCCGGGTTCGCGGCGATCACGTCGCGCAGGAACCCGCCCAGCACCCGCGTGGGCTCGCTGGACTGCTCGGCCGGCGCCTTGACCTCGACCGCGAGCCTGCGGAAGTCCGGCAGCCGCAGCGGCTTCAGCAGCTCGCCGCCGTTGGTGTGCGGGTTGGCGCTCATCCTGCGCGGGCCGTCGGGGACCGTGCGCAGGATCTGCTCGACCGGCCGCCCGTCCGCGCCGAACAGCTCCTCCGGCCGGTACGAGCGCATCCACTCCTCCAGCATGGCCAGGTGCGTCGAGTTCTCGCGGACCTTGGCCAGCGGCACCTGGTGCGCCCGCCAGGTGCCCTCCACCGGCTTGCCGTCCACCTCCTTGGGGCCGGTCCAGCCCTTCGGCGTGCGCAGGATGATCATCGGCGGCCGCTCGGCGTCGCCCGCCTTGTACGCGGCCATCTCCTCGAACGCCGTGTCGAGGGTGCGGGCCATCTCCTCGTGGTCGGGGCCGACCAGATGGGGGCGGTAGCCGTACCCCTCCATGAGCTTGAGCAGCTCGCCGGTGGGGATGCGGGCCAGGACGGTCGGGTTGGCGATCTTGTAGCCGTTCAGGTGCAGGATGGGCAGCACCATGCCGTCACGGCGGCGGTCGGTGAACTTGCCGGAGTGCCAGCTTGCGGCCAGCGGGCCGGTCTCGGCCTCGCCGTCGCCGATGACGCAGGCCACCACCAGGTCGGGGTTGTCGAAGGCGGCGCCGTACGCGTGCGCGAGCGCGTACCCCAGCTCGCCGCCCTCGTGGATGGATCCGGGCGTCTCCGGTGCCACGTGACTGGGGATGCCGCCGGGGAAGGAGAACTGGCGGAACAGCCGCCGCATGCCCTCCACGTCCTGCGACACGTCCGGATACCGCTCGGAGTACGACCCCTCCAGCCACGCGTGCGCCACCGCCGCGGGCCCGCCGTGGCCGGGGCCCGCGATGTAGATCATGTCCTGGTCCCGTTCGCGGATCACCCGGTTGAGGTGGGCGAAGCAGAAGTTCAGGCCGGGCGTCGTGCCCCAGTGGCCGAGCAGGCGCGGCTTGATGTGCTCCGGCCGCAGCGGCTCGGTGAGCAGCGGGTTGTCCAGCAGGTAGATCTGCCCGACGGACAGATAGTTGGCCGCCCGCCAATACGCGTCTATGTGCTCCATGCCCCTGCTGCTTCCTCCACAGAGCGTGATGAATCCCCCGAAGCGCCGATAAGGTGCCGAACATGGATTTGAGGAGTTCGCGCTGGTACTCGGGGAACGACCGTAACTCCTACATTCACCGGGCCTGGATGCGCCGCGGGCTGCCGCGCGAGGCGTTCGAGGGCGGCAAGCCGCACATCGCCATCGCCAACACCGCCTCCGACCTCACCCCGTGCAACTCCCACCTGAACGAGGTGGCCCAGAGCGTCATGAACGGCGTCTGGGAGGCCGGTGGTGTGCCGCTCAACCTGCCCGTCGTCTCCCTCGGCGAGACGAACGTGCGCCCGACCGCCATGCTCTGGCGCAATCTGGCCGCCATGGCCACCGAGGAGATGCTGCGCGCCAATCCCATCGACGGCGTCGTGCTGCTCGGCGGCTGCGACAAGACCATCCCGTCGCTGCTCATGGCCGCCGCCTCCGTGGACCTGCCCGCGCTCGTCGTCCCCGGTGGCCCCATGCTGACCGGGCACTTCCGCGGCGCCCCGCTCGGCTGCGGCACCGACGTGTGGCGGCTCAGCGAGGAGGTACGCGCCGGCACCCTCTCCCGGGAGGCGTTCCTGCGCTCCGAATCCTCCATGATCCGCAGCCGCGGCCACTGCAACACCATGGGCACCGCCTCCACCATGGCCTGCATGGCCGAGGCGCTCGGCATGACCCTGCCCGGCACCGCCGGCACCCCCGCCCCCGACAGCCGCCTGCTGGAGCTCTCCCACGAGAGCGGCCGCCTGGCCGTCGAGCTGGTCGAACGCGGCCGCCGCCCCAGCCAGGTCATGACCAGGGGCTCCTTCCTCAACGCCATCGTCGCCCTGGCCGCCGTCGGCGGCTCGACCAACGCCGTCGTCCACCTGCTGGCCGTGGCCGACCGGCTCGGCGTCCGGCTCGACCTCGACGACTTCGACCGCACCGGCTCAGGCGTGCCGCTGCTGGCGGACCTGCAGCCGGCCGGACGCCACCTGATGGACGACCTGTTCCGGGCGGGCGGCCTGGCCGCCCTGCTCAAGGAGGTCGAGGACCTGCTCGACCCCGCCGCGATCACCGTCACAGGACGGCCGCTCGTCGAGCACCTCGCCGACGCCGAGATCTGGGACGAGGACGTCATCCGCCGCCGCTCGAACCCCCTGCTGCCCGACGCCGGCATCGCCGTCCTGCGCGGCAACCTCGCCCCCTCCGGCGCCGTGATCAAGCCCGCCGCCGCCTCGCCCGAACTGCTGCGCCACCGCGGCCGGGCCGTCGTCTTCGACAGTGTCGAGGACGTGTACGCCCGGCTCGACTCGCCCGACCTCGACGTGGACGAGACCTCCGTGCTGATCCTGCGCGGCTGCGGGCCCAAGGGCTATCCCGGCATGCCCGAGGTCGGCAACCTGCCGCTGCCCGCCAAGCTGCTGGAGAAGGGCGTACGCGACATGGTGCGGATCAGCGACGCGCGTATGAGCGGCACCGCGTACGGCACCGTCGTCCTGCACGCCGCCCCCGAGGCCGCCGCCGGCGGGCCGCTGGCCAGGGTGCGCACCGGCGACCCGATCGTGCTCGACGTGGCCGCCCGCCGCCTCGACGTGGACGTCCCCGACGCCGAGCTGGCCGCCAGGGAGCCGGTCATGACCGGGCACGCGCGGCCCGTACGCGGGTGGGAACGCCTCTACGTCGAGCACGTCACCCAGGCCGACCGCGGCGCCGACCTCGACTTCCTCCTCGGCTCCGGCGGCGACCACGTCGGCCGCGAATCCCACTGACCGCCCACTCTCAGGCGAGAGAACCGAGGAGCTTCAGCTTCTCCGCCGTCTCGCTCTCCGCGTCCGGGTAGTAGAGGACGAGCAGGACGTCCCCCACGGGGAGCTTGTCGCGGTGCAGGCGCAGCTCCCCGAGCGTGGGATGGTTGACGGTGGTGCTGCCGCCGTCGAGCATTCTGACGTCGTGGCGGGCCCACAGCTTCCGGAAGCGTCCGCTGGCCAGGGAGAGCTCGCCCACGAGCTCGACCGAGCGGGCGTCGTCGGCGTAGTCGTCGGCGCCGTCGCCGGCGGTCTGGCGGAACGCGGCCACGATGCCCGCCACGGCCGCCTCCCAGTCCTGGTGGAACGCCTGCTCCTCCGGGTCGAGCAGGAGCGAGCGCAGCCGGTTCTCGCCCGGCCTCAGCCGCGGCGAGAGCGCCGTGGCCAGCGCGTTGGCGGCCAGGACGTCGAACGTGCGGCTCTCCACGAAGGCGGGCACCCCCACCACCGAGAGGAGATGGTGCAGCCGCGCAGGGACGCGCGGTGGCGGTCTGCGCCGCCTGGGGCGCCGGGGCGCGGCGGCGGCTCCGGCGAGGTCGTGCAGGTAGCCGCGTTCGACCTCGTCGAGCAGCAGCACGCGGGCGAGCGCGTCGAGAACCTGCGGGGACGGGCGGGTGTCGCGGCCTCGTTCCAGCCGCAGGTAGTAGTCGGCGCTGATCCCGGCCAGCATCGCCACCTCCTCCCTGCGCAGGCCGGGCACCCGGCGCGCCCCTCCCGAGGGGATGCCGGCCTGTTCGGGGGAGACGAGGTCGCGCCTTGCCCGCAGGTAGGCGCCCAGCCGGTTCGTCTCCGAGTTGTTGCCGGGCATGACCGTCAGCTCTGGGCCTGGGCCTTTGCCGGGGCCCGGCTGGGGAGCGTCGCCAGCGCCTGGGAGCGCTGGGCGACGAGCTCGTCGTAGGTGCCGTCGCGCTCCGCCCAGCGGTGCATGAGGACGCCCCGTACGAGGATCTCGTCCGGCGTCGGGTCCTGGGCCAGCAGGTCCATGACCTCCGCGCCGAAGTCCTCCAGGGCCAGAGCGCTCGGGCTGGCGCCGCCCATGCCGGTCGCGACCGCCGGCGGGACCAGTTCGGCCACCTCGACCCCGGTGCCGGCCAGCTGCGCCCGCAACGCCTCGCTGTAGGCGTGCACCGCGGCCTTCGACGCCGCGTACGTCGGCATCACGGGGAAGGGGAGGAAGCCGATTCCTGAGCTGACCGTGACGATCGTCCCGGCGCCGCGCGCGACCAGGTGCGGAGTGAACGCGTCGATCACCCGGACGGTGCCCAGGAAGTTGACGTCCATGATCGTCTCGGTCGCCGCGAAGTGAGCCGGGTCGCGCAGCTCCTCCGGCATCCCCGTGCCGGCCATCGTCACCACCGTGTCCAGGCCCGGATGCGTGCCGAGCACCTGGTCACGGGCGCGGGCGACGGACCCGGCGTCGGTCACGTCGATCTCGGCCGTCCCGAAGCCCTCACCGGCCAGCCGCGCGAGCACGTCCCCGCGCCGCCCGCCGACGACGACGGCGCTGCCGGCCTTGAGAAAGCGGCGTGACAGCTCCAGCCCGATGCCCGAGGTGCCGCCGATCATGAAAACAGTACGTGAGGAAATGTCCATGTCTTCGAAGGTAAGACCGGAACCGCACTGCTGAGGGGGCCCTGTCAGACCCCTGGACAGGAGGCCGGTTCCCCATCCGCTCCCGCACGCACGGCCGGCAAATGAGATGCCTTGCTCAAGACTCGGCTCCGCCATGCGCGGAATCAACCACGGCGGGTACACGGTTACGGGACGATGGGGCCAGGCATGATCGGCTTGGCGACGCGAGGAGGAAACACGTGAACGGCGACATCACCCAGACCCCGGAGTGGGCGGCCCTGGGCAAGCACCAGGAAGAGCTGGCCGGCCGGCAGCTGCGCGAGCTGTTCGCGCAGGACCCGGGCAGAGCCGGCCGCATGACGGTGACCGCCGGCGACCTCTACCTCGACTACTCCAAGCACCGCGCGACCGACGAGACCCTCGGCCTGCTCACGGCCCTGGCCGAGCGGGCGGGGCTGCGCGAGCGGATCGCGGCCATGTTCGGCGGCGAGCACATCAACGTCAGCGAGGACCGCGCCGTCCTGCACGTCGCGCTGCGCCTGCCGCGCGAGGCAGAGCTCGTCGTCGACGGCCAGGACGTCGTGGCCGACGTACACGCCGTGCTCGACAAGATGAGCGACTTCGCCGGCCGGGTCAGGTCCAAGGAGTGGAAGGGCGCCACCGGCAGGCCGATCGAGACCGTCGTCAACATCGGCATCGGCGGCTCCGACCTCGGCCCCGCCATGGCCTACGAGGCGCTGCGCGACTACGCCGACGCCGGCATCACGGCCCGCTTCGTCTCCAACATCGACCCGGCCGACATCACCGGCAACCTGGCCGGCCTCGACCCCGCGACCACGCTGTTCGTGATCAGCTCCAAGACCTTCACCACCCTGGAGACGCTCACCAACGCCAGGGTCGCGCGCCGCTGGCTGGTCGACGCGCTCGGCGAGGACGCCGTCTCCCGCCACTTCGTGGCCGTCTCCACCAACGCCGCCAAGGTCGCCGAGTTCGGCATCGACACCGCCAACATGTTCGGCTTCTGGGACTGGGTGGGCGGCCGCTACTCCTACGACGGCGCCATCGGCCTGTCCCTGATGATCGCGATCGGGCCCGAGCGCTTCCGCGACATGCTGGCCGGCTTCCACACCATCGACGAGCACTTCCGCACGGCCCCGTTCGAAGCCAACATGCCGGTGCTGATGGCCCTGCTCGGCGTCTGGTACAGCGACTTCTTCGGCGCCGAGACCCGCGCCGTGCTGCCCTACAGCCAGCGGCTGCACCGCTTCCCCGCCTACCTGCAGCAGCTCACGATGGAGTCCAACGGCAAGTCCGTACGCGCCGACGGCGCCCCCGTCACCACCGGCACCGGCGAGATCTTCTGGGGCGAGCCCGGCACCAACGGCCAGCACGCCTTCTACCAGCTCCTGCACCAGGGCACCCGGCTGGTCCCGGCCGACTTCATCGGCTTCGCCGAGCCCCACGAAGACCGCGAGGGCATGCACGACCAGCTCACCGCCAACCTGCTGGCCCAGACCACGGCGCTGGCGTTCGGCAAGACCGCCGAGGAGATCGCGGCCGAGGGCACCCCGCCGGAGATCGTGCCGCACAAGGTGATGCCGGGCAACCGCCCCACCTCCACGATCCTGGCCACCAAGCTCACCCCCGCCACGCTGGGCCAGCTCGTCGCCCTCTACGAGCACATCGTCTTCGTCGAGGGCACGATCTGGGGCGTCGACTCCTTCGACCAGTGGGGCGTCGAGCTGGGCAAGAAGATGGCGCTCGACCTCGCGCCCGCGCTGACCGCGGACGAGCCGCCCGCCACCTTCCCCGACCCGTCCACCGAGCAGCTCGTCCGCCGATACCGGCAGCTGCGCGGAAGGCGCGCCTGAGATGCGGCCCGACACGACGCAGGCCGGCGCGCTGGTGCTGTTCGGCATCACCGGCGACCTCGCGCGCAAGATGCTGCTGCCCGCCCTCTACCACCTGACCGCCGACGGCCGGTTCGACCTGCCGATCATCGGCGTGGCCAAGACCGACATGGGCCTCGACGGGCTGCGCGAGTTCGCCCGCACCGCCTGCGGCGGCGTCCACGACGCGGCCTTCGACAAGCTGGCCGGCAACCTGCGCCTGGTCCCCGGCGACTACCGCGACCCGGCCACGTTCGCCCGTCTGCGCGAGGAGACCGAGGGCAAGGGCTTCCTCGTCCACTACCTCGCCGTCCCCCCGGCGCTGTTCTCCGCCGTGGCCGAAGGGCTGGCGGGCGAGGGGCTCAACCGCGACGCGCGGCTCGTGGTGGAGAAGCCGTTCGGCCACGACCTCGCCTCGGCCCGCGAGCTCAACGGCGAGCTGCTCAAGTTCTTCGACGAGGACCACCTGCGCCGGGTCGACCACTTCCTCGGCAAGGAGCCGGTCGAGGACCTCATGGTGTTCCGCTTCGCCAACACGCTGCTCGAACCCATCTGGAACCGGTCCCACATCCGCAGCGTGCAGATCACCATGGCCGAAGACTTCGACGTCCGCGACCGGGGCGGCTTCTACGACGCCAACGGCACCGTCCGCGACGTCGTGCAGAATCACCTGCTGCAGCTCCTCGCCATCCTCGCCATGGACCCGCCGCCCTCCACCGACGCGCGGGCCCAGCTCGACGAGAAATGGCGGGTGCTGCGCGCCGTCCAGGCCATCGACCCCGCCGACGTCGTACGCGGCCGATACGCCGGCTACCTCGGCACCGACGGCGTGCGCCCCGACTCCACCACCGAGACCTACGTCGCCCTGCGCGCCTACATCGACAACTGGCGCTGGGCCGGCGTGCCCTGGTGCATCCGCTCCGGCAAGGCCCTGCCCGTCACCGACCTGGAGGTGGTGGCCGAGCTGCGCCGACCCCCGGTGACGATGTTCGGCAACGGCAGCGCGCCCGACGCCCCCAACCTCATCCGCTTCCGCCTCCAGCCCGACGCCGGCGTGACCTTCGACCTGCTCGCCAAGGAGCCCGGCAAACAGCACACCCGCCCGGTCCCCGTCAGCGTCGACTTCACCAAGGTGCTCGGGCCGATGGAGGCCGCTTACGAACGCGTCCTGTCCGACGCCGTCAGCGGCGACCCGCGCAGATTCGCCCGATTCGACCTGGTGGAGGAGTCGTGGCGGATCGTCCAGCCGGTGCTCGACCTGGCGGAGCAGCCGCTGCCGTACGAGCAGGGCTCCTGGGGGCCCGAACCGGCGGCCGAGATCCCGCCGGGCGGCTGGCACGAGATCTCCACCACCTTCGACTGACCTGCTTGCGGGCAGTGGTGTCGCGGGAGGTGAGTGGCTCCCGGGGTGGTTCGGCGACCCGGCTCCGGTCGCCCGGCGGGGGTTGGACGATCTGTTTTCGTTCGTGTCAATTACATCAGCTTGCCGGAGATCAGGATGAGATCGGCGGGGCAAGTGGCCGGGTCGGTTCTGCGGAGGTGGATCCGGAGACCCTGGCCGGGCGACATATCGTCCGTCTTGATCTGGAGGGGTGAGTCGGCGGAGTCGAGTTCACCTCGGAGAGCAGGAACGATTCCGGTGATTTCGTAGCTGGACTTCGCTTCTGGGCATCCGGCCACCTGAAGGCGGATGATGGTGTTTCCACCGCAGTAGGCCAGGCAGTTGACCCGGTATGTCGTGTCCGTTTGGGAGCGGCTGGGGAGTCGTAGGGTGTAGTGGTCGGTGCAATAGGCGAAGCCTAGAATTGGCTGACATTCGCGGCTTTTGGCCGGTTTGTCACCCTTCAGGTATTCGATGTCCATATACCCGGTGGCCGCCCTAGGGATCGTGGCTATGCCCATGATCACGGTGAGAAAGAAAACGAGGGCGCCCAGGGCCTGGAGCAGGCGGAGCACAGGACGGATGAAACGCATGAAACCGGGCAGCGACTTTATGGCCATCGTCGCGCCCATCACCGCCGAGACGCCGCCGATCGCTTGCAGGATTTTGCTGGCATCCTCGTAGGAAATACCGAACCAGGTCGGCAGGCAGGTGGCGCTGGCCAGAAGGCTGCCCATGAGAGTGAGGGCGCCGGCAGATAACACATGCCCTCTCTTTCCAGCATTTTCCGCAGCGTCGCGTTTGAATGCGGAGAAGGCGAGGAATGCCGCCGACAGGACGAGCATGAGGATGCTGGTCACGCAGACGACATGGTCGGCGACCACGGCAAGCTGGAAATCCATGCCACCATCCCGTTCACACCCAGAGGAAAACCAGCAAGGAGACACCGAGCCTGGACGCGATGAAGGGAAATGTACTGGATGAGGGGCGGCCTCGCGAGGGGAGGCGGCCGTCAGCGCTCGGCCAGCATGAGTGACTTTCGTGTGCAACTCGCTTGGCTCCTGGTCTCCCTGGAGTCCGCACCTGATTGGGCGGTGGAGAAGCGACCAGAGTCGCTGCCCGCAGGCACGCAGGGCAGCGCTGAAGTGGAACGCGTCGAGTTAGTGCTCTTCCTCCAGATGCACCAGGTCAGAAGCTTAGTGGGCGAACGCCTTCACTCATCTCCTCAACGAGGCGACTCCAGCCGAGCCCGCGACATGCGCCGATTTCGAGTGCCCACCAGATTGCCAGGGACGCCACGATGTCCCCGATGGCGCCGCTCACGGCGCGCCCTCCGGCTCGTCGGCGGGGTGCCCCGCCACCTTCCGTCAGCCCTCCCTTCGCCTTCCGCGACTCCTGCCAGTAATTTCCCGGGAACGCGCGATCCTTTGCGGCGCCTCTTCCTCGGGACTGTCCGAAAGTTGTCAGTGGCGTGGGCGACGTTCGACGGGGAGCCTCCTGGGGGTGACGATGGGGGGATGGACATCATGGAGCTGATGGAGCAGTCGAAGGACGCCGCGACCGTCAATCGCGTCTTCGGCGAGCCGATCCACCACGGCGACATCGTCATCATCCCCGTCGCCAGGGTCGCCCAGGGTGGCGGGGGAGGCCGTGGCCAGGGCAGGAGCGAGAAGGGCGAGGAGGGCGGCGGCTCCGGCGGCGGCTTCGGCTTCAGTGCCACGCCGGCCGGCGTGTACGTACTCAAGAACGGTGAGGCGCTGTGGCGCCCCGCCGTCGACGTCAACCGCATCGTCATCGGCGGCCAGTTCGTCGCGGTCGTCCTGCTGCTCACCCTCCGCGCCATCTTCAAGCGCCGCCGCCGCAAGCGCTGACCACCCCGGCGACCGCATGGGTGCGGGACGTCAGGACGACGCGCGGCCCGCACCCACCCGCAGCTCGGCACAGCGATGATCGCGACACACGATCCCGCCACTTGATCGTCGCGTCCAGCAGGATTGAATGCGACGTCAGCCGAAGACCATCCGCCGAGTGTGGCGTGGGTCGGCGTGATCGCAAGGGTTGCCTGGCGACGCGCTGCCGCGACCCGGTGCGGTGCCGCGTCGCCAGGCAGAGGTGGTCAGACGACGCGGACCTGGAACTGGTCCCCGTCCAGGACGCGGGACCTGTAGTAGAAGGCGCCCAGGTCGGCTCCGCCGAGGGTGTTCTCCGCCAGGGGGATCATGCAGACGCTGTAGCCGCCGGAGTCGTTTGCGGCGCGGGCTTCCAGCCATACCGCGTTGCAGGTGAACCCGTCCCCGGTGTTCCAGTCGATCCAGAAGATGTTGCGGCCGTAGGGCTGCGAGTACGCGCCGTTGTAGGTGGACTTGAACGGGTACTCGTCACACGACCAGGTTCCCGGCGTCGTGGGCTTGGGATGCCCCGGCGGACAGGCCCTGTTGTAGTTGTTGTCCATCAGCGTCTGGTTCTGCGTCCTGGTCAGGACGCTCGTCATTCCGTACTTGACGATGGCGAGGCGCAGGTGGCGGGCGTACGCCGGATAGCGGTAGGTCAGCACGTCGTGCACCGGGCGGACCGAGGCGTAGACGCAGCCCGTGGGGTAACCGGGCAGTGCGTCGTCGCAGCGGTGCACGGCCGGCGTGGTGATCGAGGCGTTCGTCGTCGGGTTGACCCACGCCGAGTTGGCGAACCAGTATCTGATCCCGCCGTGCGCGTCCCACTTGTAGCCGCCGGGCGGGCTGTGGAAGTACGTGGTGGCCGAGTGGACGCGGCCGGGAAGCGCCGACCCGCCGATCAGCCCGCTGCTGGACACCGTGCAACTGGCCAGGCATTGCGGCTCGGCGTAGACGAAGCTGTCGAGTACCGCCGGGATCGCCGGGCCGGCCACGCTGTTGGCCTGGTAGTGCCACGACTGGGTCCATCGCAGCGAGCTGTGGTCGAGGGTCGTCAAGCTGGAGACGGTGTACTGGATCGAGCCGATGACGACCCCGTTGGGCACCGTGAAGATGAGCAGGATGCCGTCCTCGATCACGCAGTTGGCCGACCGGCTCAGGGTAGGGCTGCCGCCGCAGATGTCGGCGGCGAGCCCGGCCTCGCTTTTGGTGGTCTTGGACGCGCCGGCCTTCCTTGTCTGCTTGCGGACGCAGGTGGCGTTCCCGGACTTGCCGTCCGCGGCGAGTGCCGCCGCCTCCTGCTTGAGATCGGTGCCGCACGCCTGCGTGGCGGCGGGTTCCGGCCTGGGCTTGTCCGGCGCCGTCGTCTCGGCCGCCGCCGTTGCCGTCGTCGTCGTCGCGGTCGCCGACGGGGTGGGGACGAACACGGATAACAGTCCTAAAGCGACACTTACCATCCCCGCTTTCCACCTGACCACGGGTCTCTCCCTTCGTAAAAAGGATCTGTCGAGCGAAGCAGAACCCCGACCTCTGGACAGGCTCTGGACGTTTGTTGAACACTGTGGCGGTGCTGGTCGTCCAAGTGCTCGGCCGCCTTCGGGTGTGGCACGATGATCGCGAGATCGACGCCGGGCCGCCCGCCCGCCGCCTGATGCTGGGAGTCCTGGCGCTCAACGCCGGACGGCTGACCACGCGCCGGGAGCTGATCGAGTCGCTGTGGGGCGAACGGCCGCCGTCCAGCGCTGTCAACGTGCTGCACACCCACACCAAGCACCTGCGCCGCCTGCTCGACCCCGCGCACAGCCCACGCGACCAGGGCGGCGTGCTCGCCACCGTCGGCGACGGCTACCTGCTGCGCCTGCCCGACAGCGCCCTCGACCTGCTGCGCTTCCGGCGTACCGTGGCGGCCGCGCGGCAGGCGGAGAGCGACGGCGACCCGGCGCGGGCCGCCGCGCTGTTCCGCGAGGCGCTGCGGCTGTGGCAGGACGACGAGCCCCTGTGCGACGTGCCAGCGCTCGACGGCCACCCCAAGGTGTGGGGTCTGAAGGTCGAGCGCCGCCGCGCGCAGCTCTCCTACTGGGACCTGATGCTGCGGGCGGGCAACGCCGCCGAGGTCGTCGCCGCGCTGGCGGTGCAGGGCGCGGCGAACCCGCTCGACGAGGCGGTGCAGGCCACGCTCATCCGCGCCTACCAGGCGACGGGCCAGCGCACACTCGCCTTCGAACGGTACGAGGCCACCCGCCTCGTCCTGGCCGGGGAGCTGGGTGTGGAGCCGGGCGGCGAGCTCGAACGGGCCCACCGGCAACTGCTCCAGGAGCAGGAGAGCCGTGGCGCACCGAGGGTTCCGCAGCAGCTCCCCGCGCCGGTGCCGGACTTCACCGGCCGCGCCGGCGAGCTGGCCCTGCTGGATTCCGCCAACGCCCGTCGCGCACCGGGCATCGTGGCGATCTGCGGCACCGCGGGCGTGGGCAAGACGGCGCTCGCCGTCCACTGGGCCCACCGCAACCGCGCACTGTTCCCCGACGGGCGCGTCCACCTCGACCTGCGCGGCGACGACGCCGGGCACGCGCTTTCCCCGCATGAGGCGCTGGGCCGCCTGCTGACCGCCACCGGCGTGCCCGACCAGGACATCCCGGCCGACACCCAAGCCCGGGCCGCGCTCTGGCGTACCGAGACCGACGGCCGGAGGCTGCTCGTGCTGCTCGACAACGCCGCCTCGGCCGAGCAGGTACGGCCACTGCTGCCCGGCACGCACGACACCCTCATCGTGATCACCAGCAGGGACCGGCTGGCCGCCCTGGTCGCCCTGCACGGCGCGCACCGCGTCGAGCTGGACCTGCTGCCCCCCGCCGACGCCGCGCACCTGCTGCGCCGGCTGCTGGGGGAGCCGGCGGGTGACGACCCCGGCAGCGTCGACTCCCTGGCCGCCATCTGTGCCCGCCTGCCGCTGGCGCTGCGCCTGGCCGCCGAGTACGCCGGGGCGCAGGCGCACCTGCCGCTGGCCGGCGTGGTGACGCGGCTGCACCGGGACGGGCCGCTCGAGCTGCTCGACGGGGGCGGCGGGGCGGCGATCCGGCACGTCTTCGGCTGCTCGTACCGGCTGCTCGACGCGGCGGCGCAGCACCTGTTCCGGCTGCTGAGCCTGAATCCGGCGGCGCACTCCACGGTGGCGTGCGCAGCGGCGCTGTCCGGCCTCGACGAGCTCGGCGCGGCCCGGCTGCTGCACCGGCTCGCCTCGGCGCACCTGCTGCGCTGCGACGCCCTGGGCCGCTACGGGTTCCACGACCTGCTGCGCGCGTACGCCGCCGAGCTGAGCCTGGCCGTGGACGGCGAGGCCGACCGGCAGGCGGCCGTGGACCGGCTGCTGGAGCACTACAGCACGACCGCCGTCGCGGCGAGCGACACCCTTTACCCCGGGTGGAGCGG
The DNA here is from genome assembly GCF_040649755.1 of Nonomuraea sp. NPDC048882. NCBI lineage: Bacteria > Bacillati > Actinomycetota > Actinomycetes > Streptosporangiales > Streptosporangiaceae > Nonomuraea > Nonomuraea sp. NPDC048882. The sequence continues at coordinate 453,796 of NZ_JBEZGB010000003.1, forward strand.
CAGCCGCCGGCATGCCGGGCTCGCGCTCACGCCCGGCGACGTCACCCTCTCGCCGGACGCGGCGCTGGCGTGGCTGGACGGCGAGCTGGCCGCGTTCGGCACGATCTGCCAGTTCGCGGTGAGGCGGGGACGGCCGGAGCGGGCGGTCGCCCTCGCCGCCGCGCTGCACCGCTACCTGGAGGCGGGGCACGGCACCGAGGCCCTGCCGATCTACGAGTGCGCCGTCGAGGCCGCGCGGGCGATGCGGGACGCGCAGGGCGAGGCGCACCTGCGTACCAACACCGGTGTCGTCCTGCGGCTGCTCGGCCGCTACGACTCGGCCGCCGAGGAGCTGACCGAGGCGCTGGAGCTGTGCCGCCGCGTCGGCAACCGGCACGGCCAGGCCCGCTCGCTGTCGAACCTGGGCATCATCGAGGAACGCCTCGGCGAGTTCGCCTCCTCCGCCGCCCGGCACCGTGCGGCCCTCGCGCTCTACCGCGACCTCGACGATCCCTTCGGCCAGGCGGCCGCACTGACGAACCTGGGCAACCTGGAGGAGTCGATCGGCGAGCACGCCGAGGCGGCGCGGAACCTCCTGGCCGCGCACGACATCTTCGCCGCGCTCGGCGAGCGTTCCGGGCAGGCCATCGCCCTGTGCAACCTCGGCCAGATCCACAGCACGCTGGGCGAGGACACGCTCGCCGTCGCCCGGCTGCGCGCGGCGCTGAGCTTGTTCCGCGAGATCGAGCACCGTGACGGGGAGGCGACCGCGCTGAGCAACCTCGGCGCCGCCCTGGGCCGGCAGGGGGAGCTCGAGGAGTCGCTGCGGCACCTGGAGCAGGCACTCTCGATCTTCCGGTCGACCGGGCACAGGTACGGCGAGGCGAGCGTGCTCAACGGGATCGGTGAGACGCTGCGCGCCATGGGTCGTGACGGCGAGGCGGCGCAGCGGCATCGGCTGGCGCTGGCGATCGCGGCCGAGACCGGCGACGAGGACGAGCGCGGACGTGCCGCCGCCGCGCTCGAAAGCCTCGGCTGAGCACGGTCGGTCATGGGGCGGCGCCGCTCGGCGACCTCCCTTCGTTCCTCGGGCTCCGATGGGTAACAGGGGTTGTGCGGTGAATCGGGGTGCGAGGCCGGTGCTCGTAAGGTGGACGCCGTGACTTCTATGGCGCAGATCGCGGCTTTCGGTGGAGTGGTGCTGCTCGGGGCGATGTCGCCGGGGCCCGATTTCGCGGTGGTCGTGCGCCGTTCGGCGGTCTCCGGGCGTGGGCACGGCATGGCCGCCGCGGCGGGTATCGCGATGGGGGTGTTCGTCTGGGTGGTGGCGGCGGCCACCGGGGTGGCGGCGCTGCTGGCGGCCTCCGCGCTCGCGTTCACCGTGGTCAAGGTGGTCGGAGCGGCGTACCTGATCTACCTGGGCGTCAAGTCGTTGCGCGCGGCCCTGCGCGGGGGAGGGACCCTCGATCTGAACGTCCCGGAATCCGGCGGGCGCGGCTCATGGGCGGCCTTCGCCGAAGGGCTGCTGACGAACGTCCTCAACCCGAAGGCGGCCCTGTTCTTCGTGGCCCTGGTGCCACAGTTTCTCGCGTCCGGGCTGTCGGCGCTGACGTTGTCGGCGGTGGCGCTCGCCGGGACGGTCGCCTGGTTCCTGGTGGTGGCGAACGTCGTGAGCCTGCTGCGCGGCGTGTTCGCCCGGCCAGCCGTCCGCAGGGCGGTGGACGGCCTGACGGGCGTCGCCTTGATCGGCCTCGGCGTCAAACTGGCCACCACCAGCCGCCCGTGACGCGCCCCCGGCGAATGCTCCGGCGACTGTGACGGACTCCGGTGAATGACCCGGGGTTCGTGACGTGCTCCGGTGAATGACCCGGAGCCCGTGATGGGGACCCGCCGAATGACGCGGGGCCAGCGGGGCCAGCCGGGCCAGATGGGCCAGATGGGCCAGATGGGCTCACCACGACCCTGTCACTGGACTACTAGGAGACGCTCACGCCGAGCAGATGACCCAGGCCGAACGTGACAGTGGCCGCTCCGACCCCGAGGGCGAGCTGGCGCAGGCCGCCGAGCCACCAGGGGCGGGCCGTCATCACCGCCACCACCGCTCCGAACCCGAACAGCGCCAGCACGCTCAGCACCAGCGCCACCAGCAGCCCGGACGCCCCGAACAGGAACGGGACCAGCGGCACCAGCGCCCCGGCGGCGAAGGCGAAGAACGACGAGGCGGCGGCCAGGTAGGGGGAGGGCAGGTCGTCGGGGTCGACGCCGAGCTCTTCGCGTACGTGCACCCGCAGCGCCTGCTCGGGGTCGGCCGACAGCCCTTCGGCCACCCGCTCGGCCAGCTCGGGGTCGAGCCCGCGGGCCCGGTAGAGCGCCGCCAGCTCGGCCCGCTCGCCCACCGGGTCACGGGCCAGCTCGCGCCGTTCGACGGCGATCTCGGCCCGCATCAGCTCCGTCTGGGACTTCACGGACGTGTACTCGCCGGCCGCCATGGAGCACGCCCCGGCGATCAGTCCTGCGCACCCGGCCAGCACGGCCCCCTGCCCGGCTCCCGCGGCTCCGACCACTCCGGCGATCAACGCGAAGTTGGACACGAGCCCATCCATCGCTCCGAACACCGCCGGCCGCAACCAGCCGCCGGTTACGTCCCGGTGGCTGTGGTGCTGCTCGGTGGAGAGCGGGCGGGCGAGCTCGATGGTCATGGATTCCCTCCATTTGTGGATCTCTCCACACAAATCTGGCATGTCGAACGGAAGTTCGCAACGAAGGGAAGCCTTGCCTGAACTGCGGAAACGTGGAGGGATGGGGTGTCGTTCGCCGAACTTCTCCTGCTTGCGTGAAGTCCGGGTCCGGGTCCGGGTCCGGGTCCGGGTCCGGGTTCGGGTCCGGGTTCGGGGTTCGGGGTTCAAATACGGGGTCCGAGTCCGGTTCGGGTCCCGTTCTGGTTCGGGACCGGTTTGGGGCCGGGTCTGGGCTTGGGGTCTCGGGTCCGGAGTCTGGGATCAGGGGTCGTGGGGTTGTGCTTTCGATGTGAATAACGGTCTAGACCGTAAAGGCGTAGCATCCTTGCTGCTGGCGTCACCCTCGTTCCACATTCGCGCGAGGTGCGCTGCGATGATGGCCTCCCTTTTTCGACAGATCGGAGACGACTGTGCGTATCGCTCTCGCGGGGCTGGCCACCAGCCATCCCTACACCGACGCCCGCAGCCTGGCCCGCCATGCCGAGCTCGTCGTATGGGAGCCGGATCCGGAGCGGCTGCGGCGGTTCACCGATGAGCATCCCGGGGTGAAGGTGGCCGGCAGTCTGGAGGAGGTGCTGGCAGGGCGGGTCGACGGGGTGGTGCTGACCGTGCCCAACCCCTCGGTGCCGGGAGCGCTGGCCAAGGTCCTGGAGACGGGGGCGGCGTGCTTCGTCAACAAGCCCGCCGCCGCCAGCCGCGCCCAGCTTGAGCAGCTCGACGCGCTGCCGATCCACGACCGCGTGCTGTCGAGTTCGGTGCTGCGCTTCGCCCCCGCCTTCGCGAATGCCCCCTTCTTCGCGAACGCACCCGCCCTGACGAAGGCTCCGGGGGGTGTGAAGGCCCCGGCTGTCGCAAACACCCTGGTCGGCGGGAGTCGAAGGGTGGGCGGTGTGGAGGGGGCGGAGGTCGGGAGCGATGCGGCCACGGATGTCAGAGGTGATGTGCTGGCCGTGCGGGCGACGGTGCGGCATGACGTGGGGCTCTGGGCGGACGGGTACAACGCCTGGCAGGACACCCCAGGCGAAGGCGGCGGGACGATGGTGACCATGGGGATTCACGGGGTCGAGCTGCTGGTGGCACTTCTGGGTCCCGAGGTCGCCCTGGTGGGGGCCGCCGGGGCCAGGAGGCACTACACCTCCCTGCGTTCCGAGGACACCGGGGTGATGGCGCTGCGCTGGGACGACGGCGTCACCGGCACGGTCGAGATCCTGGGCGTCTCCGAGTCCGAGTCGTACGCCGTCACCGTGCACCGCCGCCACTCCACCGAGACCGTCGTGATCGAGGGCGGCGACGATCCGATACGCGGGCTCGGCTACGAGGGGACGATCGAGGCGTTTCTCGCGATGGTGGGCGGGGCGCCCAGTCCGGTGCCGTGGCGGGAGACGAGGGCCGTTCTCGACGTGATCGTCTCGGCGCGCGAGCGGGCCTGACCTGGCCGCACCCGTTGACAGGCGCTGTCCCACCCGGTTACGGTCTGGACCGTAAATCAGGGAGAAGGAGACCGCGTGCGGACGACGGCGGAACTCGAAGAGCGGCTGGCCCGGCCGAGCGCTGGGCTGATCGACGATCTGGGCAGGCTCGACGGCGACATCATGATCCTGGGCGCCGGAGGCAAGCTGGGCCCGAGCCTGGTGCGGCTGGCGCTGAACGCCGTTCAGGGAGACAGGCGGATCATCGCCGTCTCCCGCTTCTCCGAGCCCGGGCTGGCGCAAACCCTCCAGGACGAGGGCGCCACCGTGGTGGCCGCCGACGTCGCCGACGACCGCGCCCTGCGCGAGCTGCCCGACGCGCCGAACGTGGTGTTCCTGGTGGGCGCCAAGTTCGGTACGCAGGGCCGCGAGCACGCCACCTGGTTCACCAACGCCTACCTGCCCGGCCGGGTCGCCGACCGCTTCGCCGGCAGCAGGATCGCCGCCCTGTCCACCGGGAACGTCTACCCCCTCGTGCCCGCGGGGGGCGGCGGCAGCACCGAGGACTCGCCCACCGGCCCTGTGGGCGACTACGCGATGAGCTGCCTCGGCCGGGAGCGGGTGCTGACCCACTTCGCCGAGACGAACGGCACCCCGATGTCGCTGATCCGGCTCAACTACGCCGTCGAACTCCGCTACGGCGTGCTGGTCGACCTGGCCCAGAAGGTGCTCGCGGGCGAGCCGATCGACCTGGCCACGGGCCAGGTGAACGTGGTCTGGCAGGGCTACGCCAACGAGGTCGCGCTGCGGTCGCTGCTGCTCGCCGACGTGCCGCCGTACGTGCTCAACGTGACCGGCCCCGAGCTCGTCTCGGTGCGTCGCGCGGCGCTGGACCTCGGCGCCGCGCTCGGCAAGGAGCCGGTGTTCACCGGCGAGGAGGCGCCGACGGCGCTGCTCTCGAACGCCTCCCGCTGCCATCGCCTGTTCGGCTACCCCGAGCTGCCCCCCGCCGAGCTCATCGAGCACACGGCGCGCTGGGTCGCCGGCGGCGGTCCGCTGCTCGGCAAGCCCACCAAGTTCGAACGCCGCGACGGGCGCTTCTGACCCGCGTGCCCAGGTCAGCGGAAGCACGCGTGCCCAGGTTGACAGGAGGACGCGTGCTCAGGGCGGCAGGCGCTCGCGGGGTCGCGTCAGCGGGCGTTCGCGGGCTCGTGTCAGCAGGCGTCCGCGGGCTCGTGTCAGCAGGCGTTGGCGGGTCCGCGTCAGCAGGCGTTCGCGGGCTCGATCCGGCGGCGACCCGCGTGTCCCACGTGTCCGGCGTGTCCAATTCGGCAGAAAGAGGGGGACCTCACGTGCTCAGCACGGTTCCAGAGGCGCAGACGTCCGTGCGCGATCTGTTCAGGCGCGGTCTGGTGATCCCGGCTCATCCCCTCGCCCTCACGGGCGACAGGCGGCTGGACGAGCGCCGCCAGCGCGCCCTGACCCGCTACTACGTGGAGGCGGGGGCGGGCGGGCTGGCGGTGGGCGTGCACACCACGCAGTTCGCCATCCACGGCACCGGCCTGCTGCCGCCCGTGCTGGAGCTGGCCGCCGTCACGGCCGCGGAGTTCGACCGCGAGGTGGTGCTGGTCGCGGGCGCGACCGGGCCCACGGCGCAGGCGGTGGCGGAGGCCGAGCTGGCCAGGTCGCTGGGGTATCACATGGTGCTGCTCAGCCCGTACCGGGAGCTGGACGAGGACGGCCTGATCGAGCGGGCCAGGGCCGTCGGCGAGGTGCTGCCGGTGATCGGCTTCTACCTCCAGCCGGCGGTGGGCGGGCGCCCGCTGTCGCGGGACTTCTGGACCCGGCTGGCGGCGATCGAGTCGGTGGTGGGCGTCAAGGTCGCGCCCTTCGACCGCTACCGCACCCTCGACGTGCTGCACGGCGTCGTACGGGCAGGCCGGGCCGGAGAGGTGGCGCTCTACACCGGCAACGACGATCACATCCTGGCCGACCTCATCACCGCGCACCGGGTGGTCGTGGACGGGCGGGAGGTGGAGGTGGAGTTCGTCGGCGGGCTGCTCGGCCAGTGGGCGGTCTGGGTGCGGCGGGCCGTGGAGCTGCTGGAGGAGGCCACGCTGGCCCGCTCTGGGGACGACGCGGCGGTACGCAGGCTGCTCAGCCTGGACGGGCACCTCACGGACGCCAACGCGGCGATCTTCGACTCCGCGAACGGCTTCCACGGGTGCATCCCCGGCATCCACGAGGTGCTGCGCCGGCAGGGCCTGCTGGCCGGCCGGTGGTGCCTCGACCCGGCCGAGGAGCTCTCGCCGGGCCAGCTCGCGGAGATCGACCGGATCTGGGCGGCCTATCCGTGGCTGCGCGACGACGAGTTCGTCGCGGAGGGCCTGGACCGATGGCTCGCCTGACCCTCCCGGCACGGCGCCGTACGGGAGCGCCGGGCTCGCCGCGGGAAGCGGACACGGAACGTGAGCCTGCCTCGGTGCGAGAGGCCGCCTCGGAACGTGCGGCGGGTTCGGAGGAGCGGGCCCTGAGGTCAGAGGGTGAGGCGGTAGAGGGTCAGGGGGCGGCCGCTGGAGCCGCTGGTCAGGTTGCCGGTGCGTTCGGCCAGCCCGGCCAGCTCCAGCCGGTGCAGCATCCGCCGCGCCGTCCGCTGCTGCACGGCCAGCCGGTCGGCGATCTCGCGCGTGGTCAGCGCCGCCCCCTTCGCCGCGTCGCGCGCTTCGAGGAGTTTCTCCAGCGTCGGCACCGACAGCCCCACCCTGCGGGCCAGCATCGGCAGGTTGTGCTCACCAGGCGGCTCGTCGGCCACCGACTCCAGGACGATGTCGGTGTCGGCGCGCAATGACAGCACCGCCGCCACGCTGCCGATCCGCCGGGCCCTGGACAGCGCCCGGCGGGCCAGGCTCTCGGCCTCGGCGGCGCTGCGCCCGAGACCGAACCCCACCCGCGCCACGCCGCCGCGCGCCGCCAGCCTGGCCAGCATGGGCAGCCTGGTGAAGCCGCCGGTGGCGTCGTGCAGCGGGCCCCGGGTGGTGACGAGCAGGTGGGTGCCGCCGCCGAACGCGGCCAGCGTGCCGCCCAGCGCGCCGGCCTCGCGCAGCAGCCCCTCCTCGCCGTCCACCTCCAGCAGGCCGAGCGCGATCTGCGCGTCCTCCTGCGCCTGGCCCTCGGCGGTCAGCAGGAGCTGGCGCAGCGCCACCCGGACCGAGTGCACCGACGGCGCCAGCCGCAGCACGTGCAGCTCGTCGCGCAGCGCCTCGTGCACCGAGCTGAGGCAGGTGATCACCGGGTGCGCCGGGCCGCGGCGGTGGAAGGCGACGACCTTCTTGGAGGTGGTCTCCGGCCGGTAGCCGAGGGTGCGCAGCCGTTCGGTGGGCAGGCCGGCCTCGTGGAACGTGGCGGTGACGTCGGCGGGGGAGATGGTGTCGATGGACAGGCTGGTGATGTCGTGACCCTCGTGCTGCAGCCGGACCAGGGCGCTGAGCAGCGTCGCGCCCGAGTAGTCGACGAAGGCGGCCGGACGCGCCAGCACGTCGGCGGCGCGGGCCAGCATGTAGGGGACGACGCCGGTGAACAGCCAGCCCTCGACCGACCCCGCGTGGGCCTCGACGATGGCCGGGGCCTGCGACTCGTGGTCGTAGTCGAGCCGCGTCGTGGTGACGCCCGGCTGCTCCTCGCAGGTGGCCGCGACGTCGTCGACCAGATCGTGCGGGCCGACGACTCCGATGACGATACCCACCCACGCCTCCTTCTCCTTATAACGGTCTAGACCGAAAGGTTATCCGGTGACCCTGCACTTTCCCAACATGGCCGAACCAGCGGGCCGTACCCTCGGCGACGAGGAGGTGGCGGCGCTGGAGCGGGTGATCCGCTCCGGCATGCTCAACTCCGTGTGGGGGACCGAGGCCAGGTCGCTCGAACGCGAGATCGGCGAGCTGTACGGCTCGCGCCACGCGATCGCGTGCAGCTCCGGCACCGCGGCCCTCCATCTGTCGGTCGTGGCGGCGGCGCCGGACCCCGGGGACGAGATCATCACGACGCCGATCACGGACTTCGGCACCGTGGCCCCCATCTTGGCGCAGAACGCCATTCCTGTCTTCGCCGACGTGGACCCGTCCGACGGCAACCTCGACCCGGACGCGGTGGCCGCGCTCATCGGGCCGCGCACCCGGGCGATCATGGCCGTGCACCTGTTCGGGGCGCCGGCCAGGATCGCCGCACTGCGGGCGCTGGCGGACGAGCACGGCCTCACGCTCATCGAGGATTGCGCCCAGGCGTGGCTCACCGAGCTGCCCGGCGGAGCGCTCGCGGGCACGGCAGGGCACGTCGGCACGCTGAGCCTGCAGCAGTGGAAGCACATCACCTGCGGCGACGGCGGGCTGACCGTCACCGACGACGACGAGCTGGCCAGGCGGATGCGGCTGTTCGCCGACAAGGGCTGGGACCGGGCCGCGGGCCGTTCGCACGAGAGCCTGGGCCTGAACTACCGGATGACCGAGCTCCAGGCCGCGGTGGCCCGCGCCCAGCTCGCGAAGCTGCCCGGCGTCGTCGCGGCGCGCCGCCGCACCGCCGCAGCGCTCGTCGAGGCCCTGCGCGGCCTGGACGGCGTGCTCGAAAACGGCGTGCTCGAAAACGGGGAGCACGGGGTCCGCGGCGGCGAGCGGGCCGGTGCGGGGGAGGGGAGGCGCGTGATCCGGCTGCCCAGGCCGGACGGGCACACGTGGTGGCTCTTCCCGCTCGTGCTCCCCGGCGGCGACGCCCCCGAGCTGGCCGAGCACCTGAGCGCGGCCGGCATTCCGGCACGGCCCGGATATCTCCAGGATCCGCTCAACCGGGCGCCGCTGTGGCGCAGGCCGATCTACGGGACCTCCCACTACCCACTGGAGGGTTACCGTCCCGCCGCCTGCCCGGCCGCGGAACGCCTGGTCGACAGCACGCTGCTGGTGATCGACTGGAACGAGCACTATACGTCGGAGCACGTCGCGGCCATCGCCGACGCCGTCCGCAACTACCAGGCGAGGGCCTAGTTACGTTCATGTATCAGCCATTGACCGGTTGTCCCCTGCTCACTAGGTTTCGGTCAGGACCGGTATTCAGGAAAGGAAGCCACCGATGAGGAAGGCAGCGGCAGCCGGAATCGTGACCGCCCTGAGCGTCGTGATGGCCGGGTGCGGATCCGGTGGCTCGGGCTCGGACAAGAGCACGGTCACGCTCTGGATGTACCCCGTCATCATGGACCAGGCCGCGAACAAGTCCTTCTGGGACAAGGTCGAGAAGGACTTCGAGGCCAAGAACCCCGCCATCGACGTCACCATCGACCAGCAGCCGTGGGACGGCCGCCAGGAGAAGGTCACCACCGCGCTGGCCTCCAGGAAGGGCTTCGACCTGGTCGTGCTCGGCCCCGACCAGATCCCGCAGTACGCCCAGCAGGGCACCCTCGAACCCGTGGACGACGTCGTCGCCCCCGACAAGGCCGCCTACCTGCCCAACTCGCTCACCGCGCTGAGCGTGGACGGCAAGCTCTACGGCGTGCCGATCTACCAGACGATCACGGCCCCCATCTACAACAAGAAGCTGTTCGCCGACGCGGGCGTCACCAAGGCGCCCGAGACCTGGGCGGAGCTCAAGGAGGCCGCGCCCAAGCTGGCCGCCAAGAAGGTCGCCGTGCTCGACTACCCGGGCAAGCCCGAGGTCTCGCTCAACCAGAGCTTCTACCCGATCCTGTGGGCCAACGGCGGCTCGGTCTTCGCCCCCGACGGCAAGAGCGTGGTCGTCAACAACCAGCAGGGCATCGACAGCCTGCAGTACCTGCTCGACCTCAAGGCCGCCGGCGGCCTGCCGGAGAACACCGCCAGCAAGGGCAATGACGTCGAGGGCGGCCCGCTCGCCGCCGGCAAGACCGCCCTCTACCACGCGGCCACCGCCATCCAGGCCGACCAGCTCGGCGCCGCCATCGGCGCCGAGAACGTGGGCATCGGCCTGCCGCTGGAGGGCACGAAGCGGGTCGCGTTCGGCATCCCCGGCGGCTTGATCCTGGCCAAGCACTCCGAGAACAAGGACGCGGCCAAGAAGTTCGCCGCCTACGTCGCCTCCGCCGAGGTGGCCGGGCCGCTGGCCAAGGAGTCGGGTTTCTTCTCCGCGCGTACGGACGTGACCATCCCCGGCCAGTCGGAGGCGTCCAAGGAGTTCGCCAAGTCGCTGGAGTTCGCCTTCCCCGGCGACACCCACCCGAAGGCCCGGCAGGTGATGTCGATGATCGCGGCACACGTACAGGCGGCGCTGATCGGCAAGGAGGACGCCAAGACGGCGCTGGACGCGGCGGCCAAGGAGGCGAACGAGCTGCTCGCCGCCGGCAGCTGACCCGACAGGGGCCCGCGTGTCACCCGCGCGGGCCCCGTCCTTTCGGAAAGGTGTGAACCCGGTGCGTCATCGCCTGCGCGATCCGATCACAGGATTGCTGTTCGTCCTGCCCATGCTCGTGCTCTTCCTGATCTTCAAGATCTTCCCCACGCTGGGCGCGGCGGGCATGAGCCTGACGAACTGGAACATCGGCGGCGAGTGGGACTTCATCGGCGCCGACAACTACACCCGGCTCGTGAACGACCCGAACTTCTGGTCCAGCCTCCGGGCCACGCTCGTCTACACGGCCATCTACGTGCCGCTGGTCGTGCTGGTCTCCCTCGGCACCGCGCTGCTGCTCAACGCGGTCGTCTTCATGCGCGGGCTGTTCCGCGGCATCCTCTTCCTGCCGTACGTGACCAGCTTCGTCTTCGCCGGCCTCGTCTGGCGCTGGATCTACGAGTTCGACGGCCTGATCAACGGCCTGCTGGCCAAGCTGGACGTGGCCCCGGTCGCCTTCATGGAACGCTCGGAGCTGGTGCTGCCCGCGCTGGCCCTCGTCTCCTGCTGGAAGGGCTTCGGCTACTCGATGCTGATCCTGCTGGCCGGGCTGAAGGCCATCCCGGGCTCGTACCTGGAGGCGGCCAAGGTGGACGGCGCGAGCGCCTGGCAGCGTTTCCGCTCCATCACGCTGCCGCTGCTCAAGCCCGCCCTCTTCTTCGTCCTGGTGATCGAGACGATCGCCTCGTTCCAGGTCTTCGACACGATCTACGTGATGACCGGCGGCGGGCCCGCCAAGGCCAGCTACACCCTCATCTACGGCATCTTCGAACGCGGCTTCAGGTTCTGGGAGTTCGGCTACGCGGCCACGTGGGGGATGGTGCTGTTCGCCGTCGTCCTGGTCGTCTCGCTGATCCAGCGCCGCTTCGTCGGCAGGGAGAACACGTGACGCTGACCGCCGCACGTCCCACCGCCGCCAGGACCGGCCGCCCGGCCCCCGCGCCCCGCCGCCGGGGCCGCAAGTGGGCGCTCTACACCCTGCTCACGATCATGTCGCTGCTCACGATGGGCCCGTTCGTCGCGATGCTCGTCGTGGCGCTCTCGCCGCGCGGCGAGCCGACCCTGCCCGTGCGCTGGCCCGCCTCGCTCACCTTCGACAACATCGCGCGGGTCCTGAACGCCTCCGGGTTCGCCGAGTGGACGATCAACTCGCTGGTCTACTCGGCCGTCTCCGTGGTGATCATCCTGCTGACGGCGTCGATGGCCGGGTACGCGTTCGCCAAGAAGCGCTTCCCCGGCCGCGACGCCATGTTGTGGACGTTCCTCGCCACCATGATGGTGCCGTTCCAGGCGACACTCATCCCGCTCTACGTGCTGGTGTCCGACTTCGGCGGGGCCGACACCTTCTGGGGGCTGATCGTCCCGACGCTGGCGAACTCGCAGGCCGTCTTCCTGATGCGCCAGTTCATCCTCGGGCTGCCCGACGAGCTCTTCGACGCCGCCAAGGTGGACGGGGCCTCCGAGCTGCGCGTCTACTGGACGATCGTGGTGCCGCTGACCAAGCCGATTCTGGCCACGCTGGGCGTGTTCGTCTTCCTGTGGCACTGGAACGACTTCCTGTGGCCCCTGGTCATCTCGCAGAGCGACGCCACCCGCACGCTGACCGTGGGCCTGACGGTGCTGAAGACGGAGGAGATGCAGTGGGCGACGCTCATGTCCTCGGCCGCGGTCTCGGCGGTGCCGTGCCTGCTGGTGTTCTTCGTGCTGCAGCGTTACCTGGTCAACAGCATCGCCATGACCGGCCTGAAGTAGACCCGGGCTGAGGTGATCCGGGCCTGACGGCCTACGCTTGGTCGCCGGGGCCGGTCGTCGCGGGTCGTGGCGGGTCGTGGCGGGTCGTGGCGGGCCGGCGAAGCCGTCCGGCCGGTCGTGGCGGGCCGGTGAAACCGTCCGGCGGGCCGACGTGGCCGTGCCGGTGAGGGGAGCGACGATGAGCACGCCGATCGACCCGCGGGCCGCCGGTCTGCGCGACCGCCTGCGTGGCGCCCTGGTGGCGGCCGCCGCGACGCCGATGACCGCCTCCGGCGAGGTGGACCTCGACGTGGCGGAGGCGTACTTCCGCCGTCTGACCGAGACCGGCGCCGACGCCCTGGCGGTGCTGGCCCACACCGGGCGCGGGCCCTACCTCGCGCCGGACGTACGGGCGGGGCTGATCGAGCGCGCGTGCCGGGCCGGCGTCCCGGTGATCGCCGGCGTCGGCGGCGGCGCGGCCCCGGCGGCCGAGGAGGCCAAGGCGGCGGCCGCGGCGGGGGCCGGGGGCGTGCTGGTGTTCCCGTCGCCGGGCGACCGGGCGGCCCTGCACGACGAGGTGTGGACGGCGGCCGGGCTGCCGATGATCGCGTTCGACCTCTACACCGCGCCGTGCCCGCCGGCCATGTTGCGCGAGGTCGTCCGGCACCCGGGCGTGGCCGGGCTCAAGACGGCGCTGCTGTCGGACGCGATGGGCTGCCAGGAGGCCATCGCGCTCACCCGCGAGGCCGGCCGGCTGGCCATCACCGGTGAGGACCGCATGTTCGGCCCCTCGCTGCTGTGGGGGGCCGAGGCGGCGCTGGTGGGCATCGCGGCGGCGTCGGTGCCGGCGACGGCCGCCGTGCTGCGCGCCTTCCGCGGCGACGACCTGCGGGAGTTCGAACGGGCCTCCGCGCGGCTGGACCGGCTGGCCGCGGCCACGTTCACGGCCCCCATGGAGGGGTACGTGCAGCGCATGCTCTGGCTGGCCGAGGCGGAGGGCCTCATCCCCGCCACCCACGCCTTCGACCCCCACGGCCCCGGCCTCCCCGACGCCGAACGCCCCGGCGTCCTGGCCGCGGCCTCCACCTGACACCCCCGGCCCGCCCGTTCTTGAAACGGCCGGACCGAATGTCCGCCGGTATCGAGCTGACACGGGATAGACATACTCATGTCGGGCGCCACCGCGCGGAGTAGGGTCGGCTTGTCGTTGGCACCGGGTGACGGGCGGGATCGAGGGGTGTGCGATGGCACGAGCACGTGTGATCGTCTCAGCGGCCCTGGGCCTCGTGGCGCTGCCCGTGCTGATCAATGTGGCGACGAGCGACGACGCGCCGGTGTGGGCGGTGCCGGCCGTGCTGGTCTTAGGCGCGGCGGCGACCTGGCTGACCCTGCGGCAGTACCGGGCCGACCACGGCATGAGGGAGGGCGGGCGGTTTCCTCCGGGGTTCCGGCAACGGATGCTGAGCAGGGCGCGGTCGACGCTGGACGCGCGCCTGGTGCATCGACCGGCCGGCCGGGTCGAGATCAGCCTGGAGGAGGCCGTGGAACGGGTGCGTCCGCCGGACGCGCTGAGCGTGGCGGCCGAACAGGTGCCGGCACCGCAGGGCGTGTGGACCGCGTGGGAGGACGCGAGCCGGTCGCTGCTGCTGCTCGGCGCACCGGGAGCGGGAAAGACGACGCAGCTCCTCGACCTGGCCGATCACCTGCTGACGGCCGCGGAGGCCGATGAGACGCAGCCGGTTCCCGTGGTGGTCGACCTCGTCTCGTTCTCGCCGGTGAGCGCCCGCAGGGTGTGGCGGCGGCACGCGGCGGACGACGACCAGGACGGCGGGACCCGCTGGCTGCTGAAGATCCTTGCCGGGGAATACGGGCTGGGCCACCGGGTGGCCGTGGAATACCTGGCCGCGCACCGGATCGTCCTGCTGCTGGACGGGCTGGACGAGGTGCCGCCCGCCCGCCGCCGGGCCTGTCTGCGCTGGATCAACCACCTCCAGGACCGCTTCACCGTGCCGCCGATGGTCGTGTGCGGCCGGGATCTCGACTACGCCGAGATCGGTGAGCTGCTGGCGCTGCAGCGTGCGGTGCGCATCGTGCCGCTGCACCGCGAGAAGGTGATCGCCTGGCTGGAGGAGGGCGGACCGGAGGCGGAGCACGTCCGCCAGGCCGTGACCAGGGATCCGACGCTGTGGGATCTGCTCGACGCCCCGCTCTGGCTGGCCGTGGTGGCGGCGGTGGCCGAGCCGGCCCGCGACGAAGGCGCGGGCGGGTCCGTCTCGGCGCGGCGAGGCGCGCTGCTCGACGCGTTCGTGGACGAGGCGATCCAGCGCGGCGACCAGGCCGGCTACACACGTGCCGACGTGGTGAGGTGGCTCGGCCGGCTGGCCGCCCCGGGAGATCCGGTCGTGGCGTCCCGGTGGGGCCCGGGCGTCATCAGGGTCGGTGACGAGGTGCCCGCGGAGATGTCCCGCGTTGTCAGCTCCCTATTCGCCGTGCCGCTGATGGCCCTGATCACCCTCGCCGGGGCCGCGGTTCTCCTGCGGCACGCCGGAGTCGTCGTCGCGCTCGCGGCCGCGGCCGGCCTGCTGATCATGGTGCTGGCGCAGTGGCTGATCGGGCGCCGGCGGAGCCGGAAACCACCGCGGGTGTGGCCGGCAGGGCCGGCGCGTCTCGGCGCGACGGTCGCCGTGCTCGGCACGATCCTGTCCGCGCTCGCCCTCACCGTCGCCGAAACGGTGAGCACACTGGTGGGCCTGCTGCCGGAGCCGCCCACGTCCGTGAACTGGCTGGCGCTGCTGGCGGTCTTCGGGTGTTCGGTCGTCGTGGTGGGCCTGATCCTGGCCGTGGTCGTGACGGTCGCCGACCGTCGCTCCGGCTCGCGCTCCGAACCGTTGCCGTGGGTGTTCTTCCGCCGCGCCGGGGCGAGCATCGTGATCACGGCGATCGTTCTGGGGGGCGCGGTCTACTTCGTGGGCCTGGGTTACCTGGTTCTGTCGGGGATTCCCGCCTCGTACGTGTTCTCCGGCGCGTGCGCGCTCGGCTTCTTCGCCGTGGTCGGTTCGGTCTGCTTCGGGATCGCTTTCCTGCTGGATGGCGAAGGGTACAGCGTCAATGAGAACGAAGACGAGGTGGGCTGGGTGCCCTTCGTCGGGCTGGGGGTGGCGCTGCTCGCGGTGTTCCTCATAGGGGCGGACACCCACCACTGGCTCCCCTCGGAGCTCGTCTTCCACCTCATGTCCGTCGGAGTGGGCGCGTGTGGCGGGGTGTACGTGGCCTTCCAGACAGGGCGCGAGGCCCACCTCCTCAGTCCGCTGGTGACGCTCTGCCTGGTGGCCGTGGGCTACCTGCCCTGGCGGCTGAATCGCTTCCTGCGCTACTGCGCCCGTCACGACCTGCTCAGGAGCGAGGGCAGGGACTATCGGTTCCGGCACCAGCTCCTGGCCGAGCACTTCATCGCCGCGACGGGCGAGCCCGCGGCCACAAGGCGGCGTTGACCTGCCTAGATGGCGATGCGGATGAGGTTGCGGCCCTTGAGGCCGTACAGGGCCCTGCGGGACGGGTCGAGGGCGATGCGGGAGCCGCCGCCGAACCAGTCGCTCGCCAGCCCCTCCACGAGCTTGCGGGCGGTGAAGGCGACCAGGTCGACCTTGTAGACGGCGTCCTCGTCGCTCGTGTACGCCTTCGTCCCCGACAGCACCAGGTCGCCCCCGCGGTCGCAGACCTTGAGCGTGCGGGTGACCTTGCGCCGGCGCGGGTCGAACTCGAACAGCACGCCGTCGCCGGTGATGCCGTACAGCGCGAGCGTCGTGTGCTTGAGGCTCGTGATGGAGCTCGCGCCGGCCACCGGCTCGACCTCCCACCTCACCTCGCGGCGGCGCAGGTCGAACGCGGCCAGCCGGGCCGTGGACGTCACCGGCGGCGAGCCGAGCCCCTCCTGCGTGCTGGTGCCCATGTAGACGGTGCCCAGC
Source organism: Nonomuraea sp. NPDC048882 (assembly GCF_040649755.1). Taxonomy (NCBI): domain Bacteria; kingdom Bacillati; phylum Actinomycetota; class Actinomycetes; order Streptosporangiales; family Streptosporangiaceae; genus Nonomuraea; species Nonomuraea sp. NPDC048882. The sequence goes on from NZ_JBEZGB010000003.1 coordinate 470,020, forward strand.
CGGGCGGTCAGCGCGAACACCGTCTGGCGTTCGACGATCGGCCGGTACGTGTCGAGCCGGCCGGTGCGCGGGTCGTAGACGTCGAGCGCACCGTTCTGGTGGCCGGGCTCCGGCTGGGTGGACATCACGATCAGGCCGGTCGCCCGGTCGTGGCACAGGTCCTTGGGCCGGTCCTGGTTGTGGCCGGTACGCAGGAGCAGCTCGGCCTCGGCGTCGCCCGCGCGGTGGGAGTAGAGGGCGGCCTGGGTGTAGACCCCGAGGTACGTGGTCCCGTTCGCGGTCATGATGGTCTTCGGCTCGCCGGGGATCGGCAGCCGGGTGACCGCGCCTGAGGCCAGGTCGTGCACGTCGCAGCCGCCCTTGCCGCCCACGTAGACGCGCTCGCCGTCGCTGTGCACGGACATGGGCTCCTCGGGGGCGGCCTTGAAGCCCTTCTGCACGTGGCTCACGTAGTCGATGCCGCCGGTGGCGGGGTCGTAGACGAAGACGCCCGGCTCCTGGACGCCGTAGATGCGGCCCCCGTGCTCCAGGATCCGCACGGTCTGCGCCTCGGGGAACGGCACCCCGAGCACCTCGTACGTGCCGTCCTCGATGCGGTAGCGGTAGAACGTGCCGGACGGCCGCCCGGCGAAGTACACCCAGCCGTCGTGGATCAGCACCGACACGACGTACTTCTCGCCCGGCGCGGTGGCCTTGACCACCCGGTACGCGGCCGGGTCCGCCTTCTCCAGCACGATCAGCTCGCCCAGGGAGTTCATCCCGCCGGCGATGTGCGTGGCGCTGATCGACATGCTCGACACCCAGTCGCGGTCGGCCACCTCGGCGGGCAGCAGCTCGCGCTTGTCGCCGGTCCTCCTGTCGATGGCGACGAGGTGGGCGTTGCTGCCGACGCCGGCGTAGACGTGGGTGTCGTCGGCCTGGATGCTGCGCACGTACGCCTCGCCGGGGGCCGGCTGGCCCAGGTCGCGGCTGGTTCCCGTGGCGGGGTCGTACTCGACCACCCGGCCGGGCTGTGAGGTGCCCAGGTAGACCTTCCCGTCGGGGGAGGAGGCCATGGTCCAGATGTAGGGGTCGGGATACTCGGCGACCTTCGTGGTCGTGCCGGTCAGGGTGTCGATCTTGTACAGGTCTGACCTGGAGTGGGTGCCCACGTAGACGTCGGTGCCGACCTTGCACATCGCCCAGATGCCCACGCCCGAGGGGATGTCGAAGTGGGCGGTGACCTTGTCCTGGCCCAGGTCCCAGGCGCCGACGACGTTGGGCGCCAGGCCGCGCGAGCCGAGGTAGAGCACGTCGCCGACGAACTCGGCGTTGCCCAGCGGGCTGGTCACGCTGGCCGGGCCGAGGTCGGTGATCGTGCCCTCACGTTCGCGGGCCGCGGCCAGTGCGGGGGCGGCGGTGAGGGCGGGCAGGGAGGTCACGGCCGCGGAGGCGGCCGCGGCCTGGAGGAAACGGCGGCGGGGGATCATGCGCTGGCACTCCTCAGGACGGGTTGGGCCGCACGCTATTACGGCCTAGGCCGTAATGTCCAGATCAAAAAGTCGTACGGCGTTGCGCCACGCGACCAGTTCGGCCGTCTCCGCGTCCAGCCCGGCGGCGGCCACGGCCCCGAACGCCGACGCCGGGTCGATGAGGGTCGAGTCGGTGCCGAAGAGCAGCCGGGTGCGGTCCACCGCCGCCGCGACCCGGGCGACGCGGCCCGCAGGGGCGTGGGAGTAGCAGGGCTCCAGGTAGAGCCGGTCGCAGGCGTTCGCGGCCTCGATCGCGTACGGATAACCGTCGGCGCCCATGTGCCCCGCGATGACCCGCAGGCCGGGTGTGTCCGCACAGGCTTCGGCCAGGTCCAGCACCGTGGCGCCCCACGTGTGGACGAGGGCGGGCACCCCCGCCTCGGCGACCATGGCCAGCGCCTCCCGCGTCTGGGGCGAGGAGACGGGCGACCCCGTGTAGTCGGTGTGGATCTTGACTCCGGCGAACTTGCCGGTCGGGAGATGTTCGCGCAGGTCGCGCTCGGCGTCGGCCTGCCTGCGCGGGTTGATCGTGACGTAGCCCAGATGGCGCTCGGTCGTGGCCAGCCACCGCGCCAGGGCCCGGTTGCCCGCCGGCGCGTCGTAGATCACCGCCTCGGTGGCCGACACGATCGACAGGCCGATGCCGTAGCGGTCCATGGCCGAGAGGTTCGCGCCGGCCACGTCCATGGTGAAGAACCACGGGCCCCAGTGGGCGTGCACATCGATGATCATCCGAACAGCCTCCTCGCGTTGCCGCCCGCCACCGCGGCGATCTCGTCCGGCGTCAGGCCACTGGTCGCCAGGCGCAGCAGCGGCACGACCGGCTCGTAGTGGGGGGTGCGCGAGCCGAACACGAGCCGATCGGCCGGGACGGTCTCCAGCGCGTCGGGGGAGTTGAGCAGGCGGGTCGAGGCGTGGAACCCGGGCTCGTCGGCGGCGGCCACCAGGAAGTCGCCGAGGTGGTAGAAGTGCGTGTCCAGGAAGACGACTCTGGCGTCCAGGCCGGAGAACGGCTGCCAGAACCTGCGCACGTCACCGCCGGTCAGCACGACCAGGCCCGACGCGGCGGCCCGCTTGGCGACGTGGCGGACCGAGGGGAAGCCCGCCTCGACGCCCTGCTCGTCGGGGAACAGCCTGATCGCCCGCACGCCCAGGGGTTCGAGGCGGTCGATCTCACGTACGGCGCCGATCGGGTCGCGCAGATCCACGGTCCCGACCGGAACCACATCCGCCGCCCCGGCGGCGTTCCCGGTGCCGTTTCCGGCGCCGTCACCACCGCCACTCTCGGAGCGCTCGGTGGTGCCGTGCAGGGTCAGGACCTCGTCGTTGCCCGAGCGCACGTCGAACAGGGCGGCCCGCAGCGACGCCACCGCGCCCGCCCTGACGCGGTGCCCGGCCAGGGCCGCGAGCACGGATTCCGGGGTGCCCGGCGGGCCGTCGCGGTCGGGATACGCGCCGACCAGCACGTCCACGTCGAACGTCACCTCAAGCTCGCCGACCAGTTCACCAGCGTCGAACGCCGTCACGTACGCCTCCATTGACTATTCCCGTCCCGCAGATTACGGTCTGGGCCAAAATTGGGCAACAACTCGCGGAGGTGCGGCCATGCCGCGCGGTTCCCTCACGCTCTCAGCGGCCCTGGCCGCCGTGCTCCTCACCACGGCGGCCCCGGCCTCGGCAGCGGTCTTACCCACGCCCCCCACGTCGTCCGACGTGACAGTCACCACCGCCGGCGGGTCCCGGTCCTGTTCGGGGACGCGGGTGGAGACGTTCGGGCCGGCGTCGCTGACCGGCGCGATCGTCGGCGCCACCGTCCACGACGGCAAGGCGTACGTCGTCACCCGCGGCCAGAAACCGCCCGTACTGGTCGAGATCGACCTGGCCACCCGCCGGGTCGTCAGGACCGCCCGCCTGCCCGACGTCCCCGCGACGGGGGAGCCGGAGGGCGGCTGGGCCACGGCGGTCTCCGGCGGCAAGATCTACGTCGGCACGTACCCCGTCCCCGACCTCTACCGCTTCGACCCGGCCACCGGCGAGGTGGCGCACCTGGCCTCGTTCGGCCGCAACGGCGGCTTCATCTGGTCGCTGGCCGCCGCGCCCGACGGCACCCTCTACGCCGGCACGTACCCCGACGGCCGGGTCAGGGAGTACGACCCGGACACCGGCGCGGTGCGCGACTTCGGCGTGCTCGCCGCCGGCGAGCGCTACGTCAGGGCGGTCGCGGCCGACGAGAGCAACGTCTACGCGGGCCTGCTCGACAAGGGCAAGCTGATGGCGATCGACCGGGCCACGGGCGCGGTCAGGGAGCTGGCGCAGGGCACGACCGGCATCGGCGTGGTGGCCGAGCACGGCGACCGGGTCCTCGCGGTCAGCGGGTCAACCTTGATCGACGTGCGCAAGGACGGCGCCGACGCCAGGAACGTCCCTTTGGGCCCGCTCAGCCTCGACGCGCTCACGGTCGCCGCCGACGGCACCGTCTACGCCACCTCCCGCCCCGACGGCGCGGTCCACCGCTACCGCACCGGCGACACCGCCCTCACCGAGGTGGCGGCTCCGCCGTCGAAGGACGACGAGACCAGGCGGATCGCGCTCACCGGCGACGACACCCTCCTCGGCTTCTCCGGCAGCGGCGGCATGTGGTCGCTCGACCTGCGCACCGGCGCGTCCTCGTTCACCGACCTGATCGAGGCGGGCCTGCCGGCGGGCGCCGAGCGCCCGCAGAGCATGCTGCTGGTGCCCGGCCGCGCCGTCTACGTCGGCGGGCACTTCTTCATGGACGTACGCGACCTGCGTACGGGCGAGCAGCGGAGGTTCCGCGTCCCCGGCGAGCCCAAGGACCTGGTACGCCACGGGAACAAGATCTACGCCGCCCTCTACCCCAGCGGCCAGGTCGTCTCCATCGACCTGCGCACCGACGAGGTCCGCCCACTGGCCCGCCTGGGCCACGACCAGCAGCGCCCGTGGGACATCGAGTACGACCCGGTGACCCGCAAACTGCTGGTCGCCTCCGCCCCGCTGGGCGCCAGGCTGGAGGGCGCCCTGTCGATCATCGACCCGGCCACCGGCGCGATCGACTCCTACCCGGGCGTCATCCCCGATCAGAGCCTCATGAGCCTGTCGCTCGACTCCCGCGCGGGCGTCGTCTACCTGGGCGGCGACGTGCTCGGCGGCGGCGGGACCCCGCCGGTCAGGACGTCGGCCTCCGTCGCGGCCTTCGACCTGCGCACCCGTACGGTGCGCTGGCAGGTGGACCCGGTCCCGGGCATGCGCACGTTCCAGGACGTCAAGGTGCACGGCGGCCTGCTGTACGGGGTCTACAAGCGCGACTCCGGCACCTGGATCGCCATGGACCTCGCCACCGGGACGGTCAGGCAGCGGGGCACGCTGTCCGGGTACGGCGAGCTGACGGTGCATCGCGGCAGGGTGTTCGCCGCCACGTTCTTCGGCGGCGGCAACGCGTACGAGCTGGGCACGGACGAGCCCGGCACCGGCCCGCTCGGCCCCGCCAGGCACCTGGCCACCGGTCTCGGCGACGACTGGTACACCAACCCGCAGCTGCACTTCGAACCCGGCTCGTGGAAGGCGTGGACCATGAGCGGCCGGCAGCTGGCCAGGGTGGACCTGAACCCGCGCTGCCCGCTCTTGACCGTCACTCCGCCGCAAGGCTAATTTCGGTCTGTGCCGAAATTAGTGCTGGACGCCCACCGGCTCATCGGGCCCGTGCCCTTCGACGACCTGCCCCGCGACCCGGGGCAGGAGATGGACCGGCTGGGCATCCACCGCGCCTGCGTCACCCACACGCTCAGCCTCTACTCCGACGTCCACGCGGGCAACGAGGCGCTGCTCGGCCTGCGCGACCCCCGGCTCGTCCCGGTGCCCGTCCTGCTCCCAGAGGCGTTCGCGCCCGCCCAGGACTGGGACGTGCCGATGGTCCGCCTCTGCCCGGCCCGCCACCGGTACGAGCTCACCGGCCCCACCGCCCTGCGCCGGCTGGCGGACCTCGGCGCCGTCGCGGCGATCGAACTCGACGAGACCTCGCCTTCCGAGCTCGTCGCCCTCACCCGCCGGCTGCCGGGACTGCGCGTCCTGCTGCTCAGCCCCGGCTACCGGCGGCTGCGCGCGATCGGCGAGCTCATGGCCGAGATGCCCAACCTGTGGCTGGAGATCGGCACCGTCAACACGCAGCGCGGCGTCGAATGGCTGGCCGCGCACTACGGGGCCGAGCGGCTGGTGTTCGGCACCGGGGCTCCCGTCATGGACGACTGCGGGCCCCGCTTCCTGCTCGACCACCTCGAACTCCCGGAGGCCGACATCGACCTGATCGCCTCAGGCGGCAGCCTGCTCGGCCAAGGAGACCTACGGTGATCCCCATTGACCTGGACGCCCTGCCCGGGCCAGGAGACTCGCGTTGATCCGCATTAACCTGACCGCCTCGGGCGGGCAACCTGTCGGGGCCATTCGGATCGGCCTGTTCAGGCAAGGAGATGTGTGATGATCCTCGACGCGCACGGCCACCTCGGATCGTGGCCCGACTTCCTCATCCCCGACCCGTCCGCCGACGGGATGGTGTCCCTGATGGACCGCCTCGGCATCGACGCGATCGGCATCAGCCACCTGCTCGCCGTCGGCCCGGACGCCGAGGAGGGCAACCGGCTGGCGTTCGCCGCCGCCGAGCGGCATCCCGGCCGGATCGGCGTCTGGCAGGTCTACAACCCGCACCAGCGCAACCACCTCGCCGACCAGGGCGTCTGGGGCGTGAAGATCCATCCGGACGTGCACGAATGCCGGCTCGACGACCGCCGCTACGACCCCGTCTGGGAGCTGGGCCTGCCGGTGCTCGCCCACGGCCAGACCGGCTCCCCGTGGAGCGACCCCGCGCAGTTCGTCACCGTGGCCGGGCGGCATCCGCACGTGCCGCTGCTGCTCGGCCACGCCGGGCTCTGGCCGAACGGCTTCGCCAGGGCAGCCGAGCTGGCGGGCCCGTACCCGAACCTGTTCCTGGAGATCTGCGGCTCCAAGATGACCGGCCGCTGGATCGCCCGCCTGGCCGGGCTGGTCGGGGCGGACCGGGTGATCTACGGCTCCGACGCCTGCTTCCTCGACCTGCGGATCGGCTTCGGCCGCGTCGCCCTGGCCCCCCTCACCGACGCCGACCGCGCCCTCGTCCAGGGCGGCAACCTCGCCCGCCTGCTGCCACCGGGCGAACCAGGCGAACCAGGCGAACCGGCCGGACCCGCCCGACCGCAAGCGTCCATGCGGCCCAGCTCGTAGCGGCCCCGTTCGTAGTAGCCCTGTCCGTGATGGCCCCGTTCGTAGCAGCCCAGTTCATAGCAGCACTGTTCGTAGCAGTCGCGTTCGTGCAGACAAGGACCACTCCCATGACGCTCGCCCTTCACGGCGGAGCTCCCGTCCGTACCCGCCCCTGGCCGGCCTGGCCGCCGCCGCTCGACGACGCCCAGCGGGAACGGGTCACCGCCGTGCTGGAGAGCGGCCTGTGGGGCGCCACGCAGGGCGGGTCCGCGTGCGCGGAGCTGGCCGGCGCGTTCGCCCGCCGCTCTGGCGCCGAACACGCCGTGACCGTCGGCAACGCCACGCTCGGCCTGTTCGCCGCGCTGCGCGGCCTCGGGATCGGGCCGGGTGACGAGGTGATCGTCCCGGCGTACACGTTCGTCGCCTCGGCCACCGCCGTGCTGCTCGCGGGGGCCACGCCGGTGATCGCCGACGTGGACGCGGACGACCTGCACCTGCCGGCGCACACCGTACGGGCGGCGCTCACCCCGCGTACCGCCGCGATCATGCCCGTGCACCTCGCGGGCAGCCCGGCCGACATGGACCCGCTGACCGAGCTCGCCGCCCGGCACGGGCTGGCCGTGGTCGAGGACGCCGCCCAGGCGCACGGCGCCACCTACCGGGACCGCCCGGTCGGCGGGCTCGGCGACGCGGGCGTCTACAGCTTCCAGGCGAGCAAGGCGATGACGGCGGGGGAGGGCGGCCTGATCGTCTGCCGGGACCGGGCGGTGCACGACGCCGTCTGGTCGGTCTGCAACCTCGGCCGCGACCCCGGCGGCGCCTGGTACGGCCATCCCTCGGTCGGCTGGAACCTGCGGCTGACCGAGATCCAGGCCGCGCTCCTGCTGCCCTGGCTGGACCGGCTCGACGCGGAGATCGACCGCAGGAACGCGTTCTGCGCCGCGCTCGAACGCGAACTGGCCTCCATCCCCGCGCCCCCAGGCTACGACGGCGCGGGAGAGCCGGGCGGATGGCGGCCCGTGACGGTGGTTCCGCAGCCGCCGGGGACCACGCGGGACTCGCGGCACCTGCTGATGCTCCGCCTGCACGTGCCGGTCGACCGGGCGTTCCTGCTGGAGGCCATGGCGGCCGAAGGGGTGCCGATCGACGGCGGTTACCCGCCGCTCGGCACCATGACGGCGCTGACCGGGGCAAGCGCCAGGCCGGAGCCCTGCCCGGCCGCCGAGGCCGCCGCCCGCGAGGTGGTCTGGATCCGCCAGTCCATGCTCATGGACGACCCCGCCACCGGCGCCGCCTGCGTCGCCGAGGCCCTGGCCAAGATCCTCACCGCCTGACCCGCGCGACCGGCCCCGCCGGCCGCCGGATCAACCGGCCCCAGGGCCTGCAGATGTCAGACGGCCCAAGACGTCATACGGGCCGGGCGTCGGGTCAGACCGTCGCCGGGGTGGCGGGGGCGGTGGTGGTCTGTTCGGTGCGGATCAAGGCGTCGCACTCGGCGATCGTCTCCTCCAGCAGCGTACGCAGCAGCGCGTCCGGATCGGGGATGCACGCCTGTACGATCCCCACCACGGCCAGCTGCACCGCGTTCGGGGCCGCGTACCTGCGGAAGCCCTTCTCCGTGATCCGCGCGGCCCTGCTGAAGCGCCGGGCCTGCTCAGCCGCGTGCGGGACCTCCTCCATGGCTCGCCTGCTGCGCTCGCTCAGCCGTCCTGGCGGTGCGCCGTCGAGCCTGGCCAGCATCTCCTCGGCCGCCAGCACCGACACCGCCAGCGCGAGCTGGCGTTCGGCCGCCGCGACCGGCAGGGCCGTGGTGGCGCAGCGCAGCGCGATGTGCGCGTCCACGCGCAGGTCGTCGCTGTTCAGGCCGATGATGGACGGGACTAGATGGACGAGCTTGGCCCGGCTCTCGTCGCCGGTGTTGTCGTTGACCAGGCGGGCGAGCGCGGCCAGCAACGGATGGGTGCAGGCCGGATGGTCGCTCCACCGCTCACCGGCCAGGTAGGAGGCCAGCTCCATGAAGCAGGCGCCGCGCTTCGGATTGCGATGCCTGCCGCGGGAAAGAACCGGCATGTGATCAAGGTGATTGTCCACGGGTGCTCCACTGCTCCACGCGATCGCCGTTTTTACAGTCTGCGCCGTCGTGCCGCGCAATGCCAGTGATGTCCTGAACGTTCCCACTACCCCGCCGGATCACACTCAGGCACTCACGAACACCGCGACCGTCCGCCCGGGAACCGTCAGCGTGCCGGTGGCGGGATCGAACACCGACTCCCGCACCACGGGGTCGTCAGAGGCGGCCTGCACGGGATGCGGCGCCACCTCCCGCCCCGCGACCTGCGGCAACGGCTGCTCCTGGGCCGACGGGGTGGCGTTGAAGACGACCGTGACCGACGCCCAGCGCGGATCGAGCCCTGAGGTGTCCACGTGCATGGCGATCACCCCCTCCGCCGAGCCGGGGAACGTCAGCCGCCGCCGCACCTCCTCCGCCGACCCCAGCGCGAACGCCGGCGACGACGCCCTGATCCGCAGCAGCTCGCCGAACCGGGCTCGGGCGGCGGCGATGTCGGCGCAGCCGGGGCGCAGCGAAGGGTCGGCCAGCAGCGGCCTGGCGTAGGGCCAGGCGGCCTCGTTGGCGGCCCGGGGCGGCAGGCCCGCGCCGAAGCCGTTGCCCTGCTCGCAGTCCCACAGCAGCCGGTTGAACCAGTCGCCCGAGTCGTAGGAGTCGCGGTCGAACGACTTCGAGCGCAACCGCTCGGAGCCCGCGTGCACGAACGCCGGCCCCTGCGACAGCAGTACCGTGGCCAGCGACAGCACCTGCATGCGCACCCGGTCGGCCATCGGCGTCGCCTGCGGCAGCTTGTACGCCAGCGCGTCGAACAGGGTCTCGTTGTCGTGCGCGTCCACGTACGTCACCGCCTCCCCCGGCGCGGCGGTGTACCCGGCGGGCGAGCCGTGGTAGCCGACCTCCGAGCCCGACGGCAGCAGGTGACCGGCCAGGTTGCCGGTCAGCCCCACCCTGATCAGGTCGGCGTAGTACGCCAGCCGCGCCCGCCGCTCGCCCGGCGTGCCGTTGGCCGGGGCGCCGTTGGGGTCGCCGGCCAGCCCGGAGCCGAACCCCTGCACGCGCGGGTCGGAGTCGAAGGGGCCGCCGCCGCGCACCGCGTCCCGCAGCCGGTCGGTGAACGTGCCGATCCCGGTCCCGGCCAGGTTGCCCTGCGTGGCCTGCTCGAACCTGGCGCCGCCGGCCACCTCGCCGAAGTCCCAGCCCTCGCCGTACAGGAGGATCGACCTGCCGTCGACGCCGTCCTTCGCGAGCGTCAGCGCGTCGAGCGCGCGGCGGACGGCGAGCAGGTTCGCCTTCGGATGGTGGCCCATGAGGTCGAAACGGAAGCCGTCGATCTTGTACCGCGTGGCCCACGTGACGATCGAGTCCACCACGAGCCGGCCCATCATGGCGTGCTCGGGAGCGGTGTTCGCGCAGCAGGTGGAGGTGGCCACGGCGCCGTCGTCCAGCAGGCGGTGGTAGTAGCCGGGCACGATCGGGTCGAGCACGCCGGTGGAGTGGGCGTGGTTGTAGACCACGTCCATGACCACGCGCAGCCCGGCCCGGTTGAGCCCGGCGACCATGGCGCGCAGCTCCCTGGTCCGCTCGTCCGGGTCCGTCGCGTACGAGCCCTCGGGCACCGTGTAGTGCAGCGGGTCGTACCCCCAGTTGAAGGAGTCCTCGGCGGCCGTGCGCGCGACGCACTCCTGCTGCGCCTCGGAGTCGGGCGGCAGCGCGGCGAGGTCGCAGGCGGGCTCGGTCCTGTCCTCCTTGCGCTCGGGGACGGTGGCGAAGTCGAACACGGGCAGCAGCTGCACGTGCGTCAGCCCGTCGCGGGCCAGCGCGCGCAGCTCCCGCATCCCGGCGCTCTCCTGGCAGCGGTCGTCGGCGAAGGCCGCGTACGTGCCGCGCAGGTCGGGCGGCACGGTGGCGTCGGAGGCGGAGAAGTCGCGTACGTGCAGCTCGTAGATCGAGGCCCGGTGCTGCGGGACCGGGGGCGGTTTGACCAGCTCGTCCCAGCCGGGCGGCTTGAGTGCGGCGGCGTCCAGGTCCACCAGGCGGCTGCGCCCGCCGTCCGGGGTGACCGCGAGCCCGTACGGGTCGGTGACCTCGTTCGTCACGACCGCACCGGCCTCGGGGGAGTACACGGTGACCAGGTAGGTGTACTCGCGGCCGAGCCACGACGGCGGCCCCTGCACCGACCACACGCCGCTCTCGTCGTCGCGCCGCATCGGATGCACGCCGCCCGGCCCCGGTCCGTGCAGCGCCAGCTCGACCTTCCGCGCGGTCGGCGCCCACACGGCCAGCCTCGTGCCAATGCCTTCGGACGAGCCGCCGGACGAGCCGAGCGATGGGCCGAGTGGTTCGGTCAGGGCGCGGGTGGCGTACAGGTCGTCGAGCGCACCCGGGATCTGCACGCCGGTCGCGGCCGTCAGCGCGCCCGAGCCGTCCCGGCAGCCGGCCACGACCTGCCCGCGCAGCGCCTCGCGGACCAGCTCCGCGTCCCCGGGATGCACCGTGAACGCAGGAAGGGCGGCCAGGTGCGGCCACGCGCGCCGCTGCTGCTCGCTCAGCGCGCCGGGCAGCAGCCGGATCAGCCCTTGCACGCCGCGCAGGTCGCCGTCCCGGCAGGTGATGCCGCCGTTAGCACTGAAGGCCAGGAAGTGGCGCGCCGCCGGCCCGGCCCGCCAGGCCACAGTGCCGCGGTCGATCCAGTGGGCCCTGGCCTCGCCGCCAGGTGACTCGCGGATGTCGTGCTTCAGGATCTTCGCCCCGCTCTCGTGATTCCCGTCCGCCTTCGCGCATCCCGTTCGTGGATCCCGTTCGTGCGTTCCCGTTCGTGCGTTCCCGTTCGTGATTCCCGTCAGGGCGGCGGCGACGCGGTACGACGCGGTGTTCCCCGGCCGGGTCCGCCCGCTCGCGGACTCGTCCGGAATGTTGCCGGGAGATTACGGAGCGTCTACGATCTTTGCAACGCTTTCTGGAAATTTCAGAAACCAAAGGGCTCACTCTGGTAACTACTTGCAGAAACCTTGCGCCGCCATCTACCGGCGAGCGTTCCGTCGGCGTAACCTCCGGCTTACTCCGACCTCCGACAGAGCTGTGAGGAGAAGGACATGCGACGACTTTTACCGTCAGCGGCGGCCGTCGCCGCGGTGACTCTGGTGCTGGCCGCCTGTGGCGGCGGCGGTGGCGAGAGCGCCGCTCCCGCCGCGTCGGTCTCCGACCCGTCGAAGGTCAGCGGCGAAGTGACGTGGTGGGACACGACGCGCCCGGACAGTGAGGGACCGACCTTCCAGGCGTTGATCAAGGAGTTCCAGGCCAAGTACCCGCAGGTCAAGGTCAACTATGTGAACGTGCCGTCGGACCAGGCGCAGAACCAGTTCCAGACGGCCGCCCAGGCCGGGACCGGCGCCCCCGACGTGATCCGGTCCGAGGTGGCCTGGACCTCGCAGTTCGCCTCGCTGGGCTATCTGCAGCCGCTGGACGGCAGCCGGGCCGTGGACAAGCCCGAGGACTTCCTGCCCGGCCCGCTCAGCAGCACCAAGTTCGGCGGCAAGACGTACGCGGTGCCGCAGGTGACCGACACGCTGGCGCTCATCTACAACAAGCGGCTGCTGAAGGAGGCCGGCCACGAGGAGGCCCCCAAGACGATCGCCGAGCTCAAGCAGACCGCGCTCGACGTCAAGACCAAGACCGACGCCGAGGGCCTCGCGCTCAACGTCGACTCCTACTTCCTGCTGCCCTTCATGTACGGCGAGGGCGGCGACCTGCTCGACGTCGCCAACAAGAAGATCGTGGTCAACTCCCCGGCGAACGTGAAGGCCATGGAGACCGTCGCCGACCTGATCAGCTCGGGCGCGGCCCCCAAGCCCGCCACCACCGAGAGCTACGCCAACGCGATGACGGCCCTGAAAGAGGGCAAGGCGGCGATGATCTACAACGGTCCGTGGGCGCTGTCGGAGATCTACCAGGGCAAGGAGTTCAAGGACAAGGCGAACCTGGGCATCGCGCCGGTCCCGGCCGGCTCGATGAAGGCCGCGGCCCCCACGGGCGGCTGGAACCTGGCCATCTACGCCGGCTCGAAGAACATCCCGGCGGCGTACGAGTTCGTCCGCTTCATGACCACGGCGGAGGCCCAGGCGAAGATCGCCAAGGAGATCAGCCTGCTGCCGACCAGGACCTCCGCCTACGACAACCCCGACGTCCAGGGCAACGCGGACGTCTCGGTGTTCAAGCCGATCATGGACACGGCCGTGCCGCGCCCGTGGATCCCCGAGGGCGGCCAGCTCTTCCAGCCGCTGCTTGAGGGCTATCAGTCGCTCGTCGGTGGCAAGTCCGCGCCGGCGGACATGCTCAAGCAGGTCGACGAGCAGTACCGCGGGATCATGAAGGACTGGAGCTGACCCGTGGCGGTGTCGACCGGACAGGTGAAGGCCGCGGGCGGCGCCGCCCGCGGCCGTCGCCGCGACAGTCCAGGACGGCTGCGGCGCTCGATCGCCACCCACTGGTACGCGTGGGCGATGATCGCTCCCGTGCTGATCGTGATGGCGGTGCTGATCGGCTGGCCACTCGCGCGGGGCCTCTACCTGTCGCTGACGGACGCGACCGAGGCGAACATCGGCCGCACCATCGGCGTCAACGTCATCCCGGCCACCTATGAGTTCGTCGGCCTGGACAACTACCTGCAGATCCTGACCAGCAGCGTCTTCTGGGACAAGCTGCTGTGGACCGTCGTCTGGACCGCGGCCTGCGTCGCTCTGCACTACGGCATCGGCCTGGGCCTGGCCGTCATGCTCAACCGCAAGCTGCGCTTCCGCTCCCTCTACCGGGTGCTGCTGATCCTGCCGTGGGCGGTGCCCGCGTTCGTGGCCGCGTTCATCTGGCGCTACCTCTACAACAGCGACTACGGCGTCATCAACGGCTTCCTCAAGCTGGCCGGGCTGAGCGGGGTCGGCTGGCTGGACGACCCGACCACGGCGAAGATCGCGGTGATCGCGGTCAACGTGTGGATCGGGGTGCCGTTCATGATGGTCGCCCTGCTCGGCGGCCTGCAGTCGATCCCCGCCGAGCTGTACGAGGCCGCCGAGGTGGACGGCGCGGGCCCCTGGCAGCGGTTCAGGGCGATCACGCTGCCCGGCCTGCGCCAGGTGTCCACCACGGTGGTGCTGCTCGGCACCATCTGGACGTTCAACATGTTCCCCATCATCTTCCTCGTCACCCGGGGCGGGCCCGGCAGCGAGACCGAGATCCTCGTCACCTACGCCTTCCGCGAGGCGTTCACCGGCATCCGCAACTACTCCGGGTCGGCGGCCTGGGGTGTGATCATCCTGGCCATGCTGGTCGTCCTGGCCGTCGGCTACCGGCGTACCCTGCGCAGTCAAGGAGACCCATGGTGAGCACCACGAGCAGACCGCGCGGGAGCACCACGACCAGGCCGCGTGGCGAGCGCGGCCCGCTGGCCTCCGCCGGGCTGCACGCCGGCCTGCTGCTCGCGGTGGCGATCTCCCTGTTCCCGGTCGTCTGGCTCGTGCTGACCTCGCTCAAGCCGCGCGACAGTTGGCTGTCGGCCGAGCTGCAGCTGTTCAACAACTCCTCGCTGGACAACTACGTCCGCGTGCTGACCGCCACCGAGTTCCCTCAGTGGCTGCTGAACAGCGTGCTGACCGCCGGGCTGACGATGGTGCTCGGCGTGTTCCTGGCGGCGACCACCGGGTACGCGGTCAGCCGGTTCCGCTTCCCCGGCCACCGCTCGGTGATGTGGCTGCTGCTGATCACCCAGATGTTCCCCGTGGCCATCCTCATCGTCCCGCTGTACAACCTGATGGCCGGACTCGGCCTGCTCAACCAGATCCCCGGCCTGGTGATCGCCTACATGACGATCGCGGTGCCGTTCTGCGCCTGGATGATGAAGAGCTATTTCGACACCGTCCCGATAGAGATCGACCAGGCCGGCATGGTCGACGGGCTGACCCCGTTCGGCGTCTTCTGGCGGGTGGTGCTGCCGCTGGCCCGGCCCGGCATCGCGGTCACCGCGTTCTACTGCTTCATGACCGCTTGGGGCGAGGTCGGCTACGCCACCGTGTTCATGTCGCAGGAGGACAAGCGCACGCTCGGCGTCGGGCTGCAGCAGTTCATCGGCCAGCACTGGTCCGACTGGGGACTGATGACGGCCTCTGCCGTGCTCATCGCCATCCCGGCCGGGGCGGTCTTCCTGCTGGTGCAGCGCCATCTGATCACCGGGCTCACCGCGGGGGCGACGAAGTCGTAGCCGTCATCGTAAAGTAATTGGTCAATCACTTTACGTGACCGTGAGTAGACGGAATCATGGCCATGTGGATGGATTCATCGACCAGAGCTGTGGGGGCGTGACCGAACTACGGGTGCACGGCGTCTCCGGCACGCCCCCGGCCGGCATACTCAACCATCCCCACCCCCGCCTCGTCGCGGGCGACGGCACCACCGGGTTCTACCGGCGCTGGTGGCCGGGCGGGCGGCCGACCGGCGAGCACCCCGACGTGCCGGGCGTCCGCCACCGGGAGGCCTACGCCTGGGGCAACCTCACCTCGGGCGGCAGGACGATCGCGCTGTGGCTGCTCCTGCTGCCGTTCTCGCTGGCGAACCTGTCCTACTTCATGCTCCCCAGGCCCGCCGGCGGGAAGCGGCTGCGGCACGCCACCGAGGGGGCGCAGCGGCTGTTCGCCCTGCTGCTCACCGGCACCCTCGTCGGGGCCGTCACCCGGGCCGCGGTGGACCTCGTCGGCTGGCAGTGCACCGCCGCCGGGCGCGCCTGCACCCTCGCCACGGCGCCCGGCTGGATCGGCTGGCTCGGCACGCTGTGGGGTGCGGAGCCGTCCAAGCGGCTGGCGGTCGCCGCGCTCGTGCCGCTGCTGCTCGTCGTCCTGCTGTGGTGGATCGCCCGCCGCACCTGGCGCCGCGACGAGAACACCCCCGCACCGCCCGGCGCGCACGAGCCCTCGTCGGGTGAATCGTCTGACGTGCTGCTGGCCAGGCCGCGGTTGTGGCGGGGCGGCGCGCCGGTGTGGCGGCTGCGGGTGGTGCACGTGGCCTTCTCGCTCGCCTCCATCGGGGTGGCAGTGTCGGCGCCCTTCGTGGAGACGTTCCCCGGGCTAGCGCTGACGGTGGCCAACGCGGGCGTGCAACTGGCCGCCGCCGTGCTGGCCGTGCTGCCGTGGACCGCCAGGCGGGTGGACCCGCGCTCGGGGCGGCGGGCGCCGCGCTGGCTCACGCCGTCCGTCCGCCGGCTGCGGGTGACGGCGCCGCTGGTGTTCCTGGCCACGCTGGGGGCCGCCCTGGTGGGGCTGCCGGCGAGTTCCGCGGGGACGACGCTGTGGCGCCTGCCCGGCGTCGGCATTGGAACGTTCCAGTACGCGCTCACGCTCGCGCTCGGCCTGTTCATCCTGGTCTCCACGTGCCTGCTCGCCCGCCTGGACCGTCAGGCCCGCCGCCCCGCCCCTGACGGGCCCGCCACGTCCGGTGACTCGGCCGCGCCCGCCGATCCGGAGGGGCGGGAGGACGTGCCGGGGGAGCGGCCGGCCATGGGCGGGGTGGGTGCCTGGATCGTGCTGATGATCGCCGCAGGCGGCGCGAACGTGCTCGCGCTCGGCGTGCTCTTCTGCACGGCCGCGTTCTTCGGCGACCCCGCCATGACCGGCGGCCCGCGCCCGCCCGGCCGGCGGCTGTTCCTCGACGACCCCGTCTGGTGGACGGCCGCCCTGGTGCCGCTGATGGTTCTCGGGCTGGCCGCGGTGACCGTGGTGCTGTGGCTGATCCGGCGGGCCGAGGCCAGGCGGCTGGCGCCGGAGCTCAAGCCGTACTACCTCGAACGCGACGACGCCGAGGCCGTCGCGCGCACGTGGGCGCTGGCCTCGCTCACCGACCGCGCCGGCCTCGTGATGGGCGTGCTCACCGGCATCGGGGTCGCCGGATCCGCCGCCGTGGTCACGATCCACCAGCTACGGCTGTTCACCCCGGACGGCGGCCTCGCCGGACGGGCCGCCTCGTTCGGCGGCTGGGCCCTGGTGGCGCTCATCTCCGGGCTCGCGCTGCTCGGCCGCCGCACGTACCGCGACCCGCGTCTGCGCCGGACGGTCGGCGTGCTGTGGGACGTCGCCACGTTCTGGCCCCGCGCCATCCACCCGCTCGCGCCGCCCTGCTACACCGAGCGGGTCGTGCCCGAGCTGACGGCCAGGATCGGCACGCTCGCCGCCACGGAACGGGACCAGGTCGTGCTGTCGGGGCACAGCCAGGGCAGCGTGATCGCCGCCGCCGTGGTCCTGCAGCTCGATCCCGCGCTGCGCGGGCGCGTGCGGATGCTCACGCACGGCTCGCCGCTGCGCCGTCTCTACGCGCCCTTCTTCCCCGCCTACTTCGGCGAGCCTGGACCGAGGGCCGTACGCGAGGCCGTGACCTGGTGCAACCTGTACCGGCTGAGCGACCCGATCGGCGGAGCCGTCTTTCGCCGGGTCGATCCGCTCGCCGGCGGGCAGCGGGACGCGGTGGACCGGTTCTGCTGGGATCCGCCGCGTCCGGGACCCGGCGAGCCGCTGCCCGAGACGCGGTGGCACTCGGACTACTGGCTCGAACCCTCCTATGGCGAAGCCTTGAATCATCTGGTCACCGACAAACCCGCCGCGTGAGCGCACCGGACCGATAGGGTGGCCCGCGTTCCGAGTCGATCAGCCAGGTCCGGATGGGGGCTAACGGTGAGGTGGGTGCTGTTATTGGTGCTGTTTTCCCCGTTGTGGTGGTCGGCTCCGGCCGCCGCCGTCGCGGAGGGGAACACGCCCACGCGGGAGGTGCCCGCGAGGCAGGCCGATGCCGGGGGACGGGTGGCCTTCATCGGGGTGCCGGGACTGCTGTGGGACGACATCGACCCGCGTGACACGCCGCGCCTGTGGGAGCTGGCGGGGCAGAGCGCGCTCGGATCCCTGTCGGTCAAGGCCGTCGGCACCGTGACGTGCCCGTACGACGGGTGGCTCAGTGTGTCGGCGGGCGTGCGCTCGGCCGTCGGACACCGCTGCGGGCTGCCGCCCGAGCCGGTCGTCCAGGGCCAGGGCGCCCTCGTGCGCGAGGTCCCCGAGCTGCACGCCCTGCGTGACGGCGTCTTCGCGGGCACGCTCGGCTCCGCCGTGCACGCGGCGGGCAAGTGCACCGCCGCCGTGGGCAGGGGTGCCGCGCTGGTGCTCGCCGACCGGGAGGGCAAGGTCGACCTGTACGCCGCCGACCCGGCCGGCCTGGCCGACTGGTCGCGCTGCCAGGTGCTGGCCGTGGATGTGCCCGCGCTCATCGAGCCGTACCTGCGTGACGACCGGCTGCCGCAGGAGCCCGACGCCATCGCGCCCGAGCAGCGGCGCGAGCTGGCTCGCCGGGCCGACGCCCAGGTGGGCGCGGCACTCGACCGGCTGCCCGCCGGCACCGAGATCGTGCTGGCCGGCGTCGGCGACCACGGCTCCGTGCCGCACCTGCGGGTGACCATGTGGAAGCGCGCGGGCACGGAAGCGGTCTCCGGCGTGGCGGGCCCCGCCGTCGGGGCGAACTCCACCCGGCGCGGCGACATCGTCGTGCTGCCCGACATCACGCCCACCATCCTGAACGCCGCCGGCGTCGCGGTGCCGGACACCGTGCTCGGCGTGCCGTGGCGGCTCGGCGCGCCCACCACCCCT
Organism: Nonomuraea sp. NPDC048882; assembly: GCF_040649755.1. Lineage (NCBI taxonomy): Bacteria > Bacillati > Actinomycetota > Actinomycetes > Streptosporangiales > Streptosporangiaceae > Nonomuraea > Nonomuraea sp. NPDC048882. Next base: position 488,511 of record NZ_JBEZGB010000003.1, read on the forward strand.
GCCGACCTGGCCAGGGACGACATGGCCGGGGTGACCGTACGCGGCATGACGGGCATTTTTTTCACCGCCTTCGCCACCGTCACCGTCGCCTTCTACGCGCTGGCCTACTTCCTGCTCACCCGGCGCAGGCGGCACGGCCTGATCGGCGCCGCCGCCATCGTGCTGGCCGCCATGCCGGTCTCCACGTACGCGGTCAACCTGCTGCCGTGGGACCGCAGCCCGTACGTGGTGGTGACCCTGGTCGGCGGCGTGCTGGGAGCCACGGCGCTGATCGCCGCCGTGGCGCTGCTCGGCCCGTGGCGGCGCGACCCGCTCGGGCCGCCCGCGACGGTGGCCGCGATCACCGCCGCGGTGCTCGTGTTCGACCTGCTGACCGGGACGACGCTGCAGTTCAACAGCCTCATGGGCTACACCGCCGTGGTCGGCGGGCGCTACTACGGCCTGGCCAACATCCCGTTCGCGCTGCTGTCCACCGCCGTGCTCATGGGCACCGCCATCGCCGCCCAGTACCTCGTGCGGGCCGGCCACATGCGGGCCGCCGTCGGCGGGGTGGTCACGCTGGGCGTGGTCGCGATGCTGCTGGCGGGCTGGCCGGGCGTGGGCAGCGACTTCGGCGGCGTGATCGCGTTCGTGCCGGGCATCGCCGTCACCGCGCTGCTCATCGCGGGCCGGAAGGTGTCGGTGTTGAAGCTGGCCGGGTTCTGCGTGCTGGGCGGGGTGGCGGTCTCGATCATCGCCGTGCTCGACTTCCTGCGGCCGCCCGCCGCGCAGACGCACCTGGGCCGGTTCGTCGGGCAGGTGATCGACGGGACGTTCCTGCCGATGATCGCGCGCAAGCTGGGCGCGATGCTGAACACCCTGCTCTCGCCCAACCTCATGCCGATCGTGCTGGCGGGGCTGGCGTTCCTGATCTTCGCGATCATGCGGCCGGACAAGATCAGCGCGGGCGTGGTGCCCAGGGCGTTCGCCAAGTGGCCGATGTTGCGGGCCGGGCTGGTCGGCGCGCTGGTCAGCGGCGTCGTGGGCATGCTGGTCAACGACTCGGGCACGGCCGTGCTGTCGATGGTGGTGGCCCTGGCCGTGCCGCTGGTGCTGCACGCGGGCGTGCGCACCCCGGACGAGGAGGGCGAACAGGAGGTCGTCGTCCCGGTGGAGGAGCCGGGGCGCCGCGACGACGTCCTCGCCGGCGAGGTCTGAGCGCTGGTACGGGCCGGGGTGAGGCGTCCCCGGCCCGTACAAGATCTGAAATTTTCTTTTAGTTCATGCTGAAGCCTTGAAAGTTATAACCGCGAGCGATTGAGTTCGGTCGTGCAGACCCTCCGATTGCTGGCCGCCGCCGCGCTCGTGTTAGGCCCCATGGCCCTCGTCGCGCCCGCACAGGCCGAACCCGCTCCCCCCGCAGAGGACGCGCTCGACGCGTCGTCCTACCCGGCGCCCTCCACGCTCCTCGCCCGGGCCGCCGCCGACCAGGCGCGGCTGGTGACGGACAAGAGGACCCGTCCGGTCGCGCCGGGCATCTCGCTCACCTCGTTCGACACCTACGACGCGCTCGGCTGGCTGCGCGCGGACGCCGTCACCGCCGAGCTCGGCGGCAAGCCGGGCGTCAAGGCCGACTACGTGTTCTCCGGCGAGGTGAGCAAGACCGAGCCGCTGTCCGGGCCGGCCAAGCGCTCGCGCGCCGTGGCCGCCGTCAACGGCGACTTCTTCGACATCAACAACTCCGGCGCCGCGCAGGGCATCGGCGTGCAGAACGGCGCGCTCATCCAGTCGCCGGTGGCCGGGCACGAGAACGCGGTGGCCGTCGGCGGCGACGGCGTCGGCCGCGTGCTGAAGATGTACTTCGAGGGCAGCGCCACCCCCTCCGGCGGCGCGCCGATCGCGCTCACCCAGTTCAACCAGATCGTGCAGAGCGGCGGCGTGGGGCTGTTCACGCCCCTATGGGGCTCCTACAACCGGGCCCGCGCCGTCGAGGGCGCCACGTCCGTCGCCGAGGTCGTGCTGGTGGACGGCGTCGTCACCGAGGTACGCGACTCCGCCGGCACCGGGGCCATCCCCGCAGGGACCACGATCCTGCTCGGCCGCGACGCCGGGGCCGCCGCGCTGTCCGCGCTGAAGGCCGGCGACCGGGTCGACGTGCGCTACCGGCCCAAGCCGTCGGCCGGCGGCGAGGTCAAGGCCGCCGTGGGCGGCAACTGGGTGCTGGTCAAGGACGGAGTCGTGCAGAACTCCACCGACCAGGCCGCGCACCCGCGTACCGCCGTCGGGTTCTCCGCCGACGGCAGGAAGATGTACCTGCTGACCGTGGACGGCCGCCAGGCCGACAGCCGCGGCGTCACGCTGAACGAGCTGGCCGCGATGATGACCGACCTCGGCGCCGCGAACGCGCTCAACCTCGACGGCGGCGGCTCCTCCACCATGCTGGCCCGCGAGCCGGGATCGGCCGACGTCCAGGTGGAGAACAGCCCCTCCGACGGCGGCGAGCGGCACGTCCCCAACGGCCTGGCGCTCTACGCGCCGGCGGGCAGCGGCAAGCTCAAGGGCTTCTGGCTGGAGACCGCGAGCGACCCGGCCAGGGCGCCCGGCGTCGGGCCGGTCGCGGGCGGGCGTCCCGACCGCGTCTTCCCCGGCCTCACCAGGCGGCTGCGCGCCGCCGGCTACGACGAGACGTACGGCCCCGCCGCCGGCACCCCGTCCTGGCGTTCGAACCCGGCCGTGCACGGCGTCGTGCGCGAGGGCAGGTTCCACGCCCTCGTGCCCGGCCAGACCACCGTCACCGCCGCGCGCGGCGGCGCCAAGGGCAGCATCGACCTGACCGTGCTGCAGCCGCTGGAGCGGCTCGGCGCCACCGCCGACCGGCTCGGCATCGCCGGCCAGGGGGAGACGGCCACGTTCGGCGTGGTCGGCTACGACCGCAACGGCAACTCCGCGCCCATCGAGCCCGCCGACCTCACACTCGACTACGACAAGAACGTGTTCGAGGTGACGGCCGCCGAGCAGGGCTACTTCACCGTGAAGGCCAAGGGCGCCACCGGCTCCGGGCTGATCACCGCCAAGGTCGGCAAGATGACCACGGCGGTGCCGGTGACGGTCGGGTTCGAGGACAAGCCGGTCGCCGACTTCGAGGACGCGGCCTCGTGGACGTTCGCCGCCGCCCGCGCCACCGGCAACCTGTCGGCCGCGCCGGGTCAGAGCGGTGGCGGGCTCAAGCTCTCCTACGACTTCTCCACCTCCACCGCCACCCGCGCCGCCTACGCCAGCCCGCCGCAGCAGATCGTGGTGGACGGGCAGCCGCAGGGATTCGGGCTGTGGATCAACTCCACCGGCAAGGGGGAGTGGCCGAGCCTGGAGTTCTACGACGGGCTCGGGCAGTCGCAGATCCTGCGCGGGCCGTACATGACGTGGACCGGCTGGAAGTTCGTCGAGTTCACCGTGCCGCCCGGCGTCACCTACCCGCTCAAGCTGCGCCGCTTCTACGTGGCCGAGACCAAGGCCGACGTGGCCTACACCAACGAGATCCTCATCGACGGCCTGGTGGCCAAGGTGCCGCCGTCGGTCGAGGCCCCGGCCGCGCCCAAGGTGGCCGACCCGGTGGTCGAGGCCGAGGTGGCGACGATGCCGTGGCGGTTCGCGGTCATGTCGGACGCCCAGTTCGTGGCCAGGGATCCGGACAGCGACCTCGTCAAGAACGCGCGCCGCACGCTGCGCGAGATCAAGGCGGCCAAGCCGGACTTCCTGCTGATCAACGGTGACCTGGTGGACGAGGCGTCGCCCGAGGACTTCGCGCTGGCGAAGCGGATCCTCGACGAAGAGCTCGGCGGAACGGTGAAATATCACTACATCCCGGGCAACCATGAGGTCATGGGCGGCAAGATCGACAACTTCCAGGCCGTCTTCGGCGACACGTACGGGACCTTCGACCACAAGGGCACCCGCTTCATCACCCTGGACACCTCCCGCCTCAACCTCAGGGGCGGCGGCTACGACCAGGTGGCCCTGCTGCGTGCCCAGCTCGACCAGGCGGCCGAGGACGCCTCGATCGGGTCGGTCACCGTCCTGTTCCACGTGCCGCCGCGCGACCCGACGCCCGGCAAGGGCAGCCAGCTCGGCGACCGCAAGGAGGCCGCGCTGGTCGAGGGCTGGCTGGCCGACTTCCAGCGCACCACCGGCAAGGGGGCGGCGTTCATCGGGGCGCACGTGGGCACCTTCCACGCCTCCCACGTGGACGCGGTGCCGTACTTCATCAACGGCAACTCCGGCAAGAACCCCGCCACCGCGCCCGACGACGGCGGGTTCACCGGCTGGTCGCTGTGGGGCGTGGACCCGGTGACCAGGGCCGAGGCCGAGCACGTCAAGCGCAACTGGTTCGCCGACGCGCCCGACTGGATCGGCACGCAGGTCCGCCCGCACGTGGACGAGCTCACGCTCACCGTCCCCGCCACGGTCGCGGTCGGCAAGCCCGCCACGGTGACGGCCTCGCTCGCGCAGGGCACGAGGACGGTGCCGGCCGCGTACCCGGTGTCGGCCGCCTGGTCCGGCTCGCCGAACCTGCACGTCGGCTCGCGCAAGACGGCCAAGCCCTGGCACGTGGCGGTGCTCGACCCGGACACGGGCACACTGACGGCACTGCGCGCCGGCCGGGTGACGGTGGCCGTCACGGTCAGCGGCGTCACCCGGCAGGCGACCGTGACGACGACCGCCAAGGCCGCCGCCTGAGCGCCGCCCGGTCTGCCTGACCCCCGCCCGGCTCCTGTCCGACCTCGCCGGACTCGGACAGGGGCTCGGGCGGGCCCGCACTTCCGGGCCCCATGGGACGGTCGCCGTCCCGTGGGGCCCTTCGTGCGTGCCGGGCCCGTGGGTGTGCGGGGGGCGGGTCGCGGGCAGGGGGCGAGGGTACGGGGTCGTGCGACCGCAGACGGGAGGGAGGCGCAGATGTCCGCTGAGCTCGATCTCGTGCCGGCCGCGCTCACCCAGGCCGTCGACGAGCTGCCCCTGGTGGACCACCACGTGCACGGGGCGACCGCGCACGACCTGTCGCGCACGGCGTTCGAGGAGCTGATCACCGAGTCCGACCGCCCGGTGCCGCACTGGATGACCCAGTTCGACTCCCAGCTCGGATTCGCCGTCCTGCGCCACTGCGCGCCCGTGCTCGGGCTCGATCCCTTCTGCACGCCGGAGGAGTACCTGGCCCGGCGCGCCAGGCTCGGGGCGGCCGAGGTCAACCGGCGGCTGCTCGGCGCCAGCGGGATCAGGCACTTCCTGGTCGAGACCGGCTACCGCGGCGACGAACTGCTCGGGCCCTCGGGGATGGCGGAGGCGAGCGGGGCGCCCGCCGACGAGGTGGTGCGGCTGGAACAGGTGGCCGAGCAGGTGGCCGCGACCGGGTGCACGGCGGACGCGTTCGCGGACCGGTTCGGGCGGGCCCTGGACGAACGCGCCCGTACGGCGCGCGGGCTCAAGAGCATCGCCGCCTACCGGTGCGGGCTCGACTTCGACCCCGCACCGCCCTCGCCGGTCGAGGTGGCCGAGGCCGCGGGGCGGTGGCTGTCGGGTGGCGGGCGGCTGAGCGATCCGGTGCTGGTGCGGCACCTGATCTGGGCCGGGCTGGAGCAGGGGCTGCCGCTGCAGTTCCACATCGGCTACGGCGATCCCGACGTGGACCTGCGGCGGGCCGACCCGCTGCTGCTGCGCGGGCTGATCGAACTGGCCGAGCCCACCGGGGTGCCCCTGGTGCTGCTGCACTGCTATCCGTACCAGCGGCATGCGGGGTTTCTGGCGCAGGCGTACCCGAACGTGTTCTTCGACGTCGGGCTCGGGGTGAGCTACACGGGGGCGCGCAGTGTGGCGCTGGTGGCGGAGAGCCTGGAGGTGGCGCCGTTCGCGAAGATCCTCTTCTCCTCCGACGCCTTCGGGCCCGCCGAGCTGCACCACCTGGGGGCGCTGCTGTGGCGGCGGGCGATGACGCGGGTGCTGGGCGGGTTCGTCGCGGACGGCGAGTGGTCGCTGGCGCAGGCGCTGCGGGTGGCCGGGATGGTGGGGTCGTCGAACGCGCGCCGTGTCTACGGGCTGGGATCCGGGGGATGAGAGAGGCGTTCGTGGGCCGGTGATTTTCGAGCGGGGGCAGTAAGTGAGTGCGAACGGCCGGAGGGCTGATTCGAGGGCTGATTCGGGGGCGGCGCTACGGGTGGCGTTGCGGGAGGCGCTGAGCCGGGAGCTGCCCGCCGCGGCGGCGTTGCGACGCGAGCTGCACGCCCTGCCCAGGGTGTCGGGCCAGGAGGAGCCCACGCTCAAGCGGGTGCTCGACGCGCTGCCGGAAGGAGCCGTGGAGCACGTGGCGGGCACGGGCGCGGTGCTGCGGATCGGTGGGGCGGGGCCGGCGGTGGGGATGCGCGGCGAACTGGACGCGCTGCCCATCGCCGAGCAGACGGGCGTGCGGTGGGCCTCGGTCAACAGCGCCATGCACGCCTGCGGCCACGACGTCCACCTCGCCGCCGTCGTCGCCCTGGCCCGCGCCGTCGCCGCGACCGGCGCCCGCGAGGCACAGGCCCGCGGTGCACACACCCTCGCGCCGTTGCTGGTCGTGTTGCAGCCGCGGGAGGAGACCTTTCCCTCAGGGGCGCTCGACGTCGTCGCGTCCGGGGTGCTCGGGCGGCACCGGGTGCATGCCATGATCGGCGCTCACGTGCAGCCGGTGCTGGCCGGGGGCACGATCGCCTGTGCGCCCGGGCCGGTGAACGCCTCGGCCGACGAGTTCAGGGTGACCGTCAGGGGAGCCGAGGGCCACGCCGCCTACCCGCATCTGATCCGAGACCCGGTGCTGGCCATGGCGCAGGTGATCGTGGCGGCGCAGCAGCTGGTCAGCAGGGTCGCCGACCCGATGGTGCCGACCGTGGTCACGTTCGGGACGGTGAACGCGGGCAGCACGCCCAACGCGGTCCCCGGCGAGGCGGTGGCCAGGGGCACGCTGCGGACGATGTCCCGCAAGTGGCGCGAGCGGCTGCACGAGCGGTTCGCCCAGGTGGTGGAGGACACCGCGCGCGCGTACGGGTGCGTGGCCGAGGTCGAGATCCTGCCCGGCGAGCCGATCCTGGTCAACGACCGGGCCTTGGCGGTGCGGGCGGGGGAGCGGCTGCGGGAGCAGGGGTGGACGGTGGACGACGAACTGCGCTCGTGCGGGGCCGACGACTTCGCGCGTTACGGCGAGGTGGCGCCGTCGCTGATGATGTTTGTGGGCGTGGACACCGCGGCCGGCCTGCACAGCCCCGGGTTCCTGCCGGACGACGACGCCGTGGGCGCGGTCGCCGAGGCCCTGCTGGCCGGCTACCTCGCCGCCTCGCCACCGGCCGTTGGCGGCCCGTCGCCGGGCACGTCGGGCACGTCGGGTGCGCGTAGGCCGTCGTCGGATGCCGGGGGCGTGTCGTCCTCCGGGGGCCGGACCAGCCGGGCCGCGGGCCCGTTCGAGGGATGATCCGTTACGGACGAAGACCTCAACGCTGACGAAACCAGGTCGAACCTCTAGGCTCGGCCGTGATGGACCTCGAAACTTTCTTCCCCGGTTCGGGCCGCCTCGAACCCCGGGCAGCCTTCCGTACAGACGCCCCTTCCCTCGATCTCAACGGGACGTGGCGCTTCCGCCTGTCGCCGACCGCGAACGTTCCCGAGGACTTCGCCGGGCCCGACTACGACGACTCGGGCTGGGACGACCTCCCCGTGCCGTCCCACTGGGTCCTGCACGGTCACGGCGCGCCCGCCTACACCAACGTCGTCTACCCGATCCCCGTGGACCCGCCGCGGGTCCCCGACGAGAACCCCACGGGCGACTACCGCCGCGCCTTCGACCTGCCCGAGGGCTGGACCGGCGGGCGGCTGCGGTTCGAGGGCGCGGAGTCCTTCGCCCGCGTCTGGCTCAACGGCCACGAACTGGGCTTCTCGACCGGCAGTCGGCTGCCCGTCGAGTACGACGCCGGCCCGTACCTGCGTCCGGGCCGCAACGTGCTGGCCGTGCGCGTGCACCAGTGGTCGGCCGCCACGTACCTGGAGGACCAGGACATGTGGTGGCTGCCCGGCATCTTCCGCGACGTCACGCTCACCCGCTCGGCCGCAGACGTCTTCGTGCGCGCGTCCTACCAGGACGGGCGCGGCACGCTGAGCTTCGACGGCCCCGGCACGCTGAGCGTCCCCGAACTCGGCGTCGAGAACCTCGAACCGGGCACCGAGATCACGCTCGACGTCCGCCCGTGGACGGCCGAGACCCCGCACCTGTACGACGCCGTGGTGACCTGCCCCGGCGAGACCGTACGGCTGCGCGTCGGCTTCCGCACCATCTCCATCGAGGACGGCGTGCTCCTGGCCAACGGCCGGCCGCTGCTGCTCAAGGGCGTCAACCGGCACGAGTTCCATCCGGAGCACGGGCGCGCAGTGCCGTACGAGACGATGCGCGAGGACGTGCTGCTGATGAAGCGGCACAACGTCAACGCGGTCAGGACCAGCCACTACCCGCCGCACCCCGACTTCCTCGACCTGTGCGACGAGCTGGGCCTGTGGGTGATCGACGAGTGCGACCTGGAGACGCACGGCTTCGGCGGGTTCGGCTGGCGCGGCAACCCCACCGACGACCCCCGCTACAAGGACGCCCTGCTCGACCGCATGCGCCGGATGGTCGAACGCGACAAGAACCACCCCAGCGTCATCATGTGGTCGCTCGGCAACGAGGCCGGCGTCGGCCGCAACCTGGCCGTCATGGCGGACTGGACGCGCGAGCGCGACCCGTCCAGGCCGCTGCACTACGAGGGCGACTGGACGTGCGCCCACACCGACGTCTACTCCCGCATGTACGCCTCCCACGCCGAGGTCGAGGCCATCGGCCGGCGCGAGGAGGACCCGCTCGACGATCCCGAGCTGGACGCGCGGCGGCGGCAAATGCCGTTCCTGCAGTGCGAGTACGCCCACGCCATGGGCAACGGGCCTGGCGGCCTGGCCGAGTACCAGGAGCTGTTCGAACGCTATCCGCGGCTGGCCGGCGGGTTCGTCTGGGAGTGGATCGACCACGGGCTGACGCATCCCGAGCACGGGTACGCCTACGGCGGCGACTACGGCGAGCCCGTGCACGACGGGAACTTCGTCATCGACGGGCTCGTGTTCCCCGACCGGACGCCGTCCCCCGGGCTGATCGACCTGAAGAAGGTGTTCGAACCGGTCACGTTCGAGTTCGGCGACGGGGTCGTGCGGGTCGTCAACGGTCACGGTTTCACCGATCTGTCCCATCTGCGGTTTGTGGCCACCGTGCAGGTCGAGGGGGAGACGGTCGCCGAGCACCGCCTCGACGTGCCCGCGCAGGGCGGCGAGTGCAAGCTGCCCGGCTTCCCGGACAGGCCCGGTGGCGAGCGGTGGCTGACCGTACGCGCCGAGCTGGCCGCGGACGAGCCGTGGGCGCCGGCCGGGCACGAGGTGGCCTGGGGACAGGCGCTGCTGACCCTGCACGATCCCGCCCCGAACGACCTCCTCACCGCCTTCACCCGCACCGCCACCGCGTCGGAGGCCACCGAACCGGCCGACGCCGTGCCGGCCGCCACTGTGCCGGCCGATGGAGTGCCGGCCGACGGAGTGGAAGCCGGCGACGGGCCGCGTGACGGCGTCGGACTCCGGTACGGCGGCGGCGCGGGCGCCCGGGACGAGGTGATCGCGGGCGACTCCGCGTTCGACGCGGCCACCGGGCGGCTCATTCGCCTCTTCGGGACGGACGTGGAGGGGCCCAGGCTCGACCTGTGGCGGGCCCCGACCGACAACGACCGGGCCGACGGCCTGGCGGACAAATGGCACCGTCTCGGCCTGCACCGGCTCACCCACCGGGTGGACGAGATCACCGTGGGCGAGGAGCTGACCGTGCGCACCCGGGTCGCCCCGGCGGCCACGAATCTGGGCATGCTGGCCACGTACCGGTGGACGTTCGACGGCGGCCTGCGGCTCGTCCTCGACATCGAGCCGGAAGGCGCCTGGCGCGACCCGGTCGCGCGGATCGGGGTGACGATGACGCTGCCCGGCGCCGCGGTGGACCGGGTGACGTGGTTCGGGCCGGGGCCGGGGGAGGCGTACCCGGACACGGGCATGTCGGCCCGGGTCGGCCGGTGGTCGGCCACGGTCGAGGAACTGCAGACGCCGTACGTCCGCCCGCAGGAGAACGGGCACCGCGCCGACGTGCGGTGGGCCGAGCTCGGCGGGGTCCGGGTGTCCGGCGAGCCCATGTTCGGGCTGACCGCGCGCCGCTGGAGCGCCGCCGAGCTGGCCGCCGCCCGGCACCGGCCCGACCTGGTGGCGGGGGACCGGCTCCACCTCCACCTCGACCTCGCCCACCAGGGCATCGGCACGGCCACCTGTGGCCCGCGCCCGCTGCCCGCCTACGACCTGATGGCCCGCCGCACCACCCTCCGCCTCCGCTTCGACCGGGCCTGAACGCCCGGCCCCCGCACGGAACGGAAGGAACCAGCGGGTCGCAAAGGGCGGGGCCCAGGCCCACGCCACACAGCAGGCCCGCGCCGCACGGCGCGGCTTGCGCCGTGACAGGCCGGGCCCGCGCCGGACATGAAGCGGCCGGGTCCCGAAGGACGGGACCCGGCCGTTGGCGGGTGGATGACCTGCCCTGGCGGAGGTCAGGCGACCTCCGCCGGGGGTGTCAGGCGACCTCCGCCGGAGCGGAGGGCCGGACGATCTCAGCCGGAGCGCTGAGGACGGTGCCGGCGCCGACCGTGAGGCCGCCCTCGCGGATCGCGAAGCCGAGCCCCGCCTCCAGCGCCACCGCCTTGCCCAGCTCGACCGCCACCTCCACCGTCTCGCCCGGACGGGCGAGGCTGTCGGCGGGCAGGACGAGCTCACCGGGCACGTCCGTCGTGCGCAGGTAGAACTGCGGCCGGTAACCGGACGCGATCGGCCGCCGCCGCCCGCCCTCCTCCGGCGTGAGGAGGTAGACGCGGGCGGTGAACGAGCCGAGGGCCCGCTGGCTGCCGGGCGCGGCCAGCACCATGCCCCTGCGCACCTGGTCCCTGCGGACCCCGCGCAGCAGCACGGCGGTGTTGTCGCCGGCCTCGCCCCGCTCCATCGTCTTGCCGAACGTCTCGACGCCCGTCACGACGGCGGAGAACCCGTCGCCGAACCCGACCGCCTCGACCGTGTCGCCGACCCGGACCGTGCCGCGCTCGATGGCGCCGGTGACGACCGTGCCGCGGCCGGTGACCGTCAGCACGTTCTCGACCGGCATCAGGAACGGCGCGTCCACGTACCGCACGGGCACGGGGATGTGCTCGTCCACCGCGCGCAGCAGCTCGTCGATCGACGCCGTCCAGACGGGGTCGCCCTCGAGAGCCCGCAGCCCGGACACTCGGACCATCGGGACGTCGCGGTAGCCGTGCTCGGCGAGCAGCTCCTGCAGCTCCAGCTCGACCAGGTCGATCAGCTCCGGGTCGGCGCCGTCGGCCTTGTTGACGGCCACGACCAGGTGCTCGACGCCGACCCGCTTGGCGAGCAGCACGTGCTCCCTGGTCTGCGGCATGATGCCGTCGTGCGCGGACACGACGAGGATCGCGCCGTCGAGCTGCGCCGCCCCCGTGATCATGTTCTTCACGTAGTCGGCGTGGCCCGGCATGTCCACGTGGGCGTAGTGCCTGGTGGCGGTCTCGTACTCGACGTGCGAGATGTTGATCGTGATCCCCCTGGAGGCCTCCTCCGGGGTGCGGTCGATCCGCTCGAACGGGGTGTACGTGGCCTGCCCGCGCGCGGCCAGCACCTTCGTGATGGCGGCGGTCAGCGTCGTCTTGCCGTGGTCGACGTGGCCCATGGTGCCGATGTTGAGATGCGGCTTGTTGCGTACGTAGGCCTGCTTGGCCATGGTTCCTTCCCTCAGGACCTGGAGTGTCGGCGTGACCCGTGTGAAGGGCCGGTCAACCTCTCCCCGCCGGGTCACGTGGACGTACGGGAAGAGGTCAGCGCTCCAGGCCGTCGCAGGCACGCCCGAGCGCGCCCGGCAGTGCGGGCGTCGCGAGGTGAGCGTGCTGGAACATGAGGAACATAGTGCGGCCTTCAGCACCGGGCCGCAACGGTTTATTCCAGCAGCCGGATCAGGGCCTTCCGACGCTCATGTACGTGTAGCCGAGCTCCCGCATCGCCGCCGGATCGAACAGGTTGCGGCCGTCGTAGAGGACCGGCCGGCGCATCACCGACGCCGCGCCCGCCCAGTCGACCTCTTTCAGCTGCGGCCACTCGGTGACCACGATCGCCGCGTCGGCCCCCTCCAGGGCCAGCTCCGGCGTCGGGTGCCGGGTCGTCGAGCTCCACGGCTCCACGGCGGCCGGGCGGGCCATCGGGTCCCAGCAGCGCACCTCGGCGCCCTCGGCCAGCAGCCGGGCGGCCAGCACCGTGCTGGGCGCCTCGCGCATGTCGTCGGTGCCGGGCTTGAACGTCAGCCCGAGCAGCGCCACCCGCATGCCCGCCAGCGTGCCCAGCTCGTCGTGGAGTTTCTGCACGGCGCGGCGCTTCTGCAGGTTGTTGACGTCGATGACGGCCGACAGGAGCTGCAGGTGGTAGCCGGTGTTGCTGGCGAGCTGGCGCAGCGCCTCGGAGTCCTTGGGGAAGCAGGAGCCGCCCCAGCCGATGCCGGGACGCAGGAAGTGGGGGCCGAGGCGGTGGTCGAGGCCGACAGCGCGGGCGACCTCCTCGACGTCGGCGCCGGTCTTCTCGCACAGGGTGGCGATCTCGTTGATGAAGCTGATCTTCGTGGCGAGCAGCGCGTTGGAGGCCAGCTTGACCATCTCGGCCGAGCGCACGTCCATCACCACGACCGGGCCTTCGACCCCCTCGTGCAGCTCGGCGATCAGGGCGGCGGTGGCCTCGTCGGCCGAGCCGATGACGATGCGATCGGGACGCAGGAAGTCGGTGACCGCCCGGCCCTCTGCGGTGAACTCGGGGTTGGCGGCGTAGCCGACGTGCGCCAGGCCCGCCGCGTCGAGCGCGGCCCGTACGCGCGCGCCCGTGCCCACCGGGACGGTGGACTTCACCACGACGGCCTTGAGGTGCGCCGCGCCCTCCAGCGACTTCACCACCGTCCACAGCCGGGACAGGTCCGCGTCGCCGGACGGCGAGGGCGGGGTGTCCACGCACACGTAGGCGATCTCGGCGCCGTCGAGCGTCTCGGCCAGGTCGAGGGTGAAGGTCAGGCGCTCCTTGTTCCTGGCGATCAGGTCGCCCAGGCCCGGCTCGTAGATGGGCACGTCGCCGGCGCGCAGCAGGGCGACCTTCTCCGGGTCGATGTCGCGGACGACCACCCGGTGGCCGAGCTCGGCCAGGCAGGCGCCGGTCACCAGACCGATGTATCCGGCGCCGAACACGGCGACGTGGCGTTCCGGCTTGCCGACCATGGCTGACCATCCATTCTCGCGGGCCACCTGAGCGGGCCCGCCGTTCGGGGGAAATTCGGGGAGATGCGGGGGGAGATGCGGGGGAGACGCGGGGCGAGATGCGGGGCGAGTGGTGCGGAAATCGGCGCGGGACCTTCACTTTTGACGTTGACCTCCACATTCTCCCCGACCGGCCGTCACCTCCTGTACACGAGCCCCTCCCCGGAGGTCCCCGCACCCGGTTGGCGGTGAGCACAACGGGGGCGGCCCTGTTCGTCGCGCACGCCGAAGCAGGGGGCGAAACGGTGGCCTACGGTTCGGATATGCCACGACTCGCCTTGGAGGACCTGCACCGTTTCGCCGTCCCGTCCGATCCCGCGCTGCGCCCCGACGGCGGCGCGGTCGCGTACACGCTGACGACCGTCGACCGGGACGCCGACGAGAACCGCTCGGAGATCTGGCTCGTCTCCTGCGACGACCCCGGCGCGCAGCCGCGCCGCCTGGCCACGGGCAGCTCGCCCCGCTGGTCGCCGGACGGCCGCACGCTCGCGTTCCTGCGCCCCGCCGACGGCGGCGCGGCGCAGCTCCACCTGCTGCCCATGGACGGCGGCGAGCCCAGAGCGCTCACCTCGAACGCGCTCGGCGCCGGGGCGGCGTGCTGGTCGCCGGACGGCTCCCGCATCGCCTACGCGGCCCCGACAGCGCCGGGCGGCGCCGCGCCCGACCCGAACGCCCCCGTCGTGGCCGACCGGCTCGACTACAAGGCCGACGGGGCAGGGCTGCTGCGCGGCATCACCACGCACCTGTTCGTGGTGGACGTCGACTCCGGCGAGCCCGCGCAGATCACCGAGGGCGACTTCCACGCCGGAGAGCCGTCGTGGTCGCCGGACGGCACCCGCCTGGCGTTCGTGGCGGACATGGAGCCCGACCGCGACCTGGACTTCGGCGGCGCGGTGTACGTGGTGCCGCCCGAGGGCGGCACGCCCGAGCGGCTGACCGACCCCGAGCTCGTCTGCGCGGGAGCGTGGTGGCTCGGCGGCAGACTGCTGATCGCCGGGCTGAAGGGGAAGATCGTCGGACATGTCCGGCTCTACACGCTGGACCCCGGCGGAGACGGCGGCGTGGCCGAGGTGGAGACGGGGCTCGACCGCAACGTCATGACCGGCTACCCCGGCTATCCCGGCGCCACCCCCGCGCTGCTCGGCGACGAGCTGATGTTCTGCGTCCGCGACCGCGGCTGCTCCCACCTCTACCTGGCTCCCGGGCGCCGGCTCGTGTCCGAGGAGGTGAGCGTGTTCGGGGCGAGCGTGGCCGCGGGGCGGATCGCGTACGTGGCCGCGGACCCGCGTACCGCGGGCGAGGTCTACGTGCTGACGCCCGACGGAGGCGAGCCACGCCGGCTCACCGGCCATGCCCTGGCCGGCGTGGAGCCGTACACGCCGGTCCGGCGCACGTTCACCGCCCCCGACGGCACCGAGGTCGAGGGTTTCGTCCTGCGCGACGAGAACGCCGCCACCCCTGGCCCGCTGCTGCTGGACGTGCACGGCGGCCCGCACAACGCCTGGGCCCCCGTGCTCGACGGCTTCCACCTCTACCACCACGCCCTGGCGGCGCGGGGCTGGACCGTGCTGGCGCTCAACCCGCGCGGCAGCGACGGCTACGGCGAGGCGTTCTACACCGCCGCCGTCGGCGCGTGGGGCCTTTCCGACACCCAGGACTTCCTGGCCGCGATCGACGACCTGGTGGCCGAGGGCGTCGCCGACCCCGAGCGGCTGGCCGTCACCGGCTACAGCTACGGCGGCTACATGACGTGCTGGCTGACCGGCGCCACCGACCGGTTCAAGGCGGCGATCGCCGGCGGCGCCGTCACCGACCTGGCCGTCGTGGGCGGCACCTCCGACGTGGGCCACCTGCTCACGACCCAGGAGGCCCCGGGCGACCTGGCCGCCCAGTCACCGTCGACCAGGGTGGGCGAGGTCACCGCGCCCACCCTCCTGCTGCACGGCGAGAACGACGACCGGTGCCCTGTCGGCCAGTCGGAGCTGTGGTTCGCCGCGCTGCGCGAGCGGCGGGTGCCCGTCAGGCTCGTGCGCTACCCGGGGGCCTCCCACCTGTTCATCCTGAACGGCCGGCCCTCACACCGCTATGACTACAACGAAAGGATCCTCGCGTGGCTGGAGCAATGGGTCAGCGGCTCCCCGAGCTGATCGCCGAGTACGAGGTGCCGGGCGCGGCGCTGGCGTACCTGCACGAGGGAGAACTGCACGAGTTCGCCGCCGGCACCCTGAACAAGGCCACCGGCGTCGACGTCACCCCCGACTCGCTCTTCCAGATCGGCTCGGTCACCAAGGTCTACACCACCACCCTGATCATGCAGCAGATCGAGCAGGGCCGGCTCACCCTCGACACGCCGGTGCTTGAAGTGCTGCCCGAGTTCAAGGTGGCCGACGCCGAGGTCACCAAGAAGGTGACGATCAGGCATCTGCTCACCCACACCAGCGGCATCGACGGCGACCTGTTCCTCGACACCGGGCGCGGCGACGACTGCGTGGAGAAGTACGTCGAAGCCTGCGCCGACCTGGCCCAGAACCACCCCCTGGGCGTCACCCAGTCCTACTGCAACTCCGGCTTCAGCATCGCCGGGCGCGTGCTGGAGAAGCTGACCGGCAAGCGCTGGGACGACGTGCTGCGCGAGGGCGTCTGCGAGCCGCTCGGCCTCACCCACACCTGGACCCTGCCCGAGGACGTGCTGCGCTTCCGCGCCGCCATGGGCCACGTGGACGGCGAGCCCGCCCCGGTGTGGGGGCTCATGCGCTCGGCGGGACCGGCGGGCCTGATCTGCGCCCGCCCCGCCGACGTGGTGGCCTTCGCCAGGGCCCACCTGGAGGGCGGCCTGCTGGAGAACCCGCAGGTCATGTGGGAGCCGCAGGTGGACATCCCCAACCCGTACGCGCTGGGCCGCCACTGGGGCGTGGGCTGGATCGTGGACGAGTGGAGCGGCCAGCGGGTCATCTCCCACGGGGGCAACACCATCGGCCAGCACGCGATGCTCTGGGCCGTGCCAGGCACCGGCACCATCGCCTGCGTCACCGTCAACGGCGGCCACTCCGGCGCGTTCACCCACCGGGTGGCGACCGAGCTGTTCGCCGAGCTCGACGGCCTCTCCGTGCCGGCCACGCTGGGCCCGCCCGAGACGCCGGTCGAGGTGGACGCCTCCCGCTACGTGGGCCGTTACGAGCGCGCGGGGGCCATCCTCGACGTGTCGCTGCGTGAGGGCAGGCCGTGGTTGCGGTTGGAGGCCACGGGCGCGCTGGCCGCGCTGGAGAAGCCGCAGGAGTTCGAGCTCGTGCCGGTCGACGACACGACGTTCGTGCTCAAGTCGCCCGAGGACCCGTCCTGGCTGTCCGCGGTCTTCTACGAGCTGCCCGACGGCTCCCCGTACGTGCACCTCGGCGCCCGCGCGACGCCGAAGACCGGCTGAGGCGGCCGCCCGCGCCGTGGACTATCGTGACCGGATGAAGAACCGCCCACGCGCCAGCCTCGGGCGGATCCTGCACGACCTCGGCACGACGGTGCTCGACGTGGCCGCATCCCCCGGCTCACTCGACGCCGAGGTGACGGGGGTGCACATCTACGACCCGCTCGACGAGCTGATCGTCCCCTCGGGGGCGATCCTGCTCGCGGTCGGCGTGCAGGGCGCGGACGACATCTGCGCCCTGCTCGCCCGGGCCCCGCACGCCACCGGCATGGTGGTCAAGCTGCCGGTGGACGTGGACGAGCGGGTGCGCGCGGCCGTGCTGGAGACCGGCGTGGCCGTGCTCGGCCTCACCCGTGCCGCCTCCTGGGCCCAGGTGGCGGCGCTGCTGCGTTCCCTGCTGGCCGAGGGCGACCTGGCCGAGCCTGGAGAGGGCGCCTACGGCGACCTGTTCTCGCTGGCCAACGCCGTCTGCGCGCTGCTGGACGCGCCCGTGACGATCGAGGACAGGTCCTCGCGGGTGCTGGCGTTCTCAGGACGCCAGGACGAGACCGACCCCGGCCGGGTCGAGACCGTGCTGGGGCTGCAGGTGCCCGAGCGCTACCTGCGCCAGCTCGACGCCCAGGGCGTCTTCAAACGCCTCTACCAGAGCCACGAGCCGATCCACATCGAGCTCGACGACGACGACATCGTCAACCGGGCCGCCATGGCGGTGCGGGTCGGCGACGAGATCCTCGGCTCCATCTGGGCGGTGGTGCACGAGCCGCTCAGCCCGCAGCGGCAGCGCGCGCTCACCGACGCGGCCAAGATCGTGGCGCTGCAGCTGCTGCGCGAGCGGGCCGGGGCCGACACCCAGCGGCGGCTGCGCGCCGACCTGCTGTCCACGGTCCTCGCCGGCGGCTCCGACGCGGCCGAGGCGGCCGGCCGGCTCGGCATCGCGACCACCCGCCTGTGCGTGCTGGCCGCCCAGCTCGCGGGCGTGCCCGCCGACCCCGCGCAGGGCGAGAGCGACAGGCAGCGCTTCTGCGACGCGCTCGCGCTGCACGTCGCCGCCATCCATCCGAAGGCCGCCGCGGCGCTGGTCGGCTCCGTCGCGTACGCGGTGCTGCCGCTGGCCGCCGGCGGAGACGAGGAGGCGCGGGCCGTACGCGTGGCCGAGAGCTTCCTGGCCAGGGTCGGCCCCCGCCACGCGGCCAACATCGGCGTCGGCCGCCTCGCGCTCAGCCTGGCCCAGGTCGCCAGGTCCAGGGCCGACGCCGACCGCGCCCTGCGCGTGCTGCGCGCCGGCGGCACCGCGGGCCGGGCCGCCGGATACACCGAGGTGCACTTCGAGTCGCTGCTGCTCCAGGTCGCCGACGTGGCCGCTTCCGAGGACCAGGCGCCCACAGGCCCCTATCAGCGGCTGCTCGACCACGACGCCGAGCACGGCACCGAGCTGGCCGCCACGCTGGGGGCCTACCTCGACGCGTTCGGCGACGTCAACCAGGCGGCCGCCCGCGTCCACGTGCACGCCAACACCTTCCGCTACCGGCTCAAACGCCTGGTCGAGATCAGCGGCCTCGACCTGGCCGACCCCGACGCCAGGCTCACCGTGATGCTGCAGATGAGGATCTTCGGACACCAGCACTAGCGGCCCCGGCTTTTTCGTGACCGGCCACGAAGAAGGGGCCGGGGGTGAGCGGAGAAGGTGGTGCTCTCCCCCCACGCTCGTCTGGAGTGCCCATGAGAACACCGATAGCGGCGGCCCTCACCGCGCTCGCCCTGCTCGCGGCCGCCTGCGGAGGCACAGAAGGGGGTGGCGAAGGGGGTGGCGGGCCGGCCGGGGGCGGCACGTTCACCTACGCCCTCCCGGCCGACCCCGGCGTGCTCGACCCTTCTGGGGCCGTGCTCAACGTCACCATCACCACGCTGTCCCTCGCCTACGACACCCTGGTCGGCGTCTCCAAGGACGGCAAGACCGTGCCCCTCCTGGCGGAGAAGTGGACGGTCGAGCCCGACAAGGTCACCTTCACCATGCGCAAGGACGCCACCTGCTCCGACGGCTCGCCCGTCAAAGCCTCCGACGTGGCCGACAGCGTCAACCACATCGCCGATCCCGCCACCAAGTCGCCCATCTACGGCGTGATCGTGCCCACCGGCATGAAGGCCGAGGCCGACGAGGCGGCCGGCACCGTGACCCTGTCGATGCCGGAGCCGTTCAGCTTCATCCTGGAGACCGCCCGCTCGCTCTACGTCGTCTGCGGCGCGGGTCTCAAGGACCGCTCGCTGCTGCAGCGCGGCACCTCGGGCAGCGGCCCCTACAAGCTCACCGAGGCGGTGCCGGGCGACCACTACACCTTCAAGGCCCGCAGGGAGTACGCCTGGGGCCAGGAGGGCGGCACCGGCAAGGACATCCCGGAGACCGCGGTGGTGAAGATCATGCCGAACGAGCAGACCGCCGCCAACCTGCTCATCTCCGGCGGCCTGAACGGCGCCGTCGTCATCGGCCCCGACCGCGCCCGTCTGGAGGCCGCCCCCGGCATCGGCAAGACGGTCGAACCGCTCCAGAACGGCCAGTTCTTCTACCACCAGGGCGACGACCGGCCCGGCCACGACCCCGCCGTGCGTAAGGCGCTCACCCAGGCCGTCAACCTCAAGGAGCTGGCCGGGATCGCCACCAGCGGCACCGGCAAGCCCGCCACGGGTCTCGTCCTGCACCCGCGCCCCTGCCAGGGCGACTCCGTCACCGGGCACGTGCCGGCCTACGACGAGGCCGCCGCCAAGGCCGCGCTCGACGCGGCGGGCTGGAAGCCCGGCCCCGACGGCGTGCGGGTCAAGGACGGCAAGCGGTTCACCCTGCGCTACCTCTACGCCACCACCAGGGGCGCCGGGACTCAGGCCGCCGCCGAGTACCTGGCCGCCGCCTGGCGCAAGGTCGGCGTCGAGGTGAAGCTGAACGGCCAGATCGACACCAAGCTGGCCGAGTCGCTCAACGCCACCCAGGACTGGGACGTCGTCTGGCTGCCCATCGGCGTCACGCTGCCGAGCCAGCTCATCGGCTTCCTGTCCGGCCCCGGCGCCCCCAAGGGCGCCAACTTCGCGCACCTTTCGAACAAGACGTACGAGAAGCTCGTCGCCGAGGCCGGCCGGGTCCCGGCCACCGAGGGCTGCCCGAAGTGGCTGCAGGCGGAGTCGGCCCTGTTCGACTCGGGCGACCTGGTGCCCGTGGTCGAGCAGACCGTGCTCCAGGCCACCAAGGGCGCCACGTACCAGCAGTACGCCGGGGTGTTCGTGCCCGCCTCGATCCGGCTCACGCAGGGAGGCTAGATGACCCGCCGTCTCGGCGTGCGGCGACTGGTGCGGTTCGCGGTGTCGCTGGGGGTGCTCATGGTGGTGTCGTTCGCGATGATCCACCTGATCCCCGGCGACCCCGTCCGCGCCGCCCTGGGCCCGGCCGCTCCCGTGGAGCTGGTCGAGGCCCGCCGGGCGGCGCTCGGCCTCGACCGGCCGCTGCCGGAGCAGCTCCTCACGTACGTCACCGGCGTCGTGACGGGCGACTTCGGCACCTCGTTCCTCACGGGCGAGCCGGTCAGCGAGGTGATCGTCAGCCGTCTGCCCAACACCCTGTCGCTGGCACTGCTCGCCACCGCCGTGGCGCTGCTGCTCGCCGTGCCGCTCGGGATGTGGGCCGCCGTCCGCACCGAGAACGGCCGCAACCGCGGCACCGAGCTCGGCTTCAGCGCCACCACCGGCACCGCCGTGGCCGTGCCCGAGTTCCTGTACGCCATCGCGCTCGTGACCGTCTTCGCCATCGCGCTCGGCTGGTTCCCACCGGCGGGCAAGGCGGGGCCGCTCACGTACGTGCTGCCCGTCCTGGCCCTGTCGCTGGGCCCGGCCGCCATGATCGCCCGCATCTCGCGCGTGGAGACGCTGCGCGAGCTCGGCAAGGACTACGTGCGGCTGGCCCGCGCCAAACGGCTGCCCGCCGCCCGGCTGCACCTGCGGCACGTGCTGCCCAACACGCTGACCGCCACCCTGACCGTCGGCGGCCTGCTGCTCACCTCGCTCATCGCGGGCGGCGTGCTGGTCGAGTACGTCTTCGCCTGGCCCGGGCTCGGCCTGAAGATCGTCGAGTCCATCACGCAGAAGGACTATCCGGTGGCCCAGGGCGTGATCCTCGTCTACGGCGCCCTCGTGCTGATCGTCAACCTCGCGGTCGACCTGGTGCTCGGAGCGCTCGACCCCACGTCCGCCATCAAGGAGGCCTGATGACCGGCTGGTCGCGCAGGAACGCGCCGGGAGCCGCGGGGGCCGTCATCGTGGCGGCGATGGCCGTGCTGGCCGTCGTGGGCCCGCCCATCTGGGGCGACGAGGCCGTGCGCATCGACGCCGCCGCGATACTCCAAGGATCTACGCCCGGCCACCCGCTCGGCACCGACAACCTCGGCCGCGACCTGCTGGCCAGGGTCCTGGTCGCCGGGCGCTACTCGCTGCTGCTGGCGCTGGCGGCCACCGCCATCGGCGCCACGGCCGGAATCGTGCTCGGCACCCTGCCCTCGGTGCTGCCCAGGCGCGCCGCCCGGCTGGCCACCGGCACGGTCAACGCCCTGGTGGCCTTCCCCGGGCTGCTGCTGGCCATGTTCACCGCGGTCGTCACCGGGCTGGGCGCGCGCGGCGCGGTGCTCGGCATCGGGGCGGCCATCGCCCCCGGCTTCGCCCGGCTCACCCAGACGCTGGCCGCCACCGTCGCGAACTCCGACTACGTCTCGGCCGCGCGCATGCTCGGCGTGCCCCGCCGCCTCATCCTGACCAGGCATGTGCTGCCCAACATCGCCGAGCCGCTCATCCTCAACCTCACCCAGGCGCTCGGCGGCGCGCTGCTCGGCCTGGCCGGGATGTCGTTCCTCGGGCTCGGGGTGCAGCCGCCCGACTTCGACTGGGGCCGGCTGCTGTTCGACGGCTTCCCGCGCATCTACGTCACGCCGGAGGTGGCGCTCGGCCCTGCCGCCGCCGTCGCGCTGGCCGGGATCGGCTTCAACCTGCTCGGCGACGCCCTGGCCAGGGCCGCCGCGCGGACGTCCGTCACCCGCGAGAAGACGCCGGCTCCGCCCACCGCTGAAGACGCCGGCGAGCCGGACCCCGGCGCGGTGCTGGAGGTGCGCGACCTGACCGTCACCTTCCCGGGCGGCGTCACCCCCGTACGGCAGCTCTCGCTGACCGTGGCGCCCGGCGAGATCGTCGGGCTCGTGGGCGAGTCCGGCAGCGGCAAGAGCCTGACCGCCGCCGCCATCGGCGGCCTCGTCCCCTACCCGGGCACCGTCACGCACGCGGCGCTCCGCCTGGGCGGCAGGGACGTCGCCACGCTGTCGGACAAGGAGCTCGGCACCGCGCTCGCCATGGTCTTCCAGGACCCGCTCGCCGCGCTCAACCCGGCGCTCAAGGTGGGCGGGCAGCTGGCCGAGGTGGCCATCGTGCACGAGGGCGCCGACCGCGCCGAGGCGCGCCGCCGCGCCGTGGACCGGCTCGGCCACGTCCACCTGCCGGAACCGGACCGCCGCGCCAAGCAACACCCGCACGAGCTGTCCGGCGGCATGCGGCAGCGCGCCGTGATCGCGATGGGCCTCATGGGCACGCCGCGCCTGATCGTCGCCGACGAGCCCACGACCGCGCTCGACGTGACCGTGCAGCGGCAGATCCTGCGGCTGCTGCGCGAGGTCGTCGAAGAGACGGGCGCGGCCACCCTGTTCATCTCCCACGACATCGCCGTCGTGGGAGAGCTGTGCGACCGGGTCGTGGTCATGTACGCGGGCCGCGTCGTCGAGGAACTGCCCGCCGACCGGCTGGCGGACGGGGCCGCGCACCCGTACACGAAGGCGCTCATCGCCTCCCTGCCCGACCTGGACACCGACCGCTCCACACCGCTGGCGGGCATCGCCGGCACCCAGCCCGCGCCCGGTCAGGTCGGCCCCGGCTGCGCGTTCGCCCCCCGATGCCCGCTGGCCACCGCCCGGTGCGAGTCGGACCGGCCGGAACTCGTCGCGCACGGCCCCAAGCAGCGGGTCGCCTGCTGGGAGGTCAAATGATCATCAAGAACCTGAGCGTGCGCTTCGGCGCCTTCACCGCGGTGGACGACGTGACGCTGGAGATCCCCGACGGCGGCGTCGTCGGGCTCGTCGGCGAGTCGGGATCGGGCAAGTCGACGCTGGCCAGGGCCGTGTGCGGGCTCGTGCCCCACACCGGCACCGTGGAGGGCGCCCGCCGGGTGCAGATGGTCTTCCAGGACCCGTACGCCTCGCTGAACCCGCGCATGACCGTCGGCAGGACCATCGCCGAGGGGGCGGGCGCCGGCGAGGTGGAGCGGCTGCTCGGCCTCGTCCGCCTGCCCGCCGAGCTGGCCGGGCGCTACCCGCGCGAGCTGTCGGGCGGGCAGCGCCAGCGCGTGGCCATCGCCCGCGCGCTCGGCGGCGACCCCGGACTGCTGGTCGCCGACGAGATCACCAGTTCGCTCGACGTGTCCGTGCAGGGAGCGGTGCTCAACCTGGTCCGCGGGCTGTGCGACGAGCTGGGGCTGACGATGCTGTTCATCTCGCACAACCTGGCCGTGGTCAGGTACGTCGCCGACGTGGTCGCCGTCATGCACCACGGCCGCCTGGTCGAGGTCGGGCCCACCGAACAGGTCGTCGGCGAGCCCGCGCACGAATACACCCGCAGCCTGCTGGCCGCGGTGCCCAGGCTCAGAGGGTGATCCACTCCGTGGCCGTCGTCACCTCGTCGAGCACGGCCGGGATCGGCTCGACGCCCAGCCCCGGCCCCGTGGGCACCTCCAGGTGCCCGTCCGCCAGCTCGAACGGCTCGGTGACGTCGGTGGCGTAGTAGCGCCGCGAGCCGGAGGTGTCGCCCGGCAGCGTGAACCCCGGCAGGGCGGCCAGCGCCACGTTGGCCGCCCGGCCCAGGCCGGTCTCCAGCATGCCGCCGCACCACACCGCGACGCCGTTGGCCCGGCACAGGTCGTGGATGCGCCGAGCCTCCAGGTAGCCGCCGATCCGGCCCGGCTTGATGTTGATGATCGAGCACGACCCGAGCGCGATGGCCGCGGCGGCGTGCTCGGCCGACTCGATCGACTCGTCCAGGCAGACCGGCGTCCGCAGTTGCGTGGCCAGTTTGGCGTGCTGGACCAGGTCGTCGTTGGCCAGCGGCTGCTCGATCAGCAGCAGGTCGAACGGGTCGAGCCGGGCCAGGTGGCGGGCGTCGGTGAGGGAGTAGGCGGCGTTCGCGTCCACCTGGAGCAGCACGTCGTCGCCGAAGCGCTCGCGCACCGCCCGCACCGGCTCGACGTCCCAGCCGGGCTCGATCTTCAGCTTGATCCGGACGTAGCCCTCGTCGAGGAAGCCTGCCACGGCGTCGAGGAGCTGCGGGACGGAGTCCATGATGCCGACCGACACCCCGCACGGCACACGCGTCCTGGCCGCGCCGAGGAAGCGGCCGAACGACTGGCCCGCCGCCCGCAGCTGCGCGTCCAGCACGGCCGTCTCCACCGCCGCCTTGGCCATGCGGTGCCCCTTGATCGGTTCGAGGGCGCGGCCGACGTCCTGCGCGTCGAGGGTCCGCGGCAGCCTCGGCAGCAGGAAACGGCGGATCACCTCGGCGGCGCCGTCGACGTACTCGGAGGAGTAGAGCGGCCCGGACATCGCCACGCACTCGCCCCAGCCCTCCGCGTCGGGCGTCACCACCCGCACCAGCAGGATGTCACGGGAGGTCTCGGTGCCGAACGAGGTGCGGAACGGCGCCACCAGCGGCATCGCGATCCGCCGCAGCTCTACTCCGGTGATCTTCACTTGCTCTCCCACTTCATCGTCTCTCCAACACGTAGTACGACTTCCCGCAGAACCCCGTGACCCGGCGGCCCTGCGCCATCAGGCCCCCCAGCACCTCGCGCACGGCGTGCCGCCACGCCTTGCCGATGCCCGGGTCGGCCCGGCGCAACCCCTCGATGTCGGCCGGCACCGCGACCAGCACGGTGTCGGCGTCGTCGGATCCCTGCACCGGGCGCCCGCCCTCGTCGGCCAGCGCCACCACCGCGTCGCGGGGGACCGGCACCACGTACGGCTCCCGCCGCGCCAGCGCCTCCACGTGCGGCGCGCTCAGCGGCCAGGACGCCAGCAGCCGGTCCGACTCGTCGCCCTGGTTGATCGCGTCCTCCATGACGCCGTAGAAGGCCGGCAGGTACTCCACCGGCCTGGCCCCCAGCTTGGCCAGGTTGAAGTGCGCGTTGCGGCGCACCAGGGGGTCGTAGGTCCAGGTGATGCGCTCCAGGCCGCGCTCCAGGGCCCAGCGCCGCTGGTGCTGCTTGAGCTCGAACCCGATGCCGTGCCCGGCCGTCGCGCCCGTGACGTGGGAGTGCAGCGCGCCCCCTGCCGCCAGGAACCCCACGGATGCGCCGACCATGCGCCCGTCCTCGAACGCCCCGGCCACGTAGCCGCCGGCGTGCGCCAGCGCCCGCATCAGCTCCAGCGTGATGGGCGGGTCGCCGGAGCCGAAGTGCCAGATGCCGTCGAACAGCGCGTGCACGCCTTCGAGCTCCGGTATCTCGTGGAGCTCCCTGACCTCGATCAACGGCCGACCCTTTCTCACGGACATCTCCTTGGCGACGCTATGCCATCGCCGTTCGCCGGTGTTCGTGCGGATTCACCAAGACGACCCCGCCCTTTCGTGGCCCCGCCCTATCAGGGGGCGGACGGCGGTTGTGCGGTTCTAGGCTGCCCGGGTGGAAGAAGAGCTCATGACCGTGTTCGGCGGGGTTGACGCCGTGCTCGAACCGCTCACGCACAACCCGAACAACGCCGTCACCCGAGGCATCTGGCGCGCCCGCGCCGGCTCCCGTACGGCGGTGCTCAAGGTCCTGACCAGGCGCAAGGAGGCGCCCGCCGGGTGGGAGCACTCCGAGGACCCGCGGCACTGGAACTACTGGCGCAGGGAGGCCGACGTGTACGCGAGCGGCCTGCCGGGCCTCTGGGCCGGCACCGGGCTGCGCGCGCCCCGGCTGCTGGAGCTGGCCGAGCGGCCGGACGGCGACCTGGCGCTGTGGACCGAGGACGTCGCGGGAGCGCCGGGCACCACGTGGGACGTCGCCCGCCACGCGCGCCTCGGACACCAGCTCGGCCTGGCACAGGGGGCGCAGGGGGCGGCGACGCCCGTGGAACGGCCGTGGCTGAGCCGGTCCTTCCTGCGGGACTACCTGGAGGCCAGGCGGGTCCCGTACGAGCCGCTGGACGACGACGCCGCCTGGCGGCAGCCCCTGGTGGCCGCGAACTTCCCGCCGGAGCTGCGCGGCGAGCTGATCCGGCTGCACCGCGACCGCGAGGAGTTCCTGGCCGTCATGGAGTCGCTGCCGAGGGCGCTGTGCCACCTCGACCTGTGGCCGAGCAACGTCATCGACGCGGGCGGCGAGAGCGTGCTGCTGGACTGGGCGTTCACCGGCGACGGCGCGCTCGGGGAGGACATCGGCGATCACATCCCCGACAGCGTCTTCGACCTGTTCCTGCCCGCCGCCCTGCTGCCCGAGCTGGACGCGGCCGTCTACGGGGCCTATCTTCGCGGGCTGCGGGAGTCGGGGTGGCGCGGTGACGAGCGGCTGGTGCGGCTGGCCGTGTGCGCGTCGGCGGTCAAGTACGACTTCCTGGCGCCGCCGCTGATGCTGCGGCAGGCGGGAGAGGCGCAGCTCGACTACGGTGGCTCCCGCCCGGTGGACGCCACCCGCCGTTACCGGGAACGCGGCGCGGCCCTGATGTTCCTGGCGGGCTGGGCGGACGAGGCCAGAAAGCTGGCCGCCGCCGTCCTCTGAGCCGAAGGCGGGGGGCAGGGCCGGCTTCAGCGCTGGTTTCAGGGCCGGCTGCAGCGCTGGCTTTAGGGCCGGCATCTGGCGTCGGGGTGGCGCGGGACGGGTCAGCGCCAGCTTCTGGCGTCGAGGCGGCGCAGGACGCGGGAGACCACCGCCGGGTCGGCGCCCGGGTCCCGGAGCGCCTCCAGGACCACCTGCCGGGCGGCGGACAACATCTCGCCCTGCACCCGCCGCACCAGCTTGATCCGCCGGGCCCGCTGCTCGTACGCCTCGCGCCGCTCGTCGTCGGCGATCTCGTGGCTGATCCGCAGGCCCAGGTCCATCATGCGCCGGGTCAGCAGCTCGACCACCTCCTCGGGCAGGTCCTCGGCCTCGTCGATCTGCCGCAGCCGCCGCTTGGCCGCCCTGGCCGCCTCGACCGCCAGCCGCTTCTCCAGCTCCCGCTCGGCCGCCGTGTCGCCCTTCACTCCGAGCCTGGTCACCAGCCACGGCAAGGTCAGCCCCTGCACGATCAGCGTCACCAGGATGACCGCGAAGGAGATGAACACGATGACCGCCCGCTCGGGGAACGGCCCGCCGCCCTCCGTCTCCACCAGCACGGCCACCACGGCCGACAGCACGAACTCGGTCAGCGCACCCGGCCACGAGAAGGTGCCGGTCACGGCCGCCGCGATGGCCACGTGGTAGAGCACGATCGCGGTGACGTCGTTGAACAGGCCCTCGCCTTCGAGTAGCGACACCAGGCGCCTGGGCAGCCCGAGCCGGCCCGCCACCGCCGTGGCCGCGACCGGGTCGGGCGGCGCCACCAGCGCGCCCATGGCCACCGCCGCCGCCAGCGGCAGCCCGGCACGAGCGCGTGCGCGACCGCCGCCACGGCCGCCGTGGTCACGAAGACGAGCGCCACGGCGAGCAGGAAGATCGGCTGCCGGCTGGCCGCGAACTGCCGCCACGAGGTGCGCTGGACGGCCGCGTACAGCAGGGGAGGCAGCAGGGGAGGCAGCAGCAGCGGCAGCACGATGCCGGGCGGCACGTCCACGTTCGGGACGAAGGGCAGGGCGGCCAGCACGATGCCCAGCAGCGTCATCAGGACAGGCGGGGGCAGCCCGAGCCGCTCACCCACCGGTACGGTGACCAGCGTAGTCGAGCGCTCCCGTACGGCGGCGCAGGGGCTAACGGTCGAGAACGTGCAGCGTGTGCGGGCTGGAGCCGAGCGGCACGGGGCCCCGTTCCGCGCAGGCCACCACGTCCGCCACCCGGGCCCCGAACAGGTCGGGCACGTAGATGGCCGGTTCGAGGCAGAACGTCATCCCGGCCGCCAGCATGGTGTCCTCGCCGTCCCTCGGCCCCTCGTCGGGCCCGAGGCCGACACCCCGGCAGGTGCGGGGTGCGGCGAAGCGCCCGTACCCGCTGCCGTCGATCACCTCGCCGACCGCCCGCGCCACCTCCGCCACCGCGACGCCCGGCCGCACCGCCCCCAGCCCGGCCCGGTAGGCCGCCGTCACCACGGAGTACATCGCCTCGAAGTCCTCCGGCGGCTCGGCCACCACGAACACCCTGGCCACCTCGGCGCAGTAGCCGCCCCACCGCCCGCACACCGACACCGTCACCGCGTCGCCGGGATTGATCACCCGCTCGCCCGGCACGTGCGCGGGCCGCGCCGTGTGCTCGCCCGCCGCCACCCGCAGCGCGACCAACTCCTCGCAGCCCGACTCCGCCAGCAGCACCCGCAGCCGGTGCGCCATCGCCCGCTCGGTCGCCCCGAACCAGGCCAGCTCACGCGCCCGCGCCAGCACCCCCTCCGCGGCGGCCACCGCCCGGCCGATGGCCTCCACTTCGTACGGCTCCTTACGCAGCCGCAGCGGCGCCAGCACCGACGAGGCGGGCACGAGCTCGGCCTCGATCGCCATCCCGAACAGCTCCCGGACCCGCATCTCCGGATCCACCCCGACCCGCCGCGCCCCCTCGGGCACCAGCCCGGCCGGATCGGCGGTCTCGGCCACCGCGTCGCCCGTCACGACGATGAACGCCCCCGCCCGGCTGTCGGGACCCCCGCCCAGGAACCGGTAGTCCGGCGAGGGCCGCAGCACCAGCGCGTCCACCCCGGCCCCCGCCATCGCCTCCCGCACCGCCGCCACCCGGCCGCTCACGGCGTCGTGCGGCTCTCCGGCGTCCGCCACCCGGCCGCTCACCGCCTCGTGCGGGCCCCCGGCGTCCGCCGCCCGGCCGCCTACGGCGTCGCGCGGTTCGCGGCTCACTTGGGCTCGTGCAGCCAGCAGGCGACCGGCCCGAAGTCCGGCTCCTTCTCGCGGCACACGTCCATCACCATCGGGCAGCGCGGGCTGAACCGGCATCCGCCCGGCGGGTTCGCCGGATCGGGCACATCTCCCGGCAGCTCGGCGGGCAGCACGCCCAGCCCGTCCGGCTTGGGGATCGCCCCCAGCAGCGCCTTCGTGTACGGGTGCCGCGGCTCGGCCCACACCTCGGCCGTGTCGCCCACCTCGACGATCTTGCCCAGGTACATGACCGCGATCCGGTCCGCGATCAGCCGCACCACCGACAGGTCGTGGCTGATGAACAGCAGCCCCGCCCCCGACTCCACGGCCAGGTCCCGCATCAGCCTGGCCACCTGCGCCTGCGCGGAGGCGTCCAGGGCCGAGATCGGCTCGTCGCCGATCAGCAGCCGCGGCCTGGCCGCCAGCGCCCGCGCGATGGCGATGCGCTGCCGCTGCCCGCCGGAGAACTCGTGCGGGTGCCGCCCCGCGAAGTCGCGCGGAAGCCCGACGCGTTCCAGCAGGTCGGCGGGGGTGGTGGCGGTGTCGCGCGAGGTGCGCAGCCCGTCGGCGATCTGCTCGCCCACCCGCCGCCTGGGGTTCAGCGACGCGTACGGGTCCTGGAACACCATCTGGATCCCGGTCAGTTTCCTGCGGCGCAGCCCGAGCGGGGTGACCGGCTGCCCGTCGAAGGCGACCGAGCCTGCCGTGATCGGGTTCAGCCCGCAGACCGCGCGGGCCAGTGTCGACTTGCCGCAGCCGGACTCGCCGACCAGCCCGACGACCTCGCCGGGATGGACCGCCAGGCTGGCCCCGGCCACCGCCCGCACCACGGGCCGGCCGGGGGAGCGGTGCTCGACCACCAGGTCGTCAATGGTCAGCAGGCTCATGACAGCTCCGTATCAGGCAGGGAGTCCAGCAGCGAGCGGGTGTAGGGGTGCTCGGGCTCGCGCAGCACACGGGCGCGCGGCCCCGACTCCACCACCAGACCGTCCTTCATCACGCTCACCTCGTCCGCGACGGCCGACATGACGCCCAGGTCGTGCGTCACGAGCAGCACCGCCAGCCCCAGCTCGTCGCAGAGGCCGCGCAGCAGCCGCAGCACGCCCGCCTGGACGGTCACGTCCAGCGCGGTCGTGGGCTCGTCGGCGATCAGCACCTTCGGCGAGCAGGCCAGGGCGACGGCGATGGCGATGCGCTGCCGCATCCCGCCGGAGAACTGGTGCGGGAAGCGCCCGTACGCCTCCGCCGGGCCCGGGATGCGCACCTTGCCGAGCAGCTCCACCGCCCGCGCCTTCGCCTCCGCCTTGCCCAGGCCGAGATGGTGACGCATGTGCTCGGTGAGCTGCTTGCCGATCGTCAGCATCGGGTGCAGGCTCGTCGCCGGGTCCTGGAAGACCATGGCGACCTCGCCGCCGCGCACCCGGTTGAGCTCCTTGGGCGGCAGCGTCAGCAGGTCGCGCTCGCCGAGCCGGATCGCGCCCGTGGTCCGCGCGCCGTGCGGCAGCAGCCCCAGCACGGCCAGCCCGGTCATCGTCTTGCCCGAGCCGCTCTCCCCGGCCAGGCCGTGCACCCGGCCCTCTGACAGCCGCAGGTCGACGCCGCGCAGGATGTCCTTCCCGCCGATCGACACCTTCAGCTCGGTGATGTCCAGCGTCACAGCGCACGCTCCTTGATCGCGCGGGCCGTACGGGGGTCGAGGGCGTCGCGCAGGGTGTCGCCGAGGAAGTTGAACGCCAGCACCACGGTCAAAATCGCCAGACCGGGGAACGTCGCCACCCACCAGCTGTCGAACACCTCGACGCCGGAGGCGACCATCGCCCCCCACTCGGGCGAGGGCGGCTTGGCGCCCAGGCCCAGGAACGACAGCCCGGACAGCAGCAGCAGCGCCGTGCCGATGTCGAGCGTGGCCAGCACCAGCACCGGGCCGGTCACGTTCGGCAGCACGTCGACCCGCAGCGAGCGCCACACCGAGAAGCCCAGCAGCCGCCCGCTCAGCACGAACTCCCGCTCCCGCACGCCCAGCACCAGCCCGCGCGTCACCCGCGCGTAGGCGGGCCAGGCGACGACGAGCACGGCCAGCACCGCGTTCGTCAGGCTCGCGCCGAGCGCCGCGGCCACCACCATGGCCAGGATGACCGTGGGGAAGGCGAACACCAGGTCCGCCACCCGCATGATCGTCTCGTCCACCCAGCGGCCGAAGTACCCGGCGCACGCGCCGAGCAGGCCGCCGATCAGCACCGACAGCGCCACCAGCAGCAGCGTCAGCGGGATCGACACGCGCGCCCCGTACATGACCCGGCTGAGGATGTCGCGGCCGAGCTGGTCGGTGCCGAACCAGTGGCCGGGCCCTGGAGCGGCCAGCCGCGGCAGTTCCTGGGCGAGGGGGTCGTGCGGCGCCAGCGCGGGCGCGGCCAGCGCGACCACGAGCCAGGCGACGACCAGCACGCCGCCGACGACGGCCAGCGGCTGGCGCCACGCCTCCGGCAGCCTGCGCAGCAGGCCTTTGCGCGCGAGGGGGTCGCGCCGTCTCATTGGAGCCTCACTCGGGGATCGATGACGCCGTACAGGACGTCCACGATCAGGTTGATGACCAGGTACACGATGCCCACCACGAGGCCGACGCCCATGACGGCGGGCAGGTCGAGGGTGGTGGCGCTCTTGTAGGCGTACTGGCCGACGCCCGGCCAGGCGAAGATCGCCTCGACCAGCACGGTGCCGGACAGCAGGCTGCCGAAGGCCAGGCCTGCCACGGTGATGATGGGCACCAGGGCCGAGCGCAGCACGTACCGGAACAGGATCGTGCGCCCTGGCAGGCCCTTGGCCCTCGCGGCGCGCACGTAGTCCTGCCCCAGCACCTCCAGCACCGCCGAGCGGGTGAACCTGGTCAGCAGCCCGATCGTGTAGAGCGCCAGCACCAGGGCGGGTGTGACGAGGTGGCCGGCGGCGGAGGCGAAGATGTCCCACCGGCCGGCCAGCAGCGCGTCCACCGTCTGCAGGCCGGTCACGGGCGGCGCCAGGCCGAGCGCGACGTCCACCCGGCCGCTGCCCGGGGTGAGCTGCAGCCGGTAGAAGAACACGTAGAACGCCAGCAGCGCCAGCCAGAACGTCGGCACGGAGATGCCGATCAGGCTCAGCACCCGCAGCGCGTGATCCGGGAGACGGTCCCTGCGCAGCGCCGCCACCACGCCGAAGCCCACGCCCAGCACGAGCGAGACCAGGATCGCCGCGCCCGCCAGCTCCAGCGTGGCCGGGACGAACTCGGCCAGATCCTGACTCACCGGGCGGTGGCTCTGCTGGCTCATGCCCAGGTCGCCCTGGACCAGGCCCTGGAGGTGGATGAGGTACTGCTGCCAGAGCGGCTTGTCCAGGCCGTGCTCGGCCCGCCACTGCGCCACGATGGCGGGATCGCCCAGGGCCCGCTGGCCGAGGTTGGCGGCCACGGGGTCACCCGGGACGAGGTTCGTCAGCACGAACGTCACCAGGGTGATGCCCCAGGCCATCAGCACGGCCAGCAGGATCCGCCGGATCAGGAACCGCGCGAGCGGATGCACCCTGTGCCGCCCTTACTTCGCGCCGAGGTCGGCGACGTCCACCGTCCACACGGGGTGGTACTCGAGGCCGGTCACCGACGCGGCGGTCACGATGTTCTGGCCCGGCTGGATCAGCGGCACGAACGGGCCCGAGGCGTTCAGCTTCGTCTGGACGTCCACGTACGCGGCCCCGCGCGCCTCGTCGCCGATCGTGACGGCGGCCTTGTCGCCCGCGGCCTCGATCTCCTTCGCCGCGCCCTTCTTCCAGCCGGCCCGCAGGCCCACCGTCTTACCGGGCAGGAAGGCGAGGTAGTCGCTCGGGTCGGGGTAGTCGGGGCCCCAGTACCACAGGCCCATCTCCTCCTTGCCGTTGCGGTAGTTGTCCAGCGCCGTCGTGACCGGCGCCGGCTGCAGGTCGACCGTGATGCCGACCTCCTTGAGGTTGGCCTGGATGCGCTCGGCCAGCGGCTGGAACGACAGGCCGTTCACGGTCAGCTCGCTCGGGTACTCCAGCTTGACCGTCGGGTTGGACAGCCCGCTGGCGGCCAGCGCCGCCTTGGCGCCCTCGACGTCGCGCTTGGCCCCCTGGTCGGCGGGCAGGGCGCCGAGGAGCTGCGACGGGATCACGCCGGGGGCCTGCGTCGAGCCCTCGCCGGCCAGTTCCAGCAGTCCGGCGTAGTCCACGCCCTTGCGCACGGCCTCGACGAACTTGGGGTTCGTGGTCGTCTTGCTGATGCCGGAGTCCTGGTTGGCCAGCAGGAAGATGACGTTCGCCGACGGGGTCTTCTTCACCTGGAGGGTCGCGGGCATGCCGGTGACCTGGTCGCCCGACAGGTTGAGCGCCACCTGGCTGTCACCGCGCTGGACGTTCAGCTTCTGGGTGGCGGCCTCGACGTTGCGGATGACGACCTTGTCGTAGGCGGGCTTGGTCCCGTAGTACTTCGGGTTCGCCTTGAGCGTGACCTGGCTGCTCACGTTGAACGACTCGATCTGGTACGGGCCCGAGCCGGCCGAGGAGGCGTTCAGGTACTGCTCGGCCTTGTCCTGCGGGTCCGTCGTCGCACCGTTCTGCTTGGCGAGCTTGCTGTTGATGATGCCGAGGGCCGGGTTCGGCAGGATGAACGGCAGGGCCGGGTTGGCCGCCTTCGACGTCAGCGTGATCGTCGAGTCGTCGGTCTTGGCCACCTCGACGCCGTCCAGCAGGAAGGACGGCGTACCCTTCATGTCACGCACCCGCGTGAGCGAGAACACCACGTCGTCGGCCGTCAGCGGTGAGCCGTCGGCGAACGTGGCCCCCTGCTTCAGCTTGAGCGTCAGCGTCTTGCCGTCCTCGGACAGCTCGTACGACTCGGCCAGCGCCGGCACCGGCTTGGTCACGTCGGCCCCGTCGAACGTCAGCAGCGTCTCGTAGACCGCCTTGCCGATGATCAGGCCGGTCGGCTCGTACGTGCGGCCCGGGTCGGCCGTCTTGAGGTCGAAGGAGGTGTCGATGACGAGGGTCTTGCCCCCGGCCGCGGCCGGGGTCTGCGAGGTGCCGCCGCCGCTTCCGCAGGCGGCGAGGGCGAGTGCACCGGCGAGCAGCACAGCCGCCGTCTGCGAGCGGGTCGCCATGTAGTTCCTCCAAAATTGGACGTTCAGCAGAAGGATGTCGAGGATTGTCCGGCAGAACGTCCAGGCTCTGTGCGGTCAGCAAGACGGATATAAAGTGCGGTGAGGTAATGATGAGTGAAATTTCCAGAAATGGTGTCGGCGGTGCCGGTCAACCTGGACGGATCGGCATCGGGCTCGAACTGGACGACGTCCACATGAAGATCCTCGAGGTCCTGCGCGAGAACGGCCGGATCTCGGTGGCCGCGCTGGCCGAGCGGGTGGGCATCTCGCGCGCCAACGCCTACACCCGCTTCGAGGCACTGCGCGCCGACGGCGCGATCAAGCGCTTCACCGCCGAGATCGACCACGTCAGGACCGGGCTCGGCATCACGGCGCTGATCTTCGTGACCGTACGCCAGCAGATGTGGAAGCAGTTCAGGGCCGAGCTGGCCAGGATGCCGGAGGTGGAGTACTGCGCGATCACCACCGGCCAGCACGACGCCATGATCCAGGTACGGGTCTCCGACGTGGCCGCCGTGCACACCATGGTGACCGACCGGCTGGCCAACATCCCCGCCGTCAAGGCGACGGAGACGGTGTTCATCCTGGACGAGGTGCTCAGGCGGCCGTACGTGCTGCCGAGCGACGGCGACCGTGACCGGCCGCGCGCCCCGCGACGACCGGCTCCTGAGGCGCAGGGGGACGTGCCGCTCGGCAAGATGCGCTTCGTCGGCGCCGCCGAGGGCCGCGCCGCCCTGCGCAAGGACGGCTGACGTCTCTCACCAGGACGGCCGCCTCCCTGCACCAGAAGGATCGAAGACCTGCGCTGCTGCGTCAGGACGGCTGACGGGTGTGCTCGGCTCGGGGACGGTCTTTATGTGCGCGCTCAGCTCGGGGACGGCTGACGTGCGCGCTCGGCTCGGCGATCAGGCCACTTCGGCGCACACACTCACGTGCGGCGTGTCATCCCCCTCGAACGCGAACTCCTCCACCAGCCGCAGCCGCCCGTTTTCACCGGCCTCGATGCGGCTGGTGCTCCTCCCGGCCGCCTTGCCTCCGGCCACCAGTGCGTGCACGTAGGTGATCGACACCTGGTCACCGTCCCTGGTGCCGACGAAGCGCCCCTGGGTCACGGTGTCGCCCGTGTAGCTGCCCCACACCACCTCGTCGTCCTCCCAGTACTCGAACCGGGTGGGGCTGTCGGGGTTCACCACGCTCGCCGTGGAGCTCACCATCACGAATTTACGGCCGTTGAGATTCACGCCCCCTATGGTCCCCAGATTCCCGAAATATCACCAAACCGTTGGACATTTGGTGATGCTCCCCAGTCAACCCCGCCAATCCGTCCAGCAACCCGCCCCACAACCCACGATCACCAAGCCCCCGTCCACCGCCCCGGCTCCCAGGGCCGGCTCCCACCCTCGCTCCCGGCTGCCGTCCTCAGCCGCCGGCGGCGCTCCCAGCTCCCTGCCTCGCGTCCGGCTCCCGCCTACCGATCCCCACCAGCGATCCCTCCACCGGGGTCCCGTCACCCGGACCTTAGAGCAGGTCCCCTGGCGCCGATGGCATGGTGGCGCTGATCGGGACGGCGGCGGTGATGGCACGGTTGCGTCGATGCGTCGATGCGTCGATGCGTCGGCGGGCGGCGGGCCTTGGGCGGAGGGCGTTTGGGCGATGGCGCCCGGTGGGTCGGCGTCACGAAGGGGCGGTGACCGGGGTGGTGTGGGTGGCTGGAGTTGATCTGCGTGCTGGAGGGAGGTCACACCCGGGGGAATCCCTAGGTCGGACCCTGACGCGCCGTATCCGGAAATATCCCACCATGTGAGGCGTCCCTGTGGGAGGGGCGCAGTGTGGATCTTCAGGCCGTTCGCGGAGGGACGGCCGGGGTCCTCGCCGCGCAGGGGAAGGTGCCCGACGGCCCCCGTGGAGCAGCTGCCACGTCGCAGCGCCGGTCCTCGCCATACCGGCGCCGGGTCCGCGGCCATCGGGGCGGCCCGCACGTAGCCATGCGGGCCGCCCCGAGTGCCTTCACCCCCGCAGAGACATCTTTCGGGCACCTGCCCGGAGGCGGCGCTCCGGGGTGGTTGCCTCCGGCAGCGCCGCCTCACGAGGGATGCCGCCTCACGAGGGATGCCGCCTCGCAGGAGGTGTTGCCTCGTAAGGGATGCCGCCTCACCGGGCCGTCCATCGACAGTGACATCGCCGCACGCGGACACCCCTCGAATGCCGTCTGTGCCGGTCCGGGGGCGCGACTCGCGGGGCCGGGCATGGGGTTGCCCGGGACTTTACCTTTCACCGCCTGACGCCATCATTGCGCTGTGTGATAGTAATGTGACACTGCGTATCCGAAAGAGATCCGGGAGATCTTCATGGTGGCGTACACGCTCTCGATCTTGGCGGCGGTAGGCGCGGTGGCGCTCACCGCGCTGCTGTTCAGGCGGGTGACGAGAGCGGGCGAGGACCGCGATCCCAGCGGCCCGTCCGCCGCGCACGCCGGGGCGATGCTCTCGGCCATGTTCCTGCTGGTGTTCGCGATCGCGATCATCGTGCCATGGACCACGGCCGACGCCGCCAGGCTCAACACCCACGCCGAGAGTCAGGCCGCGGTCGACGCCTACTGGGCCGCCGCCGACCTGCCCGGCTCCGCGCCGGAGGAGGTGCGGCGGTCGTTGCGCGACTACGTGGCGTTCGTCGTGAGAGACGAGTGGCCGGTCATGGCCGACGGCAAGATGCACCCGGTCGGCGCCGAGCGGATGGACGACCTGCGCAGCCGCGTCACCGAGTTGCAGACGAGCGACAACGACGAGGAAGATGCCAAGGCCGGCGTGCTGGAGCAGCTCAGCGCCATCTCCACGGCCCGCGCCCAGCGCACCGCCGACGCCGCCGCGTCGCCGCCCGACGGGCTGCTGCTGCTGACGATCCTCACGGGCGTGCTGGTCGTCGTCTTCCCGTTCCTCGCCGGGGCCAGGCCGCGCGGGCTGGCGATGCTGCCGCTGCTGGCGACGGCCGCGCTGCTGGGTTTCGGCACCTACCTGACCTGGGACATCTCCCGCGCCTTCGCCGGGCCGCTGGCGGTCGGGCCGGAAGCGTTCCAGGGGGCGCTGCAGGAGTTCGCCCGGATCACCGGGGGGATGTGACCGTGGCAGCCGGACGCGCGCCGCTGCTGCTCGCCGCCACTCTCCTCACCACCGCCGCCGCCGTCGGCCCCGTTTCAGCCGTCGGCGATCCCCGATCCGTCCGCACGCCGGCGACGACCACAGCGGTGTACGCCGGTCAAGGCTCGATGGTGGCGGCTGGGTGGGCACGAGGGGTGGCGGCGGTGCCGGTGGCGGCTGCCGGGTTGGGGCGAGGGCCGGCGGCGACGGTGCTGCCGGGGGTGGTGCCACTGGCGGGTCCTGGGCGGGTGCCGGTGAGGGGGTGGGGTGGTGGGCGGGTGCCGTCGCCCAGGCCCGTGCCGAAGGTGTCCGTACGGCCGCCCGTCCCGCCCAGGGGCGTCACCGTGGGTCCGACGGTGAAGGTGCCCCGGGTGTCGGTACGGCGCGCGCCCCGGCCCAAGGTGTCGATCTCGATCCCGAACGTGAACCGGCGGGCCGCGCCCGAGATCACGCTGCCCCACGTGACGATCTACCCGGACGGTGTGTGCTCGGGCGCGGTCGAGGTGGGGGAGTGCCCGCGCCGCAGGTCCAGGGCGGAGGCGCGCAAGGTCGTGCCTCCCGCGCCGCCCGCGTCCCTCGTTGAGCCGGTACGTGTGCCCCCTCCGCCGACCCCGACCCCCACGCCGTCGGCCCGGTCGCACGTCAAACGCCTCGAACCGCCGGCCAGGCGGGACAACCCCCTGAACACCGTGCTGCTGACGGTCGCGCTGGTCACGGTCATCAGCTCGACGACGGCGGTCGCGTTCCGCCGGACCCGATGATCAGGCGAGGCCGGGGATAGGGGAGCGGCTCCCCTGGTCAGGGACGGCTTGGGGTGACCAGGCGGGTGGCTCGCCTGGTCAGGTGAGTGAGCCGGGATCACCCAGTTCGCTCCCCTGGTCAGGTGAGCGAACTGGGTGATCAGGCGAACCGGTCCTCGGTCAGGCGAACCGCTTCTCGGTCAGGCGGGCGAGCCGGTGAACCGGCTGACGGATCCCTGGTCAGGCGAGTAAGCCCATTGGCAGGTCGGCGGATCCGTGATCACGCGAGGGACTTGAGGGCTTTGGTGCGGGTTTCGAGGGTCTCGCGGAGGGTGGTCGCCTCCTTCTCGGCCTTGGTGGTGTCGGCGCGCTCATTGCGTCCGTACGCGGCCAGCGCCTGGTCCAGCAGGCCCGTGGCCGTGCCGTTGGCCAGCAGCTTGCGGTAGAGGGCGGCGTACTCGCGCTTGTACAGCTTGTTGAATTCGGCGTTGGCCAGGAACTTCTCCTTCAGGGCGTGGCCGATCCGCATGCCGCCTCCCGGCCCGCCCGCCCGCTGACCGGCCTGGGGTTGCCCCGCCTGGGACTGCTCAGCCGGGGACTGCTCAGCCTGTGACTGGTTGGGCTGGGACAGGTCGGACTGGGACTGGGTCGGCCTGGCCGTGCGAGGGAAGCCCATGCTGATCGTGTCGTCGGGGCCGGCGGTGGCGTTGCCGTTGAGGGCGAAGTTGAGGTCCCAGCTGATCACCTTGAACGTGGCCGTGTCCAGGTCGTACCAGAGGTAGTAGTTGCGCCCGGGGCCGGCCATGTCGTCGAAGTTGAGCAGGAGGTTCTGCAGAGCGACATATCGGGCGAACGACTGCACGTCCAGCCGCGTGGCCAGCCCCGTGGCGAACTCCTCGGCCGACGACTGCTCCACCCACTTGATCAGGTCGATGACGGGCTGCAGGTCGCGCTCGCCTTTCAGGTTGACCTGCTTGAAGTCGTCCACGTACTCGGTCTGGTCCTCGCCCTGGTAGGCGAACTGGCTGGAGGCCAGGGACTTGTACAGGACGCCGTGGCCGAGGCGTTCGGCGTACCCCTCGTCCAGGTACTCGACCAGGAGGCGCGGTGCCGCGGCGCGGCCGTTGACCGAGAAGGAGGCGTAGGCCGAGCGCTGCGTCGGCTCGCCCGCCGCGCCCACCATGGCGATGGCCAGGGCCTCGTTCAGGAGGGCCGAGGACTGCGCGGCGGCCGGGCGTACGGCGAGCTGGGTGTGGCCCTGGTAACGGCGGCCCTCGACGAACTCGTCGAAACTGATCAGCCACGGCAGGTTCTCCGGCTCCTCGGCCTTGAGTGAGGCGCCGAACCCGCCGGGCCGCCCGCCCCCTGGCTGATCGGCGCCGGGCTGAGCCTGGCCACCGTTCTGGGTCTGGCCGTCGCTCTGCTTCTGGCCATCGGACTGGGTCTGCCCGTTCCCCTGCGTCTGCCCGTCACCCTGGGTCTGCCCGTCACCCTGGGTCTGGCCGTCCCCCTGGGTCTGGCCGTCGGGTTGAGTCTGGCCGTCCGGCGGCTGGAAGCCGTTC
Source organism: Nonomuraea sp. NPDC048882 (assembly GCF_040649755.1). Taxonomy (NCBI): domain Bacteria; kingdom Bacillati; phylum Actinomycetota; class Actinomycetes; order Streptosporangiales; family Streptosporangiaceae; genus Nonomuraea; species Nonomuraea sp. NPDC048882. The sequence goes on from NZ_JBEZGB010000003.1 coordinate 528,032, forward strand.
GGTGGGCGGAGGCCGTCGGGTGGTTGCCCGCCCGGCATGCCGCCCGCCCGCCCGGACCGCACCCGCGACTGCCCCTTCCAGGTGAGCCCCTGCAGCGTCGAGTTGCCCTTGAGCCGGATGCCCACGCTCGGGATCCTGGTCCCGTCGATGGTCAGGTCCGCCTCGACGTACTTCTTGTCGCCGTCCTTGAAGTACTCGGTCAGCATGTCCTGATAGCTCTCGTCCCGGAACGTCAGGGTCACCTGGTGCGGCGCGGAGGCGTCGAACAGTTCCTGCGACCCGGTGAGGTTCCGCACGGCGGCGTCGGTCCCGGCGGTGCCGGAGGCGGTGACGTATGGGCGGACGGTGCCGCTGCCGAGCACCCCCCAGCACGTTGCCAGGAAAGCCGCGCACAGGGCCACCAGCTTCCAGTGGTGCCGGAGTTTGACGGGAACGCGGTGCTTGAGCCGCTTCGGCTGTGCCATGACGGGGACCTCACAGGTCCGTCTGGTCGTATCCGGTCAGGACCGTGACCGACTGGCCGTGGTTGCGTTCGCGCAGCGCGGCGATGAGGTCGGCGGGTTCGGCGCCCTTCTTGATCTTCGTCGTGTACATGAGCTCGACCAGCGCGCCCGCCCTGATCGACTCCATGCTGACCAGCTCGAACTCGTCGGTGTGGCGCAGCAGCACGTCCTGGATCGCCTGGGTGTAGTCCTCGTCGGAGGGCACCTGCACCTTGACGACCTGGCGGCGTACGTTCAGCCGGAACCAGTCGAAGCGGTGCATCACCACGATGATCAGCGAGATGGCCACCGCGGCCACCACGGCCAGCAGGTAGAAGCGGGTGCCGACGGCCATGCCGACGCCCATCACCAGGAAGATGAACCCGACGTCGCGGGTCTCCTTGATGGCGTTGCGGAAGCGCACCACCGACAGGGCGCCGACCAGGGCGAAGGCGCGGGCGATGTTCGAGCCGACGACCAGCATGATCAGCGAGATGAGCATGCCGAGGACGGGCAGCATCTGCACGTATGACTGGCTGTAGGAGACGTTGCGGTGCGTCGCCCGGTAGACCCAGCCGATCATCGCGCTGAGCACGAACGACAGGGACATCGCGATCGCGATGTCGGCCACGCTGAACGTGCCGGACAGGTCCTGGAACGAGAAGTCCATGGGGGTCATGCCTCCGGGGGAGCCGTCAGAGCCGACGCGCGGCCGTGGTTCAGGTCAAAGTCGGGATGGGAGTCGGGGCGAGGGGCGGGGCGGGGGTCATACAGAGGGTCGAGGTCGTGGCCGGGGATGTGGAAGATCGAGCGCGGCGCCAGCCCGTACGCCTCCACGCTCTGGCAGTACTTGGAGACCCGGATCACCTGAAGGTTCCGCTTCGCGGTCAGGTCGGTCAGCCAGTACGGCACCCGCTCGTTCGCCTTGACCTCCACGATCGTCTTCCCGGCGGGCACGATCAGCCGGTTCTCGGCGTCGGCGGCGAGGTGGAAGTCCCGGTCCCGCCCGCGTACCCGCTGGTCGAAGGTCACCCGCAGGCCCACGTCGGCGCCGCGGCCCACGTACGCGTGCCGCTGGTAGCCGGTCATCGCGGTGGCCCGCAGGTCGAGCCGGCAGACGAGGTCGAGCACCTCCTCCAGGAAGCCGCGCTCCGACGGCTCGTGCTCGACCAGCTCGCGCCCGTCGCACAGCAGCAGCGCGTCCCGGTACGGCAGCCGCACCCGGCGCTTCTGCGTGACCCGGTTGACCCGCTGCTTGATCTCGACGTGCACGGGGGTGTCGGGCGTGACCGCGAACCGGTCACCGTAATGGCGCACGCGCAGTTTCCTGCGGAACTTCAGGCCCTCGATCTTCTCCCAGTAGAAGCGGAGCCGCCGGGTGTCGTAGTAGACGCTCCAGACGCCGTACCCGGCGTCGCCGCTGTAGCGGTCGCGGTCGAGCAGGCCCTCGATCTCCTCACGCAGCTCGCCGGCTGTCCGCGCGTCCACGAGATACTTGATCTCGTACCGGTTGAACGCGTGCAGCCTGCTGGGCGAGCGCAGCGCGTGCCCCGCCTCGCCGGGGTCCTGGCGGGGGAGCGCGGGCCGGTCCGCGGAGACGGCGCGCCTGCGGAATCCACGCAGCATGTCTTTCCTTCCGTGTCAGCCCACAGGTGACCGCACCAACCTGGGAATAATGTGTGAACCACACCAGGACGGAAGGTGAACGACGGCTAACCCCCGGGGCTGCGTACGGGGAGCAGGACCTGGAAGACCGTGCCCCGGCCGGGACGGCTGCGCACCTCGATCCGGCCGTCGTGCGCCTCGACCAGCGCCGCCGCGATGGCCAGCCCCAGCCCGGTCCCACCACCCCGGCCGCCGGTCCGGCCGCCGTCGGAACCACCCGGGCCGCCGGTCCGGAAACCCCCGTCGCCGCCGGGGAAGCCACCCTCGCTGGCACCCCCGCCGCCGGGGCCGTCGGCAAAGTCGCCGCCGGGGGAGCGGGCAGGGTCGGCGCGGTAGAAGCGTTCGAAGACGTGTGGCAGGTGCTCGGGATCGATCCCCGGCCCCTCGTCACGCACCTCGACGAGCGCCGTAGCCGGATCGCGTGCGCCCACCAGCACCCGTACGCCCGCCCCCTCCGGCGTGTGCGCCACGGCGTTGCCGACCAGGTTCTCCACCACCCGGTGCAGGCGGTGCTCGTCCCCGATCACCCGCACCGGCCGCTCGCCCAGCACCAGCTCGATCGAGCGCCCGGGATGTCGGGCCCGCGCGCCGTGCACCACGTCACCGGCGATGACGTGCAAGTCCACCTCGGTCAGGTCCAGCGCTCGCTCCTGGTCCAGCCGCGCCAGCAGCAGCAGGTCCGCCACCAGCACGCCCATCCGCTCCGCCTCGCTCTCGATCCGGCTCAGCAGCCGCGCCACGGCCGGGTCCTGCTCGTTCCCGCCGTGCCGGTACAGCTCGGCGAACCCGCGGATGGAGGTCAGCGGCGTGCGCAGCTCGTGCGAGGCGTCGGCGAGGAAGTGGCGCAGCCGCCGCTCCGAGCGCTCCCGCTGGCGCAGTGCCTCGGCGAGGCGGCCGAGCATGACGTTGAGCGCGTGGCCGAGCCGCCCGGTCTCGGTACGCGGGTCGCTGTCGGACACCCGCCGCTCCAGGTCGCCCGCCGCGATGGCGGTGGCCGTACGCTCCATCCTGGTCAGCGGGCGCAGCCCGAGCCGTACCACGGCGTGCGCGAGCGTCCCCAGCAGGACCAGCACCAGCGCGCCCGACGCCGCCTCGATGAGCAGCAACTGCCGTACGGTGGCGCGGTTGTCGGCCAGGGAGATCGAGACCGCGGCCCGGTTGCCGTCCGGCAGGCGCAGCACGATCGTGCGCCACTCGTCCGCGCCCGACCTGGCCGGCACCGTGAACGGCCCCGGCGGCGGGTCGATCACCGCGCGGGCGGGAACGGCGGGCCCCTGGCCGGAGCCGGGCAGGCGGCGCAGCTCCGCCCCCGACGGGGTGAAGAAGGCGACCCGGAACTGGCTGGGCAGCTCCACGTCCCGGTCCGGCGGCGGCGACGCCGGCGGGGGCGGTGGCGGGCGCCTGGCGAACGAGGCGGCGAAGTCGGTGAGCTGCGTGTCCACCCGCGACATCAGCGACCGGTCGAGCAGCAGCACCCCCGCCGCCGCGAACACCGCCAGCGCCGCCGCCGACAGCCCCAGCAGCGCGGCCAGCAGCCGCCGCCGCAACGGCCACACCCGCCCCAGCGGGCGCACCAGCCTCATCCGCCGCACCGCCCCACGCCCACCTGGTCGATCTCACCCGCCGGCCCTGGCATCCCCGTCCGGCTCATCGGCCGCGTTCCAGCAGGCGCTGGTCACGCAGCGAGTACCCGACCCCGCGCAACGTGTGGATCAGCGGCGGCCCATCGGCGTCGATCTTGCGCCGCAGGTAGCTGATGTACGACTCCACGATCCGGCTGTCGGTCCCGAAGCCGTGGTCCCACACGCGGTCGAGGATCTGCGACTTGCTGACCACCCGCTCCGCGTTGATCATCAGGTACCGCAGCAACCCGAACTCGGTCGGCGACAGGTGCACGGGCCGCCCGCCCCGCCGGACGACGCGGGTCTCCTCGTCCAGCTCCAGATCGGCGTACCGCAGCAGCCCGTCGTCGCAGGACTCCTCGCGCGGCCCCGTACGGCGCAGGATGGCGCGGATGCGCAGCACCACCTCCTCCAGGCTGAACGGCTTGGTGACGTAGTCGTCGCCGCCCGCCGTCAGCCCCGCGATCCGGTCGGCCACCGTGTCCCGCGCGGTCAGGAACAGCACCGGCGGCCCGCCGCCGTCCGGCCGCAGCCGCTGCGCCACCGCGAACCCGTCGAGGTCGGGCAGCATCACGTCCAGCAGGATGATGTCGGGGCGCTCCCGCCCGACGGCGTCGAGGGCCTGCGTGGCCGACGCGGCCGTGCGCACCCGGAACCCGTTCAGCTCCAGGGCGTCGAGCAGCAGTTCGCGGATGTTGGGCTCGTCGTCCACCACGAGCACCACGGGTGAGTTGGCCGGCATGACGCCTGTTCTACCCGCTCCACCTGGGAATTCGGTGAAAAACGCGATGCGTGGCCGCCGGGCCGCGTGGCACACTGACCGGACGCGATCAAGGAGGGGCGGTGCCCGGGGAAGAGGTGCTGACCGGCGGCGGGGTCAACCACGTGGTCAGGGCGGGCGCCACCGTACGCCGTCCGGCCGGCCCCTGGACGCCGGCCGTGCACGCGCTGCTGCGCCACCTGCAGGCGCGCGGGTTCACCGGCGCGCCGCGCGCGCACGGGCTCGACGAGCAGGGGCGGGAGGTTCTCGACTTCGTGCCGGGCGAGGCCGCCGACTACCCGCTGCCCGCGTGGTCGCGCACCGACGACGCCCTGGCCGGGGCGGCCCGGCTGCTGCGCGGCTACCACGACGCCACCGCGGGCTTCGCGGCCCCGCCGGACGCGGTCTGGTACTTCCCGCCGGTCGAGCCGGCCGAGGTCGTCTGCCACGGCGACGTGGCGCCGTACAACTGCGTGTTCCGGCAAGGGCGGCCGGTCGCGCTGATCGACTTCGACACGGCGCACCCGGGCCCCCGGATATGGGACGTGGCCTACGCCGCCTACCGGTTCCTGCCGCTGCACCAGCCGGGCGACGTCGACGGCCTGCCGCTCGGCGAGCAGGCGCGCCGGCTACGGCTGTTCGCCGACGCCTACGGGCTCGGCGAGGCCGATCGCGCGGCGCTGGTGCGCACGGCGCGGGCCCGCCTGGAACACCTGGTCGCCTTCATGCGCGAACGCGCCGCCGCGGGCGACGCGGCCTTCGCCGGCCACGTCGCCCGCGGGGACGACCGCTTCTATGAGGCCCACATGGAGCACCTGAGCCGCCACGAGAGCGCTCTCACAAGCGCGCTCACATGACGCGCTCACATGAAGGGCGGGCGGCTCACTTGCTGAAGCCCGCCGTGAGACCGCTGAGCAGCTGGCGGCGGCCCACCACGTACAGCAGGAGGATGGGCAGCGTGGTCAGCACGACCGAGGCCAGCACCGCGGGCACGTTGATGCTGTACTGACCCTGGAACGACCACAGCGCCAGCGGCAGCGTGCGCTTGTCGGGGCTCTGCGTGAGGATCAGCGGCAGCAGGAACCCGTTCCAGATCTGCAGCGCGTTGTAGACGGTCACCGTGACCACGGCCGGGCGGGTCAGCGGGAACGCCAGCCGCCACATCGTCACCTGCTCGGTCGCGCCGTCGATCCGCATCGAGTCGAACAGTTCCTTCGGCACGTCCCTGATGAAGTTGGCCAGGATCAGCACCGACAGGGGGATGGCGAAGGCGATCGACGGCAGGATCAGCGCCATCAGCGTGTCGTACAGGCCCAGCTTGATGATGATCAGGTAGATCGGGATCACCGTGGCCTGCAGCGGGATCGCCAGCCCCATGAGGAACAGCGAGTTCGTGTAGCGCAGGAACCGGCTCTCGCGGCCCGCCCGCACGATCGCGTACGCCGCCATGAAGCTGAACAGCACGGCCGGGATGACGGCGCCGAGCGTGGCGATGACGCTGTTGATGAAGTACTGCGGGAAGTCCGCCTCGATGACCATGCGGTAGTTGGCCAGCGTCGGCTCCGACGGCGGCATGAGCGGGTTCTCGGCGTAGTACTTGCTCTGCGACTTGAAGCTGGTGATGACGATCCAGTAGATCGGCACGATCACGATCGCCAGCCAGATCACGCTGCTCACGCCGGCCAGCCAGTTGGGACGCTCGCGGCTGCGGCGCTGCCTGCGGCGGTGGCCCCGCGGCTCCGGGCCGGGAGAGGCGATCTGCTCGGGGGCTCTGGTGGGGACGGTCGTCATGCGTCAGGCCCCTTCGAGCTGGCTGTGGGAGGAGTCGCGGCCGCCGAGCCGGCGCAGCAGCAGCGCCAGGACGAGGCCGACGAGGACGAGGATGACCGCGATCGCGCTGGCCGGCCCCATGAGGTTGGCCTGGAAGCCGCGCTTGTACATGTCCAGGGCCAGCACCCGGGTGGCGTCGCCGGGACCGCCCGCGGTGAGCACGAAGATCAGGTCGAAGAAGGTCAGCGAGCCGACCACCATGAGCGTCGACGACGTGATGATCGTGTACTTGAGCTGCGGCAGCGTGATGCTGAAGAAGCGGCGGACGCGGCCCGCGCCGTCGAGCTCCGCGGCCTCGTACATCGAGCGCGGGATCTGCCGCACGCCGCCCTGGTAGATCAGCGAGTGGAACGGGATGAACTGCCAGGACACCACGAAGATGACCACGCTGAAGGCCAGCACCGGATCGCCCAGCCAGTCCTGCACCAGAATGGGGATCTGCAACCCCGCGCCGAGGCCGAAGTTCGGGTCGAGCAGCGCCTTGAACGTGATCGCCAGCGCCGCCGAGCTGAGCAGCAGCGGGATGAAGTACAGCACCGACAGGATCGCGCGATAACGCTGCTGCCCGGCCAGGAAGACGCCCATGAGGATGCTCGCCGGCGTCTGGACCGCCCAGGATGCCGCCATGACGAGGAAGGTGATCCACAACGCGTGCGGCAGGCCGGGGTCGCTCAGCACGGCCCGCCAGCTGTCGAACCCGGCGGGATGGATCTCGCCGAGCCCGTCCCACGCGGTGAAGCTCAGCACGAGGACGCCGATCAGCGGGATCACGCCGAAGGCGACGAAGAACAGCAGGGCGGGAAGGGCCAGCCAGCTGAGGGAGCCGCCGCCCCGGCCCGCCTTCGCGGAGGGCCGGGTGGCGGTCGCTACCGCGCTCACTTGCCGATGACCGCGTTCATGTTCGTGGCGAACTGCTGCGGCGAGATCGACAGCTGGAAGAGCTTGGAGATGTTGTCGAGCAGCACTTCGGCGGCGGTCGGGCTGAGCGCCTGGTCCCAGGACTGGGCGAAGGACTTGGCGTTGACCGCGATGCCGTACACGAAGTCGAGGAACGCCTTGTCCTTGGAGCCGGCGAACTGGGCGTCGGCGCCCTTGACGATCGGCACCGCGCCGGTCGACACCCACTCCTTGACGGACTGGTCGCTCATCAGCTCGGTGGAGAAGAACTTCTTGGCGATCTCCTTCTGCTCCGGCGTGGCCTTGGAGGAGATCGACATGTACTGGCCGGGGTTGCCGACGGTGTTGCCGGGGTCGCCCTTGCCGCCGTCGATCGGCGGGAAGTTCATGTAGCCGAGGTTGCCGCCGGAGACGAAGTCGCCGCCGTCGGTGGACATGCTGCCGTACGTCCAGCCGCCGTGCAGCATCATCGCGGCCTTGCCGGTGTAGAGCAGCGCCTGGTCGGCGTTGGAGTCGGCGGTGATCGAGGAGAAGCCCTTGACGAACCCGTCGGCCTTGATCAGCTCCTGCATCTTGCCCAGGGCGTCGATGGCGACCGGGTTGTTCCAGGCGTCCTTCTCGCCGTCGAACACGGCCTGGAACACCTCGGGGCCGCCCAGGCGGTCGAAGAGGAACTCCAGCCACATCATGTTGGTCCAGCGCGACTGCCCGCCGAGCGAGAACGGCGCGATGCCCTTGGCGTTGAACTTGGGCACCAGGTCCATGATGTCCCCCCACGACTGCGGGGGCTGGGCGCCGATCTTGTCGAAGGCGCGCTTGTCGTAGTAGAGGACGATCGGCTGCATCGTCTCGCACGGCATCGCGTAGATCTTGCCGTCGATGGTGGCCGCGCCGAAGGAGGAGGGGAACAGCCGGTCCTTGAGTGCCGCGTTCTGGCCGAACCACTCGGTCAGGTCGTCGACCTGGCCGGCCTGCACGTAGCTGCGCAGACCGCCGCCGCCCCAGCCCCAGATGAGGGTGGGTGCCTGGCCGGCGCCGATGGCCGTCTTGATCTTCGTCTTGTACGCGTCGTTCTGGAACGTCGTACCGGTGATCTTGCCGTTGGGGTTGGCCTTGTTGAACCGCTCGACCGTCCTGGTGCGCACGCCCTCCTGCGGCTGCGTCGACAGGTACCAATAGGTAGCGCCGCCGCCACCACCGCCGCCACCCGTGGCGCCGGTGCCTCCGCCCGCGCCGGTCTGGGTGGGTCCCGAGGTGCCGCACGCGGCGAGCGCGGCTCCCAGGGGAAGGCCCATGGAGAGGCTGAGGAATGTGCGGCGAGACGTTGTCCTGGACTCCACGCTGATCTCCGTACTCGAATGCCGCGGGCCGGGGGGTCGCGGCGCGTCTGGTCACTGGATGCGCAACTGGATGAGTTGGCCGACGGTCGTGGAACGGCATCGCGGCGATGCCACTCTTCCACCCCTCCTCGTGTCAGCTCATCGAAACATTTTCGACATGACCGCGGGGTTCGCCAATCTAGGTTTCGGCAATAAGGGTGTCAAGACCTTGTCGATCAAGAAAGCCCTGGAAATCCCGGCGAGCGCGTGTAAGGTACTTTCGCGCACGCCTTCAGCAGGCGCTTCGGATGATGAAGGTTCGGCGCGGCGGTCTGGTCACAGTCTCGAAACATTTCGAAAGTTTGCGACAGCGCCGCACCTCTTTAAGGAGTGCAGTAGATGACGGCTCTAGACCGGACCCCCACGGCGGACAGGGCCCTGCGCCCATGGCAGGACCCGGCGCTCGCCGTGGCCGACCGAGTCGACGCCCTTCTCACGGAGCTGACCCTTGAGGAGAAGATCGGCCAGCTCGGCAGCCGGTGGATCGGCAACGACATGCTGGAGCCCGATCAGGACCCCGCTCCCGCGGGGGGACCCGAGCCGGAGACGCTCAACGTGGCCCCGATGCAGGACGTGTTCGCCGCCTCAGGCACCGTCCCGCTCGACGAGGCCGTCCGCGACGGCCTGGGCCACCTCACCCGGGTCCACGGCAGCGTCCCGCTCACCGCCGCCCAGGGAGCGGCCGAGATCGTCCGGCTCCAGCGGGCCGTCGTCGAGGCGTCCAGGCTGGGCATCCCGGCGATCGTCCACGAGGAGTGCCTGACCGGCTTCACCGCCTACGGCGCCACCGTCTACCCCGCCGCCATCGCCTGGGCCGCCACGTTCGACCCCGGGCTGGTGCGGCGGATGGCCGCCGCCATCGGCCGCGACATGCGGGCCGTGGGCGTGCACCAGGGGCTGTCACCGGTGCTGGACGTGGTCCGCGACTACCGGTGGGGCCGGGTCGAGGAGACGATGGGGGAGGACCCCTACCTCGTCTCCACCCTTGGCGCCGCCTACGTGGGCGGGCTGGAGAGCGCCGGGATCATCGCCACGCTCAAACACTTCGCCGGCTACTCCGCCTCGCGCGCCGCCCGCAACCACGGCCCCGTGCCGATGGGCCGGCGCGAGCTGATGGACATGATCCTGCCGCCCTTCGAGGCGGCCATCGCGCTCGGCGGCGCCCGCTCGGTGATGAACTCCTACTCCGACGTCGACGGCGTCCCCGCCGGCGCCGACCCGTGGCTGCTGACCGAGGTGCTGCGCGAGGAGTGGGGGTTCACCGGCACCGTCGTCTCCGACTACTGGGCCGTCCCGTTCCTGGCCACCATGCACCACGTCGCCGCCGACCCCGCCGAGGCGGGCGTCCAAGCGCTCACCGCCGGCATCGACGTGGAGCTGCCCGACACGCTCGGCTTCGGCCGGCACCTGGCCGACCGGGTGCGCCGCGGCGAGCTGCCCGAGGCGCTGATCGACCGGGCCGTGCGCCGCCTGCTCACCCAGAAGGTCGAGCTCGGGCTGCTCGACCCCGATTGGACCCCCGAGGACTCGGTCGCCGGGGCCGCGGACGTGGACCTCGACTCGCCGGGCAACCGCGCCCTGGCCAGGGAGCTGGCCGAGCGGTCGATCATCCTGCTCGACGCCGGGACCGCCCTGCCGCTGCTCGGCGAGGGCCGTGCCGCGCCCCGCCGCGTCGCGGTCGTCGGGCCCGCCGCCCACGACCCGCGTACCTTCATGGGCTGCTACGCCTTCCCCAACCACGTCCTGCCCCGCCACCCCGGCCTCGGGCTCGGCCTCGACGCGCCGACCGTGCTCGACGCGCTCGCGCGCGAGCTGCCCGGCGCCGAGCTGCGCTACGAGCGGGGCTGCGACGTGCGCGGCGACGACCGTTCCGGCTTCGCCGCCGCGCTGGACGCCGCCCGCGAGGCCGACGTGTGCGTGGCCGTGGTGGGCGACCTGGCCGGCCTGTTCGGGCACGGCACCTCGGGCGAGGGCTGCGACGCCGAGGACCTGCGGCTGCCGGGCGCGCAGGCCGACCTGCTGGCCGAGCTGGCCGCCACCGGCACCCCGGTGGTCGTGGTCGTCGTCTCAGGGCGCCCGTACGCGCTGGGCGAGGTGCACGGATCGGCCGCCGGGCTCGTCCAGGCGTTCATGCCCGGCGAGGAGGGCGGGGCGGCCATCGCCGGCGTGCTGTCCGGCCGCGTCCAGCCGGTCGGCCGGCTGCCCGTGCAGATCCCGCGCGGCCCTGGCGGCCAGCCGGGCACCTACCTGCAGCCGCCGCTGGGCGCCGACAGCCACGGCATCAGCAACCTCGACCCGACGCCGCTGTTCCCCTTCGGCCACGGCGCCTCCTACACCACCTTCGAGCTGTCCGAGCTGCGGATCAGCGACGCCGAGGTGCCCACCGACGGGGAGTTCACCGTCTCGCTCGCCGTGCGCAACACCGGCGGCCGGGCCGGAGAGGAGGTCGTCCAGCTCTACCTGCGCGACGTCGTGGCCCAGGTCACCCGGCCGGTCCGGCAGCTCACCGGCTACGCCAGGGTCCGGCTGGAACCGGGGGAGAGCACGCGGGTGAGCTTCGCGGTGCACGCCGACCGCACCGCGTTCACCGGCCGCGACCTGCGCCGCGTCGTCGAGCCCGGCGAGATCGAGGTGCTCGCCGGCACCTCGGCGGCCGACCTGCCCTGCCGGGGCACGGTCCGGCTGACCGGGCCGGCCCGTCACGTCGGCCACGACCGGCGGCTCGTGACCACCGTCGAGATCGAGAACGAGAAGGGGAGGGCCGACGAAATCGGAAGAACGACCGACAGTGCGAACGGCAGGGCGAACGGCAGTGCGAATGGCAGGCAGGGGGGTGCCGATGCCGCCCAGTCCTAGACGGGCCACGCTGGCCACGGTGGCGGCCTCGGCGGGCGTGTCGGTCGCCACCGTCTCGAAGGTGCTGAACGGCCGCAGCGACGTCTCGCCCGCCACGCGGTCGCTGGTGCAGTCGCTGCTGCAGGAGCACGAGTACGTCGCGCCCGCGCCCCGCCGCGAGCCGCCCGGGCTGGCGACCGTCGAGGTGCAGTTCGACACCGACCTGAACGCGTACTCGACGGAGATCGTCCAGGGCGCGGTGGCCGCCGGCGCCGAGGAGGGCGTCGGGATCGTGGTCAGCATCAGGAGCGGCACCGAGCGCACCACGGCCTGGGCTCGCGAGCTGGTCGCGGCCGGTCGGCGCGCGCTGATCGCCGTCACCGGCGAGCTGACCGCCGGCCAGCCCGCCGCGCTGGCCAGGGCCCGGTTACCGCTCGTCCTCATCGATCCGCTCAACCTGCCGCGCACCCGGGTCACCAGCGTCGGCTCGACCAACTTCGCCGGTGGCCTGGCCGCCACCCAGCACCTGCTGTCCCTGGGGCATCGGCGCATCGCCTACATCGGCGGGCCGGCCGCCGCCGCGTGCAACCAGGCGCGGCTGCACGGCTACCGCGCCGCCATGGAGGCCGAGGGCACGCCCGTGCTGCCCGGATACGTGCGCTCCAGCCACTTCCGCTACCACGATGGAGTGGCGGGCGGGGCGGCGGTGCTCGACCTGCCGCGCGCCCCGACGGCGATCTTCGCGGGCAGCGACGAGATGGCCGTCGGGATCATGGAGGCCGCGCGGGCGCGCGGGCTGCGCATCCCCGAGGACCTCAGCATCGTGGGGTTCGACGACACCCAGATCGCCCAGGTGACCTCGCCGCCGCTGACCACCATCCGGCAGCCGCTGCGTGAGATGGGCGGGGTGGCGCTGCGCACGGCGCTGCGGCTGGCGGCGGGGGAGCGGATCGACTCCCATCATGTGGAGCTGGCGACGGAACTGGTCGTACGCGGCTCGACCGCCCCGGTGCCGCCGCGCTCCTGACGCCGCCCGCTTCCGGCCCCAGGGCCGCGGTCGGCGCGCTCGGGGCGGCGCCGGGCGCGGAGCCTGGCCCGCCCGGCGTTCCCGCGTCCGGGCGGGAAGAGGCGGCGGGGCGTCGCGGTTGCACCGACCGTGGAGCACAGCGGCGAGGTCGTGGTGATCGGCGCCGGGCAGGCGGGCCTGTCCAGCGCGTACTTCCTGCGCCGGTTCGGGTATGAGCCGGTCGTCCTCGACGCGGCCGACGGGCCGGGAGGGGCGTGGCGGCACCGCTCGCCCTCGCTGACCATGGACAAGGTGCACGGCGTCTTCGACCTGCCGGGCCTGCCCGGGGCTCCCGGGCCTGACGGCGGGCGTCCTGCCGCCGAGGAGGTCCCGGCCTACTACGCCGACTACGAGCGCAGGACCGGGCTGAACGTCGTGCGCCCCGTCAAGGTCAGTGCCGTGAGCGATCTGGACGGCACCCGGCTGCTGGTCGAGTCGGACGCGGGGCGGTGGGCCGCCCGCGCGGTCGTCAACGCCACCGGCACCTGGACGCGCCCGTACTGGCCCTACTACCCGGGCGCGGCCGATTTCGCGGGCCGGCAGCTCCACTACGCCGGCTACCGGGGGCCGGCGGAGTTCGCGGGGCGGCGCGTGATCGTGGTGGGCGGCGGGGCGTCGGCGATGCACGTGTTGTCCGAGATCGCCGGCGTGGCCGCCGCGACGGCCTGGGTCACCCGGCGGCCGCCCGTCTTCAGGGACGACGACTTCGGCGAGGAGGCCAGGCGGGAGGCCGTGGCCATGGTCGAGGAGCGCGTACGCGCCGGGCTGCCGCCGCAGAGCGTCGTCAGCGTGACGGGCCTGACCTACAGCGCCGTCGTGCGCGAGGCGCTGGAGAAGGGCGCGCTCGACCGGCTGCCGATGTTCGGGCGCATCGTGGCGGACGGGGTGGTCTGGGACGACGGCACGTACGTGGCCGCCGACACGATCGTCTGGGCCACCGGCTTCCGCTCGGCGCTCGACCACCTCGCCCCGCTCAAGCTGAGGGAGCCGGGCGGCGGCATCCGCGTGGACGGCACGCAGGTGATCAGGGAACCCCGGCTCCAGCTCGTCGGCTACGGCCCCTCGGCCAGCACCACCGGCGCCAACCGAGCCGGCCGCACGGCCGCCCGCAACGTCCGCGCCCTCCTGAGAGCCCGCCCCCTCACGCCGGCCGCCTGACCCCCGTCCGCTCAGGCATGCCGCCTTCCCGCCCGCTCAGGCCCGGTCATATGACCGCCGGTCGCTCGCCCCTCGGGCCCGCCCGCCTGACCCCGTCCCGCCGGCCCGGATCTCCTATGGATCATCGTGGGATACCGATTCCGACATGTCGGGCGTCACCCCCGCCGGAGGGGTCGACACACGCCGTGACGCGAGGATAACGTCCTGACATTAGGATCTTTATCCGGTCAGGAGGTCCCCATCATGGAGGTTCCCGGCTACACGGAGATCCGGGAACTCGGTCATGGCGGGACCGGCCGGGTCATGCTCGCCGTGCGCGACGCGGACGGGCTGCCGGTCGCGGTCAAGCACCTGTCCGCCCCGCTGCGCCAGGACCCCGACTTCGTGGCCCGCTTCCGCGGCGAGGCCCTGCTCATCAAGGAGATCGACAGCCCTCACACCGCCCGCGTGCTGGACTACCTCGAAGACGGCGACGACGCCGTCATCGTGATGGAGTTGGTCGACGGCGTCACGTTGCGGCGGCTGCTGGCGCACGAGGGCGCGACCGGCCCTGAGGCGGCGCTGGTGGTGCTCAAGGGCGCGCTGCTCGGGCTGGCGGAGGCGCACCGGCACGGGGTCGTGCACCGCGACTTCAAGCCGGAGAACGTGATGATCACGCAGGACGGCGACAGCAAGCTCGTCGACTTCGGCGTGGCCGCCCGCTTCGGGGAGAACGCCGAGCTGGCGGGCACGCCGCCGTACATGGCGCCCGAGCAGTGGGACGACGCCCCGGCCGGGGCCGCGACCGACGTGTACGCCGCCGCGCTGGTCTTCTACGAGTGCCTGACCGGCCACCGCGCCTTCAGCGGCGAGAACGTCGCCGCCCTCGCCTACCAGCACCAGCACGTGTCACCGCCGCTGGAGGACGTCGAGGAGCCGCTGCGCCCGCTGCTCGCGCACGGCCTGGCCAAGGACCCCGCGGCGCGGCCGGAGTCGGCGGAGGCGTTCCTGGTCAGGCTTGAGGAGACGGCGCGGGAGGCGTACGGGGAGGAATGGGAGCGGCGCGGACGGGCCGGGCTCGGGATCCTGCTCCTGCCGCTGGCCGCCCTGCTGCCCGACGCCGGAGCGGCGGCCTTCGGCGCGGAGAGCGGAGGCGGCGGGACGGCCACGAGCCTGACGCAGAGCACGCTCTCGCCCGCGGGCAAGCTCGCGATGACCGGCGGGCTGGTGGTGGCCACGGCGGCGGCCGTGGTGTCGGCGTTCGTGATCCTCGGGGACGGCCCGGGACCGGGGACCGGTGGTGCCCTCCCGCCCGCCGCGTCGGCCCCGGCGTCCACCGCCGCGCCTGCCGTACCGGAGTCCTCCGAGCCTGTGCCGACGGAACCGTCGGAGCCCGTCACCCCTGACATCACCCCCGGCCGCACCTCGGGTCCCGAGCCGGCGCCGTCCGACGCGCGCCCCGCCACGGGCGGGCCGGCCGCCACCCCGCCGCCGGCGACGTCCCGGCCCACCCGGCCGACCAGCAGGCCCACGCGGACGCGTACGAGCCGCCCCACCACGACGCGGGAGCCCACCCGCGAGCCGGAGCCGTCCAGACCGCCGGCGACGCCGCCACCTGACGACGATCCGCCCGGCACCGGCGACGAGCCGCCCGCGACGAACCCGCCCGACCTCGATCCTGAGCCGGCCGGTCGTGAGCCGCTGATCTCCCTGTCGGTCAGCGTGTCGCTCGGACTGCCCGTGCTCGGCGGCGAGGGCGACGGGCTGGTGGACGCCGACGTCGGGCTCGGCCTGGGCACCAGCTTGCTGGGAATCCTCGTGGTGCCCGGCTCCGTGCTGCTCGGACGGCAGATCGTGGTCCGCAGAACGCGCAAAGGACGCGATACCGGAAAATCGTGATTGCGTGCCAGGAGGGCTGATCCCCTACTATCGTGCGTCGAATAGAGGGCGGCCCCCGGACTGAATAGCTCGTGACCGGAACCTGCCCTGCGTGCTTCAGGGTAAGGAGAAGAGTGGCGGTTGCGTCCTCTGCCGACCGGCTGCGCGCCCCGGCCCGTACGACCCTCGCCTGTCTCACCCTGGCGCTGCTGCTCGCGGCGGTTCCGGTGCAGGCGGCCCCCAAACCCACCGCCAAGCAGCTGAAGAAGGAACTGGCCGAGCTGCAGAAGGACTCGGACAAGCTCATCGCCGACTACTACGAGAGCCGCATCGCCGGGCAGAAGGCGGAGAAGGCGGAGAAGGCGGCGCGCGAGAAGCTGTCCGCCGCCCAGGAGGTCTACGACCGCCAGTCCACCGAGCTGCGCGCCATGGCCATCGCCAAGTACATCGGCGGCGACCCCGGCACGGCCGACCTGCTGACCTCGGAGGGCGACCCGTCGGCGCTGCTCGCCCGGATGGCGCTGGCCCAGCACATGATCGACCTCCAGGACGCCAGGCTGAGCGGCTACGCCCGGGTCCGGGACGACCGCCGGCAGGCCGAGGAGGAGGCCGCCGCGCGTACCGAGGAACTCCGCGCGAGCACGGAGGAGCTGGAGAAGCGCAAGAAGAAGGCCGAGAAGCAGATCGAGAAGATCAAGGACCGGATCGACCTGCTCTACTCCGCCCCGGGGGTGCGCCGCCCCGACGGGACCTGGGTGCCGCAGCTGCCCGGCGGGACGGACAACGTCACCCCCCGGATGCGGCTGGTCAAGGAGCTCATCCAGCAGCGCTTCCAGGTGCCGTACGGGATCGGGTGCTACCGGGCGATCCAGGACGGCGGCGAGCATCCGCTCGGGCGTGCCTGCGACTTCATGCTGAGCCGCGGCGGCTCGTTCCCGTCGGGCGACGAGCAGAGACGCGGCGACGAGATCGCCGCCTGGGCGATCAAGAACGCCAAGCGGCTGGGCATCATGTACATCATCTACCGCCAGCGCATCTGGCACACCCGCACGGGCGGCTGGCGAACGATGTCCGACCGCGGCGGCACCACGGCCAACCACTACGACCATCCGCACATCTCGGTGTACTGAGGTACACGCGCCGGTCCGGGGGCGGTCGCGACGCTTCGCATACGGCGTTCCATCGGCGGTCGTGACACTTCGGACACGCCGGGCAAGGGTGCCACCCGCGTCCACAGGGGAGCGGGATACGGTGGGCGCGTCGGCACCGTGCTTGCCCGCCGACCCCCTGCGCCGCCTCGCCGCAGTCGCATGACGGCGGCGTACGGGCGAGCCCGATGAGTCCTCTTTTGCCATGGAGTGCGAAATGATGATCGAGATTCCCGTTCCCGACGGCACGGCGGAAGCCTGGCTGGCCCGTCCTGACGACTCCGCCGAGCACCCGGGCGTGCTGTTCATCATCGACGCCATCGGGCTGCGTCCCAGGATCCACGAGATGGCCGACCGGATCGCGAGCTGGGGTTACGTCGTGCTCGCGCCCAACATCTTCTACCGCGAGGGCACCGCCGCCGAGACGTCCCCGACGGGTGACCTGCGGCTGCCCGGAGAGCGGGAGAAGTTCTTCGCGACGATCGGGCCGCGGATCGGATCGCTGACGGCCGAGCGGGTGGCGGCCGACAACGCGAGTTACCTGGCCGCGCTGCGGGCCCAGGACGGCGTGTCCGCCGGGCCGGTGGGTGTGGTCGGCTACTGCATGGGGGCGCGGCTGGCCATCCAGGCGGCCGGCGCCCACCCCGAGGAGGTCGGCGCCGTCGGCGGCTTCCACGGCGGCGGCCTGGCCACCGACGCGCCCGACAGCCCGCACCTGAGCCTGGCCACGGCCCGCGCCGAGTTCGCCTTCGGCCACGCCGACAACGACGCGTCCATGGGCCCGGAGGCAGTGGAGCGGCTCGGACGGGCGCTGAAGGACGCCGGCCTGACGGCCGTCAACGAGGTGTACGCCGGAGCGCCGCACGGCTACTCGATGTCGGACACGTCGATGTACGACGAGGCCGCCTGCGAACGCCACTTCACCACCCTGCGCGCCCTCTTCGCCCGCACCCTCTGACCACCCTGGCCGCCTGCGTTGCTGACATAGGGCTAGGGCAGGGCCGCTGGTCGCGGTCTGGTCTCCGTCGGTTAAGGCGGGGCTCATGACCGGGCTCACGGCTGGGAGAGTTCGGTGTCGAGGTGGGTGAAGGTTGCGCCCTGGGTGGTGGCGCGGGCGCCGAGGACGTGGCCGTCGCACATCGTCGTCACCGTGCCGGCCCGGTCCGTGACCTTCCAGGTGACCCGCTCCTCGCAGGGGCGGCCGCGCCGGTCGCGTTCCCAGGTGCGGCCGCACACGCGGCAGGTCGTGACGTTGACGCTGTACGACAGGGTGTTGCCGTGCTCGGGGCAGACGCCCCACGGGATGCCGCACTTGCGCTCCAGCAGGGAGCGGATCCTGGCCAGGTCGTCGGCAGCGCGCTGGAGGTCCTCGCCGCCCCGGTCCAGCCAGCCGGCGGCGTGCAGCGCGGCTTGGAGGGGGTCGCGTTCGGCCGCCGCCGCAGGGGCGCCGTCGCACAGCGCCCGTACCTCGGTGGCCAGCGCCTCGGCGCGGGCGGCCAGGTCGCGCAGCTGCTGGGGACTGATGCTCATCACAGGCTCCCGTCCAGTCAGGGCCGACACGGCGGTGGGGGCGGGCCGGTCATGTCGGTGTCGGACCGTATGAGGTGATCTTATGCGCCCGCGACCTGCTCTGCGGCGGCCAGCCCGCCGGTCATGAGTCCAGTGCCGGTCTCGCTCCTTCCCGGGTCCCGTGCCGGTGCGGGGTCAGTCCTTGGTAGGGGCGTACCGGACGGGTCAGTCCTTGGCGAGGGCGGACAGGAGGCGGTCTTCGGTGACCTCGGGGCCGGTCAGTTGTTCGGTGATCGCACCGTCCCTGAGCACCACCACGCTGTCGCAGTTCTCCACCAGCTCGGACACGTCCGACGAGATCAGCAGGATGGCCAGGCCGTCCACGGCCAGTTCGTCCAGGAGGGCCTGCATCTCCAGCTTGGTCGCCACGTCCACCCCCCGTGTCGGCTCGTCCAGGAGCAGGACCTTGGGGTGCATGGCCAGCCACCGGGCCAGCAGCACCTTCTGCTGGTTGCCGCCCGACAGTTCGCCGGCCGGCTGCCTGGGGGAGACGGCCTTGATGCCCAGCCGGCGCATGAACGTGCCCACGATGTTGTCGACCTGCGCGTCCGACACGATCCCCGCCCTCGACAGCCGGGGCAGGGCGGCCAAAGCGATGTTGTCGCGTACGGACAGGGTGGGCACGATGCCCTCGGTCTTCCTGTTCTCCGGCACCAGCCCGACCCCGGCGCGTACGGCGCTCCTGATCGACCACTTGCGTGCGTGCGCCCCGGCCACGGTGACCTGGCCGGCGTCCACCGGAAGCACGCCGGCGATGGCGCGGGCCGTCTCGCTGCGGCCGGCGCCGAGCAGGCCGCCCAGCCCGACGACCTCGCCCGCCCGCATCTCCAGCGACACCCCGTCGAGGACGTGGTGGCGGGTCAGGCCCTTGGCCTCCAGGACCGGCTCGTCGCCGGGCACGCCGGGCTCGCCGTGCTGGACCGCGGGCTCCACGGGATGGAACGGCCGGCCCAGCATGAGCGAGACCAGCCGCAGCCGGTCGAGCCCGGCCAGCGGGCCCGTGTGCACGACCCGGCCCTCGCGCAGCACCGTGACGCGGTCGCAGATCCCGTACAGCTCCTCCAGGCGGTGGGTGACGTAGACGACCGAGCGGCCCTGCTCACGCAGCGTGGTCACGGCCGCGAACAGGGTCTCCAGCTCGGCGTGGTCGAGCGCCGTGGTGGGCTCGTCCATGATGACCAGGCGGGCGTCCGCCGAGGCGGCCCTGGCCAGGGCGACGATCTGGCGCGCCCCCTCGCCCAGCGACCCGAGCGGGCGGCGCACGTCCACGTCGAGCCCGTACGCGGCCAGCGTCTCCTCGGCGCGGGCGTGCACGGCCGCGGCGTCGATCAGCCCGAGCCGCCCCCGGGGTTCGCGGCCCAGCAGCAGATTGCGGGCCACGCTCATGGTCGGTACGAGGTTCGTCTCCTGGTGGATGGTGGCGATCCCGGCCCGCCTGGCGTCCGCGGGACCGGCGAACCTGACCGGCTCCCCGAGCAGGCGCAGCTCGCCCGCGTCCGGCTGGTGGACGCCGGACAGCACCTTGACCAGGGTCGACTTGCCGGCGCCGTTGCCGCCCACGAGGGCGTGCACCTCACCCGTGCGCACGGACATGGTGACGTGGTCGAGGGCGGTGACACCCTGGAACGCCTTGAGAACACCAGCGACCTGCAGCACGGTTGCCTCCGCCTCGATGGTGGTCGAGGTAGGAAACATTATAGTAACGGGCCTGTCACATTCGATCAGATCCGGGCGCAGAAAAAAGGTTAGATTTCGGCGACGTGCAGCCGGACGCCGCGCGCGCTCAGGTCGTCGAGCACGTCGCGGGGCGCGGCGTCGTCGGTGACCAGGTGGTCGATCCGGTCGGGCGCGACCGTCTGCACCATCGTGTCGACACCGATCTTGGTGTGGTCGGCCAGCACCACGACCTCTTCCGCCGCTCCGGCCAGCGCCCGGTCGACGCCGGCGACCTGCATGTTGGGCGTGGACAGGCCGCGCTCGGCGGTCAGGCCGTTGCCGGAGATGAAGGCCCTGCGCACGCGCAGCCCGGCCAGGGAGTGCTCGGCCGCGCTGCCGACCAGGGCCAGGATCGAGCCGCGCAGCGTGCCGCCGGTCAGCATCACCTCCACCCGCGGCGAGGTGGACAGCACCTGGGCGACCAGCAGCGAGTTGGTCACCACGGCGAGCTCGGCGTGCCTGGTCAGGCGGCGGGCGAACTCCTGCGTGGTGGTGCCGGGGCCGATCACGATGGCGTCGCCGTCCTCGACGAGGGCGCCGGCCAGGTCGGCGATGGCGGCCTTCTCGGCCGACTCCAGCGACACCTTCTGGGTGTAGCCGGCCTCGCGGGACAGCTCGCCCGGCAGCGTCGCGCCGCCGTGGTGGCGGTTGAGCAGGCCCTCCGACTCCAGCGCGCGCAGGTCGCGGCGGACGGTCACCTCGGAGGAGTGGACGGCCTGGGCCAGCTCCCGCAGCGACACCGCGCCGTTCGCGCGCACCAGTTCGATGATGCGCTGCCGGCGTTCAGCGGCGAACACGGGCCTGCGTCCGTCACTCTGCGTGTCGCTCACGTCCCGATCATAGTCGACGGGCCAAGTGAAGTTCACCTCTGACCGAACGCGAACGAATTTGATCGGAAATCTTGACCGGCTCGGTCCGCTGGTGCTTACTTTGGAGCGTGTCAGGGTCAAAAGCTGTCCGAACCTGATCGGCGCCTTCCGAAAGGAACCCCCCGTGCGTAAGCGCCTCACGTTGCTGCTGTCCGTGCTGATGTGCTTGTTATGGCAGATGCCGGCCCCCGCCTCAGCCGGCTCCGCGGCCCTCCCCGAGCGGAACGGGCTGCGCGGCGACTACTACCTCGCCTCGGCGGCGGGCCAGTTCGACTTCGCCGAACTCAAGGCGAGCATCATCGACCCCAACCTCGAGATGCCCGACCTCAACCCGACGTTCAACCTGCTGACCGGCAGGGAGGACGACGTCACCGTCAGGTGGACCGGGCAGATCACCCCGAAGTACTCCGAGACCTACACCTTCTCCATCATCGGCGACAACGGCTTCCGCCTCTGGGTGGACGGGCAGCCGGTCATCGACCACTGGGTGGACGACTGGGACCTGGAGCAGACCGGCACCCCGATCGCCCTGGAGGCGGGCAGGAAGTACGACGTCAAGGTCGAGTACTTCGAGCACTACGGCGGCGCCAACCTGCGCCTGCGCTGGCAGAGCCCGAGCCAGCCGAAGGCCATCGTGCCGACGGAGGCGTTCACCGTGCCGGCCGACTTCCAGCCGGACGGCCCGTACGACGCCAGGCTGAACGCGGCCGGCGACGTCGCGACGCTCACCTACGCCAAGCCCCTGGCCCCGCTGCCCGCCGACGCGGCCGCGAAGCTCGGATTCACGGTCGGCGCGGCCGCCTGGCCCGTCACCTCAGCAATCCAGAAAAGTCCGGAAGTAGTAGAGCTGAAGCTGAAATATCCGGTCCCGTCGAAGGCCGGCAGCACCGTCCGCACCTCCTACGACGGCAACGGCGGCATCACCTACGCCGACGGCACCCCGCTGGCCGCCTACCCCTTCGCGCACGTGGTCAACGTCTCCACCTACGTGCTCAAGACGAGGTGGGCCGACGACGTCAACCCGGCGAACCCGCTGCCCGAGTACCCCAGGCCGCAGCTCGTCAGGGACCGCTGGCGCAGCCTCAACGGCACCTGGGAGTTCGCCCCGGCCAAGGAGGGCGAGGCGGCGCCGTTCGGCAGGAGGCTGGCCGAGCGCATCGTGGTCCCGTACCCGGTGGAGTCGCAGCTGTCCGGCATCGGCCGGCACGAGGAGCGCATGTGGTACCGCCGCACGTTCGAGGTGCCCCGCTCCTGGAAGGGTGAGCGGCTGCTGCTGCACCTCGACGCCGTCGACTGGGACGCGACGATCTACGTCA
Source organism: Nonomuraea sp. NPDC048882 (assembly GCF_040649755.1). Lineage (NCBI taxonomy): Bacteria > Bacillati > Actinomycetota > Actinomycetes > Streptosporangiales > Streptosporangiaceae > Nonomuraea > Nonomuraea sp. NPDC048882. The sequence continues at coordinate 550,201 of NZ_JBEZGB010000003.1, forward strand.
ACGGCAAGCAGGTGACCACCCACAAGGGCGGCTACGGCCGGATCAGCGTGGACGTGACCGGCGCGCTCAAGCGCTCGGGCCCGCAGGAGCTCGTCGTCGGCGTGTACGACCCCACCGACGAGGGCGCCCAGGCCATCGGCAAGCAGCGGCTCAACCCGAGCGGCATCTGGTACACCGCCGTGTCCGGCATCTGGCAGACCGTCTGGATCGAGCCGGTCGCCAAGGACCGCATCGACCGCGTGGACACCACCCCCGACCTGCGCGGCCAGGCCCTGTACGTCACCGTCCACGGCTCGAAGGGCACCGCCACCGTCACCGCCAGGGACGGCCGCAGGGTCGTCGCCACCGTACGCGGCCCGATCGGCAAGGAGCTGCGCCTGCCGGTGCGCAACCCCAAGCTGTGGTCCCCCGACAACCCGCACCTGTACGACCTGGAGGTCAAACTCAAGTCGGACAGGGCGGAGGACAGGGTGGAGTCGTACTTCGGGATGCGCTCCATCACGCTCTCCGGCAACCGTATGCTGCTCAACGGGCAGCCGGTCTTCCAGATCGGCCCGCTCGACCAGGGCTTCTGGCCGGACGGCATCTACACCCCGCCCACCGACAGGGCCCTGCGCTACGACCTTGAGCAGACCAAGGCCCTCGGCTTCAACGCCGTGCGCAAGCACGTCAAGGTGGAGTCCGACCGCTGGTACCACTACGCCGACAAGCTCGGCCTGCTGGTCTGGCAGGACATGCCCTCCGCCTTCCGCACCACCGACAGGCCGCAGTTCGAGGCCGAGCTGCGCGAGCTGGTGGACCAGCACCGCAGCAGCCCGTCGATCGTGATGTGGGTGCCGTTCAACGAGGGCTGGGGCCAGTACGACCAGGCCCGCGTGGCCGACCTGGTCAAGAGCTGGGACCCGAGCCGCCTGGTGAACAACATGAGCGGCGTCAACTGCTGCGGCGCGGTCGACGGCGGCAACGGCGACGTCAAGGACTTCCACATCTACCCGGGCCCCGGCAACCCCGGCAAGCCCTCCGGCACCAGGGCGAACGTCATCGGCGAGTACGGCGGCCTGGCCCTGCCCGTGGTCGGCCACACCTGGTCCGGCGGCGGCTGGGGCTACGCGGTCGAGCCCGACCCCGAGGCCCTGACCAACCGTTACGTGAACATGGTCGAGGAACTGGAGCGGCTGCACGCCTGCGAGCAGCTCAGCGCCGCGATCTACACCCAGACGACCGACGTCGAGACCGAGATCAACGGCCTCATGACGTACGACAGGGCGATCACCAAGCCCGACGTCAAGCGTGTCCACGACGCCCACAAGGCGCTGACGGGCGCGATCAACCCCACCTGCACCTGAACCACCGGCGCCCGGGCCCGCTGCGGCCCGGGCGCCGCACCTGATAAGAAAGGATCCGCGATGACCCCCCATCTCCGGACAGCCACGCTGGCCCTGGCCGTGCTCCTCACCGCGGCCGGCTGCGCCAAGGCCGAGGAGCCGCAGAACGCGCCCGCCGCCGCCAGCTCGGCCGGCCAGCAGGTCGTCCAGACGCCTTCGGGCACGGCCGGCCCGACGTGCACGCTGGAGCAGTTCGGCGGCACGAAGTTCGACCTCAAGACGGCCACGGTGGGCTTCTCCCAGTCGGAGAAGGAGGCCAACCCGTTCCGCATCGCGGAGACCAAGTCGATCAAGGACGAGGCCGAAAAGCTCGGCATCACCAACCTCAAGGTCACCAACGCCCAGTCGCAGTTCTCCAAGCAGATCACCGACGTGCAGCAGCTCATCGCGCAGGGCGTGCAGCTGCTGGTCATCGCGCCGCTCAACTCCGACGGCTGGGAGCCGGTGCTCCAGCAGGCCGCCGCGAAGAAGATCCCCATCATCACGGTCGACCGCAAGATCAACGCCAAGGCGTGCAGCGACTACCTGACCTTCATCGGCTCCGACTTCTACGAGCAGGGCAAGCGCGCCGCCGACCGCATGATCGACGCCCTGGGTGGCAAGGGCAAGGTCGCCATCCTGCTCGGCGCCCCGGGCAACAACGTCACCACCGAGCGCACGAACGGCTTCAAGGACCGCGTCAAGGAGAAGGCCCCCGAGATCACGATCTCGTTCGAGCAGACCGGTGAGTTCGCCCGTGAGAAGGGACAGCAGGTCACTGAGCAGCTCATCCAGTCCAACCCCGACATCAACGGCATCTACGCCGAGAACGACGAGATGGCGCTGGGCGCGGTCACCGCGCTGAAGGGCGCGGGCAAGGAGCCGGGCGACATCAAGATCGTCTCGGTGGACGGCACCCGCAGCGCCGTCCAGGGCATCGCCGACGGCTGGCTGCACGCGGTCATCGAGTCCAACCCGCGCTTCGGCCCGCTCGCCTTCGAGACCGCCCAGAAGTTCCTGAACGGCGACGCCATCCCCGACAAGGTGATCATCTCCGACCGCGACTACGACACGGGCAACGCCAAGGACTCCCTCGGTGAGGCGTACTGAGTTGGAAGCTGTTCTCGAGGCAAGAGGCGTCAGCAAACGCTTCCCCGGCGTGCTCGCCCTCGACGGTGTGTCCCTCGCCCTGCGTCCGGGCGAGGTGCACGCGCTCGTCGGCGAGAACGGCGCGGGCAAGTCCACCCTGATCAAGGTCTTCACCGGCGTGTACCAGCCGGACGGGGGCGAGCTGCGCTACCAGGGAGGGCCCGCCGCCTTCGGCACCCCCCTGGAGGCGCAGCGCGCCGGGATCTCCACCATCTACCAGGAGGTCAACCTCGTCCCCATGATGTCGGTGGCCCGCAACCTGCTGCTCGGCCGCGAGCCGCGCGGCAGGTTCGGGGTGATCGACGCGGCCGCCATGTACGGCGAGGCCGAACGCGTCCTGTCCGGCTACGGCGTGGACACCGACGTGCGCCGCCCGCTGCGCACCCTCGGCGTCGGCGCGCAGCAGATGGTCGCGCTCGCCCGCGCCGTGTCGGTGGACGCCAGGGTCGTCATCATGGACGAGCCCACGTCCTCCCTGGAGCCGCGCGAGGTCGAGACCCTGTTCGGGGTGATCAGGCGGCTGCGCGACAGCGGCATCGCCGTCATGTACGTCAGCCACCGCCTCGACGAGCTCTACCGCGTCTGCGACCAGGTGACCGTGCTGCGCGACGGACGCCTCGCGCACACCGGGCCGATGGCGGAGCTGGAACGGCTCAAGCTCATCTCGCTGATGCTCGGCCGCGACCAGAACGAGGTCCGCACCGCGGGCCTGACCAGCTTCTCCCGCGACCACGCCGAAGGAGACGCGCAGGGATCGGGCAACGGCGCTCCCGTGGTGGAGGCCAGGGGACTGACCCGGCGGCACGTGCTCGACCGGGTGGACGTGAGCGTCAAACCGGGCGAGGTCGTCGGCCTCGGCGGGCTGCTGGGCGCGGGCCGTACCGAGACCGCCAAGGCCATCGTCGGCGCGCTGCCGCTGGACGGCGGGCAGGTGCTCGTGGCCGGCGCGCCGCTGCGGGCCGGCTCCACCTCGGCCGCGATCAGGGCGGGCGTCAGCCTGCTGCCCGAGGACCGCAAGGCCGAGGGCATCATCCCCACCCTGTCCGTGCGCGAGAACATCGCCCTGGCCGCCCTGCCCTCCATGGGCCGGGCGGGCGTGGTGTCCGAGGCGAAGATCGACCGGATCGTCGAGATCTTCATGCGGAGGCTGAGGATCAAGGCCGCCTCGCCGCACCAGCTCGTCTCCGAGCTGTCCGGCGGCAACCAGCAGAAGGTGCTGCTGGCCCGCTGGCTCGCCGTACGGCCCAAGGTGCTGCTGCTGGACGAGCCCACCCGGGGCATCGACGTCGGCGCCAAGGCCGAGGTGCAGGCGCTGATCGACGAGCTGGCGCGGGAAGGGCTCGGCGTGCTGCTGATCTCCTCCGACCTGGAGGAGCTGGTCGAGGGGGCCGACAGGATCCTCGTGCTGCGCGAGGGCGCGGTCGTCGGGGAGCTGTCGGGTGACGAGGTGACCGAGGAGAGAATCATGGCGACGATCGCGGAGCAGTCCGATGGCCGAGCTGACGCATGACCGGGGCGGCCCGCGAGGCCGCGTCGCCGTGCTCAAGCCGCAGGTGTTCGCCTGGGTGCAGGACTACGGCGTGTACGCCGCCGTACTGGCGCTGCTGCTGTTCAACGTGCTGTTCACCCCCCACTTCCTCGACGCCTCCAACTTCCGCACCCAGCTCGTCCAGGTCACCCCGATCGTCATCGTCTCGCTCGGCATGGCGCTGGTGATCGGCACCCAGGGCATCGACCTGTCGGTCGGCTCGGTGATGGCGCTGGCCGCCGCGCTCGTCGTGCTCTACCTCGGGTACGGCTGGCTGCCCGCCCTCGTCGTGGCCCTGATCGGCGGCGCGGTCGTCGGGGCCGCCGGGGGAGCGCTGGTCGCCTACGTCGGGGTGCAGCCGATCGTGGCGACACTGGCGCTGCTGGTCGGCGTCCGCGGCCTGGCCAACGTGCTGGTGCCGCAGCTGGTCGAGTTCCGCAACCCCGACCTGATCGCGCTCGGCAGCAGCTCCGTGGCCGGCATCCCGGTGATCGTGATCATCGCGGCGGCGCTGACCGTGATCGTGCTGTTCGTGGTGCGGCGCACCACCTTCGGCCGGCAGGTGGTCGCCATCGGCGGCAACCGCTCGGCCAGCGAGCTGTCCGGCCTGCCGGTCAAGCGCGTGCTGCTGATCGTGTACGTGATCTCCGGCCTGCTCGCCGCCCTGGCCGGCGTACTGGCCACCGCCCGGCTGCAGGCCAGCGACCCGACCTCGCTCGGCATGTTCATCGAACTGTCGGCGATCACCGCCGTCGTCGTCGGCGGCACCCCGCTGACCGGCGGCCGGATCAGGGTGCTCAGCACGGTCATGGGCGCGCTGCTCATGCAACTCCTCGCGGCCACGCTGATCAAGCACAACCTGCCGCAGTCGTGGACCCAGATGGTCCAGGCGGTCATCATCCTGGCCGCCGTCTACGCCACCAGGAAGCGGGAGACCCGATGAACCGCGAGCAGCTCAGCCGGACGCTGCAGCAGCACGGCGCCGTCATGGTGCTGGGCACGCTGGTGATCGTGGGCAGCCTGGCCTTCGACTCCTTCGCCACGCCGGCGAACGCGGCCAGCGTGGTCGTCTCCTCCTCGTTCCTCGCGATCATCGCGATCGGCATGACGTTCGTGATCATCAGCGGCGGGATCGACCTGTCCGTGGGGTCGCTGTTCGTCCTCGGCGGGGTGCTGGCGGCGTACGGGTCGCAGTACGGCATGCTCGTCGCGCTGCTGCTGCCGCTGGCGGTGTGCGGGGTCGTGGGCCTGCTCCAGGGCCTGGTGATCGCGCGGACCGGCATGGCCCCGTTCATCGTGACCCTGGCCGGGCTGCTCGGGGTGCGCGGCCTGATGCTGGCGATCTCGGACGAGGGCGCGACCACGTACCTGGTCAAGGACCGCGCCTTCGCCGCGCTCGGCCAGGGCGAGATCCTGGGCCTGTCCTACCCCGTCTACATCACCGCCGCCCTCGCCCTGGCCGCGATGGTGCTGCTCCAGCGCACCGGCTTCGGCCAGAACGTCTACGCCATCGGCGGCAACGAGCAGGCCGCCGCCCTGATGGGCGTCCCGGTCGCCCGGACCAAGGTGTACGTGTACGTCATGTCCGGCCTGCTGGCCGGCCTCGCGGGCGCGCTGAACGCCGCCCGGCTCTCCTCCGGGGTGACGATCCTCGGCATCGGCCTCGAACTGGACGCCATCGCCGCCGTGGTCATCGGCGGCACCCTGCTGACCGGCGGCGCCGGCGGCATCACGGGGTCGGTGGCGGGCGTGCTGCTGCTCGGTGTCATCCAGAGCCTGATCAACCAGGTCGGCAACCTGACGTCGGCGTTCCAGCAGGTGGTCAGCGGGCTGTTCCTGGCGCTCGTGGTGGTGGCGCAACGGCTGCTGAGCAAGGCGCAGCGGCTGACCTGAGCCTCCGGTGTCCCCGGCCCCTCCCGGGGACACCGGATCGTGACGGCCCGGGCCGTGATCCGGCGCTCATAATGCGCTTATGCCGTCGATTACTGAGCTGAGAGCGGGAGATCCCACCAGTCTCGGAGGCTACGGGATCCGGGGACGTCTGGGAGAGGGCGGACAGGGCGTCGTCTACCTGGGCGTGAACGACCAGGGCGGCCGGGCCGCGATCAAGTGGCTGCGGCCCCACCTCGCCGGCGACGAGGTGGCCGCAGAACGCTTCGCCAGGGAGGCCGAGGCGGCCAGGCGGGTGGCGCCGTTCTGCACCGCGCAGGTGCTCGGCACCGGCGTGCACGAGCGCCGGCCGTTCATCGCCAGCGAGTACGTGGACGGCCCCTCCCTGGCCAGGGCGGTCGCCGAGACCGGGCCGCGCGCCGGGCCCGCCCTGCACCGGCTGGCAGTCGGCACGGCCACCGCGCTGGCGGCCATCCACCAGGCCGGCATCGTGCACCGCGACTTCGGCCCCGCCAACGTGATCCTGGGCGGCGAGGGGCCCCGCGTGATCGACTTCGGCATCGCCAGGGCGCTCGACGCGACCTCGACCATCACCTCCATGCCGGTGGGCACGCCCGCGTTCATGGCGCCCGAGCAGATCCTGGCCCAGCCCGCGGGGCCGGCGGCCGACCTGTTCGCGTGGGGCGGCACGATGGTGTTCGCGGCCGGGGGAGCGGGACCGTTCGAGGCCGAGACCGTGCCGGCGATCATCCAGCGCGTCCTGCACGCCGAACCCGACCTGTCGCGGCTCACCGGCACGCTGCGCGAACTCGTCGCGGCCTGCCTGGCCAAGGATCCCGGCCGGCGGCCGACGGCCGAGCAGGTCATCCTGCGCCTGCTGGAACAGCCGGTCACGGATCCGCGCCTGCTGGATCAGGCCACCACCGTCATCGGCCCCCTCACCCGGCCACCGACCCACCCATCCCAGCCGCCCTCCACCTTCGGGCCCTGTCCGGCCGCCCCTCCACCCGGCCCACCCCAGGCCGCCTCTCCTCCGGGCTCGTACCAGTCCGGCAGCTCACCTCAGGCCGCCTCTTCTCCAGGGCCGCACCAGCCTGGCGGCTCGCCTCAGAGCGCTCCTCCGCAAGGCCCGTACCAGCCCGCCGCCTCACCGCGTGGGACGCCTCCACCGGGCCCGCCGCGGTCCGAGGGCGCACCTGTGGGCGTCCGCCCGCCGCAGCCCGCAACTGCGCTTCCGCCGCCGACGGGGCGGCCTGCGGATTTACCGCCGCCCGGCCACCAGCCGCACGGGATGCACGTGCCTGCGACGCCCGCGCCGGGGACACCCTCGCCAGTGACGCCTTCGCCGGGGACGCCGGTGTTCGGGCCGCCCCGGCAAGGGATGAACCCGCCGCCTTGGACGCAGGCCAGAGCGCCGAAGGGCGGGCGGGGGTGGATGATCGGGGCGGGTGTGGCCGCGGTGGCGCTGCTGGCGGCCATCGCCGTCGTCGCCGTGACCGCCGTCAACCTCCGGATCGGCGGCCGGCCCGGCCCGTCCGCCCAGGCCGGTGCCACGACCACGGCGACCCCCTCCCGGGCCCCGTCGCCGGTCCCGACCACGAACCTGACCCCGGTCGAGCTCCCCGGCACCGCCGCCACCATCTACGAGAACCCCGCCGACCCGATCAGGCTCACCACTTACCTGGCCAGGGACGCCAAGTCCGGCGAATGGGTGTACCACGCCCGCGACTCCCTGGCCGGCCCGTTCACCGGCTACAAGAACACGTGGGAGAGCGTCCTGTCGCCCGACGGCCGCTACCTGGCCCAGCGCGGCAAGCGCTTCGTCGACGGCTACGACACGGTGGAGATCACCGACAAGGTGACGGCGCAGCGCTTCACGGTCAGGACGTCGCGCCAGCCGCTCAGCGCGTACGTGCAGGTGTGGTCGCGCGACAGCCGCCGCCTGCTCGTCAACGTCGGCAACCCGGCCAAGGACGCCTGGCAGTCGACCGGGTTCGCCATCGTCGACGTCACCACCCGTCAGGCCGGTGTCGCCTCGCTGCGGGAGGGCTCGCTCAAGGGCATCAGGTACGGCTTCGACGGCGACGACACCGGCGTGGTCGCCCTGTCGAACGTCGCCGAGCAGCAGGCCCTGCGCTTCTTCGACGCCTCGGGAGTGCGGGTGCGCCGGCTGCCGAACGTGGGCGCGGGCATCGCCGACGCGCTCTTCTCACCGTCCGGCGAACGGTTCGTCACCGACTGCCCCGGTCTGCGCAGCGGCAACAACTGCGTCTACGACGCGCGTACCGGAGCCGAGGTCAGGCGGGTCGAGTCGCCCTGCGCGGGCCTGGCCACCTGGTACGACGACGACCATCTGGTCTGCTGGGTACGCCCGGACGGCACCGCCGACCACCAGCAGCTCCAGGTGATCGACTTCACGGGGACGACGGTGCGCCTGATGGCCGACGTGCCCCGCGACGCCACCGACCTCGATGTCATGTACACCTTCACCCGCAACTGACCACCCGCAACTGACCACCCGCCGTGCCGGACCACCCGCAACTGACCACCCGCCGTGCCGGACCACCCGCCGTGCCGGACCACCCGCGAGCGGGTCAGCGGACCCGGCCGCGGGGCTTGAGGCGGGTGCCGGGCAGGACGGGCGCGGGGAGCGGCGCGCCGTCGAAGCCCTCGACGGTGCCGAACCCCTCGCCCGCCTCCCACTCCTTGCGGTACGCGGCGATCTCGTCGTGGGAGCGCCCCACGAAGTTCCACCACATGACCAGTTCCTCCCCGAACGGCTCACCGCCGATCAGCAGCACCCGCCCGCGCCCCGACAACCGCACCGCCGCCCGCCCCGGCGGCAGGTAAACCAGCGGCCCGTACTCCAGCGGCCCGTGCCCCGGCGATCCCTGCTCCGGCGATCCCTGCTCCGGAGAGCCGGGCCCGTCCGCCGCGTGCCCCAGCAGGGACGCCTCGCCGTCGAGCAGCAGCAGCCCGTGCTCGTACGCCGGATCCAGCGGCACCTCGCCCGTCCCGTCCACGGCCACCTCCGCCCCGACCAGCGGGCTGTAGGCGGTCGCGGGCGAGGTCACCCCGCCGAGCGACCCCATGACGACCGTCGCCGCGAAGCCGGGCCCGGACAGCACGGGCAGGTCCGGATGGTGCTCGAAGCCCGGCTCGGTGTGCCGGTGCGAGTCAGGCAGCGCCACCCAGAGCTGCACCCCGTGCAGCACCGTCTCCGGCGACTCCTCCGAGTGGGAGATGCCGCGCCCGGCGGTCATGAGGTTGAGCTGCCCGGGGCGGATCTCCTGGAGCGTGCCCAGGCTGTCGCGGTGCAGCACCTCGCCGGCGACCAGCCAGCTCACCGTCTGCAGGCCGGTGTGCGGATGCGGCGGCACGCGCATGGTGGCCCGCTGCGGCCCGTACGCGTCCACGAAGCACCACGCGCCGATCATGCGCCGGTGGACACCGGGCAGGGTCCTGCGCACGGTCATCGCGCGCGGCCCGCCCAGCGGCACCTCGCGTCCGGTCAGCACCTCGGCGCCCTCGCCCGTGCCGGTCGCGCAGCGGATCTCCCGCGGATCACTTTCCAGGTTGCTCACGCCACGACTTTACGTTCCCGCGGCCGTACGTCCGCACCGCCCGCGAGAGACCGCCCGCGAGAGCATGCCCGCGAGAGCACGCCCGTCAGGTGAGCAGCTCCCACCAGCCCTCGACCGCCGGGACGGCCGAGACGTCGACCGCCTCGCCCGGCCGGGGCACGGCGATGCGCACGTCGCGGGCCTTGGCCTCGCGCCACAGCCGGTCCACCGGCTCGCCCCACGGATGCAGGGCCAGCGTGAACGTGGCCCAGTGCACCGGCAGCAGTACGCCGCCGCCCAGGTCGAGATGGGCCTGGACGGCCTGCTCCGGGTCCATGTGGATGTCCGGCCAGGCCGGGCTGTACGCGCCGATCGGCATCAGCGTCAGGTCGAACGGCCCGTGCGCCGAGCCGATGCCCCGGTAACCCTCGAAGTAGCCGGAGTCGCCCGCGTAGAACACCCGCCTGGTCGCGCCGGCGACCACCCAGGAGCCCCAGAGGGTGTCGTTGCGGGTGAAGGAGCGGCCGGAGAAGTGGCGCGCCGCCGTGGCCACGAACCGCAGTCCCGCGACCTCGGTCTCCTCGTTCCAGTCCAGCTCGATGATCCGGAACGCCGGCACGCCCCACCGCTCCAGGTGCGCCCCGATGCCCAGCGGCACCAGGAACGGCGCCTTCTGCGTGCGGGTCAGCCTGAGCACCGTGGTCCGGTCGAGGTGGTCGTAGTGGTCGTGCGAGATCGCGATCGCGTCCACCTCGGGCAGCTCCTGCAGCTCCACCGGCACCGGGTGGTGCCGCTTGGGGCCGACGAGCTGCGAGGGGGAGGGCCGCCTGCTCCACACCGGGTCGAACAGCACCCGCCGGCCCTCGATCTCCACCAGCGTGGAGGCGTGGCCGTACCAGACCGCGCGCACCCCGTCGGCGGGCGGCGGGTCGGCGGGCGGGACGCGCAGCGGGATGGGCCCGGCCGGGTGGCGCTGGCTCCTGTCCTTGGCCAGCTCGCCGAGCAGCCCGACGGGCGGCGCCGTCATCAGGGCGGCGCCCTCGGGCATCGAGTTCACGAACGTGCCGTTCCTGAACTGCGGCGAGTGCCGCATCCTGGCCGCCCGCTCAGGTCCCGACGCCAGCGGCCGCACGCCCAGCTCGGCGGGCAGATCGCGCAGCGCCCACCCGGCCGCGGCGAGGACCGCGCCGCCCGCGAGGATCCGCCGTGCCGTCCGCATCCCTGCCATAGCCCACTCTCCCCTGCAAGCTTCGTCGTCCCGCTCAGGGCGGGACTCCCCGGTGTTCCTTTTCTACGATATATCGCGATAGGTCAGGCGGTTTTCACCGCACCGCCGTCGATGAGGAAGTCGGCTCCCGTGACGCTCGCGGCGTGCGGCGACGCCAGCCAGGTCACGAGCGCGGCGACCTCTTCCGGCTCGACGAACCTACCGGTCGTGATTCCGGTGCTCGACGGCAGCCCTGCCAGGAACGACTCCAGGTCCACGCCGTGGGCGGCGGCCAGCACGGCGCCGTACCCGTCGGGCCCCTCCCACAGCGAGGTGCGGGTGGCGCCCGGCGAGACCGTGGTGACCCGCACTCCCTGCGGGCCGAACTCCTCGGCCAGCGCCTTGCCCAGCGAGGTCAGCGCAGCCTTGGCGGTCGCGTAGTGGACCGGCCCGCCGCTCGGCACGTGCGCGCTGGTGGAGGAGATGTTGATCACGGTGCCGCGCCGCCTGATCAGGCTCGGGACGGCGGCGCGGGTGGCGCGTACGGCGCTGAGGAAGTTCAGGTCGTAGAACTGCCGCCACTGGTCGTCGCTCAGGCTCAGGAACCCGAACGGCTCCCCGTCCGCGTCGCCGCCGCCCACGTTGTTGACCAGCAGGTCGATCTCGCCCAGCTCGGACAGCGCCCGGTCGATCACCTCGCCGGGGCCGTCGGCGGTGGACAGGTCGGCCGTGACCAGCGCGGCGCCGGTCTCCTTCAGTTCGGGGGTGATCGTCCGGGCGGCGGCGAGGACCCGCATGCCCTCGCCGGTCAGCGCCTTGACGATGGCCAGGCCGATGCCCCTGCTCGCGCCGGTGACGACGGCGGTCTTGCCGGTGAGTCCCATGTCCATGGGGTGTGTGTCCTTTCGCTAGTTGCGTCAGTTGCGATGCGTCGAACATACGACTTGCAACGATAATGATGCAAGTCGGTGAGTATTCGGGACGGTGGCGTATCCTTCAAGGCATGAGTGGGACGACCCGGGCGCTGCGGTCCGACGCCGAGCGGACGGTGCGCACGATCCTGGAGGCGGCCGAACGCGTGCTCAGCAGAAACCCGGCGGCCAGCATGGAGCAGATCGCCGAGGCCGCCGGAGTGGCGCGCACGACCGTGCACCGGCGCTTCGCCTCCAGGGAGGCGCTGGTGGAGGCCATGGCGAGATGGGCCACCCAGCAGTTCGCCGAGGCCGTCGACGCCGCCTGCCCCGAGAACGCGCCGCCGCTCGTCGCGCTCTACCAGGTCACGGCCAACGTGCTCCGCGTCAAGATCGACTGGGGTTTCACGATGCGGGTCATGGACGCCGACCCCGAGGCGGGCAAGGTGTACGCGGACATCGCGGAGCGCTGCGAACGGCTGCTGATCAGGGCCAGGGACGCCGGCGTGCTGCGGGCCGACGCCGATCTCGACTGGTCCAGGCGGGTCTTCTACGCGCTGCTCCACGAGGCCGCCGCGTGCCGCGACGGTGACCCCGACGCGCTGGCCACCCAGGTGGTGGACACCCTGCTCAGAGGCGTCGGCACCAGCCGCGGCCTGTCCTGAGACGACGGCCGGCGCGGGTGCCGGCACGCGTCCGGGATCAGCGGCGTCCGGCCGGCGTGCGGTGGGGGCGCCGGTGCGCGTCCGGCCGCGACGGCCTCCGCCTGCGCTCGTCCGGGTGGCGGCGCGGGGTCAGCGGTCGTCCAGGTGGCGGTGGGGGTGGGGCCACGGGTTCGGGCGGCAGCGGCCCAGTGACTTCGACTGCTGCGTCATGACCGGGGCCAGGCGGCCGGGCCCGGGGCAGCGGCGATGGTGGTGGCCCAGGCCGTGGCCGACCTCGTGGCTGATCAGGTAGCGGCGGTAGGCGGTCAGGTCGCCGTCGTACTGCGGGACTCCCTCGGCCCAGCGCAGGGCGTTGATGACCGAGCGGCGGCCGTTCCAGCAGGACAGCTCGCCTCCCGTGCGCAGCGGCAGGCACTGCCGGATCGTCATGCGGGGGCTGGACAGGGCGACGCGAACGCGTACCGGGCCCGAGCCGACCCGCTTGAAGCGGGCCCAGCCGCGTACGTCGTTGAGCGTGCGATGCACTTCGGCGGCGAAGCCGGCGGGGTCGAACGGGAGCCCCCGCTCGACCTCGACCAGATACCGCACCACCGCCCCGCGACCCGGCCTGGCGGGCGCGCCGCCGCGCACGACCGCGTAACGGCCGGAGGCGGAGCGCGGCACCCGCACCCGCTCGGGCGCCGGCGGTTCAGGGGTGGCACCGGCCGGTGGGGTGGACGGCGGCGCGCCTGATGGCGCGGGAGTTCCGGATGCGGCCCCCGGTAGTTCAGGCACGGACGGTTCCGGGGTGCAGGCGGTGGCCGCCACGAGCAGCAGCAGGAGTAGCGAAAATGTGCGCGGCGGCACGGCAGCCTCCCCACGGAGTCACGGTGGGGAGGAATCCGATCCTACGTGGCTGCTTGTCGCGCTTGATGGCCAGGGGTGCCGGTCGTCCCTGGTTGGTTGGATTTAGCGGGTATTGGGGGCGTAGGGCGTGATGTCGATCGGCGGGGTCTCGCCCAGCGCGAGCGCCGCGGCGATCTGGCCGGTGAACGGGCCCGCCGTCAGCCCGTACGCGCTCAGCCCCGTCGCCACCACCACCCGCCCGGTCAGCGGGCCGATGAGCGCCGGGCCCGGGGCGTACACCGGACGCAGGCCGACCCTCGTCTCCGTGACCGTCGCGTTGAACAGCCCCGGCGCCACCCGCAGGCCCGCCCTGATCACCTCGTCCAGGCCGCCCATCGTGACGCGCGGCGCGAAACCCACGTCCTCGACGGTCGCGCCGATCACGACACGGGACTCGGGGAAACCCAGCAGGTAGGGGCCCATCCTGGGCAGGATGATCGGCCACCACGCGGTGTCCACGCCTTCCAGGGTCGCGTGCAGGATCTGGCCGCGCCGGGGAAAGACCGGCAGCTCGACCCCCAAGGGCCTGCACACCTCACCGGCCCACGCGCCCGCGGCGACGATCACCGCGTCGGCATCCAGCAGCACCGCCTCCCCGGCGGTAGCCGCGGTCGTGCCAGGCGCGCCAGTGGCGGACGTGGCCGTGCCAGGCGGAGCAGTAGCGGACGCGGTCGTGCCGGGCGCGGCAGTGGCGGGCGCTGACGGCGCGGCCTGCCGCCACGACGCGCCCTGCCCGCCGCCCTGCCCGCCGCCGTCCTGCGCGCCGTCCTGTCCGCGGCCCTGCTCTCGGCCCGCGCCGGGCTCCCGGCCCGTGTCAGGTCCGCCGCCCTGGTTCCGGTCCGTGTCCGGCCCGTCGAGGTGGTCCTGGCCCGCGTTCCGCCCGCCGGTCCGGTCCTGGGGCGTGGCTGGGTGCGCGGTGTCGCCGTCGCCGGCCGCGCCCGGGATTTCGCCGGGGCCGGCCGTGGCCTCCGGTGCCAGGTCCTGTGTGCCCGGCCGGCTGTCGTTCTCGGGGCAGTGGAGGAGGACCTGGCCGTCCGGGGTGAGGGTGGCGATGCCCGTGCGTACCTCGGCTCCCATGGAGACGGCGGCGCGGAGCAGGGCGTCGCGGACCGCGCGGCCGTCCACCCGCGCCGCGCCCGGCACGAGGATCGCGCTCAGGGTGTCCGACAGCGGCGGGAACAGCTCGGACGGGGTGGACACATCGGTGATCTCGCCCATTTCCGGCGCGCCAGGACGACGGCGGCGCAACAGCGAGCGCACCGGCTCCAGGTCGACCGGATCCTCGGCCACCAGCAACGCGCCCACCTTGGCGTAGCCGATGTCCTCGCCCAGTTCCTCCACCAGCCCGGGGTAGCGGCGGGCCCCCTCGCGGGTCAGCCGGTACCAGTCGTCGTCCTCCGGATGGTCCACCCACGGGCACACGATGCCCGCGCCCGCCTGCGTCGCATCGCCCTGGTACCCGCCGTCCACCACGGTCACCGCCGCGCCCCGGCGGCTCAGATGGTAGGCCGCGCCGGCCCCGACGATGCCGCTCCCGATCACCACAACACGCATGGTCACAATGATCGCAGCCGAGGTGACCTGGGCCGATGACCGGATCCGTCCCTTGCCATGCGGATACCCCGCCACGGCCTTCTCCGTGCCTGAACGCCCGTCGCCGCGCCCGTCGCCGCGCCCTCGCCGCGCCGTTGCCGCGCCGTCGCCGCACAGTCGGTGGGGTCGCTGGGAGGCCCGCGCGAGGTCTGCGTGAGGTACGCGCGAGGCCGCCGCGAGGTCCGCCCGTGCTCGGGCCGAGGTCCGCGCGTGCTCTGTGCGAGGTCCCCGCGTGCTCTGCGCGAGGTCTGTCCGGCTTCGTTCTCGCGGGTCTAAGGTCAGGCCATGAGCGTCGAGGTCACCCGGATCGACCTGCCGTGTCCCGTTCGCGCGGCCGCGTCCGACGGGACGACCGTCTGGTGCGCGGTGACCGGTGGCGTGCGCGCCTACACCGCCGCCGGCTCCCCGCTCGGCGAGGGCGGTACGGGGCCCGAGCTGCGGTCGCTGGCCGCCGTGCCAGGAACGGTGACCGGCCCCGCCGGCGTCCCCGGGATGCTGGCGGAGACCGTGATCATGCCCAGGTCGTTCGCGGGGGCGTCGCCGTCGGGACCGCTGTCGGAGGGGACGCTGGCGGGCACGTCCGGCGACCGCCTCCACTGGCTCGGCCCCTCGGGCGCGCCGGACAAAGGCCTTCCTTTCGACGGCCGGGTGGTGGCGGGCGGCGGGGAGATCTGGGCCGTCGGCGCCGACCTGGCCAGGCGGCTGACCGGCCCCGGCCGGCTCGGCGAGCCCGTGGAGCTGCCCGCCCTCGACGCGTGCGCGGCCGAGGGGGAGCGGCTGTGGTGGACGTCCAGGCGCGACACGATCCTGCGCGGCGGGCCGAAGGAGGTCGATCTCGGACGGCACCGGCGCGGCGCGATGGTGGTGTGCGCGGGCTCCTTGTGGATCAGCGTCACCGGCGGGCTGTTACGCGTCTCCGCCTGGTCGGGGGAACAGGGCCGGCTCGTGGCGGCGCCGGAGGGGCCGGTGCCGTTCCTCGTCTGCGCCAACGGGGTCCTCACCGGCGGCGCCCGCGACCTGTTCACGCTCGCCCCGGCGGCCGGCGCGCCCCTGCGCGTGATCAGCCTGGGCCTGGACGTCCCGCTCGCGCTGGTGATCGCGGCGGGCAGACACGTCTGGGCCTTCCCCGCCGGCCGCCCGCAGGCGCTGATCATCGTGGCATGAGCCCGCCCGGTTTCCGGCCGTACACCGACGCCGTGTATGGAGAACCACCGCCTCCGCCGTCGCGACGGACGGCGCCTTCCCCGTGAACGCCGATCACGCCCAGCGCGCCGTCACGATGTCGCGGACGGCGGAGGGGTGGCAGTCCTCTGGTTCGCCGGCGTCCGAGCCGCGGAGGGTCAGGCGCGGGCGCCGGTCCTGGTCCGCGCGGGGAGGAACGACGACCGCGGCCCGGCAAGCGCCGCGTCCATCCGCTCCGCCTGGCCCTTCGTGAACATGAACATGGCAGCGTCCTCGACGTAGTCCATGTAGTTCATGAACATGTCGCCGTGGGGCCCGTTGCCGCAGCTCACCTGCGGGAACGTGGGCGTGCCGCGGTTGAGGCCGGCCTGGTTGGGGGTGTCGTCGACGAAGTCGGTGCCCGAGCAGCCGTCGCCGTCGTCGCCCCAGATGTGGCGCAGGTTGAACCAGTGGCCGATCTCGTGGGTGGCGGTGCGGCCCCCGTCGTACGGCGACTCCGCCGTCCCCGTGGTGCCGAACGCGCTGTGCAGGATCACGATCCCGTCGGCGTCGGCGGGACCTCCGGGGAAGGCGGCGTAGCCGAGGGCGCCCCTGAGCCGGCACACCCAGATGTTGAGGTAGCGGTCGGCGGGCCAGGCGCTGGAGCCGCCCTGGTCGTCGAACTTGACCGTGTCGTCGGGGTCGAACTCCGCCACGTCGGTCCGGCGGCGGACGATCCCGTTGGTCGGCCCGCCGTCCGGGGCGGTGCCGGCCAGCTTGAACTCCAGCCTGGCGTCGGCGGCGAGCTCCCGCCACACCTCGGGCACCTTGCCGGCGTCGGGGTTGGCCCGGCGGAAGTCCTGGTTGAGCACTTTGAGCTGGCTGTCGATCTGCTCCTGGCCGATGTCCTGCTCGGGCGTGTGATGGACGACGTGCACGACCACGGGAATGGTGACCACCTCCTCACGGGCGGCGGCCCGGGCGTTCTTCCTGGCGAAGGTGTCGTTTTCGATGGCGGCCAGGGCGATGGCGTAGCGGGGTGAGGAGGCGAGGAGTCGATGGTGGACGGCCATGGTGGCGCAACGGTCGGTCACGGGGGCTCCCTGGGGGCGGGGGACAGAAGTTCGCTACCCTTACGCCTACCCGGAGTGTAGTCGTTCAATCACTTAAAGTGACCATTGATGGAGGTCGGGGCGGTGATCGTGGTGCCTGCCGAGGGCCGCACCACGATCACCGCCGCACGATCAGCGCACGGAGAAACGCGACGTCGCGCTCACCGCACGGAGAAACGCGACGTCGCGCTCACCGCACGGAGACCTGGGACGCCGCCGTTCCGCCGCCGGACGCCTCCCAGCCGGCCACCACCGTCGCCTCCGCGCCCAGCGCCCGGTCCAGGGACACGGTCACGGTCGTGGTCCCCTTGCGCGTGACGGTCACGACGCGGCTGCCCGCCGTGCCCTGCCCGTCGCGGGCGAACAGGTGCGCCTTGCCGCCGGCGGCGGCCCGCAGCGTCACCTTCACCCCGCCTGTCGTGCCCCTGGCCGAGACGACCTCCGCGCCGCGCGACGGCTTGGCCGCGGGCCCGCCGGCCAGCGGCAGGTGCACGCGGACCGCCTGCTCCAGCGACTGCGGCGAGTCGAGGCTGGACAGCGCCGTGTCCGGGATCTCCGGGTCCGGCGGGGTCGTCGGCCGGTCGGCGGGCGGCTCGTAGCCGGGAAGGGAGGCCACGCCCCACCGGTACGGGTCGCCCTGCACCCCGCCCCACGTCGACCAGCCGATCCTGGTCTGGCCGGTCCTGTCCTGGGTGTCGGAGTCGTACACGAGGACGTTCAGCCCGAGATGGGCGGGATCGACGGCGCCGGGCAGGACCTCCATCGGGATGGACATCTCCACCGTGTACTCGCCTGCCGCCACCTTGGACGCCACCCGCATCCCGGGCGCCGTCTGCTCGCCGGGCCCCTGGCGGTTGTCGGCGTCGCGCAGGAAGCACGGCGGGCCCTCGGCCGTGACCGGCAGCACCGCGGTCTTGAACGTGGTCGAGGTGTTCTCGGACGTGCCGCGCGGGTCGAGGGTGACCTCCACCGCGTCGGTGCGCCAGTGCCGCTTGCAGTCGGCCGCCGCCAGCCGGGTGCCGAGCACGTCGTCCTTGACGTGCACCACCAGGTAGAGCGTGTCGTCGTGCCAGCCGATCTTCGCCGAGCCCGAGCAGTCGGCGGCAGACGAGCAGGCCGTGCCCTCCCAGAGGCGGGAGATGTTCAGCGCGGCGCCCGCGTACTCGCCGTCGCCCTCCACGCCGTCCACGGCGGGGGCCGACGCGGCGCGCGGCACGGTGGCCGCCGGGACGAGTTCGAGCGCGGGGCGGCTGGTGGCGGTGCCGTCCTCGCTCGTGGTCGTGATCGTGTAGGCGTAGTCGCCGCCCTCGTTGGAGGTCTTCAGCGAGGGGTCGGAGTTGGTGACGGTGAACGGCACGGTGGCCGACTCACCAGCGGCCAGCCCGCTGTACGGGGCCTCGGCGCGGTCGGCGGTGAAGCCGGCGGGCAGGTCCAGGCGCACGGTGCCGGACCTGGTGGCGCCGCTGACGTTCGTGACCACGACGCCGACCTCGCGGCTGCCGCCGGACGGCAGCGTGAGCACGGGCGTGACCAGGCCGTCGAGCTGCGGCACGCCGACCTCGCCCGTCCACTTCCTGTGCTGGGCGACCTGGGGGAGCGGCTGCTGCTCGCCGCGTACGGACGGGCTGACCTCGACCTGCCGGTCGGTGTAGCCGCCGCCCCGCTCGGTGGTGAGCGTGGCCGCGACGCGGGCCCGGCCCGCCTCCGCCTGCGCAGGCGGCGTCACCGTGAACGTGGCCGAACCGCCGCGCCCGGCGCCGAGCCGGCCGAGGGAGCCGGAGCCGGTCACCTTCCATCCGGCGGGGACGCGCAGCGCCACCGACGAACGGCCCAGCGGCTCACGAGGTGGTGCGTCCGCACTCACCTCGACCGTGAACGGCGCGCCAGGCCGTACGGCGAACGCGCTGGTCCGCAGGCCGAACCGGGTGCCGAGCGGCGCCGTCCCCGCCGGCCTGGTCAGCGCGCCGTCGAGGACGGCCGTCGGCGAGGCGGCGGCCGGCGTGCCCGGAGCGGGGAACGGCACCCGCGCGTCCACCTGGGTGAAGAAGTCACAGCCGAGCTGCGCGGGATCCGTGGGCACGTCGGGGAAGCCGGCCCAGCCCTGGGAGGCGTACACCCGCTGGGCGTCGCGCTCCACGGCCGCCCACGTTCTGCCCCGCTCGGCCGAGGCGCGCCCGCTCCAGACTCCGAACACGTTCTGCGCCGGATACGCAGGCCGGAACGTCGCGGCGCAGTCCTGGCCGACGGCGGAGGTGCCGCGCGCCCCGCCGGTGAGCAGGCGGGCGGGCGCGAAGGGACGCAGCCCCTCGTCACGGATCTGCCCGGGGAACGCCTTGGGGTCGGCCGCGGCGTAGAACGCCTCGATCGCCAGCCGCGCGGCCTCCTGGTGGTTGCCGTGATTGCCCGGCGTGGGGGCCGGGTCCATGGTCAGCATGATCTCGGGACGGGTCTGTCGGACGAGCCGTACCACCTTCTCCAGCGTGTCGCCGCCCCACACCTGGTCGGTGAGCGGCGCGCTGACCGTGTAGTAGAAGTCGACGTCGTCGAGGTTGAAGACTTCGCCCACGCCCGCGTTCGCCACGGCCGTGCGCTCCTCGGACTCGCGCAGCAGGCCGAGCGCCGGCCCCTCCTCGGGGCCGACCGCGTTCCCGCCGCCCTCGCCCCTGGTGACGGTGACGACGCCGGCGCGGACGCCGTGATCCTCCTTCCACTGGCCGAGCGTGGACAGGCTGAACGCCTCGTCGTCGGGGTGGGCGCCGACGAACAACGCGTCGAGATCGACCGGCTCCTGTTTCGATGAAGGATTCGGCGAAGGGACGGCGAGGGCGGGGGTGGCGGGCAGGACGGCGAAGGCGGCGATGGCGGCGACGGCGGCGAGCAGCGCCAGGCGGCCCGCCGTCCGAGGTGGACCCGCGGCTCTCATGGACAATCGGACCTCCGGGAAGTTAGTCGCGGACCGCCCCTTGGAGCAGCCCCCGGACGAAGTGACGCTGGAGGAAGAGGTAGAAGACGACGACGGGCGTCGCGACGATGACCGATCCGGCCGCCAGCAGCGTGAACCCGGAGGTGTACTGGCCCTGGAAGAAGGCCAGCCCCAGCGGCGCCGTACGCAGCGACTCGCTCGTGACCATGATGAGCGGGATGAGGAACTCGTTCCACGTCCACATGAACACCAGCACGATCAGCGTGACGACGGCGGGCCGGGCCGGCGGCAGCAGCACCTGCCACAGGATGCGCCAGCTCGACGCCCCGTCGATGCGGGCCGCCTCGACGATCGCCCGGTTCGAGGCACGGAAGTAGGCCCGCATCCAGAACGTCCCGAACGCCACCGACAGCGCGACCTGCGGCATCGAGATCGACCAGAACGTGTCGATCAGCCCGAGCGAGCGCAGGTCGAAGTAGAGCGGCACCGCCACGGCCTCACTCGGCATCATGATCCCGAGCATGAACAGGTAGAACAGCACCGACTGGCCGCGAAAGCGCATCGTCCCGAACGCGTAGCCGCTCATGACCGACAGCACCACGCTCACCACCACGACGAACACCGACACGAGCAGGCTCGTACGCAGGTAGGAGCCGAACCGGCCGATCTCCCAGGCCGCCGCGAAGTTCGCCAGCCCGGCCGTGCCGCCGCTGTCGGCGGGGCCGAGCGCGGCGGCCAGGATCACCACGATGGGATAGAGCGCGAACGCGGCGAACACCGACAGGATGACGTAGTTGGCCATCCGCTCCCCGCGCGAGATCACGAGACCCTCCTGTCGGCGAAGCGGTTGATCGCGAACGAGATCACGAAGATGACCACGGTCAGGGTGACGCCGATGGCCGCCGCCGAGCCGACCTGGCCCAGGCCGAAGGCCCGGTGGTAGACCTCGTACGACGGCACCGAGGTTGACTCGCCGGGCCCGCCGCGCGTGGTGATGTACACCAGGTCGAAGGTGCGCAGCGCGGCGATCACGGTCAGCGTCAGCGCCACCGCGATCTCCCCGCGCACCGACGGCAGCGTGACCGCGAAGAACTCGCGCAGCGGCCCGGCGCCGTCCAGCCGCGCCGCCTCGTACAGCTCCAGGGGGATGCGGCTCATCCCGGCCAGCAGCAGCACCGTCACCAGCCCGCTCTCGAACCAGGTGCCGACCACGCCGACGGCGGGCAGCGCGAACGTGTAGTCGCCCAGCCAGCCGCGCGTCAGCGAGTCCAGCCCGAGCGCGCCGAGCAGCGCGTTGAGCGAGCCGTCGGGCGCGTACACCCGCCGCCAGGCCACCGCCACCACGACCATGGCGATCACCTGCGGCAGGAACACGACCGTGCGGAAGAAGCCCAGCCCGCGCACCTTGGCGTGGTTGAGTATCGCGGCCAGCGCCAGCCCGATGACCAGCGGGACCCCCGCGTAGAACACCATGAGCACCAGCGCGTGCACGAAGGACGCCCGCAGCCCTTCGTCGGCGACGATCGCGATGTAGTTGTCCAGCCCGGCCCAGGTGCCGAGGGACAGGCCGTCCCAGTCGTACAGGGAGATCTGCACGGCCCGCCCGATCGGGTACAGCAGGAAGGCCGCGTAGACCACGAAGGCGGGCAGCAGGTACAGGTAGGCGACGCGGCGGGGCTCCCCGGGCGGCCCCGCCATGATCCGGGCCATGCTCAGCCGTTGCTCTCGGCGAACGTCTTGTAGTCCTTCTCCAGCGTGTCGAGGAACTCCTGCGGCGTCGCCTTCTCGGCCAGCAGGTCCTGCAGCGCCGCGCCCAGCGTGTCGGCGAACGTCGGGGTGGCGTAGTCGAGGTAGGGCACCAGCCCGTTCTTCTCGGTGGCCGTGCCGAACGCGGTGAACACGTCCTGCTGCGGCCCCTCCTTGACCGTCTGCGCGCCGGTGTCGGCGACGGGCAGGTTGCCGGTCTCGGTGAGCACCTTCATCGCGTCGGCGTTGGTGATGAAGTCGATGTACGCCGCCGCCGCGTCGGCGTGCGGGCTCTTGGCGGTGATCGCGAACGGCAGCCCCGTGCCCCCGGTCGCCACCGGCGCGGCGTCGGCCGTGGCGCCGGGCGGCAGCATGAAGCCCAGGTCGTCGCCCAGGGTCTTCTCCAGGTCGGCCAGCAGCCACGTGCCCGCGATCAGGAAGACGCCCTGCCCCTTGCCGAACGCCTGCCAGGACGCGTCATAACCCTGCCCGTTGAAGCCCTTGGCGAAATAGCCGTCCTTCACCCAGCGCACGAGCTCCTCGGCGGCCTTGGTGTTCTCCGGCGTGTTCCACGAGGCGCCCTTGCGGCCGAACGCGAGCGTGCCGATCTGCTCCGCGGGGACGCTGCGGCCCTGCACCGTGCCGAACACGTGCACGGCCGGCCACTTGTCCAGGTTGCCGAACTGCAGCGGCACCTCGCCGCCCGCCTTCGCCTTGGCCAGCGCGGCCTCGAACTCGGCCCACGTCTTCGGCGGCTCCAGGCCGAGCTTGGTCAGCTTGCTCTTGTTGTAGAACAGGCCGACGACCTCGCCGACCTGCGGCAGGCCGTACAGGTTGCCCTCGCCGAACAGCTTGCCGTCGGCGCTGTAGCGCGAGTAGCGCAGCACCGAGTCGGGGTAGCGGCTCTTCCATCCGTACGCCTCGGCGTAGGCGTCCAGCGGCAGCAGCTGCCCGGCCTTGACGAACGCGCCCATGGACGAGCGGCCGTTGTTGGCCTCCACCACGTCGGGCGGCTCGTTGCCGCTCAGCGCCAGCCGCAGCGTGGTGTTGAGGTCGTCGAACGAGCGGGAGGTGCGCTTGAGCTTGATGTTGGGGTATTTGGCCTGGAAGGCGGTGTTGAGCTTCTCCATCTGGGCCGCCTGGCCGCCGCGCACCTCCTGGTCCCACACGTTCAGCGTGACCTCGCCGAGGGAGGCGGGGTCGGTGCGCACCGCCGACGCGCTCGCCTGCGGGGTGGCGGCGGGGGGCGGCGCGGAGGAGCCGGGGGCGCAGCCGGCCAGGGCGAGCGCGCCGGCGGCCAGCAGGACGAGCGTCCTGGATCCGCGCGGCTGTCGCTTCGGGGCGATCATGGGTTACTCCTTCTGCGCAGGTACGCGAGGCGTGTCCGGGTCCTCGCCCTCGGGCGGGGACAGCGGCTCGTCGGGCCGCTTCCCGGAAGCGGGGGATGTCATGCCCACGTCGGCGTACCGGGCGATGGTGGCGACCGCGCGGCGTACCGCTCCGACCGGGACCGTGGGCACCAGCCGGTCGAGGAAGGCGTAGCGGCGGGCCAGCGAGCTGCCGTAGGCGCCGCTGTGATCGGCCGCCTCGCGCACCTCGTGCCACCAGTCGGCGATGTCGCCCCAGCCGGGCGCGGCCAGCGAGCCGCCGAACTGCTGCACCGCGAGGGCCGCGCACACCTGCGCGAAGGCCAGCCGGTCGTTCAGCGGCCAGTGGCACAGCGTGCCGAGCACGAAGCCGGCCCCGAAGACGTCGCCCGCGCCCGTCGGGTCGAGCGCCGTCACCCGCGGCGCGGGCACGAACGACTCCTCGCCCGTCGTCGAGTCGATCGCCATCGCGCCGTTGGCGCCGTCGGTCACCACGGCCAGCGGCACCTTGTCGGCGATGGCGTAGAGCGCGTCGCGCGGCGTCTCGGTGCCGGTGTAGGCCATGGCCTCGGTCGCGTTCGGCATGAAGGCGTGACAGACGCCGAGCTGGTCCAGCAGCGAGCGCGGCCACGCGCCCGACGGGTCCCAGCCCACGTCCGCGAAGATGAGCGCGCCGTCGCGGTGGGCCAGCTCAGCCCAGTTGCACGCGGCGTCGGGGTCGCCCAGGGGTTCCTCGGGCGACAGCGTCACGATCACGGCCCTGGACGGCGGCGGCTTGCCGATCATCTCGTTGGCCGGCATGGGGGCAGGATGGCCGTGCGTGACCATGCTGCGGTCGCGGTGGACGGCCATCGAGACCGTCACCGGCGAGTGCCAGTGCTCGAAGCGCTGCGACCGGGACAGATCGACCGATTCCTGCTGCTCCAGCGTGCGCCAGCAGAAGTCGCCGTAGTCGTCGTCGCCGAACGCGGCCGCCAGCGACGTGCGCAGCCCGAGCCGGCTGGTCGCGATGGCCAGGTTGGCGATGCCGCCGGGGCAGGAGCCCATGCCCTCGGCCCAGATCTCCGTGCCGGCCGCGGGCATCGCGGGCAGGCCGGTGAAGATGATGTCGAGGAAGACGGTTCCGGCCAGGAAGACGTCGAACTGCGGGCCCTCGGGGGTCCGTTCGCCGGCGAGAGGGTCGTACGCCTGGACAGACACGGGATCAGGTCCTCCTCGACACGCGGGATGTGCGCAATCTTGCACGTTTGCTCGCACACTTCAAGTGTTTCGGGCGACCGATTGGCGCAAGATGCTTACTTATGCGCGAATTTGACTGATACACTCCCGGCGTGCTCCAGCGCCTCAGGCATGCCGAGATCATGCGCCGCGTCCGCAGCTCCGGCGCCTCCAGCGTGCGCGATCTGGCGAGCCAGCTCGGGGTGAGCCCGTCCACCATCCGCAGGGACCTCGAGGTCCTCGACCGCGACGGCACCCTGCGCCGTGTCCGCGGCGGCGCCCTGGCCGGCGTCGACGCCGACACCGACCGGCCCTTCGCCGAGGTCGCCGCCACCGACGAACAGGACAAGGAGGCCGTGGCCGCCCGCGCCGCCGAGCTCGTCGGCGACGGCGACGTGGTCCTGCTCGACATCGGCACCACCACCATGTGCCTGGCCAGGCGGCTGCGCGGGCGCCGCGTCACCGTGGTGACCTCCAGCCTCGCCGTCCTCGACGTGCTGCGCTCCGACCCCGAGGTCGAGCTGCTGCTGCTCGGCGGCATGATCCGGCGGCCCTACCACTCGCTGGTCGGGGTGCTGACCGAGGCCGCGCTGAGCCAGGTGGTCGCCGACCGCGTCTTCCTCGGCGCCAGCGGCGTGCGCCCCGACGGGCAGCTCGTCGACACCACGCTCGCCGAGGTGCCGCTCAAACGCGCCATGATCGCCGCGGCCGGGCAGGTCGTGCTGCTCGTGGACCGCCACAAGTTCCCCGGCACCGGCGCGCTGCGCGTGTGCGGGCCCGAGGACGTGGACATGATCGTCACGAACGCGGGCGCCGACGAGAGCACGCTGCGCGCCTGCGCGGCCGCGGGCGCCGAAGTGCTGCTCACATGAAGGGTTGAGGATGAGACTGGCCGTTCTCGGCGGCGGGGGCTTCAGGGTCCCGCTGGTGTACGGCGCGCTCCTGCGCGACACCGCCAAACCGCGCGTGGAGGAGGTGGTGCTGTACGACGTCTCCGAGGAGCGGCTGGAGGCCGTCTCCCACGTGCTGAGCGGCATGGCCGCCGGGCACGACGACCCGCCCCGCGTCCGCGTGACCACCGACCTCGACACCGCGCTGCGCGACGCCACGTTCGTCTTCTCCGCCATCCGGGTCGGCGGCCTGGCGGGCCGCACCGCCGACGAGCGGGTCGCCCTCGACCTCGGCCTGGTCGGACAGGAGACGACCGGACCAGGCGGCATCTCCTACGGCCTGCGCACCGTGCCGGTCGCCGTGCGCGTGGCCGAACGGGTGGCCGCGCTCGCGCCCCGCGCCTGGGTGATCAACTTCACCAACCCCGCCGGCATCGTCACCGAGGCCATGCGCCGCGTGCTCGGCGACCGGGTGATCGGCATCTGCGACTCGCCGGTCGGGCTGATCCGGCGCGCCGCCGCCGCGCTTGGGCTCGATCCCGCCCGCGTGTCGCCCGACTACGTGGGGCTCAACCACCTCGGCTGGCTGCGCGGGCTGCACCACGAGGGCCGCGACGTGCTGCCCGGCCTGCTCGCCGACGACGACGCGCTGCGCCGGGTGGAGGAGGCCCGCCTGTTCGGCACCGAATGGGTGCGGGTGCTGGAGGCGCTGCCGAACGAGTACCTGTACTACTACTACCTGACCAGGGAGGCCGTGGCCGCGAGCGCCGGGCGCACCCGGGGTGAGGAACTGCTGGGCCAGCAGGAGCGCTTCTACGCCGCCGTACGCGCCCGGCCGGGCGACGCTCCCGCCGCGTGGGCGCGGGCGCGCAGGGAACGGGACGAGTCGTACATGGCCGACGCGCGCGGCGTCACCGACGCCGGCGAACGCGACGCCGCCGACCTGGAGGCGGGCGGCTACGAGGGCATCGCGCTCGCCCTCATGGCCGCCATCGCCCGCGGCGAGCCCGCCACCATGATCCTCAACGTGCGCAACGGCTCCGCCGTGCCGGGCCTGCCCGAGGACGGGGTCGTCGAGGTGCCGTGCGCGGTCGACGGCTCAGGCGTCCGCGCCCTGGCCACCCGGCCGCTGCCCGGCCGTTTCCTGGGGCTGGCGCAGCAGGTCAAGGCGGTCGAGCAGACGGTCATCGAGGCCGCGCTGACCGGCTCGGCCCGCCTGGCGACGGCGGCGTTCGCCATGCACCCGCTGGTGGACTCGACGACCACGGCGGAGCGCCTGCTGGACGGCTACCGCGCCCGCATCCCGGAACTGGCGGCTGTCTTCCCGCGCTGACCACCAGGGCCGGCCACCGGGACCGGGTCGCGCGGCCGTCTTCCCGGACCGACCGGCGGGGCCGCCCGTCGGCCGGCCGCGCGGGGTGGAGGGGCTAGCGGGCGCCCCAGCCGTGGGTCTTCATCAGGCGGGCCGCCACCCTGGCGAAACGCTCGCCGTCCAGGACCGCGCCCTCGCGCCTGATGTCGTCCTCGTCGAGCACGAAGACCCGGTCCAGCCGTACGTAGGAGATCCGGCCGTCGCGGCCCCACTCGCCCAGCTCCAGCCAGTCGTCACCGTCGTCGCCCTTGCTGGACAGCATCATGCCCAGCAGCCGGCGGCCCGAACGGCCTACGATCAGCAGCGGCCGGTCCTTGCCCCTGGCCGGGTCCTCCTCGTACGGCACCCACGCCCAGACGATCTCCCCAGGGTCGGCCATGCCGTCGAGGTCGGGGGAGTAGGCCAGCGTGGCGGGCCCGTGCAGGGAATGGATCTCGCGTACCGCGCCCCGGGCCGGCCGGGGGTCCTCACCTAGATCACGCATTGCAGGAGCTTACGGCGCGAGCCCGGCGGAAATCCACCCGGCCCCCGCGTCACGGCCGCAGTCCGAGGAAGAACTCCCTGACGTCCTCGATGTACAGGTCGGGGGCCTGGAGGGCGGCGTAGTGACCGCCACGCGGGTACTCCGACCAGCGCACCACGTGGTGCACACGTTCGGCGTAGCGCCGCACGGTCGTGTCGCCGGGGAAGAGCGCGAAGGCGGTGGGCGTCGGATCGGGCGCCGCCGGGGGCGCCCAGTCGGGGGCGCTCTCCCGGTACAGCCGGCCGGCCGAGCCCGCCGTGCCGGTGAACCAGTAGAGCGAGATGCCGGTGAGCATGTCGTCGGGGTCGAGCCCGCCGGCGTCCCGGCCCCAGGAGGCGAACGCGTCCAGGTTCCAGGCGAGCTGCCCGGCGGGGGAGTCGGCCAGGCCGTAGGCGAGGGTCTGCGGCCTGGTGCCCTGGATGACGGCGTACCCGTTGACCTCCTTCCACCGCTCGACGCCGGCGGCGCGCTCCCGCTCCTCCTCCGTCAGGCCCGACAGGTCGTCGTCGGGGAACGCGGTCACGGACGCGTTCAGATGCACCCCGGTCACCCGGCCAGGGGCGGCCCTGGACACGGCGGCCGAGATCAGCGAGCCGAAGTCGCCGCCTTGCACGCCGAAGCGGCCGTACCCGAGCCGGTCCATCAGCGTGATCCAGGCGGCGGTGATCCGCCGCACGCCCCAGCCCGGCTCGCGGGTGGGCCCCGAGCAGGCGAAGCCGGGGATGGACGGGACGATCACGTGGAAGTCGCGGGAGAGCGGCCCGGCCACGCGGGAGAAGTCGGCGAACGAGCTGGGCCAGCCGTGCGTCAGCAGCAGCGGCAGCGCGTCCTCGCGGGCGGAGCGCAGGTGCGCGAAGTGCACGAGCTGACCGTCGATCACGGTCGTGTACTGCGGCAGCTCGTTCAGCCGCGCCTCGTGCTCCCGCCAGTTGTAGCCGTTCTGCCAGTACGCGGCCAGCTCCCGCACCGCCTCCGGCGGCACCCCGTACGACCAGCCCGTCCCGTCGAGGGCGTCCGGCCAGCGGGTCCTGGCCAGCCGGTCGCGGAGATCGTCGATCCGGTCCTGGGAAATGTCGATGACGAACGATTGCATGCACGGCACGTTAGGAGGCACTGCGGTCAGATTCAGGCCGCGATGGCGGGCAGAATGGCCGGTGTGCTGGACACCTCGGCCAGGCTGCTGCGCCTGCTCTCCCTGTTGCAGACCCGGCGCGACTGGGCCGGCGCCGACCTGGCGCGGCGGCTCGGCGTCGCCCCCAGGACGCTGCGCCGCGACGTCGGGCGGCTGCGCGAGCTCGGCTACCCGGTGCACTCCACGCCGGGTGCCGCGGGCGGCTATCGGCTGGGCGCGGGCGCGGAGCTGCCGCCGCTGCTGCTCGACGACGAGGAGGCCGTGGCGGTGGCACTCGGGCTGCGTACGGCCGCGAACGGCACCGTGACCGGCATCGAGGAGACCTCGCTGCGGGCGCTGGCCAAGCTGGAGCAGGTCCTGCCCGCCCGCCTGCGCACGCGGGTCGGCACGCTGCAGGCCCACACCGTGCGGATCAACCGGGCCGGCCCCACCGTGGACGCCGACGTGCTCACCCACGTCACCGCAGCCTGCCGCGACCGTGAGCAGTTGCGCTTCGACTACACCACCTACGACGGCGAGACGGCGCAGCGGCGGGCCGAGCCGCACAGCCTCGTCAGCGCGGGCCACCGCTGGTATCTCGTCGCCTGGGACGTCGACCGCCGTGACTGGCGCACCTTCCGGGCCGACCGGATCCGGCTGAGCACCCCCAACGGTCCCCGCTTCACCCCGCGCGAGCCGCCCGCGCGCGACGTCGCCGCCTGGCTGCACGACTGGCTGGCCCACGGGATGTGGCCGATCGAAGGGCGGTTCCTGCTGCACGCGCCGGCCGAGCGGATGGCCGGCCGCACCCAGGGCGTCATCGAGGCCGCGGGGCCGGACCGCTGCGTGCTCACGCTGCGCGGCGACGACCTGCACCTGATGGCCGTCGTCGTGGCCTTCCTGGACGTCGACTTCGAGGTGATCGAGCCGGTCGAGCTGAAAGATCGCCTCCAGGCGCTCGGCCGGCGCCTGCTCTCCTCTAGAATCTGATTCTGTGCCGACGTCAGCGTTCTTCACCAAGAAACGGGACGAACTCGTCCCCGCGCCGCACGCCCGCGGCCCCTGGTCCCCCGACATGCTGCACGGACGCCTGCTCGGCGGGCTGGCGGCCCGAGCCCTGGAGGAGCGCCACGCGGGCCCCGGCCTGCACTTCGCCCGGCTGACCGTCGACCTGTTCCGCAACAGCCCGATGCTGCCCGTCACCGTCGAGACGGCCGTGGTCAGGGACGGGCGCAGGATCCGCGTGGCCGACGCCGTGATCTCCACCGACCAGGGCGTGATCGGGCGGGCCAGTGCGGTGCTGCTGCGCCGGGGTGAGCAGCCCGAGGGCGAGCGTTCGATCGTGACGCCCGCCTGGGACGAGCCGCCGCCCTCGCAGCCGCCGGCTGAGGCCGAGGGCGAGTTCTGGAAGCCGCCGTTCGACCTGTGGCGGCTGACCGAGTGGGGCGCCCCCGGGCCTGGACGGGTGTGGTTGCGGGAGCGGTACCCGCTGGTGGACGACGAGCCGCTGAGCCCGTTCGTCCGGGCCGCGCTGGCCGCCGACTTCGCCAGCCCGCTCAGCAACGTCCAGGCCGACGGGCTGCGCTTCATCAACGCCGACTACACCATGACCCTGGCCCGGCTCCCCGAGGGCGAGCTCATCGGGGTGGAGAGCACGGGACACGTGAGCACCGGCGGTGTCGCGGCCGGCCAGGTGACCATGCACGACACCGCCGGGCCGCTCGGCTTCTGCGTGGTGACCGCCGTCGCCAACTCCGTGGCGATGAACGGATAGCCGGACGGGCGCGTGGGCCCCTCCGGCCGCTCGGACGAGTGAGAGGGCTACGCCGGCCGCTCCTGGCGGTCGCCGGACCAGTCGGTGTGGAAGGTGCCCTCCTTGTCCACCCGGTGGTAGGTGTGCGCGCCGAAGAAGTCGCGCAGTCCCTGCACCAGCGCTGCCGGGAGGCGGTCGCGGCGCAGCCCGTCGAAGTAGGCCAGGGCCGAGGAGAAGCCGGGCGTGGGCACGCCGATCTGGACCGCCGTGGTCACCACGCGCCGCCACGACTCCTGCGCGGCGTCGAGCGCGCCGGCGAACGTCGGGTCGGCCAGCAGCGTGGGCAACTGCGGGTCGGCGTCGTACGCGGCCCTGATCCGGTCGAGGAACTTGGCCCTGATGATGCAGCCGCCCCGCCAGATCGTGGCCATCGCGCCCAGGTCGAGGTCCCAGCCGTACTCCTTCGAGGCGGCGGCCATCTGGTCGAAGCCCTGGGCATAGGCGACGATCTTGGAGGCGTAGAGCGCCTGGCGTACGTCCTCGATCAGCTCGCGCCCGCCGACCCCGGACTCGTCGGGCCCGCGCAGCGACCGGGCCGCGGCTCGCTGCTCGGGGTGGCCGGACAGGGCGCGGGCGAACGTCGCCTCCGCGATGCCCGTCACGGGCACGCCCAGGTCGAGCGCGCTCTGCACGGTCCAGCGGCCGGTGCCCTTCTGCTCGGCCTGGTCGACCACGATGTCCACGAACGGCTTGCCCGTCTCGGCGTCGACCTGGTCGAGCACCTCGGCGGTGATCTCGATCAGGTAGGAGTCGAGCTCGCCCCTGTTCCACTCCCTGAACACCTCGGCCAGCTCGGCCGGCGTCACCCCGAGCGCCTGGCGGAGCAGGTCGTAGGACTCGGCGATGAGCTGCATGTCGGAGTATTCGATGCCGTTGTGGACCATCTTCACGAAATGGCCGGCGCCGTCGGGGCCCACGTGCACCGAACACGGCACGCCGTCGACCTTGGCCGCGATGTCCTGGAGGATCGGGCCGAGCGCCTCCCACGACTCCTTCGACCCGCCCGGCATGATGCTGGGGCCGTTGAGCGCGCCCTCCTCGCCGCCGGAGATGCCGGTGCCGACGAAGTGCAGGCCGCGCTCGCGCAGGGCGGCCTCGCGCCGCCGGGTGTCCTCGAAGTGCGCGTTGCCGCCGTCGACGATCATGTCGCCCGGCTCCATCACGGCGGCGAGCTCGTCGATCACCGCGTCGGTGGCCGCCCCCGCCTTGACCATGATGATCGCCCGCCGCGGCCGCTTCAGCGAGGCGACGAAGGCGGCGACGTCCTCCGAGGGTACGAACGTGCCCTCCTCGCCGAACTCCTTCACCAACTGCTGCGTGCGGCTGTGTGAACGGTTGTGCACGGCCACGGTGTAACCGTGCCTGGCCAGGTTGCGGGCCAGGTTGCGCCCCATGGTCGCCAGGCCGGTGACGCCGATGTCTGCCAAGTCCATCTCAGCTCCTCTGTGGGGAATACGCATGATCCAGCTCGGTGGTTCGGAGGGATATTCCCGCTCCGCCGCCACCGTCAGTCACTCTGCCGCACGCCGAGTTCGTCGAGGCGGTCCAGCATCTCGGCCGGATCGGCGTACACCAGGAACGCCCCCGCGCGCTCCAGTTCGTCCCTGCCATACCCGCCCGACAGCAGGCCGATGCCCAGCGCGCCGGCCCGGCGGGCGGCGAGCAGGTCCCAGACGCTGTCGCCGACCACCATGGCGTGCGCGGGATCGACCTTGGCCAGCGCCGCCCCGGCCAGGAACAGGTCGGGGTCGGGCTTGGCGCGGCGCACCATGTCGCGGGTGACCATGGGTGTGTCGTCCGGCAGCCCCAGCATGCCCAGGGCCAGCCGGGCCGTGCGGGCGTAGCCGCTGGTCGCGATGGCCCAGGGCACGCCGCGCGAGGTCAGCTCGGCCAGCAGCTCCGGCGCGCCGGGCAGCGGTCTGACCGAGGCGGCCTGCTGCTCGTACGCCTCGGCGTGGGTGGTCTGCAGCTCCTCGATCTGCTCCCGCGTCAGCTTGAGCCCGGTCTCCCGCAGTAGCGCGCTGACGAACAGCCCGCCGCTCATGCCGATGCGCCGGTGGATCCGCCACACCGACAGGTCGATGCCCAGCCCCGACAGCGCCTGACGCCAGGCCACCACGTGCTGGTAGACGCTGTCGATCAGGGTGCCGTCCAGGTCGAACAGGAACGCGGGCGTGGGTGCCTGCGGGAAGTCGCGCATGGGTCCATGACACCATGACGATTATGGGGATCATCATCGCGGGTGGCCACGGGCAGATCGGGCTCCGGCTGGCCGCCCTTCTCGGACCTGAGGCCACCGGGGTCGTCCGTAATCCGGCGCACGTCGCCGACGTCGAGGCCACCGGGGCGCGGGCCGTGGTGTGCGACCTGGAGCGGGCCGGTGTCGAGGAGGTCGCCCGCGTCGTCGAGGGCGCCTCGGCCGTGGTGTTCGCGGCCGGCGCGGGGCCGGGCAGCGGCACGGCGCGTAAGAACACCGTCGATCGGGGCGCCTCCGTGTTGCTGGCCGACGCGGCCGAGCGGGCGGGCGTGCGGCGCTTCGTGCAAATCTCCAGCGTCGGCGCGGGGAAGCCGCCCGCGCCCGGCGGGGACGAGGTGTGGGCCGCCTACATCAAGGCCAAGACCGAGGCCGAGGAGGACCTGCGGGCCCGCGACCTCGACTGGACGATCCTGCGCCCCGGCCGCCTCACCAACGATCCGGGCACCGGCCGGGTGCTGCTGGCCCCCGAGGTGCCGCCGGGCGCGGTGCCGCGCGACGACGTGGCCGCCGTCATCGTGGCGCTGCTGCGCGATCCGGGCAGCGTGCGGCGGACGCTGGAACTGGTGTCCGGTGACACGCCCATCGACGAGCTCGCTGGGGGAGAGTAGGACCGTGACGGAATATCGCGTACTCGGACGTACAGGTCTCAAGGTCAGTCCGCTCTGCCTCGGCGCGATGATGTTCGGCTGGTGGGGCGAGTCCGACCCCGGGGAGTCCGCCCGTATCATCGACAGGGCGCTCGACGCGGGCGTCAACTTCATCGACACCGCCGACGTCTACTCGCAAGGGCAGTCGGAGGAGTACGTCGGGCGGGCGCTGGCCAAGTCCGGCAAGCGTGACCAGGTGGTGCTGGCCACCAAGTGCCACGGTGTCATGGGCGAGGGCCCCAACGAGCGGGGCAACTCCCGCCGCTGGATCTTCCAGGCCGTCGAGAACAGCCTGCGCCGCCTCGGCACCGACTGGATCGACCTCTACCAGATCCACCGCTTCGACCCCGACACCGACGTCGAGGAGACGCTCGGCGCGCTCACCGACCTCGTCCGGCAGGGCAAGGTCCGCTACATCGGCAGCTCCACCTTCCCCGCCCACCGCATCGTCGAGGCGCAGTGGGCCGCGGAGCGGCGCTCGCTGGAGCGGTTCGTGTGCGAGCAGCCGCCGTACTCGGCGCTCGTGCGCGGCATCGAGGCCGACGTGCTGCCCACGATCGAGAGGTACGGCATGGGCGCCATCGTGTGGAGCCCGCTGGCCGGCGGCTGGCTCAGCGGACGCTACCGCAAGGGCGCCGACCAGCCCGAGACGCGCCGCTCGGACCGGCTGCCGCAGCGCTACGACATGACGATCGAGGCCAACCAGCGCAAGCTGGAGGCGGCCGAGCGGCTGGCCGTGCTGGCCGAGGAGGCCGGCCTCACGCTGATCGAGCTGGCGCTGGCGTTCACGATCAGGCACCGGGCGGTGACCTCGGCCATCATCGGGCCGCGCACCATGGAGCACCTGGAGAGCCAGCTCACCGCCGCCGACGTGCGGCTGAGCGACGACGTGCTCGACCGGATCGACGAGATCGTCCCGCCCGGCGTCACGCTCAACCCGGCCGACGCCGGCTGGCAGCCGCCCGAGCTGGGCGACGCGGGGCTGCGCCGCCGCCCGTGACCCGCCGCCCGGGACTGGGATGCTTTGCCGAGTCCTGACTATGAAGTGCGGCATGTGCGGCTAGATGTCCCCTGAGCGCGAAGGGGATATGCGATGTCGTACAGGTCATTCTTCGGAGGAGACCCGTTCCGAGGCTTCGAGGAGCTGACGGGCCGGGTCTTCGGCGGCATGGAGAGCTGGCCGCCGTCGCGGCCCGGCGTCCAGCGCGTGGACGTGGGCAGGCTGCTCAGCGCCTCCGCCAGGGAGGCGCTGAGCCGGGCGCTGGAGGTGGCCGGGCAGCGCGGCGCGCCAGACCTGGACGTGATCGACCTCCTCGACGCACTGATCGACGACGACGCGGTCAACGCCCTGCTGCGCGCGGCCGGGGCCGACCCCGGCCGGCTGCGCGACGGCATCGACGCCGCCGCCGGGCCGGGCCAGGCCGCCGAGCCGCCCACGACGCTCTCCCCGGCCGCCAAGCGCGCCGTCCTGGACGCCCAGCGGGTCTCGCGGGCGCTCGGGGCGTCGTACATCGGGCCGGAGCACCTGCTGCTCGCGCTGGCCGCCAACCCCGACTCCACCGCCGCCCGGCTCCTGCGCGAGCAGGGCGTCTCGGCGAACGAGCTGCAGCAGGCCATCCTGTCCGGCGCGGCCGGCGGCGGGAGCGGTCAGGGGGCCGGCCATTGGTCCGGTCAGGGGGCCGGCCGGCGGGCCTCGGACACCCCCTCGCTCGACGAGTTCGGCCGCGACCTCACGGAGGAGGCCCGTCAGGGCCGCATCGACCCGGTCGTCGGCCGCGAGGACGAGATCGAGCAGTGCATCGAGGTGCTCTCGCGGCGCACCAAGAACAACCCGTGCCTGATCGGCGAGCCCGGCGTCGGCAAGACCGCGATCGTGGAGGGCATCGCCCAGCGCATCGTGAACGGCGCCGTCCCCGACCTGCTGAAGGACCGGCGCGTCGTCGCGCTCGACCTGACCGGCATGGTGGCCGGGACCAAGTACCGGGGCGAGTTCGAAGAACGCGTCAAGAAGGTCGTCGACGAGGTGCGCGCCCACTCCGACGAGGTCATCGTCTTCATCGACGAGGTGCACACGCTGGTCGGCGCCGGCTCGGCCGAGGGCGGCATGGACGCGGCCAACATCCTCAAACCCGCCCTGGCCCGCGGCGAGCTGCACGTCATCGCCGCCACCACCATCGACGAGTACCGCAAGAACATCGAGAAGGACGCCGCGCTCGAACGCCGCTTCCAGCCGATCCTGGTCCCCGAGCCGACCGTGGAGCAGACGGTCGAGATCCTGGCCGGGCTGCGCGACACGTACGAGGCCCACCACCAGGTCCGCATCACCGACGAGGCCCTCGACGCCGCGGCCAGCCTCTCGGCCCGCTACATCACCGACCGGTTCCTGCCCGACAAGGCCATCGACCTCATCGACCAGTCCTCGGCCCGGGTACGGCTGCGCTCACGCACGCCCGGCATCGACGTGCGCGAGCTGGAGGAGCGCCTTGAGTCGCTGCGCCGCGACAAGGACCAGGCCGTCGCCGCCGAGGACTACGACCGCGCCAAGGAGCTGAGCGCGGAGATCGGCAAGGTCCGGCCGGAGCTGGAGCGGGCCAGGCACGGCGCCGACACCGTCCCGCAGGTCATGGTGGAGGACATCGCCGAGGTGGTCTCCCGCCGCACCGGCATCCCGGTCACCCAGCTCACCGAGCAGGAGCGCGAGCGCCTGATGCGCCTGGAGGAGCACCTGCACCGGCGCGTCGTCGGCCAGGACGAGGCCGTCACCGCCGTCGCCGAGGCCGTGCGCAGGGCCAGGGCGGGCCTGTCCGACCCGAACCGGCCGATCGGCAGCTTCCTGTTCCTCGGCCCGACGGGCGTCGGCAAGACGGAGCTGGCCAGGGCGCTGGCCGCGGCCCTGTTCGGGGGCGAGGACCACATGGTGCGCATCGACATGAGCGAGTTCCAGGAGCGGCACACGGTCTCCCGCCTCATCGGCGCGCCGCCCGGATATGTCGGGTACGAGGAGGCCGGCCAGCTCACCGAGGCCGTACGCCGCCGCCCGCACGGCGTGGTCCTCCTCGACGAGATCGAGAAGGCCCACCCCGACGTGATGAACATCCTGCTGCAGATGCTCGACGACGGCCGCCTCACCGACGGCCAGGGCCGCACGGTCGACTTCAGCAACGTCATCGTCATCATGACCAGCAACCTCGGCGCGGAGCTCATCCTGGAGGCCACGGGGCCGGTCGAGGACCGCCTGATGGACCTGCTGCGCCACACCCTGCGCCCCGAGCTGCTCAACCGCATCGACGAGACGATCATCTTCAAGCGGCTCGAACGCGACCAGCTCCGCCAGATCGTGGACCTGATGCTGGAGCGCACCCGGCAGCGGCTGCGCGGCCAGGACGTCACCATGGAGGTGACCGACGCGGCCAAGGACTGGCTGGCCGGGCGGGGCCATCAGCCCGAGTTCGGCGCCCGGCCGCTGCGCCGCACGGTGCAGCGGGAGCTGGACAACCGGCTGTCCACCATGCTGCTGACCGGGGAGGTCAGGGAGCACGGCCGGGTGACGGTGGACGTCGAGGACGACCGGCTCCGGCTCAGGGCGCACAACCCGGAACCGGCCACCTGACGTTTCGTTCCAGGGCGGCGGGCGCGCTCCCCCCGATCCGGCGGGCGCGCTCCCCCCGATCCGGCGGGCGCGCCCGCGCCGGTCACTCCAGCGCGGCGAGCGCGCGTTCGCGGCACTCCTCGAACGTCAGGGACGCCAGCGCCTCGCGGACGAGCGGCACGCACACGGGGGCCATGGACAGGCTCGTCACCCCCAGCCCGACCAGCAGGGGAGCGAGCAGGGGATCGCCCGCCGCCTCCCCGCACACCCCGACGGGCTTGCCCGCCTCCCGGCCCGCCCGCGCGCACATGGCGATGAGTTCGAGCAGGGCCGGTTGGCACGGGTCCAGCAGGTCGGCCAGAGAGGAGTGCTGACGGTCGGCGGCGAAGGTGTACTGGGCCAGGTCGTTGGTGCCGATGCTGAGGAAGTCCACCTCCTGCAGCAGCCGCCCCGCGCGCAGGGCCGCCGCCGGGACCTCGACCATCACGCCCACCCTGACGATGCCCTTGGCCCTGGCCCGGCGGGCGAAGGCGCCGGCCTCGGCCACGGTGGTGACCATGGGCGCCATCACCTCGGGCTCCGTGCCCGTCTCGCGCGCCGCCGCGGCGATCGCGTCGAGCTGGATGTCCAGCACGTCCGGCAGCAGCCGGTCCACCCGCAGGCCACGCACGCCGAGCGCCGGGTTGTCCTCGGCGGGCAGCCCGAGGAAGGGCAGCGGCTTGTCGGTGCCGGCGTCGAGCGTGCGCACGATCACGTGCTCCACCCGGCTGAAGACCTCGGCGTAGGCGGCGACCTGCTCCTCGAACGAGGGCGCCTGCTTGCGGCCCAGGAACAGGAACTCCGTCCTGAACAGGCCCACCCCTTCGGCACGCAGGTCGTCCGAGCGCAGGTCGGCGGCCGAGCCGATGTTGTGCAGCAGCTTGACGGGATGGCCGTCGGAGGTCCTGCCGGGACCCTGGCTGGCCGCCAGCCGCGCCCTGCGGGCCCGGTCGGCCTCGTTGACCTCGGCCGCCTCCGGCGTGGTGAGGCCGACGGCGACCTCGCCGGTGCCGCCGTCCACGCCGATCACCGTGCCGTCGCCGACCGCCATGATGCCGGCGCAGGCCACCACGGCGGGCAGGCCCCTGCCCCGGGCCAGGATCGCGGTGTGGCTGGTGGGCCCGCCGCGCTCGGTGACCAGGGCCAGCACGTCGGGGCCGAGGCCGGCGGTGTCGGCGGGGGAGAGGTCGGCGGCGGCCAGCACGTACGGGTGCCCGGGGTCGGGCAGGCCGGGCATGGGCAGGCCGAGCGCGAACGCCACCGCCCGGTGCCGCAGGTCGTCGAGGTCGGCCGCCCGCTCGGCCAGATAGCCGCCGAGCGACGCCAGGGCCTCGCGGTGGCCGGTGAAGGCCGCGTCCAGGGCGTGGGGGGCGTCGGAACCCTCCCCGGCCAGGCGTTCCGCCTCCTCCAGCAGCAGGGGATCCTCGGCGATCATGGCGAGCGCCTCCAGGATCTCCGCCGCCTCGCCGCCCGCCGCCTTGGCCCGCCGGTTGAGGTCGGCGGCCACCGACTCCAGCGCCCCTGAGACGGTGGCCGCCTCCGCGTCCGGGTCGGTGACGGCGCGGGGTGCGGGCAGCGCGGGGGGACCGGCCATCCGCAGCACCGGCCCGGCCGCCCGCCCCTGGCTGACGCCGAGCCCGCTGAGCCGCCCGGTGGCCCCGGTCCAGGGGCCGCCGGCAGTCCCGGAGCCGCCGGGCGGCGGCACCGCGGCCGCACCGGTCGCGGCGGTGTGGTGGGGAGCGGTGCTGTCAGGCATCGAGGGCCTCTTCCGAGTCCAGGTCGCGGGACAGCAGCGCCGCCAGCGTGTCCAGGGCCTCGTCCGCGCCGGGCCCTTCGGCCTCCAGTGTCACTTCCGTGCCGCGCACGGCCCCCAGGGACAGCACGCCCAGCATGCTCTTGGCCGGTACGGACTTCTCCCCGGCCCGGATCGTGACCGGCACGCCCACCTTGACCGCCGCCTGCACGAACAGCTTGGCCGGCCGCGCGTGCAGGCCGCTGGCCGAGGCCACGACCACCGTTCGCTGTGCCATCGCCTACCTCCTAGGGTTCGATCGTGACCTTGATGGCCGTACCCCGGCTGACGAGGTCGATCCCGTCGAGCACCTGCGGCAGCGGCAGCCGGTGGGTGATCAGGTCCGACACCGGCACGGCGCCCTCGGCCACCAGTTGCAGCGCCTGGGCGTTGTGGGCCGGGCTGGAGCCGTTCGCGCCGACGATGGTCAGCTCCCGGTAGTGCACCAGATTCGAGTCGAGCGCGATCACCGGGTCGTCCTTGGGCAGCCCGCCGAAGAAGCTGATCCGGCCCTGCCTGGCCGCCATCCGCACGGCCTGCTCCTGCGCCGCGCCGGAGGCCGCCGCCGTGATCACCACGTCGGCGCCCCGGCCGCCGGTCAGCTTCAGCACCTGCTCCACGGGGTCGGAGTCGATGACCGCGTCGGGATGCACGAGCTCGGCCGCCATCGCCAGGCGGCCCGCGTTGACGTCCACCAGGAACACCCGCGCCGCCCCGCGCGCCCGCGCCAGGCGTACGTGCAGGCAGCCGATCGGGCCGGCGCCCATCACCACCACGTCGTCGCCGGGACCGACGCGCGCCAGCGACTGGCCGTTGAGCACGCAGGCCAGCGGCTCGGCCACCGACGCCTCGGCGAACCCGACACCGTCGGGGATGGCGTTCACGCCGTCCACGGCCAGCACCTTCGCCGGGACGATCATGTACTCGGCGAAGCCGCCGTCGTAGTGGTAGCCCATCGACTCCTGGTTCGGGCAGACCGTCTGGCGGCCACGCCGGCACTCGGCGCACGTGCCGCACGGGATCGCCGCGATCACCTGCACCCGCGCGCCGGTGTCGACGACCTCGCCGGCGATCTCGTGGCCCATCACGCGCGGCGGCACGATGTGGTGATGGCCGAACTTGAAGATCTTGGCGTCGGTGCCGCACGTCGAGCAGTTCCGCACCCGGATCTTCAGCTCGCCCGGCC
Source organism: Nonomuraea sp. NPDC048882 (assembly GCF_040649755.1). Lineage (NCBI taxonomy): Bacteria > Bacillati > Actinomycetota > Actinomycetes > Streptosporangiales > Streptosporangiaceae > Nonomuraea > Nonomuraea sp. NPDC048882. Next base: position 589,702 of record NZ_JBEZGB010000003.1, read on the forward strand.
CGGCGACCGGCTCGGGCGCGTCCTCGATCCTGATGTCGCCCGGCGCGTGGAAACGCGCGACCTTCATGACAACTCCTTGATGACTTGTGAAACCTCGGTGGCCTCGCGCAGCGTCCTGGCCCGATCGGGGTCGAGCAGGATGTCGGCCAGCGCCGCCAGCAGCGGCACGTGCCCGTCGCCGGCGGCCGCGATGCCCACGCACAGCGTGACGGGCTCGCCGTCCCAGTCGACGCCGCCGGGGAAGCGCACCACGCAGATGGCGTCGCGCTTGACGTCCTCCTTGGACGCGGCCGTCCCGTGGGGGATGGCCACGCCCTCGCCGACGTACGTGGAGATCGTCCGCTCGCGTTCGAGCATCGCCTCCACGTACGACGGCGCGACCGCCCCCACGTCGACCAGCGCCTGCCCGCAGCGGCGGATGGCCGCGTCGCGGTCGGGGGCGCTCTCGTGCAGCAGCACGGCGCGGGGGTCGAGCAGGCCGTCACGCATCGACGGTGCCGCCGTTCTTGATCGTGTTCACCAGCTTGGTCACCGCCGGGTCGCCCAGGAAGATCTGGAACGACACCAGCGGCTTGCCCGGGGCGGCGGCCTTGGCGCGGGCGGCCAGGCCCGTGTGGCAGACCACCACGTCGGCGTCCTCGGGGATGGAGTTGACCGGGGTGTGCTCCACGGTCACGCCCGTCCCCTTGAGCTGCTTCTTGAGCGTGGAGGCGAGCATGACGCTGCTGCCCATGCCCGCGTCGCAGGCCACGATGATCTTGTGGATGTCCTTGCTGTCTATGCCGGCCATGGCTCAGCTCTCCTTGGTTGCGGTTTCTTCTGTCGCGGTGGGCTCGGGCTCCTCGGGCTCCGCCTTCTCGCCCCTGCCGAAGCCGAGCAGGAGGGCGGCGACCGCGAACGACACGGCCGTCGCGACGAGGATGCCCAGGCTGGAGCCGAGCCAGCCGCCCTTGGGGGTCACCGCGAGGTAGGCGAAGATGCTGCCGGGCGACGGGGTGGCGACCAGGCCGGCACCTGTGATCATGAACGTGAAGACCCCGGCCGCGCCGCCCGCGATGACGGCCACGATGAGGCGGGGCTTCATGAGGACGTACGGGAAGTAGATCTCGTGGATGCCGCCGAAGAAGTGGATGATCATCGCGGCCGGCGTGCTCGGGCGCATCGCGCGCGGCCCGAACAGCAGGTAGGCCAGCAGCAGCCCCAGCCCGGGGCCGGGGTTGGACTCCAGCATGAACAGGATCGACTTGCCCTGCTCGGCGGCCTCGGCCACGCCCAGCGGGCTGAGCACGCCGTGGTTGATGGCGTTGTTGAGGAAGAGTACCTTGGCCGGCTCGATCAGCACGGAGGCGATCGGCAGCAGATTGTTGACGATCAGCCACTCGACCGCGTTGCCCGCGGCGGTGGTGATCGTCTGGACGACGGGGCCGATGGCGTACATGCCGACCACGGCCATCGCGCCGCCCACGATACCGGCGGAGAAGTTGTCCACCAGCATTTCGAAGCCGGCTTTGGTCCGCTCCTCAGTGAACTTGTCCACATATTTGATGATTAGGGCGGCGAGCGGGCCGATGATCATGGCGCCCAGGAACATCGGAGAGTCCGTGCCCACTACGACGCCCATGACCGCGACCGCGCCGACGACCGCGCCGCGCTGCCCGTGCACCATCCGGCCGCCGGTATAGGCGATGAGGATCGGCAGCAGCATCTTGATGATCGGATCGACCATCTTGGCCAGCGTCTCGTTGGGCAGCCAGCCCGTCGGGATGAACAGCGCGGTGATCAGGCCCCAGGCGATGAACGCGCCGATGTTCGGCATGATCATGCCGGCCAGATGGCCGCCGATGCGCTGAATGGTGGCCTTGACCCCGGTTCCGGTGACCCGAGGTGTGTAGGTGTCGGCCATGGACGTGCTCCTTCAGGGGGGTGAGCAGCCGCTTATTACGGGTGGGGGGATGAGAGCGGACGGTCGGGATCGGGCGCGCGGACGGTGACGGCGCCGGGGTCGATGTGGTCGGGGCCCGGCATGCGGCTGCCGGGCAGGCATACGGCGGCGGCGCCCCAGGCCAGAGCCAGCGCCAGCGCGTCGGGGCCGGAGCCGCCGCCGGCCAGGAATCCGGCCAGCATGGCGTCACCCGCCCCGACTGAGCTGCGCGGCTCCGTGACCGGTGCCTCGCCGTACCAGATGCCGTCCTCCTCGACGAGGACGGCGCCGTCGGCGCCCAGGCTGGCCAGCACCGTACGCGCGCCGGCGGCCCGCAGCTTGGCCGCGGCCTCGGCCACGTCGCCAAGCCGGCGGATCGGCATGCCGGTGGCTCCGGACAGCTCCTCCAGGTTGGGCTTGACCAGGGCGGGCGCGGCGGTGAGCGCGCTCGCCAGCGCCGGGCCGCTGGAGTCGACGGCCATGAGGATGCCGGCCCCGGCGAACCTGCGGCACAGCCGGGCGTAGACGTCGGAGGGCACCTCGGGCGGCAGACTGCCGGAGGCCACCACCCAGTCCGCCTCGTGGGCGGCGCTCAGGACGGTGTCGGCGATCGTGTCGAGCTCCTCCTGCGACAGGGCGGTGCCCGGCTCGTTGATCTTGGTGGTGGTGCCGTCGGGCTCGGCCAGCGTGACGTTCGACCGGGTCGGGCCGGCCACCGGGACGGTGACCATGTCGAGCCCTTCCGCGGCCAGCAGGCGGATGAGCTGCCTGCCCTCGTCGCCGCCGTACGGGACCACCGCGCGGCTCGCCACCGAGTTGGCCAGCAGGGCGCGCGAGACGTTGACGCCCTTGCCCCCGGGGTCGAGGCGGGCGGTGGCGGCGCGGATGACCGCGCCCCGGTCGAGCGAGGCGATCTCGATGGTCCGGTCGAGGCTCGGGTTGAGGGTCAGGGTGAGGATCACGCCCTGATCACCTCCGGGCCGGCGGCCGCCATGTCGGCGGCCAGCGCCACGTCGAGGCCGGTGTCGGTGATCAGCACGTCGATCTCGCTCAGCTCCGCGAAAGTGGCCAGGTAGGTGTTGCCGAACTTGGTGTGGTCGGCCAGCAGCACGCTGCGCTGCGCGGCGTTGACCATGGCCCGCTTGATGGCCGCCTCCGCCGGGTCGGGCGTGGTCAGGCCACGGGCGAGCGAGCAGCCGTTGGTCGCCATGAACGCCACGTCCACGTTGAGCCGGTCGAGCGGGCGCAGCGCCCAGTCGTCCACCGTGGCCAGCGTCTTGCCGCGCAACCGGCCGCCCAGCATGATCACGTTCAGGTTGGATCGCGCGGCCAGGGCGGTGGCCAGTGGCGGGGAGTTGACCACCACGGTCAGCTCCCGGTCGAGGGGCAGCACCTGCACCAGGCGGCCCGTGGTGGTGCCGGCGTCGATGATCACCGAGCCGTCCTCGGGCAGCTCGGCCAGCGCCGCCTTGGCGATGCGTTCCTTCTCGGCCGTCATGACCTCGTCACGGGCGGCCAGTGCGGGCTCGAACCCCAGCCGCTCCACGGGGATGGCGCCCCCGTGGACGCGCCGCAGCACGCCCGCCCGCTCCAGCGACGTCAGGTCGCGGCGGATCGTCTCTGTGGTCACGTCGAGCTCGGCGGCCAGCGTCACCACGTCGACACGGCCCGCTAGCCGCGCTCTCCGCAGGATCTCCTGCTGCCGCTCCTCGGCGTACATGATGTTGATTCACCGCCGTTTCGGGTTGGTTTCCTCTGTGTTTATACCCGCTTTCGTTTCCTGGTCAAGAGTGTCGTGTCACGATCTGGTATTTATGGGCGGGTGCGAATCAAGCCTCTTGCCGCCGTGCCCCTCGCGGCCGTCACCGCCGCCACGCTCGCGGCCTCCGCTCCAGCGGCTCACGCCGCCGCCCAGGCCCGGCCGCCTCAGGTGCCCGCGGGGACGACCGCGGCGTGGGTGGTGTTCGACCGGCAGGCCGGCAAGATCGTCGCCACGCGCAACGCGCACCGGAAATACCGCTCGGCCTCGGTGGTGAAGATCCTCATCGCGATCGACTACCTGGAGCGGCGCAAGAGCGTGCCCGCCGCCGATGCCAGGCTGCTGCGGATCATGCTGCGCTCCAGCGACGACGACGCCGCGTCCACGTTCTGGGACCGGCTGGGCAAGGGGCAGATCATCGTCAGGCAGGCGCGCCGGCTCGGGCTGTCCGACACCACGCCGCCGCCGGCGTCCAAGCCGGGCTTCTGGGGTTACACCTCGCTGAGCGCGTACGACATCGTGCGCACCTACCGCTACCTGCTCGACCGGGCCGACGCCCGGGTCAGGGACACGATCCTCAGCCACCTGCGGCACTCGATCCCGTGCGGCACCGACGGCTTCGACCAGACCTTCGGCATCCCCGACGCGCTGCCCCGGCCATGGGCGGTCAAGCAGGGCTGGTCGGGGTTCGGCACGACGCCGCCGGTCAGGTGCGGTGGCGGCGGCGGTGCCAGGGCCGTGGGGGCGCCCATCTCGTGGATCGCCCAGCGCGCCACCGGCTCGGGCGTGCCCGACTACGGGCGGCCGGTGCTGCACTCGACCGGGCTGGCCGGGAAGGGCGAGCGCTACATCATGGCGGTGCTGACCGCCCATCCGGCGGGCGGCACGTGGAGCTCCTCGGTCAAGCGCATCACCACGCTCACCCGCGACCTCTACCGCGACGTCACCCGCTGACCGGCGGCCTCCGCCTGCGCCTTCGCGCGTCGGTCCGCGACCTTCGTCCGCGTGGTCGCGCGTCGGCTCATGCGGTCGTGCGCGGGCCGGTGCCGTCGCCGGCCGGCCGGTGCTACGGCCGCAGGCGGGCGGTGAGTTCCTGTTCGCGGCGGACCTTCTGCGGGACGCACATGCGCCACGCCTCCAGCACCAGCTCGCGCATCTCCGCGACGTCGAGGGCCGCCGTGCGCGCCTCCACCCAGTGGAAGCGCAGGTCGGACTCCCTGGGCATGAGGAACTTGTCCGGCTCGGCCGCCACCAGCGCCGCGCGCTCCTCCTTGGGGAAGCCGAACCCCATCTGGGTCTCGTCACGTGAGAACGCCACGTAGACGATCTGGCCCACGCGGAACTTCACGCGGTCTCTGATCAGGTGCTCCGACGAGCGGGGGAGCGTGCGCGCGAACTGGCGTACGTCGTCGACTGTGATCATGCTGCCACGTTATAGCCCAGGACCGACACTTTCCGGGGCGCACGCAGTGGCCGCCCTCTGGGGGCCGCACTTAGGGGCCGCCGTCAGCGCTTGCCCCCAGCGCTTGCCCCCAGCGCTTGCCCCCAGCGGTTGCCCCCAGCGGTTGCCGTCAGTGGGTGGCCTCGGCGGCGGAGATGTCGGCCAGGGCGGAGCTGGGGTCGCGCTCGACCGCCAGGTCGCCCAGGCTCACCACTCCGACCGCGCGCCCGTCCTCGACCACCGGCAGCCGGCGTACGGCGTGCGTGCGCATGAGCCGGACGGCCTGCTCGATGCTGGTCTCTGGCCCGATGGCCTCCACGGAGGCGGTGCACGCCTCGCGTACCGGCGTGTCCGGGCCGCGTTCGTCGGCGACCACGCGCACGGTGATGTCGCGGTCGGTGACGATGCCCTTCATGCGGCCCTTGTCATTGACGATGAGCGCCCCGGTGTCGTGGTCGCGCATGAGCGAGGCCGCGACGGACACCGGCTGGTCCGCCTCGACCGTCGCCGGGTGCGAGGTCATCACATCTGCCACGGTCTTCGCCATGGGATCCTCCGGGTGAACGGGTAGAGGACGGCCCTCTACCCGGGCGACCGGGCGAGTCACGACACTTTGTCGCTTCTCTGCGAATTCCAGGTGATGTGCAGAGGGCTTCCCGGCGGCCCTAAAGGGACTTGGCCGCCACACGGATCTCGTCGAGCAGCACCTCCAGGTCCGCCCGCGTCGTCCCCGGATGCAGGAAGCAGGCGCGCAGCGCGTCCCGCCCGCCGAGCCGGGTGCCGGTGAGGAAGGCGTTGCCGCGTGCCTGCACCGCGCCGGGGACGGCCCGGTTGAGCGCGTCCAGCCCGCTCTCGCGAGGGGTGTGGCGGAAAGCCGTGATCGAAGTGGTGACGGGCGCGAGCAGTTCGAAGTCGGGCGCCCGCTCCACCATGGCGCCCAGCTCGCGGGCCAGCGTGGCGGTGTGCTCCACCAGGTCCTTGACCCCGGCCCGGCCCAGGTGGGACAGGGTGGCCCAGGTCTTCAGCGCGCGGAAGGGGCGGGTCTGCTCGGGGCCGTACTCGGCGAACCAGCCGAGCTCGCCGGCGTTCTCGTCCACCAGGTACGACGGCACCAGGCTGAACGCGGCCCGCGCCGCGCCCGGATCGCGCAGCAGCGCGCAGCCGCAGCCCACCGGCACCCCGAGCCACTTGTGCGGGTCGAGGGCCAGGGAGTCGGCCCGCTCCATCCCCGCGTAGTGCGGCGCGGCGCCGCCGGCCAGGACGCCGAGCGCGCCGTAGGCGCCGTCCACGTGGAACCACAGGCCGTGCTCGGCGGCCACGTCCGCGATCTCGTCGAGGGGGTCCACCGCGCCGGAGTTGACGGTCCCGGCGCTGCCCGCCACGCAGAACGGCCGCAGCCCCGCCGCCAGGTCCTCGGCGATCATGGTACGCAGCGCGCCCACGTCCATCCGGTACGCCGCGTCCACCGGCACCGTGCGCACGTGCCTGGCCCCGAGACCGAGCAGCTGGGCGGCCTTGTGCAGGCAGCTGTGCCCCTCCTCGGTGACGTACATGACCAGGGGCGCCCGCCCGGACAGCCCCTCCTCGCGCACGTCCCAGCCGTCGGCCTGCGCCGCCCGCTGCCGGGCGCTGGCCAGGCAGATCACCGTGGCCATGGAGGCGCCGCTGGTCAGCAGCCCGCCGCCGGGCAGGTGCGGGAAGCCGACGAGCCCGGCCAGCCAGCGCACCACCGTGCGCTCCAGGTGCGGCCCGGCGTGGTCGCCGCCGGCGCAGCTCGGGTTCAGCGCCGAGGCCAGCGGCTCGACGAGGACACCGGCCGGGTTCGGCGGCGAGTTCACCCAGCCGAAGAAGCGCGGATGCCCGTTGCCCATCGGGTACGGCAGCACGTGGGCCCGCGTGTCCTCCAGCAGGTCGTCCAGCGCCCGCCCGGTCTCCGGGAGCTCCTGACCGGTGAGCCAGGCCAGCTCGCCGTCCGGCACCGGCCGCCAGACCGGCCGGTCGGCGACGCCGCCGAGGTGCTCGGCCCAGATCCCGGCCGCCTTGACTCCCGCCAGGCGTAGCTCGTTCACGGCCTGCGGATCCGCCGGGCGCAGCTTGTCGATGGCCTTGGCCCCCGCCAGGCGCAGCTCATCCATGGGGTGTGTCCTTCCGTGCCGTGTGGTGCCCGGCCGCTCCCGCCTGCGCCCGCGGGCCCAGCTCCATGGCCAGGTAGAAGACGCAGTCGGCAGGGCCGTCGTTGGCAAAGGCGTGGCGGCGGTCGCCCGGGTAGTAGGCCGAGTCGCCGGACCCCAGCTCGTACGGCCGGCCGTCGATCGTCAGCCGCAGGGTGCCGCGTTCGACGGCCAGGTACTCGCGCGAGCCGGGTGCGTGCGGCACGAACTCGCCCGCGTCCACCCCCGGCCCGATCGTCGTCCGCATGAACTCGAACTCGACCTCGCCCAGCACGGGCGACAGCACCCGCCGCTCCCAGCCCGACGGGTCGCGCAGGACGCGCTGCTCGTCGTGGCGCAGCACCCGGATCGTCTCGCGGGCGGGCTCGTCGAGCAGCCGGGAGATCGACGTGCCCAGTGCCGTGGCCAGCCGGTCGAGCACCAGCACGCTGGGCGTCTTCGCGCCCCGTTCGACCTCGGAGACCATGCTCCTGCTGATGCCGCTCAGCTCGGCCAGCCGCTCGATGGACAGCCCGCGCGCGCGCCGCTCGCCCCGGATCCGCTGCCCCAGCTCGGCCATGGACAGCCCGCTGGCCAGGACCCCTTCACCTGTCATTCCTCCACTATAGCGATGCTTTGTCCGCTTTAGTGGATTCCTCGTACGCCGCCAGCACCTGCTTGCGCCGCTTGGCCGGGAGCCGGTCGATGTAGAGATGGCCGTCGAGGTGATCGGTCTCGTGCTGCAGGCAGCGCGCCAGCAGCCCGGTGCCCTCGACCACGACGGGCTCGCCGCCGGCGTCGAAGCCGCGCACGGTGGCGCGATCGGCGCGGGGGAGGGGCGCGTATTGGCCGGGGACCGACAGGCAGCCCTCGTCGCCGGTGTCGAGCCGGCGCTCGCCGAGGCCGGGCAGCTCCAGCACCGGGTTGACGACGACGCCCTTGTGCGGCTGCCCGTCGGCGTCCTGGCAGTCGTAGACGAAGACGCGCAGCGGCACGCCGATCTGGTTGGCGGCCAGGCCCACGCCCTCCGCCGCGTACATGCTCGCGAACATGTCTTCCACCAGCGCCGCCAGCTCGCCGTCGAAGCCGGTCACCGGCTCGCACGGGTGGTGCAGCACCGGATCGCCCACGCGCACGATCGGCCGAACCTCTCCCACGATCCCCGCCTCTCCTGATATGTCGCCATGTGTCAGCCCAAGTGTACGATCGCCCGCGCGTATCTCGAATTCTAAGACAAAGTTTCTTGAATGATGAGATGTGGTTAGGGTGGCGGTAATCGCACGACGGAGGGAGTTCGCCGATGAACGCCGTCTACACCCATGGCCACCACGAGTCCGTGCTGCGCTCGCACCGCTGGCGCACCGCCGCCAACTCGGCCGCGTACCTGCTGCCCCACCTCAAGCCGCACATGAAGCTGCTCGACATCGGCAGCGGCCCCGGCACGATCACCGCCGAGCTGGCGGGCCTGGTCGGGCGCGTGACGGCGTCCGAGGTGAGCGAGGAGACGCTCGGCCTGGCCAGGGCCGAGGTGGCCGCCAGAGGGCTGACGAACGTCGACTTCGCCGTCGCCGACGTGCACGCGCTCGGCTTCCCCGACGACACCTTCTGCGTCGTGCACGCGCACCAGGTGCTCCAGCACGTCGGCGATCCGGTGCTGGCGTTGCGGGAGATGGGGCGGGTGACCAAGCCGGGCGGCTACGTGGCGGCCCGCGACAGCGACTACACGGCGTTCACCTGGTGGCCGCGGGTGCCGGCGCTGGACGAGTGGATGGAGCTCTACCAGCGCATCGCCCGCGGCAACGGCGGAGAGCCTGACGCCGGGCGGCGGCTGCTGTCATGGGCCCGGCAGGCGGGCTTCGAGGACGTCACCGCCACCTCCTCCACCTGGTGTTTCGCCACCCCCGAGGACCGGGCGTGGTGGGGCGGGATGTGGGCGGAACGGATCCTGAGCTCGGCGATGGCCGAACAGGCCCTGGCCACCGGCGCCGCCACGCAGGCCGACCTGCGGCGCATGTCGGAGGGGTGGCTGGAGTGGGTCCGGGCGGAGGACGGCTGGCTGTCCCTCCTGCACGGCGAGATCGTCTGCCGGCTCCCCGCCCGCGACTGAGAGGGCTCGCGGGCGGTCAGAGGCCGAGGGTGCGGGCGCGCTGCCACTGCGGGTCGCGGTAGAGCACCATGTCGGTGCCGACCATCTCGTCGGGCGCCGACAACATGGTGATCTCGCCCGCCGCCTGCAGTTGCAGCAGCAGGTCACGCACCCGAGGCCCGACCGGCAGCCGCCCGGTGGGCAGCCCCAGCCCGCTCCTGACCGTGTCGGCGATCTCCGACAGGCGGAACGGGCCGTCGAACCCGGCGACCACGCCGCGCACGACGGTCATCGTGATCAGATGCTCGGCCTCGGCGTACGCGAGCTGCCAGTGCACCTGCTCCTTGCGCCGGCCGCTGCCGGCGCACGACGTGCACGGGCGCGTCAGGCCGGCCGCCGGCTCCTCCCTGGTCGTGCCGAGGCAGGCCGAGCAGAGCCCGTTGTCGGCGGCGTGCAGCTCGGCGACCATGCGGCCGCCCAGGAGCACACCGCAGTCGCAGGCGAACGCGTCACCCAGGATGCCGGTCTGAGGAGAGATCGCATGCTCGTTCACCGATCCGACTCTACCGGCGCCCCGCCGCCCCACGCGCACCTCCGCTCACATGCGCCACACCTCAGCCGCCGTATGCCGACCGGCCGTGCAGGTGCCGCAGGGCCTCAAGGACCTCAGCCGCGTACGTCGGCCAGGCCGCGCAGGCGGCGCAGGGCCTTGCGGGCGGCGGCCGAGACGCGCTCGTCCGGGTGGTGCTCGATGAAGACGCGCAGCACCTGCCCGGTCCACGGATGGTCCCCGAACGCGAGGATCGCGATCGTCCCCGCCTGCTCCTCGGCGTCCATCCCCAGCGCGATCGACTCGATCACCTCACCGGTCTCGCCCCCGAACTCCAGCAGCGCCGCCGCCATGTCCACCAGCACCCAGGCGATCTCCTCCGGCGTCGGCTGCCGCTCGTCCCGCCCGGTCCTGGCGGCGATCACCGCGCCCAGCTTCGGCTCCTCCAGCCGCCTGGCCAGGGCCCGCCGTCCCTCGTCGCCGAGGTTCGCCGACAGCACCTCGACGCCGACCGCCCGGCTCAGCGGGCTCACCGCGCCCAGCACCGAGCCGATCTCGGCCGCGGCCTGCGCGGGGTCCCGCTCCTTCAGCCAGCCGGTCAGCTCCTCGGCTCGCTCGGACTCCGGATAGGCCCGCAGTCCGTGCAGCAGCGCCGTCGCGTCGGCGTCCGCGAGCGAGCCCATGACCGGGATGTCCTGCCCGGTGGTCTCGGCGATGATCTGCCGCGCCACCCACAGCCCGAGCCAGCTCAGCGTGTACGGCTCCTCCTGCCGGACCAGCCCGAGGCCCGTCAGCGTCACGGGGGCCTCGCCCTTGAGCGGCTCCCTGGACAGGAACATCCTGATCAGCTCAAGCAGGAGCCCCTCGTCCTCGGCCAGCCGCTCGCGGCAGTGCCCGGACCACGCGGCCAGCACCTCCGCGTCGTCGCCTTCCGGCTTCAGCTCGTCCGCCAGCGGCGCGGCGCGTACGGCGGCCGCGAGCGTGGCCTCGCCGGGCAGCCGGATCGGGGGCTGCAGGGGCAGCGTGTCGTCGTCGTAGGAGGTCACTAGGCCATCCTGTCGCGATATTTCGGTAGAGTGCCAGCGCACGCCGAAAAGTCGGAAGAAAGGAGGCGCTGAGTGTTTCGCATCTATCTGGGCGCCCGCGGCGCCCGTTTCCGATTCTCGGAGGAATCATGCATTTCCGCACTGCGGTCAAGGACGACCTAGACCGCCTGCTCGGTTGCGTCGTCGACGAGTCCATCAGCTGGTCCCATCCCGACCGGCTGCTGTCGTTCCTGGAGAGCGGCGCCTACCGTTTCGATCGCATCTGGCTGGCCGAGGACGAGCCCGGCGGCGAGATCCTGGCCCGCGCCGTGTGGTGGGGCTTCCCCGGGGAGGACCGGCCGCTCGCGCTCGACTGCCTGTACGCCGCCCCCTCGGTCCCCGACCGCGTCGGCCTGATCGCCGAGCTGCTGCGCCGGGCCCACGCCGCGTTCGGCACGGCGCCCGCGTACCACGTGTTCGTCACCAACGGCTGGCGCGAGGCGCCCAGGACAGGCGCCGCCCTGGCCTGGCGATGGGAGGCCGCCGGGCGCGCAGGACTGACCGACGAGCTGGAACGCCTGCGGTACGAGTGGGCGGACGGGCCCGTCCCCGAGCCGTCGGCGCGGCTAGTCTTCCGCGGCGATGACGACGACGAGGTGTTCGCGGCCGCCTTCGCCAGGGTGGCGCAGGGCACCCTCGACGCGCACACCCGCCAGGCGCTGGCCGTCATGGACCCGATGGAGCAGGCGCGCGAGGACGTGCGCGACAACCGGTCCATGCCCGGGGATCGGGACTGGTGGCGGCTGGCCTACGACCTGGACGGCGAGCTCGTCGGGGTCGCCCTGCCGTCGGCCAACGCCGCCGGGCCCGTGGTCGGCTACCTCGGGGTGGTGCCGGAACGGCGCGGCCAGGGGTACGTGGACGACCTCCTCGCCGAGATCACCCGCAGCCACGCCCTGCGCGGGGTCCGGCGCATCGTGGCCGACACGGACGCCGGCAACGTGCCGATGGCCAAGGCCTTCGAACGCGCCGGCTACCGCAACTTCGCGGTCCGCCTGGTCCTGTCGGCCGACCCCGCGAACGCCTGAGGTACGCGTTATCGCGCCGGCTCGCGAGGCTCATCTCGCGGGCCGGCCGCACGGCGGCAGGTTCTCCTGGCGTACCCCCACCAGGAACTCCTCCACCCGCTCGCGGTCCGGCTGTTCGGGCAGGACGCTCGGCGCCGCGGCCAGTTCCGCCGTGAGCGCGGCCCGCCAGCCGTCCACCTCCGGCCAGGGCATCCGCCCGTTCCTGATCGCCAGCAGCCGCTCCCGGTGGGCGTCCACGCGGACCAGCGGCTCCCCGTGCCGCACGAGGTGCAGGCCGCTGAGCAGCAGCCGCACCATGTGCATGGCCTGCTTCCCGTTCGGCCGCTCGGGGTCGAGGCGGCGGAACTGCGCGTCGGCGTACCCGGCGAAGGAGCGGTGCGCGCGCTGCGACAGGAACGCCCCCCGCAGGTCGCGCAGCCGCCGCCCGGCGGGCGTGACCACCTCCACCAGCGGCGACCACAGGCATTCGAGCACCGTCGGGTTGGCGTCGAGGGCCAGGCCGCAGAAGCGCTCGACCTCCCAGGAGAACTGCTCGGGCAGCGGCCCGTCCCGATGCGTGGGCGGTTTGTCCAGCCGCCAGAACGCCGAGGTCGGTGTCACGAACACGCCGCGCCGGTCGGTGTCGGAGGCGTCGGTCTCCAGCCCGTACGCCCTCGACCCCATCACCACGGTAAGGATCACGTCATCGCTCATCCCTCCTATCTTGCGCCATGGGCTGACGGCTGTTCTGATCGACAAGTGAGCGCTTATGACGAGGCATACCGGCGGAGCATCGAGCGGCCCGAGGAGTTCTGGGGGGAGGCCGCGCTCGGGATCCAGTGGGATCTCGCGCCCGCCACCGTCCACGCCGGCGGCCGCTGGTTCCCCGACGGCCGGCTCAACACCTGCCACAACGCCGTCGACCGGCACGTCGCGGCGGGCCGCGGCGCACAGGCGGCGCTGATCTACGACAGCCCCGTCACCGGCACCACGCGCACCTACACCTACACGGAGCTGCTGGACGAGGTGAGCAAGGCCGCGGGCATGCTGCGCGACCTCGGCGTGGAGGCCGGCGACACCGTGGTGATCTACATGCCCATGGTGCCGGAGGCGGTGGTCGCGATGCTGGCCTGCGCCCGGCTCGGGGCGGTGCACTCGGTGGTGTTCGGCGGGTTCGCGGCCCGTGAGCTGGCCGTGCGGATCGACCACGCCAGGCCCAAGGTGGTGCTGTCGGCCTCCTGCGGGATCGAGCCCAGCCGTGTGGTGGCGTACAAACCGCTGCTGGACGCCGCGCTTGAGCAGGCCGAGCACCGGCCGGGACACTGCGTGATCCTGCAGCGGCCCGAGAGCCCGGCGGAGCTGACGCCGGGCCGCGACCTGGACTGGGTGCGGGCCGTGGGCGCGGCCGAGCCGGCCGGGTGCGTGAGCGTGGCCGCGACCGACCCGCTGTACATCCTCTACACCTCGGGCACCACCGGCACGCCGAAGGGCGTCGTGCGCGACAACGGCGGCCACGCGGTGGCGCTGCACTGGAGCATGTCCCACGTGTACGGCGCCGCCCCCGGCGAGGTCTTCTGGGCCGCCTCCGACGTCGGCTGGGTGGTCGGCCACTCCTACATCGTCTACGGGCCGCTGCTGGCGGGCTGCACGACCGTCCTGTACGAGGGCAAGCCCGTCGGCACCCCCGACCCGGGCGCCTTCTGGCGGGTGGTGTCCACGTACGGCGTGCGCACGCTCTTCACCGCCCCGACCGCCTTCCGCGCCATCAAAAAAGAGGACCCATCCGGCAATTTCGCGAAAAAGTGGGACCTGTCGGGGCTGCGGTACCTCTTCCTGGCCGGAGAACGGCTCGACCCCGACACCTACCACTGGGCCTCCGACCTGCTCGGCGTCCCCGTCATCGACCACTGGTGGCAGACCGAGACCGGCTGGCCCATCGCCGCGAACTGCGTCGGCGTCGAACGGCTGCCGATCAAGCCGGGCTCCCCGACCAAGGCCGTACCCGGCTGGGACGTGCACATCCTCGACAACGACGGCCGCGACTGCCCGCCCGGCACGGAGGGCGCCGTCACCGTCAAGCTGCCGCTCCCGCCCGGCGCCCTGCCGACCCTCTATCGCGACGACGACCGCTTCGCCCGCTCCTACCTCGACCGCTATCCGGGCCACTACCTGACCGGCGACGGCGGCCACCTGGACGACGACGGCTACCTGTACGTCATGGGCCGCATCGACGACGTGATCAACGTGGCAGGACACCGGCTGTCCACCGGCTCGATGGAGGAGGTCATCGCGGCCCACCCCGACGTGGCAGAATGCGCCGTGATCGGGGTGGCCGACGAGGTGAAGGGCCAGCTCCCGATGGGGTTCGTGGTGCTGAAGGCCGGGGCGGAGCGCGGCCAGGAGGAGATGGAACGAGAGCTGGCCGCCCTCGTACGCGAGCGCATCGGCCCCGTCGCCGCCTTCCGCCGCGCCGTCGTGGTGAGCAGGCTGCCGAAGACGCGCTCGGGCAAGATCCTGCGCGCCACGATGCGGGACATCGCCGACGGCAACCCGTACACCACGCCCTCCACCATCGAGGATCCGGCGGCGCTGCCGGAGATCGCCCGGATACTGGCGGGTACTGAAGGAGTATGACAGGCAGGTAACGTTCGGATCGTCCTGGTTCAAGATCCTGCGCTGATCGGGGCGTTCAGCGCATGATGGGACATCCCCCTCCCCGGGAGAAGGCATGATCGAGACCCCGAGCTACGCCGACGCCCTGCGGATCCTCGGGTGCAAGGACGGCAGGCTCGTCAAGGTGATCGGGCTGGCCTCGGCCGCCGAACGCACCGGCTGGGCGTTGGCCGGCGGCCCGCGGCTGACGATGAGCCTGCGCGACCTGCGCGACGGCATCATCGCCTACGGCGAGGACGTCGTACGCCGCATGCCGGAGCTCAAGACCGGCGTCGACCGTTTCACCCGCACCCAGCGGCTGGCCGCGGCGCACGCCGCGGTCGTGGTGGCGGCCTGGTTCGAGGCGCTCGGCGAGGCCCAGCTGCCCTTCACCCTCGACCAGCTCGACCGCGGCGAGCAGATCTCCCACGGCGTGCCGACGGCCGAGCGCTTCGCCGGGCTGGTCGCGGCGCTGCTGCTGACGCGGCTGCCCACGCCCGAGCCGCACGTGCCCTATGCCGAGACCCGGCAAGCCGTGGAACGTGCCTACCTGCGCATGTCGGATGCTTTAGCCGGTTACGTACGCGGGCTCGCCGTCTGGGATGAGTTGTCCACCGACGACCGGCTCCTGCTGCCCCGCCTGCTCGACGAGGGGCCGCCCGCGCACGCGCTGCGCATCTACGACGAGGACTACCGGTCGCTGGCGCTCGACAGCCACGAGTTCGGGGTGCGCAGCCTGGTCACCGAGACGCCGCCGCCGGCCACGGCGCTGTCGAGGGTGGCCTGGCTGCTGGCCGAGCTGGCGCCGCCCCGGGTGGGCGACCGTCCCATGATCCACCGGATGCGGATGGCCGCCAACGCGCTCGACCGGCCGCTGCTGCTGGCCGGCAAACATCCGGAGGACGTCTCGCTGCCGCTGCTGGGCGAGGGCTACCTGAGCCCGCGCTGCCGGGTGGCCGAGCTGACCCGCGACTCCCTGCCCGCCCTGCGGAGCTGGTGGGACGACCAGCAACTGCTCGCCGACACCGAGGCGTTCCTGGCCGGCCACCTCACCTCGTTGCGGGCCACCCAGGCGCCGCTGCTCGTGCTCGGGGAGCCGGGCTCGGGCAAGACCAAGCTGGCCGAGGTGCTGGGCGCGCGGCTGGCCAGGTCGGAGTTCCTGCCGATCAGGGTGGAGCTGCGCGCCGTACGGGCCCGCGCCGGTGTGGTCGAGCAGGTCGAGCAGGCCGTCGCCGAGGTGCTGGGGGAGGAGGTCTCCTACGCCGACCTGGTCGAGGCGGGCGACGGCGCGATGCCGGTGATCCTGCTGGACGGGTTCGACGAGCTGGTGCAGGGCGAGCTCAGCCGCTACGACTACCTGGAGCGCCTGCGCGAGTTCCAGGCCAGGGAGGCGGCGCAGGGCAGGCCCGTCGCGGTGATCGTGACCGGCCGCACAGTGGTGGCCGACCGGGTCCGCTTCCCCGCCGGGCTGCTCGCGCTGCAACTGCAGCCGTTCGGCGACGACCAGGTACGCCAGTGGCTCGACATCTGGGACCAGGCCAACCGCGCCCTGCTCGCCAGGCGCGACCTGAAACCGCTGCCCGCGGAGGCCGCGCTCGCGCACGGCGAGATGGCCCGCCACCCGCTGCTCCTGCTGCTGCTCGCCCTCTACGACGCCGGCGGCAACGCGCTCCAGCGCGAGCACGGCCCGCTCCAGCGGGCCCGCCTGTACGAGGTCCTGCTGCGCGACTACACCGAACGCGAGACCGGCGGCGCCCACCGGGTCGAGATCGACCAGGAACTGGTGCTGCTCGGCGCCGCCGCCCTGTCCATGCTGGCCAGGGGCAGCCAGGTCATCACCGACGAGGCGCTCCAGAGCGACCTGCCCGCCCTGTGCCACGGCGGCGAGGAGGAGCCGGGCGACGAGGAGGAGCGCGTCGACTGGGCCCGCAAGGCCACCGAGCGCTTCTTCTTCGTGCGCAGGAAGGGGCACGCGTTCCTGCACTCCACGTTCGGCGAGTTCCTGGTGGCCTGGCTGACCATGTACGCGCTGCGCGACCTCGACCGGCGCAGCCGCCTCGCCGGGGACGAGCCCCTGGTCCTGGCCCAGGCCGTGGACGACGACCTGCTGTACGCCGTCACCTCCCACTCGTGCCTGGCCGAACGGGGGCCGACGGTCGGCTTCATCCTGGAGCTGCTGGACCAGGTGCCCTCGGAGGTGCGGGCCCGCTGCGCGGACCTGCTGGCCGGGCTGCTGCGCCGCTCCCTGCACGAACGGCCCAGGCGGCACTTCACCGGGTTCCGCCCGGTACGTCATACGGTGACCCGGCGGCTGGCCGCGTACTCGGCGAACCTCACCCTGCTCATCGTCGCCGCCTCCGAGTCGCCCGTACGGGTCTCCGCGATCCTGCCTGGGCCCGACCACATGGAGCGCTGGTCCTCGCTCACCCACCTGTGGAAGGGACAACTCGGGCAGGAGGGCTGGACCGGGCTGGTCGCCGCCCTGTCGGCGCACCGGGTGATGGAGGACGGGCAGGAGGACGTCGTGCTCGGCGGCGGCACCGAGCCGACCGGCATGGGGGACGTCGTCGTCGCGGTCGCCACCGGCCACGCGCCGCGCCACCGCCGGCTGCTCGACCTGCTGCTGCGGGCGCTGGGGGAGGGGCAGGCGCTGCCGTACGCCGACCGGGTCGGCATCCTGGAGGAGCTGGTGCGCACGGTCGCCGTCCGGTCGCCGGCCATGCACCAGGCATTGGGCGCCATGTGGAACGAGGAGGGCGCCGACCGCGCCGGGCTCAGACCGCTGCTCCAGGCCCTGCTCGCCGATCCGGCGGGGCGGATGGAGACGTGGGAGCAACTGGTCAAGGCCGGCATCCCGGAGACTGCTCTGTGGGAGATCCACCAGAACGCCCTGCTACCAGGCGACTGACCGGGCCCGGCCGCGCCGGCTCGCGCCGTGTGGTCACGTCACGGCGTTGGCCGCCCCGGGGAGACGGGACCCGTAGCGCGCTTCCGCCGGATCAGAGCCAGCCGCGGGACTCCGCCACCCGTACCGCCTCGGCGCGGTTGCGGGCGCCCGTCTTGCCGATCGCGGCGGACAGGTAGTTGCGCACGGTGCCCTCCGTGAGGAACAGCCGCCTGGCGATGTCGGCCACGGTGGCCTCGCCCGCCGCCACGCGCAGCACCTCCGCCTCCCGCTGGGTGAGCGGGCTGGGGCCGGTGGTGAGCGCGGTCACGGCCAGCTTGGGATCGATGACCCGCTCGCCGGCCAGCACCCGCCGTACGGTGGCGGCCAGCTCGGCGGCCGGGGCGTCCTTGACCACGTAACCGGCCACGCCGGCGTCGAGCGCCCTGCTGAGGTAGCCGGGGCGGCCGAACGTGGTGACGATGACCACGCGGTGACCGCGCAACTGCTCGGCGACCTCCAGGCCGGACATCCCGGGCATCTCGATGTCGAGAAGGATCACGTCGGGCTCGTGCTCCCGTGTCGCCGCGGCCACCTCGTCGCCCCGTCCCACCTCCGCCACGACCTCGATGTCGTCCTCCAGGGAGAGCAACGCGGCCAGGCCGCCCCTGACAAGGTCCTGGTCGTCCGCGATCAGCACCCGGATCACGCCGCACCCGCCCGCGTCGCCTCCAGCGGGACGCGCACCCGTAGCAGGTAGCCGCCCTCGGGTCGCGGCCCCGCCTCCAGCCGCCCGCCTGCGGCCCCGACCCGCTCAGCCAGCCCGGCCAGCCCACTCCCCACCGGCTCACCACCCCTGGCCGGTGCGGGGGTGGCGTGATCTTCACCCGCGGCGGTGCTCTGGTGGCCGTGGTCCTCGGGCACAGCGGTCGTGGCGGGGTGGCCGTCGTCGGTTACCTCCAGGGCGGCCGACGTCTCGTCCAGGCGCAACGCGATGTGGCAGTGGCGGGCGCGGCTGTGGCGCAGGACGTTCGTGGCGGCCTCCCGTACGGACCAGGCGAGCAGGGCTTCGGCGGCGGCCGGGATGGGCCCGTCGGCGGGGGACACCGTCACCTCGATCCCGGCCACCCCCAGATTACGGGTCGCCCCCTCCAGTTCCTCCGACAACGACGGCGCCCGGTACCCGGTGATCGTCCGCCGGACCTCGTCGAGCGCCCGCCGGGCGGCCCGCTCCACCTCCGTCATCTCGGCGGCGGCCCGCCCGGGGTCGGCGGGCGCCAGGCGGGCGGCGAGCTGGCTCCTGATCGTGATCGAGGTGAGCGTGTGCCCCAGCGTGTCGTGCAGGTCCCTGGCGAAGCGCAGCCGCTCGTTCTCCACGGCCAGCCGCGCGACCTCGGCCCTGGCCGCGTCCAGCCGCGCCACCAGCAGGCCCATGTGCCGCAGGCTGTGCACGGCGGCGGCCTGCACGGCGATGACGAGCGGCACCCACCAGACCCGGGACAGCGGCGCCCCCGACGCCAGTAGCGCTGTCACCTCCACGGCGGCGACGGCGGCCGTCGCGGCGGCGAAGGCCACGGCGGGCAGGGTGGCGGCGAAGGCGCTGACCGCGTACACGAACGACGTGTACGCCCACGGCTGCCCGAACAGCGGCAGCAGTGCCAGCCAGGACCCCGTCAGCCCGGCCACGGCCCACGGGTTGGCGGTCGTGGCGCGGGCGCTCAGCATCCGCCACATGATCGCCACCCAGCAGGCCGCGAACAGCGCCACCCCGCCCAGCGCCGCGATCACCGCAAGCGGCCCCGGCCCCCGTTCCATGAGCACCCACAGCGGCCAGCCGATCAGCAGCAGCCAGGCGCACGCGCCCGCTCTGGCCGCCGCCCGGCTTTTGGCGAAGTCGAACTCCCGCACCGGTGTCACAACGCCCGACGGTAACGCCACCCGGCCAGCGCGCAGAAGAGCAGTGTCCAGGCGGTCAGCACGGCGAGCGAGGTCCCGGTCGGCGGCAGGCCGTCCAGGGCCCGCCAACCCAGCGACCCCGCCTGGTAGGCCGGGCTGAGCTCGGCCAGCGCCCGCATCCCGGCCGGCATGGCCTGGACCGGCAGCCACAGCCCGCCGAGCACCGACATGGCGAAGTAGACGACCATCATGGCCAGGTTCGCGACCTGCCCCTTCAGCGTGTAGCCGAAGGCGACGCCGAGCGCCGCGAAAGGCAGCACACCGACCCAGATCAGCACCACCAGGACGGGCCAGGTGCCGGCCGGCAGCCGGACGCCGGACAGCAGCGCGCCCGCGCCGAGCACCACGACGATGCTCGGCAGCACCGTGGCCGCGCCGCTGAGCAGCTTGGCCGTCACGTAGCCGTGCGCGGGCAGCGGTGTCACCGCGAGCTGGTCGAGCCAGCCCCTGCCCCGCTCCATCGCGATGGCGCCCCCGATGAACAGCGCGCCGCCCATCGCGCCGTACGTGGCCATCGACACCATCGAGTACGCGGCGAAGTCGCCCGTCTGGTCGCGCGGCACCACGTCGAGCACCTTCGTCCACAGCAGGTAGAGCCCCAGCGGGAAGAACGTCAGCATGACCAGCCCCACCGGGTTGCGGAACCCGCGCACCAGCTCCAGCCGCAGATACGACCCCATCGCCCCCACCGATCCCCTCGACCGCACCGATTTCGATCCCACTGGTCCCGATCCCGCCGATCCCATCAGCTCCGCCCTCCCGTCAGGCTCACGAACGCGCTCTCCAGGTCCACACCCTCGACCCGCACCCCCGTGACGTCCTCGTACGCGCTAAACAGCGCGCGCAGCGTGGCGTCCGGATCCACGGTCCGCAACCGCACCGCACGCCCCTCCACGCTCACGTGACGCACTCCGGGCAGGAGCGCCAGCCGGGCAGGGTCGGCGCCGTCCAGCACGCACCGCACCTCGTCCCCGCCGACCAGGGACTTCACCTCGGCCACCGACCCGTCCGCGACGACCCGCCCGCCGGCGAGCAGCACGACCCGGTCGGCGTAGTCGTCGGCCTCGGTCAGATAGTGGGTGGCGAAGACGGCCGTGCCGCCCCGCCCGGTCCTGGCCCTGATCTCGCGCCACAGCGCCCGGCGGCCCTCGACGTCCAGCCCGACGGTCGGCTCGTCCAGCACCAGCAGTTCCGGATCCCCGGCCACGCACAGCGCGAACCTGACCCGCTGCCGCTGCCCGCCCGACAGCCGCCCGACGAGGCGGCGAGCCAGCTCCTCGATGCCCGCCGCCCGCAGCGCCCGCTCCGGCGGCGGCCGGTCCGGATACATCCCGGCGACGGCGGCCACCAGCTCGCCCACCCGTACGTCGTCCAGCAGCCCCGACTCCTGCGGCAGCACCCCGACCAGGCCCGCCCGCAGCGCCTCGTCCGGCGGGCGGCCGAGGACCCTGGCGGTGCCCGAGGCGGGGGCGCGCAGGCCGAGCGCGATGGACAGCAGCGTGCTCTTGCCGGCCCCGTTCGGGCCCAGCACCGCCACCGTCTCGCCCCGGCCGACCTTCAGATCGACGCCGCCGAGCGCGGTGACCGGCCCGTAGGTCTTGGTCACGGCCCTGAGTTCCAGCGCGTTCCCCTTCACATCACTCATGCGCCCAGCCTGACGGTGCAGGTGGGGGCGGGTGTAGTGCCGTACGTCAGCCGGGCCCGCATGACGGACGTCATGTGCCCGAGGCCCCGTCCGGCGGTCCCGGTTGCATCGGACTGTCCTTTCGGAGGCTGACACTCTGCCGAAATGGCACGTAATATGCGCACATCACGAGCGTTGGGGGCGCCAGGGTGCCAGGACAGAACGTGGGTGTGGTCGTCGATCCGGGTGTGCCGCCGGAGATCGCCGGGCTGTTGCGGTCCAACGTCTCCTTACTGTCCAGGATCAGGGCCGGATGGGTGCCGCCCGCCGCGGCGCCGCCGCAGCGCCGCCGCAGTCCGTCCAGCGCGTTGCTGCTGGCCGCCACCCCGGTCGTGATCGCCCTCATGGCCGTCCTGCTCGCCTCGCCGGTGGCGCCCGCCGGGTTCGTGCTGCTCGGCACGTACGTCTTCATCGTCCTGGTGAAGATCGCCTCCATGAGCGAGGTCCCCGAGGACGACCGCCCGCACGAGCGCGGCGTCTACGAGCAGGCCCGCTGGTACGACGGCCGCTACCTGCTGCCCGAGGACTTCGACCACGACGCCAGGACGGTCCTGACCAGGGCGCAGCGCGCCATCGGGTCGGTCCTGCGCTCCCACGTCAACGCCGAGGGCATGCTCGACGACGCCCGCAACGCCGTCATGCTGCCCGCCCAGGAGTGGGAGATCGCCCGGCTGCTGGCCAAGCTGTCGGCGCTGCGCCTGGAGCACAGGGAGCTGCTGGCCAGGGGCATCGCCCCCGAGGTGGCCGCGGTGATCGAGCCGCTCGAACGCGCCCTGGTCAACAGCGAGGCCGCCGTGGTCGCCCGGGTCGAGGCGCTGGAGCGCTACGCCGGGCACGTCGCGGAGGCCGAGCGCGCCTACCACGCGCGCGGCCAGATCGAGGAGTTGCGCGCCCGGCTGCCCCGTTACGAGGAACTGCTGGCCGAGTCCGGCGCGGACAAGCTCGCCGTGCCGGAGATCGAACGGCTGGCCGAGGACGCCGACGTCCTGGAACGCACGTTGCGACGCAGCGTGGACTCCGCGCACGAGGCGTTCCGCTACCTGGAAAGCTGACACCCGGACAGAAGGGCACATAGGATCAGTAACGTGGCCGGGCGTCCTGCGAAGGTGATCGTCGATCCGGCGGTGCCCGGCGACGTCGCGGCCCTTCTCCGCGACAATCGCAAGATCCTGCTGCGGGTCCACGCCGGCTGGGAGCCCGCGCACAAGCGCCACCTGCCCATGACGGGACCCATGACCAGCCGGGCGTTCCGGCTCGCGATCACCCTGGCGGCCGTCGTGACGGCCCTCGGCGCGACCGTGTACGGGCTCATGCTCTTCGTGGCCGAGCGCTACACCCCGTTCGCCGTGATCATGACGGGGGCGGCGCTGCTGTTCGTCAGCGTGCTGCTGCGGCCCAGGACCGACGCCGAGGCGGAGCGGCGGCGGGAGCGCGAGCGCGAGGTCTACGAGGCCGCCCGCCGGCACGAGGGCCACTACGTCCTGCGCGAACGGCTCGACGACCCTGCCAGGGCGCTCATGTCCCGCGCCCAGGCCGCCGTCGACCAGGTCATGGACTCCCACGTGAACGCCGAGGGCCTGCTCGACGACGTACGCAACGGCGTGATGCTGCCCGCGCAGGAGTGGGAGATCGCCCGGCTGCTGGCCAAGCTGTCGGAGCTGCGCGCTGAGCACCAGGAGGTCGTCTCGGAGGGCATCACCCCCGAGGTGGCCGCCGTGGCCGAGCCCTTCGCCCATGCGCTGGACAGCAGCGAGCGGGCGGTGCTGGCCCGCGTGGAGGCACTGGAGCGGTACGCGGGCCACGTGGCCGACGCCGAGCGCGCGTACCGGGCCAGGCACCAGATCGAACGTCTCAGCTCCAAACTGCACCAGTACGAGGAACTGGTCGCGGAGACGGGGGCGGACGGCTTCGCCGTGCCGGAGCTGGACCGCCTGACCGACGAGGCCGGCCGGCTTGAGCAGGCGCTGCGCGACAGCGTCAGCTCCGCGCACGAAGCATTTCGACACCTCAACGGCTGAATTACCTTAGGATCCGGATTCGTGGCGGATGTGGTGGTAGACCCCGGAGTACCGCCGGAGGACGCCCAATTGCTCAGGGAGAGCCGGCGCGTACTGATCAAGATGCGCCACGGCTGGGTCCCCGAGCCGCGGCGATCGGCCTCCGGCCTGCGTGTCCGCAGGATCGCCTCGCTCGGCGGCGTGGCCTTCTTCGGCCTGCTCATGGGAGTGGGCTTCCTGGGCCGCGGGGTGGGCCTGCTGCTGCTCGTGCTGATCGGCATCCCGCTGATGATCGCGCTGTCCATCCGCAACGACCTGACGGAGGAGGACGAGGACGACGGCGACTACGAGCGGGAGATCTACGAGCAACTGCGCTGGTACGAGGGCCGCTACGTGCTCCCCGACGACCTCGACGAGGCCTCCGCCCGCATCCTGGCCCGCGCCCAGCGCGCCATCGCCGCCGTCACCGGGTCCAGGGTCAACGCAGAAGGGCTGCTCGACGACGTGCGCAACGCGGTGATGCTGCCCGCGCAGGAGTGGGAGATCGCCCGGCTGCTGGCCAAACTGTCGGCCCTGCGCACCAAGCACAGGGAGACCGTCTCGCAGGG
Source organism: Nonomuraea sp. NPDC048882 (assembly GCF_040649755.1). Taxonomy (NCBI): domain Bacteria; kingdom Bacillati; phylum Actinomycetota; class Actinomycetes; order Streptosporangiales; family Streptosporangiaceae; genus Nonomuraea; species Nonomuraea sp. NPDC048882. Next base: position 613,482 of record NZ_JBEZGB010000003.1, read on the forward strand.
GCTCACGCCCGAGGTCGAGGCCGTGGCCGCGCCCCTCGCCCGGGCGCTGGACAGCAGCGAGGACGCCGTGCTGGCCCGGGTCGAGGCGCTGGAACGGTACGCCGCCAACGTGGCGGACGCCGAGCGGGCGTACCTGGCCCAGCACCAGATCGAGGAGCTGCGCGGGCGGCTGCACCAGTACGAGGAACTGGTCGCCGAGACAGGGGCGGACGGGTTCGCCGTGCCGGAGCTGGAACGCCTGGCCGAGGACGCCGACCGGCTTGAGCAGGCACTGAGGCGGAGCGTGAGCTCCGCCCAGGAGGCCTTCCGCTACCTCGACCCGTGAGCCGGGCTCAGCCGCCCACCCGCCGCGCCCGCTCGTGAGCCGGGCTCAGGACGGGTTCGGCTGGCGTGGGGCGTGCACTGCCGCGGCCGGGTGGTTCGCGGCGTCCAGCAGCAGGTCGCACAGGGCGTCGGCCGCGTCCAGGCGCCCCAGCCCGGCCGCCGCCTGCCCCATCGCCTGCCGCAGCCCCGGATCGGCCAGCAGCGGCATCAGCTCGGCCAGCAGCATGTCGCCCGTGGGCCGCGGTTCGAGCAGCGCCCGTGCCGCGCCCGCCGAAGCCAGGTAACCGGCGTTCTTGCGCTGCTCGTCACCGCCGGTCGGGATCAGCGGCACCAGCACGGAGGGCTTGCCGATCGCGGTCAGCTCCGACACCGTGCCGGCCCCGCTGCGCGAGATCACCACGTCGGCCGCGGCGAACAGGTCGGGCAACTCCTCGCCCACGTACGGCACCGGATGGTAGCGGTCGGCCAGGTCAGGCGGCAGCGCCACCGCCCGCATCTCGTCGATCAGCGCGGGCCCGCACTGGTGCACGATCTGCGCGTGCTGCAGCAGCCGGGGCAGGATCTCCGCGATCAGCGTGTTGATCTGCCGGCTGCCCTGCGCGCCGCCCGTCACGTAGATCAGCGGCACCTCGAACGTGAGCCCGAACAGGTCGTAGGCCGCCGCCCGGTTGCCCTGCAGCAGCGCGGGCCTGACCGGGTTGCCGGTCACCACGGCCTTCGCCCGGGCCGACGCGGGCAGGTAGTCGAGCGACGACTCGTGGGACAGCGCGATCCTGGTCGCCAGCCTGGCCAGGATGCGGTTGGCCAGCCCCACCACCGTGGTCTGCTCGTGCATGACCAGCGGGCGGCGGATCAGCTTGGCCGCCACCCCGATGGGGACCGCCACGTAGCCCCCCGTCGACAGCACCACGTCGGGCAGGTAGCGGGCGGCGTGCCCGACCGCCTGGAACACCCCCACCGGGATGCGGAAGACGTCGGCGACGTTGGTGCCCAGCTCTTTCAGGTTGGGGCGGCGGCGCAGCTTTCCCGTCGTGATCGCCTTGAACGGGATGCCGTGCTCGGCGGTGATCCGCGCCTCAAGGCCGTTGGCCGTGCCCACCCAGAGCACGTCGTGCGGCACCTGACGTCGCTGGACGGCCGACAGGGTCGTCAGGGCCGGATAGGTGTGACCACCGGTGCCGCCGCCGGTGATCAGCAGTCGCAGGGTTCGTGACATGCGATCAGAGTATGGCCGCACAGCGGAACCCCGTGTGCCCGGTCGAGGAGTCCGGTGTGTTGGAGGTGCGCGCGGCCACCCGGTAGCGGTTGCAGTAGGAGTCGTGGCACATGTACGAGCCGCCGCGGATCACCTTCCCCTGCCCCTCCGCCGGCCCCGTGGGATTGTCGGCGTACGGCTCCCACTCCGTGCCCCACCAGTCCGCGGTCCACTCCCACACGTTGCCCGAGACGTTGTAGAGCCCGTAGCCGTTCGGCTGGAACGACTTGACCGGCATCGTCCCCTTGCTCGGCGCGGACGGGAAGTGTCCCTCCCAGATGTTGCAGCGCTTGCGGCCCTTCGGCGCCAGCTCGTCGCCCCACGGGTAACGCTTGCGCTCCAGCCCGCCCCTGGCCGCCGCCTCCCACTCGGCCTCGGTCGGCAGGCGCTTGCCCGCCCAGGTGGCGTACGCGGTGGCGTCGTTCCAGGACACGTGGACGACCGGATGGTTCTGGCGGTCGCCGTTGGAGGAGCCGGGGCCTTCAGGCGTACGCCACGTGGCCCCCTCCACGCCCGCCCACCAGGGCGCGCCCGGCACGGTCGCGTCGATCACGCCCGCTCTGGCGAACTGGCGGAACACGAACGACCAGCCGATCTGCTCGGCCTCGGTGACATAACCGGTCTCCTTCACGAACGTGGCGAACTGCGCGTTCGTCACGCACACTGGATCGATCATGAAGGGATCGAGCCTGACCTCACGCACCGGCCCCTCGCCGTCCTCGGGCCGTCCGTCCGGATCGTCCCCGCCCACGACGTACGTCCCGCCGGGCACGCGCACCATCCCGCGCGGCGCCGTCCGCCGCGCCGTGATCGTGACGGCCTCCTGGATCGGCCCGCCGTTTTTCTCGACCGGCCCGCCGGTGACCTCGGCCGGTCCGTCGGCGGCCTCCCTGCTCGGGCCACAACAAGCGCTCACAGACCCCCCAAAACGTGTCATGACACCAAGGAAGGGTAGTGCCTGTACCATGCCCGCGATCACACGGCCGGCGCGTGTGACGGCGGCCGAGTCGCTGGCCGTGGCCGCCACGCTGGTTCTGCCGACCCTGGCGCAGGGCGTCGTGGTGCGGCGGCCCTCCATGGTTCGCCTGGCCGCCCTGTGCCGGGCCGAGGAGCGTGCGATCCGGCTCCTGCGCCGGCTGCGCGCCACGTATGGCGACGGGCCGCTGATGGTGCCCGTGCCAGGGCGCGGCTGGGCGATGCTGCCGCTGGCCTCCCGCGACGTACGCGCGGTGCTGGAGGACCGGGCGTTCAGCCCGGCCAGCAGGGACAAACGCGGCGCGCTCGCCCACTTCCAGCCCGACGGCGTGCTGATCACCCCAGAACGCGACCTCCGCGACCGCCGCCGCGCCCTGAACGAACAGGTCCTGCACACCGGCCACCTCCCCGTCACCGAGATCGCCGCGGAGGAGGCAGCCACGCTGCCCCGTCAGGGGATGCTGACCTGGCCGCTCTTCCACGCCGCCCACTGGCGGCTGGCGCGGCGGGTCGTGCTCGGTGACGGTGCCCGCCACGACGTGACCCTCACCAGGCAGCTCGACCGGCTGCGCCGTGACGCCAACTGGGCGTGGCTGCGCGGGCAGCGCACCGACGTGCGCAACGCGTTCCAGCGGCGGCTGGCCGCCCACCTCGCCAGGGCCGAGCCCGGCAGCCTGGCCGGAGAACTGGCCAGGGCGGAGGCGGCGGCGGATGTGCACGCTGAGGGGCAGGTGCCGCACTGGCTGTTCGCCTACGACGCCGGCGCCATGGCCGCCTACCGCGCCCTGGCCCTCCTGACCTCGCCCATGTGCCGCCAGGACCGGGGCTCCTCGGATCAGGGCCGCCAGGGTCGGGGTTCGGCGGGGGACGCGGGGGTGCCGGGGGCCGACCGGCTGAGGGCGGCCGTGCTGGAGTCCGTGCGGCTCTGGCCCACCACGCTCGCCATCCTGCGCGAGGTCACCGGCCCCAACCCCTGGGACCTCCCGGCGGGCACGACGGTGATGATCCACAGCCCGTACGTCAACAGGGAGGAGTCCGGCGCCTCCTACCGTCCCGACCTGTGGCTCGAAGGCGGGCCGGAACCCGGGAACGACGGCGGGACCTGGGCGGGGGTGCCCTTCAGCGGCGGGTTCGCCCGCTGCCCGGGCGAGGATCTGGTGCTGGCCACCTCGGCCGCGCTGCTGGGCGCGTTCCTGCGGGAGCGCGCGGTCAGGCCGTCCGTCATCCTGGAGAACCCGATGCCCGTCACGTTCGATCACTTCCGACTGCGTTTCACGATAAAAGCCGCAAAACGGTAGCGTTTTCTTATGCGACTCGGCGTGCTGGACATCGGCTCGAACACCGTCCATTTACTGGTCGTCGACGCCCACCGGGGCGCCCGGCCCATGCCCGCCTACTCCCACAAGGTCGACCTGCGCCTGACCGAGCACCTCGACGACGAGCACCGGCTGGGGGCGCAGGGCATCGAACGGCTCGGCGGCTTCGTCGAGGAGGCCGTTCACCTCGCCGAGGACAAGGGCGTGGAGGAGCTGCTGGCCTTCGCCACCTCCGCCGTGCGCGAGGCGGCCAACGTCGAGCAGGTCCTCGCGGAGGTCGACGAGCGCTGCGGCGTGCACATCGAGGTGCTGTCCGGGCGCGACGAGGCCCGTTTGACGTTCCTGGCCGTGCGGCGCTGGTTCGGCTGGTCGCCGGGGCGGCTGCTCGCCTTCGACATCGGCGGCGGCTCGCTGGAGATCGCCGCCGGCGTGGACGAGGAGCCCGACGCGGCGGTGTCGCTGCCGCTGGGCGCGGGACGGCTCACGCGCGACTGGTTCACCGGCGACCCGCCGTCGCCGGACGAGGTGCGCAAGCTGCGCAAGCACGTACGCGCCGAGATCGCCCGCAATGTCGGCGGCATCGCGAGGTACGGCGTGCCCGACCGCGCGGTCGCCACCTCCAAGACCTTCAAGCAGCTGGCCAGAATCGCCGGCGCGGCGCCCTCCAGCGACGGCCCGTACGTCTCCCGCTCGCTGTCCCGCCAGGACATGGCCGACTGGGCCGGCAAGCTCACCACCATGGGCTCCGCCGAGCGGGCGCGGCTGTCGGGCGTGTCGGAGGGGCGGGCGGCGCAACTGGCGGCCGGGGCGCTGGTCGCCGACGCGGCCATGGACCTGTTCGAGGTGGACCGGCTGGAGGTGTGCCCGTGGGCGCTGCGCGAGGGAGTCATACTGCGCCGGCTCGACGTGCTGCCCGGGCGGCTCGACCAGCGCGACGGTCTGGCGGAGTAAGCTCGATCTATCCCTATTTATTGGCATGAAGTCCTGGTGAGTGGGCATTTCACGCCGAATGATGACACTGCTCGGCGCGCTCGGGACCCTGGCGGTCGTCCTCCTCCTCATCGTCCTGTCTGTGCTGCTCATCGCGGGCGTCTCGATGGTCGTCCTGCTGGCGATGGCGGCCTCGCTGACCCACTGGAAGCGGTGGTGGAACCGGCTGACCCGGGGAAACCCGGCTGCCGGGGAAGCGGATGCTGAGCCCGCCACGCCCGCGGAGCCGGAAACGGTCACAGGGGGAGCGGAGCCGGAGGACGATACGAGCCCCGGCGAGGAGACGTCACCCGCGGGGCTGCGAATGGAGCTGAGCGGAGCCCGGGCCTCCCGGCCATGACGGCCGCGGAGGTCTCCGGGACAGCGACGGTCGTGCGGCGTTTCAGGGGAAGGACGGTGGGGGCGCGGGCCGGCGGGGCTTACGCAGGCCGGGCCCTGGACGCTCGTGCGACCTGTGCCCGGATGCCGCCCGCCAGGGAGCCTAGGTGGTCATCAGCTGCTGCCCGGCCGCCCCCGGCGCGTACCGCAGGCGCTTCTCCAGGCAGACCACCGCTCCGTGCTCTCTCCTGTTGGTGAATCGGATGTCGTCGGCGAGCGCGCGCATGATCTGCAGCCCGCGTCCGTGCTCGGAGCCGGGTTCGGGTATGGACACCTTGTCGGCGTCGAACCCGTCGCCCGTGTCGACCACCCTGATCACGCACAGGTGGTCGTGCACCGACGCGCTGACCGTGTAGTCGTCGCTCGGCGCCGCGTGCTTGATCACGTTGGAGCACGCCTCGGTGAGCATGAGTTCGATGTCGTCGCGGACCTGCGGCTCGACGCCGAGCGACCGCAGCGTGCCGTCCAGCATCTGCCTGATCAGCGGAACGCTCGCCGCATCTCTGGGCAGTCGGAGCGCCATCGTAGCCTCCACCGCACCTCCTTCCGTCCGGATGCGTGCGGTGCTCCTGCCCTCAAACACCTGCGGCAATCGTCCCTCAGCGATCGGGGGCCCCGGAGCCGGCGGGCTCCAGGAGGCGGAAGGCCACCTCCAGGCAGGCTTTGTGGATCTCGTCCTCCGACAGTTCGCCCTCCTGGAGCATCCACTTGCCCGCGTGCATGGCGAACAGGGCCAGCGAGTGGCTGACGCGCTCGGCGGGAGTGGCGTCCGGTTCGCTGATCTGCTTGGTCAGCTCGATCATCCGCTCGCGGATCCTGATCAGCGTGGGATGGTCGCGCAGCGCGGTCTGGTTGCGTTCGAGGAACCTGGAGATCCCGAGATGCCGCTCGCTCCTGACGCTGTCGGCGTAACGCATGACCAGCTCACGGCGCATCTCCGGGGTGCGCGGGCGGCTCTTGACCCATTTCAGCAGCTCCTCCAGCTCCTCGAGGCGCTTGTCGACCAGGCTCGTCACGATGTCGTCCTTGGTCTTGAAGTGGTAGTAGAGCGCGGCCTTCGTCACCCCGAGCTCCTCGGCGATCTCCCGCAGCGACGTCGCCTCGTATCCCTGCTCGGTGAAGAGCCGCAGTGCGATCTCCTGGATCCGGGTTCGCGTGTCTTCCCGCACTTCGCACCTTTTCGACTTGACGGCCGGCAAGTAAGTATCTACATTCTACGCTTGCCGGTCGGCAAGTAAGTACGTGGACACGGGGGTGTGTGGTGGCGGAAACAGTCGGAAGACGCCGCGAGGTCATGGTCGTCCTGCCCGGCTTAATGCTGGCGATGGTCCTGGCCATGCTGGACAACATGATCGTGGGCACGGCCATGCCGCGCATCGTGGGCGAGCTCGGCGGGCTGACCCACCTGTCCTGGGTCGTCACCGCGTACGTGCTGGGCACCACCGTCTCGACCCCGATCTGGGGCAAGATCGGCGACCTGTACGGGCGCAAGAACATCTTCATCATCTCGGTCGTCATCTTCATGGTGGGCTCAGCCCTCTGCGGCATGGCCGGCTCCGACCTGCTCGGCGGCCCCGACGGCGGCATGGCCGAGCTCATCGCCTTCCGCGCCGTGCAGGGCCTCGGCGCCGGCGGCCTGATGGTGAACGTCATGGCCATCATCGGCGACCTGGTCCCGCCCCGCGAGCGCGGCCAGTACCAGGGCATCATGGCCGGCGTCATGTCGCTGGCGATGTTCGCAGGACCCCTCGTCGGCGGCTTCATCACCGACCACCTCGACTGGCGCTGGGCCTTCTACGTGAACCTCCCCGTCGGCGCGGTCGCGCTCGTGCTGCTGGTGCTGACGCTGCGCCTGCCGCGGGTGGAGCGCGGCGACGTGCGCATCGACTGGGTGGGCGCGGGCCTGCTCTCGGTGAGCATCACCGCGATGGTGCTCATCACCACCTGGGGCGGCAACGAGTACGCCTGGGGCTCCTGGCAGATCCTCGGCCTGGCCGCGCTCGCCGTTCTCACGCTCGTGCTCTTCATCATGGTCGAGCGCAAGGTCGCCGAGCCGATCATGCCGCTGCAGCTGTTCCGCAACCGCAACTTCACCCTCATCTCGGCCATCGGCTTCCTGCTCGGCTTCGCCATGTTCGGCGCGATCAACTTCCTGCCGCTGTTCCAGCAGATGGTGCAGGGCGCCTCGGCCACCAACTCCGGCCTGCTGCTGCTGCCCATGATGGGCGCGGCCATGGTCGTGTCGCTGTTCGTGGGCAAGGCCATCACCAGCACGGGGAAGTACAAGATCTACCCGGTGATCGGCGGCGTGGGCATGACCGCGGGCATGGGGCTGCTGTCCACCATGGGCGTCACCACGCCGTCCTGGACGACCGGCGTGTTCATCGCGGTGCTCGGGCTCGGCATGGGCTTCCTCATGCAGACCACGATGCTCATCGCGCAGAACAGCGTCGAGCAGCGCGACCTGGGCGTCGCCAGCAGCGCCTCCACGTTCTTCCGGTCGATCGGCGGCTCGTTCGGCGTCTCGCTGTTCGGGGCGATCTTCAACAACCACCTGCTGTCGGAGCTGACCGAGCGGGTCGGCCGGCAGGAGGCGGAGCGTCTGGCCGCGACCGGCGCCAGGATGGACCCGGCGGCGGTCGCGAACATGCCGGTCCAGACGCGCACCGGGCTGCTGGAGTCGCTGGCGACCTCGATCTCCGGGGTGTTCTGGTGGGCCATCGTGTTCGCGATCGTGGTGCCGGTGCTGGCGGCGTTCGTCAAGGAGATCCCGCTGCGCGGCGCCGCCCCGGTGGACTCCCCGGCGGACAAGACGGTCGCCCCCGCGGCAGGCTGAACCGGCTGCCGAACGGCTCGGCCGCCGAGCTGCCGAACGGCCGAGCTGCCGAACGGCCAGGTAGGCGGGCTGACCCCGGGCCGTACCCGGGGAAAGGCCCGCGGAAAATGGGAGGCGCGCGGCGGCGGGCGCGGGGACAATCCCTCCCATGCACACCATCACCCGGCCGCGGCCCGACGACGCCGAGGCCATCCACGAGCTCGTCGCCACGAGCGACACCGCGGTGATCGGGGCATCGGACTCCACGCTGGAAGACATCGCGGACGATCTCGTCGAGCCCGGCTTCGACCTCGACCGGGACGCCTGGCTGGCCCACGACCTGGCCGGCCGGCTCGACGGCTGGGCCTGGGCCATCCGCAACGGCGAGAGCGACCTGGTCGACGTCGAGGTGGTCGTCCGTCCCGGCGTGAGCGGGCTGGAGGAACGGCTGTGGGAGGCCGTGCTGGCCCGCGCGGCCGAGCACCGTACAGAAGGCGGTCTCGACGCCGTCACCCTGCACATCGGCGTCTACCGCGCCGACGAGGCCAAGCGGGACCGGATGCGGAGCCGGGGCTTCGAGCCCGGCACCAGCTATCACCGCATGCGGATCGACCATGACGGGCCGGTGCAGCCGCCCGCCGCGCCGCCAGGGCTGACGATGCACTCGGGGCTCGACGAGCAGGTACGGCGCGAAGGGCACCGCGTGTACCAGGAGGGCTTCGCCGAGCACTTCGGCTTCGTGCCGACGCCCTACGAGCTGTGGCACGAGCGCCGGGAGGCCATGAGCACCACCGACTGGAGCCAGCTGGCGCTCGCCCGGATCGACGGCCGCCCGGCCGGGGTGGTGATCGGCAACGACGCGTTCCTGAGCGACGAGGGCTGCGGCTACGTGGCCACGCTGGCCGTGCTGCCCGAGTTCAGGGGCAGGGGCCTCGGCAGGTTCCTGCTGCGGCACGCCTTCGCCGCCGACGCCGCCGCCGGGTGCAAGGGCACGATCCTGCACGTCGACTCCAACAACACCACCCCGGCGCTGGGCCTGTACGAGTCGGCGGGCATGCGCCGGGTCATGGCCATCGACGTCTGGCGCCGCCGCCTCTGACCTCAGCCTGCGCACCCCGCCCGCGCACGCCGGCCGCACCCCGCCCGCGGCGATGAGCGGGTGACGCGGGCCGGGGCGGGATCAGACGCGGCGGGATCAGACGCGGTGCCGCGACAGGTGGTCCAGCACCGACTGGTTGGCCTCCCACCCGTCGGGGAACTTCACCGGCACCCCGAGCTGCACCGGCTCCGCCGAAGGGTGCGCGTCCAGCAGTTCGGCGATGCCCGCCCTGGCCACCACCACGCACGCGTGCCGGTGCCGCGACGCCAGCACGCACAGCCGCCCCGACTCCAGGTGGAAGGCGGTGGCGTCCCTGCGCCCCGACAGCGGGTGCAGCACGATCGTGACGTCGTACTCGCGGCCCTGCAGCCGGTTCGCGGTGTCCACGGTGATCTCCGCGGGCAGGCCCGCGGCCCTGATGGCGGCCACCTGGTCGCGGTGCGCGGCGCCGACGGCGATCCGGTCCGCCGTCACCGGCCGCTCGCCCTGCTCGGAGCCCGACACGGCGCCCCGCTGCAGCAGCCGCTCGGCCAGCAGCGCCACCGCCCGCACGGCCTCGCCGTCGGTGCGCACGGTGTGCCGGTTCGGCAGCTCGAGCAGCGCCCAGCCGGACCTGGCCGCCTCCTCCAGCGCCCGGTCGTGCACGGTGCCCATGCCGCCGGTCGACAGTTCCAGCCACCGGTCCCCGTGATCGGTGCCGGACCTGAAGCCGGTGAACGGGTAGAACGCCCGCGACACCACGGGCGCCGCCGACGCGGGCAGCCGCCACGAGACCGGCAGCCGGTGCACGGGCAGGTCGGGGTTGTGCCGCAGCAGCACCGAGACCGCGCTCTGCAGCGGATCCCACGACAGCCCCGACCAGCGGTCGCCGTCCACGATCGAGAACGGGTCGAGCTGGCCGGGGTCGCCGACGAACAGCGCCCGCTCGAACAGCCCCGCGATGCGCAGCAGCTTGTCGGAGCGCATCTGGTACGCCTCGTCCACGATCGCCCACGGCCACACCCGGTCGCCGATCCACGCCCACTTGTCCGCCGTGGCGATGACGATGTCGGGGTCGCCCAGGTCCTGGATGCGGGTGCCGACGCGGACGCCGGGCAGCTCCAGCAGGCGCAGCGGCGGCACGTAGCCGCCGGCCGACAGCCGGCCCACGCTCAGGTGGGGGTGTTTGTCGCTGATCCTGGACACCAGGTCGTCGACCTGCTCGTTGGTCTGGGCCACGATCATCAGCGGCTCGCCGGTGGCCGCGATGTGGGCGGCGGCGCGCACCACGAGGGTGGACTTGCCGGCCCCCGGTGGGGAGTCGACCACCACGCCGCGGTGCCGGGGCAGGTCGGCGAGCACGTTCCTGATGACCTGCTCGGGGCCGATCGTCGGCTCGCCGGTCACGACCACTCCTCCTGGGCGTCCTCGTCGTCGGGCACGTATTCCTGCGGCGGGCCTCCGTGCGTCCACGGCGTGGCCTCGGCGTCGGGCAGGGCGGGCGAGCCCTGGAAGTCGTCGGTCAGCGAGGTGTAGCAGACGCGCTCGCCGACCTCGGGCACCGCGCCGGGCGCGGGCGTCTTGCCCCGGCCCATCCCCTTGGTGATCTTGATGGTGACCAGGCCCTGGCCCGCGTCCACCAGCTCGGCGCCCTGGCCGCGGCGCTGCGGGGTGCCGAGCGAGGTGCCGGGCGGCAGGCGTACCGGATCGTCGGTCTTGATCACCACGAGCGGGCGCAGCTTGCGTGAGCGGCCCTCGCCCTCGGTGTTGTCGGGCACCGTCTCGGCCACCTCGCCCGCGAACGCCTCGCCGCTCAGCCGGTATTCGGCCATGACCAGGGGATCGTCATAGGCGCGCTGCACGTCGTAGCCGGCCTGGGCGCGTTCCATGCGGGCCAGCTTGGCGGCGGCGGTGATCGCGCCGTCGCGGCGGGGCTGCGGTGGCGCGCCCTCGGCGATGTGCACGGCCATCGCGCTGAACGAGCCGCGGTCGTGCTCCCACCGCTGCGCCACGCTCGCCCCCTCGGGCAGGGCGGCGAGCAGGTCGATCGCCTGCCACATGAGCCGCCAGGTGGGCTCCAGCTGGGTACGCAGCGCCTCGGTGATGCGCTCGGGCTTCTCGCTGTCGATGGCGGGGGCGAGCACCTCGGCGTCGAAGCCGGGGTCGGTCGCGGGCCCGGCGGGCGGCCAGATCAGCGGGTCCTCGGCCTCGTCGCTCGGCCCGGTCGTGATCCAGGCGGTCAGCGCGGCCAGGTTGGCGTCCTCCAGCCCGCTCTGCCCGCTGGCCCAGTGGCGGCCCAGCTCCTCGGTGGCGGCCGTCATCAGCGACGAGCCCGGATAGGAGGCGCGCTCCCCGAAGTACGTCAGCCACCGCCCGAGCAGCGGCACCACGTCCGGCACCGGATAGGGCCCGTCGGCCCGGCGGAAGCGGGTCGAGCGCCCGAGCAGCCGGGTGAAGGCGACACCGGCCAGGTTGGGGACGATCAGCTGCGGCGCGTCGAGCGCCCGCTCGTAGGGGTCGGCGTTCTTGCGCTCCACCGTCTCGGTGTCGTTGAGGAAGCCCTCGATGTACGGCAGCAGCACCCCGGCCAGCTCCGCCGCCCAGGCGAAGCGCAGGTCACGGTTGCGCGGCTGGGTCACCACGAGCAGGCGCGGCCGTTCGCGGTCGGTGCCGAGCATGGCCGCGAGCGGCGCGGCGGCCTCACCCGACAGCTTGAGCGGGATGAACACCATCGGCCGCTCCGACAGGTGGCAGTGCCTGACGGTCGCGACGGGCTGGGCGATGCCCTCGTCGAGGGCGCGCAGCCGGGCGAGCGAGGTCAGCAGGCTCAAGTCAGGCACTCCCGGCGCAGGCGTTCGGCGTTGCGGAGCAGCCGGGCGATCTCCTCCTGGCCGTCGGCGGGGTCGCGGGTGCCGTCGGCCAGGCCCAGCGCCTCGGCCACCGAGGCGACGCCGCCCAGCTCGTCGCGCACCTGGCGGCCGAGCAGGTCGGAGGCGCCCTCCTGGCGGGCCTCGTCGCGGCAGAAGAAGCACAGGTCGCAGGTGGACAGGCAGTCGGGCGCGTAGCGGGCGGTGGTCCTGTGCAGCGCGTCGGCCAGCTCGGCCACCGGCCTGGTGGGCCGGCCGTCCTCGCCGGGCAGCAGGTCGAAGCTGAGACCCTCGGGCAGCGCTTCGAGCAGCCGGTCGAGGGTGGTCATCCGGGTGAGCTGGCGGCGCAGCACGGCGAGCTGCCTGCGTACGTCGACCAGGGTCGCGACCGGCCGGTTGGCGAAGTTCTCCGGGCAGACCAGCACCACGTCGTGGGAGACCTTCAGCGGGTCGTGGCCCAGCTCCTCCAGCAGGGTGCGCAGCGCCAGCACGTAGACCGCCGCCTGCCGCGCCGCCGCGGCCACCGCCGCCGGGTCGGCCTGCCCGTCGATCACCGCGAACGACTTGATCTCCACGATGTGAAAGCGCCCGCCGAGCTGGAAGGCCACCACGTCCGGCTCCAGGTAGGCGGTGTGGCCGGCGATCTCCAGGCTGAGCAGGGGATGGTCGTAGAGGGTGCCCGCGTCGTGGCCCTCGGCCGCGGCCCGGTCGATCAGCGACCTGGTGTGGGCGTGGCGCAGGTGGGCGCCGACATTCTCCACGTCGTGGTAGGACACCTCGGCGACGGGCAGATTCAGCAGCTCGCGCAGCATGCGCAGCAGCTCCGCGCACCCGTCGGCCTTGACCAGCGCCTCGAACATGTTGCCGCGCGTGATCGCGAACGGCGACTGCCCGAACGGCGCGGGGAACCCGAGATGCCGGGCCGCGGCGTCCTTGTCGATGCCGGCCCCGTCCATGAGGGCCCGGCGGCTGCAGCCGGGGTTGGCCGCCAGGGCCGCGATCGCGCGGGCGTCATGCGGCTGCTGCGGCGTGGTGCCCCGCAGGGCCTCCAGCCGGTGCACGGGGTCGCCTTCGCGCTTCAAGCCGCTCACTTGGCCTTCTCCTTCTTGATCGTGCTCAGCGTAGCGGCGCCGAACAGGCGAGTGACGTCATCCAGCTGCGCGGCGGCGCGTTCTGCCAGCTCGGCGCGGTCCCGCGTGTCGCGATCCGCGTGCACGCGCAGCTCCGCGCGGGCCGCCTCGATCACCCGTACGGGGTCCGGCGGGCCCAGCACGGCCTCGCCGGCGCCGGGGATGTTCCTGGCCATCCGCGCCAATAACCGCTCGGCCCGCTCGCCGTCCGACGGCGGCGACATCGACTGCCCGGCCACCGCGATGGCGGCGGTCAGGAAGTCCACCCTGGGGCTCAGCGGGCCGACCACCCGCCGCTCCAGCGGCCAGGCGCTGAGCGCGAGCAGGCCGCGGGCGGGGGAGAGGCGGTCGGTGAGCGCGGCGCACAGGTAGTACGGGCGGCCGAAGGGCGAGGACCTGAACGAGCGCTCCTCGTCCCTGCGCAGGCTGGTGAGCTGACCGCTGCGGATCGTGCCGCCGAGGAACGCCTCGCTGACGGCCACGATCAGCCGGGGCTGGGCGGAGGCCCCGAGCAGGCGCAGCCCCTGGTGCACCTGCTCGCGCACGGTGACCAGGCCGGGCGGGCGCTCCTTGGCCTTCGGCGGCTCGCCGCTGACCAGGGCGTCCCAGGCGCGCTCGGCGCTGCGCAGCTCGGCGCGCAGGGCGCGGGCGGTGGCGCCATCCCTGGCCCGCATCGCCGTGCGCACGGCGGCCCGCAGCTCGTCGATCCGCCGCTCGAGATCGTCCAGCCGGTCACTCATGGCGCGAGCGTACCAACAGTCCCAGCATTTTCCAGTAAATCAGGAACATCTGACGCCATGGTGAGATCTACACTGTAAAGGCGAGCTCATTCCACGGGCGGGCGAAAGGGACGGGCTCGTTCCGGCGCGGCGCGGGCGGGCGGTGGCGCACGAACAGGGTCAGCAGCGAGCCCCGATCCGTCTGCCGCAGCGTGACCTCGTCACACAGGTGCTGGATCACCCACAGCCCGTACCCCTGCGTCGCGGCAGGGTCGACGGTGGCGCGGGCCAGGTGGTCGTGGGTGAGCCTGCCCGCGCGGTCGAGGACCTCCACCGCGATCCGGTCGCCGGCCTGGCGCGCGGTGACGGTGCCGGCCCCGCCGCCGTGGTCGAGCACGTTGGTGACGGCCTCGTTCACGGCCAGCACGAGGTCCTCCAGCCGGTGCCCGGGCAGCCCGCAGTGACGCGCGTGCATGCCGACCAGGTCCCGGATCAGGGCCAGGTCGGCCGTGATGGGACACCGTAGTTCGAACTCGTCAATCATCATCGCCTCGCCCGACAGGGGCTCGGGAGGGATCCGCGGGCCCCCTCCGAGCTTTCCCCGCTGGAGATCGTCAAACAGGGCGGAGCCGGTCCGGCGGCGGACGGTGAGCGAGGTTAGCCGGGAAGATTGCGCGCTCTTGACGACCGCCGGGTGCTTCGAGGGCGTCTTTCTGCGTACTTTGGGGATATGCGGGGAGACGACAGATATCTGCCGATCGGTGAGCATGGTCTGATCGGTGACCTGCGGACCGTCGCCCTCGTGGGCACCGACGGCACCATCGACTGGTACTGCTGCCCGAGATTCGACGCCCCCAGCGTCTTCGCCTCGATCCTGGACGCCGAGCGGGGCGGCGCGTTCGAGCTGTGCGCCGACGTGCCGGCCACGACCAAGCAGTTCTACTTTCCCGACACCAACGTGCTGATCACTCGCTTCTTCGCCGAGGACGGCGTGGGCGAGATCCAGGACTTCATGCCGATCACGGACGACGGCCGCGAGGCCGCCCGGCACCGGGTGATCCGCCGGGTCACCTGCGTGCGCGGCACGCTCCCGTTCCGCGCCCGGGTGGCGCCGCGCTTCGACTACGCCCGCCAGCCCCACACGGTCCGCACGGACGGCGGCCGCACGCTGTTCGAGTCGCCGTCCCTGTCCCTCGCGCTGTCGGCGAGCGTGCCCGTCGAGAACGACGGCAGGGACGCCTGGAGCGCTTTCGAGCTGAAGGAGGGTGAGCAGGCCGTGCTCGCTCTCGACCGGATCGGCGACGAGATCGCCCCGGCCGACTGCCCGATCGAGGTGGCCGAACGGGAGTTCGCGGCCACGGTGCGGTTCTGGCGCCGCTGGCTGTCCGCCTCCCGCTACCGGGGCAGGTGGCGGGAGGTCGTGCACCGCTCCGCCCTGACGCTGAAGCTGCTCACCTTCGCCCCGACGGGCGGGATCGTCGCCGCCGCCACGACCAGCCTGCCCGAGCAGCTCGGCGGGGGCCGCAACTGGGACTACCGGTACGTGTGGGTGCGCGACGCCGCGTTCTGCGTCTACGCCCTGCTCAGGCTCGGCTTCACCGAGGAGGCCGAGGCGTTCATGGGCTTCCTGTCCACGCACGTGGCCCGCGACGGCAGCAGGGCCGTCGGGCCCATGCAGATCATGTACGGCATCGACGGCCGCGCCGACCTGCCGGAGGAGGAGCTCACCCACCTGGAGGGCCACCGGGGCTCGGCTCCCGTGCGCATCGGCAACGCCGCCGCCGAACAGCTCCAGCTCGACATCTACGGGGCGCTCATCGACTCCATCTACCTCTACAACAAGTGGGGCCACCCGATCTCCAGCGAGCGCTGGGACGAGGTGTGCACGCTGGTGAACTGGGTCGCCGACAACTGGGACCAGCCCGACGAGGGCATCTGGGAGACCCGCGGCGGGCGCAAGAACTTCGTCTACTCGCGGCTGATGTGCTGGGTGGCGATCGAGCGCGCCATGCGCATGGCCGGCCAGCGCGGCCTGCCCGCCGACATCCCCCGCTGGCGGCGGGCGCGCGACACGATCTACCGCGACATCATGCAGCGCGGCTGGTCGGAGGAGCTGAACGCGTTCGTCCAGCACTACGACGAGGACGTGCTGGACGCCTCGATCCTGATGATGCCGCTGGCCAAGTTCGTCTCGCCGACCGATCCCAAGTGGCTGTCCACCCTCGACGCGCTGGGCGACGGGCTGGTCTCCGACTCGCTGGTCTACCGCTACGACCCCGAGGCCAGTCCCGACGGCCTGGAGGGGCCCGAGGGCACGTTCTCGATCTGCTCGTTCTGGTACGTCGAGGCGCTGGCCAGGGCCGGCCGCGTGGACGAGGCCCGCCTGGCCTTCGAGAAGATGCTGACCTACGCCAACCACCTGGGCCTGTACGCCGAGGAGATCGGGCACACCGGCGAGCAGCTGGGCAACTTCCCGCAGGCCATCACGCACCTCGCGCTCATCAGCGCCGCGTTCAACCTGGATCATGCCCTCGGCTGAAGACGGCATATATCGCCACAAAGGGTTGGTCAAGGGAGAATAATCCCAGGTCAAGGGCCATATCCTGGATCGATGAGACCGTTCGAGCCCAGCATGAACGACGGCATGGCGGCGGAGCTGGTCCCGGCGTTCCTCGTGATCAACACGGCCGGAACGGTCATCGGCTGGACCACGGCCGCCGAACGGCTGACCGGCTACACCGCCGAAGAGGTGCTCGGCCGCCCGGGCACGCGCCTGCTCCCGCCGGCCGACCGCGGCCCCTGGCTCAAACGGCTGAAGACCAAGGAGCGGATCTCCGGCCTGGCCGAGATCCTGTGCCGCGACGGGCACGCCGTCATCGTCCGCGCCGAGGGCGGCAAGATGCTGACCAGGCTGGCGGGCGACGCCTGGCTCGTGTCGCTGGTCCCGGCGATCGACGACCTGTTCGGCGGCCCTGGTTCGCTGCTGGAGCGGCTGCTCACCCACTTCCCCGTGGCCATGGCCTTCTGGGACCGCGACCTGCGCTGCGTGTGGCGCAACTCGGCGGCCGAGAGCCTGGAGGCGGCCTTCCCGCACTACCGGATCGGCGCCTGCCTGAACGAGCCCATCTCCGGGTACGACACCACGACCGTCAGCGGGACGATGCGCCGTGTGCTGGAGACCGGCGAGCCCGCCGTCGACCGCGAGGTACGGGCGTTCCCCGCCGACGGGCGGGGGGAGCTCACCTTGTCCATCTCGCTGTTCCGGCTGGACGGCGTGGAGGGCCGGCCGCTCGGCGTCTGCTCGCTGGCGCTCGACATCACCAATAGCCAGGCCCGCGACCGCCTGGCGCTGCTGCGCGAGGCCGGCATCAGGATCGGCAGCACGCTCGACGTCGAGCGGACCGCGCAGGAACTGGCGGACCTGGCCGTGCCGATCCTGGCCGACTACGTCACGGTCGATCTGGGCGAAGCGGTCATGCCCGGCACCGAGCCCCTGCAACGGCTGACCGCCACCCCGTCGAGCATCCCCGTCTTCCGCCGGGCCGGCGTGGCCTCGGTCCACGCCGGCATCCCCGAATCGCTCTGGCCACGCGGGCACGCGGTCTTCGTCCCGCCGTCGTCGCCCTTCACCAAGGTGCTCGATAGCGGGGAGAGTTATTTCGAGCCCGTGATGAACACCGGCGCCGGCACCTGGCTCGACGAGGATCCCGACCGGGCGCGGATGATCCACCACACCGGCATGCACTCGCTGATCATCGTGCCGATGAAGGCCCGCGGCGAGCTCCTGGGCGTCGCCGTGTTCGTCCGGCACGAGAACGCGCAGCCGTTCACCACCGACGATCTGTTCCTGGCCGAGGAGCTGGTCGCCCGCGCCGCGCTGAGCGTGGACAACGCCCGCCAGTACACCCGCGAGCGCAACGCCGCCCTGGCCCTGCAGCGCAACCTGCTGCCGCGCAACCTGAGCGGCGGCGGCACGCTGGAGGTGGCCTCCCACTACCTGCCCTCCGACCTGCACGAAGGCGTCGGCGGCGACTGGTTCGACGCGATCGCGCTGAGCGACTCCCGGCTCGCCCTGGTCGTCGGCGACGTGACCGGCCACGGCATCGACGCGGCGGCGACGATGGGCCGCCTGCGCATGGCCGTGCGCACCCTGGCCTACCTGGGCCTGCCGCCGCACGAGCTGCTCACCCGCCTCGACGACCTGGTCGCGCGCCTGGCCGAGGAGGAGGCCGGCGACGGCGAGCCGCGCGACGCCACGGGCGCCACCTGCCTGTACGCGGTCTACGACCCCGCCACCCGGCGCTGCACCATGGCCACGGCCGGGCATCCGCCGCCCGCGGTGGTGGCGCCGTCGGGCGAGGTGCACTTCCCCGACCTGCCCAGCGGCACCCCGATCGGTCTGGGCCTGGGCTCCTTCGAGTCACGCGAGCTGGAGCTGGCCCCCGGGACCGTGCTCGCCCTCTACACCGACGGCCTGATCGAGACCCGGCAGGCCGACCTCGACGTGGGCATGGACCGGCTGGGCGCCGCCCTGACCGGCGCCGCGCTGCCCCTGAACGACCTGTGCGCGCACGTGATCGACACCATCGTGGGCGACACCCCGGCCGAGGACGACATCGCCCTGCTCATGGCCAGGGTGCCGGAAAAGAGGCCGCCGTCCTGAGCCCGCCCGAGCCCGCCCGAGCCCGCTGTCGTGGGCCCGCCGCAATGAGCCGGGGCCGGCCGTGGTGCCGTCGTGGTGCCGTCAGCCGAGGGGCTGCAGCTCTCCTGGCAGGGGATCGCCGGTGACGCGGGCTCTGATCATGGCCGTGAACAGTTCCGGCTTCTCGCCGCTCCACCCGTGGCCCACGCCCGGCACCAGCCGGGCCTCGCCGTGCGGGAACGCGGCGGCGATCTCGGCCAGTGAGCCCCTGGTCAGTTCGTGCTCCTCGCCGCCGGCCACGGCCAGGACCGGGCAGGGGGACGTCCCGGCCGCGCCGGGCAGCCGGAACCCGAGCGCCTCGTCGCTGACCCGGCGGAACGACTGCCGGGTGGTGGCTCGCGCGGCCACCTCGTAGCCGGCGACGTCCTCCTCGGGGATCCTGAGCGCGCGGGCGTTGGCCCGCAGCACCGGCCCCCACTTCATCACCGGCGTGATGAGCGCGCCCATGAGCCGCAACCGGCCGGGGTTCGGGAACGGCAGCACGTTGATGCCGCTCACGATCGCGCCGCTGACGGCTTCGGGCGAGGTCGCGGCCAGGTGCGCGGCCACGTACCCGCCCATGGACAGCCCCACGACGTGCGCCGCTCCCCCGGGCGCCCGCCCGGCGATCACCTCGGCGACCAGGCGGGCGGTGTCGGCGAACGAGACCCACTCACGGGTGTTGCTGCGCCCGTGCCCGGGCAGGTCGGGCACCAGGACGCGCAGGTCCGCGGAGAGGGCGGCCACCTGTTTCTCCCACATCCAGCCGCTGGTGCCCGCGGCGTGCAGCAGCACCACCGCGGGCGCGCCGGCCGGTCCTGCCTCATGGACAAAGATCGTCATACCGGCCATGCTGGCATAGCCGGAGCCCCGGCGATCACATGAGCTCGAGCACGCTCACCCCGTACGGCGGCAGCTCCACCACGCTCACCGGGGAGCCGTCCGCGTTCCTGAGGCTGCCCTCGCGCACGACGGGCGCCGCCTTGATCTCCGCGTCCGACTGGCTGACGCACCACACGAAGACCCGGCCGTCCTCGTGCCGCATCAGGGCCGCGCTCACGAGGGGCGTGTCGAACGAGACCGCCGGCTCCACACCCGCCTGCGCGGCCAGCGCGCGGTACAGGCGCCAGGTGCCCTCCGGGTTGGCGTGCGGGGTGATCGCCGCCATGTACTCCAGCGGGTAGGTGGCCAGCACCATCCAGCCGTCGCCTGCGGCGTGCCGCAGCAGCGCGGGCCGTCCTTCGGCGTCCCGGGCCAGCACCTCCGCCCCGTCCGGCTCCACCGGCAGGTACGAGCGTGAGTTCGCCGTCCCGGCCACAGGGAAGACCAGCTCGTCCCCGGCCCGCAGATCGCCCAGGTCCGCCGTCATGGTCAGCGTCAGCCGGTCGCCCTGGATCGGCTCGACCAGGCCGTACCGGGACAGCTTGCGCACCCCGAACATGCCGTCCAGGTCCGGCCACCAGGAGCCGCGCTGGTTGGTGTGCTCGCCGGTGAAGTAGGAGGCGTACACGGTGGCGCCCGCGCGGGCCCGCTCCACCAGCGCGCGCCAGCCGGGCGCGGTGAGCTGCTTGGCCGACGGCAGCAGGTACAGCTTGCAGTCGCCGGGGATGCCGTCCCGCTCCCTGGCCACGCCGACCGTCAGGTCCGCCTCGCGGGCCGCCACGTACGCCTGCCGGCACACGTCGAAGACGATCGTCGCGTCGCCCGGCTGGGTGAACGGGTAACGGCTCTCCAGGTAGGAGGAGACGACCAGCGCCGCCTCGGCGTCGGGGCGGGAGCAGCGGGCCAGGTCCACGCGTTCGAGCACGCGGGCGAAGTCGCGCACCTCGCGGGCCTGCGCCTTGGGCCGCCCGGCCGCGTCCACCAGCCCGAAGTGCATCTCGAACGGATGGTGGCTGTAGGGCTCCTGCTGCCACAGGTCGTCGTAGTCGGTGTTGTTCCAGGCCAGCCAGCCGGTCGCGCCGGCCAGCAGGGTGTTGTGCAGGACCTGGCGGTAGTAGTGGGCGGCGTGCTCCTCGCTCGCGTAGTCGCCGGTAAGGCCGAACTCCTCCATGATCACCGGCTTGCCGCCGAGGTCGAGCAGCTCGCAGACGAACGCCGCGCCGAGGTGCTGGCGCACCGGGTCGGTCTCCATGCGGTAGACGTGCGGGCCGAGGAAGTCGACCAGCCCGGCCAGCTCGCGGACGCGGAAGCCGTTGTCGGCGCCGGTCACCTCCACGCCCCAGGCGCCGTCGCCGACCGAGACCGGCTGAGTGCCGCCGCCGGCCCTGACCGCGTCGATGAGGATCTGGGCCCAGCTCGTCACCTGCTCGTGGTCGAGGGTGCCGATGCCGCGCGAGCGCCAGTCGCCGTAGATGGGGATCTCGTTGGTCAGCAGCCAGGCGGCCACGGCGGGGTGGTCTTTGAAGCGGGCCGTCAGCTCGCGGACGTACCAGGCCTGGCGGGCCACGAACCACACGTCGCCGAACAGGTCGCGGCCCTGCCGCCAGGCGGGGTCCCAGTTCTGGCCGGACATGTGGCCGACGATGAACGTCGGGATCGTGCGCATGCCCAGCTCCAGGTGCCGGTCCAGGAAGTCGGCGTAGCGGGACACCAGCTCCTCGTCCAGCGCGTCCGGGGCGGGCATGAAGTCGGGCCAGTAGAAGAAGCTCCTGGTGACGGTCATGCCGTGCTCACGCATGACCGCGAGCTCCGCCGAGACGATCTCCGGCTCGTACGAGCGCCACATGAGCGGCCCGCCCGCCCGCGACCAGAAGTTGACCCCCACCCAGATGCCGGCGTCCGAGAGCTTGGCCGATTGCCGTTTCACGCGCGTCCGTCCTCCTGATCGTTCTGGTCTGCTCGTTTAGTCACTGCCGGTGACGAAACTCTGGATGGCCACGACCGCGCCGCCGCGGGCCCACTCGCGGAAGTCGTCGGCCTCGATGACCACGTCGACCGAGCCGGGCACGCCGCGCCGGTCGGCGGTCAGGGCGCGGTCGAGGTCGCCTGCGGCCAGCCGGGCCAGCTCCACGCCCTCGCCCGCGAGGACGACGGTCTTGACCATGGAGACGGTGGCGACGTGGGCGATGAGCCGGCCCAGGGCGGCCGCCGCCTCGCGCACGACGCTGAGGCAGACCCGGTCGCCGGCCGCGGCCAGCCGCAGGACCTCCTCGTACGTGACCGCCCGGCGCAGCCCCTGCCCGGCGGTGGCCTCGACGGACCAGCTCGACAGGTAGGCCGCCGCGCAGCCGCGATGACCCTCAGGGCACATGGGGCCGCTGGCGTCGAGCACCAGGTGGCCGAACATGCCGAGGTCCGCCTCCGTGGCGGCGACCAGGTGATCGTGGACGATGAGCGCGTACCCGATGCCGGCGCCGATCGTGATCAGCGCGAAGTCACGCAGGCCGCGTCCAGGCCCGAACCAGTGGTGCTGGTGGGCCAGGGCCGCCACGTCGTTCTTGACCACGCACGGCACGCCCAGCGCCCGTTCCATCAGCGGCGCCAGCTCCACCTGCGACCAGCCCAGGTAGGGGGCGTCGACCAGCGGCTCGCCGCCGACCTGCGCGGAGGCGCGGGCGTTGCCGCCCACCGTGACACCGGCGCCGACGGTCGCGCCGGCCCGCCACCCGTCCGGCCGCCCGTTCGGCTGCCCGCCGCGCTTCCCGTTCGGCCGCTCTCGTGGCAGGCCTTGTGGTGGAAGGCCGTTCGAGAGGTCATCGAGCAGGCGCTTGGCCTGCCGGCACACGGCCTCGGGGTCGTGGTCGGCGATCGGCTCGTCGCGGGCGGCGATGACCTCCGCGCGCAGGTCGGTCACGACGGCGTGCACACGGTCGGCGGTGAGCTTGACCCCGAGGAAGCGGTGCTCGGCGGCGGCCACGTCGAGGGGGCGGGTGGGCCGGCCGTTCACCGGGTCGTGCACCACCTCACCCTCGACGAGCAGCCCGGCGTCCACCATCGGCTTGGTCAGCCGGGTCAGGCTGCCGGTCGACAGGTGCAGGGTCTTGGCCAGCGCGGTCCTGGACTGGGGGCCGTGAATGATCAGCTCCTTGACGATGGAGCGCGCGGCGTCGGGTAGGGCGTCCCACATGCCGCCCCATCTTCGGGGCCTGACCGCCATCAACGCCAGTCTCCCTCGCTTGGCTTCGCAGCAAAGCTAACATGTCGGCCGCGTGAAAGTACCCTCACATAACCGTACTGAAATATCCGCACAAGTAGTGACATGGAGCTCATCTGTTCCCTAAGTTGACTTTCCTGCAAAGCCAACTCCGGGAGAAGGAGACGCGGGATGCGTATCAGAGGGGCCTCCGGCTCGATCGTGGCGCTCGGCATGGCGGCTCTCCTGGCCGCCTGCTCCTCGGGCACCGGCGGCGGCGACCCGGCCGCCACCACGCCGGCGGCCGAGTCGGGGCCGGTCACGCTGCAGTTCTGGTGCTGGGGCTCGGGACAGAAAGACAAGGTCGCGGCGTTCAACAAGGCCCACCCGGACATCCAGGTCCAGCACACCGACGTGGGCGGCGGCACCGACACGGCGGCCAAGCTGCTCACCGCCGGCCGCGCGGGCAACGCCCCCGACGCCGCCTGCCTGGAGTACGAGTCGCTGCCCGCCATGATCGTGGCCGGGGCGCTGGCCGACATCTCCGCCCACACCGGCCCGATCAAGGACGCGTTCAGCCCCGACGTGTGGACCCTGACCAGCTTCGACGGCGCCGTCTACGGGGTGCCGCAGGACCTCGGGCCGATGGTGTTCGTCTACAACAAGAAGCGCTTCGACGAACTGAAGATCGAGGTCCCCGTCACCTGGCAGGACTTCGCCGACGTGGCCGCCCAGGTGCGTAAGAAGGACCCTGAGGCGTACCTGGCCACGTTCGCCCCCGCCGAGTTCGGCAACTTCGCCGGGCTCGCCCAGCAGGCCGGCGCGTCCTGGTGGAAGGTCCAGGACACCACGTGGAGCGTGGGCATCGCCGACCCGGCCTCCCTGGAGGTGGCCGGCTTCTGGCAGGGGCTCATCGACAAGGACCTGGTCAAGGCCGAGCCGCTGCTCACCCCCGAGTGGAACAACAAGCTGAACAAGGGCAAGATCCTCAGCTGGCCGAGCGCCCTGTGGGCCCCCGGCGTGCTGTACGGCATCGCCGAGAAGCAGGCCGGCGACTGGGCCATCGCGCCGCTGCCGCAGTGGACCGCCGGCGACGCCCGCGTGGCCTTCCAGGGCGGCAGCGCCCTCGCCGTGACCAAGAACTCCAAGCACGTCCAGGCCGCCGCCACGTTCGCCGCCTGGATGAACACCGACAAGACGGCCAACGACCTCCAGATCGCCGCCGGTGAGTACCCGGCCTCGCTGGCCGGCCAGCAGGCCACCAGCACCAGCGAGCCGCCCAAGCTGGTCGGCGCGCAGAAGGACTACTGGCAGGTCGCCGCCAAGGCGGCCCAGAACACGATTCCGCACATCAGCTGGGGCCCGAACGTCGGCACCGCCGCCAGCGCCTACCAGGACGCCGCGGCCGCCGCCGTCCGCGACAAGACGCCGCTGGCCGACGCGCTGAAGAAGACGCAGCAGGTCGTGGTGGACGACATGAAGGCCACGGGCTTCAAGGTCGCCGGCTCGTGACCGTCCCCGCCGGCGCCCGCCGCGGGTCGCGGGCGCCGTACCTGTTCGTCGCGCCCGCGGTGGTGCTCTTCGTGGCCTTCCTGGCCGTGCCGATCGGCTACGCCGTCTACCTCAGCGTCCGCGGCCTGCGGCTGACCGGCACCGGCATCTTCGGCACCCGCCAGGAGGTCTTCGTCGGGCTGGACAACTACGCCAGGACGCTGACCGACCCCGAGTTCTGGGCCGGTTTCGGGCGGCTCGCCCTCTACGGGCTGATCAGCGTGCCGCTGACGCTCGGGCTGGCGCTGCTGTTCGCGCTGCTGCTCGACTACGCGGGCTCACGCGGCCGCCGGTTCTCGCGTACCGCGATCTTCCTGCCGTACGCCATCCCCGGCGTGACCGCCTCGCTCCTGTGGGGCTTCATGTACCTGCCCTCGACCAGCCCCTTCAGCTTCCTCACCCGGGAGCTGGGGCTGGGCGAGATCCCGTTCCTCGGCGCGGGCGGCATCTACCCGTCGCTGGCCAACGTCGCGATCTGGGGCGGCGTCGGCTTCAACATGATCATCATCTACACGTCGCTGCGCGGCATCCCCGCCGAGCTGTACGACGCCGCCCGCATCGACGGCGCCTCCGAGTGGCGGATCGCCTGGCACGTCAAGATCCCCCTGGTCGCGCCCGCCCTCGTGCTCACCGGCCTGTTCGCGCTCATCGGCACGCTGCAGGTGTACGGCGAGCCGACCACGCTCAAACCGATGACCACCGAGATCTCCCAGACCTGGGTGCCCCTGATGCTGATCTACCGCAACGCCTTCCTCCGCGACGACCTGCCGCTGGCCTCGGCCGCCTCCGTCGTCCTGGCCGCCGGCACCCTGGCCGTCTCCGTCGTGCTGCTGAAGCTCACCCAGCGGCGGGCGTTCGGAGGCATGCGATGAAGGCGCACCCGCTGCCGCACCAGCGGGCCAAGGTCCTGCCCACCGTCGTCCTGCTCGTCGGCGCGCTCTACTGCCTGGTGCCGGTCGCCTGGGTGATCGTGGCCTCGACCAAGTCCAGTGCCGAGCTCTTCTCCACCTTCACCTTCGCCCCCGGCACCGGCCTGCTGGACAACCTGCGCGACCTGTTCGCGTACGGCGACGGCCAGTTCGTGCGATGGGCGGCCAACAGCGCCCTGTACGCCGTCGCCGGCTCCGCCGCCTCCACCCTCATCTCGACCCTGGCCGGCTACGGCATGGCCAAGTACGAGTTCCGGGGCCGCGGCGTGCTGTTCTACGCGATCCTGGCCGGCGTGCTCGTGCCCGGCATGACCCTGGCCATCCCGCAGTACCTGATCATGTCGGAGCTGAACCTGGTCGGCGGCTACTGGTCGGTCCTGCTGCCCAGCCTCATCTCGCCGTTCGGGATCTACCTCGCCCGCGTGTACGCCCTGTCCTCGGTGCCGGACGCCACCCTGGAGGCGGCCAGGATCGACGGGGCGAGCGAATATCGCATCTTCGGCTCCATCGGGCTGCCCATGATGGTCCCCGGCATGGTGACGATCTTCATGCTGCACTTCGTGGGCACGTGGAACAACTTCCTGCTGCCGTACATCATGCTGTCCGACCAGTCCAAGTTCCCGATCACCGTGGGCCTCTACACGCTGCTGTCCAAGGGGTCGTCCGAGCCCGCCCTCTACGGCATCGCGATCGTGGGCGCCGCCGTGTCGGTGATCCCGCTCATCGCGTTGCTGCTGTTCCTGCAGCGCTTCTGGCGGCTGGACCTGCTCAGCGGCGGCCTGAAGGGCTGACAGTCCCCCAGGAGGGGATGTGAACAAGATTCGTGTCCTCCTTGAACGGCGGCCGATTCGGGCGGATCCTGGTCACTAGTCCGATCATTCCTTCGTCTCCATACACACCTACGACCACCACGGGAGCAGCACCCGCGGGGGCGGCGAGCACCGCCCGCGCGCGAAGGAGACTGTATGAGAACGGGAGCATGGCTGATCGGAGCCCGGGGCTCGGTCGCCGTCACGAGCATGATCGGGGCGCTGGCCGTCCGGGCGGGCCTGACCGGGCCCACCGGCTGCGTCCTCGAGTCACCCGCCCTGCGCGACCGCGTCCGGCCCGGCATCGGCGACCTCGTCTTCGGAGGCCACGACGTCACCTCCGTCCCCCTGGAGAAGAAGGCCGCCCAACTGGCCGAGGCCGGGGTGGTGCCGGCCGCCCTGGCCCGCGCCGTCCAGGGCGACCTGGCCGTCATCGAGCGGGACCTCCGGCCGGTGCCCACCGCCCCCACCCAGGCGCAGACCGCCGCCGCCATCGCCGTCGACCTGGACCACTTCCGCCGCGAACACGCCCTGGAACGCGTCGTCGTCATCAACGTCTCGTCCACCGAACCCGTCCCGCCCCCGCATCCCGCCCACGCCTCACTCACCGCGCTCCGGGCCGCCCTCGACGGGCCCGACCCGGTGCTGCCACCCAGCGCCCTCACCGCGTACGCCGCCTTCGAATCCGGCTGCCCGTACGTCGACTTCACCCCCTCGACCGGCGCCCGCCTGCCCGCCCTCGCCGACCTGGCCCTCCAGCGGGGGCTCCCGTACGCCGGGCACGACGGCAAGACCGGCGAGACCCTGGTGAAGTCGGTGCTCGCGCCGATGTTCGCCCAGCGCAACCTCAGGGTGCGCACCTGGTCCGGCGTCAACCTGCTCGGCGGGGGCGACGGCGCCAACCTGGCCAGACCCGGCGCCAACGCCGCCAAGGCCGCCAGCAAGCAGCGGGTGCTGGCCGAGACGCTCGGCTACGCGCCGCAGGGCGACACGCGCATCGACTATCTGGAGGACCTCGGCGACTTCAAGACCGCCTGGGACCTCGTCACCTTCGAGGGCTTCCTCGGGACGGCGATGCGCATGGAGTTCACCTGGCACGGCTGCGACTCGGCCCTGGCCGCCCCCCTCATCCTCGACCTCGCCCGCCTGAGCACCGCCGCCGCCCAGGCCGGCCGCTCGGGCCCGCTCACGGAACTGGCCTTCTTCTTCAAGGACCCTCTGGGGGAGGTCTCCCACGGGCTCGCCGAACAGTGGCGCTCCCTGTGCGACCTGGTCGACACCCTCACCCCCCAGGCATCGGAGTGACCCGCCCACCGACCGTGGACGCCGATCGCGCGACGACGGCTGGGCGTGGCGCCGGGAGCGTGGTGACAGTGGGGTGTGACGTCGGCCGGTTGCCGGTGGGTGTGTCTGTCCATGACGAGGCTGCGAGCCGGGGGCCGAGTGGCCGGCGGTGAGGAGGGTGACCATGGCGGGGCCACGGGACCTGCTGGAACTCGTTCGGGCGCCGGCCGCGCTGTCGGTTCCCGGTGACGTGCTCGCCGGCGCCGCCGCAGGGCGGGCGCTCGGCGGGCGGACGGCCGGGCTGGCCTGCTCGTCGATCTGCCTGTACTGGGCCGGCATGGCCGCCAACGACTGGGCCGACCGCCACCTCGACGCCGTCGAACGGCCGGAGCGCCCCATCCCCTCGGGGCGGGTCGCGCCGGGCACGGCCCTGGGGGTGGCCGCCGGGCTCACCGTCGCGGGCCTCGCCCTGGCGGGTCTGACCGGGGGCCGCCGCGCCCTGGCCGTGGCCGTGCCGCTGGCCGGCGCCGTCTGGGCGTACGATCTGGCCGCCAAGAACACCCGAGCTGGACCGGCCGCGATGGCGCTCTGCCGGGGCCTGGACGTGTTGCTGGGCGCCACCCCCGGCCGCTCGCCCGCCGCCGCGCTGCCCGCCGCCCTCTCCGTCGCCGCCCACACGTACCTGCTCACCGCCCTGTCCCGTGGCGAGACGGCGGGTACCACCCGCCGCACCCCCGCTACGACTCTGGCCGCCACCCTCACCCTGACCGCCGCCGTCGCGGGCCACTCGACGACCGCCGTCGTCCCGCACGGTCATGAGCCTTCCGGGACGCCCGGCCCCACCTCGGCCGTCGGCCTGGCTCGGCGGGCCCTGGGGGAGTCCTGGCCCGCCGTCGTCCGGGCCGGGCTGGCTCTCTGGTACGCGGGGCAGTTCGGGTCCGCGCAGACCCGGGCCGTAGCCGAGCCCACGGCGGAGCGCGTCCGGGAGGCCGTGACGGCCGGGATCGTCGGCCTGCCCGCCCTCCAGGGCGCGCTGGTCGCGCGGGCCGGTGCGCCGCGCATCGGTCTCGCCATCGCCGCGGCGGTCCCGGTGGCCCGCCGCCTGGCCAGAAAGCTGTCCCCGACATGATCCGATTCGGTTACGGCACCAACGGCTTCGCCAACCACCGCCTCACCGACGCCCTCGACGTCATCGCCGATCTCGGCTACACCGGGGTCGCCCTCACCCTCGACCACCACCACCTCGACCCCTACGCCCCCGGCCTGGCCGGGCGGGTGGCCGCGGTCGCCGACCGGCTGCGTACGCTCGGGCTGGCCGTCGTCATCGAGACCGGCGCCCGCTACCTGCTCGACCCCCGCCGCAAGCACGCCCCCACCCTGCTCGACGACGACCACGACAGGCGGGTGGACTTCCTGTGCCGCGCCGCCCGCATCGGCGCCGACCTGGGCGCGGAGGCGGTGTCGTTCTGGTCGGGGGTACGCCCGCCGCACGTGCCGCCGCGGCGGGCCCGGGACCGGCTGGTACGGGGCTGCGCCCGGCTGCTGGAGTCCGCGCACGGCGTGCCGCTGGGGTTCGAGCCCGAGCCCGGGATGCTGGTCGAGACGATCGCCGGCTGGCACGCGCTGCGCCGGGCGCTCGGCGAGCCGGACGGGTTCGGCCTCACCCTGGACATCGGCCACTGCCGCTGCAACGAGCCCGACCCGGTGCCCGCCTGCGTCGAGGCCGTCGCGCCGTACCTGGTGAACGTGCAGATCGACGACATGCGCAGGGGGACGCACGAGCACCTGGAGTTCGGCGAGGGCGAGATCGACTTCCCGCCGGTGCTGGCCGCCCTGGCCGGCTGCGGCTACCGGGGCCTGGTCGCCGTCGAGCTGCCGCGCCACTCGCACGCGGCTCCCGACGTGGCGGCCCGCTCCCTGTCCTTCCTGCGCCGCGCCGAACAGGAGTCGCAGGAGTCCCTGCCCGTCCCCGAAGGAGCCCGCACGTGAAGCAGCCCGTACAGGCGTCCGAGGTGACGGCCGAGCGGTTGCGAGCCGCGTTCCGTGATCATCCGCAGCGAACCTGGCTGGACGGCGCGATCGAGGCCGCCGCCGACCGGCCAGGCAGCATCGCGCGGTCCTTCGCCGCCGCCGGCCGCCGGGCCGGGCGGACCCCGCTGCCCGGCGTGCCCGGCTGGAGCGCCGACGAGGCCGCACGCGCGCTGCTGCTGGCCGCGCTCCCGCCGGACCGCCTCACCCCCGAGACACTCGACCTCTACCGGTACGGCGACGCCGACGAGAAGCGGGCCGTGCTCAAGGCCCTGCCCCTGCTCCCCATCGGCACGGCCGCCGTCCACCTCCTGCTGGACGCCCTGCGCACGAACGACGCCCGCCTGCTCGCCGCCGCCCTCGGCCCCTACGCCCGCCACCTCGATCAGGCGGCCTGGCGGCAGGCGGTGCTCAAGTGCGTGTTCACCGGCGTCCCGCTCGATGCCGTGGACCGGCTGGACGAGCGGGCCGACGCGGAGCTGGCCGCGATGCTGGCCGCCTTCGCCGAGGAACGCGAAGCCGCCGGCCGCCCCATGCCACCGGACGCCTCGGCCCTGCTCCGCCGGCTCACCAGCGAGGAGACCTGATGCGCATCTTCGACCCGCACATCCACATGACATCGCGCACCACCGACGACTACGCGCGCATGGCCGCCGCCGGGGTGCTGGCCGTGGTGGAGCCGTCGTTCTGGCTCGGCCAGCCCAGGACGAACCCGGGCTCGTTCACCGACTACTTCGACTCGCTGCTCGGCTGGGAGCCGTACCGGGCGGCGCAGTTCGGCGTCGTGCACCACGCCACGATCGCGCTCAACCCCAAGGAGGCCGGCGACCCGCGCTGCGTCCCCGTGCTGGACCTGCTGCCCCGCTACCTGGACAAGGACCGCGTGGTCGCGGTCGGCGAGATCGGCTACGACTCCATGACCCCCGAGGAGGACGACGCGTTCGAACGCCAGCTCGCCCTGGCGATCGAGCACGACCTCCCCGCGCTCGTGCACACCCCGCACCGCGACAAGGCCCGCGGCACCCGGCGCACCCTGGAACTGGTGGCCGCCTCGGGCATCGACCCCGGACGGGTGGCCGTCGACCACCTCAACGAGGTCACCGTCGGGCTCGTCAGCGGCACCGGCTGCTGGATGGGCTTCTCGATCTACCCCGAGACGAAGATGTCGCCGCCGCGCATGGTGGAGATCCTGCGCCGGTACGGCACCGAACGCGTGCTGATCAACTCGGCCGCCGACTGGGGCGTCTCCGACCCGCTGCTGACGCTGGAGACCGCCAGGGCGATGCTGGCGGCCGGGTTCGGCGACGAGGACGTGGACCGGGTGATGTGGCGCAACCCCGTCGAGTTCTACGCCCAGTCCGGACGGCTCGACCTGACCGGCCTCACCGACGCCGAACCGTCGTTCGCCGAGCCGACGTTCGCGGGCAGCTCGATCAGGCGCGGCGGCGAGTGATGCGCCTGCGCCACCCCTCGGGGACGCCGCTGCACCTCGGCTACTGCACCAACGTGCACCCGGCCGAAGACCTCGGCGGCATCATCGCCCAGCTCGACGCCTACGCCGTCCCCATCAGGGCCGCGCTCGGCACCGGCGTGCTTGGCCTCGGCCTGTGGCTGGCCGCGCCGGTCGCCGCCGAGCTGACCGCGGACCCGGCGCGGCTGCGGAAACTCCGCCGCGAGCTCGACGTGCGGGGCATGGAGGTCGTGACGCTGAACGGCTTCCCGTACCGCTCCTTCCACGACCCGGTCGTCAAGCAGGCCGTCTACCACCCCGACTGGACCACCTCCGACCGGCTCGCCTACACCCTCGACCTGGCCCGCGTGCTGGCCGGCCTGCTGCCCGACGACGCCGCCCGCGGCTCGGTCTCCACCCTGCCGCTCGCCTGGCGCGAGCCGTGGAACACCGCCATGGCGGACGCGGCCGCCCGCCACCTGGACGAGCTGGCCGCCGGCCTGGCCGGCATCGAGTCGGGCACCGGCAGGACCGTACGCGTCGGCTTCGAACCAGAACCCGGCTGCGTCGTCGAGACCACCGCCCAGGCCATCACGCACCTGGCCGGCGCCGACACGGAACGGCTCGGCCTCTGCCTCGACCTGGCCCACCTGGCCTGCGCCTGGGAGCAGCCGTCCGCCGCGCTGAAGGCGCTGCGCGCGGCCGGCCTGCCCATCGTCAAGGTGCAGCTGTCCGCCGCCCTGGAGACCGCCAGCCCGGCGGCCCTGCGCGAGTACGCCGAGCCGCGCTTCCTGCACCAGACCCGCACCCCGGCCGGCGACGCGGCCGACGACCTCGACGAGGCGCTGGAGCGCGGCCTGCCCGCGCCGTGGCGGGTCCACTACCACGTGCCGTTGCACGCCGACCCCGCCCCGCCGCTGACCACCACCATCCCGGTGCTGCGCGAGGCCCTGACCGAGCTGGCCGGCGGGCCAGAGCCCCTGTGCGACCACTACGACGTCGAGACCTACACCTGGAGCGTGCTGCCGCCCGCCCTGCGCCCGGCGACCGCCGCGGACCTCGCCGCCGGCATCGCCGCCGAGCTGGAATTCGCCCGTACCGAGCTGCGCGAGCTGGGAGTGACCGGATGACGAAACTGCTGGTCCTGGACGTGGTCGGGCTCACCCCTCGGCTGCTCGCGCACATGCCCCGCCTGCGCGCCGTCGCCGCCCAGGGCTTCCAGGCGGAGCTCGGCACCGTCCTGCCCGCCGTCACCTGCTCGGTCCAGTCCACGTTCCTCACCGGGCTGCCCCCGTCCGGCCACGGGATCGTCGGCAACGGCTGGTACTTCCGCGACCTCGGCGAGGTGCTGCTCTGGCGCCAGCACAACGCCCTGGTCGGCGGGGAGAAGCTGTGGCACGCCGCCGGGCCCGGGTACACGGTCGCCAACGTGTGCTGGTGGTACGCCATGGGCGCCGACGTCGACTGGACGGTAACCCCGAGGCCCATCTACCGCGCCGACGGCCGCAAGGACCCCGACTGCTACACCGACCCGCCCGAGCTGCACGACGAGCTCACCGCCGAGCTCGGCACGTTCCCCCTGTTCACCTACTGGGGGCCGGGCGCCGGCCTGCCCTCCTCGCGGTGGATCGCCGGCGCCACCCGGCACATCATGACCACCCGCGACCCCGACCTCACCCTCGCCTACCTGCCGCACCTCGACTACGACCTGCAGCGCTACGGCCCCGGCGACCCGCGCTGCGCCGCCGCGGCCGCCGAGCTGGACGGCGTGCTGGCGCCGCTGCTGGACGCCGCCGGGGAGCGGACCGTGGTGGTGCTGTCGGAGTACGGCATCACCGACGTCTCCCGCCCCGTGGACGTCAACCGCGCCCTGCGCGCCGAGGGCCTGCTGCGCGTGCACACCCAGGACAGCATGGAGTACCTCGACCCGTGGACGTCGCGGGCGTTCGCCGTCGCCGACCACCAGATCGCGCACGTCTACGTCCGCGACCCCGCCGACTTGCCCGCCGTCGCCAAGCTGTGCGCCTCGATCGGCGGCGTCGCCACCGTGCTCGACGCCGGCGGCAAGGCCGCGCACGACCTGGACCATCCGCGCTCGGGCGAGCTGGTGCTGCTCGCCGACCGCGACGCCTGGTTCACCTACTACTACTGGCTGGACGACGCCCGCGCCCCCGACTTCGCCCGCCTGGTCGAGATCCACCGCAAACCCGGCTACGACCCCGCCGAGCTCTTCTTCGACCCGGCCGCTCCGGCGGCGGCCAAGCGCCGCGCCGGCGTTGCGCTGCTGCGCAAGAAGCTGGGGCTGCGCTACCTGATGAACGTCGTCGGCCTCGACGCCGGCGCCAGGGCCGTGCGCGGCTCGCACGGACTGCTGCCCGCGGGGGCCGCGGACGCGCCCGTCCTGCTCTGCTCCGACCCGGCCGAGACCAGGGACCGATATGAGGCCACGCAGGTCAAGGACCTGCTGCTGCGGCTCGGACGGCCGGGCGGCGGCTGACCGGCCTCAGGAGCCGGCCGGCCTGACGGTGAACAGCGGGGTGAGGTCGAGCTTCTCCGGCACCTGGAGCAGCGTACGGACGAGCTTGCCGTCGAAGTCCACCACCCGCACCTCGTCGAGCGAGGCGTTGTCCAGCTCCCAGCAGAACAGGTGCGACTCGTCGTACCAGCCGAGCACCTTGTCGCAGTCGGAGGTGAACGCGCGTACCTGCGCCCCGGTACGGGTGTCCCACAGGCAGTGATCACCGCCGTCGCTCTCGGGGCAGTCGGTCACGAGCATGGCGCCGGAAGGGGAGAACAGGTCCGTGGTGCCCGACGCGGTCGAGCCGACCCCCGGCAGGTCTCGTACGCGCTTGCCGGAGCGGTCGAAGAGGCGCAGCCCGTCGTCGTCGCCGTACTCGATGACCACGCCCGTGTCGGTGGCGTCCCAGCCGAAGTCGGAGCCGCGGATCGACTCGTCGGCCACCTCGACGACGTCCGCCTTGCCCCGCGCCACGTCCACGACGGCGAACCCGAGGGAGATCCACTCGTCCTTGCCGTCGTCGCCCTTGACCTTCTTGTCGATGTTGAGCAGGAGGCGGGAGCTGTCTCGCGACCAGGAGCGGATGGTGCTGATCAGCGGTTTGCGCACGGTCATGACCCGGAAGCTCGACCCCATCGTCCTGTCGTTGAGCAGCACCGAGTCGTAGCCCTGCGAGGTGTAGTCCTTCTGCCGCCCCGCCAGATAGCGGCCGTCGGGGGAGACCAGCGACTCCCAGTTGCCCGCGTGCCGGTCGAAGGAGGCGCCGCGCAGCGACCGCCTGGCGTAGTCGACGTCGTCGTCGGCCTTCTTCTCGTAGACCTCGTACGCGGTCAGCGCGATCGGGTCCGACGGGTGCTCGTACAGGGTGATCGCGCCGCCCGGCAGCGTCGTCTTCACCGGCGTCTTCACCGGCGTCTCGGCCGCGATGGACCGCGTGACCTGCGGCGTCGCCGCCGGGCTGGAGACCGCGACCTGCTTCGCGGGCGGGGCCGCCCACGGCGGCGCGACCGCGGCCCACACCCCCAGCGCCACCACGACCGCCGTGACGCCCGCGGCGACCGGCCACGCCCGCGACCTCCCGTGCTGCTCGGGGCCGCCGGACGGCGCGGCCCGCATGGCGCCCGAGGCGAGCAGGCCGGAGTCGGGCACCGGATGCGCCAGCAGCCGCTTGATCACCTGCTCGGCCGTCAGCCGCTCGGCCGGGTTCTTCGACAGGCACCGCAGCACCACCTCGCGCAGCGGCCCCGACAGCCGCCCCAGGTCGGGCGGGGCGGAGAGCACCTGGCTGATCACCTGCTGCACGGCCTCGTTGCCGAACGGCCCCCGCCCGCAGGAGGCGTAGACCATCGTGCCGGCCCAGGAGAACATGTCAGCCGCCGGCCCGGTCACGTCACCGGCGATCTGCTCGGGCGCCATGTACGCGGGCGTGCCGACGGGCGTGGCACTGATCGTCGAGGTGGCGGCGACCGCGCGGGCGATGCCGAAGTCGATCACGCGCGGCCCGTCGGGGCCGAGGATGACGTTGGCCGGCTTGAAGTCGCGGTGCACGATGCCGGCCCGGTGGATCGCCGCCAGAGCGGTCGCGGCGCCGATGGCCAGCCGGTCGAGCGCCGCACCCGAGCGCGGCCCCTCCCGCTGCACCATCTGCTGCAAGGAGGGGCCCGCGACGTACTCGCTCACGATGTACGGCCGCCCCTGCTCCACCCCCGTGTCCAGCACGGCCGCGGTGCAGAACGGCGCCACCCGCCTGGCCACCTCCGCCTCCCGCAGGAACCGCGCCACGCTGACCGAGTCGTCCGACTGGTCGCCGCGCAGCCACTTGACCGCCACCCGCGTGTCCCCCTCCACGGCCAGGTACACCACGCCCTGGCCGCCCTCGCCGAGCCGGCCCAGGAGTTCGCGGCCTCCCAGACGTGAAGGGTCACCGGGGACGAGCGGAGAGTGAGGGGTCATGGTCAAGATTCTGGCCTCGGAAAGGGGACTCGCGAAACTCGCCGGCAGGTTTTCCATTCCGTCTCCCTCGCAGCGCCGCGGTCCCGCCCGTCCCTCCTGTGGCACCGTACGCACCGGGTGCCGGGACCGGTCCCGGCGCCGTGACCGGCCGTGCCGTGTTGTCTTCCCGCCGCACGCGGGTAGGCCCCACCTTGGGGAAGTGGCCCTCGGGGGAGGTCACGATGGAAGCTGCCCACGGCCGCGGGGGGAGCGGCCTGGCGTTCGAAGTGCTCGACCCGGCGCCGGTCGGCGTGGCGGTGACACGCGGCCCCGGCCACCGGCTCGTCTACATGAACGCGACCTACCGGGCCCAGTTCGGCGACCCGCCCCTCGGCGTCACGCTCGCGGAGGCCCTCCCCGGCATCGCCCAGCCCCGGTTCGACCAGGTCTTCGCCACCGGCGAACCGTGCGTCCTGACCGCCGCGCCGTCCAGCATCGCGCCCGTGGGCCGGGACGGCGAAGAGCGCTTCTTCACCTCCAGCCTGTCGCGGATCACGTTCGGTCCTGGCGACCACGGCGTGCTGGTGGTCGCCATGGAGGTCACCGAGCAGATCGCCGCCGCCCGGCAGGTCCAGGCCATCGCCGACGAGCGCAGCCGGATCCTGCGACGCTACCGGAGCCTCATGCGGATCAGCGCCCAGATCATCTGGGTGACCGGCCCCGACGGCGACGTGATCGAGGCGAGCCCCAGCTGGGAACGGGTGACCGGGCAGCCGTGGGAGGAGTTCCGCGGCCAGGGCTGGCTGGCCATGATCCATCCCGCCGACCGCGCGGCCACCCTCGAATCGTGGTGGCGCGCCGTCGAAACCGTCGCGGACGTGTGGGAGCACTCCTACCTGCTGCGCATGGCCGACGGCGGCTACCGGCACTTCCACGTGCGCGCCGTGCCGATCCGCGAGAACGGCGAGGTCGTGGAGTGGGTGGGGGCCTGCAGCGACGTCGAGGACGAGTGGCGGGAGGGGCGCCGCCAGCGGCTGCTCGACCGGGCCGCCGCGGCGACGGCCGACCTGACGAGCCTGGAGGACATGCTCGGCGCGCTGACCGGCGTGATCGTGCCGGCCCTGGCCGACGGCTGCGGCGTCCACCTCGTCACCGACCTCACCGGCAACGTGCGCGGCGGCACCCCCTTCGTCGCCGAACGGATCGCCAGCGCGGCACGCAGCGGCCTCAACGCGCTGCCCACCTACAGCGAGGAGTACCTGGGCCCCGGCAACGCCTTCGTCACAGCCGTGCGACGGCGGCGGCCGATACTGAAGCGGTTCCCGCCCGGACAGCCGCCACCCGACCTGGCCCCCACGGGAACGCAGGCGTGGCTGGTGGCCAACGGCGTCAACAGCATGCTCATCCTGCCCGTCGTGGTCGACGGCGCGGTCCCCGCCGTGGTCACCGCCGTGGCCTGCGGCGACCGCTCGCCCATCAGCCAGGCGGACATCGCGCTGCTCAGCCAGATGTTCGACCACGCGCACGACGCGCTGAGCAGCGCCATCCGCTTCCAGCGGGCGCAGCAGATCGCGCTGGCGCTGCAGCACAGCCTGCTGGCCGAGCCGCCGCTCCTGCCCGATCTGCGCATCGCCGCCCGCTACCGGGCCAGCCCGGCCGCCGCCGAGGTGGGCGGCGACTGGTACGACTCCTTCGTCCTGCCCGACGGCGCCGTCATCATCGCCATCGGCGACGTCGCCGGCCACGACCTCGCCGCCGCCGTCGTCATGAGCCAGCTCCGCAACATGCTGCGCGCCCTCGCGATTGACCGCCGCGAGCCGCCGGGGGAGATACTCACCCGGCTCAACATCGCGATGGAGTCCCTGACCGAGGGCATCACCGCCACCTGCGTGCTGGCCCGGGTCGAGGCGTGCCACGACGGCTACCGCCTCAACTACGCGGTGGCCGGCCACCTGCCGCCGCTGCTGGTCACCCCCGACGGCACCGGCTGCTTCCTGCTGGGCGCGGCCAGCCCCCTGCTCGGCTTCCGCCACGACGAGACGTGCGCCTCCGCCCTGCGGCCGCTGCCGCCGCGCAGCACGCTGCTCCTCTACACCGACGGCCTGGTCGAACGGCCCGGCGAGCATCTGGACGTGGGGCTGGAACGGCTGCGCGAGCTGGCCGAGACCCTGGCCCGCGAGCCGGTGGAGAAGTTCTGCGACAAGCTGCTCAGCGGGCTGCCCACCACGGGCCTGGACGACATCGCCGTGATCGCGCTGCGGCTGCCCACCCACGTCCCGCCCGCGCACAGCGGGTAGCCGTACCGGAGCCCCTTCCCCCGCGGGACGCGGCGCCCGCCGCTTTAGTACCTTTCATCCCATGCCGACCCACGAGCGGGAGATCACCGAACCCGTGGATCTCTGCCTGCCCGACGGCCGGCTCAACCCGGACGCCGTCGGATGGACCCGGCGACCGCTGCACCGCGCCAACCTGCGCGGCTGGGGGCGGGCCAAGCGCTGGGAGTACTGGGGCGTCGTCACCCCGTCCCACGTGATCGCCCTGGTGGCGTCCTCGCTCGACTACGCCGGCGTGCACGGCGTCTACGTGCTCGACCGGGCGACCGGCGCCGAGGTGAGCCACGACGCCGTGGTGCCGCTGGCCCGCGGCGCCGCCTTCCCCGAGCGCAGCGGCCAGGGCACGGCCAGGGTCGAGGGCGGCGGCGTGCGCATCGTCATCGAGCAGACGGCCGGCGGGACGTCGCTGCGCGCGCACGCGCCACGGGTGACGGCGGAGCTGGAGGTCCCGCTGCCGGACGGGCACGAGTCGCTCGGCGTGGTGATCCCGTGGGGGCCGCGCCGCTTCCAGTACACGGTCAAGGACGTCGGCCGCCCGGTGCGCGGGCGGCTCGTGCTGGACGGGCGGGAGCACGAGGTCGGCGCGGGCGCGTTCGCGGTGCTCGACCATGGGCGGGGCAAGTGGCCGTACTCCGTATCCTGGAACTGGGCCGCCGGCAGCGCCCCCGGGCGGGCCGTCCAGCTCGGCGGCAAGTGGACCGACGGCACCGGCCTGACCGAGAACGCGCTCATCCTGGACGGCCGGCTGCACAAGATCGGGGCGCGGCTGGAGTGGGTCTACGACCGCGGCGACTGGATGCGCCCGTGGCGGGTCGAGGGGGACGGGGTCGAGGTGGAGTTCACCCCGTTCCACGAGAAGGTCTCGCGGACGGAGCTCGGCGTCGTCGGCTCGGAGACCCACCAGTGCTTCGGGCACTTCGGCGGCCGGGTACGGGCCGGCGACGGCGCCTGGGTCGGCCTCGACGGCCTGACCGG
Source organism: Nonomuraea sp. NPDC048882 (assembly GCF_040649755.1). Classification (NCBI taxonomy): domain Bacteria; kingdom Bacillati; phylum Actinomycetota; class Actinomycetes; order Streptosporangiales; family Streptosporangiaceae; genus Nonomuraea; species Nonomuraea sp. NPDC048882. The sequence goes on from NZ_JBEZGB010000003.1 coordinate 651,894, forward strand.
GTGGGCGGAGGAGGCCCGCAACCGATGGTGAAGGAGTCATAGATGACGAACACGCCGGAGTTCGAGATCCGGCCGCTCCCGGCGGGCGCCGCCGACGACGGCGGGCTCATGTCCGAGCTGGCCGGGCTGGTCAACGAGGTGTACGCGGACGCGGAGCGAGGACTGTGGGCCGATGGCGCCGTCCGTACGTCGGCTGAGGAGATCGCCGGATTGGTCGCGGCGGACGAGATCGTCGTGGCGCTGGTGGACGGGCGGATCGCCGGCTGCGTCCGCGTGCAGGAGCTCGACGCCGGCACGAGCGAGTTCGGCATGCTGGCCGCCTCGCCCCGGCACCGGGGCATCGGTCTCGGCCGTGAGCTCGTCCGCTTCGCCGAGCGGCGCGGCAGGTCGCGCGGGCACGAAGAGATGCAGCTGGAGCTGCTGGTGCCGCGCGAGTGGCGGCACCCGTCGAAGGAGTTCCTGGCCGGCTGGTACGGCCGCATCGGCTACCGGCCGGTGGGCACCGGCGCGGTGGAGCAGGACTACCCGCACCTGTCACCCCACCTGGCCACCCCGTGCGACTTCGTCATCTACCGCAAGAACCTCGGCCCGGCCCTGGAGCCCGCCGACCGCTCCTGAGCCCCGAGCATCGCCTGCCCATCCGGTCCCGGCCGGCGGACGCCGTATGCCCGCAAGATGCCCGCGAGATGCCCTCCTCGCGCCCTGTCTCCAGGCCACGCACACGATGACCATGAAACGTGCAAGCCAAGCCGTAAGAAGACAGAGGAGGCACAATGCGGAGATTCGCCTGGGTCCTGGGCGCGGTGGCGGGCGGCACGATCGCCCTCGCCGGGGTCGCCACGCCGGCGAACGCCGAAGTGTGGGCCTGCAGCAGCTTCGTCAACTCGACGACGAACGTGGCGGGGGCGGTGTGTCAGGGAGGATTCGGCACGTACCGGGTGGCCGCCAAGTGCAACTCGGCCCACTACCCCTACACGAGGACGGTCGTCGGCCCGTGGAAGACCAAGACCTCCGGCCATCCGGGACCGTACTCGCTCGTTTCCGGTGAGCCGCAGGGCTGCCACGTCGTCGAGGCCTGGTGGCAGGTCCGGTGATGACTGCTCCACCGGCGTGAGCCGACCTCGGCCGGCCTTCTTTCGCGTGTGCGTACCGAGCTTTTCCCGGCTCGCCCCTCAACGGGGGTGGCGCGACGGCCGATCCTGTCGGATGCTGCCAATCATGGCTGACTCACTGCTCTCGTACGCATCCGGCGTCTCCGCCGCTCCGCTGCTGGGTGAGACGATCGGGGAGAACCTGGCGCGCTCCGTGGCCCGGTACGCCGGCCGCGAGGCGCTGGTCGAGGTGGCCACCGGGCGGCGGTGGACGTACGCGGAGTTCGACGCCGCCGTCGACGAGGTCGCGCTGGGGCTGCTGGCGCGCGGGATCGCCAAGGGCGACCGGGTCGGCATCTGGGCGCCGAACTGCGCGGAATGGGTGCTCACGCAGTACGCCACCGCCAAGATCGGCGCCATCCTGGTCAACGTCAACCCCGCCTACCGCAGCCACGAACTGGACTACGTGGTGCGCCAGTCCGGCATGCGCCTGCTGGTCAGCGCCGTCCAGTTCAAGACCAGCGACTACCGGGCGATGCTGGCCGAGATCGGCTTCGAGCCGGTGGTGTTCATCGGCGAGCCCGGCTGGGACGAGCTCGTCCGGCAGGGTCGCGCCGCCGACCCCGCCGCGCTGCGCGAGCGCGCCGCCACGCTCGCCTTCGACGACCCGATCAACATCCAGTACACCTCGGGCACCACCGGCTTCCCCAAGGGCGCCACGCTGTCGCACCACAACATCCTCAACAACGGCTACTTCGTCGGCGAGGGCGTCGGCTACACCGAGATCGACCGCGTGTGCCTGCCCGTGCCGCTCTATCACTGCTTCGGCATGGTCATGGGCAACCTCGGCGCCACCTCCCACGGCGCCTGCATCGTGCTGCCCGCCCCCGGCTTCGACCCCGAGGCGACGCTGCGCGCCGTCGAGGCCGAGCGGTGCACCTCCCTGTACGGCGTGCCGACCATGTTCATCGCCGAGCTCGACCATCCGCGCTTCGCCGAGTTCGACCTGTCGTCGCTGCGCACCGGCATCATGGCCGGCTCGCCCTGCCCCGTCGAGGTGATGAAGCGGGTGGCGAGCGAGATGCACATGAGCGAGGTGGCGATCTGCTACGGCATGACCGAGACCTCCCCGGTGTCCACGATGACCCGCAGGGACGACGGCCTGGCCCGCCGCACCGAGACCGTCGGCCGGGTGATGCCGCACCTGGAGGTCAAGATCGTCCATCCGGACACCGGCCTGGAGACCCGGCGCGGCGAGCCGGGCGAGCTGTGCACCCGCGGCTACTCGGTGATGCTCGGCTACTGGGACGAGCCGGGCAAGACCGCCGAGGCGATCGACGCGGCCCGCTGGATGCACACCGGCGACCTGGCCACCATGGACGCCGACGGCTACGTCAACATCGTCGGCCGGATCAAGGACATGGTCATCCGCGGCGGCGAGAACGTCTACCCGCGCGAGATCGAGGAGTACCTCTACACCCACCCCGACATCGCCGACGTCCAGGTGATCGGCGTCCCCGACGCGAAGTACGGCGAGGAGCTGATGGCCTGGATCGTCATGCGCCCGGGCGCCGAGCCGCTCACCGCCGAGTCCGTCCGGGCGTTCTGCGCCGGCCGCCTGGCGCACTTCAAGATCCCCCGGTACGTGCACCTCGTCGAGAGCTTCCCGATGACGGTCACCGGCAAGATCCGTAAGGTCGAGATGCGCGCGGAGGCCGTCGGCCTGCTCGGCCTGGAGGACGCCGCGGCTCGATCGGGCGGCTGAGTCGTCTCCACCGGCGGCCCGCCCGCCGACGCCTCCTACCATGGGGGCTTCTCGGCGCGTGGGCCGTCCGCGTTCGGGCGGGCGGGGCGCCCGCCGTTCGGGCGGCGCGGCGCCCGCGCTCGGCTCTGGCTGTCAGAGGTGGACGGCGGATGTGTGATCATTGCATCACGTGTGTGCCGGGATAATTCACCTTCGATCACTTTCGATCGGTACTATGGGCCGTCGCGAGGAGGAGTATGACCAACGTTGCCGTCGGCGTGTCGCCTGCCGGAGACAGCACTGGGCCCGTTCGAGACGATCAAGGCGGAGGCGTGCCCATGGCCGGCCCGGAGACACAGGGGCAGTTGCCCGATGAGCGGCGCTCGCGGCTGGTGGAGCTGCTGCGGCGGCGCGGGCTCATGCGGGTGCACGACCTGGCCTCCGAGCTGGCGGTCTCCGCGATCACCATCCGGCGCGACATCACGCTGCTGGCCGAGGAGGGCGCCGTACGCCGCGTCCGCGGCGGCGCCGCCCCCGCCGAACGCCCCCAGGACCCGGCGTCGGCCGGCGGTTACGGCGGGACGGGCGCGTTCGCCGGGGCGGTCGGCCTCGGCGGGGCGGGCACGTTCACGGGAACCGGCGGTTTCAGCGGAGGCGGCCCGGACGTGACCGGGCCGGCCGGTGGGTTCGGGGGAGCGGCCGGGGCGAGGGCCGGCGGGTTCGCCCGCGACGTCGCCGCCGAGACGGGGGACGCGCCGGAGCTGACCGTGGGCATGGTCGTGCCCTCGCTCGACTACTACTATCCCGACGTCATCCGCGGCGTGCGCGAGGCGGCCGCGGCGGCCGGGGTCCGGGTCGTGCTGCGCGGGGCGACGTACCAGGTGGCCGACGAACGGCGGCAGCTGACCTCGCTGGTGGAGTCCGTGGGGGTGGACGGGCTGCTGGTCGCACCCACGACGGAGAGCGACGAGGGCGAGGAACTGGTCCGCTGGCTGCAGGCGGCCGGCGTGCCGGTCGTGCTCATCGAGCGGGCCGCGACCGTGGGGCCGTACCGCGAGGCCATGGAGTCGGTCGTCAGCGATCACGCCCTGGGGGCGGCGATGGCCGTACGGCACCTGGCGGTCCTGGGCCACCGGCGGGTCGGCATCATGACCACGATCACCAGCCCGACGTCGCCGCACGTGCGGGCCGGCTGGCGGATGGCCTGCGAGGAGTTGGGGCTGGAGACCGAGGCGACACCCGACGCCCACACGGTCGAGCGGCGCGACCCCGGCTGGGGCCGGGCGCTGGACGAACTCCTCGACGCCTGCGTGGCCACGGGCACGCGCGCTCTGCTCGTGCACTCGGACCCGGAGGCGATCTCGCTGGTCGAACGCTGCCAGGATCGCGGCATCCGAGTGCCCGCCGACCTGGCCGTGGTCACCTACGACGACGAGGTGGCCGAGCTGTGCGACCCGCCACTGACCGCGATCCGCCCACCCAAGGCCGCCATCGGCCGCGCCGCGTTCACCCTGCTCCTGGAACGCCTGCGCGACCCACGCCGTCCGGCCCATCGCGTGGTGGTAGGCCCCCAACTGATCGTCCGCAACTCCTCCACCTGACCACCCCGCACCGCCTCACCGCGCTGGCTCGCTGGGCTGGCTCGCTGGGCTGCCTAAGTGCGCTGCCTCAGCGGGCCGCCTCACCGGGCCCCCGATGCCGGTGAGGCGGTGCCGGTCACGCCCGGCGGCTGGCCTTCTGTGGTGGACCTGTCGGTGCCGGGGCGGTCAGCCGAGCAGACGGGAGACGTCGAAGTTGTCGACGGTCCCGTCGGGCCAGACGATCCGGACATCCGACGGGACCTCCGGACCAGGGGCCGGATCGGAGTCCGGGCCGGTCCCGGGGCCAGAAGCCGGGCCGGACGCGGAACTGGACCCGGGGCTGGACGCGCTGCCGGAAACCGGGCCGGACCCGGGGTCGGCCGCAGGGCCGGGCCACGTGACGACGGGTCGCTCGACAGGCTCCCCGGCGCCGAGGTAGAGCACCGCCTCGTGCCAGACCTCCGCACGAGCGGGGCCGCTGGTCGCGCACCACGGCACCACCGTCCACGGCGCCAGGGGAGAGGCGTCGTCGGCCGACGTCACCCCGGCGATGTCCAGGGACGCACCGCCGAACACGCACGAGCACATCCGGCCGTTCGCCTCCACGCCAGCACCCGCTCCCGCGTCTGCACCCGCGTTCAGCCCCGCCCCCACGCTGTCGCCCACTCCCGCGCTGGCACCCGCGACCGTTCCAGCCCCCACGTCGGCACCCTTGTCGGCATCCCCGCCCGTGCTCAGGCCCGCACCAGCGGTGGCATCCGCACCGGCAGCTGTGCCAGGGTGCGGGTTGTCGGATGGGAGGGGCCAGCCGCCGATGCGTAGGCGGGCTTGCGGCTCCTCTGTATGATCGTCCGGCGAACCCACCCGCACCAGGCGGACCTCCCACGGCCCGCGGACCAGGGAGAGCACGTGGAGCCACGGGCCGAGCCGGACCCGGCCCGGGCGGCCGGAGCCGTGGTCGGGGCCGGTTGGGTCGGGCTGGACCCAGTGCGAACGCCAGCGTGACGCCCCCGCCGCCGTTCCCGTCGGAAGCCGTTCCGTGAGCAGGGTGTCGAAGCCGGTCCTGTGGCTGGGCTCGCCGGATGCGTCGAGCAGTGCCACCGACTGGTCTAGCGGGCGCGCGGCGTGCGGGCCCGCGAGCACGGGGGAGGTGGCGGTGGAGTACGCGAGCCGCGCGTACAGCGGCGAGTCGGCCAGGTGGGACCCCGGATGGGAGTGGTCGGTGCCGTGGTTGACCACGCGCACCACCCCGTCCGCGCGCGTGCCGCTGACCAGCCACCCGGGCGACGGCACGACGAGCTGGTAGTCGTCCCGTTCCACCGGCAGCGGCTCCTCGACGGCCGTCCACACCGGATGACCGGCCGGCAGGGTCAGCCCGAAGAGCCCCTTGGCGGCCCAGTACGGCGAGCCGGGCCCGGAGTAGGACTGCGCGATCGGCCGCCACGGCCCGTGCCAGCCCAAAGACAGCAGCCCCTTGGCGTCGGGGGCGCCGCGGTCGGCGAAGTGCCGGGCGATGCCGGAGGCGGCGCGCCGCAGCAGCCCTGGTGACGGCGTGTCCAGGCCGTAACGGGCCCCGAGCCAGAACGGGACTGCGGCGGCGAACCGGTAGGTCAGGCTGCGGCCCTGCACCAGCGGCGAGCCGTCGGCCCCCACGAGGCGGACCGCGTCGTGCAGGTAGCGCTCCAGCCGCCCCAGGTAGACCGGCCGCCGCTCCTCCGCGGCGGCCGAGAAGGCGGCCGAGCCGGGGCGCGAGCAGGCGGGCGAGCCGGCGGCCATCTCGGTCCAGAGCAGCGGGTAGAACTGCAGCGCCCATCCGGCGTAGTGGTCGTAGGACCGCTCGGCCCCGTCGGCGTACCAGCCGTTCTCGCGAGCGAAACCGTCCGTCAGCGCCAGCCCGGCCTCGATGTCCCCCGGCTCGTACGGCCCCCCGACCGAGGCCAGGAACTGCTCCACGACGATCTGGAACCAGACCCAGTTGATCGGCGGATACTCACCGCCCACCGCCGGCGCCAGATAGGCGATGACCCGTTCCCTGACGCCGTCGTCGAGCCGGTCCCACAGCCACGGCCTGGTCAGGTGTAGCACCAGGGCGATCGAGGCGGCCTCCACCTTGGCCTGGCCGTGCTCGTCCAGCCGGACCCAGCGCTCGGGCGAGGCAGGATCCGTGCCCGTCGCCAGCCCGCGCGCGTACCACTCCATGAGGCCGAGCGGGTCGTCGCCGCCCTCGCCCGCCACCCGGAACCCGGCCGCGAGGAACGTCCTGGCGAAGCCCTCCAGCCCGTCCACGTCGGCGCCGTAGCCGCCGGCCCGGCCGGGGAAGGAGATCCGCGCGTGGCCCGGCGACGCGAAGGGGCGGGCCGACAGCAGCAGCCGCTCGGCCAGCGCCGCCCAATGTGCCCGGGTCCACCCGGTGTACGGCGACAGCGCCGGATCGTCGGGTATGCGCGGCATGCACAGATCCCTTCAGCCTTGCATGTTTACGTAACCACGGATTCACGGGATGGTTACAGCGCCACGGGAGCACGTCAAGCGGTCACCGGACCGGCGGCGCTTTCGTTGACCAGTTGTGATCTAAGGCGAGCAATGCTGATCGAAACGATCCGATTGCCTCTTGACGGAGGACGAGCGGCCACGCTTAACTCCGGTGCAATGCCGTCCGATCACAGATGAGCGAAATCGATCGTGCGCCGCCCGAAACGCCTGCCAAAACGCCTGCCGAAACGCCGCCCGATCGGCCGCCCGAAAGGCCCACCGAAACGCCGGCCGCAACGCCTGCCCATCGGCTGGCCGGAGTCCCGCTCCGGGCGGCCGATCGGGAGACCCCGCCCCGAGCCCCCGCACCCCGAGGAGACCCAGCTTGAACGCCAGATCACGAGTCGCGAGCCGCCCGGGACCGCTCCGGTGAGCGAGGCTCCCCGGGCCCTGCTGGTCATGGACCAGGCCACGCTGGACGTGCAGTTCGGGCAGCGGCAGCTGCGCCGGCTGCGCGCCCTCACCGAACTCGCCGACCCGATCTGGACCCCCGAGCTGGACACCCCCTCCGCGCGGCGGCGGCTGCGCGAGAGCGAGGTGCTGGTGACGTCGTGGGGCTGCCCGCCCCTGACCGCGGAACGGCTGGCCGACGCGCCCCGGCTGCGCGCCGTCTTCCACTGCGCCGGCACCGTGCGCCCGTTCGTCACCGACGAGGTCTGGCGCAGGGGCATCGTCGTGACCAGCGCCGCCGACGCCAACGCGATCCCGGTCGCCGAGTTCACCCTCGCCGCGATCATCTTCGCCGGTAAGAAGGCGCCCTTCCTGGCCCAGGACGCCCGCACCCACCGCGACGACTGGTCCTACGTGACCCGCCGCGGCGAGCTGTCCAACCGGGGCCGCACGATCGGTGTCGTCGGCTTCTCCCGGGTCGGCCGCCGGGTCGTGGAGCGGCTGCGCGACCTGGAGGTGGACGTCCTGGTCTCCGACCCGTACGCCGCCGCGGCGGAGGTGAGCGCGGCGGGCGGCCGCCTGGTCCCGCTGGCGGAGCTGCTGCGCGGCTGCGACGTGCTCACGCTGCACGTCCCCTCGCTGCCCGAGACCCGCCACCTCATCGGCGCGGCCGAGCTGGCCCTGCTGCGCGACGGCACCACCGTCATCAACACCGCCCGCGGCGCCGTCCTGGACACCGCCGCGATCGAGCGCGAGTGCGCCGCCGGCCGCCTCGACGCCATCCTCGACGTCACCGACCCCGAGCCCCTCCCGGCCGGATCGGTGCTGTACGAGCTGCCCAACGTCATGATCACCCCCCACATCGCCGGCTCGCTCGGCAGCGAGACCTGGCGGATGAGCGACAGCGCCCTCGACGAACTGGAACGCCACCTGTCCGGCCGGCCCCTCCTCACGGCCGTCACCCCGGACGAGTTCACCGTCAGCGCCTGACCAACCCCCTGTGACGGAGAAGGAGACCGGATCCCATGATCACGTCAGCGCAGCCCCGGACACGGCGGCAGGTGGTGAAGGGCCTGAGCATCGTGGCCGCGCTCTCCCTCACCCTGGCCGCGTGCGGCTCCGGCGACCCCGAGCCCGCCGACCCCAACGGCAAGATCACCCTCAGCGTCACGGTCTGGAACCTGGCCAAGACACCCGAGTTCAAGGCCCTCTTCGACGCCTTCCAGCAGGCCAACCCCAACATCACCGTCAAGCCGGTGGACATCCTCGCCGACGACTACCCCGAGAAGGTCACCACGATGCTGGCGGGCGGTGACAAGACCGACGTGATCACGATGAAGAACGTCACCGACTACTCCCGCTACTCCAGCCGGGGCCAGCTCGCCGACCTCACCGACCTGGCCAAGTCGCCCGGCAACGCCAAGCTCGCCGGGCTCGACGCGTTCAACGTCGGCAACGCCTACTACGCCCTGCCGTACCGGCAGGACTTCTGGCTGCTCTACTACAACAAGACCCTGCTCGACAAGGCCGGCGTCGAGCTGCCCGACCCGCTGACCTGGGACGAGTACGCCAAGCTGGCCAAGCAGCTCACCCAGGGCGAGGGCGGCGAGAAGGTGCACGGCGCCTACCACCACACCTGGCGCTCGGTCGTGCAGGCCATCTCCGCCGCGCAGACCGGCGGCGACCAGCTCGGCGGCGACTACACCTTCTTCACCGAGCAGTACAACCTGGCCAAGGGCCTCCAGGACGCCGGCGCCGTGCTCGACTTCGGCACCGCCAAGTCCCAGCAGGCCGACTACCGCACCCAGTTCGAGGGCGGCAAGACCGCGCTGATGCCGATGGGCACCTGGTACATCTCCGGCATCCTGGAGGCCAAGGCCAAGGGCGCCAGCGACGTCGCATGGGGGCTGGCCCCCATGCCGCAGCGGGCCGGCGCGACCGGCACGACGACGTTCGGCTCGCCGACCGCGTTCGCCGTCAACAAGCGCGCCGAGCACGCCGACGCGGCGAAGAAGTTCGTCCAGTTCGCCGCGAGCCAGGCGGGCGCGGAGGCGATCACCAAGGTCGGCGTGGTGCCGGCACTGCAGAGCCCCGAGATCACCAAGGCGTACTTCGGGCTCAAGGGCATGCCGTCGGACGAGCGCTCCAAGAAGGCGTTCGAGCCCGACAAGGTGGCGCTGGAGATGCCGGTCAGCGAGAACACCTCCGACATCGACACCATACTCAACGAGGAGCACGAACTGATCATGGTGGGCGACAAGTCCGTCGCCGACGGCATCCGCTCGATGAACGAGCGGGTGAAGAACGAGGTACTCAACTAGCCCGGCAGCGGACCCGGGAGCGATCCCGGGTCCCGCGCTCGACGGAGCGTCGCGAAGGAAACCATGACTCAGGCATTGACGCAACCGACGCCGGCCCCGCCCCGCCGGGCACGCGCCTGGCGCGGCATCCTCGTCGGGTGGAGCTTCATCCTCCCGAACTTCGTCGGCTTCGCCCTGTTCACGCTCGTGCCGATGCTGGCCGCGTTCGCGCTGGCGTTCCTGGAGTGGGACTCCTACAGCACGCCTGAATGGGTCGGCCTGGACAACTTCCGGCGGATGTTCGGCGACGAGAACTTCCACGTCGCGCTCAGGAACACCCTCTTCTACGCCGCCGGGCACATCCCGCTGACGCTGGTGGCGGCGCTCGGGCTGGCCATGGCGCTCAACCGCAGGATCCGGGGCGTGCAGTTCTTCCGCACCGCCGCCTTCTTCCCGTACGTCACCTCGCTCGTCGCCGTCGCGGTCGTGTGGAACATGCTGTTCAACCCCACCGCCGGCCCCGTCAACCAGCTCCTGGAGGCGATCGGCGTCACCGAGCCGCCGCGCTGGGTGGCCAGCACCGACTGGGCGATGCCCGCCGTGATCATCACCAGCGTGTGGCGGGACATGGGCTACTACATGGTGCTCTACCTGGCCGGCCTGCAGACGATCCCGCGCGAGTACTACGAGGCCGCCACCGTCGACGGGGCCGGGCCGTGGCAGCGGTTCTGGAGCGTCACGCTGCCGTGCCTGCGGCCCACGACGTTCTTCGTCCTGGTCATGCTGACGATCCAGAGCTTCAAGGTGCTGGACCTGATCGTCGTCATGACCAACGGCGGGCCGGGCCGCAGCACGCTGGTGCTGGCCCAGCTCGTCTACCGCGAGGGCATCAAGGAGGGGCAGTTCGGCTACTCCTCGGCCGTCGCGCTGGTGCTGTTCGTCATCGTGCTGACCGTCACCGTCGTCCAGTTCCGCATCAACGAGCGCAGGAGCGCCATATGACCGCGCTGCCCGACACCGCCGCTCCTCCCGGCACCGCACCCGCCCCCGGCGCCGGCGGCACGACGCCCCGCGGCGGCCGGTCCACGCTGCGCGGGGCGCTCGCCTACGCGGGGCTGACCGTGGTGACGGTGCTGGTGCTGGTGCCGTTCGCGTGGATGCTGTCCTCGTCGCTGAAGCGGAACAACCGGGTCTTCACCGTGCCGATCCAGTGGATCCCGCCGGAGCTGCGCTGGTCGAACTTCATCGAGATCTGGGAACGCATCCCGCTGCTGACCTACCTGGGCAACTCCGCGTTCCTGTCGGTCGTGATCACGCTGCTGCAGGTGCTGACCGGCAGCTTCGCCGCCTACGGCTTCTCCAAGGTGCGCTTCCCCGGCAGGGACGCGCTCTTCCTGGCCTACATCGCCACCATCGCGGTGCCGTGGCAGGCGTACATGGTGCCGCAGTACATCATGATGCAGCGGGCCGAGCTGACGGACACGCACTTGTCGATCATCCTGCTGCAGGCGTTCGGCGCGTTCGGCGTCTTCCTCATGCGGCAGTACTACATGTCGATCCCCGACGACCTGTGCGAGGCCGCGCGCATCGACGGGCTCAGCGAGTACGGCATCTACCGGCGCATCATGCTGCCGCTGTCCAAACCGGCACTGGCCAGCCTGGCGCTGCTCACCTTCGTCAGCACGTGGAACGACTACATGGGGCCCTTCATCTACCTGACCAGCAACGAGCTGTGGACCATCCAGCTGGGGCTGCGCTCGTTCGTCGGCCAGTACGAGGCGGAATACGCGATGATCATGACGGGCGCGGTGCTGTCGGTGCTGCCGATCATGGTCATCTTCCTGTTCGGGCAGCGGTACTTCATCCGCGGCATCGCCACCAGCGGGCTGAAGTGATGAGCGGGTACGGAACCGCCCGCCGGCTGCTGCGCCCCGCCCGCCAGAGCACCTACGAGCGGATCTTCGACATCGTCTACGCGGGACTCATGACGAACGTCCTGCTCGCCGCCGCCTGCCTGCCGCTGCTGGCGGCGCTGGCCATCGTCGGTGACCCGCTCGCGTCGTGGCCGTTCTTCGCGCTGCTCTCCCTGCCCTGCGGCCCCGCGCTGGCCGGGGCGTTCGGCTGCTTCGACGCCCTGGGCCGCGGGTCCACGGGCATGCCACGCGCGTTCTGGAGCTCCTACCGCCGGGCCGCCCCGCGCGCCCTGGCCGTCTGGGCCGCCGGCGCGGCGGCCGTCGGCGTGCTCGCCGTGGACACCGTGGCCGTCGCGGGCACCACGTGGGGGCCGGCGCTCGTGCTCTTCTTCTGCACCGCCGCCGCGCTGGTCATGTCCCTGACGTTCGCCCTGCTCACCCTGGCCGCCGTCCCCGGCACGCGGCTGCGCTCCCTGCTGCGGCCGTGCCTGTTCCTGGTGGCCCGCCGCTGGTACCTGTCCGCGGCCACCCTCGTCGTCCTCGCCCTGGCCCTGCTTGTCGTCCTCGCCAAGCCGGTGCTCGGCGTGCTGCTCGTGGCCTCACCTTTGTTGTACGCCGCCTGGGCCACCACCAGGTACGTCCTCGCCCCCATCCTGGAGCCGCCGGCCCACGACCATCGCTAGCGGGCGGCCTCCCGGGACCCGTCTCAGGACCCGCCCCGGTGGGCCGGTACGGTGCGCTGGAGGTGAGCGCGATGACTTGGTGGACGGTGGTGCGGTTTCTGCACGTGCTCGGGGCCGCGTTGTGGGTGGGCGGGCAGCTCACGGTGTCGCTGGTCGTGCTGCCCCTGGCCAGGCGCCTGCTGGAGGAGGAGCGGCGCGGCCAGGTGCTGACCGCCGTCGGCCGCCGCTTCGGGCTGCTGACCGTCGCGGTCTTCCTGCCCGTGCAGCTCGCCACGGGGGTGGCCATCGCCTGGCACAAGGGCGTCACCTGGGCCACCTTGGCCGAGCCCGGCTACGGCCGGATCCTGGCGGCGAAGCTGGCGCTGTTCTGCGCCGTCATGGTCGCCGCGGCGGCACACGGCTGGGCCTCCGGCGCGGGCCGCCCGGTGCTGGCCCGCACCCTGGCGATGGCCTCACTCGCCGGCTCCCTCGGCGTCGTCCTCCTGGCCACCGCACTCCCTGTCACGTAAGCCTGTCACGTAAGCCTGTCACGTAAGCCCGTCACGTGAGCACGTTCCGGCTGACGTCACGACGTCGTCGCTCGTTCCGGGCATCCCCGCCTCCGCACCACCGCCCTGTGCCGTGCCGAGGCGTGCGCGAGCCCGCTCTCGGAGGAAACATGTCCATCGCCCTTGCTCCGCCCGCGCGTGCGCGGGCCCATCTCAACGCCACCGACGTGTGGCTCGCCCGCGGCGGTCACCCCGTACTGACGGGGGTCGACCTGACCGTGTCGGCCGGTGACCGGCTGGGAGTGGTCGGCGAGAACGGCCGGGGGAAGACCACGCTGCTGCGGGTCCTCGCCGGCGCCCTCGCCCCCGACTCCGGCTCGGCGCACCGGGCCGGCACCCTGGGAGTCGCCGACCAGGAGATCCCGGCCGATGCGGGCCGTACGGTCGGCGACCTGATCGACCTCGAACTCGCCCAGGTCCACGCCGTGCTCGGCGCGTTCGAGTCGGCGACCCTCGCGCTCGCCGAGGGACGGCAGGACGCCGAGCGGGCTTACGCCGCGGCCCTCGCCGCCGCCGAGTCCATCGGCGCCTGGGACGCCGACCGCCGCGTCGACGTCTCGCTCGCCGCACTCGGCGCGGTGGACGACCGGGACCGGCCGCTGGCCGGGCTGTCCGTCGGCCGGCGCTACCGGATCAGGCTGGCCTGCCTCCTGGGCGCCGGCCACGACCTGCTGCTGCTCGACGAGCCCACCAACCATCTCGACGCGTCCGGCCTCGACCACCTCACCGCCAGGCTCCGCGCGCACCCGGGCGGGGTCGTCCTCGTCAGCCACGACGGGGCGCTGCTGTCGGACGTGGTCTCCGCCGTCCTCGACCTCGACCCGACGAGCGACGGCCGTCCCCGGATGTACGGAGGCGGCTACGCCGGCTACCGGGAGGCCAGGCACGCGGAACGGGAACGCTGGGAGATCGCGTACCGGGACCAGCAGAACGAGCGGCGGCGGCTCGCCGACAATCTGTCCGCCGCCCAGAACCGGCTGTCCACCGGCTGGCGGCCGGAGAAGGGAACCGGCAAGCACACGCGCGCCACCCGGGCGCCCGCCCTGGTCAGAGCCGTGCACCGGCGCCAGGAGGAGCTGGAGGCGCACGTGGTGGACGTGCCCAGGCCGCCGCTGCGCTTCCGGAAGCCGGTGCTGGACGCGCCACCCGGAGTCACCCTGCTGCGGGCCGACGAGGTCGCGGTGCCCGGCCGGCTCGCCGGGCCCGTGTCGGTGCACCTGCGCGGGCGACCGGCTCGTGGTCACCGGCCCGAACGGCTCGGGGAAGTCGACCCTGCTGGCCGTGCTCGCCGGGCTGCTGACCCCCGGCTCGGGATCCGTCCAGCGAGGACGCGGCATCCGGGTGGGCCTGCTCGCCCAGGAATCACCGGCGCCCTCGCGGCGACGCGCGTTCGAGGTCTTCGAAGGAGGCGCCGGAGCGCCGACCCCAGATCCGCGAGCCCTGGACCACACCTACACCTTCCCTTCCGCGCCCGGCGACGGCGACGGTCATGGCGGTGGTGGTGGCGACCGGGTTGGGCTCACGCAGCTTGGGCTGCTGCCCTCCGAGGCCGCTCACCGGCCGGTGACCGAGCTGTCGATCGGTCAGCAGCGGCGGCTGGACCTGGCCCTCCTGCTGGCCTCCCGCCCGCAGGTCGTGCTGCTCGACGAGCCCACCAACCACCTGTCGGCATCCCTGGTCGAGGAGCTGACCGAGGGGCTGGAGGGCACGGCCGCCGCCGTGGTCCTGGCCACCCACGACCGGCAGCTCCTGCGCGACACGGCACATTGGCCCAGGCTGCGGCTCTGACCCCCGCCACCTGACGGCCGCCCGGCCCACCACCGTGCCGCCGCCCGCCCGCCGCCGCCCGGTCGGCGGTGGGTCGGGTGGGGACGGGGGTCAGTGGCGGGGGTGGGCGATGAGGCGGCAGTCGGAGCCGGGGGAGTTGGAGACGGCCTTCCACCTGATCTGCTCGTCCGCCGGTTCGGCGGGAGCGAGCTCCAGCGACCGGGTGAACACCTGGAGGAACGCCTTCATCTGCATGACCGCCAGCCGATCACCCAGGCACGTGTGCGAGCCGCCCCCGAACGGCATCCAGCCGTAACCTCCCGGCCGCCGGCCGAGCCAGCGTTCGGGCCGGAAGGCGGCCGGGTCGGGGTAGAGGCCGGGATCGTGGTGCAGCGACCGGAGATGGACGATGATCGTGGTGCCCGGCGCCAGCACCCGCCCGCCCAGCTCGAACGGCAGCCGTACCACCCGGCCGAAGAACGCGACCGGCGGCCGCACCCGCAGCGCCTCGTACGCCACCGCCGTCGCGTACACGTCGGAGGTGCCCTCGTCGCTCTCCGCCGACAGGCGCCGCAGCGCCTCCGGATGGCGTACCACCCGCTCGAACGCCCAGGCCAGGCCGGTCGCCGTGGTGGTGCGGGCGCCGGCGATCATGCTCATCACCTGGTCGCGCAGCACCTGGTCGGTCAGCCGCGCCCCGCGCTCGTCACGTGCGCGCATGAGCACGCCGAGCAGGTCGTCGCCCTCGCCCTCGCGCCGCCGCCGGCTGATCTCGTCGTAGACGAGCCGGTCGCAGGCCTCCTTCGCACGATGGTACGACGGCCACAGGGCCATCCCGCCCGCGCGCCGCAGCGCGTACCGTACGGTGATCTCGTAGGAGTCGGCCCGGCGGAACAGCTCCCGCAGCGGCTCGCGCCAGGCGTGCCGGCGGGCCGGATCGACGCTGAGGGTGACGTCGAGGATCGCGTCCATGAGCGCCGCGTGCAGCCGGGGCCGCAGCGCGAACGGCGTGCCGGCCGGGCACCGGTCGGCGACCTGCTGGGCGAGCTCCTCCGTCGCGGCGCGCAGGCGCGCGGAGACACGATTCCTGATGGCGGGGGCCATGATCTCGCGCAGCCGCCGGTGCTCCTGGCCGTCCAGCCTGCCCAGCCCCTGCGGGCCGATGACCGGCTCCTGGACGCGGTTGGCCTCCGCTGAGTCGATCACTCCGCCGGGAGCGTGGAAGACGTCTCTGACCAGGCCGGGGTCGGCCAGCATCACCGCCTTGCCGATGCCGGGGAACCACAGGCCGAACATGCCGTCCGTACGGCCGAACATGCGATCGACGACGCCGTCCCCCACGAGCAGGGCGGCCGGCAGCACCGCGCTGCCCATCCACGGCTCCAGGAGGCGGCGGCCACGCGCACCGGCGAGCCGGCCTCCGGGTTGCGGTACACCTGGGCGTGCGCCGAGCGCGTCGATCATGAAGTCTCTAATCCGATTCGGGTCACTCGTTCTCGTGACACTCAACCATAGCGAAGCGTGACCATCCGTGATGTTACTGTGACGACGCAGGGTGGCGCCCCAGCCCGCGCGACCCTCCCGCCCGGCCGCCGGGGGTGGGCACAGTCCTTGAGGAGCCACGTGATGATCGACACCCTCGCCCGCCAGAGCCACGCGGGTTCGCGCAGGCCGGGGCCACGGCGGGCGGGCGCCGGGGGCCGGTGGTGACGCGGTATCTCGTCACCGGGGCCACCGGGTTCGTGGGCGGGCACCTGACGCGGGCGATCCTGGCTGGCGGCGGTACGGTGACCGCGCTCGTCCGTCGTCCTGAGCGCGCCGGGACGCTGCGCGAGCAGGGTGTGCGCGTGGCCGAAGGAGACCTGGCCACGGGCCGGGGGCTCGGCGAGGCGTTGCGGGGCGCCGATCGGGTGATCCACCTGGCGGCGGTGGTCAAGGCGCGCACCGACGCGGAGTTCTGGGCGGTCAACCGCGACGGCACCGCCTGCCTCGTCCGTGCCCTGGCCGCGATGCCCGTGCCGCCGCGCCTGGTGGTGTGCTCCTCGCTGGCCGCCGCCGGGCCCGCGCGGGGGAGCGGGCCCGTCTCCGTCTACGGCGCCAGCAAACTGGCGGCGGAACACGTCGTCCGCGCGTACGCGCACCGCGTGCCGGCCGTCATCCTGCGCCCCGGCATCGTGCACGGCCCCGGCGAGCCCGCCCTGGTGCCGGCGCTGCTGCGGATGATCCGCCTCGGGCTCGTGCCCAAGCCCGGGTTCGGGCCGCGCCGCTACGGCATGATCCACGTGGACGACCTGTGCGCGGCCCTGCTCACCGCCGCCGAGCGCGGCACGACCGTCCGGGCGGACGACCCCGACGCAGGCGTGCACCCGCTGAGCGACGGCGTCGCCTACCGGTGGCAGGACATCTGCGCCGCCGTCGCCGAGGCGGCAGGGCTGCGCGCCCCGGTGGTGCTGCCCGTGCCCGTGTCCCTGCTGGCCGCCGTGGCCGCGCTGACCCACCTCGCCGGACGGCTGCCCGGCCTGAGCGGCGACGTACCCGCACTGAACCGGGACAAGATACGCGAGCTGCGCCACGCCGACTGGACCTGCACGCCGGCCGGCGCCCGGCACGACCTGGGCTTCACCCCCACCACCTCTCTCCTGGACGGCCTCAAAGCCGCCCTGCGCGGCCCCATACCGAGTGAAGCCGGAAGCGGGGGCGTGACCGGTCAGGCGACGGCGCCGTGACCCGGACGCCGAGGTGGTGTCAGGGCTGGACGTGGGTCAGTTCCGCGCCGATCAGGTCGGCCACCGCCCGCAGCTCGGCGAGCCGGTGCCCCGTGCCCAGGGCCCAGTGGTGGGAGATGCCGCTGGCGCTCCACGCGTCCGTCCACTCGCCGGGATCGCAGCCGAAGTCCACCCGCGACGTCGTGTTCCCGATCCGCAGCAGCGGCCCCTCCACGACCTCGCCCTCGGACACGACGAAGCCGTAGCTCCCGTCCCTGGCCTGCCGCAGCCCGAACGCGGTCACCGGCCCCCGCGTCACGTCGAACTCGACCGACACGCCCCACCCGCGCTTGCCGTGGTAGACGCCGAGCCCGCGCAGGAGCGGGCGGCGGGAGCTGATGGCCAGGTGGGCGGGGCCGTCGTGGCCCATCTCCACGTGGCCGCGGGCGAAGTCGAGCGCCTGCAGCTCGGTGAAGGAGCCGCCGCCGCCCAGCCGGTCCATGACGAGCATGGCCAGGGAGGTACGCAGCTCGTACTCGCCGGCGGCCGGCACCCCGCGCGCCGTGAGCAGGGACGCGCCGAGGATCATGCCCGCCCCGAGCCGCTCGTGGATCTCCCCGTCCAGGCCCCGGTGGTAGTAGGCCAGGCTGTCCAGGGCGAAGTCCTCGACCAGGCGGTCCAGGCCGACCGACACGCGGGCCGCCCAGGCCAGGTCGTCCTCGTTCACCGAGTCGGCCAGCTCGAACACCTCGCGCGCCAGGCCCACCCGGTCGGCGGTCTCGGCGTCGGTGACCTTCTCCGCGCGCACCCGCAGGTCGTCGAACTCCAGCACCTCCACGTGGCCGCCGAAGTTCGCGCTGACCAGCGTCAGGTCGGTGGCGACGTCCAGCATGCCCGGGTACAGGTGGCCCATGAGGCCGTGCCGCCCGTGACGCAGCGCGGCCCGTACACCCGCCGCCCTGACCCAGCGCCCGATGCGCTGCCACGCGCGCTCGTCCTCCAGATAGCCGGAGACCGACCGGAACGGGATGCCGCAGCGGGTGAAGGCGTTGGCCATCTCCGGCAGGGGGCAGGCACCGCAGTAGGCCAGCCACTGGCCGGTGTCGAAGGTGGCGTGCTCCATCGACTCCGTCGGCTGCAGGTTGATCAGCAGCACGGGCGCGCCGCTGCGCTGCGCGATCGGCACGAGCATGGTGGCCGTCATGTACGTCGTCAGGAACCCGACGATCAGGTCGCAGCCGGCCGCCCGCAGCTTCTCCGCCGCCGCGGCCCCCTCCTCGGCGTCGGAGATGAAGCCGACGTCCACCACCTCCGCGTCGAACTCCCGCATGCGCTCGGAGACGCGCGCGGCCGAGCGCTGGAGCTGGGGGAGCAGGTCGGGGAACTGCGGCCAGTAGGCCCCGAGTCCGCCCGCGACCAGGCCCACCTTGACGCGGCGCGGGGTGATCCTGGAGAGTGCGCCGCCGTTCCCCGAGCTGATGTCCTGGCTGATCCCGCCACTGATCCCGCCACTGATCCCGCCGCTGCTCCCGCTACCGGCCTCGCTACTGGTCCCGCTGCTCGTCACGGTGCTCTCCCTTGCTGCTCTCCAGGCCCGCCGCCGTGGTGGTGCTCAGCGGGCTTCGACCTCGATGATGCGTGTGTAGTCGTTCGCGCCGTTCGACGCCAGGGCGACGACGCGGACGTCCTCGGCGGCGACGGGCGCGAAGTCCGAACGGGCGGTCCCCGCGGTGTTGCCGCGCACCTGCGCGACCGTCTGCCACGGCCCTCCGCCGGCCCGCACCTGGACGTCCCAGTCGCGCAGCCCGTACCTGGAGGCCGGGTAGCGCTCGGTGTCCAGCGTGTAGAGGTCCACCCTGGACACCTGTCGGGCGCCGCCGAGCGCGATGGCCACCGTGTCCGGCCAGGACCTGGCGGTGGCGTCGTTCCAGCCGTTGCCGCCGGCCCAGCCGTTGGACGAACGGTCGCCGTCGGCCACGCTGCAGGGCGGGTAGTTGGCGTTGGTGTGCTGCGAGGACGCGGTGACGGGCCGGCGCAGCGCCAGGTTGCCGCCGTTGTCGAGCCCGTCCACCGGCACCACCTCGACCGGGACCTTCAGCGTGCTCGACGGCGTGCGCAGGCGCAGCCCGTACGTGCCCTCGGCGGTGCCCGGCGGCACGGCGACCAGCAGCTTCGCGCGGACCTCGTAGCCGGGCGGGAGATAGCTGGTCAGCATCGCGCGGGAAGCGGTCAGCGGCGAGTCGGCCTCGACCCGCATGGTCGCGTACGCGGCCTTCTTCGCCTCGCTCCGCATCCCGATCTTGAGCGTGGCGGGGCAGGCCGGGTCCACGCCGAGCGGCGCGACCAGCTTGTCCGCCCCGGCGGTCGGGACGAGCTTGCCCGTGCCCTTGGAGACGCCCGGCTCGACCTGGACGGAGATCGCCTGCGGAGGAGTCTCCGGCTCGGGGGTGGCCGGTGGAGCGCCGATCATCGGGACGAAGGCGAGGGCCCCGGCGGCGAGGATGCGCATGATCTGTTCCTTCCTAGAGCACGTGCAGGCCGGGGGCGCCGTCGAGGGTGACCAGGCTGGCGCGGGTGGAGACGGGGGCTCCGGGGCGGTCGACGTACGGGACGACCTTGAAGTCCGAGCGCCACTGGCCGCGGGTGACCTCGCAGGACACGTAGCCGCGCTGGTAGCTGGAGAAGCGCAGGTGCGGATTGGCCGGGTCGGTGCCGCCGGGCGGCACGCCCTGCGTGGGGTTGCCGTTGCCGCCGCTGCTGACCGAGGTGCAGACGAACTCCACGCCGATCGCCGGCGCGGCGGGATCGTCGAAGTCGCGCTTGAGGTCGCCGGCCAGGTTGTAGTGGATGTCGCCGGTCAGCACCACGGGATTGCTCACCTCGCGGTCGGCGATGCCGCCGAGCAGGCGGTCCTTGGCCGCCTGGTAGCCGTCCCACAGATCCATGCTGAGCCGCTGCGCCGGTCCCGGGTCGAAGTCAAGTTGCATCATGGCCACCTGCTGGGCGAGCACGTTCCATCTGGCGCGGGAGGCGCCGAGGCCGTCGAGCAGCCAGCGCTCCTGCGCGGTGCCGATCATCTGCCGCGCCGGGTCGAGCCGGTCGGCGCAGTCCACCTGCTGGCCGTCGCCGCAGACCTGGTCGTCGCGGTACTGGCGGGTGTCGAGCACGTTGAACTCGGCCAGGTCGCCGAAGGTGAAGCGGCGGTAGATGCGCGCGTCGGGGCCCTCGGCGGAGGGCAGGCGGACCGGCATGTTCTCCCAGAAGGCGCGGAAGGCGTTGGCCCTGATCACCAGGTAGTCCTGCTCGCTCACCTCGCCGCCGGGGCCGTACCGGCCGGCCCAGTTGTCCAGCACCTCGTGGTCGTCCCAGGTGACGATCCAGGGCGCGCGGTGGTGGGCGGCCTGGAGGTCGGGGTCGCTCTTGTAGAGGCCGTACTGGACGCGGAACCGGTCGAGCGTGTCGCACTGCACCCGGAACTGCTCGGGCACCGGGGTGTTGCGGTTGCCGCCCATCGGCACGATGCCGAACTCGTAGATGTAGTCGCCCAGGTGGAGGACCACATCGGGGTTCTCCTCGGCGAGGTGGCGGTAGGCGGTGTAGTAGCCGTCCTGCCACGACGCGCAGGAGGCGAAGGCCAGGCGCAGCGACTCGGGGCTGCTGTCCGGGGCGGGTGCGGTCCTGGTCCGGCCGACGGGGCTGAGCTCGGAGCCGGTACGGAAGCGGTAGAAGTAGTCACGGCCGGGGCGCAGGCCCTTGGCGTCCACGTGCACCGAGTGGCCGTACTCGGGGGTGGCCCAGGCGGAGCCGTGGCGGACGCGGCGGGCGAACGCCTCGTCCTCGGCGATCTCCCAGTCGACCCTGATCCGGTGGTACGGCAGCCCGCCCAGCGGCTCCAGCGGCCTGGGCGCCAGCCGGGTCCACAGCACGACCCGGTCGGGGAGCGGGTCACCGGAGGCGACGCCGAGCTGGAAGGGGTAATCGGCGGTCCTGACCGTGGCGCGGGCGGCGGTCCACGGATCGGCCAGATCGGAGGTGAAGGCGAGAGCGAAGGCGGCGCCGCCTAAGCCCAGAAAGCCCCGGCGTGAGGGATGCGGCATGCTGCTTCCTAGTCTGGGGGGACGAAAGCCCTCACTTTCTAGCAAGCGGGCCCGTTGTTAACAAGACGCGAGTTAGAAATAACGTCTTCGGGCGTTAGATCTCCGCCACCAGGACGTTGCCGTGGTGGTCGCGCAGTCGCTGGAGCAGGTCGGCCGGGGCGTTCGCGTCGACCACCACCACGTCGAAGTCCGCCAGCGGCGCCACCCGGTGCAGCGCCACCCTGGCCAGCTTGGAGCCGTCCACGGCCAGCACCCGCCGCGACGCCGAGCGCAGCATGGCCCGCTTGACCAGCACGATCTCCTGCTCCTGGTGGTAGGCGTACTCCTCGGAGATCGCCGAGGTGGAGACCACGGCCAGGTCGGTGTTCACCGCCTCGACCGCGTCCACGCACCCGAGGCCGAGGAACGAATCATGCGTGGCGTGATATTCACCGCCGAGTGCGATGAGCCGGAGGTCGGGACGGCCGGCCAGCAGCCTGATCGCCTCCAGGAAGTTCGTCACCACGGTCAGCGGAAGCAGCTCGTCCAGGTGGCGGGCCACGGCCAGCGCGGTCGTGGAGTCGTCGAGCATCACGGAGCTGCCCGGCTCGATCAGCCCCGCCACCACCCGTGCGATGGCGTCCTTCTCGGCCGTGTGCGCCTTGAGCCGGTAAGCGATGTTGCTCTCCCACACGTTGCTGGCCTGGGCGGTCGCCCCGCCCCTGACCTTGCGCACCATGCCCTGGCGGGCCAGCTCGTCGAGGTCGCGGTGGACGGTCATCAGGCTGACCCCGAAGTTTTCCGCGAGTTCGGTGACGGAGACGGAGCCCCTGCGCACGATGTGCTCGGCCATGCCCTGCCATCGCACCGACCTGCTGGAGGCGTGCTGACGCGTGTTCACCTGGGTCCTCTCCGGTGTCGGACGGCAGCGAATCCTACCCTTGACACCCCGCTCGGGCGACTCGTACCCTCCAGCCACCGCCGCTTTTAACATGCTTGTTTGTGAAGTTAACAACGGTGGTACACGATTAAAACGTTCGCATCCAGCGGCTCTCGGGGATTCACCGCACGTCGTACGACCGAGGAGACAGCGACATGACCGACCTGCTGCACCAGGCCCGGCTCAGCCGGGGACAGTTCCTGCGCGTGATGGGCGGTCTGGCCGCGGCCACGCTGGCCACGGCCTGCTCCACCAGGCCCGAGACCACCGCCACCACGGGCGGGACGGCGACCACCGAGCTCAAGTTCATCGGCGTCGCCGATCAGAAGACGCCCATGGACGAGCTGGCCGCCGCCTACCAGAAGGCCAAGCCCGCCGTCCGGCTCACCACCTCCTACGCCCCCACCGACCAGGTGCAGACCTCGCTGCGCACCCAGCTCGGCGCCGGCAACGCCCCTGACCTGCACGTGGTCTACCCCGGCAACGGCAGTGCGATGTCGATGACCCAGATCGCCCAGGCGGGGCTGCTGGCCGACCTGTCCGCGCAGAGCTGGACCCCGACCATCCCCACCGGGTTCAAGCCCGCCTTCCAGCTCGACGGCAAGACCTACCTGTACTCGGCCGGCTCCTCCGTCATCGGCGCCGTCTACAACAAGAAGGTCTTCGAACGGGCCGGCATCGACGCGCCGCCCACGACCTGGACCGAGTTCCTGGCCGTCTGCGACAAGCTGAAGAAGGCCGGCGTCGTGCCGATCGCGCTCGGCGCGCAGACGCCGTGGGTCACCCAGCTCATCACGTACGCGCTGGTGCCCTCCACCGTCTACGCCAAGGACCCGTCGTTCGACGACAAACAGCTCGCCGGCCAGGCCACCTTCGCCGGCTCCGGCTGGCGCCAGGCCATGGAGATGTACCTGGAGCTGCAGAAACGCGGCTACTTCAACGACAAGCCGAACGGCACCACGTTCGAGCAGCAGACCTCCATGGTCGCCACCGGCAAGGCGGGCATGGCCGTGCAGGTATCGGCCGTCATGCCCGACTTCCGCAAGGCCGCCGCCTCGCCCGACGACCTGTCGATGTTCCCCGTCCCCGGTGCCGACGACGCGAACTCCGTGTGGATCCCCGCCGGCGTCGTCGTCGGCGTGGGCGCCAGTGCCAAGGGCAAGAACGCCGAGGAGGCCAAGGCGTTCATCGACTTCCTCGGCAAGCAGGAGAACATCAACGCCTGGGCCAAGGCCATCGCCGCCATCCCGCTCACCCAGGACGCCTCCTCCGTGATCGATCCCGCCGTGCAGTCGTTCCTGCCGTTCACCAAGGACCGCGCGGTGCCGTTCATGGACCAGCGCTGGCCCAACGCCGAGGTCCAGCCCGTGCACTTCGCCGTCGTCCAGGAGTTGCTCGGCGGCGACAGCACCATCGACGAGGCGCTGAAGAAGATGGACGAGGCCTACCGCAAGTGACCTCACTGACCGCCTTCCGCAGCAGGCCCGCCCGCGCCGCCCGGCGGCGCGGGAGCGCCGCCACCCCGCCCTGGCTGTTCGCCGCCCCCGCCCTCGTCGTGTACGCGATCGTGGTGCTCTACCCGGCCGTCAGCGGCGTCGTGTACGCGTTCACGGACTGGAGCGGCATCGGCGAGGACCGCTCGTTCGTCGGCCTGGCCAACTTCGCCACACTGTTCGGCGACGAGCAGGCCATGGGCTCGATCGGCAACACGCTGCTGCTCACCCTGGCCATCGTGGTCGTGCAGAACGGCATCGGCCTGCTGCTCGCGCTCGGCGTCAACGTCAAGCTCAGAAGCCGGGCCCTGCTCCGCGTGATCTTCTTCGCGCCCGTCGTGGTCAGCCCCGTCATGGTGGCCTTCCTGTGGAAGTACATCTACAACCCCGACCCGTCCGCCGGCCTGAACGGCCTGCTCGGCCTGCACGTGGACTGGCTCGGCGACCCGTCGGTCGCCCTGTGGTCCATCGCCGGCATGGTCGTGTGGCAGAACGCCGGCTACTCCATGGTCATCTTCCTGGCCGGGCTGGAGGGCGTGCCGCGCGAGCTGCACGAGGCCGCCATGATCGACGGGGCGGGCACCTGGCAGCGCTTCCGCTACGTCACCTGGCCGCTGCTCGCCCCCGCGCTCACGATCAACCTGATGCTCTCCACGATCGGCGGGCTCAAGCTCTTCGACCAGGTCTTCGCCGCCACCAACGGCGGTCCCGGCTACGCCACCGAAACTCTCTCGACCGTCCTGTACAAGCAGGCGTTCGTGTTCGGCAAGTACGGCTACAGCACCGCCATCGCGCTCGTCCTGGCGCTGTTCGTGGCCGCCGTGTCGCTCGTGCAGATCTACTACACCCGCCGCCGGGAGGTGACCGCGTGAGAAGGACATTCCCGCTGGAGCTGGTCATGATCGCCGTGGCGGTGGCGTTCCTGTTCCCCGTCTACACGCTGGTCTCGCTGGCGCTGAAGGACCCCGGGCAGATCGCGAGCTCACCGATGGCGCTGCCCAGCCCGCCCACGCTGGACAACTTCACCGCCGCCTGGACGGCCGCCGCGCTCGGCCCCTCGCTGGTCAACAGCACCGTGATCACCGTGGTCAGCCTGGTGGCGCTCATCGCGCTCGGCTCGTTCGCGTCGTACTTCCTGGCCCGGGTCCAGAGCCGGCTCGGCTACGGCCTCTACATCCTCTTCCTGCTCGGGATCGTGCTGCCGTTCCAGCTCGGCATGATCCCGCTCTACCGGCTCGTCACCGACCTCGGCCTGATCGGCACGCACGCCGGCATGATCCTCTTCTACACCGGCATCCAGCTCCCGTTCACCGTCTTCCTCTACACCGGCTTCATCCGCGCGCTGCCCGGCGACTACGCCAGCGCCGCCCAGATCGACGGAGCCTCGCACCTGGTGGCCTTCACCCGCGTGGTCTTCCCGCTGCTGCGGCCGATCACCGGCACCGTGCTCATCCTCAACGCCGTCTTCATCTGGAACGACTTCTTCACCCCGCTGGTCTACCTCGGCGGCTCCGGCTTCGAGACCGTCCCGGTCAGCGTCTTCGCCTACGTCGGCCAGTACGTCTCCCAGCACGGCCTGGTCTTCGCCGGGCTCGTGCTCGGCGCGCTGCCGATCGTCGTCGTCTTCCTGGCGCTGCAGCGCTACGTCATCAAGGGCTTCTCCAGCGGGCTCAAGGGATGAACGTCTTCGACGCCTTCCGCGAGCCGCCGCGCGCCTTCTCACCGGCGGCCATCTGGTGGTGGAGCGGCGAGTCGCTGCGCCGCGACCGGCTGCGCTGGCAGCTGGAACGCCTGGTCGCCGGGGGCGTGCACAACCTCGTCATCCTCAACCTCGCCCCCTCGGGGCCGATGTTCGGCTCGCGCGCCGACGATCCGCCGTTCCTGTCCGAGGAGTGGTGGGAGCTGCTGGACGGGGTCTGCCAGGACGCCCACGACCTGGGCGCTTTCCTGTGGTTCTACGACCAGCTCGGCTTCTCCGGCGCCGACCTCCAGGCCCGGCTGGTCCAGGAACGCCCCGACTTCGCCGGCCAGTGGCTGGGCCACGGCGGGACGGTCACCACGCGGGGCTTCGACTACCTCTCGCGCGAGGCGTGCGCGGTGCTGCTGGACCGGGTGCACGGCGAGTTCGAACGGCGCGTCGGGCACTGGTTCGGCCGGGTGATCGCCGGGTCGTTCCAGGACGAGCTGCCCACCCTGCCCACCTGGTCCGACCGCTTCGCCGCCGAGCACCTCGCCCGGCGCGGGCGGCCGTTCGACGCTCTTGCGCCTTCGCCGGACTGGCGGTCGTACCAGACGACCAGGGCCGAGCTGGCCGAGGAGGCGTTCTTCCGGCCGCTGGCCGAGTGGCACGAGCGCCACGGGCTCGTGCACGGCTGCGACCAGCAGGACCCCGCCCGCGCCGGGCATCCCGTCGAAGGGGTACGGCTGTACGCCGACTACGCGCGCACCCACCGCTGGTTCGGCGCCCCCGGCTCCGACCACCACGGCGACGCCCGCCTGCACTCCTCCTTGGCCCATCTGTACGGGCGGCCGCGCACCTGGATCGAGGCGTTCCACTCCAGCGGCTGGGGCGGGACCCTGGAGGAGACGTTCGACTGGCTGCTGCCGTGGCTGCGGGCCGGGGCGACGCTGTACAACCCGCACGCCGTCTACTACACGACGCGGCGCGGCTGGTGGGAGTGGGCGCCACCGGCCACGGACTGGCGGCAGCCGTACTGGCGCCACCACCGGGTCTTCGCGGAGGCGGTCACCCGGCTGTGCGCGGCGCTGTCGCTGGGGCGCCACGCGTGCGACGTCGCCGTCCTGCTCCCCACCTCCACCGCCCAGACGGGCACCGACGCGGGGACGGCCGGTCCGGGGACGGTCGGTCTCCAGGCGGTCGGTCATGAGGAGGTCGGTCCCGAGGCGGTCGGCCATGAGGCGGCCGGCCCGGAGGCGGCCGGCCCGGAGGCGGTTGGTCCAGGCGAGGCCGACCTGGAGGCGGTCGGTCCTGAGGAGGTCAGCCCTACGACGGTAGGTCCGGGAGCGGCCGGTTCCGGGGCGAGCGGTCCCGAGCCGGATAGGCCCGAGCCGGGTGGGCCTGGCGCCGCGAGCGCAACGGCCCATGCGGCCCATGCGGCCCATGCGGCTCACGGGACCCACGCGGCTCATGCGGCTCATGCGGCCAGGGCGCAGGAGGTGTATCGCGAGCTGGTGGGCGATATGGCCTGGTTCGCCACCAAGCCGGGCGTACTGGACCGGCTCGGGCTCGACGCCGACGTCATCGACGAGGACTCGGTGCGGCGCGCGGTCGTGAAGGACGGGCGCCTGACCGTCTCCACGGAGGCGTACCGCGCCGTCATCCTGCCCGCCGTCACGGTGCTGGACGAGGACGTGGCCGCTCGGCTCGCGGACTTCTCCGCGGGCGGCGGCCTCCTCGTCGCGGTCGGCGCGCCATCCGGCTTCTCCTCGGGGGGAACGGCCGCCTCCCACCTTCCCCCAAAGGGGACGGATCCCTCCCACCTTGCCGCCCGGCTCGGGGCCCGCTTTGTGCGGTCCGCCGACCGGTTGGGGGAGGCGCTGACGGATCTGGAACGGCGGGTCGAGGCGCCCGTGCCCGCGCTGGTGCGCGAGGACGGCGAGACGACCCTCGTCTTCCTGCCCGCCGCCTTCCCCATGGCCAGCCGCATCGGCGTGGGACGCCCCGAGGAACGCGGGGTCGACCTGGGCTGGCTGGACGCCGTCATCGACTTCGACCCCGCCCGGTACGCCCGTGAGATGCCGGTCACCATTCACGGCGTCCAGGGCGCCCCGCTGCTGCTGCGCCCCTTCGCCGGCGGCGACCCGGTGGCGCTGCCGTACATGAGGGACGGCGACACCGTACGGGTGACCGTCCCGTTCGACGACGGCCCCGCGGCGCTACTGGTGTTCGACGGCACGCGGCCGGAGCCCGCGTCGCGACCCGCGTACACCGTCGTGGCGGAACTCGGGGATGCCGAGTGGGACGTCGAACTGGTGCCCACGCTCGACGACACCTGGTCCGACTTCGGCGGCGGCGGCGCGGGCATCGAGGCCTGGACACTGCGCACCCCCGACGGGGAGCCGGTGGACGTCACATTCGGCCCGCACGGGGAGCAGCGCGTCGACGGCGGGCCGTGGACGCCGTCGATCTGGTCGTCCTCACGCGGCCTGCACAAGGACCCCGTGCACCGGGAGACACTGGGACCGAAGGGACGGGTGCCGGTCGAGTTCCTGACGTTCGGCCGTACTGGCGGAGGCGTCGAGGCAGCCTTCCGCACCCTCGTCACCGTCCCCGACGCCTGCGCCGACATCTGCGCCGACACCGTCCCCGACACCTACTCCGCCGCTTCCGCCGCGCCCGCTGCCCCAGCCGACAGCTCCGACGTCCCCGCTCCAGCTCCCGCTCTCGCCTTCGGCGCCGCCGTCTCCGGCTCCGGCGGTCGCGATCTCCGTACCACCACCCAGGACGACCGGAGCGGTGGCGGTGCGTGGGTGGCGATCGGGGCCGGGGCTGCCAAGACGTTGCGGATCGACGGCGAGGAGTGGCCGCTCGACGATCGCGGTTACGCGGCCGTCACCCGCGCCCCCGTCCCGCCCGGCGAGCACCTCCTGGAGTTGGTGCTCGTCCCCGACGAGGAGCTCGACCTGCGCGCGTACGTGTGCCTGCTGGCCGACCCCGCCGACGCCGCCCGTCCCGAGTGGATCGCGGGGACGCCGCTGGAGACCGTCGTGATCGCAGCACCCGAGCAGGACGGGGGAGGCGTGCTGCAGGTGGCAGCCACGTCGTTCTGCCGGGTGCTCGTCAACGGGACGGAGGCGGGCAGGCAGGGCGGCTTCGACCCCTACGCCGAGGCGGACATCCCGCGCGTGCGCCGCTACGACGTGAGCGACCTGCTGCGCCCGGGCGCCAACACGGTGCGCGTCGAGTCGGATGGCTGGGTGCTGGTGGACGGCCTGGCCGTCTCCGGGCCCCACTGGACGCCGGAGCCGCGCGTACGCCGCCGCCAGTACGGCGACCCCGCCGCCCTCTGGCTGCTCCCACGCCCCCACCCCCTCCCGGGGGCGACCTGGCTGGACGACACCACCCCGGCCGCCCCGCCGGCCGCCCTCCCGGTCACCGGGCCAACTGCCCTTCCGGCCGCCCCGGCCGCCCTTCCGGCCGTCTTCTCGGTGCCGGGCGCCCGGCCGCGCACCGAGCGTTTCCTGCTGGACGCGCCCCCCGGCGCCACCGGCGTCGAGGTGAACGCGCTCGGCCCGGTCGAGCTGCGTGCCTCGCTCGGCGGGCCGGGACCGGGCGAGGTGGAGCTGGTCGTGCGCACCACCCCCGGCGCGAGCGGCGGGGCCGCCTTCACCGGGCCCGTCCGGTTCACCTGCGGTCCAGGACGGATGCGGCTCGGCGACTGGGAGGAGCTCGGCCTGGCCGGGTACAGCGGCGGCGTCCGCTACCGCACCACGATCACCGCCCGCTCCGGACCGGGCGTGCTCGACCTGGGCCGGGTCAGGGGCACGGCCGAGGTGACGGTGAACGGCCGGCCCTGCGGCGTGCGCGTGTGCTCCCCGTACCGCTTCGACGTCGATCTGGACGACGGCGGCAACGTCGTCGAGATCCTCGTCCTCGGCACCCTGGCGGCCTACCTGGACGAGGTCAGCCCCACCCATTTCGTCTTCCCCGGCCAGCGCACCACGGGCCTGTTCGGACCCGTACGCCTGCACCGCCCGGCCACCGATCTAGGATGACCCGGCGAGGACACCACCGGCCCGCCGCCTCTTCCGATCCGGCGGCCGGCCGCACCGCACGGAAGGAGAGCGCCGGTTGGCACACCACCGGAGTCAGCCTGTGATCGTCGTGATCGGCGCGGGCTTGATGGGTGCGGCCACCGCGTGGCAGCTCGCCCGCCGCGGCGCCGAGGTCACGCTCATCGAGGCGTACGAGATCGGCCACCGCAACGGCAGCTCCCACGGCACGTCCCGGATCTTCCGTCGCGTCTACGACGACCCCTTCTACGTCGATCTGACCGGCCGGGCGGCGGAGTGCTGGCGCGAGCTGGAGTCCGACGCCGGCACCGCCCTGCTCCGTACGACCGGCGGACTCGACTTCGGCGCGGGCCGCGACCTGGAGGGCCTGGCCGCGATGCTGTCCGCGACCGGAGTGGCCTGTGAGCTGCTGCCGGAGCGGGCGGCGCAGGAACGCTGGCCGTTCGCGCACTTCGGAGGGCCGGTGCTGTTCCATCCTGAGGCGGGCGTGGTGGACGCCGACGCCACCGTGGCGGCGTGCGTCCGGCGGGCCGCTGAGCTGGGGGCGCGGGTACTCACGGGCACGCGCGTACGGGAGGTGCGCACCGGCCCTGACTCGGCGCAGGTGCTCCTGGAGGACGGCTCGGAGCTGGCGGCCGACACCGTCGTGGTGGCGGCGGGGCCATGGCTGCCCGAGCTCGCGGGCGCCATCGGGACGCCGCTCCGCCTGCCGCCGCTACGTGTCACCCAGCAGCAGGTCTTCCACTTCCGCCAGCGTGATCCGGGGCAGTCCTGGCCGACCCTCGTGGCCATGGACGAGCTGATGCTGTACGGCCTCCCGTCGGGCGCCGACGGAGGCGCCGCGCCCGCCGTCAAGATCGCCGAGCACGACCGGGGCACGCCCACCACCGCGAGCACCCGCGACGGGATCGTCAACCCCACCTCCAGGGACGCCGTGACGGACTGGGTCTCGCGCCGCCTGCCCGGCCTCGACCCCGAGCCCGTCGCCGAGGCCGTCTGCCTCTACACGACCACCCCTGACGAGGATTTCGTCCTCGACCGGGTCGGCCCCGTCGTGGTCGTCTCGCCCTGTTCGGGACACGGCGCCAAGTTCACCCCGCTGATCGGCCACCTGGCCGCGGATCTCGCCCTCGGCACCGCCGAACCACTCCCACGCTTCGCCCTGCGCTGATGACAGAGCGTCACCGACTGTGCGGATTCCCCGCGTGTCGCGTCCGCCCATGGATAAGGTAGGCGACCGAACTCCCGCCGTACGCGACGCGCGATCAAGGGAGCAGCAGGCGAACGAGGGGGAGTATTCGGGTGAAACGCGACCGGCACGCCCGCCGCCTCCTGGGAGTCGTCGCCGGCCTGGCCGCGCTCGTCCCCGTCTACTACCTCACCGAAGCCGCCGCCAGAGCCTTACGCGCGGGCAACGCCGCGTTCGGCCCCGCGCCCGCCGCGCTGGGCTACCTGGCGGCGGTGGCCGTCATCGTCGTCCTGCTCACCGCCTGGCCGGCCGCGGCGCTCGCCTGCGGGGTGCCGCTGGCCGCGGCGGGCACGCTGTTCGCCCTCGACCTGGACGCCGCCGTCGGCGTGGCGGGCACGCTGCCGTAC
The DNA here is from genome assembly GCF_040649755.1 of Nonomuraea sp. NPDC048882. Taxonomy (NCBI): domain Bacteria; kingdom Bacillati; phylum Actinomycetota; class Actinomycetes; order Streptosporangiales; family Streptosporangiaceae; genus Nonomuraea; species Nonomuraea sp. NPDC048882. The sequence goes on from NZ_JBEZGB010000003.1 coordinate 683,006, forward strand.
GCCCGCTCCGGCGGGCTGCCCTGGTCGGCGCCGGGCGCCGCGCCGTGGGCCGAGCTGAGCGAGCCGCCGGGAACCCTGGCCGGCCTGACCGGCCTGTACGCGCTCCTCGGTGCCCTCCTCGTGCTCTCGGCGCTGCTCCCGGCCCGGCTGCGATCTATCCTGGACAGGTGAGCGGGCGGGATCCGGATCGGCGCAGGGCGCTGCTCGACGCGGCCGACCGGGTCATCATGAAGGAGGGCCCCGAGGTCTCGATGGCGGCCATCGCCGCCGAGGCGGGCATCACCAAGCCCATCCTCTACCGCCACTTCGGCGACAAACGCGGCCTCTACCAGGCGCTGGCCGACCGCCACGTGGGCACGGTCATCGGCCGGCTACGGCCGGAGTTCGGCCAGGCCGGGGCCGACCTGCGGGGCCGGGCCAGGGCGGCCATCGGCGTCTACCTCGACCTCGTCTCGGCCAACCTCAACCTCTACCGGTTCCTGTTCCACCGGGCCAGTGCCGAGGACACCAGGGTCCGCTCCCACATGACCTCGCTGGTGCGCGGCCTGGGGGAGGAGCTCGGCGTGGTGCTGGCCGACGAGGGGGTGGTGCCCGACCCGGTGCGGGCGCAGGTGCTCGGGCACGCGTTCGTCGGCATGGTGCAGGCCACGGGAGACTGGTGGCTGGAGCATCCGGAGGTCGGACGCGCCCAGGTGGTGGAGGGACTGGTGGACGTGATCGCCGCCACGCTCATCCCCGTCACCACACCCCGCCGGGACGGGCGGGCGCGAGGTCGCCGACCAGCCGTAGCGGGTCCCGGCTCGTCCCCGTCATGACGCCGCCGGGCGGTCAGGGGCGCTCGACAGGCGCGGCATCGCCGAGCAGCCGCAGCAGGTCCCACTCGGTCTCGCACACGCGCCGCCCGATCGCCGCCAGCTCCACCGACCGCGCCCCGCCGCGCAGGTGCCGCATGGTCTGCATGACGCAGATGACACCCCACTTGAGCACGCCGAACGTCTCCCACCAGCGCAGCGCCTCGCGGTCCACCCGCTCGCCGCCCGCCTCCTCGTACGCCCCGACGAGCTCCTCGTAGGAGCCGAACCCGCCCACGGGCAGCGGCGAGCCGAACCGCCACGCCTTCACGCACAGCCACCCCAGATCCTCCAGAGGATCGCCGACGTGGGCGAGCTCCCAGTCGAGCACCGCCCTGATCCCCTCGGGCCCGACGACGAGGTTGCCGTGGCGGAAGTCGCCGTGCACGACCGTGTGCCGCCGCGAGCGCGGCCGGGCGGCGGCCAGCCGCCGCAGCGCCAGCTCGAACACCGGGTGCGGCTCCCCGAGCTGGTCGAGGACGTCGCGCCAGCGCAGCAGCGGGTCCTGCTCGTCCGACGGGGGCGCCGACGACAGCGGCATCCGGTGCACGGCGGCCAGCGCCTGCCCGCACTGGCGGGCCAGCAGGGGCCGGGCGGTGGCGTACGCGTCGTCACGCAGGATCTTGCGCGGGATCGTCTCGCCCGGCACGCGGCTCATCAGGATGTACGACTCCCCGCACGCGACGATCCGCGGCACCGGCACCCCCGCCCCGGCTGCGGCCCGCATCAGCCGCGCCTCGGCTGCCAGCCCGGCGCCGGCCTCGGCGGGGACGCCGGGCGAGTCGAGCCGAAGGATCAGCTCGTGCCGGCACCCGTCCGGATCGGCCACGTCGAAGGCCCAGGTCTCACGGGAGGCGCCGCCGGGCAGCCGGGCGCTGGACACGACCGCCGCCCCCGCCCCGAACGCCGCGCGGACGATCGCCTGCGGATCGCTCATCGCAGGCCGAACTCCCACGAACCGCCCGCCGCGTACGAGCCCAGGATCCGCCGCCCCACCGAGTCGATGTGCACCTCGTCGGGCCCGTCGTAGATCCGCCCGGCCCGCGCGTGCCGGTACATCCGGTCCAGCGGCGTGTCCGGGGTCAGCCCGGCGGCGCCGTACACCTGGATGGCCCGGTCGATCACGTTGTGCAACATCCGCGCGCCCACCACCTTGATCGCTCCGATCTCCACCCGCGCCTGCGCGCCGGGAGCCGAGTCGATGACGCCGGCGGCGTGCAGCGTGAGCAGCCGGGCGGACTGGATCTCGGTGTAGGAGTCGAACACGTGCTGCCGCATGAGCTGCTTGGCGGCCAGCGGCTCGCCGAACGCGCTACGTTCGTGCAGCCTGCGGCACATCAGGTCGAAGGCCCGCTGCGCCTGGCCGAGCCAGCGCATGCAGTGGAAGATCCGCCCGGGGCCGAGCCGCTTCTGCGCGATGACGAAGCCCTTCCCGCGCGGGCCGAGCAGGTTGGCGGCGGGGACGCGCACGTCCTCGTACCGCACCTCGCAGTGCGCCCCGTCGAGCCCCAGCACCGGCGTCTCGCGCACGATGGTGTAGCCCGGCGTGTCCGTCGGCACCAGGATCATGGAGAAGGCCAGGTGCGGCGGCGCGTCCGGCTCGGTGCGGCACATCACGGTCGTGTACGCCGCCCGCGACGCCCCCGTGGTGAACCACTTGTGCCCGTTGATCACCCATTCGTCGCCGTCGAGCACGGCCGAGGTGGTGATCTGCGTGGGGTCGCTGCTGGAGACGGCCGGCTCGGTCATGGCGAAGCTGGGCGAGATGTCGCCGCGCACCAGCGGCTCCAGGTAACGTTCGCGCTGCTCGGGCGAGGCGTGCTCGTGCAGCATCAGCGAGTCCTGCAGCGTGTACGTGCCCAGCGCGAGCTGCCCGTACTCGCTGCGCCCCTGCACCTCGTTGACGTAGACGTAGTCGAGGAAGGGCAGCCCGCCCCCGCCCAGCTCACGCGGATGGCCGAGCGCCCACAGGCCCTCCTTCTTGGCCTGGGCGCGCAGCTCGTCCAGGACCGCCGCGGCCTCGGGCCCGCCCGCGTGCAGCACGGGTTCGGCGGGCTCCACCCGCTCGGTCATGAAGGCGTGCACGGCGTCGCGCACCGGCCGGACGCTGTCGGGGACCGCGAAGCTCATGATTCACCCAACCCCGGATCCCCGGCGAAGGTCAACCGCCTCAGGGCAGCCAGCTGACCTTGCCGTGCAGGAAGGCGTACCCGACGAAGGCCACGGCGTCGATCAGCGTGTGCGCCACCACCAGCGGCATGGCCCGGCCCCACCGCTGGTACATCTTCCCGAACACCAGCCCCATCACCACGTTCCCGATGAACCCTCCGAAACCCTGATACAGGTGGTACGAGCCGCGCAACACCGCCGACACGGCCAGCGCCTTCCACGGAGTCCATCCGGCCTGGCCCAGGCGGTGCAGCAGATATCCGGCGACCAGCACCTCCTCCAGCAGCCCGTTCTGCGCCGCGGCCAGCAGCAGCACCGGCACCTGCCACCACTCCTGGGGCAGCTGTCCGGGCACCACGGTCAGGTTCACCCCCGCCGCCCACACCACCAGGTAGAACGCCAGCCCGGAGCCGCCGATCGCGGCCGCGAGCACCGCCCCGCGTACCAGGTCGCCGCCAGGGCGGCGGAAGTCGGCGCCGATCGTGCGCAGCGACTCGCCCGACCGCACCAGCAGGTACGCCACCAGCCCCACCGGCGCCACCGCGATCGCGATCTGGACCAGCTGCAACGTGAGGTCCAGCCACGGCCGGCCGGGCGCCATCGACCCGACCAGCACGGCGTGCTGCCCCTTGAGCTCCCTCGGTGCCGTGAGCGCCCCGATCAGCCGCACGAGCGCCACCACGGCGCTGGCGCCCAGCGAGACCGACATCACGACGAAGATCTCGGCCCGGATGAGCTTGGGGCCCAGCACGGGAGCCGGTTCGAGGGAGGACTGTGTGTGCATGTGCGCAGATTAGCCGCTACATGATCGGACGATGATAAAGGCGACATGTCCCCCGCTTGCCGGGGGACATGTCGGGACGGCGCGGCTCGCCGGGGGCATGTGCGGAAGCCGTGGCTCGCCGTGCGTGGTCAGGCCGGCTCAGGGACCTTGACCGGCGTCCCGTCGAAGGACCCGGACAACGCGGGCCGCTCCCGAGCGGTGAACGCCTCCCACACCAGCTCGACCCGATGCACCCGCCCCTCCGCCCCACCGTCCGAGGTACCGGGCGAGACGGTGAGTGAGGCCGTCGCCTTTCCCTCAGGCCGGAGCGTGACGCGGCCGGTCACCGTCACCCCGGGCACGAAGGCGGCCTCGTCCAGCTCAATGAGGCCGGATCCGAAAGTCACCTTTCCGCCGCGCAGCCCGGCCTGCTCGGTGAGGCGTCCGTGCACCAGGTTGTACGGGTTGCGGCGGGCGACGGCGTCGGCGGCGGTGGCGTACCCGGCGGCCAGCACCCGCCGCCGTTCCACGTCCAGCCCGGGCGCGGGGAGCGGCGCGAGTTCGCCGAGCGAGCGGGGGAACGCTCCCGAGGCCCGGTAGTTCTCCGCGTCGCACCGCGTCCGCGGCACCCGGTGATCGAGCACGAACGAGCGCAGCATCGCCAGCACGCACTCCCCGGCCGCACCCGGCCCCCAGGCGAGGCTGTGCGTGCCGAACGGCACCCGGACGAACGTCGCCCCCGGGAAGACGCGCATCGCGCGAGCCACTTCTGCGGGCGTGTGCGTGTCGAAGTCCCCGCCGGCGACCAGCACCGGCACGGCGGGCAGGTCCGCGTGCGGCGGCAGCACGGGTGCGGGGCGCGGGGTCGGCCAGTTCACGCAGGACTCCAGCCCGGAGCGCGCGTCGAGCCCGAGATCGGCGAGCGTGAACGGCGCCAGCGGCCGCTCCCGCGCGAAGTACCGCTCCAGCTGGGCCTGCCGCTCGGCCGGACCGGCGTCCCGATTGAAGGGGAAGGACCCGTCGCCGCACCGATAGGCCAGGTACCCGGCCCACTCGGCGCCCTCGATGGGCTGGCTCGGGACGCCGTTCAGCACACTCGCCAGCCGTCGCAGCGGCGCGGGGTCACCGGACAGGTACGCCGTCGCGGCGGCGTTCACCTCCCGGCCGAAGACCGGCTCCGTCATTCGCCCCATGCTCATCAGCGCGGGCGGCGGCACCTCGGGATCGGGGTGTGCGCGCAGATGCGTCACCAGCCGGGCGTGCGTGCGCTCGGGGTCGCCCGGCAGCTCACGGCAGGCGCGCGAGCGTCCGCAGACGAAGCCCAGCCGCTCGGGCAGGAACCGCGTCGGCCACAGGACGTGGCCGTCGGGACCGGTGATCGTCGCGCTGTCCAGGAACGCCGCCGCCAGGCCCTCGGGACGCCGGGCGGCGTACGCCTGGGCGTAGGCGGTGCCGTAGGAGGTGCCGTAGAAGGTCACCGGGCCGGCGCCGAGCGCGCGGCGTACCGCGTCCATGTCCTGAACGGCCTGGTCGGCGGTGAAGAAGCGGATCCGCGGTCCCAGATGCGCCGCGCAGGCCGCGACGCTCTCCGGCTCGGTCAGCTTCAGCCCCGGGCACAACAACGGGGACGACTCGCCCAGGCCCCGAGGATCGACGACCAGCAGGTTCATGCGGTCCAGCACGGGTCCGAGCGTCCGTGTCAGCCGCGGCACGTCGGGCAGCGCGGGAAGCGGGCCGCCGGGATTGGCGAGAATCGTCCCGGTGGCCTCCTTCGCGGCCGGGACCCAGGCGAACGCCACCTCGATGCGCTCGGACGCCGGATTCCCCCAGTCCAGCGGCACGGCGACCGTCCCGTCACACCGCACAGCGGCTCCGGCGCATTCGTGCAGGGGTATGGACGCGGAGGTTCGAGGAGTGGTGACGGCGGTGGCCGGGAGCGGCGGCGACACCACCAGGCCCGTGGACACGAGCGCTGTCATGGAGGCTGTCATGAAGGCGGTCACGAGGGCTTCGAGGCGCATGGATTCACCTTCGCCCGCGATCCCCGCCGAATCCTCCGCCTACGGGACGAATCGGTCTTGGGAGCAGGCTCCTACTCTGCTAAGGAGGACGGTGTGACCCGTACAGAACCGCACGACGTGCCCGGCGCGGCCGAGCTGGTGGCCGCCGTACGCGACTTCCTGGAGACCGACGTGCTGCCGGCCGTGGACGGCAGGACCCGCTACCACACCCGCGTGGCGATCAACGTGCTCGGCATGGTCGAGCGGGAGATCGAGCTCGGCCCCGCCCAGGCCGAGCGGCACGGCGCGAGCCTGGCCGCGCTGGGCATGGCGGACGACGCCGAGCTGGCCGCGGCCGTCCGGGAGGGCCGCGTCCCCGACGACTCCGCCCTCCTGTCCGTCCTGGAGCAGGCGGTACGCGCGAAACTGGAGGTGGCCAACCCCGGCTACCCGGCCACGTGAACAGGCACACGGCCCGCTCCCCGTGCGGGAAGAGCGGGCCGTGCGCGGTGCGGAGAGGTCAGTGGGAGCCGGTCAGGTCCAGGTCCTTGACCTTGGGGTCGCCCTCGTCGGCGAAGTAGTCGTCCTGCGCGGTCGCGTCCTTGCCGTCCGCGACCTTGGCCGCCCGGAAGATCAGCGTCCCCAGCGCCGCCACCAGGAGGTTGACGCCCAGCGCCAGGAACCCGGCGTAGATCGTCATCTTGGTGTCGAAGCCCAGGTTCGACAGCCCGAACGCCGAGCCGCCGAAGTGCTGCTTGCCGTTGGCCGGGTTGGGGATGAGGTAGAGCATCCACATGCCCGCCGCCAGGCCGGCCGCCCAGCCCGCGATCAGGCCGCCCTTGTGGAACCAGCGCGTGTACAGGCCCAGCGCCACCGACGGCAGCGTCTGCAGGATGACCACGCCGCCGATGAGCTGCAGGTCGATCGAGAACTGCGGGTCGAGCAGCAGGATGCACAGCACCGCGCCCACCTTGACCAGCAGAGACGCGATCTTGGAGACGTTGGCCTCCTGCGCGTCGGTGGCGTTCTTGTTGATGTACTCGCGGTAGATGTTGCGGGTGAACAGGTTCGCCGCCGCGATCGACATGATCGCCGCGGGGACGAGCGCGCCGATGCCGATGGCGGCGTAGGCCACGCCGGTGAACCAGTCGGGGAACATCTGGTCGAACAGCACCGGCACGATCGTGTTCGTGTCGGCCTTGCCGCCGGCGGTGATGGGCTTGACGCCGGCCGCGATGGCCATGAAGCCGAGCAGCGCGATCAGGCCCAGCACGAGGCTGTAGGCGGGCAGCGCCGACATGTTCCGCTTGATCACGTTGCGGTTCTTGGAGGCGAGCACGCCGGTGAGGCTGTGCGGGTAGAGGAACAGCGCCAGCGCCGAGCCGAAGGCCAGGGTGATGTACTGGAGCTGGTTGGCGGCGTTCAGTGTGATGCCGTCACCGGGCGCCGGCGAGGCGGCGAACTTGGCCTTGGCCGCGTCGAAGATCGAGTCCCAGCCGCCCAGCCGCGCCGGGATGTAGATGACCGCCGCCAGGATCACGATGTAGATCAGCGCGTCCTTGACGAACGCGATGAGCGCGGGCGCGCGCAGGCCGGACTGGTAGGTGTACGCGGCCAGGATCGCGAACGCGATGATGATCGGCAGGTGCCCGGTGATGCCCATCGCCTTGAGCACCGCCTCGATGCCGACGAGCTGCAGCGCGATGTACGGCATCGTGGCCACCAGGCCGGTGATCGCGACGGCCAGGGCCAGCGTCGGCGACCCGAACCGGGCCCGGACGAAGTCGGCCGGCGTGACGAAGCCGTGCACGTGCGAGACCGACCACATCCGCGCCAGCACCAGGAACACCAGCGGATAGACCACCACGGTGTACGGCAGCGCGTAGAAGCCGAGTGCGCCGGCGCTGAACACCAGCGCGGGCACCGCCACGAAGGTGTAGGCGGTGTAGAGGTCGCCGCCGATGAGGAACCAGGTGATCCAGGAGCCGAAGCTGCGACCGCCCAGGCCCCACTCGTTCAGGCTGGCCAGGTCGCTCGGCCGGCGCCAGCGCGCGGCCACGAAGCCCATGCCGCTGACGATGAGGAACAGCACGATGAAGACGACCAGCTCGGTCGTGTGCGCGCTCATTTGGTCATCCGGTAGACGATGGTCGTGGACACGACGCCCACCACGATGAAGGCGATCTGCAGCCAGTAGAAGAGCGGGAAGCCGAACAGGCGGGGCTCGTCGGCGTTGAACAGGAACGTCAGCAGCGGCAGCACGATAGGCAGGACCAGCAGCCAGTTCCATGGGCTGCGGTCTGTGCGTGGCTGCCCGGGTTCCCCGGTAGTCATCGACCCTCCGATGAATGGATCAGGAGCCGTTGATGACCGGCTCTTGACAACTCGTCAATGGAGGGAGAGTAACTTTACGGCGGTATTAAACCCAATGTCTGCCGTATTACGGTTTGGCCTAAATGCCGGGATCAAATCTTGACCGTCAAGATCCGGGCACGCGGCCACACCGCTGAAACCTTAGGCACGATCGCGCCGCGATCGTCAGTCCCTGTCGACGAGTGGTCGCCGGTGTGCGGCGAACGGTCGGACGGTCCGCCCTGCGGCGAACGGTCACACCGAACGGTCACACCGTCCGGTCGGCGGCGGTCCTGGGCTCGTGCCTGACGTCGCCCGGCTCGCCGACCTTACGCGTCCAGGCGGCGAACTCGACCAGCACCCCGTCCGGATCCTTGAAGTAGATCGACCGGACGAAGACACCGTCGTGCATCTCAGGCGCCACGCCGAACTCGCTGTCGTCGTGGTTGAGCAGCACGCCGACGTCGATGCCCTTGGCGACGAGCCGGTCGCGGTACTCCTCGATCCGCTCAGGCGGCACGTCGAAGGCGATGTGGTTCATCGACCCCACGGCCGACAGCAGCTCGCCGCGATCGGGCAGGTTCTTCGGCGCGGACACGCCCGGCACGCCGTCGGGCGCGTCGGGGAACCAGAAGAAGGCCAGCGCGTTGCCGCCCCCGCAGTCGAAGAAGAAGTGCTGCCCCCAGCCCATGGGCAGCTCGATGGTCTTGATCAGCGGCATGCCCAGCACGCCGGAGTAGAAGTCGACGGTCCGCTTCATGTCCGAGCAGACCAGCGCGACGTGGTTGACCCCGCGGAGCTCGAATTCGCCGTTCATGGTAACTCCTTGCTTATCACAGGGTCGTGCCGGAAAACATGACATGAGATGTCGGCTTTTCACGCCACGATCGTGTACATGATCGCTTTGGTGGCGGGCGCGACCCGCGGAACGGGACGAGGCATCGCGGTGGCTCTGGGGGCGGCCGGCGCGACGGTGTACTGCGCGGGCAGGAGCACGCGCGAGCAGCGCTCGGAGATGAACCGGCCGGAGACCATCGAGGAGACGGCCGAGCTGGTCACGGCGGCGGGAGGCACCGGCATCCCCGTACGCTGCGACTTCCTGGACCCGGCCCAGGCCCAGGATCTGGCCGCGCGCGTCGAGCGGGAGCAAGGACGGCTCGACGTGCTGATCAACGACGTGTGGGGCGGCGACGGCCTCTGGGAGTGGGACACCCCGGTCTGGAAGCACGACCTGGACAACGGCCTGCGGCTGCTCAGGCTGGCCATCGACACCCACATCATCAGCGCCAGGCACCTGCTGCCGCTGCTGATCAAGGAGCCGGGCGGCCTGGTCGTGGAGGTCACCGACGGCACCTGGGCGTTCAACGAGACCCGCTACCGCGAGAACGTCTACTACGACCTGGCCAAGATGTCGGTGAACCGGATGGCCTTCGCCTGGTCGAACGAGCTGCGCCCGTACGGGGGCACGGCGCTGGCCGTGACGCCGGGCTTCCTGCGGTCCGAGGCCATGCTGGAAGGCTTCGGGGTCACCGAGGACAACTGGCGCGAGGCGAAGGTGGACAGCGCCTGGATGGTCTCCGAAACCCCCGCCTACGTCGGCAGGGGCGTGGCCGCCGTCGCCCAGGACCCGGACCGGCTGCACTGGTCGGGCCGGTCGGTCAGCAGCGAGGACCTGGCCGTCGCGTACGAGCTGACGGACGTGGACGGCAGCCGGCCGCGCGTCTGGAGCTACATCACGGAGGTACGGGAGGCGCAGGCGAAGGAGCCCGCTGCGGACCAGAACGGCGCGGACCAGAACGGCGCGGGCCAGGAAGGTGCGGGTCAGGAAGGTGCGGGTCAGGAAGGTGCGGGCAAGGAGGCGGACGGCGACGCCTGGAAGGCTTATCGGTAGAGCTCGGCCATGCGGGCGGCGGCCTCGGCCAGCATCGCCCGCAGCCGCGGCGGACCGAGCACCTCCGCCTCCGGCCCGAACCGCAGCACCTGCGAGAACGCCACCGGCAGCGACTCCACCCCCAGCCGCACGGTCCCGTCGGGCTCCAGCGAGGCCAGCGCGTCCTCCAGCGCGGCGGGGTCGGCGACGTGGCGCAACATCCGCACCCCCCGCTCGCTGAGCCGCAGCGTGATCACCTCGCGCAGCAGCGACCGGCCGAATTCGGCCGCCTGCTCGGCCCAGAACGCGGCCAGGTCGAAATCGGGATCGCGGTCGAACGTCTCGTCCAGCACCGTGATCTCGCCGAACCGGTGCACCCGGAAGATCAGCGTCCGCGCCTTGAGCCGGGCGGCCAGGTACCAGACCCCCGCCTTGAGCACCAGCCCGTACGGTTCGAGCACGCGCGGCCGCTCCCGGTAGAGCGCCGAGACCCGCCGGTCGCTCCACACCGCCCTGGCCAGCGGCGCCAGGGCGGCCGGGGGCGGATCGGAGCCGGCGAACCAGCCGGGCGCGTCCAAGTGGAAGCGCTGGGCCGCGGTCGCGGGCGCGTCACGCAGCGCGGGGGAGAGCGCGGCGGCGGCCTTCAGCCTGGCCGTGGCCGCCACCTCCTGCAGCCCCATCTCGCGCAGCGCGCTGGGCACCCCCGACAGGAACAGCGCCTCAGCCTCGGCCCGGTCGAGCCCGGTCAGCCGGGTGCGGTAGCCGTCCAGCAGCCGGTAGCCGCCGCCGCGCCCTCGGTCTGCGTAGACCGGCACACCCGCCTCCGACAGCGCCAGTACGTCGCGGTGGACCGTGCGCTCGGAGACCTCCAGCTCTCTGGCCAGCTCCGCCGCCGTCATCCCGCCCCGGCCCTGCAGCAGCAGGACCAGCGACATCAGCCTTGAGGCGCGCACAGCGGCAGCACCACGGCGGAGGGCCGGTCGGGGGAGTGGAACACCTCGACGTCGGCGGGCACCATCGCCCCGTCCGCGCCGAGCGGATCGCCGGTGCCGGGATTGCGGGCGATCGTCGGGTACGCTCCCGCCGCGACGTGCACCCTGATCCGGTGGCCGCGCCGGAACCGGTGCGCGATCGGCCACATGTCAACGTCAACCCGGCGCACGTCCCCACGATAGTCGCGCTCACCATCCCGGGGCGCACCGTCTCGGGGCTCGCCATCACCGGGTCCCAGCCGCCGCACGCCCTCGCACACGTTGTACGACCGCCCGTCCGGACGCACGTCGCACACCCGTACCACCACGTCCACGTACGGCGTGCTGGACCGCACGAACAGCTCGGCCCGCACCGGCCCGATCATCTCGGTGTCCGCCGCCAGCCGGTCCGAGCTGTAGACCAGCACGTCGCGGCGCCGCTCCAGCCGCCGCTGGTCACGCGGCCTGGAGTCGCCCAGCAGCACCGGCCCGCCGATCACCGGCGTCGGGTGCGACGGGTGGTAGCGGAAGCGGTCGGGCTCCGACCGGGCCGGCGCCTCGGGCTTGAGCCCGAATTCGGGCCGCAGGTGCCAGCGCTGCTCCCGCATCCCGGGCACCGGCCAGTCGGGGTAGTCGCGCCACTCCCCGGCGCCCGTCACGTACAGGCGTACCGGATCGGCGCGCAGCTGAGACCGGTCGCCGAGCAGGTGCGCGCGGAACCAGGCCGACGCCTCGGCCATGGTGGGCCGGCCGTGCCGGCTGTCGATGTGGTACCAGGGGCCGATCGTCAGGTACGGCCGCCGGCCCGCCGCGCGCAGCGCCGCGTAGTCCTTCAGCTGCCACGGCAGGAACACGTCGTACCAGCCGCCGAGCATGTTGACGGCGGCCTCCACCTCGCCCACCTTCGGGGAGAAGTCGCGTTTGTCCCAGTAGGGGACGGCCGGGTCGGCGTGGTGGGCGAGCAGGTCCTGGAAGAACGGCAGCGTCCGCCCCGCCGAGACCAGGTCCAGCTCCGCCACGGGCCGCCCCGACAGGACCGCCCTGCGGGTGAGCCGGGGCGCGGTCAGCGCCGCGGTGCCGCCGAAGCGGCGGGACATGGCGTCGGTGAGCGTGGTCCAGCTCAGCGCCGACTCCAGCGCGAAGGCCCCGCCCACGTACGCCGCGTCCCTGAACTGGGAGGCGGTGATCTGCACGGCCATCGCCTTGAGCTCGGGCCCGGCGTAGGGCGCGATGGCCCACTGCGTGTAGCCCAGGTAGGACGGGCCGAACATGGCGAACGAGCCGCCGTACCAGGACTGCTCGCGCAGCCAGGCCACGGTGGCCAGCCCGTCGTCGTGCTCGTCGCCGAGGGGGTCGAGTGAGCCGCCGGACCCGAAGCCGCCCCTGCAGCTCTGGATGACGACGTGGAAACCCTGCCGGGCGAAGCCGCGCCCGTAGTAGAGGCCGAACAGACCGCGGCGGCCGTACGGCGAGCGCATGAGGACGACGGGAGCCCGCCCGCCTCCAGGGGGAATGTAGTGGTCGGCCAGCAGCGTCACGCCGTCGGGCATCGGCACGGGAAGATCGCGCTGGATTCGCACGCGTCTCATGTACCAACCAGTAACATATGCCGCCGGGCGAGCGGTATACCGGGGGCCCCCGAATGCGGCGAGGCTCGCGTATAGAGCGAGGCCGCTTATGAGCCCCGGCAGGCCGCGGGCCCGCCCCGCCGTACGGCGGAACAGGCCCGGTCGGTCAATCCGTGTTCCAGCGTGCCTACGGGGCGGTCCGGTCAGGACGCTCCGAGATGCGCAGCCCGTTCACGATCGTCGCGCCCTGCCGGGTCGCGAAGCGCACGTTGAGCTGGCCGTCGGTCACCCTGACCGTGTACTGCCTGCTCACCGCCGTGTACGTGCCCGCCTCCAGCGCCAGGTCCAGCGCCGGGATCGCCAGCTGCCCCTCGACCAGCACGTCGAAGACCCGCCTGCCCATCTGCGTGTTCTTCACGTCGGCGAAGTCCAGCTCGACGGTGTACGTCCCGGCCGGGACGTTGTCGAAGCGGTATTCGAGCATCGACTCCCTGGCCGTCCTAAAGAGTGCCTGGTCGGGCGTGCCGGCGATGGTCCTGGACGTGCTCGCCGTACGGTTCTGGTTGGTCAGGTAGCCGTAGCCGCCCTGGGTGTACTTCCGGTCCGGCGTCCAGGTGTCACCGGCCGCGTCCACGAAGTTCCTGGTGGCGCCGGTGTCGATGGCCACCTGGTGCTTCGGCACCACGACCGTGACCTTGACCTCGATCGTGGGCTGCCGCCCGCTGGTGGACTTGATGAGCAGCTTGCCCTCGCGGAACGTGCCCGGCGTCACACCGGCGCTCGACACCGTCACCTTCAGGCTCACCTTCTTGCCCTTGGCCAGCTCACCGGCCGCCGGCGTCACCGTGAACCAGGACTCGCCCGTCACCGTGTACGGCGTCGGCGAGCCCAGGTTCGTCAGCTCCAGCGACCGCGTCCGGCTCGCCCCGGCCGGCATCACCACGGTCAGCTCCGCCACCGACGCGCTCACCTGCCCGGTGACCAGCGCCGTGTCGATCCGGGTGACGGCCGTCGGCGCGATCGTGACGGACTGGGTGAAGGTGCCGTAGTGCTCCTTGGACACCACGACCTCGTAGTCGCCGGCCAGCACCTGCCCGCTGAACGTGCCGTCCGCGCCGGTCGTGAACTCGGCCACGTCGCCCACCTTCACCGTCGCCCCGGAGATCGGGTCGCCGTCGTTGGCGTCGGTGACCGTGCCCGTGACCAGGCCGTGCCTGCTCGCGGTGAACGTCAGGCCCTGCCCGGTCGACAGGACGGCCTCGTTGAAGGAGTACATCAGGCCGTCGGTGCCGGCCGCGTTCTCGATGCCGATCGTGCCGGAGCCGCCCTGGTCGCGCCCGGTGTCGATGTCCTTGTACCGGAACGCGACGGAGCCGTCCTCACCGAGCAGCGCCGAGAACGACACCCGCGTCGTGAGCGCGCCGAAGAAGGCGACGTTGCGCCACTCGATCACGAACGTGCGGCGCGGCGCCGTGCCCGTCACCGCCGTGTAGACGCCGCCCTGGTCGTCCACCACGAAGTCATCCCAGAACGGGTAGATCCCGTTGTTCGGCGCGTTCGTCGTCGGGAGCTGGCTGTTGCTGGCGGAGGTGGTCCCGCCGGTCCCGAACGTGACGAAACCGTTCGAGCTGATCGACGCGCTGCCCTGGCCCGTCCCGTAGAACGGCACCTGGAACGGCAGCGTCACCTGCTGGGCGACGTCGTCGCCGGTCAGCGCCAGCTTCTCCGTGCCCGCGACGTACGGCTGCGCGCCGCTCGCGCAGGTGTAGCCGAAGTTGTCGCCGCGCAGCGGCAGCTCGATGTCCTTGACCACGGCGCCGTCCACCGTGACCGACGCGGTCGCGCCGCTGGAGCAGCGGGAGGCGGGCGTGACGACCAGCTCGTACGAGCCCTGCGGCAGCGTCAGGCGGTAGCGCCCTTCCGCGTCGGTCACCGCGCGCTCCGGCGTGCCCGTGGCGGCCACCGTCGCGCCGGCCTCGGGGGCGCCGGCCGTGGTCACCGTGCCGGACACGTTGCCCGCCGGCAGCACGGACATGGTCACGTCGGCGGTCGCGGCCTGCTCGGCCACGATCGTGACGTCCACCTCGGCGGGCCCGTAGCCGAACTTCTCCGCGCTCAGCCGGTAGTCGCCGGGCAGCAGGCGGGGGATGGTGTACGTGCCGTCCGCGCCCGTGCTCACCGTGCGGGCCAGCGGGCCGGTGAGGTTCAGCGTGACGCCGGGCACGGGCGTTCCGCCCGCGGTGACCGTGCCGGACAGGCTGCCCAGCCCCTCCTCGGGCGCGGCCTTCACGGCGGCGTAGGTGTCGAGCCTGCCCTCGCCCCAGACGTTGTTGTCGGTCGCGGTGCCGCCGCAGCTGGTGTCGGAGACGTCCGTGGCCGAGCCGTCCAGCAGCGCCCGCGTGGCCGGGATGTTGCCCGTCAGGCCCGGGGCCGCCGACCAGATCAGCGCCACCGTGGCCGCCACGTGCGGTGAGGCCATCGAGGTGCCGGTGAAGCTGGCGTACTCGTTGCCGGGCGTCGAGGAGCGCACGTTGACGCCGGGGGCGGCGATGTTCGGCTTGATCTCGCCGTTCTCGCCCTCGCCCTTGCTGCTTCTGGCGTACAGGTTGTCGTCGATGTCGAAGCCGCCGGCGCTGTACGCGGTCACGTACTGGCCGGGCGAGCCGCTGCTGCGGCAGGACGGGCCCTCGTTGCCGTTGGAGAAGGCCGGGAAGATGCCGGCCGCCAGCCAGGAGTCCACGACTTCCTTGTAGAACGGGTCGAAGCCGTCGCCGCCCCAGGAGTTGTTGACGATGTCCGGCGCCAGGTCAGGGCGCGGGTTCTGGCCGTTGAGGTCGGTGGGCCGCACCATCCACTGGCCGGCCGCCAGCAGGGAGGCGTCGGAGCAGGTGTTGAGTTCGCAGCCCTTCGCGGCGATCCACTTCGCGCCGGGGGCCACACCGATGCCGTTCTTGCCGACCATCGTGCCCATGGTGTGCGTGCCGTGGCCGTTGTTGTCGCACGGCGCCGTGCTCGGGCAGACCCGGGCCGGGTCGAACCAGTTGTAGTCGTGGGTGTAGGTGCCGTCCTGGTTCCTGCCCCGGTAGCTCTCGGCCAGCTCGGGGTGGTCGAACTGGGCGCCGGAGTCGATGTGGGCGACGACGATGCCCTCACCGCGGTTGCCCAGCTCGTCCCAGACGCGGGGCGCGTTCACGCGGTCGATGTTCCACTCGACCGCCTGCACGCCCTTCGACGCGGTGGAGGCGCGTACCTGGGGCTCGGCCTTGCCGGTGATCGGCTTGGGCAGGGAGACCGTGCGGATCGGGTCGATGCGGTCGACCTCGGGCAGGCTCGCGATCTCGGCGGCGAGCTTCTCGCTCGCGGTCACTTTGACGGCGTTGACGATCCAGAAGGGGGTGTACTCGGCGTGGTGCGAGTCGAGCAGCTCGCGCAGCTCCTTCTGTGAGGACTTCGCGCGGGCGCTCTTGACGTCGAAGACCAGCTCGGCCTTGGCCTCCTTCGTGACGGCCCGGCGGGCGCCGCTCAGATCGGCGCTCCCCTTCATCCGGACCCAGAAGGTGGCCTTGTCGTTCTGCGCGAGCTCGGCCTGGACGGCCGTGTCGATCTTTCCCGGGTCAGGCGCGGCGTGCGCCGCGGCCTGCGGGGCTAAGAGACCAGCGGCGGTGACGATCCCGACCAGGACCGTCCGCCAACGGGGGGTGTGGTGCACTGTCTCTCCTTCATGACAAAAGGCGAGAGGTGATCTTCACGCCTCTGTCGAGAAGGGTGAAGAGATCGTGTTCGGAAAGCAAGAGGTGACGTGAAACGTTATTTTGCTGACTGAAATGTAATCTGGTCAGCTCGCGTGCCGTCAGCTTCCGCACGGCCCTGACCAGGGATTACGCGCCGGTCCCCGCGAGTGCGGTCAGGGCCTGAGGCCGAACTGTTTCATGATCGCCATGAAGTAGGCCAGGATCCGGCCCGGCTCCTGGTCGTCGGGGCGGGTGCCCACGTGATACAGCACCGCCGCGTTCAGCTGCTCCCGCACCACGTCCACGTCCACCTCCGCGGGCAGGCGTCCCGCCTCGCGCGCCCCGGTCAGCGCCGCCCGCACCAGCGCCTCCCGCCGCCCGCCGTTGACCAGCCGGTAGGCCGTCATCAGCTCGGGGTGGTCGTCGCGGCTGCCGTAGAGGCGGCGCAGCAGCAGCCGGTTGCGCGGCTGCGCGAGGTGGGCGGCCCAGTCGCCGAACATGTGCTCAAGGTCACGCCAGCCGGTGAAGTCCGGGTCGTCGTCGTGGTTGGCCCACTCCAGCGTCCGTACCAGCAGCTCCGTCTTGCCGGCGAACCTGCGGTAGACCGTCGCCCGCGTCACCCCCGCCCGCCTGGCCACCTGCTCGATGCTGGTCTGCTGGGCGCCCTGCTCGATCAGCAGGTCGAGCGCGGCCGACAGGATGGCCACGTCGGCCTCCTGGCTGCGCGGCCGGCCGGCCGGGCGCGAGGCGCCCGCCGGGCCGGAGTGTGTGCTCTTCATGCGTCGCGGGTCACCATCGTGTCGTGCGCCGGGCCTGGAGACGGCTTGCGAGCAGTCTAATGAGCCGGAGCGGCTTCGCGGGTCGCGTTGCGCGATCATGGTCGGGCGGTTACCCTTGGCAGCATGCGAAATCACGCTCAGCTCCAGTGGTGGCGCCGCTCCTAGGCGGCGCGTGTTTCGCATTCCTCAACGGACGGCCGCCCCGGTTGGCGGCCTTTCTCGTGTCCGCCCCCGGGGCTCGATCATTGACGTGGTAAAGGGGCAGCAAGTGGATACGAGCGGATATACCACCGCCGGGGGCATCGGTGTCGAGCGCGAGACACGCCAGGTGGACGAGGCCGCCCTCGAAGAGATCGTGACAGCCCTCTCAGAACGGCGCGGGGGTGCCTTCTCCTCGGGCATGGACTACCCGGGCCGCTACAGCCGATGGGCCTTCGGCTACGTCGACCCGTGCCTGGAGCTGGTGGCCAAGGGCCGGACGATCTCGGCCACCGCGCTCAACGAGCGCGGCCGGGTCGTGCTGCCCGCCGTCGCCTCCTGCCTGCTGGCCGCGGGCAAGCCGGTCACCGAGCCCACGGCCGACCGCGTCGAGGTCTACGTGGCCGAGTCCGAGGACCTGCTGCCGGAGGAGATGCGCAGCCGCCGGCCCACCGTCTTCACCGCCATCCGCGAGGTCATCGCCGCCTTCAAGGGCGACGACCCGCACCTCGGCCTCTACGGCGCCTTCGGCTACGACCTGGCCTTCCAGTTCGAGCCCATCAGGCAGGAGCTCGTCCGCCCCGACGACCAGCGCGACCTCGTGCTGCACCTGCCCGACCGCCTCGTCGTGATCGACCGGCAGCGCGAGACCAGCGTCGAGCACCGCTACGAGTTCACCGTCGACGGCACGAGCACCCGCGGCCTGGAGCGCACCGGCGACACCGCCCCGCCCGTCACGCCCGCCGAGGTGCCGCCCAACCCGCCGAAGGGCGAATACGCCGAGGTCGTGGCCGCCGCCAAGGAGAAGTTCAAGCGCGGCGACCTGTTCGAGGTCGTGCCCGGCCAGGTCTTCCACGCCACCTGCACCGACCCCTCCGGCTTCTACCGCGGCCTGCGCACCAGCAACCCCGCCCCGTACGAGTTCATCATCAGCCTCGGTGAGGGCGAGCACCTGGTCGGCGCCTCGCCCGAGATGTACGTCCGGGTCAGCGGCGACCGGGTCGAGACCTGCCCGATCTCCGGCACCATCGCCCGCGGCAGCAACCCCGTCGAGGACGCCGAGGCCATCCGCACGCTGCTGTCCAGCGTGAAGGAGGAGTCGGAGCTGACCATGTGCACCGACGTCGACCGCAACGACAAGTCGCGCATCTGCGTCCCCGGCACGGTCAAGGTCATCGGCCGCCGCCAGATCGAGCTCTACTCCCGCCTCATCCACACCGTCGACCACATCGAGGGCCGGCTGCGCCCCGAGTTCGACGCCCTCGACGCCTTCCTCACCCACATGTGGGCCGTCACGGTCACCGGCGCGCCCAAGACGTGGGCCATGCAGTTCATCGAGGACCACGAGGCCACCACCCGCCGCTGGTACGGCGGCGCCATCGGCTTCATCGGCTTCGACGGCTCCATGAACACCGGCCTCACCCTGCGCACCGCGCAGATCAAGCACGGCGTGGCGGCCGTCAGGGCTGGGGCCACGTTGCTGTTCGACTCCGACCCCGAGGCGGAGGAGCGCGAGACCGAGCTCAAGGCCAGTGCCCTGTTCGGCGCCCTGGCCGCGGTCAACCAGCCCGGCGCGGCGCCGGTGGCCGAGCCCAGGGAGCAGCCGGGCCTGGGCATGAAGGTGCTGCTCGTCGACCACGAGGACTCCTTCGTCAACACCCTGGCCGACTACTTCCGCCAGGAGGGCGCGGACGTGGTGACGCTGCGCCACGGCTTCCCCGTCCACATGATCGACGACATCGCGCCCGACCTGGTGGTGCTCTCGCCCGGCCCCGGCTGGCCCACCGACTTCGGCATGTCGGCCCTGCTCGACCAGGTCTACGCCCGCGACCTGCCCGTCTTCGGCGTCTGCCTCGGCCTTCAGGCCATGGTCGAGCAGGCCGGCGGCACCCTGGAGCTGCTCGACTACCCCGAGCACGGCAAGCGCGGGCAGGTCACCAGGCTGGGCGGCAGCGCGCTGCTCGACGGGCTGCCCGAGGAGTTCACCGCCGCCCGCTACCACTCGCTGCACGCCAAGCGCCCCGGCGTGGTCGGCTTCACCCCGACCGCGCTCACGCCCGACGGCAACGTGATGGCGATCGAGGACCCCGCGCGGCGGCGCTTCGCCGTGCAGTTCCACCCCGAATCGATCCTCACCCAGGAGGGCTCCGCCGGCGCGAAGATCATCGCGAACGTGCTGCGTCTGGCCCGCAGATAGGGGTAACTGTCCCGCAGGTAGGTAAAACGTGCCCGGGAGCGTGCGGAGCTCCCCTAGAGTCTCCGCATGCTCCCCGTAGACCTGCCCGGCACGGTGCGTGACGCGCTGCTCGCCCCGCTCGTCGACCACCACTGTCACGGGGTGCGCCGCGACGACCTGAGCCGGGCCGGGTTCGAGCTGCTCATCAGCGCGGGCGGTGTGCCCGCGCCGCCCGGCACCACCCACTTCGACACCGCCTCGGGCGCGGCCGTGCGCCGCTGGTGCGCGCCGCTGCTCGACCTGGAGCCGCACGCCCCGCCCGCCGTCTACCTGGCCCGCCGGGCCGAGCTGGGCGCGGGCGAGGTCAACCGGCGGCTGCTCGCCGGGGCCGGCGTGGTGGCGTTCCTGGTGGACTCGGGCCGCGAGGACGCCGACCTGCTGAGCGCCGCCGAGATGGGCCGCCACGGCGGGGCCGCCGCCGACGAGCTCGTCCGGATCGAGGAGATCGAACGCGACGTCGCCGCGACGGCGCAGATCGCCGTCGACTACCTCGACTCCCTGGGCGAGGAGCTGGCCGGCCGGGCCGCCAGGGCGGTCGGCGTCAAGACCGTCATCGGCCCCCTGTGCGGCCTCGACCTCGACCCGGCCAGGCCCGCCAGGGGAGCGGTCATCGCCGCGGCCAACCGGCGCCTGGCCGACCCCAAGGAGCCGCTGACGGACCCCGTCCTGCTCGGCTACCTGCTCTGGAGCGGGATCGACGTGGCCAGGGAACGCGGCCTGCCCGTGCAGTTCCACACCGGCTACGGCGCCCCCGGCACCCTGCACGCCGATCACCGGCCTGATCACCGGCCCGATCACTGGGCCGATCATGGGGTCAATCTTTGGGCCGATCGCCGGGCCGACCCCGCCGGGCTCGGCCGGTTCGCCGCCGCGCTGCAGCCGCTCGGGGTGCCGATGATCCTGCTGCACCCCTACCCGTTCCACCGCCAGGCCGCCCATCTGGCCGGGGCGTTCCCCCACGTGTACGTGGACGCCGGCCTCGCCCTGCCGCACCTCGGCGCCGGTGCCCGGGTCATGGACGAGCTGCTGGAGCTGGCGCCGTTCCACAAGCAGCTGTTCAGCTCCGGCTGCCACGGCCTGGCCGAGAGCGGCTACCTCGGCGCCCTGTCCTTCCGGCGCGCTCTGGCGGCGGCGCTCGCCACCCGGCTCGCCTCGGGGGAGTGGAGCACGGCCGACGCGGCCCGGGTCGCCCACATGATCGGCTCAGGCAACGCCCGGCGCATCTACCGCTTGTGACCCCGTTCCCGGCACCGCTCGGGAAGCCCGCCCTCCTGCGCCCACAGCGCACGAGGGCCGGCGCCGTGGGCCGCGGAACGTGCGGCGGCCGGCATTTCGACATCAAGAAATGCATATTTCCCAATAGATGAAATCAAATCGTGATTTGTCTATTAGTCAATGACACAGTCATGATCGAGGGCGCCTGTGTCCCTACAACACCACCTGGAGGTGTCGTGTCCTGGCGCCCCATCACCCTCGTCGCAGCCTTATGCCTGACGCTCTCCGTACCAGGAGTGGCTTCGGCCGAAGACCCACCGCCCGAGGTCGAGCACCGGACGGGCACCCAAGCGCCCGCCGAGGTGAGCGGCCTGTCCGAGCCCGCGCGGGCGGCCGACCCCGTCGCCGCCGCCAAGGCGCACCTGACCGACCCCCGCTACCACCTCGACCCCGCCGACCTCCAGCCGATCCGCACCGTCGTGGACGGCCAGGACGAGACGGTCAGGTTCGCCCAGCGCCACCGCGGCCTGCCGGTCTTCGGCGCCCATTACCTCGTCCACCTCCGTAAGGACGGTGCCCAGCGCGAGATCGTCGGCGCGGGCGGGCGCTTCCTCACCGAGCTCACCGTGGACACCACCCCGACGGTGACCGAGGAGACCGCCGAGAAGATCGCCGCCGGCCTGCGGCCGCGCGGCTACACCGCCCGCGAGCGACCGGCGGCCACGGCCCGCGAGCTCGTCGTGCTGCCGCGCGGCACGGGCGTGCTCGCCTGGCACGTGGTCCTGACCTCGAAGCGCGGGAGCACCGGGCCGGCGAGCCGGCCGCTGCTGCTCGACGCGTACGTGGACGCCCACTCGGGCCGCCCCCTGTTCACCGTGGACCGCCTCAGGATGGAGGGCCCGGTCCAGGGCACCGGGCGCACCGCCCACGGCCGCGACGTCACCCTGAACGCCTACGAACGCGCCGACGGCAAGTACGAACTGCGCGACCGCGCCCGCCCGATGTGGAACGGCACCACCGGCGAGATCCTCACCTACGACGCCGCCGGCGCCGACGTCCTGGACTTCCTCAACCCGGGCATCCCGCCCGGCACCGAACTCGCCCAGTCGCCGGCCCCCGCCTTCGGACCCGAGCACACCGACACGGGCGCCGTGGACGCCCACCACGGCGCGGGCCTGGTGTACGAGTTCTACCGCGGGCTGGGCCGCGACGGCCTCGACGGCCAGGGCGGCACCATGTTCTCCGTCGTCAACGTCACCATCGGCGGGCAGCCGTTCACCAACGCCTTCTGGGACGGCACCAAGATGGTCTACGGCGGCGGCGGGACCGACTACCACTCCTTCGCCGCCAGCCTCGACGTGGTCGGCCACGAGATGACCCACGGCGTCATCACCCACAGCGCCGACCTGGTCTACCTGGGTCAGTCGGGCGCGATCAACGAGGGCCTGGCCGACTACTTCGGCAACGCCGTCCAGGTGGACGCGCTCGGCATCCCGATGAGCGACCCCGACGCGAGCCTGCTCGGCGAGGGGCTGTGCAAGAACCTGCCGCCCGCCGAGTGCGCGGGCCGCGACCTCGACGACGCCCGCGTGGCCGCCGAGGACTACCTGGGCCTCACCGTCGCGCTCGACAACGGCGGGGTGCACCTCAACTCCACCATCTTCTCCGGCGCCCTCTGGGACGTCAGGGAGCAGCTCGGCGGGCCCAGGGCCGACAGGCTCGCCTACAAGGCGCTGACCGAGTACATGACGCCGCTGGACGACTTCGTGGACGCCCGGCGCGCCGTCGAGTCGGCCGCACGCGCGCTCGGCTGGCCGGCCCGCGACCGGCTCACCGTCGCCCGCGCCTTCGACCGGCACGGCATCAAGCCCGGCTGGGAACGTCACCTGCGTACCGACAGCCGGGTGCTCATCGACGGCGTCACCGACCTCAACGCCATCCCCGACGTGGCCGGCGACCGCTACGTGATCTCCAACTCCTCACCCGACGCCACCGCGCCCAGCCGGATACTCACCGGCCGCCTGCGCGGCGGCAAACCGGTGGTCCTGCACGCCGACGACCGGTGGAACTACTTCCCCAAGACCGACGGCGCCCAGGTCGTCTGGGCCTCCTTCGACGACACCCAGACCAGCTTCCGGATCAGCGCCCGCCCGATCGACGGCAGCGCGCCCGCGCGCGTCGTGCAGGAGACGACGGACGTGGTGAACGGGCTGGCGGTCGCCGGTGACGTCATCGCCTGGGAGGCCTTCGACCCGGCGAACGGCGAGGTCGAGGTCTGGGCCAAACGCGGCACGGCCGCCCCCGTGCGGATCACCGCCGAGGCGGGCGTCTCCGGGTACACGCCCTCGATCAGGGGCGGCAAGGTCGCGTACACGCGCGAATGGGTCGAAGGCGGCGCCTTCCACAGCACGCCCGCGATCTACGACCTGGCCACCGGCACGCAGGTCGTCGTCCCCGAGGTGCCCGGCACCGGCGGCCCGTCGTTCAGCGTGATGCCGATCCTGCTGGACCGCCACGTCGTCTGGACCGCCGACACCGACCGCGACGGGCGCTTCGCCGTCATGCGGGCCGCCCACGACGGCACCGGCACCGCCGCCGTCGTGCCCGACGGGCCGGCCGCGCCCAGCCTCAACTGGTTCGACGCCGGCGACAGCACGATCTCGATCGGCGTCTGGCCGGACGGCGACACGCTGGAGAACGCCACCCTGCCCAAGGTGCTCCAGCTCCCGCTCACCGGCGGCACGCCACGGCGCGTGTCCTGCAACGCCGGGGCGCAGGACTACTTCGCCGCCGGGACGGGCACCAGGCTCGCCTGGCTCGACGGCACCGACGCGACCACCGACCTGGTGACCCGCGACCGTCCCGCCGTCCGCTGCTGAGCCGGGCCCGGCCAGGCCGGCGGGCCTGGCCGGAGCCCGGGGCGGCGCCCGCCGTACCATGCGAGGGGGCGGCGGGCGCCGACTCGCGTCCGGGGCCGTGACCTGGTTTGCTTGAGCCGGCACATCGTCAAGCAGAACGGGGGCGCGGATGGGCGCAATGGAGCCGCAGGCGGAGGTCAAGTTCCGCAGCGACGTGGACGTGGAGCTGGTGAAGTCGGCCGCGTCCGACGCCGACGTGTTGTGGGCGGCGCGGGTCTCCACCAAGGGCGAGAGCTCGCTGGCCGAGATCGAGGCGGACCCCCAGCGCTCCAAGGGCCTGATCAACTTCCTGATGCGCGACAGGCACGGCACACCCTTCGAGCACTCGTCCATGACGTTCTACGTCAGCGCGCCGATCTTCGTGTTCCGCGAGTTCATGCGGCACCGCACGTTCTCCTACAACGAGGAGTCGGGCCGCTACCGGCAGCTCGAACCGGTCTTCTACGTGCCCGGCCCCGACCGCAAGCTGGTCCAGGAGGGCAAGCCGGGCAAATACGTGTTCCGTGACGGCACGCCTGAGCAGCAGGAGCTGGTCGCCGAGACGACGCGGGAGAGCTACCGGCAGTCCTACCGCGCCTACCTGGAGATGATCGAGGCGGGGGTGGCCCGCGAGGTGGCCCGCACGGTGCTCCCCGTCGGCCTCTACTCCTCGATGTACGCCACCTGCAACGCCCGCGCGCTGATGAACTTCCTGTCGCTGCGCGTCAAGCGGGACGACTCCACCTTCCCCTCGTTCCCGCAGCGGGAGATCGAGATGGTCGCGGAGAAGATGGAGGCGCTCTGGGCCGAGCTCATGCCGCTCACCCACGCGGCGTTCGAGGCCAACGGCCGCGTCTGCCCCTGAGCCCCCCTGAAGCCCCTGAGCCGTTGAGCCGTGGCCCGGCGGCTCAGGCGAGCGCCGGGAGCACGTAGACCTCGGCCCCCGGGGGCAGGGCGCAGTCGAGCCCGCCGAGCCCCCGGGCGTTCTCGCCGCACACGATCATGCTGATGTGCCGGCGGATGCGGCCGTAGTCGTCGCGCATCCGCTCCTCCAGCATCGGATGCGTACGCCGCAGCGTGTCGAGGGCCGATCCCAGGGTGGGCGGGGAGTGGCGGTCGGCGCCCACGGCGAAGACCTTGACCTCCGTCCGCCCGCTCACCCACCTGCGCAGCGAGCTGGGCAGCACGAAGACGACCATCATCACCGGTTTCGCGATCAACTAGAGCACCGCCGCGCGCACGGTGAGCACGTCGGGCAGGTGCCGGGCGACCGTCGACCAGGTCTCGCCGTCGTCGCGCGAGCAGTGCACCTCGCCGTCGCGGGTGCCGAAGAACAGCCCCGCCTCCGACGCGGTCATCGCGTCACGCAGCACGGTCGCGTAGACCGGCCCCTCGGGCAGCCCCTGCGAGCACGGCCGCCAGCTCCCGCCCGCGTCGTCGCTGCGGTAGACGCGGTAGCGGTGGTCGACGGGCGTGCGGTCGACGTCGGCCGTCAGCGGCAGCACGTAGACCGTGTCGGGCCGTGACGGATGCGCCACGATCGGGAAGCCGAAGTCGGACGGCAGCGACGAGCCGATGTCGCGCCAGCTCCCGCCGAAGTCGTCGCTGCGGTAGACGCCGAAGTGGTGCTGCAGGTAGAGCCGCTCGGGCCGGGACGGATGCATCGACACCTTGTGCACGCACTGCCCGAACTCGGGGAACTGCTGCCCCTCCGGCAGGAACGGCGCCCGGATGTTCTTGTTGGCCGCCTCCCACGACGCGCCCCCGTCAGAGGTGCGGTAGAAGCCGGCGGCCGAGACGGCGACGGCCATGATCTCCGGGTCGGTAGGATGGCCGACGATCGTGTGCAGGCACAGCCCGCCGCCGCCCGGCTGCCACTGCTCACGGTGCGGATGGTCCCACAGCCCCTCGACCAGGCGGTAGGTCACGCCGCCGTCTTCCGAGCGGAACAGCGCGGCCGGCTCGACGCCCGCCCACACCACGCCCGGCTCGGACGGAGAGGGCAGCAGCTGCCAGACCCGGCTCAGCGTGGCCCCGGTCTTCTCCGGGAAGGCGATGGGCGGCTGCTCCGCCTCCTGCCAGCTCTTGCCGAGATCGTCGGAGTACATCACCGACGGGCCGAAGTGGCCGTATTCGATCCCGGCCAGCAGGCGGGGAGTGGCGCCGCGGGTGTCGACGGCCACGGAGGTCACCGCGATCGTGGAGAACTGGATCGGCTCGACCTCGAAGGGGCCGCCGCCCGCCGAGCGGGCGAGGAACAGGCCCTTGCGGGTGCCGATCGCGAGCACTGCGTCGCTCATGACATTGCTCCAATGTTCGCTTGCGGCCCATCGTGCCACGCGGCACCGACAGTTACCGAGGACTGGGAGATTCCCCGCAGAAGGGTGGCCGGCCGAGCCCGCATTACCTCCCGGGTAATCGAGACCCTTCCCTGCGCCCGATACCTTGTGGGGCATGGGAGCGGTCGCCGTACATGAGGAGTCCTTCGGAGAGTTGCTGCGCGCCTGGCGGCAGCGACGGAGGGTCAGTCAGTTGGACCTGGCGATCGAGGCGGACGTGTCCGCCCGCCATGTCAGCTTCCTGGAGACCGGGCGCGCCCGCCCGAGCCGCGAGATGGTGATGAAGCTGGCCGAGGAGCTGGCGGTGCCGCTGCGGCACCGCAACAGGCTGCTGGTGGCGGCCGGGTTCGCCCCCGTCTATCCGGAACGGGAAGTACGCGCGCCCGAGATGGAGGTCGTCCAGCGGGCACTGGACCGGATCCTGGCCGGGCACGAGCCCTACCCGGCGGTCGTGGTGGACGCCATGTGGAACCTGGTGGCGGCCAACTCGGCGGCGGGCCTGTTCATGGAGGGCGTGCCGGCCGAGCTGCTGACGGAGCCGATCAACGTGATGCGGCTGTCGCTGCACCCCGACGCGATGGGCGGGCGGCTGCTCAACCTGGCCGAGGTACGCGCCCATCTGTTGCACCAGCTCCGCAGGCAGGCCGAGGCGTCCGGGCACGGCCGGCTGGCCGAGCTGCACGACGAGCTGGCGGCCTACACCTATCCGGGCGTCGACCTCAACGTGGCGCACGTGCCGGGGCCGGGCGACATCCTGCTGCCGCTGCGGATCGCGGCCGGTGACCGGGTGCTGTCGATGTTCACCACGATCGCCACGTTCGGGACGCCGCTGGACGTGACGGTGTCCGAGCTGGCCATCGAGACGTTCTGGCCCGCCGACGAGGAGACGGCCGCGGCCTTCGGCGGCCGGGCCTGACCCGGTCGCGTCGGGACGGCCGGGCGAGCGGGCAGTCGCGGGGAGCGCAGGGCCCCGCGCCCGGGTCAGCGGGCTGTCGCGGGGAGCGCAGGGGCCCCGGCGCCCGGGTCAGCGGGCCGTCGGGGGGAGGGCCGGGTGGGGGTCGCCCGAGGCGATGGCCGCCGCCCTGGCCACCGTCGGCGGCTCGCCGCTCATGATCGGCAGGCCGCCCGTGACGGTGTGCGTGCGGACGTCGAGCACGCCGCCCGCCGGCGCCGCCGCCACGGCGAACGCCGGGAAGGCACTGCCGCCGGGGACGATCGAGACCGAGAGGTAGTCGCCCGCCATCCGGCCGTCCGCGGTGGCGGCCAGCCAGCCGGGCGACATCGGCCCGGCCAGCTCCAGCGGCGGCGACCAGCTCGCCCCGCCGTTGGAGGATGAGGTGTAGGCGACCGTGAGGCGGCAGGTCGCGGGCGTGCAGAGGGCCTCGGGATAGCGGTAGTACACGAGCGCGAGCCTGGCCTGGTCGCCCGCGCTCTCGCGGTCCACGCCCAGGCCGGGGATGAAGTGGTCGCCCCCGTCGGAGGTGACCCGGGCGGCCTCGCTCCACGAGGCGCCCGTGGCCGAGCGGCTGAGCACGATGTCGTTGCCGCCGCAGTCGGTCTGGAAGCGGCAGTCGTGCCAGGCGACGTACACGGCGCCGCTCGCGTCGGTCTCCGCCGACGGCAGCGGCGCCGCCCGTAACCCGCCCGCCACCGCGTGCCGCTGCGTCTCCGCGACCAGCACGCTCTCCTCCCAGCTCGCCCCGCCGTCGCGGGAGCGGACCGAGCGGATCCGGCCGTCGTTGCCCAGGTACGGGACCACCACGGCCCCGTTCGGCCGCACCACCGGCTGCCCGCCGATCCCCGTGGCGGACGTGCCCGTGACCTCCCAGGTCAGGCCGCCGTCGGAGGAACGGGCCAGGTGGATCGCGTTGCCGTCGGCGTGGTCGTCGTACAGGACGTGGCAGCGGCCGCGGAACGGGCTTTGCGCGCCGTTGTCGCAGACGATCCACGGCTTGTCCAGGTCGCCTCCGCCCGCCACGGCGGTCGTCACCGGTCTGTCCCAGGTCACCCCGTCGGCCGAGCGGCTGGTCAGCACCGCCGCCCCGGTGAGCCCGCCCGCGTCCGACAGCGCCAGCGAGGCGATCAGCCACACGCCGTGCCGGGCGTCGAAGGCCACCGACGGGTCGCTGACCCGCGCGTACGGCCCGCCGCCCGGCGTCGTCAGGCCGGGTAACAGCCCCTTCGCCCAGGTGGCGCCGTTGTCGGCGGAGGTCGCGAAGGCGATCCCCGACGCGCCCGCGTCGTGGAAGCGGCCCGACTGCTGCGCCGCCACGATGGTCGAGCCCCACTGGAAGGTGTCGGACCCGGCCTGCGTGCCGCGCTGGGCCCTGTCGTCGCCGCCCCTGTCGCCGCCCCTGTCGTCGGCAGTGTCATCGGCGGTGTCGGCGCCGAGCTCGGTCAGCGGCACGCCAACCCCGTCGTCGGCGCGAACGGGAACGGGAACGGCGAGCAGGGCCGCGATGAGGACGGCCACTTCGATGACGGGGACGAGTCCGCCGATTCCTCGGCGCCGGGCGGGGGCTGGCACAGTCCACCTCCACTTGGCGTGTCCCATCCAGATGGCACCGCCCGACCCCCTGCTGTCAACCTCCCGATCAAGAAATGGGACACTTCCGGCCCCGGAGGGCTCATCGTTCGGCGTGGGCGACGTCCCGGTGGATGCGGACCAGGGGCACGCCGTCCCCCTGGAGACGGCGCACGGTCTCGTTGACCATGGCGGCCGGGCCGCACACGTACACGTCGTGGTCGGTCCAGGAGCGCAGGCGCTGCGTCACCTCCGGCAGATGGCCGCGCATGCCCTCGTAGCCGGGCTGGCCCGACACCACCGGCAGCACCCGCAGCCACGGGAACGACGACTCCAGCCTGATCAGGTCGGGCAGGTCGTACAGCTCGTCGGCGCTGCGGGCCCCGTACATCAGGTGGATGGCGGGACGGCGTCCCGAGGAGATGATCGACTCCACGATCGCCTTCAGTGGCGCCAGCCCGGTGCCGCCGGCCACGCACAGCACGTCGCGCACGCTGTTCTCGCGCGGCGTCATCGTGCCCATGGGCGGGCCCAGCATCAGCGTGTCGCCGACCTTGGTGTGCCTGATCAGCGCGGTCGAGACCCAGCCGCCGGGCACGGAGCGGACGTGCAGGGTGATCGTGTTGTCCGGGCGCGGCGCGTTCGCGATCGAGAACGTCCGCCACACGCGCGGCCAGCGCGCGGTCTGCACGCTCACGTACTGGCCCGGCGTGTACGGCAGCCGCTGCGTCGGCAGCAGCGTGAGCACCGCGATGTCCCGGTGCCGCCGCTCGTGCCCGACGACCTCGGCCAGCCACCAGGCCGGGGAGACCCCGGCGTCCGACTCGGCCGCCCCGATCATCAGGTTGGCCGCCGCCGAGTACGCCGACACCCAGGCCGCCTCGATCTCGTGGTTCCACACGTCGGCGGCGAAGCGCCTGATCGTGGCCAGCAGGGCGTTGCCCACGGCCGTGTAGTGCTCGGCGATGACGCCGTACTTGCGATGGTCCCTCCCGAGTTGCCCGAGGAAGCCCGCCAGCCCGTCCGGGCTGTCCAGGCTCCAGACGATCCGGATCAACGAGCTGAACAGCCGGTCCCGCTGCACGTCCATGGCGGGCGGGAACATCCCGCGCAGGTGCGGGTTCTCGGCGAACAACCGGCCGTAGAAGTAGGCCGTGGCCTTGTCGGCCACCGGCTCGATGACGGAGAAACTCTCTTTTACCAGGCGCGGATTCAACGACATATATCCAACCCCACCCCTTGACCGGAAACGCGTTCCGGTCTTCGTCGTTCACCTCCCTGACGGTTCCGGGTCACGAGCGCGGGACAGGCCCCGGCACATCCGTGCGCTCGAATTCGAGTGTTACACCACCGATGACCCGTCACAACCTTTTCCCCCGATACGGTGCGAAGCGGAACTACCTGTAGTGGTTTCGTGATTATCCGCGTCCAGCTGTGTGTGATTTTCGGATGGCTAAGGTGAAAGAAATTAATATTCGCCTTTCATGGCGCCGGAAAGGCCGTTCCCGGGGATTTCCGCGAAGCCGAGGGAATGACGCCCGCCCGGGCCGCCGCGGACCGTCGTCCGGAGGCCGCCGGAGGCAAGTGGCAGGCAGGGATCTCGGGGAGGGGTGACATGTCGGAAAGGGAGTGCGCCATGATGGGGCAAGGGGCCGTCATCTCGAACCGGCTGACAGCCGCCCGAACTCCACCCTGCACCCTGGAGATCGCATGTCCCGTCCGCTCATCGGTATCACCGCCTACTTCGAAGCCGCACGCTGGGGTGACTGGGTGCGCGAGGCCGTGGTGTCCCCACCCTCCTACGCCAAGGCGGTCATCCGGGCGGGAGGCGCGCCCGTGGTGCTGCCGCCGCTCGGCCCGCACGCCGTGGACGACTACGTACGCGGCCTGGGGGGCATCGTCCTGGCCGGCGGCGTCGAACTCGGCGCCGACACCTACAACGGCGAGCAGGACGAGCACGTCGCCGAGCCGCAGAGCCACCGCGACCGGTTCGAACTGGCCGTCGCCAGGGCCGCCGTCCGCGCCGACGTGCCCATCCTGGCCATCTCCAGGGGCATGCACGTGCTCAACGTCGCCCAGGGCGGCACGCTGATCCCCTGGCTGCCCGAGGTGCTCGACAGCGACCGCCACGCCGTCCCCGGCGCCGTCCACACGATCCAGGTCAGCGTCTCCAGCAAGCTCGGCAAGGCCGTCGGCGACCGGATCGAGGTGAGCGTGCCGCACCACCAGTCCGTACGCCGCCTCGGCACCGGCCTGCTGGCCGTGGCCTGGGCCGAGGACCAGATCGTGGAGGGCGTGGAACTGCAGGGACACCGCTTCGGCGTGGGGGTGCAGTGGCATCCCGAGCGGGGTGAGGACAATCGGCTCTTCGATGCGTTCATGGAGGCGGCCCGGTAGGCTGCGATCATGCCGCTGCACCCCCAGGCGCGGGACTTCGTCGCCCAGAACTCGTCGGTCGCCGATGCCGGCCTGTCCTCGCTCAGCCCCGCCGAGATCCGCGAAATGCGCGAGCAGGACCTCCTGGCGCCCCATCGAGGGCCGCTGACGAAGCTGCCGTTCGTCCGCGACGAGCGGGTCGGCGACGTGCCCATCCGCATCTACCGCGCTGACCCGGGCGACGGCCCGCTGCCCGTCGTGGTCTACTTCCACGGCGGCGGCTGGGTCTTCGGCAGTGTCAAGCGCAACGACGCGACCGGCCGCGGCCTGGCCATCGGCACCGGCGCCGTGGTCGTGTCGGTCGACTACCGGCTGGCTCCGGAAGATCCGTTCCCCGCCGCCGCCGACGACGCGTGGACCGTGGTGCGCGACATCTTCGCCAGGCCCGCCTTCTACCAGAGCAACGGCAGCGTCGCCGTGATCGGCGACAGCGCCGGCGGCAACCTGGCCGCCGTCGCCGCCTGGCAGGCCCGCGACGCCGGCCTCACCCTGGCCCACCAGGTGCTCGTCTACCCGGTGCTCGACGTCGCCATGGACACCCCCAGCTACACCGAGAACGCCAAGGGCCTCGGTCTCGACGCCGCCGACATGGCCTGGTTCGTCGAGCAGTACGCCGCCGGCGCCGACCCGGCCGACCCCCGCCTGTCGCCGCTGCGCCTGCCCGACGTCGCCGGGCTGGCCCCCGCCACCGTCGTGACCGCCGAGTACGACGTGCTCAGAGACGAGGGCGAGAGCTACGCCGCCCGGCTGGCCGAGGCCGGCGTGCCGGTCGGCCTGCGCAGATACGACGGCATGGTGCACGGCTTCTTCGTCCTGCCCGGCCTGTTCGACCAGGCCGTCGAGGCCGGCGACTACGTGGCGGAACGGCTGCGCGCGTCGTTCTGAGTCCATACCGGCCATCGCGAACGGGGGAGCGATCATGACGGCGACGACGGGGGAGCGGCCGTGAAGGACGCCTACGACAAGCTGCTGCTCGACACCCCCGCCGAGGGCGTCCTGCGGATCACCATCAGCGAGCCGGGCAAGCTCAACGCCGTCGACGCCACCGCCCACCGCGAGCTGGGCGAGGTCTGGCGCGACGCCGACCGCGACGACTCCGTCAGGGCCGTCCTGATCAGGGGAGAGGGCCGGGCGTTCTCGGCCGGCGGCGACCTGTCCATGATCGAGGACATGATGCGCGACCACGCCACCAGGCTGCGCGTGTTCGCCGAGGCCCGCGACATCGTCTACAACGTGCTCAACTGCTCCAAACCGATCGTCTCCGCCATCCAGGGCCCCGCCGTGGGCGCCGGGCTCGCGGTCGCGCTGCTGGCCGACATCTCCGTCGCCGGCCGTACCGCGCGGATCATCGACGGCCACACCAGGCTCGGCGTCGCGGCCGGCGACCACGCCGCGATCGTCTGGCCGCTGCTGTGCGGGCTGGCCAAGGCGAAATACCACCTGCTGCTGTGCGAGCCCATGACGGGCGCGGAGGCCGAGCGGATGGGCCTGGTCAGCCTCTGCGTGGACGACGACGAGGTGCACGACAAGGCGATGGAGATCGCCGTCAGGCTCGCCGCCGGGTCACCCGAGGCGATCAGGCTCACCAAATACTCGCTCAACAACTGGCTGCGCCTGGCCGGGCCCTCCTTCGACGCGTCTCTCGCGATGGAGTTCCTCGGCTTCACCGGCCCCGACGCGGCCGAGGGAGTGCGCGCGCTGCGCGAGAAGCGGCCGCCCGCGTTCGGCTGAGCCTGGTGTGCTTGCCCGAGCCCCGGGTAGCGGGAGCCCATGGAGGACCACAGGGGGGTGGACCTGCCGAGGCTCCGGCATCGGGAGGCCGCGGCCCCGTCCGCCGAGGCCGAGAACGCAGCCCGGGCGGAGGGAGCCGGCGCCCGCCGGCGGCTGGTGCGATCGCCGGTGGTCCGCGGGACTACGGGGGAGGAGGCCAGGAGCACGTACGCCCGCCGCGACAGGGCGGGTGACCCGGCCTGAGAGCCGGTGCAGAGCCGCGGGGCGGTCCGAGCGTCCGCGTCACGAGGGGTTGAGCAGGAGCTCCCCGGTCAAGAGACGCGGCCCGTCCGATCCAGGCGCCGATCGGGCGGCCGGCCACCCCGTGCCTTCCCGCCGAACGCCCGCGCGTCGCCCGTCAGCGGGGGCGGCGGGCGTGGAAGACGAAGGCCGGCGGGGTGTTGCGCCACACCGTACGCCCCTGCACGACCTCCTCGAACCGCTCCGCCAGCAGCGCGCGGAACCGCCGCGCCGAACTCAACGGAATGGCGTGAATGTAGGAGAACGTGGTGAAAGCCGCCCCAGGGTTCATCGCATCCGTCACCGCACTCAGCAACTCATGCTGCACCTGCTGGGGAAAGGCCGCCCACGGCAACCCGCTCACCACCACGTCGGCCCGGCGCAGCCCGCGCTCGCCGAGCAGCTCACACAGCCGGGAGGCGCTGTCGTTGACCACGTCCACCGTGGGGAAGCGCTCGGCCAGCAAGGTAGCCATCGCCTCGTTCAGCTCCACGGCCAGATGGTGGCCCCGCCCGCCCAGCCGCTGCTGGATCTCCACCGTGAACGAGCCCGTGCCCGGCCCGAGTTCCACCACGATCGGCTCGCCACGCTCGGGGATCGGCGCGCAGACGGCCGACGCCAGCCACCGCGAACTGGGCGCGAGCGCGCCGACGGTTCCGGGGGAGCGCAGAAACTGGCCGAGGAAGAGTGCGGTGTCGTTGGACATGACCCGAACCTAGGCTACCGGAGGGCATGAACGCTCCCCCCTCCGGGCGGAGCTGCGGCCACTTGGAGGAGGCGATGTCCTCCGCGCGGTGGATCAGCAGCTCACACGGGGCCTATACGGTGTGTTCCATGCGTTGGCGCGGTGTGCCGCTTGATGTCCTGCTCGCGGCCTCTGGAGCGGGTCTCGATCTGCTGACCACGGCGAACGCGGGCGACAGCGAACATCTGCCCGTGGAGACGAACCTCCTCATGGCGCTGCTCGTCGGCCTGCCCATGGGCCTCGTCCGCCGCCGGCCCGTGGCCGTCTCCCTCTATCTGGCCGTCGTCCTGGCCGTCACCGACCAGCTCGGCTCCTTCACCTCCAACACGGCGCAGATCCTCGTCTGCGTGGCGCTGGGAGTGGCGGGATACAGCGCGCCGGTGCGCTCCACCGCCCTGGCCGTGATCGCCACGATCTTCGCGACCGCCTTCAACATCGCCGACCCCGGCATCGCCCTCACCGGCAACATGTGGATGTACTCCGTGCTGCTGCCCGTCTTCCCCGCCGTACTCGGAGCGTATCTGCGCAGCTCGGCCGAGCGCCTCGACGAGAGAGACGTCACCCCTGACGCGCTGCTGGCCGCGGGCGGAGTCGCGATCACCGTGCTGAGCACCTGGACCAGCTGGCACTCCGGCACCCAGCCCGTCTGGGTGGTGGGGCTGCTGGCCGTGGTGGGCGGGCTGTCGCTGGGCATCGCCAGAAGGTGGCCCGGCCTGGTCTTCACTCTCCAGGGCATCCTGCTCGTCTCGGCCGACATCTACCTCAACGAGGCGGTCGGCACGTGCCTGATCCTCACCCTCATCGCCATCGGGGTGTTCGCCATGCGCGTGGTGTCGTGGGCCTGGACGCTGGCCGCGTACCTGACCGGCTGCCTGCTCAGCTCCATCGCCGTCGTCGGCGACGACACAGAGATCACCGGCTTCCGCGTCGGCATCCTGCTGACGCTCGTCGCCACGCCCATCGCGATCGGCCGCTACCTGGGCATGCGCCGCGCCGCCGTCGCCTCCGAACGGCTGCGCGCCGAGGAGGCCGCCCGCGCCGCGGTCGCGCAGGTGCGCGCCGACCAGCTCGCCGAACGCGAGCGCATCGCCCGCGACGTGCACGACATCGTCGCCCACCACGTCGGCGCGATGGTGCTGCGAGCCAGCGCCGCCCGCTACACCGCGCCCGACGGCCCCGTCGCCGACGCGCTCAACGACATCCGCGAGACCGGCCACCAGGTGCTGCAGGACCTGCGCGACCTGCTCGACCTGCTGCGCGACCCCGACCGGCAGCCCGATCTGCTGGCCAACCCCGCCGACGTCGTACGCGAGTCCGCAGAACGCATGGCCGCCGCGGGCCTGCTCGTGGACCTCGACCTCGACCCGGCGACCGACCAGGCCCCGCTCATCGCCCGCACCTCAGCGGCCCGCATCGTTCAGGAAGGACTGACCAACGTGCTCAAACACGCAGGCCCCGGCACCCGGGTCCGCGTAACCGTGTCCCCCGCGGAAGAAGGGCTGGACGTGGAGATCCGCAACGGCCGCCCGCCGACCGCCATCGAGCGGCTGCCCTCCTCCGGGCGCGGCCTGGCCGGCATGCGCGAGCGGGTGCGTACCGTCGGCGGCACCCTCAGCGCCGGCCCCGACGGCGAGGGCGGCTGGCTGCTGGCCGCCCACCTGCCCACCCGCCTGTCGCAGGGGAACGCGGCGTGATCCGCGTGCTGGTGGCCGACGACCAGGCGCTCGTCCGCGCGGGCGTGCGCATGCTGCTGCAGGCCACGGGGGACATGGAGGTGGTGGCCGAGGCCGAGGACGGCGCCGAGGCCGTCCGCCTGTCCGAGCGCCACCTGCCCGACGTCATCCTGATGGACCTGCGCATGCCCAGGGTGGACGGGCTCGAAGCCATCAGGCGGGTGCTCGCGGCCCGGCCCGGCACCAGGGTCGTGGTGCTGACCACGTTCGCCGAGGACGGCAATGTCTACGCGGCCCTGCGCGCCGGCGCGGTCGGCTTCCTGGTCAAGGACGACGACCCCGAGCGCATGGTGGACGCCGTGCGCCGGGCGGCGGCCGGTGAGCAGCTGCTCGCCCCGTCCGTACTGCGCCGGGTCGTCGAGCGCTTCCTGGCCGCCGAGGAGCAGGCCGCCGCCCCCTCCGCGCCGCCCGGGCTGACCGAGCGCGAGCTGGAGGTCCTCGCCCTGGTCGGCACCGGCCTGTCCAACGCCGAGATCGCCGAGGAGCTGCATGTCGGCGTCACCACGGTCAAGACCCACATCGCCGCCGCCATGGACAAACTGGGCCTGCGCAACCGGATCCAGGCCGCCGTCGTCGCCCACCGCACCGGCCTGGTGGACGCCGCCTTCCGCCCCGTACGCCAGCCCCGCGGCGGCCCCACCGGCTGACCGCCCGTCCGTCGGGCCCTCCTGGCGGCGGACTTCACCCGGCTGCGGCCAGGGCGCGGGGTGGTCTTTGCGCTGGCGTACCACCCGGGGAGTGGTCTCCGGGGGCGGCCCGCCGCCGCTAAAGTCGGAGACGTGTATGTGAAGATCTGCGGACTGAGTGAGCCGGAACACGTGGCCACCGCCGTGCGGGCCGGCGCCGACGCCATCGGGTTCGTCATGACCCGCAGCTCCCGCCGCGTCTCGCCCGAGCGCGCGGCGGAGCTGGCCGCGCTCGTCCCCGGCCATGTGCTCACCGTGGGCGTGTTCCGCGGCGAGGACCCCGAGACGGTCAGGGCCGCGGCGCTGACCTCCGGCGTGCGGGCCGTCCAGTTGCACGGCGACCACCCTCACGGCGACTTCACCGCGCTGAAGGACCTCGGCGCCCGCCTGATCAGGGCCGTGGACGCCCAGGCCGACCTGCGCTGTGGCGCCTACGACGAAGACCTGCTCATCGTCGACGCCCCCCAGGCGGGCTCCGGCCTGCCGTGGGACTGGGCGGCGGTGCGCGGTCGTCCCTCCGGGCAGTGGATGCTGGCGGGCGGCCTCGGCCCGGCCAACGTGGCCGAGGCGATCGAGGCCGCACGGCCCTGGGGGGTCGACGTGTCCAGCGGCGTGGAGAGCGCGCCGGGCGTGAAGGACTCCGGCCTGATCGAGGAGTTTTTGGAGGCGGTGCGGCGGGCGCATGGATGAGCTCGCCATAGGCCCCGCCCTCGATCGCGGGAGCGCGGCCGCCGACCTGGCACGCGCCGTCGCCTTCCTGCACGCCTTCGCCCGGCGCAGGGCGCCGGTGGTGCGGCCGGTGCCGGGCGGGTTCGCGGTCCTCGACGATCGTTACCCAGGCTCGTACGACGACAACAAACTCATCATCCGCGAGGCCCCCGGCGAGGACCTGGAACGGGCCGCCGAACTGCTGATGGCCGCGGCCGACGAGGCGCTCGCGACGCGCGGGCACCGGCTGGTGTGCGTCGACGACGACCGGCTCGGCACATCCTGCGCCCCCGCCTTCACCGCCGCCGGCTGGACCCACGAGACCAACCTGGTCATGACCTTCCACGGCCCGACCCCCACCACCCCGCCCCCAACGGCGCCCCAGGCCGCATCCCAGGCCGCATCCCAGGCAATGTCCCCAGTCGGGCCTCCGCCGGTTGAGGTGCTCGGGCTGGAGGAGGTGGTGGCGGTGTTGCGGCGCGACTGGCGGGAGTCGCTGCCCGAGGCGTCCGACGAGACGATCGACGCGCTCGCCCGGCGGGCGGAGGCGCGGCTGCCGGGTGCCGCCACGGTCGGCTTCCGTGGCGTGCGTGCCCCCGGCGGCGAGATCGCCACCAGGGCCGACCTGTACGTCCACGGCGGCGTCGCCCAGATCGAGAGCGTCTTCACCGCCGAGCCGCACCGCGGCCAGGGCTACGCGCGGATCCTGATGAACGCGTTGCTCGCCGAGGTGGCCGAAGCCGAGCTGATCTTCCTGCTGGCCGACGCCGACGACTGGCCCCGCCACTTCTACACCAGCCTCGGCTTCGAGATCGTCGGCCGCACCCACGCCTTCCTCCGCACCTGACCACCCGTTGACGCACCCGACCGCCCGGTGGCGCTTGACCGCCCGGCGTTGTCCGGCCGCCTGACGACCTGATGGCGCTTGACCGTCCGGCCGCACCTGATCGTCCGGCTGTGCCTGGACGTCCGGGACCTGGCTGACCGTTCGGCCGGGCCCGATCGACTGGCCGCGCCCGGCGACCTGGCCCTCCCCGGAACCGGTTCGGCCGTGTGGCCAGGGCCCGGGCAGGGTGGGGAGAGTGGGTGTGAGCGGGGCCGCTGTGTTGGAGTTCCACGCAGTAGGGTCTCCTGCGTGAGCGAAACTTCCGCCGAGGACCGGATCTGGACGGTTCCTAACCTGCTGAGCTTCCTGCGCCTCCTGGGCGTCCCCGTGTTCCTCTGGCTGGTTCTCGGGCCCAAGGCGGACGGATGGGCCATCGGGATCCTCGCGGTGGCCGGGTTCACCGACTGGCTCGACGGAAAGATCGCCCGCGCGTTCAACCAGATCAGCAGGCTCGGCCGGATCATCGACCCGGCCGCGGACAAGCTCTACGTCTTCGCCACCATCCTCGCCCTGCTGCTGCGCGAGGTGATCCCGTGGTGGCTGGTGATCGTCATCCTCGCGCGCGAACTCTTCGTCGCGAGTTTCTTTCCTGTACTTCGCAAACATGGATACAAGGCACTTCAAGTGCATTTCCTGGGCAAGGCGGCCATGTTCAACCTCATGTACGCCTTCCCTCTGCTCTTCCTCGCCTCCCACACTGGGTGGTATGCCGATATAGCCCGAATTGTCGGGTGGGCCTTCGCGCTCTGGGGCACGGGCCTGTACTGGTGGGCGGGGGTGCTGTACGGGATACAGGTGCGGCGGCTGGTAAGCGCGGCCAAGAAGGGGTGATCGGGTGAGGGCGGTCGTCATGGCGGGCGGGGAGGGCACTCGGCTGCGTCCGATGACCGCCAACCAGCCCAAACCCCTGCTCCCCGTGGCCAACCGCCCGATCATGGAACAC
The DNA here is from genome assembly GCF_040649755.1 of Nonomuraea sp. NPDC048882. Taxonomy (NCBI): domain Bacteria; kingdom Bacillati; phylum Actinomycetota; class Actinomycetes; order Streptosporangiales; family Streptosporangiaceae; genus Nonomuraea; species Nonomuraea sp. NPDC048882. The sequence continues at coordinate 721,616 of NZ_JBEZGB010000003.1, forward strand.
GTGCTGCGCCTGCTCAAACGGCACGGCGTCACCGAGACGGTCGTCACGCTGCAGTTCCTGGCCGCCCTCGTGCGCAACTACTTCGGCGACGGCGACGAGCTCGGCATGAGCCTCCAGTACGCCACCGAGGACCTTCCTCTCGGCACCGCCGGCAGCGTCAAGAACGCCGCCGACCGCCTGCGCGACGATCGATTCCTGGTGATCTCCGGCGACGCCCTGACTGATATTGATTTATCAGACATGGTGCGATTCCATCGGGAAAATCAGGCATTAGTGACGATCGGCCTGAAACGGGTCCCCAACCCCCTCGAATTCGGCATCATCATCGTGGACGAGGAGGGCCGCGTCCAGCGCTTCCTGGAGAAGCCCACCTGGGGCCAGGTCTTCTCCGACACCGTCAACACCGGCATCTACGTCATGGAGCCCGAGGTCCTCGACGCCGTCGCGTCAGGCGAGCCCGTCGACTGGTCCTCGGACGTCTTCCCCGCCCTGCTGGAGCGCGGCGCCCCCATCTACGGCTACGTGGCCGACGGCTACTGGGAGGACGTCGGCACCCACGAGAGCTACCTCAAGGCCCAGGCGGACGCCCTGTCGGGCAGAGTCAGGCTGGACATCGCCGGGTTCGAGCTGTCCCCGGGCGTCTGGGTGGCCGACTCGGCCTCGGTCGACCCCGACGCCGTGCTCAAGGGGCCCCTCCTGATCGGCTCGTACGCCAAGGTCGAGGCGGGCGCGGAACTGCGCGAATACACCGTGCTCGGCAACAACGCCGTCGTCCGCGAGGGCGCCTTCCTGCACCGCGCGGTCGTCCACGACAACGTCTACCTCGGCCCCGGCGCCCACCTGCGCGGCTGCGTCATCGGCAAGAGCACCGACGTGATGGCCGGCGCCCGCATCGAGGAGAACGCGGTCATCGGCGACGAATGCGTCATCGAGGCCGAGGCGTACGTCTCCAGCGGCGTCAAGGTGTACCCGTTCAAGACCATCGAGGCCGGCGCGGTCGTCAACACCAGCGTCATCTGGGAGTCGCGCGGCCAGCGGAACCTGTTCGGCCCCAGGGGCGTCAGCGGCCTGGTCAACGTCGAGATCACCGCCGAGCTGTGCGTCCGCCTGGCCAGCGCGTACGCCACCACGCTGAAGAAGGGCGAGCACGTCGTCACCTCCCGCGACTGCTCGCTGGCCGCCAGGGCGCTCAAGCGCGCCGTCATCGGCGCCCTCACCGCCGGGGCCATCAACGTCCTCGACCTGGAGGCGGCCCCGCTGCCCGTGGCCCGCTTCCACACCGCCCGCGAGTCGGCCGCCGGCGGCATCGCGCTGCGCACCACCCCGGGCGACCCGCAGAGCGTGGACATCGTCATCATGGACGGCCGCGGCGCCGACCTGCCTCCGGCGGCCCAGCGCAAGCTGGAGCGGGTCTTCTCCCGCCAGGAGTTCCGCCGCGCCTTCCCCGGCGAGATCGCCGAGCTCACCTATCCGGCCAGGGCCGTCGAGGACTACACCCACGAGCTGCTGCGCCACGTCGGCGTGGCCGGCGTCAAGGACATGAAGGTGGTCGTGGACTGCGCGGGCGGCACCTCCTCGCTGGTGCTGCCGACGCTGCTCGGCCGGGTGGGCGTCGAGGTGCTCACCGTCAACGCCCGCCTGGACGACGTCTCACCCACCGAGACGCTGGCCGGGCGCCGCCGCGACCTGCAGCGCCTGTCCGAGCTGGTCGGCTCCTCGCGGGCGGCGTTCGGCGTGCGCTTCGACCCGGTCGGCGAGCGCATCGCCCTGGTGGACGAGCAGGGCCAGCTCATCGACGAGGAACGCGCCCTGCTCGTCGTGCTCGACCTGGTGGCGGCCGAGCGCAGGGGCGGCCAGGTGGCGCTGCCGGTCACCACGACCAGGGTCGCCGAGCAGGTCTGCCGCTTCCACGGCGTCCAGGTGCAGTGGACCTCCACCGCGCTCGACGCCCTGACCTCCGCCGCCGCCGGCCCCGACATGATCTTCGCCGCCGACGGGCGCGGCGGCTTCGTGGTGCCCGAGTTCAGCCCGGCCATCGACGGGCTGGCCGCGTTCATGCGCCTGCTCGGGCTGGTGGCCCGCACCCGCCTGTCGCTCAGCCAGATCGACGCGCGGATCCCCGAGGTGAAGCTGCTGCGCCGGACGGTCCCCACGCCGTGGGCGGCCAAGGGCGCCGTGATGCGCTCGGTCATGGAGGCGGCCGAGGCCGAGCCCGACGGCCACCGCGTCGACACCACCGACGGCGTGCGCGTCGCGCACGACGACGGGAGCTGGGTGCTGGTGCTGCCCGCCGCCGCTGAGCCCGTCACCGACCTGTGGGCCGAGGCCGGCGACGTGGACGGCGCCCAGGCGCTGCTCGAACGGTGGGCGCGCATCGTGGAGCAGGCGGCGGGCCGGCCCGGTCACGGAACGTGATCGGAAAGGCTTTACCGATGATGTGCGCGGAGAGTGCCGCAAGATCGTAATGTAGAAACGCGCGGCGGCATGGACCACGGGGCGGGGGCGGCGGTAACTTTGTCTGCGTCCGAACCAACGTGCAGCGCCCCGCCTTGACCTTTGCCGCTGATCAGCGTAAGTTGCGGCATTCGCAAACTTGAAATAGCGAAGCGAGGCGCGCCCCAGAGCACCGTCGCCGCGTCTTCGCGGTAGGAGGCCGAGCCGATCGATGCCGAGCGTCTACTGCACGCAGTGCGGGCACGCCAACCCCGAGGATGCCCGTTTCTGTTCCCGCTGTGGGTCACCGCTGACCAGGCCCGAGGTCTCCGGGGACACCACGTCGACGATCTCCGTCGCGGGAATAGAGGCGTACGAGGCTGAGACAGGCGACATGCTCCTGGCCGAGCGGGCGCTGGTCGAGCAGCTGCCGCCCGGCACGGCGTTGCTCACCGTCACCAGGGGCCCCAACCAGGGCAGCCGCTTCCGGCTGGACAAGGAGCTGACCACCACGGGGCGTCATCCGGAGAGCGACATCTTCCTCGACGACATCACCGTCTCCCGCCGCCACGTCGAGTTCTACCGCCACCGCGGCGGCCAGTTCTCCGTGCGCGACGTGGGCAGCCTCAACGGCACCTACGTCAACAGGGAGCGCATCGAGGAGGTCCCCCTGCACTCCGGAGACGAGGTGCAGATCGGCAAGTTCCGCCTCGTCTTCCTGATGCGAGGCAACCCCGGGGTATGAGCGGGCGGAGCGAGAGACCCATGGACACGGCCTCCGCACGCCCGCGGCCACGGGAGGCGGTCGCGTGAGTTCTCAGGCGGCACGGTCGCACATGAGCATCGGGGAGGTGCTCGCGCTCCTGCAGGGCGAGTTCCCCGATGTCACGATCTCCAAGATCAGGTTCCTGGAGGGCGAGGGGCTGATCGAGCCGGAGCGCAGCCCCTCCGGCTACCGCAAGTTCACCCACCTCCACGTGGAGCAGCTGCGCTTCATCCTCACCGAGCAGCGCGACCACTACCTCCCGCTGCGGGTGATCAAGGACCGGATGGCCGAGAGCTTCGGCCGGCCACGCGAGGTCCGGCAGGCGCAGGAGGTCAGGCTCGACCGGGCCGAGCTGCTCGAGGCCGCCGAGATCGACGAGGAGACGCTCGCCGAGCTGGAGGACTACGGCCTGCTCGTGCCCGTGGCCAGGCGCTACGACGAGGAGGCGCTCAAGGTGGCCCGCGCCGTGGGCGCCCTGTCCCGCTTCGGCCTGCACGCCCGCCACCTGCGGGCGGTCAGGGCCGCGGCCGAGCGCGAGGCCGGGCTCGTCGAGCAGACCGTCGCCCCGATACTCAAGCGGCGCGCCCCCGGCGCCATCGGCGAGGCCGACGAGGTGGCCAGGGAATTGACCGCCCTGCTGCTCGACCTGCACGCATCCCTTGTACGCACGGGCGTCCGCTCGGTCCTGGGGCGTTGAGAGCGTCGCGAGCTGCCAGGCCCGGGCACATTCGAGGCCTGCCGGGTGTTACGTTGAATTGAAGAAGCCATGTCAGCAGAAGTGATGACCGAAGAGCTGTGCCGGGTGACCGGTCAGGAATACGGAGCAGCCCGTGTTGCAGATGGAGGTCGTGGGCGTACGAGTTGAAATGCCCACTAATCAGCCGATCGTCTTGCTCAAGGAGGCACACGGGGAGCGGTTCCTTCCGATATGGATAGGCATGACCGAGGCCACCGCCATCGCGCTGGCCCAGGCGGAGGAGCCGCCGCCGCGGCCCCTCACCCATGACCTGTTCAGAGACGTGCTGAGCGCGCTCGGCGTCGGGCTGCGCGCGGTCAACATCGTCGCCCTGCGTGACGGCATCTTCTTCGCCGACCTGGTCTTCTCCAACGGCGTGGAGGTGAGCGCGCGGCCGTCCGACTCGATCGCGCTCGCGCTGCGCACCGGGGCCCGCATCTTCGCCAGCGAGGAGGTCGTCCAGGAAGCCGGGGTCATCATCCCGGACGACCAGGAGGACGAGGTGGAGAAGTTCAGGGAGTTCCTTGACACGATCACTCCCGAAGACTTCGGCAGGGCGGGGTAGGTATTTCAGTGCATTTACGCTTCACGACGCGCCGAGCCGGATCGTTGACTGCGCATGGTCACGGTCCTACGGTGCAAGTGAAACCCGTGGTCGCCTTTTACGAACCCCCAGATCAGGCCACGGGATGAGAGAAAGCCGGAGGTCCGCGTGGCGGTCAGCAGCGGCGAGGGAAAGACGGCCGGCCAGGAAGATCCGGTACGGCGCGAGAGCGCGCGGCAGCGTGCCGGAGAGCAGGGTCTGCTCTTCGACCAGCAACCCAGGACGCTGCCGGGTGACATCGGATACCGCGGGCCGACGGCCTGTGCGGCGGCCGGCATCACCTACAGGCAGCTCGACTACTGGGCACGCACCGGTCTGGTGGAGCCCACGATAAGAGCCGCGCAGGGCTCGGGATCGCAGCGGCTCTACAGCTTCCGCGACATCCTGGTGCTCAAGGTCGTCAAGCGGCTGCTCGACACCGGAGTGTCGCTGCAGCAGATCCGTACGGCCGTGCAGCACCTGCGTGACCGCGGGGTCGGTGACCTCGCGCAGATCACGCTCATGAGCGACGGCGTCAGCGTCTACGAGTGCACCTCGGCCGACGAGGTGATCGACCTGCTCCAGGGCGGCCAGGGCGTGTTCGGCATCGCGCTCGGCCGGGTCTGGCGTGAGGTCGAGGGCTCCCTCGCGGAGCTGCCGGGGGAACGCGCGGCGGTCGAGGACACCGTCCCGGCCGACCATCCCGCTGACGAGCTGGCCCGCAGGCGACGCGCCCGCCGCACCGGCTGAGGGCACCCGGCTCCACGAGGGCCGGGATGCCGGAAGAGGGGACTCCGATCCCCGGTATGACGCGCAGGCCCCTGGGAATGCGGGGCCCCGCGGCCACCTCCCGAGAGGGCGCCTGGGAGCGCTGAATCCCCAGGGAACACGCACGCGACGGTCCGATGACCGGCTAATGGGGCGTAGCGGTGTAATCTAGGACAGCAAGGCTGACGACCCCGTGCGGGAGAGTCCCCGGGCCCATCGCGGCGCCGGGGCGCCGAAGGAGCAACCCTCCCCGGAATCTCTCAGGCATCCTGTACCGCTCGGGCGAGGCGACTCTGGAAAGCAGGCGCTCCCGCCAGGGGCGCCTCACCGACGGTGCAAGCCCCACCGGGGGTGAAGCTCTCAGGTCGCGGTAGCACGTACGTCGTGCGGCCGCGCTGACAGAGGGGGAGATCCGGCACTCGCCCGCGCCCTGGCGCCGGTCTCCACAGCCTCGGGAGGCACACCCATGACCGATCTGTCAGCTCCGCCGTTCTCGTCCAGGCACATCGGCCCGTCGGAGTCCGAGCAGCAGCGCATGCTCGAAGCCGTGGGCTTCGAGTCCGTGGCGGATCTGGTGGCGGTGGCCGTGCCCGAGTCCATCAGGGTCAAGGACCGCCTCAAGCTGCCCGCCGCGATCGGCGAGGCCGAGGCCGTCGCCGAGCTGCGCGCCCTGGCCGGGCGCAACCGCGTGCTCACCTCGATGATCGGCCTGGGCTACTACGACACCGTCACGCCCGCCGTCATCCGCCGCAACCTGCTGGAGAACCCGGGCTGGTACACCGCCTACACGCCGTACCAGCCGGAGATCTCGCAGGGGCGCCTGGAGGCGCTGCTGAACTTCCAGACCGTCGTCTCCGACCTCACCGGCCTGCCCGTCTCCGGCGCGTCCCTGCTGGACGAGGCCACCGCCGCCGCCGAGGCCATGACGCTGGCCCGCCGGGCGGGCAAGTCGAAGAGCTCCGTGTTCGTGGTGGACGCCGACGCGCTGCCCCAGACCAAGGCCGTGCTCGCCACCAGGGCCGAGCCGCTCGGCATCACGCTGGTGGAGCACCCACTCGACGGCGAGCTGCCCGAAAGCTTCGGCGTGCTCGTGCAGTACCCCGGCGCCTCGGGCCGGCTGCGCGACTTCCGCGCCGTGGCCGCCGCCGCCCACGAGGCCGGCGCGCTGGTCGTGGCCGCCGCCGACCTGCTGGCCCTGACGCTCATCGCCGCCCCCGGCGAGCTGGGCGCCGACATCGCCATCGGCTCCTCACAGCGCTTCGGCGTGCCGTTCGGGTTCGGCGGGCCGCACGCCGCCTACATGTCCGTACGCGAGGGGCTGCAGCGCCAGCTCCCCGGCCGCCTGGTGGGCGTGTCGGTGGACGCCGACGGCGACCCCGCCTACCGCCTGGCCCTGCAGACCCGCGAGCAGCACATCCGCCGCGAGAAGGCCACCAGCAACATCTGCACCGCCCAGGTCCTGCTGGCCGTCATCGCCGGCATGTACGCCGTCTACCATGGCCCCGAGGGCCTGCGCCGCATCGCCCACCGCGTCCACCGCCACGCCGGCGCGCTGGCCGCCGGGCTGCGCGAGGGCGGCGTGGAGATCGTGCACCAGGAGTTCTTCGACACCGTGCTCGCCCGCGTGCCCGGCCGGGCCGCCGAGGTCGTGGCCGCCGCCGCCGAGCGGGGCGTCAACCTCTGGCAGGTGGACGACGACCACGTCTCCGTCGCCTGCGACGAGAAGACCGGCGCCGCCGAGGTGGCCGCGGTGCGGGCCGCCTTCGGGATCTCCCCGGACGGCGGGGCCGAGCCCGAGCACACCCCCGACGCGCTGCCCGCCGAGCTCCTGCGCGAGAGCGCGTACCTGACCCACCCGGTCTTCCACGCCCACCGCTCCGAGACCGCGATGCTGCGTTACCTGCGCAAACTGCAGGACAAGGACATCGCGCTCGACCGCTCCATGATCCCGCTCGGCTCCTGCACGATGAAGCTGAACGCGACCACCGAGATGGAGCCGATCACCTGGCCCGAGTTCGCCGCGATCCACCCGTACGCGCCCGCCGGGCAGACCGAGGGCTACCGCGAGCTCATCGGCACGCTGGAGGGCTGGCTGGCCGAGGTGACCGGCTACGACGCCGTCTCCCTCCAGCCGAACGCCGGCTCGCAGGGCGAGTTCGCCGGGCTGCTGGCCATCCGCGCCTACCACCGCGACCAGGGCCAGGGCGAGCGCGACGTCTGCCTCATCCCGTCCTCGGCCCACGGCACCAACGCCGCCAGCGCCGTCATGGCCGGCATGCGGGTCGTCGTCGTGGCCTGCGACGACGACGGCAACATCGACCTGGCCGACCTCGACGCCAAGATCGACAAGCATCGGGACGCGCTGGCCGCGATCATGGTGACGTACCCGTCCACGCACGGCGTGTACGAGGAGAGCATCACCGAGGTCTGCGCCAAGGTGCACGAGGCCGGCGGCCAGGTGTACGTGGACGGCGCCAACCTCAACGCCCTGGTCGGCCTGGCCAAGCCGGGCGAGTTCGGGGCCGACGTGTCCCACCTCAACCTGCACAAGACCTTCTGCATCCCGCACGGCGGCGGCGGCCCCGGCGTCGGCCCGGTCGCGGTCCGCGCCCATCTGGCCTCCTACCTGCCGGGCCACCCGCTGCACGACGGCAGCGCGGTCGGTCCCGTCTCGGCGGCCCCGTACGGGTCGGCCGGCATCCTGCCGATCTCGTGGGCGTACGTCAGGATGATGGGCGCCGACGGACTCACCGCCGCCACCGAGCAGGCCATCCTGTCGGCGAACTACCTGGCCAGGCGGCTGGCCCCGCACTACCCGGTCCTCTACACCGGCCGCGGCGGCCTGGTCGCCCACGAGTGCATCATCGACCTGCGCCAGATCACCAAGGAGACCGGCGTCACCGTCGACGACGTGGCCAAGCGGCTCATCGACTACGGCTTCCACGCCCCGACCATGTCGTTCCCCGTCGCCGGGACCCTCATGATCGAGCCGACCGAGAGCGAGGACCTCGCCGAGCTCGACCGGTTCGCCGACGCCATGGCCGCCATCAGGGCCGAGATCGCCAAGGTCGCCTCCGGCGACTACGACAGGACCGACAACCCGCTGCGGAACGCGCCCCACACGGCCGAGTCCGTCAGCGCCGACGAGTGGACGCACCCGTACGGGCGCGGCGAGGCCGCCTACCCGCTGGCGTCGCTGCGCGACGGCAAGTACTGGGTGCCGGTGCGCCGCATCGACCAGGCCTACGGCGACCGCAACCTGGTGTGCTCCTGCCCTCCGCTGGAGGCGTACGAGGACTGAGCCGAGCGAGGTGGGAGGACTGTCACCCCGGTGCCAGTCCTTCCGCGTCAAGTGAGCAGACATGATCGTCAGAAGTCGTTAGGCTTCGGTGCGACCGTCGCCCCAAGGAGCTCTCTTGACGTCCTCAGAGCTGGAGACACCGCCCCTCGACACCGCCCGCCGCCTGGCCGAGGAGGGTGACCTCGACGCCGCGGCCGACATCCTGAGCCGGCTCGCCGCCGACCCGGGCGAGCCCGACAGGGCGCAGGCCGCCGTGGGCCTCGCCGTGGTGCTGGAGCAGTGCGGCGACGTCGAGCGGGCCAGGGCCGCCGCCAGGACCGCCCTGGCCACCGGGCACCCCGAATACGCCGCCCAGGCGGCCTGTCACCTGGCCCAGGGCTTCGAGCGGGAGGGCCGGGCCGACCAGGCCAGGGCCGCCTGGCAGGCCGTCCTCGGCGTCGGCACGGCCGCGTACGTGCCGCTGGCCCACCTCGCGCTGGCCCGGCTGGCGGTCGAGGCGGGCAACCTGGAGGAGGCCGGAGACGAGCTGCGCGCAGCCGTGCGCGCGGGCGTCGAATCCGGTGACGACAAGATGGGCGCGCACGCGGCGCAGCGGCTGGCCGAGCTGATGCTGGAGCACGGGGAGCCGGGCCCGGCGGCCGAGGTGCTGCTGGAGGCGCTGGAGTTCGCCCCCGCCGACGAGGTGCCCGGCCTGCGGGTCCAGCTCGGCATCGCGCATCTGGAGCTGGCCTGCGCCGAGTTCGCCGAGAGCGTCGAGGGCGGCGCCGACCCGCGTACCGGCGCGCTGGCCATCGAGCTGCTCGCCCGCACCCTGCCGCTGCGCGGGCGCGACGACGACGCGGGCCGGGTGTGGACGTACGGGCTCGAACACGAGGACGAGACGCTGGCGGCCGAGGTCCGCCTGCGCTACCAGCGCGGCGCCTGACCCCGCGCCGCCTGCCCGCAGGTCAGGGGCGGCGCATGACGGCCGCCGCTGCCGCCACGTTGACCAGCACGATCGCCAGCCACGCGACCAGCAGCCCGAACGCGCCTCCCGTGGTGCCCGCGATGGCCGTGAGCGGAACCCCGATGCCCAGTGAGCCCAGCGCGATCGGGACCAGCGGCGTCGTCTGACCCGCCTTCTTGCGCGGCGTGGCGCCGTGGTGGTCGAGCTCGGCCCGGACCCGCGCGGCGATCGTGGCGTCGAGGCGCTCCATGAACGAGTCGACGAGCGCCGGCTCGTAGTCGGCGCCGAGCTCGCGGCGCGCCTCCAGCGTGGCCCGCAGGTCGTCCCTGAGGCGTTTGTCTGACATGGACAGCATCATCTCCCGCCGCGCGCCGCGCCGTCATCAGCCCTGAGGTCTAGTGCGCGATCCTCCCCAGGTACCGTGCTGCCATGCAGGTGATGACCCCGAGAGGGCCGGCGCTGGTCGAGGTGGACGAGGTCGCGGACGCGCGGCTGCTGCTGGTGCTGACCCACGGATCGGGCGGGGGAGTGGAGGCCCCCGACCTGCTGGCCGTGCGCGACGCCGCCGTGGCGGCCGGGGTGAGCGTGGCCAGGGTGACGCAGGCGTTCCGGGTGGCGGGGGCGCGGGCGCCAGGTTCGGCGGCGCGGCAGGACGAGGCGTGGGAGATCGTCCTGGGCGAGTTGCGGGCGGCCCGGCCGGGGCTGCCGGTCGTGCAGGGCGGGCGGAGCAACGGGGCCCGTGTGGCCTGCCGGACGGCCAAGGCCGTCGGAGCCGCCGCGGTGGTGGCGCTGGCCTTCCCGCTGCACCCGCCGGGGCGGCCTGAGCGGTCGAGGGCCGATGAGCTGCGCGGCGCCGGCGTGGACGTGCTGGTGGTGAACGGGGAACGCGACCCGTTCGGCGTTCCCGACGCCGGGGACGCCGCGCGCCTGGTGGTGCTGCCGGGGGAGGGCCATGAGCTGAAACGTGACCCCGCCCGGGTGGGCGAGGTCGTCGCGGAGTGGATCGTCCGCTACGCGTAGGCGTGGATCTCGCGGGACGCGGAGGCGACGCGTAGGCGTGGAACTCGCGGGACTCGCGGGACGCGTAGGCGTGGGACTCGCTGGAGGCGTGCGTGTGGACCCTGCCTGAGGCGTCAGGCCGGACGCGGGCGCGGACCTCGCAGGGAAGCGTCAGGCGGCGCCGACGGCGGGCCGGTGCGGGGCGATGGCGGTGCCGCTGGGAAGCAGCTCCCCGGTGTCCTCGAACAGGACGACGCCGTTGCAGAGCAGGCTCCACCCCTGTTCGGGGTGGCAGGCCAGGGTGCGTGCCGCCTCGCGGTCAGGCGCCTCGGCATCCGGACAGGCCGGGTCGTGCGGGCACATCGGCGTGCCTCCGATATCTCGTGGGTCGCTCCCGTGCTGGAGGGTCGGGAGCCGGCTCGGGTTGTTGTGTTCGTTCTGGCAAGTGTGCGATGTGTGTCACGTGTTCCGACATAGTCCGTTCGGACTGTTACAGGAGGATCCCCGGGTCGTGTGACCTTCGACACAGCGTGCCTTATGCAGGATAACGGGCCAAGCGTGACACGCGCATCACGTTTGCAATCCCTTGAGCAGAGCGTCGAGCCCGCGCTCGAAGTCGATATCGGCTCTTTCGTCCCTCCTGACCCATTCATCAACCTCCGGGTCGGCCCATCCGGACTGCTGCACCTCCACGGCCACGCTGCCGAACACGAACGCCCGCAGCGACCGCACGGCCTCCGGGGCGTCGCCGAGACCGCCCTCGGCGAGCTGCTCGGTCTGCTCCCTGATGGCGATGGCGGTCGCCCCCTTGGGCGGCTTGGTCAGGGCCAGGGCCAGCACGCCAGGATGCTCGCGCAGCAGCTCCCTGCCCGCCCGGCACCACGCCCTGGCCGTCTCCTGCCAGGTGGGGCCCCGCTCGACGTGGACGGTGGTGACGTGTTCCGCCAGGGCGTCCATCAGTGCCTCCTTGCCGCGTGGCAGGTGGTGGTAGATGGCCATGGCCTCCACCTCCAGGGCGTCGCCCAGGCGGCGCATGGTGAGGCGGCGCAGGCCCTGGCTGTCGGCGATGTGGAGTGCGGCCTCGATGATGCGCTCGCGGGAGAGGGGCACCGGTGGTCTCTTGGCGGGCATGGAGATCATCTTACTATGTAAAGGCGGTCGCGCCAGGGCGATTTCCGCCCGTGTCGCGCGACGGCGTACCCTTGGGCGTTGCACCAGTACCGACAGCTTTAAGGGGCAGGGCCGATGGCGTTTTTCCGTCCGCGGGTGAGCCGGGAGGCAGAGGTCCGCTACCACGCGGACCTGGAGATCTCCAAGAGCTTCCCCGAGTTCATCGAGAAGGCCAGGCAGGCCGAGCAGGTGCTGCGCGAGCTGCAGGCGGCGGGAGCCGACGAGATCGAGCTGCTGGCGGCCGGGAAGGCCTTCGACGCGGCGCTCACCGAGGCGCTGCGCGCCGCCGAGGCCGGGCAGCGGGCCACGTTCGGAGTGAAGGCCTACGACGACCGGATCGCCCGCCGCAAGGCCAAGGCCACGCCGGCCGGCGCCATGTGGACGGCCGAGGTCGAGCGGCTGCGCACCCTGCGCGAGGACAACCGGCTGTGGGGGATCCCCCGCGTGCCCAGGCCGGTGCCCGCGACCGCCTGACCTGAGAAGGTCACGCTCGCGGCTGTCCGGTCCGGCCAGACTGTCTGGATACGCGGGCTGGATACGCGGGCTGGATACGCGAGCGAATGAGCCCCGGCGCCGTGTGAGGGTGCCGGGGCTCTCGTTCAGCTGGCCCAGTCGAGCAGCGGGCGCGTGTTGCTCGGGTGGCGCAGCTTGGACAGAGACTCCTTCTCCAGCTGCCTGATGCGCTCCCTGGTCAGCCCCAGGTACTTGCCGATCTCGTCCAGGGTGTGCGGCTTGCCGTCCACCAGGCCGAAACGCAGCGCCATGATCTTCGACTCCCGCGGCGAGAGGTTGTCGAGCACGCCCCGCAGCTGGTCGCCCAGCAGCTGGCGGTCGACGATCTCCGACGCCTCGGGGGAGTCGACGTCCTCGATGAGGTCGCCGATCGTAGTCTCCCCGTCCTCGCCGATCGTCGCGTTCAGCGAGATCGGCTGACGGCTCGTGCGCAGCAGCTCCTCGATCTGGTCCGGCGTCTTGTCCAGCTCGACGGCCAGCTCCTCGGGCGTGGGCTCGCGGCCCAGGCGCTGGTGCATGTCACGCTCGACGCGCGACAGCTTTGACAGCATCTCCAGCACGTGCACGGGCAGCCGGATCGTCCTGGCCGAGTCGGCGAAGCCGCGCTGGATGGCCTGGCGGATCCACCACATGGCGTACGTGGAGAACTTGAAGCCCTTGGTGTAGTCGAACTTCTCCACGGCCCTGATCAGGCCCAGGTTGCCCTCCTGGACGACGTCCAGCAGGGACATGCCGCGGTCGGTGTACTTCTTGGCGACGGAGACCACCAGCCGCAGGTTGGCCTCCAGCATGTGGTCCTTGGCCTGCCGGCCGTCCTCCACGACCAGGTGGAGGTCCGCCCGGGCGGCGGGCGACAGGTCGGGCTGGGTCTCCAGCTTGTACTCGGCGTACAGGCCCGCCTCGATCCGCCTGGCCAGCTCGACCTCCTGGGCGGCGGTGAGCAGGGTGCGGCGGCCGATGGACTTGAGGTAGGTGTGCACCGAGTCGCCCATGACGGACTGCGTGTCGTCCAGGTCGATCGGCTCGTTGTCGATTTCGGCTTCCTCCGCGTTCGCGACGAGGTCGTCCGGGACGTCCTCCTCGTGCTCGGGCTTGGACTCCGGCGCCGTCACCGCCTTCGCCGCATCGGCCGTGGCGGCTCGCACGCCGTTGCCGGTGCCGTTCCCATTGCCGTTCGCCGCGCCGTTCGCCGCGCCGTTCACCGCGCCGTTCACCGGGGTGGTTTTTGCCTCGGAGCCCTTGCTGCGGGTACTCTTTGCCCGCGCGGTCTTCCCGGCGGAAGTGGTCTTCTTCTGGGCGTTCTTCTTGGGGGCGGTCGTGCTGAGAGACGGCTCGTTCTCGGCGGCCAGGCTCACGCCGGCCTCCGAAAGCTCGCGCAGGATCGTGCGACCTTCAGAGGGGCTGATGCCGGCCATCGCGAACGCGTCACGCAGCTCCGCCAGAGAAAGGTGACCCTGGGCTCGCCCTCGTTCAATCAGCTGATCGAGAGCAGCGGGTGGGGTCGCCACGGCGGTTCTGGGCATGAGGACACCTCCTCCGTACGGAGTGGAAGCGATCAGGCAGGTTGTGGTGGGGCGGCTTCGCATCCGCACGGCGCACCAGTATCAATAACGCCAAACGCCGTCATTTGTTCCCGTGCGCCCTAAGCGGGGCGAAAAAGGGGCGGATCGCCCACATGACGAACCGCCCCAGGGGTCGTGTTTATTCCGTCGACCCGTGACCGCCCGGCTGCACCTCAGGCATCGGCATGGGCTCGGCGTCCTCCATGCGCTGGTCGGTCCAGTATTCGAGGACCTTCTCCGGATCCGGGTTGATCTCCCTGGAGACGATGAAACCGTCGGTGGTCGCGGGGGCTGGAGTCGCGTCCAGCACCTGGGGCAGCTCTTGGGGCTCGCCGGACGGCGCCTTCTCCACCACGGCTCGGGTCTCCCTCGCGACCTGGTCGAGCTTTCCCGCCGAGGCGGCCGCCGCGACTGAGGCGCCTCCGGCGACGATGACGCCGACGACGGCCGCGGATGCCCACAGCTTGCGGGTCTGGTCCATGAAGGCTCCCTCCTTCTCCCCACTATGACGCATCGGCCACTCGTCAGGTTCCTGCCCTAAGCCGCATCAAATCGGTCTTGCCGTTCGGGAGCAGCGGGAGTCGCTCGACGAGCCGCAGGTCGCGCGGGGCGGCGTAGGGGGCGAGCCTATCGCGGCAGAATGCCCGCAATTGCTGAAGTGTGACGGGTGTGTCGGGGTCGGCGGGGACCACGACGGCGGTGACGCGCTCGCCCCACTCAGCGTCGGGCAGGCCGATCACGGCGGCGTCGGCGACGTCGGGATGGGCGCGCAGGACGGCGGTCACGACGCCGGCCACCACCTTCTCGCCGCCGGTGTTGATGACGTCGTCGGCCCGGCCGAGCACGCGCAGGCGGCCGTCGTTCAGCTCGCCGAGGTCGGAGGTGACGAACCAGCCGCCGTCCAGCGGGGCGGGTGCCTCGGCGAAGCGGTAGCCGGAGAAGAGCACCGGGCCGGAGATCCTGATCAGCCCATCCGCGCCGATTTTGAGATCTACATTGTCAAGGGGCCGGCCGTCGTACACGCAGCCGCCGCTCGTCTCGCTCGACCCGTACGTCGTCACGACCCTCGCGCCGAGGGCGGTGGCCCGCTCGACCAGGCCGGGCCCAGGCGCCGCCCCGCCCAGCACGATGGTCCTGAACAACGACAGATCCGCCCCCATCTCGACCAGCCGGTGCAACTGGGTGGGCACGAGGGAGACGTGGTGGGCGCCGGAGTCCAGCACCGCGTGCGGGTCGAAGGCCGGGTGGATGATCGGCTCGCTCTCCGAGAGCAGGGCGCGGACCAGGACCTGCAGCCCCGAGACGTGGGAGACGGGCAGGCAGCACAGCCAGCGGTCGCCCTTCGCGGCGCCCACGCGGCGGATCGAGGCGGCCGCGCACGCGCGCAGCGCCTCGGCGGAGAGCATCACGCCCTTGGGCGGGCCGGTAGTGCCGCTGGTGGCGATCACGATCGCCACGTCGCCCGGCACGCCGGCCCCGCCGGGTCTGGGGACGCCGTTCACGTGGGTGGGGCGCAGCGCGTCCAGGGCGGGCTCGTGGTGGCCGGGGGAGAGCGGGAGGACGGCCGGGCCGTCGCCGGAGAGGGCGTCGCGGATCGCCGTGAAGAGGGCGGTCCCGGCAGGCTGCACAATGGCATGCAGCGGGCGGTCCGGATGCGACGGGTTCCTCCACATGCTCGTAAGGTTAATGGTGACAGGTCGGACAGTGGCGCAGGGAGGGTCGTGACGCGTTCTCCCGTGGTCTTCCGGATCCCGATGCGGACGCGGTTCCGTGGGCAGACCGTCAGGGAAGGGGTGCTGCTGCACGGCCCGGCGGGGTGGGGGGAGTTCTCCCCGTTCCCCGAATACGGCCCGCGCGAGTGCGCCCGCTGGCTGGCGTGTGCCCGCGAGGCGGCGTTCGAGGGCTGGCCGGAGCCGGTGCGCGACAGCGTCCCGGTCAACGCGACCGTGCCCGCGGTCGATCCCGAGCGGGCCCATGACATCGTGCGGCGCTCGGGGTGCGCCACGGCGAAGGTCAAGGTGGCCGAGCCGGGGCAGACGTTCGACGACGACGTGGCCAGGGTCGAGGCCGTGCGCGACGCGCTCGGGCCGTCGGGGCGGCTGCGGGTCGACGTCAACGGCGCCTGGGAGGTCGATGAGGCCGTCCGCCGGCTCAAGCGGCTCGACCGTTTCGACCTCGAATACGCCGAGCAGCCGTGCGCCACGCTGGAGGAGCTGGCGGCGGTGCGGCGGGCGTGCGACGTGCCGATCGCGGCCGACGAGTCGATCCGCAGGGCCGAGGACCCGCTGCGGGTCAGGGCGGCGGAGGCGGCCGACATCGCGGTGGTGAAGGTGCAGCCGCTGGGCGGGGTGCGCGCGGCGCTGCGGGTGGTGGAGGCGTGCGGGCTGCCCGCGGTGGTCTCCAGCGCCGTGGAGACGTCCGTGGGCCTGGCGGCGGGGCTGGCGCTGGCCGCGGCGCTGCCGTCGCTCCCGTACGCGTGCGGGCTCGGCACCATGGCGCTGCTGTCGGGCGACGTCGTGGACGATTCGCTGGTTCCGGTGGACGGCAGGCTGGCGGTACGGCGACCCAGCGTAGATTATGGCCTTTTGTCGGCTTTTGAGATTGAATCTCCCCAGTGGCTTGGCCGGATGCAGGAGGCGTCACGTTGAACCCCGCTACCGCGCTGGCCACCGTGCTGGTCGATGAGCTGGTGCGCTGCGGCCTGACCGACGTGGTGCTGGCGCCCGGCTCGCGCTCCGCCCCGCTGGCGCTGGCGCTGCACGCCGAGTCCCGGGTGCGGCTGCACGTACGGATCGACGAGCGCTCGGCGTCGTTCCTGGCCCTGGGGCTGGCCCGGCGCTCCGAGCGTCCCGTGGCGCTGATCTGCTCCTCCGGCACCGCCGCCGCCAACTTCCACCCCGCCGTCATCGAGGCGGGCGAGTCGGGCGTGCCGCTGCTGGTCCTGACCGCCGACCGCCCGCCCGAGCTGCGCGGCACCGGCGCCAACCAGACGATCGACCAGATCAAGCTGTACGGCGGCGCCACCCGCTGGTTCGCCGAGGTCGGCGTGCCGGAAGACCGCCCCGGCCAGGTCGCCTACTGGCGCTCGCTGGCCTGCCGCGCCTACCAGCGCGCCGCAGGCGCGGGCAACCCCGGCCCGGTCCACCTCAACCTGGCCTTCAGGGAGCCGCTGATCCCCGACGGCGACACCACCTGGTCAGAGCCGCTCGACGGCGGCGCCAACGGCCCCTGGGTGCGTGCCAGGGTCGCGCCGCCGCCCATAGCCCTGCACATCCCGCCCACCAGGCGCGGCGTGCTCGTGGTCGGCGACGGCGCCGCCAACGTGCGCCGCTACGTCGCGGCGGCGGGCATGGCCGGCTGGCCGGTGCTGTCGGAGCCCAACGGCGGCGGCCGCTACGGCGACCACGCCATCTCGACCTACCACTACCTGCTCAGCACGCCCGAGTTCGCCGACGCGCACAGGCCCGACGTGGTCGTCACGCTGGGCCGTCCAGGGCTGTCCCGGCCGCTGCTGTCGTGGCTGAAGCGCGCGGACGAGCACATCGTGGTGGCGCCCGATCTCGACCGCTGGCCCGACCCGACGCGTTCGGCCACGCAGGTGGCGCAGGCGGTGGAGATCCCGGTCGCCTCGGGTGACGACACCTGGCTGCACGCCTGGCGGCAGGCCGACCTGGCGGTCAGGGCGGCCATGGACGAGGTGCTCGACCTGTCGGGCGCCAGCGAGCCGCGCCTGGCCAGAGACCTGGTCGACGCGCTGCCGAACGGGGCGCTGCTGTTCTGCGGCTCCTCCATGCCGATCCGCGACCTCGATCAGGCGATGCGGCCCAGGCGCGGCATCCGGCTGATGGCCAACAGGGGCGCCTCCGGCATCGACGGCCTGGTGTCCACCGCCATGGGGGCGGCGCTGGCGCACAACGGCCCCTCCTACGCGCTGATCGGCGACCTGTCCTTCTTGCACGACCAGAACGGGCTCGTGCTCGGGCCCCGTGAGCCCCGGCCCGACCTGTGTCTCGTCGTGGTCAACAACGACGGGGGCGGCATCTTCTCGCTGCTGCCCCAGGCCGCGGTGCGTGACCCGTTCGAGCGGGTGTTCGGCACGCCGCACGGGGTGGACCTGGGGTACGTGGCTGCCGCGACGGGCACTCCGTACACGCTGGTGGGTGACCTCAGTGATCTGCCCAAGGCGATGCGGGGCGATGGGCCCAGGGTGGTCGAGGTGCGTACGGACCGGGAGGAGAACGCGCTCGTGCACGCCCGCCTGCGCGACGCCGCGCAGGAGGCCGTCCGCGCCTACCTGGCCGGCTGACCCAGGGTTGGACGTCAGCGGGCGAGGACGTCCAGGAGGCGGTTGAGCGGGCCGTCCAGGCCGTAGCGATCGGCCAGGGCGACCAGCGCCTCCGGGTCGCGCGGCTTGGCCGGCAGGGTCAGATCGGCGTCCGGCAGCGGCGCGTCGGGAGCCACCTTCACCACGGCTGGGGCGGCGCTCAGGTAGTCGCGGGCGGCGCTCAGCTTGGTGCGGCTGCCGGCCGGGAAACCGTCGGTGACGCCCGCGTCGAGGGCCTCGAGCAGCGCCGCGAGCGAGCCGAACCGGGTGATCAGGGCGGCGGCGGTCTTCTCGCCGACGCCCGCCACGCCGGGCAGGCCGTCGCTGGGGTCGCCGCGCAGGGTGGCGAAGTCGGCGTAGGAACGGCCGGGGATGCCGTATTTGCCGGTGACGAACGCCTCGTCCACGATCTGCAGGTTGCGCACTCCGCGGGCGGTGTAGAGGACGCGGACCGGCCGGGAGTCGTCGACGAGCTGGAACAGGTCGCGGTCGCCGGTGACGATGTCGACCGCGCCGGGCGCCTGGTGGGTGAGCGTGCCGATGACGTCGTCGGCCTCGTAGCCGGGCGACTCCAGCCGGGCCACGCCGAGGGCGTCGAGCACCTCCTGGATGACCGTGATCTGCGGCACGAGCGCCTCGGGCACCTCCTCCTGGTCGCCCCCTTGGCCGGTGCCGGCGACGCGGTGCGCCTTGTACGTCGGGATCGCCGCGACCCGGAACGCCGGCCGCCAGTCGGCGTCCATGGTGGCGGCCAGCTCGGTGGGGGAGTGCTGGCGTACCAGGGTGGCGATCATGTCGATGAGGCCGCGCACCGCGTTGACGGGCGAGCCGTCCGGGGCCTTGATCGACTCCGGGATGCCGAAGAAGGCGCGGAAGTAGAGCGACGGGGTGTCCAGAAGCATCAGCACTAGGACAGTATGCCCACCGCCAGCAGACACGCGTCGTCCTCCGGGTTGGGGCCGCCGATGTCGGCGAGCAGGCGGTCGAGGCTCGCGTCCAGATCGTGCCCGCGCACCCGGCGCGCGGCGGCCAGTACCAGGTCGAGGCCGACGTCGATGTCGCGCGTACGCCGCTCGACCAGCCCGTCGGTGAACAGCAGCAGCTGGTCGCCGGGCAGCAGCCGGGTGGTGGCCAGCTCGTACGGGCTGCCTGACGCCGCGCCGAGCAGCACGCCCCTGGGCTGCGCGAGCTGGGTGGCCTCCCCGTCGCGGACGAGGATGGGCGCCAGGTTGCCCGCCTGGCCCCAGGCGAACACCCGGGTCTCGGGGTCGAGATGGCCGATGATCGCGGTGGCGGTGGTGTCTTTCAGCTGGTGCATGACGAGGTCGTTCAGCCAGGCCAGCAGCCGGTTGGCGCCCTGCCCGGTCATCGCCAGGCCGACCAGGGCGTGGCGGA
Source organism: Nonomuraea sp. NPDC048882 (assembly GCF_040649755.1). Taxonomy (NCBI): domain Bacteria; kingdom Bacillati; phylum Actinomycetota; class Actinomycetes; order Streptosporangiales; family Streptosporangiaceae; genus Nonomuraea; species Nonomuraea sp. NPDC048882. Next base: position 741,112 of record NZ_JBEZGB010000003.1, read on the forward strand.
GGTGGGCCATGCGCGAGATCGCGGGCAGGCCGTGCCCCGAGGCGTCGCCGATCGCCAGCAGCACGCGGCCGTCGGGCGCCGGGGCCGCCTCGAACCAGTCGCCGCCCAGGTTGGCGGTCTTCTCGGCGGGCACGTACCGGACCGCGATCCTCGTCTGCGGCAGGTCCAGGCAGCCGACCGGCTCGGGCAGGATCGCCTCGCGCAGCGCGAGCATCACGTGGCGCTCCTCCGCGGCCCGTTCGCGCGCCTCCAGGAGCTGGCGGCGCGACTCCGACACCATGCGCTCGGCGCGGCGGCGGCCGGTGATGTCCTGGATGACGCCGTGCATGCCGATCGTGCCGCCGGGCCCGGCCAGCGGTTCGAGCACCACCCGCAGGTCGCGCAGGTCGGCCGAGCCCCCGCCGCGGCGGATGCGGAACTCGGCCTGCACCGGCTCCACGCCCTGCACGACCGACCACAGCAGCCGGTCGAGCGTGGCCACGTCGGAGGGCTCGACGTGCTCGGGCAGGTCGGGCAGGGGGATGGGGCCGTCGCCCGGGTCGCGGCCGAAGATCACGTACACCTGGTCGGACCAGATCGTCTCGCCGGTGTGCAGATGCCACTCCGCCCAGCCCATGTTGCCGAGCCGCTGGGCGTGGCCCAGCCGGACGGCGAGCATCTCGGCCTCGTGCCCGAGCAGCTCGGCCGCGCCTGTGACGTCGACCATGATCTCACTCTCGAACGCAGGGGAACTGGACAATTGGCCCCACACTACGTGATCGACTCGCAACCGTGTGTGTCGATGTCCGGCCGCGTGGCGAGACCTTTTCGCGGATTTTAGGAGCCGCGATCACGAGTAGATTGAGCCTGTGACGTCCTCAGACCTGTATCCCGTGTCCCGTCTCGCCGCCGTCCAGGAGGCCACCGCCAAGGCCGGTCTCGACGCCCTGCTCCTGACGCCGGGCCCCGACCTGCGTTATGTGAGCGGCTACGACGCCAAGCCCCTTGAGCGGCTGACGTGCCTCGTGGTGCCCGCCGTGGCGGAGCCGTACATGATGGTGCCCCGGCTTGAGCTGCCGGCCGCGCAGGCGTCGCCCGCCGCGCGGCTCGGTGTGGAGTTCGTGGCGTGGGACGAGACCGAGGACCCCTACGCGCTGGCCGCGGCGCGGCTCGGCGGGGTCGCCAAGGTGGGTCTGGCCGACCGCATGTGGGCCATGTCGTCGCTGCGCTTCCGCGAGGTGCTGCCAGGGGCCGAGCAGGTGCTGGCCGGAAGCGTGCTGCGGGAGCTGCGGATGCGCAAGTCGCCCGGCGAGGTGGCCGCGCTGCGCGAGGCCGGCGAGGCCATCGACAGCGTGCACCGGCTCGTGCCCGGCCTGCTGCGGGCCGGCCGCACCGAGCGCGAGGTGGGCCGCGACATCGCCGAGGCCATCCTCGCCTCGGGCCACGCGACCGTCGACTTCGTGATCGTCGCCTCCGGCCCCAACGGCGCCAGCCCGCACCACGACGTGTCCGACCGGGTCATCCAGGCGGGCGAGCCCGTCGTGGTCGACATCGGCGGGCAGCTGCACAACGGCTACTGCTCCGACTCCACCCGCACCTACAGCGTGGGCGAGCCGCCGGCCGACTTCGCCGCCTACTACGAGGTGCTGCGCCGGGCGCAGGAGGCCGCCTGCGAGGCGGTGCGGCCAGGGGTGTCGTGCGAGTCGATCGACGCGGCCGCGCGTGATGTCATCGCCGAGGCCGGCTACGGGGAGCACTTCATTCACAGGACCGGGCACGGGATCGGCATCGAGACGCACGAGGAGCCGTACATCGTGGCCGGGAACGACGAGCCGATGGAGGCCGGGTTCGCGTTCTCGGTGGAGCCGGGGATCTACCTGGCGGGGCGGCATGGGGCGCGGATCGAGGACATCGTGGTGTGCACGGAGAGCGGGGGCGAGCGGCTGAACAACACGCCGCGCGACCTCGTGATCGTCTGACCCTGGCACCTCCGCCCGGCACGGCCTCCGCCCGGCCTGTGCCGGTCCGGGGACTCGTGCCCGGGGCCGTGCCCGTTCAGGCGCGGGCCCCGTTCCGGACGGTCAGCGCGGGAGGGTGACGGCCGGATAGGCGTTCTGGAACGCCAGCCGGTCGTCGGCCCGGCCGGCGACGGCGGTGAGCAGGTCGTCCAGCTCCATGAAGACCTGCCAGCCCGGCGCCGCACCGGCCAGCCGGTCGACCACGAGCTGCTCCAGCTCGGGCACCCGCTTGGCCTTCCACACCTTGTCGGCCAGGCTGACCAGGTGGTCCTCGAACGTGGTGCCCGCCCCCGTCCACGAGCCGTGCGTACGGGCGAAGCGGGCCAGCCGCTCAGGCACGCCCCGGGCGAGCAGGAGCTTGTGCCCCGCCTCCTCGTGCGCCGACCCCGGCCCTGACAGCTCGGCCGGGTGCAGGCACTTGCCGACATCGTGGGTGGCGGCGCCGTACCGGACGGCCTCGTGGTCCACGGGGACGGTGGGATGGCGGTCGCGCAGCCAGCCGAGCAGGTCGAGGGCCGCGTCGTGGACGGCACGCAGGTGGGCGGCCAGGCGGGGTGGGGCGTCCAGCTCGCGCAGCAGTTCCTCGGCCGCGCCGGGCAGGTGGGGCAGGGGCGGGTCGGTGAGGGCACGCTGCAGGGTCGTCACCCTCCCACGATAGGCGGCGCGCTTTGGCAGGGTGGCCTTGCGATGAGGGATGCGGTCTCTGTGGCACAGTCGCTGTCATGTTCGCGGAGATCACGTACGCCACCAGACCCGGCTCCGAGCGGCCCAACGAGGACCTGGTGATCGCCGGGCCCTCGTGGATCGTGGTCCTGGACGGGGCGACGGCGGCGGCCGGGGTCGACAGCGGGTGCGCGCACGACGTGGCCTGGCTGGTGGGCCGACTCGGCGGCGCCCTGGCCGGCGGGCTGGCTGCCGACGGCACCTCGCTGGCGGGCCTCCTGGAAGCGGCCATTGAGGCGACCCGATCGGCGCACGGGGGCAGGTGTGACCTGGGCAACCCGGACTCGCCCTCGGCGACGGTGGCCATGGTGCGGTCACTGGGCTCAGGGCGGGTGGAGTACCTCGTCCTGGGGGACTCGCCGGTCGTGCTGTCCCTGGTGGGCGGCGGGGTGCGGGTGGTGAGCGACGACCGGCTCGAACGGCTGCCCGGCGGGCGGCCGTACCCGGTGGAGCTGGTGCGGCGCCTGCGGAACGTTCCCGGCGGCTTCTGGGTCGCGGCCGCCCGTCCGGAGGCCGCGCGCGAGGCGATCACCGGCGAGGCGGACGGGGTGCGCGGGGCCGGCGTGTTCACGGATGGGGTGGCGCGGCTGGCCGACTGGTACGGCTGGAGCTGGCAGGCCGTCCTGGACACGCTGGAGGGCCGCGGGCCCGTGGCCGTGATCGACGCCGTGCGGGAGCTGGAGGTGCGGCGGGGGCCGGTGTGGGGCAAGCGCCACGACGACGCCACCGCCGCCTGGGGCCGCACGCTGAGGTAGCCGCCCCTTGAATTTACGCTCAGGCAGCCGCTCACCGCCGCTTGAGAACTGCGTGAGCCCGTCCTGAGGACGCCACCACCATCTGGGGGCCGCCTGAGCCTGCCCTGAACGTTCCGTGCCCGGGGTGTATCAGAGGGTGTCGCCACCGGCTCTGGGGTTTGCGAGGGCGGAGGGAGGGAGCGCGCATGTTCGTCGGCAGAGCGGAGGAACTCGCCCTCCTGCGTGCGGAACTACGCGCGGCCGGCGCCGGGGCCGTCAGAAGAGTGCTGGTCGAAGGACCGGAGGGGATCGGCAAGACCGCACTCATCCACCACGCACTCGACGGGGAGACGGGCGCGCGGGTACTGGCCGTCAGCGGGGAAGAGGGGGAGCGGGGGCTCCCGCTGGGGCTCATCCGCCAACTCGTTACCGAGGCGGCACGACTGGGCGCCGGGATACCGGCGGTGGCTCCGGTTGAGGGCCGGGGATCAGCGGGGGAAGCTGCACCGGTCGGGGGTCGGGGCTGCTCTGGGAGGGCGGCACCGGTCGAGGGACGGGGCTCCGCGGGGAGGGCGGCACCGTCCGGGTGCCGGGGATCGGCGGGGGAGACCGGCACCCGTCCCGGGGACACCCTGACAGAGCCGGGGGCGGGCGGGGCCGGCGTGTGCGCGGCCGGAAGAGGTCCACTCGACGCGGGGGTGTGTCTGTGTGGCGTCGGGGCGGCTTCGTGTGCTGCCGAGGCCGATCCGTGTGCCGCTGGACAGGTGGTGTGCGACCTCGTCGGGCGGCTGGCGGAGCGGGGGCTCCCGGTCCTGTTCGTCGATGATGCACAGTGGGCCGACCAGCCCTCGTTGCAGGCGCTGGGGTACGCCCTGCGGCGGGTGCGGGCCGGGCGAGTGCTCGTCCTGGTGGCCTGCCGGGACCTGGATGGCACCTGGCTGCCCGAGGGGCTGCGGCGGCTGCTCACAGGCGATGACACGGCACGGCTGACGCTCAGCGGCCTGAACGCCACCGACCTGGCCGAAATGGCCGCCCTGGCAGTCCCGGCCGCCGAGCTCGCACCGGCGGCACCGGCTACACCGGCCATCGGGTCCGGACCGGCCACCGGGTCTGTGTCGGCCGGTGGGCCGGCGTTGGCCGTATCGGCGGCCACGCTCGCGCCTGCCGTGTCGACCGCCCCACCTGCACCGGCCGATGGTCCCGCGCCAAATGGGAGGTTCGTTCCGGTTGCGGGGCCCGTGGGGGGCGCGCCTGCTCTGTTGGGTGCCGGGCCCGCGTCGGTGGCCTGTCACGTGGAGCCGGTTACGCCTGCGCGGACGGATGCGGGGCTGGGGGTGTGCCGGGCGGACGTGGACGTCATGGCGCGTGAAGCTCAGGCGGGCGGGGGTGGTGGGCTGGGGGAGGCGGCGGTGGTGCGGTTGTGGGAGCACACCCGTGGCAATCCGCTGCATGCCCGTGCCCTGCTGGAGATCGTGCCACCGGCGGTGCTCCGCGATCCGTGGGCGCGGTTGCCGGCGCCGGAGACGTACCGGCGGATCTTCGCCCGGCGGCTGCGCTCCTGCGCGCCCGCGACCAGGCGGCTGGTGGCGGCGTGCGCGGTGCTGGGCGAGGAATGCCCGCTGCACCTGGCGGCCACGGTCGCCACGGAGGTCGGCAAGCGGCTTGACGCCTTGAAGGCCGGCCAGCCGCTCGACACCTTGGAAGTCGGCAAGCAGCTTGCCGGCCTGAAGGTAGGCGAGCCGCTTGCCAACCTGGGGGTAGGCGCGCGGCTTGCCGACCTGGGTGTGAGCGCTCGGTTTGACGGCTTGGCGGTCGGTGAGCCGTCTGGTCCCTTGGTAGTCGGCGGGAGGTTTGACGGCTTGAAGGTGGGAGTGCCGCTTGCCGGTTTGGGGGTGGGTGCGCGGTTTGACGGCTTGGCGGTCGGCGGGTCGCCTGATCTCTTGGCGGTCGGTGCGCGGCCTGACGTTCTCGGGGGAGGCTGGGCGCTTGACGCGCTGGAAGAAGCAGTGGGGGCGGGGGTGTTGCGGGAACTGCCCGGCCGCATGGTCGGCTTCGCCGAGCCGTTGGCGCGGGCGGCGGCGTACGACGGGATCGGCGCTGGCTCGCGGGCGCGGTTGCACTTGGCCGCCTCGCGGGTGATCGAGGACAGCGGTGCGGTCCTGCGGCATCGTGCCGTCGCGGCGTGCGGGCCGGACGAGGCGCTGGCCGAGGAATTGTCCGGGTACGCGGCCAAGGCGGCGCAGCACGGGCTGTGGCACGAGGCCGCCGCCCACCTCGACCTGGCCGCTGGGCTCACCGAGTCGGCCGCGCGCCGCGACGAGTTGCGTACGGCCGTGCTGGAACACGTCCTCATCGGGGGCGACGTGCTCCGGGCGGCTGAGCTCGCCGCCGTGCGCAATGCCGACCCGCGCCCGGTACGCCGGTACGTGCTGGGACGGCTCGCGCTGGCCGCCGGGCGCTTCGACGAGGCGTCCGAGCTGCTGGCCGAGGCGTGGCGGCACGCGGAACCGGGTTTCGCGGCCGACGTGGCGGAGCAGCTGGCCTGGCTGGGTCTGGTCACGGGGGACCGCGTGGTTGCGGCGGACTGGGCCCGTGTGGCGATCGAGCAGCCCATCCAGGGCTCGGCCGCCAGGCCGTACGACGTGCTGGCTCTGGCAGGGGTGCCCTGCGCCGGCGCGCCGCCTGGCAGCCTCGCGGCGGCCGTGACGCTGCTGGCCCGCGATGAGCCAGGGCAGGCGCGCGCGGTGCTCGGACGCGCGGCCGGGGCCGCCGGGCCGGCGCATCACCGGTTGCTGGCCACCGCGCTGCTGGCCGTCGCCGAGCACGCCTGCGCGCGGTGGGACAAGGCGGCGGCCCATGCGGAGTACGCCTTCGCGCAGGCGGTGGCGCTCGGGCAGCGGTGGCTGCTGCCGTCCCTGGAGGTGGCCTGCGTGGCATCGCTGGCGGCCATGGGCGAGCACGTACGGGCGCTGACCCACGCCACGGAGGCCGCGGCCACAGCCCGACAGATGGGACACACGATGGGGGAACGGCAGGCCGGCCTGGCCATGGCGCTCCTGACCCCCGGCGAAGCGCTACCCGTACCACCCGTTCTGTCGGCGCCACACCTTCCGCTGGCGCGCCCCCTTCCGCCGCCGCCCTCAGGCGTATCCGGCACTTCTGCCACATCCGAGACGTCCGGGATGCCCGAGGCATCGCGTGCTTCCGGCGTGTCGGGGGTGCCCGGCTTGTCGGTGGTACTTGAAGCGTCCGGGGCGTCGGGAGCCGGGGGCGGTGGCGCAGGTGGAGGCGATTGGGGGTGGGGCGGAGGGCTGGACGTGTTCGTGCCGGACCCGCGGCCCGCCCAGATCGAGGCGCTGGTCGCGGACGGGCGGCTGGAGGAGGCGGAGCGGGCGCTGGCCGCGTTCGACAGCGAAGGGACACCGTACGACGGCGACGGGACGCACGGGCGCGGCGACAGGACGCAGCGGGGCAACGAAGAGCCGCTGTACAACGGCGACCCGGCGCGGCAGAGCAGCCAAGAGGGACGGCGCGATGGCGAAGAGGTGGGGTGGGGCAGCCGAGAGGTGTGGCGGGGTGAGGCCAGGCGTAAGGCTGAGCGGGCCCGGCTCGGTGGGTTGTTGCTGGCCGGACGGAATGCGCCGACCCAGGCCGAGGAGGCGTTCGTGCGGGCGCTCGCGCTGGTCGAAGCGGGAGTGAGCCCGCTGGAGGAAGCACGGGTGCTGCTCGACCTGGGCAGGCTGCTGCGCAGGACGGGCCGGCGCAAGGTGGCGGCCGAACGCCTGTCGGCGGCGCGGGCGATCTTCGAGCGGCTGGGTGCCCGTCCCCTGGCGGAGCGGTGTGGCAAGGAGCTGGAGGCGTGCGGGATGGAGCCGCCCGCCACGGCCCGTCTCGGCCTCACCCCGCAGGAGCTGAGCACCGCCACGCTGGTGGCCGGCGGCCTGACGAACCGGCAGATCGCCAGAGAGCTGCTCATCAGCGTCAAGACCGTCGAGTACCACATCGGCAAGATCTACACCAAGCTCGGGATCAGCTCCAGGGTGGCGCTGGCGGCGAAGCTGACGACCTGACCTGGCCCGGGGCCGGCCCAATACCAGCCCAAATCCGGCCCAAATCCGGCCCGAAGACGGGTCGGGACAGGCCGGGACTGGCTCGGCGACTGGCTCGGGAACGGCCCCGCGCCGGTCCCAACCCGGCCTCGGACCGGCCGGACCGGCCTCGGACCGGCCCCAAACTGGTCCGGGATCCGGCCCCGTCCGGTGATGGGAGAGTTACGGAGAGGGAGGTGACATCGCGGATCCGGATCGGCCACCCGGCCGATGCCTTGATCGGAACCGCATGATCATGAAAGAATTCTTCGACAGGTGTATATCCGGATGTTGGGGGTCTTCGCCCATGATCCGCGAGCCGATCGAGCGGCCTTAGGATGCCCGACGAGCTGGACGAGGCGTTCGAGCTCGGAAAGACATGTGCGACGGCCGCCGAATGCGGCAGGGACCTGCAGCGATGCGCGCAGATGTACACCGGGCTGTTCCCGCAGGCCGTCTTCGGCACGGAGTTCTTCCACGGCCTGACCCTGGCTCACGCGTTCAGCTCGCCCTGGGCCGGCGCCGGCCGGTTGCGGGTGGTCAACCGGGCGGCCCTGTGGGTGCTGGCCGTGGACCGGCACGTCGAGTACACCGCCACCACCCGCGCGCAGGTCGATCGCATGACGCGAGAATGCCTGTCCGTCGCCGAGGGGGCCGTGCCGCGCACGGCCCTCACGCGTTTCCTGGCCGACCTGCGCGACGAGATGACCACCGCAGGAGGGTTCGAGCGGCTGCAGCGGATCTGGCGCGACCAGCTCGCCGACATGCTGGTGGCGATGACCACGGCCTGGGAGTGGCGGGAGCGGCGCGCCGTCCCGACGCTCGCCCGCTACGTCGACAACGCCGACTGCCGGGGCTCCTGCTTCGTGGACCTGTCGCACTGGATCTACGCGGCCGACGACTGGTCGAAGGCGCACCTGGACGACCTGCGCACCGCGAGCAGGCAGGTGCAGCGCTACCTGCACCTGCTCGGCGACGTCGTCTCCTACCGCAGGGACATGAGCTGGGGCGATCTCAACGTGCTGGCGCTGGGCGTGGAGCGTACGGAGGTGACGGACGCGATGACGGAGCTGGCGGGCGAGGCGTGCGAACTCATCGAACGGCTCCGCCTGAACAGCCCGAAGACCGCCTCCTACCTGCGCAGACAGATCGGATTCAGCGCAGGTTTCACCGGTGTTTCGGGCTTTCGGCGGATGCCGTAACGGCCTCGTCTGAATCCATGACAGACAAACTTGACTCTAACCTTGTTAAGGCCGCGAATAACGGGGCGCTGGACGACAAACCGTGACATTTTGTTTCTTGTAAAAGATTGCGGCTTGAGTGGAAAATGTGGCGTTGCTAGGGTGTCTCCGATGCCAGGCATGTGGATCAGCCTTTTCAAAGCGCCTTGACAGGTACCACTGACCACGGCACCTCAGGGGCGGGGTTGCGCATGCGCGGGATAGGTACGGGCGGTGCTGGATGGAAGTCGGTCGCACAGACCGTTGGCGGCTGCCGACAGCGATCAAGATTCTGATCGCGGGCGGCTTCGGCGCGGGCAAGACCACGATGGTCGGCGCCGTGTCCGAAACACGGCCTCTGCGAACAGAGGAGGCCCTGACCCAGGTCGGCACGCACATCGACGACTTATCAGGCGTCGAACGCAAGCTCACCACCACCGTGGCCATGGACTTCGGCCGCATCACGATGCCCAACGACTACATGTTCTACCTGTTCGGCACCCCGGGCCAGGAGCGGTTCTGGTTCGTGTGGGACGAGCTGGCCATGGGGGCGCTGGGCGCCGTCGTGCTGGCCGACACCCGGCGCCTCGACGACTGCTTCCCGGCGGTCGACTACTTCGAGAAGCGCGGGCAGCCGTTCATCGTGGCGCTCAACTGCTTCGACGGCACCAGCCCCTTCACGGTCGGCGAGGTGCGCTCGGCGATCGGCCTGGAGCCGGACATCCCCATCGTGCGCTGCGACGCGCGCCGCAAGGACTCGGGCAGGGAGGTGCTCATCACGCTCGTCGAGCACGCGATGCGCAGAGGAGTCAGTCCCGTCGGGACCATGTCGTGACCATGACCGGCTACCTTTGACCGATGGAGGAGATCGACCGCCGGATCGTCACGCTGCTGGCCCGCGACGGCCGCATGAGCTTCACCGACCTGGCCAGGGAGACCGGGCTCTCGGTCTCAGCGGTTCACCAGCGCGTACGCCGGCTGGAGAAGCGGGGCGTGGTCCGCGGATACGCCGCGATCGTCGACCACGACGCGGTCGGCCTGCCGCTGACCGCCTTCGTGTCGATCAAGCCGATCGACCCGTCCGCGCCCGACGACGCCCCCGAGCGGCTGGCCCACCTGGCGGCCATCGAGGCGTGTCACAGCGTGGCCGGCGACGAGAGCTACATCCTCAAGGTGCGGGTGGCCTCGCCGGTGGCGCTGGAGGACCTGCTGCAGCAGATCCGCGCCTCGGCCAACGTCTCGACCCGCACCACGGTCGTGCTGAGCACCCCGTACGAGCACCGCGCCCCCGCCGTCGCCGGCGACCCCGGACCCGCCCCCGACGGCCAGGCCTGAGCGGCGACCGCTCAGCCCCCCACCCCGGCTACGCCGAACACCTCGTCGCGTACGGCGGCCAGAGCCAGCTCCAGGGCTCCGGCCAGCACCGGGTTGCCCTCGACGCTCGACAGGCGGACCGGGGGCCTGGGGATGGTGAGCGCGTGCAGCTCGTGCTCGACCAGCTCGCGCAGCGTCTCGCCGCCCGGCAGCACGACGCCGCCGGTCAGCACGATCAGCTCGGGGTCGACGACCGAGGTGATCGCCGCTAGGCCCACGGCCAGGCGGGCGGCGACGTCGCGCAGCCCGGCCCTGGCGTCGTCGGCCTGCTGCCCGGTGCCGGCCGCCGCCCGTACGGCGTTGGCGACGGCCTGGCGGAAGCCGCCGCCGCGCACGCCGTACGAGCGCAGCAGTTTCAGCACGGCGGCACCGCCGCTCAGCGCCTGGAAACCGTGGTTGGCGTAGCGGCCGGACTCGCGCGCCGTCGGCGCGCCGGGGATCGGCATGTAGCCCACCTCACCCGCCCCGCCCGTGGCGCCCCTGTGCATCCGCCCGTCCAGCACGATGGCGCAGCCGATGCCGCTGTCGGCCCACAGCAGCACGAAGTCGCGGTGCCCGCGGGCCGCGCCGTGCGCGCGCTCTGCCGCCGCGACCAGGTTGACGTTGTTCTCCACGGCCACGGGCACGCCGAGGCCGGAGCTGAGGGCGGGCACCAGGCCGGGCAGTTGCCAGCCCGGCACGTCCTTCGCGGCGGCGTACCCGAGTCGGCCGGTGGAGGGGTCGACGGCGGCCTGCACGCCGATCACGACGCGGCTCAGGGGGCCGGGCGGGTCGGTGCCGCGCAGCGCGGCCGACAGCCGCTCGACCAGGTCGCCACGCGGGCGGCCGGGGGTCGGCAGCACGTGCTCGCCGACCACCGTGCCGGTCAGGTCGGCCACCCTGGCTTCGATCCGCCCGGGGGTGACGTCGAGGGCGCCCACGTACGCCGCCGCGGGGTTGATCCGGTAGACCTCGGCCGTACGGCCGGGCAGCCCCTCCCTGACCCCGTCCAGCACGACGAGCCCCGCCCGCTGGAGCCGGAGCAGGAGCTGGGAGGCGGTGGGCTTGGACAGCCCCGTCAGCGCGCCGATCTCGGGACGGGTCAGGGGGCCCCGCTCGATGAGGGCGCGCAGGGCGGCGCGATCATTGATGGCGCGTAGCAGACTGGGAGTCCCCGGGACCGGGCCGCTCACGGCATGTCTCCTTCTTCGTCGTTAGGAAACTTTCCTAACTAAATGTGACGATAAAAAGAGCTGTGGCCGCAGGTCAAGGGGCGCGACCAAGACGTGACCGGGGCCAGGGAAAGCCCGGGGAAGGGGGAAAGTGATGAGAGTGCCTCGACAGGCATGCTAATGTCGTCGTTTGTCGTAACAACAAGCAGAATGGCCCGGAGTGTCCCATTAACCACATTAACGGTCAGGCGGCAACTCGTCAAACGGAGCTCGCCAGGGAGCAGACGTACGTCACCACCCTGTACGACCGCCTCGACACCCTGCGTGAACGAACCCAGCGGCAGCTCAAAGAGGTGCTCGCCGCCGGCGCCGTCGGCACGATGCAGAACATGTCCGAGCGCGACGCGTTCGCCGAGATGCACGCCACCCGCCTCGCCCGGCTCTGGGCCGTCGAGCGCGGCCTGGTCTTCGGCCGGCTCGATCACACCGACGAGGGCCGGCTCTACATCGGCAAGCTCGGCCTGACCGACGACGAGCAGCACCGCCTGCTCATCGACTGGCGGGCCCCCGTGGCGCAGCCGTTCTACCGCGCCACCCCGTCGGCGCCCATGGGCGTGACCAGGCGCCGCCACCTGCAGACCAAGGGCCGCGACGTCGTCGGCGTGGACGACGACCTGCTCGACCTCGACTCGCTCACCGACGACGACCGCGCCACGCTCAACGGTGAGGCCGCGCTGCTGGCCGCGCTCGACGAGCGGCGCACCGGCCGCATGCGCGACATCGTCGCCACCATCCAGTCCGAGCAGGACCGCGTCATCCGCAGCGACCTCAACGGCGTGCTCGTGGTCCAGGGCGGACCCGGCACCGGCAAGACCGTCGTGGCCCTGCACCGGGCCGCCTACCTGCTCTACACCCACCGCCAGCGGCTCGAACGCCGCGGCGTGCTCATCCTCGGGCCCAACCTCACCTTCCTGCGCTACATCGAGCAGGTCCTGCCCTCCCTCGGCGAGACCGACGTGCTGCTGTCCACCGTCGGCGAGCTCTACCCCGGCGTCACGGCCACCGCCAGGGAACGGCCCGAGGTGGCCGCGCTCAAGGGCGACCCGCGGATGGCCGACGTGATCGCCAAGGCCGTGCGCGACCGGCAGAAGATCCCCCGCCAGCCCATCGAGGTGACGCTCGGCCGGATCACGCTCACCATCGACCGCCCCATGCTGGAGGCGGCCAGGAACAAGGCCACCCGCTCGCGCCGCCCGCACAACCAGGCCCGCGCCGTCTTCGTCCGCTCGCTGCTCAACGCCCTGGCCAGGCAGCAGGCCCGCAAGATCGGCAAGGGGCTCATCGACGAGGAGGAGCTCGCCGACCTGCGCGAGGAGCTGCGCACCGAGCCGGTGATCAAGTCCGCGCTCAACCGGCTCTGGCCGTACCTGACGCCGCAGCGCCTCCTGCTCGGCCTGTACGGCTCCCCCGAACGCCTCGGCGCCGCCGGCTCCGCCCTGACCCCCGAGGAGCGCCGCCTCCTGCGCCGCGACGGCGCCCGCGCGGGGGAGTGGACCGAGTCCGACGTCCCCCTGCTCGACGAGGCCGCCGAACTGCTCGGCGAGATCGACGAGCACGTGCTGCGCGCCAGCGCGATGCAGGCGGAGGAGGAGCTGGCCGCCGCCCGCCAGGCCGAGCAGAGCGAGCGCGAGGCCGAGATCGCCTACGCCCGCGAGGTCCTGGAGCTGACGGGCCTGTCCGACGTCGTGGAGGCCGAACGGCTGGCCGAGCGCCAGCGCGGCGACGGCCCCTACCTCACCACCGCCGAACGCGCCGCCGCCGACCGCACCTGGGCCTACGGCCACGTGATCGTGGACGAGGCGCAGGAGCTGTCGCCGATGGCGTGGCGGGCCGTCATGCGGCGCTGCCCGACCCGGTCGATGACGATCGTCGGCGACATCGCCCAGACCGGCTCGGCCGCCGGGGCCCGTTCGTGGGAGGAGGTGCTCGACCCGTACGTGGCCGGGCGCTGGCGCCAGGAGCGGCTGAGCGTCAACTACCGCACCCCGGTCGAGCTGATGGCCGTGGCCGCCCGCGTCCTGGCCACCATCGACCCCGCCCTGCGCGCCCCCGACTCCGTGCGCGAGGTGGACGCGCGGCCGTGGGCCGCGCCGCTCTCCGCGCTGCCCGCCCTGGTCAAGGCGGAGACGGACGAGGGCGGCAAGGTCGCCGTGGTCGTGCCCGACGCGCTGCTGACCACCCTCGGCGAGCGGATCGCCGCGGCCGTGCCCGGCACCGTCGTCGTCTCGCCGGGCGCCGCCCGGGCCAAGGGCGCCGAGGCCCTGGACGCGCCCGTCGCGGTCATGGGCGTGACCGACGCCAAGGGGCTGGAGTTCGACTCCGTCATCGTGGCCGAGCCCGACCTCATCGCCGCCCAGTCGCCACGCGGTCCCAGCGACCTGTATGTTGCTCTCACGCGTGCGACACAGCGGCTCGGGGTCGTCCACGAGCGGCCGCTGTCGCCCGCGCTGCGGGACTTGCCAAGCCGCTCGCCGGTGCCCGCTAATGGGCTTTGACCGGCTTTACAGCCACCGGCCAAACATGTCCTACCTGCGAAAACTTGATGTTTCTGCTGATCGGGACACGGTTGACATCTGAGGTGGAGTCGGTAGTTTGCTGCGCAGTCCAGCACGGGACTTGGCCGGTTGGCCGTCTCTGACATCGCCGGATCCTGCGTCCGTGACGGAGTGTGACTTCGTCCACACAGCCAGGTGCAGGGCCGTCGGTCCGTCGAGTCGGGGCACCCCAACCGGGCGGGGGGTTGGACCCGGGACGGGTCCGGGAGCCCAGTAGACAACGGAATTCCGAGCTCGCCGCCGACGAGACGGGTCCGGTCCGAAGGGTTCCCGGGCCCTCTTCCCGTTCTCGTGCGCCGGACCGACATCGCGCCGGGTGATCCCGTTCAGCCACGGGATCACCCCGCCGCTCCGCTTCCGCCCTGAGCCGATAATCCGATCACCCGTGGCGCGCCGGACCTGAGCGCGGCCGCGGGGCGGTAGCGTTTTCGCCAGCAGGCATTGTGAGCGAGCTTCGTGAGCAGGGCTCGTGAGCGGGCTCTGTGAACAGGCTTCGTGACATGGCGAGGAGACCCCGGAGTGGTTCAGGAGACAACGAGCCCACCGCCCGCGGCCGGGCACGCCTCCGACGGGGCGGCGCGGCCGGGCGCGCGATGGGTGCTGCCGGGCCGGATCGCCGCGGCCGTCGCCGGCGGCCTGGCCCTCTTCGCGGCCTTCCCGCCGCTCGGCTGGTGGCCGTGTGCTCCCCTGGGCATCGCCCTCGTCATCGGCTCCCTGTACGGCACCCGCGCCAGGCGGGCGGCCTGGCTCGGCTACCTGGCCGCCGCCGTGTTCCTGCTGCCCGCCCTCGCCTGGGTGCGCACCATCGGCGACGACGTGTGGTTCATGCTGGTCGCCACCGAGTGCTTCTTCTACGCCGCCATGGCCGCGCTGGCCGCGCCCGTGTTCCGGCTGCGGGGCTGGCCGCTGTGGTTCGCCGGCCTGTGGGTGCTCATGGAGTGGGCCCGCAGCCTGGTGCCCATCGGCGGGTTCCCCTGGGCCCGGGTGGCCTTCAGCCAGGGCGAGACCCCGTACACGCCGTATGCCGCGCTGGGCGGCGTGCCGCTGGTGTCGTTCGCCGTCGCGCTGAGCGCCGGCCTGCTGGCGCAGGCCGTGCTGAGCCGCCGCGCCGCCCCGCCGGCCGTGCTGACCCGCCTGGCCGGCTCGTCGGCCGCCGTGCTCGGCAGGGCCGTTCCGGTCGCGCTGGCGCTGCTCGTTCCCGCTCTGACGTTCGCGCTGCCCAGGCCGGGTGACGAGGGCCGCAGCGTCAACGTCGGCATCGTGCAGGGCAACGTCCCGGGCCGGGGCATGTACGCGCTCGGCGACGAGCCCGCCGTCGTGCTGCGCAACCACGCCACCGAGACCAAGCGGCTGGCCCAGGCCGTACGCGACGGCAAACTCCTCAAGCCCGACATCGTCGTCCTGCCGGAAAACTCCACCGACATCGACCCCTACCGCGACGAATACGCCCGCCAGATCATCCAGGACGCCGTCTCCGACGTCGGCGTGCCCACACTCGTCGGGGCCGTCGTCGCGATCGGCAGCGACGAACGCGCCACCCGCAGCCTGGTCTGGGACCCGGTGACCGGGGCCGGTGCCTACTACGACAAGCAGAATCTGGTGCCGTTCGGCGAATACACGCCGTTCAAGGACCTCGTGCTGGCGCTGTGGGATCGGGCGAGCCTGGTCGGCAGGCAGTCGGTCCCCGGCGACAAACCGGGCGACCTGAAGATGGGGCCGGTCACGATCGGCGCGGTCAACTGCTACGAGGTCGCCTACGACGACACCGTGCGCGAGACCGTCCGCGCCGGCGGCACCCCGATCGTCGTGCAGACCAACAACGCCAGCTACGCCGAGTCCAACCTGCCGCCGCAGCAGCTCGCCATGTCGCAACTGCGCGCCGTCGAGCACAACCGGGCCGTCGTGACCGCCGCCACCACGGGAATCTCGGCATACGTGACACCTGACGGTAAGGTCTCCTGGCAGACTCGCGAACTTGTCCCTGACATGAACGTGGTCAAGGTGCCCGTCCGCACGCAGGAAACGATCGCCACCAAGGTGGGCGTCCTGCCCGAATGGGCACTGATGGTGATGGGAGCGGCGGCGGCCGGAGTCGCCGTGTGGCGAGGCAGGCGGCGAGGCGATCGGATGAGGAACGACGGATGATGGAGACTCTCGGCCGGGTGCTCGTCGTCGTGCCCACCTACAACGAGCGCGACAACCTGCCGGCGATCGTCGAACGGGTGCGCGCCGCCGTCCCCGAGGCCCACGTGCTCGTGGCCGACGACAACAGCCCCGACGGCACCGGCGAGGTCGCCGACGAGCTCGCCGACGCCGACGACCAGGTGCACGTCCTGCACCGGCCGGGCAAGCAGGGCCTCGGAGCCGCCTACATCGCCGGGTTCCGCTGGGGCTTGCAGGAGGGCTACGACGTCCTGGTCGAGATGGACGCCGACGGCTCCCACCAGCCCGAGGAGCTGCCCAAACTGCTGGAGGCGCTGGCCGACGGCGCCGACCTGGCCATCGGCTCGCGCTACGTGCCCGGCGGCAAGGTGGTCAACTGGCCGCAGCGGCGCGAGCTGCTGTCCAAAGGGGCCAACATCTACACCCGCGTCATGCTCGGCCTGCCCGTACGCGACGCGACCGCCGGCTTCCGCGCCTACCGCGCCGCCACGCTGGAGAAGGTGGGGCTGTCCGGGGTGGAGTCGCAGGGCTACTGCTTCCAGGTCGACCTGACCCTGCGCACGTCCCGGCACGGGCTGCGGGTGGTGGAGGTGCCCATCACGTTCGTGGAGCGGACGGTGGGCAAGAGCAAGATGAACGGCAAGGTCATGTCCGAGGCGCTGTGGCGGATCGGGCTGTGGGGCGTCACGGGGCTCCCCAAACGCCTCAAGGGCAACCCCAGATCCTGACGGCCTGATCGACGGCGACGCTGGACCACGGCGGCCGACTGCGGGCGCGGCCCGGGACCGGAGCCCGGACTGGAACCCGGGACTGGAAACCCTGGACTGGGTCCGGGATGTCCCTGATTCGTGGGCCATGCCGGAACGCTCGGCGGGTTCCGGGCGTTGTCACTGCTGTAAGGCGCGCGCGCGATGTGCGGAATCGAGGAAACGATGCGGCTGCTGCTCTTCCTGGCTTTCCTGGTCGTCCCGATCCTGGAGATCTGGCTGCTGATCCAGATCGGGTCGGTGATCGGCGGGCCCGCCACCATCGCCCTGCTCATCGCCGACAGCCTCCTGGGCGCCTGGCTGGTCCGCCGCGAGGGACGCCGGGCCTGGCGGGTGCTGCAGGACGCGATCAAGTCCGGCCGCATGCCCGACCGCGAGCTGGCCGACGGCGGCATCATCCTGGTGGGCGGCACCCTGCTGCTGACCCCGGGCTTCTTCCTCGACGTGTTCGGCTTCCTGTGCCTGATCCCGTTCACCCGGCCGATGATGCGCCGCCTGGGCGCGTACTTCTTCGAGCGCCGGATCAAGAAGATGGCCGCCTCCTCGCCGTACGCGGGACTCTTCCCGCCGTCCACCGGCTTCCCCGGCCAGGACGCGGGCCCGTACGCCGACAGAGACGCGCAGGCGGGCGCGCCGCAGGGCGGCCGGGTGGTGCACGGCGAGGTGATCCGCGAGGACCGCGACTCCGCGTCCTGAGGGCCTGTGGGACCCTTATGATCATCGGGTGCGTTCACGGGGTTTCTTATCGATCGTGCTCGTGATCAGCCTGACGGCCGGGTGTGGGGGACAGGCGGCTCCGCCATCCGCTGAGGCGGTGGCCCGGCTGGCGGAAGACTCGGCGGGAGTGCGGATCGCCAAGCGGGTCTGGCTGGACTACGGTCAGGCGATGCCCACACCTCGGGCTGAGGACGACCTCATCGTGCCGGTCGACATCGGCGAATACAGCGAGAGCCGGACCACCGGGGTCATGCGGCTCGGCGTGGATGCCTCCGACCTGACCACGACCTTCCACCGGACCAACGTCCCCGAAGAGCTGAAGGGCCTCGTACCGGACGATCTGTCGTCGATGACGACCAGGGCGATCTCGATCGGCGGCTCCGGCACCTACGAGCATCGGGCCGGCCGGAAGGACGTTCCGGCCGGCAAGACCTGGCTGCACCACAACGGGAGCGGATGCGGAGCGGCAGCGCGCGCCGTCGGATCACTCGACCTGCGGGCGATCCTGTCGCCCGAGGTGCTGCGGAAGCTCACGGCACCCGCTTCCTCTCCCGAAGAGGTCATCGACGGGGTCGCCACCGTCCTGCACGCCGGGAGCGCCCCGCAGAGCGAGTTCGGCGGGCAGGGCCCGGGCGATGACCCCGTCACCCTCGCGGTGCTGCGCGAGCGGTTCCGCTCGGTGGAGGTCTCATGGCGGTTGTGGGTCGGGCCGGACGGGCTTCCCCGCCGGCTCCGCCTTGAGGCGGCCATGCCCGCGGCCGGGAAGGGCATGCCCAAGACCTCCGTGACCGAGATCGACTTCACTGGCTGGGGAAGTGACATCGCCATCGTGCCCCCGCCAGGGGAGCAGGTGCACGAGACCGGCAGTTGCCTCGCCGCGGAACCCCGGTGACCTCCCGTCACGCCCTCCGCTCCGATAGGGAGGACTCAGGGGCACGGGTGGGTTTTCCCAGGCAAGACAAAACCCCCGGGCGGCCGGCCCGGGGGTTTCACCGTGAGAGTAGGTCAGGCGCTCTTGCGACGCTGAGCCCGCAGCACAGCAAGCCGCTCGTTGAGCACCTCTTCAAGATCTTCGATGGACCGCCGCTCCAGGAGCATGTCCCAGTGTGTCCGCGGGGGCTTGGTCTTCTTGGACTCCGGCTGCTCGCCGTCCACGCGGACCGCGGTCGCGCCGCACATGCGGCATTCCCAAGTCGCGGGAATCTCGGCCTCTGCGGCAAGCGGAACCTCGAAATGATGGCCCTTCGGACAGGTGTAGGACACCTCCTGGCGCGGGGCCAGATCCGTGTTACGGTCGTTCTCGTAGCTGGTTGCCCCGAGCCGGGTGCCACGAAGTGCGCGCTCGCCCATGTCTAAATGCCTCCTACAGGGCCCCCTTGCGTGGGGGGTCTGTCTCCCACGGTGTCTAACGCTTGGTACCGTGATGGGATTCCCACCTGCGGGGTGATCCAATCGCGGTTGGCGCCTCGGTTCTTCACATGATCGTCGATCAAGCCCGCACGCTGGGGTTTCGTGTCCGGTCCGCGGCTTTTCCCGCGATCAGCGGGCCCAAGGCGGGCTGTCGCCCATTTTCTGGTAGTAGCGCGCCAAATGGCTTTTGACCCGGTCTACTTCGTCGGCGGGCAGATCGATGCCGCCACGGGCGCCCTGCATGATGTTGCCCGCGGCCATCACGGCACGTGGTACAGCCTTCAGCCGACCGCCGATGACGTCGGCGATCAGCAGCTTGTAACTGCCGAAGTTCCCGGGCTTGTCGCCGTCGTACCAGACGTGGGCGTCCCGGTACGCGGCGTCCGGCTCGTCCTCGGCATCCGCCCAGTCACGCACCCGCTTCTCAGCCGCGTCACCGTCCCACTCACGGTCACGGTCGGCCAAGGGCAGATCTTGGAACCTGGTGACAGTCATGCCCTCCGACTACCCGGTCCGGGTCGGGCAAACGAAGTCCTCGAAAACCTTTGCCAACTCGCTGCCCCTCGGCCCGCAGGCCAGATGCCGACGCGGGTCGGGATATCTGTGCAGGTCAGACGCCCGCGCAGGCCGGGCGTTGGCGGGGCCGGAGGTGTGCGCGGCGGGGCGCTTGTGTGGGCGGGATGTTGGTGTAGGTGAGTCGCGCGGGTCAGCCGCGGGTGCGGGTCGGGCGGTCTGTGCAGTTCAGATGGCTGCGCAGGCCGGGCGCTGGCGCGGTTGGAAGTCTGCGAGGCCGGGCGCTCGTGGGGGCCGGACGCCGGTGTAGGTGAGTTGCCGGTGCGGGCGAGACGCCCGTGCGGGTCAGCAACCCGTGGGGGTCAGAGGCCGGTGTGGACCAGAGGCCGCACGTGGGTTGGACGCTTGCACCGGGTCGGACGCCCCAGGTTGGATGCCTGCCCGGGTCGGGCGCCCGCCCGGGGTGGGCACCCGGGCAGGGCTCACGCCGACACAGGGGGCGACTGGTGCGGGTCAGACGTCGGCCAGGAGGATTGCCGGGTTCTCCACGCAGTCGGCCACGTGGCGGAGGAAGCCGCCGGCGGTGCCGCCGTCGCAGACCCGGTGGTCGAAGGTGAAGGAGAGCTGGGTGATCTTGCGGGCGGTGACGACTCCACCGGTCACCCAGGGGCGGTCGATGATGCGGCCCACGCCCAGCAGGGCCGCCTCGGGGTGGTTGATGATCGGGGTGGAGCCGTCCACGCCGAAGACGCCGTAGTTGTTGAGCGTGAACGTGCCGCCGGTCAGCGCCTGCGGAGACAGCCTGCCCGCACGGGCCAGGGCCGTCAGCCTGGTCAGTTCGGCGGCGAGCTCGGCGGTCGTCATCAGGTGGGCGTCGCGGATCACCGGCACGACGAGGCCGCGGTCGGTCTGGGCGGCGAAGCCCAGGTTGACGTGACCGTACCGGACGATCTCGGACCGGTCGGTGTCCACGGAGGAGTTCAGCTCGGGGAAGCGGCGCAGACCGTCCACGCAGATGCGGGCCAGCAGGGCCAGCAGGCCGATGCCGAGGTCGGGACGGGACCGCTTGAGGGCGTCCCTGGCCGCCAGTAGGTCGGTGGCGTCCACGTCCACCCAGGTCGTGGCGTCGGGGATCTCGGCCCGGCTGCGACTCAGCTTCTCGGCCACGGCCCGCCGCAGGCCACGCAATGGGATTCGCTCGTCCACCAGCCCCCTTGTCCGGGAGCCCGGGACATCGTCGGCGGTGGCGGTGGCGGTGGCGGTGGCGGTGGCGGTGGGGACGGGAGCGGGGGCCTGCGGGGTCGTCCGCGCGGAGATGACATGCGCGGGGGAGGGTTGCGAGGGAACGGTTCGCGATGAAATGGCCTGCTCGCCGACGGTCTGCTCGGCGATGGCTTGTTCGATGTCGCGTCGCAGGATCACGGCGTGCGGGCCGGTGGGGGTGATGTCGGCCAGGTCGATGCCGTGGTCGCGGGCCATCCGGCGGACCAGCGGCGAGATCACCCGTGGCGCCTGGGACGCGGCCGCGAACGCCACCGACTCAGCCGCACCACGAAGGTCGGCGCGATGGTCGCCCCCGGGCCGGTCACTGATGGGACGGTCGCCCACAGGGCGGTCGGCGGCGGTGTGCGGGCTTGCGGGGTGCTTGGCTCGGCGGCTGCCGGTCGTGGGGTGGTCGTCGTTTGTGGGGTGGCCGGTCATCGCATGGGTGTTTGTCGGGTGGGGGGTGCGGCGGCGTCGGGTGCCTGGGGTGTGGCCGGTGCCGTAGCCGATCAGGACGTTGCCGGAGCCTGCCCGTTCCTCCTCCCGGTACTGCGCCGCCGCCCCGGCGCCCGGCTCAGGCTGGTCGGTGGTGGCTGTGGGTGGGCCGATCTCGATCAGGGGGAGGCCCACCGACAGGACGGTGCCGGGGGCGGCGTGCAGGGCCAGGACGGTGCCCGCGTACGGGACCGGCACGTCCACCGCGGCCTTCGCGGTCTCGACCTCCACCACGATCTGGTCGACCTCGACCGTGTCCCCGACGGAGACCTTCCACTCGAGGATCTCGGCCTCGGTCAGCCCCTCGCCGAGGTCCGGCAGGTGGAACACCTGCCGCGCGGCCGTCGCCGTCATGACGCCGCCTCTTCGCGTCGAAGGTGCAGCACGTCCGGCCGGTCGTCGAACTGCAGCCGGTCCACCGTGTCCAGGACGCGATCGACGTCCGGCAGGTGCGAGTGCTCAAGTTTCGGCGGCGGGTACGGGATGTCGAAACCCGTGACCCGCAGCACCGGCGCGGCCAGGGAGTGGAAGCAGCGCTCCTGGACGCGGGCCGCGATCTCGGCGCCCACCCCGGCGAACCCCTGCGCCTCCTGGATCACCACGCACCGCCCGGTCCTGCGTACGGACGCCATGACGCTCTCGTCGTCGAACGGGACGATCGTCCGCAGATCCACCACCTCCAGGGACCGGCCTTCCGCGGCCGCCGCCTCGGCGGCCTGCAGCGCCACCGGCACGCCGGGGCCGTAGGCGACGAGCGTGGCGTCGCTGCCCGCGCGCCGCACGACCGCCCGCCCGAACCCCGGCGCGCGCCGCTCACCGGGTGTGAAGCTGGATTTGGACCAGTACAGCCGCTTCGGCTCCATGAAGATCACCGGGTCGGGGTCGGCGATGGCGTCGCGGAGCAGCCAGTACGCATCCTCGACCGTGGCGGGCGTGACGACCTTCAGCCCGGGGGTGTGGGCGTAGTACGCCTCGCTGGAGTCGCAGTGGTGCTCGACCCCGCCGATGCCGCCCGCGAACGGGATGCGGATCACCATGGGCAGTGACAGCAGGCCCCGGGTGCGGTTACGGGTCTTGGCCACGTGCGAGACGATCTGCTCGAAGGCCGGATAGGCGAAGGCATCGAACTGCATCTCGACCACGGGACGGAACCCGCCCATCGCCATGCCCACGGCCAGCCCCACGATCCCGGACTCGGCGAGCGGGGTGTCGAAGCACCGTTCCTCGCCGAACTCCCTGGTCAGGCCGTCGGTGACGCGGAAGACCCCGCCCAGCGGGCCGACGTCCTCGCCGAAGACCAGCACCCGCTCGTCCTCGCGCATCGCGTCCCGCAGGGCGGCGTTCAACGCCTGCCCCATCGACATCGACGTGGACGCGGAGGTACGCATCGACGGTTCCGGCTCCGGCTTCGGCTTCTGCGTAGGCGTCGATGGCGTGGGCGTCGATCGCGCCGGCCGCGGGCCCGGTGCGGGCTCGGGCACCGATACGGACACTGCATCGGACATTGCATCGGACATGGCGGTCATGTCACTCCTCCGGGGCGCTCAGCTCGGCCGCGAGCAGCGCGCGCTGCTCGCGCAGCTGCGGCGTCGGGGCGGCGAAGACGTGGTCGAACAGCTCGAACGGGTCCGTCTCCGGCTCCGCGTTCATCCGGTCGCGGACGCGGGCCGCGTACTCCTCGGCGGCCTCGTGCGCCGCCTCGACGCCGGCCGCGTCGAGCAGCCCCCGGCCGCGCAGGTACGTCTCCAGCCGGGCCAGGGGATCGGCCGCCTCCCACCGCGCGACCTCCTCGGCGTCGCGGTAGCGGGTGGCGTCGTCGGCGTTCGTGTGGGACTCGATCCGGTACGTGTGCGCCTCGACCAGGAACGGCCCGCCGCCCTCGCGCGCATGCCGGACCGCCTCGGTCAGCACGGACAGGACCGCGACGAGGTCGTTGCCGTCCACCTGCTCGGAGCGGACCCCGTACCCGACGCCCTTGTACGCGAGCGCGGGAGCGGCGCTCTGCCGGGCCAGCGGCACCGAGATGGCGTACTTGTTGTTCTGCACGAAGAACACGACGGGGGAGCGCAGGACGGCCGCGTAGTTGAGCGCCTCGTGGAAGTCGCCCTCGCTGGTGCCGCCGTCGCCGATGAAGGCCATGGCGACCGCGTCCTCGCCCCTGCGCCGCAGCGCCTCCGCCATGCCGACCGCGTGGATCGTCTGGGTGGCCAGCGGCGTGCACTGGGGTGCGACGCGTACGGCCGCGGGGTCGTAGCCGCAGTGCCAGTCGCCGCGCAGCAGCGTGAGCACCTCGACGGGGTCGAGGCCGCGCGCGACCAGCGCCACGCAGTCGCGGTAGGTGGGGAACAGCCAGTCGTCCGCGCGCAGGGCGAGCACGCCGGCGATCTGGCAGGCCTCCTGCCCCCTGCTGGACGGGTAGACGGCGAGCCGGCCCTGCTTGGTCAGCGCGGTCGCCTGGCGGTCGAAGCGACGGCCCAGGACCATGCGGCGGTAGGCGTCCACGAGCAGGTCGTCCGCGGGCGCCCGGTAGTCGGCTCGGTGTTCGGCCCGATGGCCGCCCTGGTCGCCTGCCTGGTCGCCGGTGGGAGGGCCGGCGGCGGAGCCGTCCTCGGCGACGAAGCGTACGGGGACGGGCTCGGGGAGAAGACCGTCGGCCACCTGATGACGGGACATGGCGACGCTCGCTTTCGCTGGACGTTTGACAAGAGAAGCGTCCGCGTCACGCACCATCTGTTCAAGACATCAGGCGCAATAGGCGACAAATGGCCTCAAGAGGGCATTTATGAGGCCAAATGTCGATCCACTAGCGGGTTGGTCGGGGGAACGCCGGACGTTTTGCCGGAGTTCGCACCAGGCCGCTCGGGGCATGCCCCGCAACGCCCCCGCCGGCCCCCGGCGAGCGCCCCAAGCTCACCCCCGGCCCTTGCCCCATTCCGCGCCCCGCCCCCGGGCCTCGTCGAACACGAGCCACGTCCGCGTCGCCCGCACGCCCGGGATGTCCTGGATGCGTTCCAGCACCATGTGTCGCAACGCCGCGTTGTCCGGCGTCCTGACCAGCACCAGGATGTCGTAGTCGCCGCCGACCATGGCGAAGTGCTCCACGTACGCGATCTCACGCAGCGCCGCCGAAACCCCCCGCCAGGAGTTCTGCTCGATGGTCACCGAGACGTACGCGCTGGTGCCCAGGCCCGCCTTCGCCGGCGCGATCTCGGCCGTGAAGCCGGTGATCACGCCGTCGTCGATGAGCCTGGTCAGGCGCGCGTACGCGCTGGCCCGGGAGATGTGGACGTGCTCGGCCAGCGTCCGCACCGACATGCGGCCGTCACGCAGCAGTTCGGCGATGATCGCCCGGTCCACCTCGTCCAGCGGCGCCGCGGAACGTCCCGGCCAGCCCTCGCCGGGGCTCTCGCGCTCGGCGGGTGGCGCGGGCCCGTTCACCGCGTGTCCTCCTCCCAGGTCTTGGCCACCAGGGTGAGGACGTCGTACGTGGCGACCGCCTGGCCCTCCTGGTTGCTCACCACGGCGTCCCAGCGGACCTCGCCGTAGTCGGCCCCGGTGCGCGGCGTGATCTGCTTGACCGTCAGCGTCACCGCGATGGCGTCGCCCGCCTTGACGGGGGTGAGGAAGCGCAGCGCGTCCACGCCGAAGTTCGCCAGCACGGGCCCGGGCGCCGGGTCCACGAAGAGCCCGGCGGCCAGCGAGACGACCAGGTAGCCGTGCGCGACGATGCCGCCGAACAGCGGGTTGCGCGCGGCCGCCGCGGCGTCGGTGTGGGCGTAGAAGGTGTCGCCGGTGAACTCGGCGAAGTGCTCGATGTCGGCCAGCGAGACCGTGCGCGGCGCCGAGGCGATCGTGTCGCCGATCCGCAGCTCGGCCAGCGACTTGCGGAAGGGGTGCACGCCGGAGTCGGCGCGGGCGGCGCCGGTCGTCCAGCGTCCGGTGACCGCGGTGAGCAGGTCGGGCGAGGCCTGTACGGCGGTGCGCTGCATGTGGTGCAGCACCCCGCGGATTCCGCCCAGTTCCTCGCCGCCGCCGGCCCGCCCGGGACCGCCGTGGACGAGGACGGGCAGGGGAGAGCCGTGCCCGGTGGACTCCTTGGCGTCGTCCCGGTCGAGGACGAGCACCCGCCCGTGCCACGGCGCGAGCCCGAGCACGACGCTCCTGGCGACCTCGGGGTCGTGGGTGACCACGGAGGCGACCAGGCTGCCCCGGCCCCGCGCGGCCAGCGCGACCGCCTCGTCCAGGCCGTTGTAGGAGAGCACGGTGCTGACCGGGCCGAACGGCTCGACGTCGTGCGGCTCGGTGGCGCCGGGCCGCGCCCGCAGCACCAGCGGGGTCATGAACGCGCCCCTGGTCGCGTCCCCGTCCAGCAGGGGAGCGCCGGCGGGGTCGCCGACCACCACGTCGGAACTCGCCCGCAGCGCCTCGACGGCCTTGCGCACCTCCTCGCGCTGGCCGAGGCCGGCCAGCGCGCCCATGCGCACGTCGGGGTTGCGCGGGTCTCCCACGCTCACCTTCGCCAGGCGCGCGGCCAGCGCCTCCACCACCTCGCCCGTCAGCGCGGACGGTACGAGCACGCGGCGGATGGCGGTGCACTTCTGCCCCGCCTTGACCGTCATCTCGGTGACGACGCCCTTGACGAACAGGTCGAACTCGGGATCGTCAGGGCGCACGTCGGGGCCGAGGATCGAGCAGTTGAGCGAGTCGGCCTCGACGCCGAGGACGACGCCGCCGTCCAGCACGTTCGGATGGCGGCGCAGGATGCCGGCGGTGTGGGCCGAGCCGGTGAAGGCCACGGAGTCCTGCACGGTCAGCTCGTCGAGCAGGCCGCCCGCGCTGCCCGCGACGAGCTGGAGCGTGCCTTCGGGCAGGATCCCCGACGCCACGATCAGCCGGACGGCGCGCTCGGTGAGGTAGGCGGTCTGGCTGGCCGGCTTGACGATCGAGGGCAGCCCGGCCAGGAAGGCGGGGGCCAGCTTCTCCAGCATGCCCCAGACGGGGAAGTTGAACGCGTTGATCTGCACGGCCACGCCCGGCCTGGAGGCGTAGAGGTGCTGGCCGACGAACGTGCCGCCCTTGCCCAGCAGCTCCAGGCCGCCGTCCAGGTAGACCGTGTCGTTCGGCAGCTCGCGCACGCCCTTGCTCGCGTAGCTGAACAGGGTGCCGATGCCGCCGTCGACGTCGATCGCGGTGTCGCGGGTGGTGGCGCCGGTGCGCAGCGACAGGGCGTACAGCTCGTCCTTCTGCTCCAGCAGGTGCTTGGCCAGCGCCTTGAGCAGCGCGGCCCGCTCGTGGAAGGTCAGGGCTCGCAGCGCGGGCCCGCCGGTCTCGCGGGCGTGGCGGACCATCGCCGCGACGTCCAGCCCCCGGCTGGAGATGCGCGCGACCTCCTCGCCCGTGGCGGCGTCGAGCAGCGGCTCCCCGTCGTCGGCCGGGCGGAACCACCGTCCGGCGGCATAGCTCTCCAGCAGCGTGCTCACACTGTCTCCTCTCCCCGGGCGTGACCTGTTGCGCGGGCACCCCTCCCTGTGCGACCTTATTACTGACCGAGCGATAAGTAAATGAGCCGGAGGGTCTCGGAGGAAACATGACGACCACCCCAGCGGACCCGGCCCTGGAGGCCCGGCTGCAGGCCGGTTTCGACGCGACCATCGCCCGCCACGACCGCATCGAGCCCCGGGACTGGATGCCGGACGCCTACCGCAGGACCCTCATCCGCCAGATCGCCCAGCACGCCCACTCCGAGATCATCGGCATGCAGCCCGAGGGCAACTGGATCAGCCGCGCGCCGTCGCTGCGCCGCAAGGCGATTCTGCTGGCCAAGGTGCAGGACGAGGCGGGGCACGGGCTCTATCTTTACTCCGCGTGCGAGACCCTGGGCGTCTCCCGCGCCGAGCTGACCGATCTGCTGCTGTCCGGCCGGCAGAAGTACTCCTCGATCTTCAACTATCCGGCGCTGTCGTACGCCGACGTCGGCACCATCGGCTGGCTGGTGGACGGGGCCGCCATCTGCAACCAGGTGCCGCTCTGCCGTACCTCGTACGGCCCGTACGGGCGCGCCATGATCCGCATCTGCAAGGAGGAGTCCTTCCACCAGCGGCAGGGCTACGAGCTGCTGATGACGATGATGCGCGGCACCGACGCCCAGCGCGCCATGGTGCAGGAGTCGGTCGACCGGTTCTGGTGGCCGGTGCTGATGATGTTCGGCCCGCCGGACGCGCAGTCGCCCAACAGCGCACGGTCGATGGCGTGGGGCATCAAGCGCAACTCCAACGACGAGCTGCGGCAGAAGTTCGTGGACATGACCGTCCCGCAGGCCGAGGCGCTCGGCGTCACGCTGCCCGACCCCGATCTGCGCTGGAACGAGGAACGCGGCCACTACGACTTCGGCGAGCCCGACTGGGAGGAGTTCGCCGCGATCCTGCGCGGGGACGGGCCGTGCAACGCGCAGCGGATGGCCCACCGCCGGGCCGCGCACGAGGACGGGGCCTGGGCCCGCGAGGCCGCCACCGCATTCGCCGAGCGCGCGGCTCTTGCGGAGGGGGTCCGATGAGCGGCGATCGGCGGGAGTGGCCGCTGTACGAGGTGTTCGTCCGGGGCAAGCGCGGCCTCAACCACGTGCACGTGGGGTCGCTGCACGCGCCGGACGACGCGATGGCGCTGCGGCACGCCCGGGACGTCTACACGCGGCGGAACGAGGGGGTCAGCATCTGGGTCGTACGGGCGGACGCCATCGCCGCGTCCAGCCCGGACGAGAAGGACCCGCTGTTCGCGCCGAACGGCGACAAGGTGTACCGGCATCCGACGTTCTATGACATTCCCGGCGACGTCCCGCACATGTGAGCCTTCACGATCGGAACCACCCATCATGAGCGACAAATCTGTGACCGGCGAACCTGGGACCGGCGAACCTGGGACCGGCGAACCCAGGGGCGTCCGACCTGTGCCGGGCGGACCTGTGAACGACGGACCCTTGAGTGACGAGCACGGCAGCGTCTTCGACGGACTGCTCGGCGGCGACTCGTCCCAGTGGGCTTTCGGCACCGACTTCGAGGACCCGCTGGCCGGCGTCGACACCACCACGCCCGACGGCGTGGACCCCGCCGACCTGGCCGCGTACTGCCTCATGCTCGGCGACGACGCCCTGATCATGTCGCAGCGCCTGTCCGAGTGGTGCAGCCGCGCCCCCGACCTGGAGGAGGACATCGCGCTGGCGAACATGGCGCTCGACCTCCTCGGGCAGGCGCGCCTGCTGCTGGCGCGGGCTGCCGCCGCCGATCCCGGTGTCGTGCCGGTCCTGCCCGAGGGCTCGCCGGTGCCGCCGGAGGACGCGCTGGCCTTCTTCCGCGACGACCGGGACTTCCGCAACGTCCGCCTGGCCGAGGTGGACAACGGCGATTTCGCGCACGTCGTCGTCCGCCTGCTGCTGTTCTCGGCGGCCCGGCTCGCGCTGCTCGAACGGCTGCGCGCCAGCCGGGACCACGTGCTGGCCGCCGTGGCGGCGAAGGGCGTCAAGGAGGTCGCCTACCACCGCGACTGGGCCGGGCGCTGGTTCCTCACGCTCGCCCTCGGCACCGAGGAGTCCCACCGCAGGCTCCTGACGGCCCTGGACGAGCTGTGGCCGCTGCTGGCCGAGCTGACCGGGACACATCCCCTCGAACGCTCCCTGGCCCACGCCGGGGTCGCCGCCGACACCTCGTCCCTGCCCGGCGAGGTGGACGCCGTTCTCGGCCAGGTACTCGCCACGAGCGGCGTCCCCCGTCCGGAACGGGCCCCGCTGGCCGGCGTCGGCGGGCGGACGGGCCGCGACGGCCTGCACACCGAGGCCCTGAGCCGGCTGCTCGCCGAGATGCAGGTGGTCGCCCGCGCCCACCCGAGCGGACGCTGGTGAACACCACCCACGGCCCCGCCAGTCCGGTCGGCCGGGACGCCGTCCGAAGCGCCGTTCAGGTCGCCAGGGAGGTGGCCGGGCAGGTGCGCGATCCCGAGATGCCCATGCTCACCCTCGCCGACCTCGGCGTCCTGCGCGGCGTCGAGCTGGTACGGGACGAGGCCGGCGCGGAGGTCGTCGTGGCCTCGATCACGCCGACCTACACCGGCTGCCCCGCCATGGCGACCATGCGCGACGACCTCGTCCACCGGCTCAACGACGCCGGGTTCGGCCGGGTCGAGGTGCGGATCGTGCTCGACCCGCCGTGGTCCAGCGACTGGATCTCCGAACGCGGCCGCGCCGCCCTGCACGAGGCCGGCATGTCGGCGCCCGGCCCCGCCCCCAGGCGGAGCGCGGGACCGGTCGCGCTCACCCTCGGCCCGCCGCGCACCGCGCCGCCCTGCCCGCGCTGCGGCTCGGCGGCCACCCGGCTCACCTCCGAGTTCGGCGCCACCGCCTGCAAGGCCCTCTACCGCTGCACCGGCTGCCTCGAACCGTTCGAGCACGTCAAGGAGATCTGAGCATGACCACGCTCGCGCCAGGCCCGGCCCGTTCCCGGGCCGCCGTCTTCCACCCGCTGGCCGTGTCGGCGGTGGACCGCCTGTGCGAGGACGCCGCCGCGATCACGTTCGACGTCCCCGGCGAGCTGCGCGACGCGTACGCCTTCAGCGCCGGCCAGTCCCTCACCCTGCGCCGCGTGATCGACGGACAGGAACACCGCCGCTCCTACTCGATCTGCGCCCCCGCCGGCGCCGCACCGCGCATCGGCGTCCGCGAAATCCCCGGCGGGCTGTTCTCCTCCTGGCTCGTCCACGAGGTGCGGCCGGGCACCCGGATCGACGTCCAGCCGCCCACCGGCTCCTGGCGGGCCGACCCCGGCACAGGCGAGCGGCACCTGTGCGTCGCCGCCGGCTCCGGCATCACCCCCATGCTGTCGGTCGCCGCGACCGTCCTCACCCACCCCGCCGCGCAGGTCTCGCTCCTGTACGGCAACCGTACGAGCCGCACCGTGATGTTCGCCGAGGAACTCGGCGACCTGAAGAACCGCTACGGCCCCCGGCTCCAGGTCGTGCACACACTCTCGCGCGAGCCGCGCGACGTCGAGCTGCTGTCCGGCCGGCTCGACGGCGACCGGCTGCGCCGCCTGCTCACCGCGCTCGTGCCGGTCGAGGTGTTCGACCACGTGTGGTTGTGCGGGCCGCTGCGCATGATCGAGGAGGCCCGCGCGGTGCTCGCCGAGCTGGGCGTGCCCGCGGAACGCGTCCACGTCGAGCTCTTCTACGCCGACGCGCCGCCGCCCCCGCCGAGACGCACCGGCGGCGGGATCCCGGCCGGGGCCACCACGGAGCTGACGACCGTACTGGACGGGCTGCGGACCACCTCGACCGTCTCCCGAGACACGCCGATCCTCGACGCCGCCCAGGCCACCCGCGCCGACCTGCCCTTCGCCTGCAAGGGCGGGGTGTGCGGGACGTGTCGCGCGGTGGTGCGTTCCGGAGAGGTGGACATGCGGCGCAACTACGCGCTCGAACCGTCCGAGGTGGCCGCCGGATTCGTCCTGACCTGCCAGACGTACCCGGTGGGGGAGAACGTGACCGTCGACTACGACGCCTGACCCCCGCACCGCTCACCGATCCGGACACCGACCGCCATTACCGAACGCCGACTGGCCCCGACCCGCCCGCGACCGACCACAGGAGCCGCCACGTGCCCGAACACTCCGCCGTCCCGTCGTCAAGCCTGCTCGTCGAGGAGGGCGAGGACCGGGTCGTGTGGCGGCTCAACCGGCCCGAGGTGCGCAACGCCATCGACCGCGAGCTCGTCGCCGCGCTGCACGAGGCGTGCGCCGCCGTCGAGGACGACCCGAAAGTCGTTCTGATCATCGGCGAGGGCGGCACGTTCGCGGCCGGCGCGGACATCGCCCAGCTCCGCGAGCGCGGCCGTGACGACGCGCTGCGCGGCATCAACTCCAAGATCTTCGAACGGGTGCACCGGCTGCCGATGCCGGTCATCGGCCTGCTCGACGGGTACGCCCTGGGCGGCGGCGCCGAGCTCGCCTACGCCTGCGACTTCCGCATCGGCACGCCGCGTACCAAGATCGGCAACCCGGAGACGGGCCTCGGCATCATCGCCGCGGCCGGTGCGGCGTGGCGGCTGGCCGCGCTCGTGGGGGAGCCGCTGGCCAAGGAGATCCTGCTCGCGGGCCGCGTGCTGACGGCCGCCGAGGCGCACGCCGTACGGCTGCTCAACGAGATCGTCGAGCCCGAGGACCTGCTCACCGCCGGCCACCGGCTCGCCGACCGCATCACCGCCCAGGCACCGTTGGCGACCAGGCTGATGAAGTCCGTCTTCCACGCGCCCAGGGACGCGCACCCGTTCGTGGACGATGTGGCACAGGCCGTGCTGTTCGAGACAGAAGACAAACAGGCCCGCATGACCGCGTTCCTGGACCGCCGCCAACGCAGAAGCCGTACCGACGAGGGCCGCTGACCAGTAGGGGAGCCGTACAGACGAGCACCCTTGACCGGTTCAGGAGCCGCACTACCGCATCAGCGACCGCTTTGACCGGTTCGGCGGGTATCCGGCCGCGACACCGGCTCAAATCTCGTGTTTGGCCAGGCCGTCGAAGGCGATGGCGGTGATCGCGTCGGCGACCAGCGCCAGATCGTACGCGCCATCCGGCCGATACCACTCGACCAGCGAGTTGACCATGCCGAACAGCAGCCGGCTCACCAGCCCAGGCGGCACGCTGTCACGCAGCGCGCCCTCGGCGACGGCGTCGGCCACGAGCGCGGCCAGCCGGTCGTCCAGCCAGCGCCGCCGTTCCAAAGCCGCCAGCTCGATCTCGCTGTTGCCACGCACCCGCAGCAGCAGCGTGACAGACGGCTGGTGCGCCACCAGCACCTCGACGCTGCGCCGCAGCACCTCGCGCAGCCGCTGGTACGCGCTGACCCCGGCCTGCTCCCGCGACGCCTCGGTGACGACGGCGGTCAGCTCGTCGAGTGCGTCGTCCAGCGCCTGGGCGAGCAGTTGCTCCTTGCTCGTGACGTGGTGGTAGATGGCGGCCTTGGTCAGCCCCAGCTCCTTGGCCAGGTCGCCCATGCTGGTGGCGTCGTAGCCGCGGCGGTTGAACAGCTCGACCGCGGCACGCAGGATCGCCTGCTGGTCGTAGCCCGGACGGCCCCGCCGGCGGCGCGGAGCCGGCTCGGCATGCTCAGTCCTGGTCACGAAAGCAGCATCTCACGCGCCCGACCCCACCCCGCCCGCCGCTCCGGCCACGACCGTCCCCGTTCCGTCACGCTCGGGTACGGGGAGCCGCACGGAACCGGTGCGGCCGCATCACCGAGCGCTCCGTCATGATCACGCGGAAGCGGGCGCTGAATGGTCTTCAGCCGCGGTGGGAGGGAGCTGGGGATCACGGGCTCGGATGGAGGCCGGAGCTCAGATGGCCGAGGATGAGGCGCGCCACTTCGTGCGGGGCCTCCAGGTGCATGTCGTGGCCGGTGGCCAGGTCGGCGAGGGAGAGCAGCGGAGTCTGCGCGGCGGCCGTCTTCAGTTCGCGAGCGAAGCCGCGGACGTAGGCGTCGAAGGCCACCGAGACGGCCGGGGGCAACATCGCACTCAGGTCCGAGCCGCTGGAGGAGACGACGAGGAGGGGACAGCGGGCCGCCCGGTAGACGGCGATGAGGTCGAGCGCGTCCATCTGCGCGATGAAGTGAGTCATCTCCGGATCGCCCGCCGTCTGTTCGGCGAGGAACGCGCGCATGGTCTGCTCGGCACCGACCGGGTCGACTCCGTCGAAAGGCCCGGTGGGATTGGTGTGCCCGTCCAGATTGACCGCGAGCGGGCACTCGGGGTGCTCTGAGGCCCACAGGGCCGCGACGATGCCGCCCAGCGAGTGCCCGACCACGGCGGGATGCTCCAAGTCGTGGTCGTTGATCGCCTCACCTACGGACTCGACGGCTCCAGCCCAAGACCACGAGCCCAGATCCGGCAAATCGACCGCCACCGTGCGCAGCCCCGCCGCCTCCAGCAACGGCGCGGCGAGCCGCCAGTCCGTGGACCTCCGCCCACCACCGGGCAAGAGAAGAATCTCCGTCATCGTGGCACTCTCCCGGCCCGGCGGCCGCCACCGCAACCCGATCCCGCCCCTCGGCTGCCGCATGCCGGCCTTGGCCGGCAGCCGCTCATGCCGGGCCACTTCCTCACGGCCGTCATAGACCACCAGCTCCGAGGCACACGACGGCTCCCTTACGGGCTGCAGCCCCCCGATACTCTCACCGCAACCATCGAGCGCTGTCATTTCTCATCGACACACCCCAGCGCTCAGCGCCTCCGCTGTCACGGGACAGCTGACCCACAAACGCTGCCGCAACTCGCCTACAGAACCACCTGTTTGGGCTTCGTGCCGGGTGCCCTGGTCACAGCGTGATCGCGATGTCGGTGTTCGGCCGATGACGTGCTGCTCGCGGCCCGATCGCCGCGCTCTTTGGTCTACCTGCCGATGCGCGCCACGCCGTCCGCCCCTGGGGTCAACCTCGACTGGGACAAGGAGGAGAGGTGCCCGGACCGGCCGCTTGATCTGGTGCTCGTCCACCACTCGCTGCAGTTCCCGCCCTCCCGCTGGAAACAGGTACGAAAGCGGATCACCGCTGAAACCCTTCGTGCGAAATACGGACGGCGAGCATGCCGGACAACGACCTACCCGCCGACGAGGAGATCGACTACCGGGCCCTGAACTACCAGGAGAACAAGGTCACGCTCCACCAGCGCGTGCACGCCGAGACGCTGTTTCTGACCGGCAGCACGGCGGCGTTCCGGCAGCCGGCCCGCCACTTCTTCGCCGTGGCGAAGGAAGGGCCGCCCGCCGCCGCGACCTCGCTGTACATCTCGGGCGGCTGCAACATCACGTCTGCCGGCTGTTCCATTGGCCGCATCTGAAGCCAGGCAGCGGGCAGGACATCCATGTGGAGTACGCCCCGCGATGGACGGTCTGACCGGCGAATTCAGGTTGAGCAATCACGTGGGGCCTTTCGACCGTCGACAAGGAATCCGAGCGCGTGCCCTGTCGTCGCGTCGATGTGGTCAGGGATCTCGGCATGACGGTCACCGACCGTCGGTGTCCCAGTGGGCTCGAACATGAGAATCGCGGCGCCGGTGGGCGCGGACGGCTTGTGCTCCGTGCCACGGGGGACGGTGAACACCGCGCCCGCAGGGAGCCGGACCACACGCTCCCCACTGGGCTCACGCAAGGCGATGTGCAACTCCCCATCGAGAACCAGGAAGAACTCGTCAGTGTCGTCATGGACGTGCCAGATGTGCTCGCCCTCGACCTTGGCGATGCGTACGTCGTAGTCGTTGACGCGCGTGACTATGCGAGGGCTCCACAGGGCGTCGAAGGAGGCGAGGGCCTTACTGAGGGCGACGGGTTCGATACTCATGCGTAAATCCTGGCGCATGGGGCGTACTCAGTGTGAGTGCTAGGAATAGCACATGACGCAAGGATCCTCGCACGCTGCCGGCCCGCACCGGGTCGTCGTGATCGTGGACGAGAACTCCAACCCCTTCGAGCTGGGCTGCGCGACCGAGATCTTCGGCCTGCGCAGGCCCGAGCTCGGATGCGATCTCTACGACTTTCGCCTGTGTTCCCCCGAGCCGCGCACCCTGATGAGGGACGGGTTCTTCACCCTCACGGGCGTCACCGGCCTGGAAGCGGCTGAGTCGGCAGATACGTTGATCGTCCCGAACCGTCCCGACGTCGAGGTGCCCCGCAGAACCGCCGTGCTCGATGCCATCCGGCGGGCGCACGCGCGCGGCGCCCGCCTGGTCGGCTTCTGCAGCGGTGCTTTCACTTTGGCCGAGGCCGGGGTCCTCGACGGGCGCCGGGCCACCGCGCACTGGCAGTGGGCGGATTCCTTCCGGGCCCGCTTCCCTTCCGTCCGGCTCGAAACAGACGTGTTGTTCGTGGACGACGGCGACATTCTCACGGCCGCGGGAAGCGCAGCCGCGCTCGACCTCGGCCTGCACATCGTCCGCGGCGATCACGGCGCGGAAGTCGCCAATTCAGTGAGCCGACGGCTGGTCTTCGCCGCCCACCGCGACGGCGGGCAACGGCAGTTCGTGGAGCGGCCCGTGCCCGCGGTGCCGGACGAGTCCTTGGCGCCTGTCCTCGCCTGGGCACAGGAGCATCTGGACGCCCCGCTCACGGTGTCCGACCTCGCAGCGCGCGCCTCGGTCAGTCCGGCCACCCTGCATCGCCGTTTCCACGCGCAGATGGGCACCACACCGCTGGCGTGGCTCACAGGGGAACGACTCGCCCTGGCATGCCGGCTGATCGAGCGGGGCGAGTCGCGCTTCGAGACGGTCGCGCGGCACAGCGGGCTGGGCACCGCTGCCAACTTGCGCGCACTGATGCGTCGCAAGATCGGGCTCACTCCGTTGGAGTACCGGCACCGATTCGGCCCGGGGACAGGCAAGGGATCGACCTGACCTCCTCACAGGCCACAACAAGCCATGACTCAACGTATGCCGTCGCCGGCGGCGAACAGACCGCCTGACCCCGGCAATGGCGGCGCCCAGTCGCGCCAGCAAGGCATTCGCACAACGCGCGGAATTTACACCGCGAATATACGGTCCGCGTCCGGGAACATACCGTCCGTGTCGGGACGTGCCGATGTGAAGCTTCGACCGAAGCGAAGACGGACTTGCCTTTGAGTTCGAACCGCATACGCTCTGCGAGGGAATGATCGTGTCAGAACGCGGAGAGCCTACGAAGGAAGAGAAGATCCGGGATGCGCTCAGTGCCGCCCCGCGCTTCATCGCGGAGACGGCCACGGTTCTGGATTCGGACATGAAGACAGTCCTCAGGGAAGGGTCGCCCGACTGGATCTGCGTGCCGACTCCCCCCGGTCAACCGGCTCCCGGCCCCATGTGCCTTGACCCGACCTGGATGCAGTTCGTCCAGGAGGTCATGCAGGGCAAGACCCCAACGATCGACCGTATCGGGATCTCCTACATGCTGATGGGAGAGACTGGTGCGGACTTCGATGATGTCTTCGCCACACAGCCCCCAGCAGGCAAGGACTGGTATCGCGCCGGACCCCACGAGATGTTCTGCTTTCCCAAGGGCACTGGACACATCTTGAAGGGAATCGGACACGACCCGTCCTCGGGACAGCCTTATGTACGGCCGGTTCGAGGAGCTGAGCCCATGCTCGTCGTCCCGGTCGCCAAGCCGGGCGAGACAGCCTGCGGATGTCGAAGCGACTGCCCCTGTTGCCGGAACAACTCGGCTACACCTGATTCCGAGTCCTCGGCTTGAGGCATTCATAAGGGCATAGGGGTAGCGTCGGCCACCATCGCAGCGACCACCACACGAACCGGACCGCGGGTGAGACTCCGGCGGCTACCCGACTGCGGTCCGCAGAGAATGACGTGGAGATGGCTGCCCTGCCCCGACCCGGCATGCCTTCCACGGCGACTGGGACTATGCCCTGCGCCATCGGTTGTGTGGCCCTGGTCGACGGGCCACAGGGTGACGTCGTACGGGTGCCGCTTGTCGAAGTAGCCGATGGCGCCATTTTGATCAATCCGCGGGAATCAAGATCCCCTTGGCTGTCATCCACGAACGTCCGCAGCATGGGAATGTCCTGGGCTCGATCCGCGTGTTCAGCCAGATGACGGAGCCGACCCGGTAACCGCGTTGGTCAAGGCCTGCCGGCACTTCGCCACCCACATCGGCCTGCTCGCCGACCAGCTCGGCTCGGTGCGGCTGAGCGCCGACGACGCCGAGCACGTCACCGACGCTGTGCACCAGGTGTTCGACGCGGCCGGGCTGACCATCGGTCTGCAACGCCACATCGGTGAGGACCAGCGCGCCTTCCAGCCGGATTCCGGCCCGCGCGCCGTGTGCTTCCGTGGATGCTGGAAGCCTGGAACACGAAGTGGATCTTCGCCGGGGTGGCGTGACGGTCTTGCGGTCTGCGGCTACGCGCGCCCGGATCTGTGCAGGAGGGACGGCCATCAACGGTCACCGTCCCTCCCTTGCGCGACCACAGCACATCGTCATGGAACGCCGAGACATTTCGTGGGACGTGCCCGGGGTCGAGGCTTGGCTCGACTGGGAGTAGCGGCTGAGCTCCGTGCGCGAAGCGCCCCATTGTGATGACCTTTTGCGCCGAGGCGGGACTGCCCGAGCGGAGCGAGGACCGCTCGGGCAAGGTCTCGGCTGGCGGTTAGGTCAGGTGGCGGGTGAAGAAGCTCAGCGTGCTGTCCAGTTCGTACGCCGGCAGGATGTCCGCGTGCTTGCCCGGGTTGGCGTGCAGGGTCTTCTCGGCTGAGCCCAGAGCGTCGAACAGGGCCAGGCTCTGGGACCGTGGTACTCGTTCGTCGTCCCACTGCACCAGGAACTCCACGGGTACGGTGATCTGGGCCGCGAGTTCGGCCGTGGCAGCGGCTCCGCCGAGTCCGAGTACTGCGGCGCGGATGCGGGGTTCGGCGGCGACGAACGGGACGCCGAGGCCGCAACCGAGTGAGACGCCCCAGTAGCCGGCCGGGCCGGGGCCGACGTGGTCCAGGTGCTGGACCGCGTCCAGCATGGCCTGCCATTCCGGTACGGTCTGCCGGGCTACGAGGGCCTGGAACTCGGCGATCAGCGCGGCCAGGTCCTCGCCGGCCGCCACCCGTGCCTGGTTCTCGGTATTGATGCGGTCGAGTTCCGGGTCAACCGGCCGGTCGCCGTGGCCGGGCACGTCGGCCGCGACCACCGCGAAGCCGCGCTCGCGGACGAAGCGGTGCGCGCGGGTCAG
This sequence comes from Nonomuraea sp. NPDC048882, assembly GCF_040649755.1. Lineage (NCBI taxonomy): Bacteria > Bacillati > Actinomycetota > Actinomycetes > Streptosporangiales > Streptosporangiaceae > Nonomuraea > Nonomuraea sp. NPDC048882. The sequence goes on from NZ_JBEZGB010000003.1 coordinate 779,079, forward strand.
GACGCCGGGGGTTTTCTTGTGCTGGCCGCCGCCGTGGCCCATCACGATGAGGGGACGGGGGCCCGTGGCGCCTTCCGGCGTCCAGAGCACGCCGGGGACGTCGCCGAGGGTGAAGAGTTGTTCGCGGACGCCGTCGGACGACGTCTCGGAGTTGATGCGCATGAACGTGGAAAGCCTTTCGGGATGCCCGCGGGCTCTCCCTAGGCCGTGGGAGAGAGGGAGGCCCGGCATGTCACAGCGTTGATGGGACTCACCTCCTCGGTTCGCACTGGCTCACGGCGGTGGCCAAGGTATCACAGGAGGGCGATCATCGTCCCGCCCGGCGGGCGAAGCGTTCGGGCGGCGATGCGGTAACGCGGCGATGCGGTAACGCGGCGATGTGGTCGGGCGGCGGTGTTGTGGCGGCGGAGCGGTCGGGCGGCGGGGCGGCTACGTGGTCAGGTGGCGGTGCGTGTGGCGGCGGTGTGATCAGGCGGCGGTGAAGGAGGTGGGGGACGGGCGGGTGTCGGCGGTGTTGAGCGACTCGCGCAGCCCGGTCAGCACGCCGCGCAGGATGCGGGAGACGTGCATCTGGGAGATGCCGAACTCCTCGGCGATCTCGGCCTGGGTCAGGTTGCCGTAGAAGCGCAGCAGCAGGATGTGGCGTTCGCGATCGGGCAGGGCCGCGACGAGCGGCCGGACGGCCGCCGCGTCGATCACGGTGTCCAGCGTGGTGTCGCGGTCGGGGATGAGGTCGCCCAGGCAGGCCCGGCCGCCGCCGGAGTCGTCGCCGACCGGCGCGTCCAGGGACAGGGTGCTGTACGCGGCCGAGGCGTCCATGCTGCGCAGCACCTCCTCCTGCGACAGCTCCATTCTGGTGGCCAGGTCGGCCGTGGTCGGTGTGCGGCCCAACTCCTGGGTCAGGTCGGCGGTGGCTCGCTTGAGCTCGGCGCGGCGCTCCTGGAACAGACGCGGCACCCGAATGGCCCACGTACGGTCTCTGAAGTGCCGCTTGACCTCGCCCGACACGGTGATCGCCGCGTACCCGCGGAACTCGTGGCCGAGGCTCGTGTCGAAGCCGTTGATGGCCTTGACCAGGCCGAGGTAGGCGGCCTGGCGCAGGTCGTCGACCGGCTCGCCGCGGGCGGAGTAGCGGCGGGTGACCTCGGTGACCAGCCACTGGTGCATCTCCACCAGCCGTTCGCGGACCTGGGCGCGGCGCCGGGCGCCGACGTCCGGCCGGTTCAGCTCGTCGAGGAGTTCTTCTGCGGTCATGCACTCAAGCGCGGGGGGTTGGACGGCCATGGTGTGTCGTGTCCCTGCCTGTACGGCGTGCCGCCCGGCCCGAAGGGGTCCGTCCAGGGGCGCGCCTCGACTGTGTCGCGAGACGAAGCCCTCTGCTGGACCTCTTCACTCACCCGCTGACCGGGGAGAGCCGTGCCAGTCCTTCCCGAAGGTGACAAATCCGGACCTGGGCACGGATTTTCTGATTTTTCAGCTTCTGGGGACTGGGCTGACGTTCCCTTCCCGGTCCCGCTCGGGGGTCCTGGGCTGACGTTTCGCTCCCTGCTCCGGGCTCACAGTCCTGCCTGGGTCCCGGCTGAGGTTTCGGTTCGGCCGAATGGTTTACGCGGCCGGCCGTGACGCGACCGAGCGCTACCCAGGTGATCGTTACGCGGCCGGCGGTGATGCCGCCGACGAGGTCGCCCATCTGGAGGCGCCGCACTTCCAGGCGTGCCACCTGGGCACCCCGATGCGCTACGAGCCCGCGTACGGCTGGCGGGCGAGCGCCACGACCGGGCGGCGGGAAGGCGGAACGACCGGGCGGCGGGAGGGCCGTACGACGTCACCGTCGCCGGCGGGGACGACGGTGTCTGCGTCGTGACCTGCGCCGACGCGTACGCGGCCGGGCCGGTCCGCACGAGGGCCCGTGTCTCCGCGCTCGCCCGCGCCGGCATGACCGCCGACCCCCGGCCGGACGGCGTGCTTCACGTCCGGGTGACGCCGGCGCGCTGACGTCCCGCGAGCGAGCCCGACCGCCACAGGACCGCCGCCAACCACACCCCGCCCACCAGGATGAGCGCGCCGTGGACGACCCGCAGCGGGTAAGGCCCGAAGAACTGCGGGATGAACAGCGCGAACCCCGCCGCCAGCGGCACGCCGCTCCACCGCAGCAGCGTACCCGAGCGCCAGATCGAGACCGCCGCCATGACGGTCCCGACGCCGAGCAGCACCAGCCCGACGGCGAACATGGTGACCGCGACGGGCCCGTACCGGAACTCCTCGGCCAGTTCCATCAGCGCCGGCGCGCCGTCGCGCAGGGAGCGCTGGGCGATGACGTTCAGCCCGAAGTCCTCGGCCCCGTAGTACGGCAGCGTCAGGCCCGCCCCGATCCACGTCACCACGGCGGCCCGCAGCGAGAGCCGGTCTCCGAGCACCTGGTGCAGCCCGAGCACGCCCAGGCCGAGCAGGATGAAGCCGATCATCGCGGCCGCATGCCCGGTCACCCACGCGGTGGAGGCCATGGCGGCGGCGTCGTCGGTGGAGGGGCGGATCGCCGGATAGAGGAGGAAGAGCAGCCCACTGGAGGCGTAGGCGGCGGCGGTCAGCCGAGGGGTGGTCATCGGTGCTCCCTTGAAGGTGCGTCGCTCTGCTATGAGAGCAATGCTCTCGTCAAGGGAACGTCGCTGTCAAGAGCGGTGCTCTCGTTCTGGAGAGCTGTTCCTGTCGAGGTGGGAGGGCCGTTCCTGTCGAGGTGGGGTCAGCAGTGGGACGAGGGTCCTGTCGCCGAGGCGGGTGATCGCGGCCAGCGGCTTGACCGCGGCCCCGACCAGCAGCGCCAGGCCGGGCCGGCCGGACTCCCTGGCCAGGCCGGGGCCGAGTGCGGCCATCATCGCGGTGAGCGCGGGCAGCGGCCTGATCCACATGGTGAGCTCCTCGATCAGCCCCTCCTCGTCGAACCGCAGGACGGCCGTCTCGTGCATCGTCATGCGCCCGACCCGCGCGGTGGCCGTCACCGCCCGCGTGTGCTCGTCGCCTATGTCGCTCTGGTAGCGGAGGTCGGAGACGGTGTCCAGGACGACGGAGAACAGCCGGTTCACCTGCTCCCTGCCCCGGAACGCGGCCCGGCCGCTGAGCGGGGAGTGGAAGGCGACGTCGGCGGCGAGCGTGGCCGTCAGGGCGTCGAGGTCGTGCTCCTCGCCGGCCCGCCGGTACGCCAGCGCCGGTGAGTCCTGAATGTGAACTGTCATGGGTTCACTTTATCAACCCACTATCTTGGGGTCATGAACAGGTTCGGTGAGATGCACTGCTCCATCGCCCAGGCCGTCGGCGTCGTCGGCGAGCCGTGGACGCCGCTGATCCTGCGTGACCTGTTCCTCGGCCTGTGCCGGTTCGACGACCTGGCGGAGGACCTCGGGATCTCGCGCAACCTGCTGACCCGCCGCCTGGAGCACCTGGTGACGTCGGGGGTGGTGGAGAAGCGGCGCTACCAGGAGCGCCCGCCGCGCCACGAGTACGTGCTGTCGCGGGCCGGGCGTGACATCGTGCCCGCGCTGATGACGCTGATGGCCTGGGGCGACCGGTGGGCCACCCCGCCCGGCGGGCCGCCCGCGCTGCTGGTGCACGACTGCGGCGAGCAGTTCACGCCCGTCGTCACGTGCCCGCACTGCGGGGGCGCGGCCACGGCGGACACGGTGACGGCCGTCCGCGGCCCAGGGGCGGCTCAAGGGCCGGGAACGATGCTCCTGTCCGCGGGAGTCGCCGAAACCACAAAAACCGCAAAAACCGCCGAAGCCGCCGAGGCCGGCGAAGCCACCGACTGAGCCCAGGTCGACAGCCCAGGTCGACAGTGCCCAGGCCGACAAGTGCCCGCCCGGCTGAGGCCGGCCGGGCGCTCGGGACGCGGCTCAGCCGGCCCGGGACACCAGGTCAGACCCGCCCCGGCACCTCGTTGCCCGCCGCCCGGATGGCCTTCGGCAGGTTCGTCATGGCCAGCAGCACGAACCCGAGCACGAAGAAGATGACCATCGACAGGATGGCGATCCGGTAACTGTTCGTGAGCTGCAGCGTGATCGTGATCGTGAGCGAGCCGATGAACGCCGACCCCTTGTCACTGATCTGCAGCAGACTGAAGTATTCGGCCTCCCGCCCCTTGGGGATCACCTGCGAGAACAGCGAGCGCGACAGCGCCTGCGTGCCCCCCAGCACGATCGCGATCGCGAACGCCATCAGGTAGAACTGCAGCGCCTGCCCCTCGGCCACGAACATGGCCATCGCCACGATCGCCGTCCACACCACCAGGCTGGCCAGAACGGTGCGCTTCGTCCCGATGCCGCGCGCCAACCACCCGAGCAGCAGCGCCCCGAAGAACGCCACGAACTGCACCATGAGGATCGCCGTGATCTGCACCGTCTGGTCCAGTTTGAGCGCCTCGGAGGCGAAGGCGGCGCTGTTGCCGATGACCGTCTGCACGCCGTCGTTGTAGACCAGGTACGCGACCAGGAACAGCAGCGTCAGCGGATAGCGGCGCAGCTCCGACAGCGTACGGCCGAGCTGGCGGAAGCTGCCGCCGACCGAGCGCAGCGCCGTGCTCTCGTGCGCGGGCACCGGCCGGTTGCGCAGCCGCAGCAGCGGGAAGATCGTGAACGTGGCCCACCACAGGCCCGCCGACATCATGCAGATCCGCACCGCCATGCCCTGGGTCAGGCCGAGGCTCTCGTGCTGCAGGAAGAGCACCAGGTTGAGCGCCAGCAGCAGGCCGCCGCCCAGATAGCCGATCGCCCAGCCCCGCGACGACACCCTGTCCCGCTCCTCCGGGGTGGAGATCTGCGGCAGGAACGAGTCGTAGACGACGACAGAGGCGCCGTAGGCCACGTTGGCCAGGATGAACAGCACCCCGCCCAGCAGGTAGCGGTCGCCCTCGACGAAGAACAGCGACATCGCGGCCAGCGCGCCGAGGTAGGCGAAGACGCCGAGCATCTCCCGCTTGCGGCCGGTGTGGTCGGCCAGCGCGCCCACGATGGGCAGGAACACGATCTGCAGGAACACCGCGACCGTGGTGATCAGCCCGAAGTACGCGGCCGGCCGGATGTCGGCGCCCAGCACGTCGACGTACCCCAGGCCCGGATTGTCCGCCACGAGCTGGTCGAAGGTGTCGACGCAGGTCGCGGCGGCCACGCCGGGGAAGTCCTTGGCGCAGGCGGCGGTCTTGGCGACCGGGATCAGGTAGGGGCCGAGGAAGACCGAGATGATCGTGGTGTAGAAGGCGGAGTTGGCCCAGTCGTAGAGGTACCAGCCGCGCTGCTCACGCCGGCGGGCCGCCGGGGAGTCGTCGAGGTCCGCGGGGGGTGCGGGTACGGGCATGATGTCGTGTGGCTCCTATGCGGGCGGCCGGGGGCCGGGGGAAGGGGACTCTCTCAGGCGGCCATGCTGCCGGGATGCCACTGGCCGCGCCGTTCGAGCACGCCGCGCAGGCCGGTGACGTTGTCGGTCATGATGCCGTCCACGCCCAGGTCGAGCAGGTGCTCCATGCGGGCGGGGTCGTTGACGGTCCACACGTGCACCTGCATGCCGATGGCGTGCGCCGTGCTGATCAGGCGCCGGGTGGTGACCCGCAGCCCGCGGAAGCCCACCGGCACCTGCGCGCACGGCACTCCGGCGCGCGACAGGCGGGCCAGCAGGCGGCCATAGCCGGAGGTGGCGGCGGCGGCCCGCAGAGCGGCCACGCCGCGCGGGCCGAGCGCCGAGCACACCTCCCTGCCCAGCGCCGCCCTGGCCAGCGCGAGGCGCTCGTCGGAGAACGAGGTCAGGCAGATCCGGTCGTAGGCGTTGGTCCGCCTGATCGCCTCGGCCAGCGGGGCGATGGCGGCCGCCTCCTTGACGTCGATGTTGAACCGGATCTCCGGCCAGGTGCCGAGCAGGTCCTCCAGCAGCGGGATCTCGTGCACCCCGCCGATGCGGGCTCTCCTGACCGCCTGGTAGGGCAGCTCGGAGATGCGGCCACGCCCGTCGGTCACGCGGTCGAGCGTGTGGTCGTGGAAGGCCACGAGCACGCCGTCGGCGGTGGCGTGCGCGTCGGTCTCCAGATGGGTGTAACCGAGCGCGACCGCCCGCTCGAAGGCGGCGGCGGAGTTCTCCGCGCCTTCCGCCGCTCCGCCGCGGTGGGCGAAGGCCAGCGGCCCTGGATGGTCGAGGAAGGCGAATCGGCGGCTCAGCACGACTGGAAGTATGCCCTTCCCTGATGAACGGTGAGGTTACGAATCGGGGAGATTCTGCCACTCCTGGCGGCGCGCCTCGGCCAGCGCGATGGCCGCTGCCACCGCCACGTTGAACGACCCCACCCGGCCGACCTGCGGGATGTAGCAGGCGCCGTCGACGGCGTCGAGCAGGGCGGGGGAGCAGCCGTGGTCCTCGCTGCCGACCACCAGGCACACGTCGCGGTCGAGGTCGGCCCGGTGCAGCGGCCTCGCCTCCGCGGTCAGCTCGATGGCCAGCACGGTGTAGCCCTCTTCCCTGGCGGCCTTGACCGCCTCGGTGGCCGGCACCGCCTCGTGCCAGGTGACCAGGCGCTCGGTGCCGAGCGCGGTCTTGCCCGCCTTGGGGTTGGTGGGCGGGGTGGCGTTGCCCGCCAGCCAGATCTCGTTCACGCCGAACGCGGCGGCGCTGCGGAAGATCGAGCCGACGTTGAACGGGCCGGTGACCGACTCGACGATGAGGCCGAGGCGGTTGCCGGTGTTCCTGCGCCAGGTGCGGTTGAGCCGCTTGACGTCGGTGGGGCGCAGTTGCCTTCTCAACGGGTCACCTTCAGTATCCGGTAGGCGGCCCGGCTGGCCTCGCGTGAGGCCTGCCACCCCTGCTCGCCGAGCCAGCGCTGCAGGGAGTCGGAGCCGAGGTGTTTCTGGACGACCAGGTAGGCCACGCCGTCGGGCGTCAGCCGGGTCAGCCACCTGGTGAGCATCTCGTGCAGGGCCGGCTTGCCGATGCGGATCGCGGGGTTGGACCAGATGGCCCGGAACCGCACGTCGTCCGGCATGTCGTCGGCGTGCATCGATCTTACTTTGTAAAGGCCGGCGGCCTTGGCGTTCCGCTCGGTCAGCTCCAGGCTACGCCGGTTCACGTCCACGGCCCACACGCTCGCCTCCGGCGCCCGGGAGGCCATGGTGAGCGCGATCGGCCCGTAGCCGCAGCCCAGGTCGAGCAGGTCGCCCTCCTGGGGCGGCGGCGGCACGCTCTCCAGCAGCGCGCGGGTGCCGACGTCGACCCGTTCCGGCGAGAACACGCCGCTGTCGGTCTCCAGCCGCAGATGCAGGTCGGGCAGGACGAGATCGACCCGCCCCGGCCTGCTCGCCGCTCCCGGCTCCTCGGAGAAGTAGTGCGCCACGTCGCCAAACGTTACGGGATCCGTGAACCGAACAGGACCGCGGCGCCCGCCACCAGCACTCCGGCCAGGATCGCGGCCACGATGAACCACTGCGTGATCTCCTGGTTGACCAGCTTGTAGCCGAGCGAGGTGCCGATCTGCTCGTAGACCTCGCGCAGCTCGCTGCCGGACTCGGCGGTGTAGGCGCGGCCGCTGGTGCCGTCGGACAGTGACTGCAGGGTCTGCTTGTTGACCGGGACGTTCACGGGCCTGCCGTCGATGGAGACGGTGCCCTCCTGGGTGCCGTACGCGATCGTGGAGACCGGTACGCGGGCCTGCTGGGCGGCCTCGATGGCCTCGTTGACCGACCGCCCCGAGGTGTTGTCGCCGTCGGACAGCAGCACGATGGCGGCCGGCGGCGGGTCCGTGGCGGCCTGCTGGTCGAAGGAGCGCAGCGAGTCGAGCGCGTTGAAGACGGCCTCGCCGATCGCGGTGCCGGGGCGGGTGGTGAGGTTGCCGATGGCGGTCACCACGGCCTGGTGGTCGGTGGTGGGGGAGATGACGACGTTGGCCGAGCGGGCGAAGGAGACGACGCCCACGTTGAAGCGGTCGGGCAGCTCCTTGGCGAACGCCTGGGCGGCGGCCTTGGCGGCGCTGATGCGGTCGGGCTGGACGTCGTCGGCGTCCATGGACAGGGACACGTCGAGGGCGATCATGATGGTGGCGCGGTCGCGGGGGACGCGTACCTCGTCGGCGGGCTTGGCGGCGCCGACGACGAGCAGCGACATCATGAGCAGGAACAGGCCGGGGGCGACGTGGCGGCGCCAGCCGGGGCCCGCGGGGGCGACGAGGTCGAGCAGGGCCAGGTTGGTGAAGCGCACGGTGTAGCGGCGGCGGGCGAACATCGACAGGACGTAGCCGGCCGCCAGCAGCAGCACCAGGACGAACAGCCACAACCAGCCCGCGGCGAGGAATGTCATGCGGAGGGCCTCCGGTGGGCTAGGTGGCTCGTGCGCCGCTGGCGGAGCACGAACTGCGCGAAGTCGAACACCCAGTCGCGGTCGGTGCGCAGGACGAGGTGGGCGATGCCGGCGCGGCGCAGGGCCAGGCGGGTGCCCTCGCGCTGGAGGGCGGCCGCCTCCGCGTACGCGTGCCGGATTTTTGGCGAGAGGTGCACTTCGCGTACTTTCCCGGTCTCGGGGTCGGCGAACGCGACCCGGCCGACGTCGGGCAGCTCCAGCTCGCGCGGGTCGATGATCTCGACCGCCAGCACCTGGTGGCGGGCCGCGAGCCGTCTGATGGGGCGCTCCCACGGCCGTTCGGCGTCGGGGTCGAGGTCGGGCTGCGCGTCGAGGAAGTCGGAGACGATCACCCGCATGCCGCGCCGCCTGCGGGTGGCCGACAGCACCTCGATGCCCTCGGCCAGGTCGGGCGGGTCCTCGACGATCCGGCCTCTGGGGGCGTCCATGAGGGAGTGCAGCAGCCCGTACAGGGCGGGGCGGCCGGTGCGGGCGGGCATGCGGTGCACGTACTCGTCGTGCAGGACGAGCGCGCCGAAGCGGTCGCCCATCCGGCTGGACAGGAACCCGAGCGCGCCGACGGCGGCCACGACCAGGTCGCGCTTGTCGCTGTCGGCGGTGCCGAAGTCCATGCTGGGGGACAGGTCGGCCAGCGCCCAGGTCTCCAGCTCGCGGTCGGCGATGAGGTCGCGCACGTGGGGGATGGTGGTGCGGGCGGTGACCGCCCAGTCCATGCGGCGCACGTCGTCCTCGCCGGGCACGTAGACGCGGCTGTCGCCGGCCTCGCTGCCGGTGCCGGGCAGCAGCCCCTGGTGGGCGCCGTGCAGCAGCCCGTCGAGGCGGCGGGTGACGGTCAGTTCGAGCCGCCGCAGGGCTTGCTCAGCGGTGGTGGTCAACGGTTCTGGTTCCAGACGACGAGGGGCGGGGGTACGGCGTGCAGGATCTGCTTGACGACCTGCTCGGGGTCGACGCCGTCGGCCAGGGCGTCGAAGGTGAGCATGAGCCGGTGGGACATGACGTCCACGGCGACGTCGCGTACGTCGTCGGGCAGCAGGTAGTCGCGGCCGCGCAGCAGGGCCAGGGCCCGCCCGGCCGAGACCAGGCCCAGGGTGGCGCGGGGGCTGACGCCGATCTCGATGGTCTCGGTGAGGTCGGCCAGCCCGTACTCGGCGGGGGCCCGGGTGGACATGACCAGCCGCACGACGTAGTCGGCGACGAGCTGGTGCACCGAGACCTGCTCGGCCGCCTGCTGCAGCGCCAGCAGCCGGGCGGGGTCGAGCACCCGCTCGGGGACCGGCGGGGTGACGCTCATGCGGTGCAGGATCTCCAGCTCCTCGTGGGCGCTGGGATGCGGCACCCGCACCCGGAACAGGAACCGGTCGCGCTGCACCTCGGGCAGGGGGTAGACGCCCTCGGACTCGATCGGGTTCTGGGTGGCCAGCACGATGAACGGCCTGGGCAGCGGGTGGGTGACGCCGGCCAGGGTGACCTGGCGCTCGGCCATCACCTCCAGCAGCGCCGACTGGACCTTGGCGGGGGCGCGGTTGATCTCGTCGGCCAGCAGGAAGTTGACGAACACGGGGCCGAGCTCGACATCGAACTTCTCGTTGGAGGGGTGGAAGACGCGGGTGCCGACGATGTCGCTCGGCACGAGGTCGGGGGTGAACTGGATCCGGGCGAACGTGCCGCCCACGACGGTGGCCAGGGTGGAGGCGGCGAGCGTCTTGGCGACGCCCGGCACCCCTTCGAGCAGGCAGTGCCCGCGCGCGAGCAGGGCCACGACGAGTCTTTCGACCATGTGGTCCTGTCCGACGATGACACGCCGGACCTCGTCGAGACTCTGACGCAGCAGTGCCGCGTCGTTTCCGCCTGGCAACTCTTCGGCGACGCTCATGACGCCATTCCACCAAACGCGCCGCAAACGTGCACGACGCCACGTCTGTGCTTTCATGGCAAACGTGGCAAGTCCCCTGCAGTACGGTGATCCGCCCGGGCTCGGTCCCTACGTGGTGCAGGCGCGCCTGCACGCGGCTCCCGCCGGGTTCGTCTACCTGGCGCAGTCGCCCGACGGGCGTGCCGTGTCGCTGGCCGTGCTGACCAGGGGGGCCGCGTACGACGCCGCGGCGCGCGACCGGTTCGTCACCGCGATCAGGGAGGCCGGCGGGCGGGAGCGTTCCGGGCTGCGCGGCCGGCTGGGGCGTCCTGGGCGCTCGCGGGGCGCGGTGCTGGACGGCGCGCCGGAGGTGCTGGCCTATGAGGGCGGGCGGGCGCCGTGGGTGGCGGTGCCTTACGCGCCGGGGCAGCCGGGGGCCGAGTGGTTCCTTGAGCCGGTCATGGTGGGCGGGACGTTCATCGGGGCGGCCCATGGGCCCGACTTCGTCCCGTACTGGCTGACCGACCGCGCGCCCGCGCTGCCCGGTCCCGGGCGCCCGCCGCGGCCGCTGACCGAGACGCGCAAGCGGGTGCTGCTGGCGGCGCTGACCCTGGTGCTGCTGCTCCTGCTGGTGACGGCCATCCTGCTGGTGATGCTGTTCGGGCGGCGCGACAGCGAGCCGCAGCCGAGGCAGTTGCCGCCCACGGTGTTCGTGCCGACGCCGCCGCCGACGCCGGAGACGCCGATGCCGCAGCCCTCGCCGTCGCAGTCGCCCTCGCCGAGCCAGAGCGGGCCGAGCACGCCTGGCCGTTCGCCCGGGGAGGATCCGGGGGACGAGGCGCCGCTGTGACGGCTCGGTTAATGGGTTTGAGTCTCACGTAACGTGAGGCTTTAGCGTCGCCGGCATGGAATTCATCGTTCACGACACGCTGACGGCGATGGCCGAGCTGCTGGAGCAGCCGCTGGAGCGGCGGCCCGGCCTGCTGCGGGAGGTGCTGGCGCCCATCCGCGAGGTGATCCCGATGCCCGGCGACATCGTCGACATCCACCAGCAGGGTGGCGGCTTCCTGGTCGACACCGACGACCCGCGCTACCTGCCCGCCGTCCGGCGCATGATCGAGACCGACGTGCTCGGGCAGGTGCGCCGGGAGCTGGAACGGGCCTCCGAGCGGCTGCACGCGGCCAAGCAGGCCGACTCGCTGCAGATCATGTTCATGATGGGCAACCCGGACAACGAGCACCTGATGACGACGGCCGGCGGCTACTACGGCATGGGTGGCGCGCCCGGCTGGCTCTACCTGCTGGCCTGGCCGTCGGAGGAGGTGCTCGGGCGGATCTGCCACCTGGCGGTGCACGAGTTCCACCACAACGTGCGCTACACCAACGTCGAGTGGAACCCGGCCACGGTGACCGTCGGCGAGCACGTGGTGGCCGAGGGGCTGGCCGAGGCGTTCGTCAGGGAACTGTCGGGGGCCGAGGCGATGGGGCCGTGGTCGTCGATGGTGACGGGGGAGGAGTTCGACCGGGCGTACGAGCTGATCATGGCGGACTTCGATCTGGCCGGGATGCAGCACACGTCGGCGTACGTGCTGGGTGACAGCGCCATGCGGCGCTTCGGGCAGGAACCGCGCGGCATTCCCGACATGTCGGGATATGCGGTGGGCCTGAACCTGGTGGACCGGGCGCTGGCCGCCACCGGGCTGAGCGCGGCGGAGGCGACCGTCCTGCCCGTCGCCGAGCTCATGCGGCGCGGCGGCATCCGTCCCTGACCGGACGCGTCACCCCTGCTCGGACGGGGAGACGAAGCCCGACTCGTAGGCGGCGATCACGGCCTGCGTGCGGTCGCGGGCGCCCAGTTTGGCCAGCACGTTGCCCACGTGCGTCTTGACCGTCTCCTGGCTGACGACCAGGTCCGTCGCGATCTCGTGGTTGGACAGGCCCTTGGCCATCAGGCGCAGCACGTCGCCCTCGCGGCCGGTCAGCCGGTCGATGCCGGGCGCGCGGCCGGGGGATCGGCTCGGGGCGCGGCGGCCCGCCAGCCGCCTGATCGCGGCGGGGAACAGCAGCGACTCGCCCGACGCGACCAGTCGTACGGCCTGGACCAGGTCGTCCGGTCGCGTGCGTTTGAGCAGGAAGCCGCTGGCGCCGGCCAGCAGCGCGTCGTAGACGTGATCGTCGTTCTCGAACGTGGTCACCACCAGCACCTTGGGCGGCTCGTCGAGCGCCATCAGCCGTTCGGTGGCGCGGATGCCGTCGAGGGCGGGCATGCGCACGTCCATGAGGACGACGTCGGGTCGCTCGCGGCGGACCACGGGCACCACCGCGGCGCCGTCGGCGGCCTCGCCGACCACGGTGAGGTCCGGCTCGGCGTCGAGGATGACGCGCAGACCGGCCCGGATGAGGGCCTCGTCGTCGGCGATCACGACTCTGAGTGTCATGCGCTCGACCGTAGCGGGAGGCGGGCGGTGACCTGCCATCCGCCTTCCGTGGGGCCCGCCTGGAGGTCGCCGCGCAGCAGCCGTACTCGCTCGCGCATGCCCGCCACGCCTCTGCCTCCGGTCAGGGACGTGCCGGCGCGGCGGCCGTCGTTGGCGACCTCCAGGCACAGCTTGCCGTCCTCGACGGCGGCGGTCAGGCGCACGGGGCCGTGGCCGTGCCTGATCGCGTTGGTCAGGGCTTCTTGCAGGATCCGGTACGCCTCCCGCGACACCATGGCCGGCACTCCCGACAGATCGCCCACGTCCTGGCGCACCTCGGCCCCCGAGGCGTCCACGAGCGCGCCGAGATCGGCCAGCGTCGCCTGCGGCCCGCGCCGGCCCGCCTCCCCGTCAAGCGCGCCCTCGCCCAGCGCCTCGTGACGCAGGACGCCGAGGACGTGGTCCAAGTCCTCCAGGGCGGCGCGGGCCGAGTGCTCGATCGCGGCCAGCGCGGTCCTGGCCGTGCCGGGGTCGCGGTCGAGCACCTTTCCCGCGGCGGCGGCCTGCAAGGTGACGACGCTGAGCGCGTGCCCCACCGAGTCGTGCAGCTCGCGGGCCAGCCGGTTGCGCTCGGCCAGCGTCCTGGCCCGCTCCTCGGCGGCGGCCAGCCGTTCGGCGGGGGTGGGGCCGAGCAGTACGGGCGCCAGCCTGGCCAGCAGCTCACCCGCGCCCGCCGCGAGGACGACCAGCGCCGCCAGCAGCGCCAGCCCGGCCAGCGCCCAGCCCACGGCGGGCCAGCCGGGGCCGACGTCCATGCCGAGCATCCTCGTTCCCCCGGTGAACGGCAGCACGAGCGTGAACATCGTGAACGGCACGATCGCCAGCGTGCAGCCGCTGACCACGCCCCCGACGCCCAGGTGCAGCGTGAACCAGGCGGCGGTGCGCCGCCGTTCCTGCCAGGACCTGCCCGCCTGCCGCGGCGGCGTCTCCACCCGCGCCCCGAGCAGGCCCTGCGCCGCGTTGAGCTCCAGCGCCCGCACCGGCAGGAACAGCCCGGTCACGGCCACCACGGGCAGCATCGCGACGAACACGCCCACCTCAAGGGGCAGCAGCACGTCGGCCGGCCGGCCGTGCACCAGGCCCGAGAGCAGCACCCCGACCATCATGTACGGCATCAGCAGCGCCCCGCCCAGGACGAGGCACGCCCACCGGCGGGGCAGGTTCCTTCTCACGCCAGCGATTGTAGTTCGAGGCGAATTCGCGGTCAGGAGAGGGCTTTCCGCAATTCGGGGGACTGGAGCCGCCATTTCCGTCGTGATGTCGCGTGGAAAGAATGCCACGCGAAATGGCGTCCTTCATGGCGGGAGGTGGTGCCCGGCCTGGCTTGACCAGCTCGTTGTTCCCTGCTCGAAGGGCGCGCTACTGTCCGCCGCTGGAAAGTCGGCGGCGACAATTCGCTTTTACCGGTGGCCGAGGGCCGGCACGCGGCACAACGCCGACCTGAATTCCGGAAAAGCGTGACGGGGGTGATCGGCAGGAGAAGGGCGTGCCAGGTGGATCCCGCACGGATGCAGCACCCGTCCCCTTTGGTGAAGTTCGCCGGATTTATGGGGATATCGTCATCGTCGGCCCCGACGACGTCACCCTCCAGCTCACGATGCTCGAACGCGCCTGAGCCCCCCCACGAACGGAGACCCCGTCATGACCGGACAGCAGCCCTGGCAGTGGGACGAGCCCACCTGGCGCGGCCACGTCGAGCGGGTGCGGGCCGGCCGGAGCCTGCGCCCCCGCACCTGGCCCGGCGGCGCCCGCGTCGCCGTGGCCCTCTCCTTCGACTCCGACCATGAGACGCTCCCCCTGCGCGACGGCGAGACCCGGCCGGGCCGGCTCTCCCAGGGCGAATACGGCTCCCGCGCCGCCGCCCCGCGCATCCTGCGCCTGCTGGAACGCCACCGCATCCCCGCCTCGTTCTTCGTGCCGGCCGTCTCGGCACTGCTGCACCCCGGCGAAGTGCGCGACTACGTCGCCGCCGGCCACGAGGTCGCCCTGCACGGCTGGATCCACGAACGCAACCTGCTGCTCACCCCGGCCGACGAGCGCGAGCTGGCCTTGCGCGCCGCCGACACCCTGGAACGGCTCTCCGGCACTCGCCCCGTGGGCCTGCGCACCCCGTCGTGGGACTTCTCCGACCACACCCTCGCCATCACCCGCGAGCTGGGCCTGCGCTACGACTCCTCGCTCATGGCCGACGACGAGCCGTACGAGCTGCTGGCCGAGGGTGAGCCGACCGGCGTGGTGGAGATCCCGGTCGAGTGGATCAGGGACGACGCGCCGTACCTGACGATGGACCGTCAACCGGGGAGCCGGCCGCACACGCCGCCCCGGCAGCTGGCCGGGATCTGGCGCGACGAGTTCGACGCCGCCTTCGAAGAGGGCGGCCTGTTCCAGCTCACCATGCACCCGCACGTCATCGGTCACCGCTCCCGGATGGCCGCGCTGAGCGAGCTGGTCGAGCACATCTCCGCGCACGACGGCGTCTGGTACGCCACCCATGCCCAGGTCGCCGAGTACGTCTGGGAGCACGCCTGACCCGCGCCGAGGATCACAGCTTTATTGCAGTGTGCAAGGTTCGTTTCATGCGTCATGCTGAGTGCGGTTGAGAATGGTCAGTCACCGGCCGCCGAGGGATGTGAGACATGGGCCTTTCCGGAGAGGAAAGCCGCGCACTCGAGGAGATGGACGCGCGCCTGTCGAGGGAGGATCCCGAACTCGACGCGTTGCTGTCCGGATCCTCCGCGCGCAGGCGGGGGCCTCACGGGCGGGACGGCGCTCTCCAGGTGTGGCTCATGCTGATGCTGCTGACCTGTGCCGTCTTCATGATGGGCATCGTGCTGATGCTGTCGTCGGGGGAATACGTCTGCGCCGACGCGCAGTCCCGTTCCTGCGAGAATCCCGCTGACGCCGAGGTGCGGCTGCAGCGGTAGCCGCGTCAGGTGGCGGGCGGGGAGGGGAAGCTCGCCGGGGTGGTCAGGCCGGTGCTCTCCAGCAGGCGCTGGTGGTTGAGCACCGCGCTGTTGCACTGCTCGGCGAAGCGGCGGATCAGCGTGTTCTGGGTGCTGCCGCGGACCGCGCCGATCAGGCCGAAGATCTGGCCGTGGGCCAGACGCAGCCATTTGACGTACGTGGCGTCGTACTGCGCCCCCGACTTGCTGGAAATGTCGGACATCCAGGACTGCTGCTGCGTCGTGGGCTTCACCGGCAGCTTGATCTCCAGCTTCGCGGCCACCTCCCGTACCTGGCGGTCGAGGGTGTGGTGCTGGGACGCGATCGTCTTGCTCGCCTCGCGGACCTTGGTGATACTGGCCCGCTGCACCGCGTCCTGCGCGATGGGCATCTCCCACAGGCTGGCCAGCCGCACCTTGCGGACGAGCTCCTGGTCGGCCTCCGACAGGGGACCCCATTCCGTCTGCCGGGTCGCGGCCTGCTTCTCCTCCTCGGCGTTCTCGGCGTTCTCGGCGGGAGAGGAGGCCGGGTCGTCAGGCTCCGCGGTGATGCCGGCGGTGGCGGTGCTGATGGCGGCCACGTCCGAGACGGGCGTCGGCGTGTAGGTGGCGCAGGCGCTCGTCGAGCAGAGCAGGCCGAGACCACAGACGATGGTTACGCGACGGCTTCGGCGGATTCGCATGCACCGCCACCTCTTCCGGGAGTCGGGGATGGGGCCGTCCTGCGGCGCTGGTCACCAAGAGATACGTGGGAGAGATGAGCCTCGTTCATAGCAATATGCAAAAGTTGCACAGTGCAACCCGGAGCGCCCCGAGCGCTAGCGGCCCCGCGCCGCGCCGACCCGTTCCAGCACCTCCCGCAGCTCTCGCGGCGAAGCGCGGCGGCAGTTCCACATCACCCGGGCGTCGTCGCCGTGCCATCGCGGGACGACGTGGGCGTGGAAGTGGAAGACCTCCTGCCCCGCCGCCTGCCCGGTGGCGTGCGTGACGGACATCCCGTCCGGGGCCAGCGCCACCCGCAGCAGGGCGCTCACGCGATGCGCCAGCCGGGCCACTTCGGTGAAGGCGGCCTCCGGCAGGTCCCACAGGTCCCGGGCGTGCTCGCGCGGTACGACCAGCGTGTGGCCGGGGGCGGCGGGGGCGATGGTCAGGAACGCCACCGCGTGCTCGTCCTCCAGCACCCGGTAGGCGGGAGCGCGGTCAGCGGTGATCTCGCAGAAGACGCAGTTCTCCTCCATCCGTACGATGATCGCAGCCGTCTTCCAGGAGGGCGACCGCGTTCACCACCTCGGGGAAGGCGTCGATGAAGGCGTCCACGCGGTGCGGGCCGAAGTCCGCGCGCCGGCGCAGGCCGCTCTGCATGCAGGCGGCGAAGCGCAGGCCCGCGCCGTTGGCGGCCTGGGCGTCGCCGGGGGAGTCGCCCACGTACAGGCACTGGCGGGGGTCCAGGCCGGTGGCGGCCAGCAGTTCGTCGAAGGCGCGGGCGTCGGGCTTGCCGAAGCGGACGTTGCCGGCGTGGTAGACGGCGGCGATCCGCCCGGCCAGCGCGTGGCCGGGCGCCATCAGGTGCTCCATCTCCGCCTCGGTGCGCGAGGTCAGCAGCATGAGGGCGCGGCCGGCGGCGGCGAGCTCGTCGAGGGCCCTGAGGTTCTCCGGCGCGACGACGTCCAGCCGGCCGGCCGCCACGTACTGCCTGAGCACCTGCGGATAGACGGCGGCGAAGGCGTCGAGGTCGAGGCCGGGCGAGCGCTGCGGCATCGCCTGGAGCAGAGGCTGCCCCCACGTGGCCACGTGGGCGTCCCGGGACATCGGCTCCCGGCTGAGGCGGGCGAGCACGTCGTTCTCCAGTTCGAAGCAGGCGGCCTCGGTGAGGCAGAGCGTGTCGTCGACATCGAGCACCACAGCGCGGATCACAGGGCCAAGATAGCGACTCGCGCTTTTCCGGCCACGAGCGGGGGAAATTGCGTGCGCGGCTAGTCGCAGATATAAATAGAAGGCGTGTGCAAGTAAATGACAACTGGCTTCAGACGAGGAGCATCTCCGTGGCCTCCCTGTTCACCCCTTACGACCTCAGGGCGCTGACCATCCCCAACCGGATCTGGATGGCCCCGATGTGCCAGTACAGTGCCGCGCCCGAGGGGGAGACGGCCGGCGCGCCCACCGACTGGCACCTCGTCCACCTGGGCGCCCGCGCCTCCGGCGGCACCGGGCTGGTCATGACCGAGGCCACCGCCGTCAGCCCTGAAGGCCGCATCTCACCCTACGACCTCGGCATCTGGAACGATTTTCAGGTGGACGCCTTCCGCCGCATCACCGCGTTCCTGAAGACGCAGGGCTCGGTCCCGGCCATCCAGCTCGCCCACGCCGGGCGCAAGGCGTCCACCGAACGCACCTGGGTCGACCAGGGCCGCCCGCTCAAGCCCGGCGAGCCGCACGCCTGGACCCCGATCGGCCCCAGCGCCGTCCCCTTCGGCCCGGAGTCGGCGACGCCGCGCAAACTCACCGCGGACGGCATCGGCGCGGTCGTCGGGCAGTTCGCCGAGGCCGCCCGGCGGGCGCTCGCGGCCGGGTTCGAGGTCGCCGAGATCCACGGCGCCCACGGCTACCTCATCCACGAGTTCCTCTCCCCGCACAGCAACCACCGCACCGACGGGTACGGCGGCTCGTTCGAGAACCGGATCCGCCTCGCCCTGGAGGTCGTGGACGCCGTCCGCGCGGTGTGGCCCGAGGACCTGCCCGTGGTCTTCCGCGTCTCCGCCACCGACTGGCTCACCGAGAACCCCGAGGACGGGCGCGACGGCTGGACGGCCGACGACACCGTACGCTTCGCCAAGCACCTTCACGCCCGCGGCGTCGACCTGCTGGACGTCTCCAGCGGCGGCAACGCCCCCGGCGCCAAGGTGGTGACCGGCCCCGGCTACCAGGTGCCCTTCGCCCAGCGGGTCCGCGACGAGGTCGGCATGCCCGTGGCGGCGGTCGGGCTGATCACCGAGCCCGCCCAGGCCGAGGAGATCGTCGCCTCGGGCCGGGCGGACGCGGTGCTGCTCGGCCGCGAGCTCCTGCGCGACCCGTACTGGGCCCGCCGCGCCGCCGGGGAGCTCGGCGGCGAGGTCGCCGCCCCCGCCCAGTACCACCGCGCCTGACGCCGGGCCGTCAGCCCACGAACGTGTGGGTGCCCGCCCCCACCTCCCGCGGTTCCGCCCCCGGCAGCTCCACCAGCGCCGACGTGCCCGGCGGCACGGTGGCCGTGACCGTCAGCGTGCCGCCGTCCAAGGTCCAGGAGACCGCGGCCGGCCCGTACGGCGTGTCGAGCCGGGCCGAGGCGTGCGTCAGCCCGCCCCCGGGACGCGGCGCGACGCGCAGGCGCCGGTAGCCGGGCTCGGCCGGGGCCAGGCCGGCCACCGTGCGGTGCAGGAAATCGGCCACCGCGCCCAGGGCGTAGTGGTTGAAGGAGGTCATCTCGCCCGGGTTGACGCGGCCGTCGGGAAGCATGCTGTCCCAGCGTTCCCAGACGGTGGTGGCGCCCATGGTCACCGGATACAGCCACGACGGGCACTCGCGCTGCGTCAGCAGGGCATAGGCCGTGTCGTAGGCGCCGACGGAGCACAGGGCGTCGCAGACGAGCGGGGTGCCGACGAAGCCGGTGCCGATGCGGTGGCCGTCGGCGGCGACCAGCTCGACCAGCCGCCGCCCGGCCCGTTCGCGCTGCCCGGGCCCGTCGAGCAGGTCCAGGTGCAGGGCGAGGGCGTAGGCGGTCTGGGTGTCGCAGGCCAGCCGGCCCGACGGGGTGACGAACTCGCGGCGGAAGGCCGCCCGCACCTCGTCGGCGAGGGCGGTGTAGCGGGCGGCGTCGCCGGCGTGGCCGAGCAGCTCCGCCGCGCGGGCGAGGACGCGGGCCGACCAGGCGTGGCAGGCGGTGGCGACGAGCGCGTGGTCGGTACGGGCCCGGCCGGGGTGGTCCGGGGGAGCGGCGGGGTCGAGCCAGTCGCCGAACTGGAAGCCCTCGTCCCACAGATGGTCGTGGGTGAGGGTGGCGATCTGGTCCACCCACGCGGTCATGCTCGCGTACTGGGCGGCCAGCACGCCCAGGTCGCCGGTGCGCTCGTAGAGCACCCATGGGACGAGCACGGCCGCGTCGCCCCAGGCGGCGGCGGGCGTGAGGCCGGGCTTCAGCTCCACCCACGGCACGTAGTGCGGCACGGTGCCCGCTTCCGACTGGTCGGCCGCCAGGTCGGCGAGCCACGACGTCAGCGGCCCCGCGCAGGCGTAGAGGAACGCGGCGGCAGGGGCGAAGACCTGGATGTCGCCGGTCCAGCCGAGCCGCTCGTCGCGCTGCGGGCAGTCGGTGGGCAGGCCGACGTAGTTGCCGCGCATGCTCCACCGCACGTTGTCGTGCAGCCGGTTGAGCAGCGGGTCGGAGCACGCGAAGTCGCCGATGGCGCGCATGTCGGTGTGGCAGACGACCGCCTCGACGTCGCCGGGGTCCAGCTCGCCCGGCCAGTCGTCGATCTGGGCGTAGCGGAAGCCGTGCGTGGTGAAGCGCGGCTCGTACGTCTCAGGGCCGTCGCCGCGCAGCGTGTACCGGTCGAGCGCGGCGGCGCCGCGCAGCGGCCGCACCGCGAGCGCGCCGTCCTCCAGGACCTCGGCGTGGCGCAGGGTGATCGTGTGCCCGGCGGGGCCCTGGACGCGCACGCGCAGGCGGCCGGCGAGGTTCTGGCCGAAGTCGAGGATGGTCTCCCCGGACGGGCCGGTCAGGATCGCGGCCGGGCGCAGCGTCTCGGTCCTGCGGATGGGCGGGCCGGTGGGGGCGACGAGCCGGGCGGCGTCGTGGGGGAGCACGTCGGCGGGCAGCCAGGAGGAGTCGTCGAAGCCGGGCTCCGACCAGCCGGCCGGGAGCAGGCGGGCGTCGTGGTGCTCGCCGTCGTACAGGCTCGCGGCCGTGACGGGACCGGCCGCGCAGCGCCAGGAGCCGTCGGTGGCCACCACGTCCGTGGTGCCGTCGGCGTAGGTGATCTCCAGTTGCGCGATCAGCGCGGTGCGGTCGCCGTACACGCCGCTCCTGCCGCCGTTGAAGCCGAGGCGGCCCCGGTACCAGCCGTCGGCCAGGGTGGCGCCGAGGGCGTTGCCGCCCTCGCGCAGCAGGCCGGTCACGTCGTGGGTGCGGTAGAGCAGCCGGTGGCCGTAAGTGCTCCAGCCGGGGGCGAGCACGTCGTCGCCGACCACGCGGCCGTTGAGCTCGATCTCGTACGTGCCGTGCGCGGTGACGTACAGGCGGGCCCGCTCGACCGGGCCGCGGACGGCGAAGCCGCGGCGCAGCAGCGGCGCGGGCCCGTCGGGCTCGCCCAGCAGCTCAAGGGGCGGCGCGGCGGCGCACGCCCGCCAGTCGGCCGGATCCAGCAGCCCGGCCTCCGCGTAGGACCAGTCGCTCCACGCGCCGGCCGAGCCGTCGGCGCCGTGGACGCGCACCCGCGCGCCGCGCCGCTCGCGCGACCTCAGCGGCGCGCCCGGCCAGGGCACGAGCACCGAGTCCTGCGACTCGACCCGGCCGGTGGCGGTGCCGTCGCTCAGCTCGATCTCGTACGCCGCCTGCCGCCACCCGGGCAGCTCGGTGGTCACGGTCCAGGACAGGCGGGGCGCGGGTTCGCCGATGCCGAGAAGGTCGTCGTGGTGTTCGAACGTGGGTGTGCTGACGTGTGGCAAGGCGCTCCTTAGCCCTTGACGGCGCCGGCGGTCATACCGGCGACGATCTTGCGGTTGAAGAAGACGAACAGCAGCAGCGGCGGGATCGTGATGAGCACGATGTCCATGAACAAAAGGTTCCACTGGGTGTTGTACTGGCTCTGGAAGTTGTAGAGCGTGACCTGCACGGTGGCGTTCTCGTCGCCGGGCAGCAGATAGAGCGGGTTGACGAAGTCGTTGAAGATGTTCACCGAGCTGACCAGGACGACGGTGATGGTGACCGGCCGCAGCAGCGGGAAGACGACGCGGAAGAACAGCCGCAGGCCGCCGCAGCCGTCGATCTGGGCGGCCTCGTCCAGCTCGCGCGGGATCGCCGCGATGAACGCCCGGAACAGCAGCATCGCGAACGACAGGTGGAAGGCCACCTCGGCCAGGATCATCCCCGGCAGCGTCTTGAACAGACCGAGCGCCTGCAGCAGCCAGATGGTCGGCACGACCGCCGGCGGGATGATCAGCCCCGACAGCACGAGGAAGCCGGCCACCCTGGACACCCGGCCCGGACGGCGCTGCAGCACGAACGCGGCCATCGAGGCGAAGACGACCAGCAGCGCCACGGAGGCGACGGTGATCACGGTGCTGTTGACGTAGGCGCGCAGCAGCACGTAGTCGCGCGCCTCCACCACGGCGACGAAGTTCTCGACGATCGGCCAGCTCGTCGGCCAGGCGAAGTCGAGGTCGGTGGCCTGCGTCTGGTCCTTGACCGCGGTCAGCAGCATGAACGCGAACGGGACCAGGAAGATCACCGTGGCCAGGACCAGCGTGAGCGTCTCCGCGCCCAGCCGGCGAAGCGCCCTCATGCGGCCACCTGCCTCTTGCCGAGGAAATGGTTGAGCGGCACGGCGATGACCGTGACGACGAGGAAGAGCAGCACGTTGCCCGCGGTGGACAGGCCGAAGAAGCCGGCCTGGTACTGCTTGTAGATGATCGAGGCGATGGTGTCGCTGGTGAAGCCGGGCCCGCCGCGGGTCATCGTCCAGATGAGGTCGAACGAGCGCAGCCCGCCGATGAACGACAGGATGATCACCGAGTACGTGGCCGGCCGGCTCAGCGGCAGCGTGATGTGCCGGAAGCGGTGCCAGGCGCCGCCCCCGTCCACCGCCACGGCCTGGTAGTACTCGGCCGGGATCGACATGATGCCGGCGATGTAGATGACGGTGGCCAGGCCCACGCCCTTCCACACGTCCACCAGCGCCACCGACAGCAGCGCCGTGGGGGCGTCGCCGAGCCAGTCGCGCCCGTCCACGCCCACCACGGCCAGGGCCTCGTTCACCAGGCCCGTGTCCGGCTTGAGCAGCATGCTGAAGGTGATGCCCACGGCGACCGTGGAGACCAGCGTCGGGAAGAACACCACCGAGCGCAGGAAGCCGCGCAGCCGCAGCCGCGAGGTGAGCAGCACGCCCAGCAGCAGCCCGAGGACGACCTTCAGCCCGCTGGTGAGCACCGCGTAGAACAGCGTGTTGCCGAAGCCGATGCTGAGGTTCTGCTCGGCCAGGAAGTCGCGGAAGTTGTCCAGGCCGACGAACGTGCTGTCGAACAACGTCCACCGGGTGAGCGCGAAGTAGAAGGCCATGGCCGTCGGCACCAGGAAGACGACCCCGAAGACGACGGCGGCGGGCAGGTACAGCGCGTACGGGTAGGCCGCGTCGCGGCGGCGCGAGGCGCGGCCGGGGGCCCTGGCCGGGCCGGACCCCGTACGGGGTCCGGCGTGCTGGCTGGTCACCACCCCGCGAGACCCAGCTGCTTGGCCTGCTTCTCCACGTCCTTGTCGTACTGGGCGGCCCCCTCGGCGGGCGGCGTCAGCCCGGAGCCGACCGCGACGGTGATCTGCTCCAGTGACGGGCCCTTGACCGGCGAGACGAACTCCAGCGCCGGCGCCGTGGCGCCCTGGTCGACGTAGGTCTGCAGGTCCTTGGCGGCCTGGATGGCGTCATCGGGCAGCTCGGCGCCCGTGATCCGGTACGGCCCGGTCGGCGGGACGGCCGCGGTGACCGCCTCGGCGGCCGGCGGCGAGGCGACGAAGGCCAGGAACTTCTTGGCCGCCTCCACGTTCTCGCTGGTCCTGGCGATGTAGACGGCG
Source organism: Nonomuraea sp. NPDC048882 (assembly GCF_040649755.1). NCBI lineage: Bacteria > Bacillati > Actinomycetota > Actinomycetes > Streptosporangiales > Streptosporangiaceae > Nonomuraea > Nonomuraea sp. NPDC048882. Next base: position 802,545 of record NZ_JBEZGB010000003.1, read on the forward strand.
GCCGGCTCCCAGACCGTGGCGCCGTTGCGGGCCGCGTCGGTGCCCGGGATGCCGAAGAAGCCGACGTCCGTGGCCGCCTGCGGCAGCGTGGCGATCACCGGCGGCAGGGCGGAGCTGAGCATCGCGTAGTGCGCGCCCTTGCCCTCGGCCAGCATCTTGACGCCCTGGTCGTTGGTCGCCGAGCCGAAGCCCTCGTTCAGGTAGCCCTTGGCGTGCACCTCGGCCAGGTGCTCGAACCCGGCTCGCGCGGCCGGCGTGCCGGCGAACTTGACCTTGTTGGCGGTGTAGTCGCGGGCGAAGCCCGGCACCGCCGCCTGCACGTTGAAGAAGTCGCCGAGCACGAACAGCTGCGAGGTCCAGGTGTCCTTGAACGTGCCGATCACCGGGGTGATCCCGGCCGCCTTGATCTTCTCGTTGTTGGCCATGAAGTCGGCCCAGGTCGTGGGGACCTCCAGCTTGAGCCGTTCGTAGATCTTGCGGTTGTACAGGATGCCGCCGCCGGTCAGCGTGCCGGCCGGGACGCCGTACGCCTTGCCCTCCTGGCTTACCACCGGCAGGTAGTCCTTCCGCACGCCGGCCAGCACCGGGTCGCCGGTGAGGTCGACCATGGTCTGCGCGGGGTTGAGCGCCTGGAGCAGCGAGCCCGAGTTGTACCAGAACACATCCGACATGTCGCCCGTGGAGAGGCGGGTCTTGACGATGTTGTCGCCCTCGCTGCCTCCCGGCCGCGTCTCCGTCTCGATCTTGATCTTGGGGTTGGCCCGCATGAAGGCGTCCGTGAGCGCCTTGGCGGTGGCGGTGGTCCCGAGGCTGTTGTCGACGAGGAACTTCAGCGTGACCGAGCCGTCTTCGGCCGGTCCTGAACCGCCGCTCGAGCCGGAGCCGCACGAGGTCAGGGCCGTCATCGTGAGAACGGCCAGGGCCGCTCCCGCCATGCGGTGCGAGGTCTTCACAACGCCCCTCCGGGTTCGTTGAAACGTTTTAAACGTCCCCCGATGGGAGTTAACGTAAGCGTTACGTGGCGGGTCGTCAAGACTCGGATGGGGAACGGTCCCCGATCGACATCCTTGTCATCGCGGGCATGTTGAAGGTTTGGCGAGGCCGGATGGGTAACGTTACCCATCCCAGGTGGAGGTGGTGCGGGGCTCGTACAATCGAGCGGCGTCTGGTCGAGCGAGAGGCGGCACATGGTCACACGGGACCGGCAGCGCAGGGTGACGATCACCGACGTGGCCAGGCACGCCCAGGTGTCCACCACGGCGGTGTCGAAGGTGCTGCGCAACGCCAGCGGTGTCAGCGAGGCGATGCGCGCCAAGGTGCGGGCCGCCATCGACGATCTCGGCTACCGCCCGCACAACGCGGCCCGCGCCATGCGCGGGCGCACCTTCACCATCGGCGTGCTGCTGCCGCACATCAGGAACCCGTTCTTCGCCGACATCATCGACGGACTGACGGAGGAGATCTCCGCCAGCGGATACCAGGCCATCATGGTGCAGAGCGGCGGCCGCGACCCCGCCGCGGAGCGGCGCGCGAGCGACGCGCTGGTGGACCGGCAGGTGGACGGCGTCTTCTGGGTCGCCCCCGCCTGCGCCAGGGCGCAGCTGGAACAGCTGGCCGACGACACCCCGCTCGTCGTGCTCGGCCGCCACGACCGCTCCTCCCGCTACGACTGCGTCCTCGACGACGACGAGGTGGGGGCCGAACTGGCGGTCGAGCACCTCATCGGGCTGGGCCACCGGCGCGTCGCGCACATCACCGACTCCCTCAGGAGCCGCTCGACCGCCCTGCTGCAGACCATCAGGGCGGCCACCTACGAACGGGTGATGACCGAGCACGGCCTGGCCGAGCACATCGCCGTGGCCAGCACCTCCTACACCGAGGAGGGCGGCTACGAGGGCACCCGCGAGCTGCTGTCGCGCGACCCGCGCCCCACCGCCATCTTCGCCGGCTCCGACCAGGCCGCCTTCGGCGCCCTCGCGGCCGTCCACGAGGCCGGCCTGACCGTCCCCGGCGACATCTCCGTGGCCGGCTACGACAACGCCCGCGTGACCGGGCTCGCGCACATCGCGCTGACCAGCGTCGACCAGGACGGCGCGCTGATGGGGCGGACGGCGGGCCGGCTGCTGCTCGAACGCATCGGCGGGCGCACCGCCGCGGTGCGCTTCTCGGTCACCCCTACCCTCGTCACCCGCCGCTCCACCGCACCCCCGGATCCGCGCCCCAAGGGCCCTACGCCGGATTGGTGACAAAGGGCCATATTCCTGCAAGTCCGTCGCCAAGATGTGGCAACGGTGGGTCTCGTCCCGGACACCGCTCCCTACGATTGAACCCATGACAGCTCCAACGGGTACGGCATCGACGACAGCGCAGGACGGAACGAGGTAGCGCGTGCGGAGCCGCGCTGATGAGCGGATCCGGCCGTACACGGCGGGGCTGGACGAGGCCTTGGCCCGGGTCGTCCGTGACACGATGGCGCACATCGGCGCGATCTACCTGCTCTCCCCGCCCGGCGACGTGCCCGGGGACGTGCCCGGCGGCGTGCCCGGCGATGTGATGGACAACGGGGAGCGGGTCCTGCTGATGGAGGCCGAGATCGGCCTGCCCGGCCAGATCGTCAAGCCGTGGACCAGGATCAGGACGAACGCGAGCGCGCCGGTGGCCGCGGCGGTCCGGAGGCGCCGGCTGATCTGGGTGCCCGACCGCCAGGAGATGGCGGCCAGGTTCCCCGGGTCGGCCCTGGCGCTGCCGTACCGGTTCGCGTGCGTCGCCGTTCCCCTGTGCGACGGGCCGCGGTTGTGGGGGGCGCTGGTCCTGCTCTGGCCGGCCTCGCGGCCGGCCGAGCTCGCCGCCGCCGAGCGGGAGGCCGTCGAGGCCGCCGCCCACAACATGGCCACCCTGCTCGCGCAGGCGGCCGACAGCGGGCATGCGCTGGAGCCCGCCGGGGAGCCGCGCGTCCTGCCGCAGGGGCGGGCCCTGATGCCGGAGCCGCACGCCGCCATGGCCGGCTATCTCGACCGGCTGCGCGGCGCCTGCGTCGCGCTCAACCTGGACGGCGTCATCACCTTCGCCGACGCGACCGCGGCCGCCCTGCTCGGCACCGACCTGGCCGAACTGCGCGGGAAACCGCTGTGGGAGGTGGCGGCGTGGCTGAAGGACCCCGTCTTCGAGGACCGCTGCCGGGCCGCGGTGGTCAGCCAGGAGCTCACGTGGTGCACCGCCCGTCATCCCGACGGCCGTGAGCTGCGGTTCTGGCTCTATCCCGACCCGTCGGGCATCAGCCTGCGCATCACCCCGGCCGCGCAGGACGACCCGGCCAACGCCTACCCGCGCGATCCCTCCGCCGGCGCGGCGGGGATGCACCGGGTGGACGTCTACTACAACTTCCTGCACATGGTGGCGGGCCTGACCCGGGCCCTGAACGTACGCGAAGCCGTCGACCTGATCGCCGACCACGTCATGCCGGTGTTCCGGGCCACGGCCATGGCGATCGTGATCGCCGAGGGCGGCCGGATGCGGATCGTCGGCTCCCACGGATATCCGGCCGGTGTGCTCCACCAGTTCGACGGGCTGCCCCTGCACTCGCCCACACCAGTGGCGCAGGTCCTGCGCAGCGGCGAGCCGCTGTTCGCGGGCGGCTGGAGCGAGCTGGGGGAGCTCTATCCCGAGCTGGGGCGCGACGATCCGATGGAAGCCTGGGCGTTCCTGCCGCTGGCCGTCTCCGACGACATCTTCGGCTGCTGCGTGCTCGCTTTCGACCATCCCCATCCCTTCACCCCCGAGCAGCGCGCCACGCTCACCGCCCTGGCCGGCATGATGGGGCCGGCGCTCGACCGGGCCCTCGTCTACGACACCAAGGACCGGCTCTCCCACACCCTGCAGACCTCCCTGCTGCCCGGCAGCCTGCCCGAGATCGCCGGGCTGGAGGTGGCCGCCCGCTACGTGCCCGCCACGCGGGGCGTCGGCGTCGGCGGCGACTTCTACGACCTCGTCCGGCTCGACGACACCACCGCCGCCGCGGTCATCGCGGACGTCCAGGGACACAACATGACCGCCGCCGCGCTCATGGGCCAGGTCCGCACGGCCATCCACGCCTACGCCGCCACCGGCGCCGGCCCCGGCGACGTGCTCATGCACACCAACCGCCTGCTCATCGACCTGCGCGCCGACCTGTTCACCAGCTGCCTGCTCGTCTACGTCAACCTGCGGCTGCGCACGCTCTGCGCGGCCAACGCCGGGCACCTGCCGCCGCTGCTGCGCCCGCCGAGCATGCCCGCCGAGGTCATCGACGTGCCGCCCGGCGTGCTGCTCGGCATCGATCCCGACGCCGACTATCCCACCGTGCAGACGCCGTTCCCGCCCGGCGCCGTCCTGGCCCTCTACACCGACGGCCTGGTCGAGGCGCCGGGGACCGACCTCGACGAGGCCATCGGCGGGCTCGCCGCGCACCTCACCCGCGCCTGCGACGAACCCCTCGAACACCTCACCGACGCCCTGCTCGACCACGCGCCCCACACCAGGCACCGCGCAGACGACATCGCGCTCATGCTGCTCCAGCACCGCGGGACGGGCCCGCAGCGGACCCCCTGAACCACGCGCAAAATATGCACGTTATGCAATGATGCGCGCCATGTAGTTTCGGTACGATTGCGCCTTCGCCGGACGGGCGGGCCGGGAAGCGGCCCGCCCGGGAACAGGACGTGCCGATGACCGACAACAGCCTGACCGAGGAGCCCCGCACCGCCAATCCCACGGCGGCGCGCAGGATCCTGCCCGCGAACCTGGTCGAGCGGGCCGGCTGCCCGTTCGATCCGCCGTCGGGGCTGCGCGAACGGCGCGGGCGGGGCGCCGTCCAGCCGCTGCCGCTGGCGAACGGCGCGGCGGCCTGGCTGGTGACCGGCTTCGAGGAGGCCCGTACGGTCCTGGCGGACGCGCGCTTCAGCGCCGACAAGCTGCGCCACCGCGAGGCCATGTCGCTGCGGCCGGACGAGGTGGCCGCTCTGGCGGCCGGTAAGGCGCCTCAGGCGCCCGCTGTCGAGAGCCGCGCGGACGGGCTCTTCGTGTTCATGGACCCGCCCGAGCACACCCGGATCCGGCGGCTGCTGACCGGCCAGTTCACGGTGCGGCGCATGCGGGCCCTGGAGGCGCGGGTCAGGGAGATCGCCGTCGAGCACATCGAGGCGATGCGGGCGGCCGGGACCGAGGCCGACCTCGTCCCCGCGTTCGCCCTGCCGCTGCCCTCGCTGGTCATCTGCGAGCTGCTCGGCGTGGACTACGCCGACCGGGCCGAGTTCCAGGAACGCACCGCCGTCTCGCTCAACTCCGCCGCCCCGCCCGAGGCACGGGCCGAGGCCGGCGCCGCGCTGCACGCGTTCATGCGCCGGCTCGTCGCGGACAAGCGCGCCCGTCGCACCGACGACCTACTGTCCGGGCTCATCCACGACGCCGACCCGCCGCTGACCGACGCCCAGCTCGTCGACATCGCCACCGTGCTGCTCGGCGCCGGCCACGAGACCACCGCGAACATGCTCGGCCTGGGCGCCTTCGCGCTGCTCCAGCACCCCGGCCAGCTCGGCGCCCTGCGTGACGACCCGGGACTGATCGACGACGCGGTCGAGGAGCTGCTGCGTTACCTGTCGATCATCCAGCTCGGTGTCAGCCGGGTCACCACCGAGCCGGTCACGGTGGGCGGCGTGGACCTCCCCGCCGGCGCCACGGTCGTGATCGCCACGCCGGAGGTCAACCGCGACGAGCGGCATTGGGCCGAACCCGACCGGTTCGACGTGCTCCGCCCGCGCGCCTCGCACCTTGCCTTCGGCCACGGCATCCACCAGTGCCTGGGCCAGCAGCTGGCCCGGGTCGAGCTGCGGATCGGCCTGCGCGAGCTGATCACCCGCCTGCCCGGCCTGCGCCTGGCCGTGCCCGCCGGGCAGGTGCCGCTGCGGGACGAGATGCTCATCTTCGGCGTGCACTCCCTGCCCGTCGCCTGGTCCTGGTCGCGATGAGTTTTCGTCGCCGCGAAGGTCGGTACGGGTGACACATCGGCCCAGCACACGGATGAGGACCTGACAGTGGATCTCTTCGCCGGCATTCCCGTCACCGACTACGCGGCGGCGGCGCCCTGGTACGAGCGGTTCTTCGGCCGGCCGCCGTCGTTCCTGCCCAACGACATCGAGGCGGTGTGGGAGACGGCCGAGCACCGTTACGTCTACATCGTCCAGGATCCGCGACGGGCGGGGAACGCCCTGGTGCTGCTGTACGTCGGCGACCTGGACAAGGAGGTCGCCGAGGTCGCGGGGCGGGGGATCGAGCCCGCGGAGCGGGAGACGTTCGAAGGGGGCGCGACCAAGGTGATCTACCGGGACCCCGATGGCAACGAGATCAGCCTGGGCGGCGGCCCGGCCTGACCCGGCCTCCGGGGTTCGGCCTGCGCGGGTGGCCTGACCAGGCCTCCGGGGTTCGGGCCGCGCGGGTGGCGGGGCGCGGTCAGGGGTTCGGGCCGCGCGGATGGCGGGGCGCAGTGAGGGGCAGGAGGACGTCGTCGACGACGGCGACGACGTCCTCCTCGCTCACGTGCCCTTTGTGCATCGTCTCGCCCAGGATCATGCGCGGCCCGACGGAGGCGACCAGCGGCGTCACCGCCGCCGGATCCGCCTCACCGCGTTCGGCGGCGACGCGCAGGCGTCCGATGACGATGTCCTGGTGGCGGACGATGACCAGGGAACGGACGGCGTCGTGCAGCTCCGGCGGGCGGCCCCGGTCGGTCAGCAGCGGGATGATGGCCCGGCCGCGCGGCTCGTCGAGCACGCGGGCCAACCCGCGCAGCAGGGCGAGCAGGTCGCCGCGCAGGGTGCCCGTGTCGGGAACGGGGGCGTCGGCGAACCCCTCGACCGGATCCTTCATCGCGTCCAGCAGCAGCTCGGCGGGGCTCGACCAGCGGCGGTAGAGGACCGACTTGCCGGTCCCCGCGCGGGGGGCGAGCTTGTCGAAGGCGAGCGCGTCGTATCCGTGCCGGGCCAGCTCCTCGAACGCGGCCCGGTAGATCGCCCTGGTCAGCGCCTCACCCCGCCGCCGGGTGGGCCTGCCCGCCGGTCCGGCACCGGAGCCGGGAGCCGGTTCGTCGGCGGGGCGGGGCGGAGGGCCGGTGGCGTCGGCGGGGCGGGGCGGAGGATCGGTGGCGTCGGCGGGATGCGGGAGCACGCCTCCGGTTATAGCCGACCCGGGTGCGCGGCCCGCATTGGACATGCCAGCTCCCCGGGGACTAGCCTCACCTCATTAGAGGACAATTCTGTCCCTTAAATGGAGGAGGGCTCCATCGTGAACGCATTCGCCCTGGTCAACGCGCGGGTCTTCGACGGGTGGCGGCTGACGGAACCGGCCACCGTCGTCGTCGAGAACGGGCTCATCGCCTCCGGGGCGGCGCGGGGCGAGCGGATCGACGCCCGTGGGGCCGTCCTGCTTCCCGGACTGATCGACGGCCACGTCCACGTCCGCAGCGCCCGCGCCCGGGACGCGCTGGCCCGCCATGGGGTGACCACCGGCCTGGACATGGCCTCCTGGCCGCCGGAGCTGTCCGCCTCGCTGCGTGGAGCCCCGGGCACCGCCGACCTGCGCAGCGCCGGACTGCCTGCCATCGGGCCCGAGGGACCGCACGCCCGCCTGCTGGTGAAGGAGCCCGAGGCCGTCGTCACGGACGCCCGCGAGGCGGAGGGCTGGGTCGCGGCCCGGATCGCGGAGGGCGCGGACTACGTCAAGATCATCATGGAGGCGCCCGGCGGGGGCGGCCTGGAGGCCGTCGTGGCCAAGGCGATCGTGGACGCCGCCCACGCGCGCGGCCGGCAGGTGGTCGCGCACGCCGCCTCCGCCGGGGCGTACACGATGGCCGTCGACTCCGGCGCCGACGTCATCACCCACTGCCCGCGCGGCGCGGCTGCCGACCCCGCCGACGTGACCCGCATGCGCGCCGAGGGACGCGTGGCCGTCCCCACCCTGGTCATGATGCAGGGCCTCGCCCGCTTCTTCGGCGCCCAAGGCGCTGACGGTGCTCACGGTGCTCACGGTGCTGGCGGTGCCCAGCGCGCTTCCGGCGCCCCCGGCGGCTTCGCCGGTAGCACGGCGACCGTGGCGGCTCTGCACGCGGCCGGTGTGCCCGTTCTGGCCGGGACCGACGCCAACGACGAGCCCGGCGTCCCCTTCCAGGTCGAGCACGGCGCGAGCCTGCACCAGGAGCTGCGACTGCTGGTCGAGGCCGGGCTGAGCCCCGCCGAGGCGCTGCGCGCGGCGACGTCCCTGCCCGCGCGGCACTTCTCCCTCGGCGACCGGGGGAGCGTCGAGCCCGGCCGCCGGGCCGACCTCGTCCTCATCGACGGCGACCCGCTGGCCGGCATCACCGCGACCGAGCACGTCCTGCGCGTGTGGTGCGCCGGCGTCGAACACCTTGCCGCCTGAGCCCACCCCGGGCTCGGTCGCGGGGCAACCCGGGGTAAAGGCATACATAAGCCAGTGATATAAGTTGCTTATGGATGTCGATCCCCCTGCTCAGCCCGTGGACGAGCTGGAGCTGGCGGTCGGGCTGGCCCGGATCAGGACGATGATGCGCCTGCTCGACGTCCCCAGGGACCTGTCGATCACGGCGCTGTCCACGCTGGCCAACCTGGAACGCCTGGGCCCACGCCGGCTCACCGACCTGGCCGTCATGGAGGGCGTCACGCAGCCCGCGATGACCCAGCTCGTCTCCCGGCTCGAACGGGAGGCGCTGGCCGAGCGGCAGCCCGACCCCTCCGACCGGCGTGTCGTCGTGGTCGCCATCACCCGGCACGGCCGCGCCGAGCTGGCCCGCCGCCGCGCGGTCCAGGCCAAGCGGCTGGCCGAGCTGCTGGCGGAGCTGCCCCAGGAAGACCGCGCCGCCATCGCCGCCGCGCTGCCTGCCCTCGAACGGCTGACCGCGCGAGCCTTCGGCCCCGCCGACCCCGCTGTCCCCTCCCCCGAGGTGAGTGAATGACCAGCCCCGCCCCCAGCCCCATCAGCCCTGCCCCGAGCCCGTTCCGTCAGCCCAAGGCCGTCTGGGCGGTCGCGTTCGCGTGCGTGATCTCCTTCATGGGGATCGGCCTCGTCGACCCGATCCTGCCCGCGATCTCCGCCGACCTGCACGCCTCGCCCAGCCAGGTGACGCTGCTGTTCACGAGTTACCTGGTCGTCATGGCCGTCGCGATGCTGATCACCGGCTGGGTGTCCAGCCGCATCGGCGCCAAGTGGACGCTGATCGCCGGGCTCGTGCTGATCGTCGTGTTCAGCGCGCTGGCCGGCACCTCCGGCAGCGTCGGCGGCATCATCGGCTTCCGCGCGGGCTGGGGGCTGGGCAACGCCCTGTTCGTGGCGACGTCCCTGGCCGTCATCGTGGCCGCCGCCAGCGGCGGCTTCAGCGGCGCGATCATCCTGTACGAGGCCGCGCTCGGCCTGGGCATCGCCATCGGCCCGCTGCTCGGCGGCGCGCTGGGCCACATCAGCTGGCGCGGCCCCTTCTACGGCGTAGCCGTGCTGATGACCGTCGCCCTGCTCGCCACCGTCCTGCTGGTACGCCCGCAGCCGAAACCCGCGCGCAGAACCTCCCTGCTCGACCCGCTCAAGGCCCTGCGCCATCGCGGCCTGCTGATCATGAGCCTGACGGCCCTCTGCTACAACTGGGGCTTCTTCACGGTGCTCGGCTACGCGCCCTTCCCGATGGAGCTGGACGCCATCCAGCTCGGCCTCGTCTTCACCGGCTGGGGCCTGATGGTGGCGATCTTCTCGGTGGCCGGCGCGCCCTGGCTGCAGCGCCGGCTGGGCCTGGCCCGCACGCTCTACGGCAATCTCGCCCTGTTCGCGGTGGTCATCTTCGTCATCGCCGCCTTCGTCGACAACCGGCCGGTGCTGATCACCGCCGTGATCGTGGCCGGCGTCTTCATCGGCGTGAACAACACGCTGACCACCCAGGCCGTGATGATGGTCGCGCCGGTGGAACGGCCGGTGGCCTCGGCGGCGTACGGGTTCGTGCGCTTCATCGGCGGCGGCCTGGCGCCGTTCGCGGCCGGGCAGCTCGCCGAGCACTACAACGTGCACGTGCCGTTCGTCATCGGCGCCTGCGCGATCCTCGTCGGCATCGCCATCCTCGCCACCGGCCACCGCGACCTGGCGCGCGCCGAGAGCAACCAGGCCCAGCTGGACGCCCACGCCGGCCAGGGCGAACGGGACGCCGAGCTGGCCGAGGCCGCCGAGGCCGCCACCGGCACCCCGAGCTGAGCCGGTCTGGCCCAGCATCACGCATCAAGCATCACGCATCACCGTCATGCGGCTCGTTCCCGGTTGGCGGGCTGTTCCCCGGCCGAGTAGGTTTCATTCTGGAACTCGGACAGAAGTGAAAAAGAGCCCCCTCGGCCCGGCGGGACCGGACGAGCGCGGGACTCGCCACGGAGGAACAGCGCATGGCAGCACGCGTCACCGCACTGACGTACTACCCGATCAAAGGATGCGCCGGAGTGGCGGCGGAAGAGGTGACGCTCACACCCGCCGGCCTCGCGTACGACCGCAGCTTCATGGTCGTCAACGAGGAGGGCGGATTCATGAGCCAGCGCCGCGATCCGCGGATGGCGCTGATCCGCCCCGAGGTCGGCGACGGCGGCGCGCGGCTGCGCCTGCGGGCTCCCGGCATCGAGGATCTGGACCTCGACGTGGACGTGAGCGGCACTCGGGAGCGCGTGGAGCTGTTCGGGAACCCGTATCTGGGCATCGACCAGGGGCCGGCGGCCGGGCGCTGGCTCTCGCACGTGCTCGGGCAGCCGAGCAGGCTCGTCCGGGTGCCGCCCGAGCACGACCGGGTGACCGGCGGCAGGACGTCCGGCACGGCGGGGTTCGCCGACAGCGGCGCCGTGCTCGTCGTCTCGTGCGCCAGCCTCGACCAGCTCAACCACAGGCTCGCCGCGCGCGGCGAGGGCCCGCTGCCCGTCAACCGGTTCCGTCCCAACATCGTCGTGGACGGCTGGGACGAGCCGCACACCGAGGACCGCGCCTACGCCGTCACGATCGGCGCGGCCGAGCTCGGCTACGCGAAGATCGCCATCCGCTGTGTCGTCACCACGATCGACCAGGGCAGCGGGACGAAGGCGGGTCACGAGCCGCTGCGCACCCTGGCCGGCTACCGCAGGGCCGCCCAGGGCGGGGTGGCCTTCGGCGCCAAGTTCTCCGTGGTCGCGACCGGCGCCATCGCCGTCGGGGACGCGGTCAAGGTCACCTCGTGGGGCGCGTCCGAGCTCTGATCCACCGGTGCCTCAGTGCGCCGCCCGCACACTAGCATCGAGATAATGCGATATGTTGATGCGAAGTGGTCAACGGGGAGAGGCACGATGAGCGGCATGCACGGCATGGATCTCGGGACGTTCGGGATCTACACCTTTGATTTCGAGCACCAGCCGGCGGCGCTGGTGCGCGAGTCGGTCCAGGAGCTGGAGGAGCTGGGCTGGCCGGCGGTGTGGGTGCCCGAGCTGCTCGGCCGCGAGGCGCTGACGCACGCCGGCTACCTGCTCGCGTCGACCCGGCGGCTGCGCGTGGTCAACGGCGTCGCCCGCATCTGGTCGCGCGGGGCGCGGTGGACGTACGGGGCCGCGGCGCTGCTCGCCGACGCCTACCCGGACCGGCACGTGCTCGGGCTCGGCTTCGGCGGCGAGCCGCGGCCGGGCACCACGCCGCTCGCGGCCATGGCCGCCTACCTGGACGAGATGGACACGCTGGAGCCGGTCGGCCCGGCACCGCGGGGGCCGATGCGGCGCATCCTGGCCGCGTACGGGCCCAAGATGCTGGAGCTGGCCCGCGACCGGGCCGCCGGCGCGCAGACCTATCACGTCAACGTGGCGCACACCGAGCAGGCGCGGCGCATCCTCGGCACCGAGCCCTTCCTCGCGGTCGAGCACCCCGTGCTGTTCGAGAGCGACCCGGCCGAGGCCCGGGCGGTCGCGCGCGAGCACCTGCGTCCCTACCTGTCCACGCCGTACAACCTGGCCAAGTTCCGGCGGCTGGGGTATTCGGAGGAGGAGCTCTCCGGCGGTGGCGGCGACCGGCTGGTGGACGACTTCGTCTTCTGGGGCGACCTGGACACGATCGCGGGCAAGCTGCACGGCCATCTCGACGCGGGCGCCGACCACGTCACCGTACAGGTGATCGGGGTGCGGCCGGGGGAGTCGGCGATGCCCTACTGGCGGCGGCTGGCCGGCGCGCTGCTGCCCGCATCCGCCAGCGCGGCGCCGAGCCGCAGGGCCTCGTCGACCGCCGAGGGGATGTCGGCGATCGGGTAGATGACGTGGTGGATCGTCCGGTGGGCGTCGGCGACGACGACGGCCCGCTTGAGCCGCAGGGTCTGCCCGGCGCGGAACGTGGGCAGCCGCAGGGCCGCGCACAGGGCGAGATCCACGTCCGACAGCAGCGGGAACGGAATGTCCTCGGCGTCGGCGAACGCCTGCTGCTCGTCGGGGCTCTGCGTGCTCACCCCGCGCAGGGCCACGCCGGCCCGCGCGAAGGCGGCGGCAGAGGCGCGGAACAGGCGGTTCTCCAGGGTGCAGCCGGCCGCTCCCGGGATCCGCGTCCAGTCCTCCGGCGGGCGGCCGGGAGCGCCGGTGGCCGGGTAGGTGAAGATCACGGTGGCGGGCGCGTCGGCGGCCACGACGTCCCGCTCGCCCCCGCCGGTCGCGGGCAGGCTGAGGGGATGCGGTACGGAGGTCCCGGTCAGCGCGCGCAGCCGGGCGGCCTCGGGGCCGGTGGGGGAGGCGCCGGCGGTGAGGGTGCCGTCGCCGAGGACGAAGCGGTCGGCCCAGTCCTGGAGCCCGATCAGCACGGGGGCCAGCGCCCGGCCGGCGTCGGTCAGGTGGTACTCGTACCGGACCGGCCGCCGTTGGTACGCGCGGCGCTCCAGCACGGCGTGATCGAGCAGGTGCTTGAGTCGCTCGGCCAGCACGCGCCGCGAGATGGCCAGCTCGGCCTGGAGGTCGTCGAAGCGGTGCCGGCCCCGGCTGACCTCCCGCACGATGAGCAGGCTCCACCACTCGCCGACCACCGCCGCGGCCTGCGCGATGGCGCAGCCGGCGTCCAGCTCGCGCACCTCTCGTGCCACCGCTCGCCTCCTCGCCGTCCACCGCGAGTGTACCGAGTGGGTTTCAGATGGGAATCCACCTCCTGCGGTGAACGGTGCGGGCGGGGGCGCGGCGTTCACCCTCGTCGCCGGCGCGGCGGGTGATCAGTGCACGCCGCGGATGGTGCCGCCGTCCACGCGCAGGGTGGTGCCGGTGACGTAGTCGGCGAGCGGGCCGCTGAGGTAGAGCACCGCGGCGGCGATCTCCTCGGGACGGCCCAGCCGGGCGACGTCGTTCGGCGCCAGCTCCTCGATCGCGTGGCGTTCGATCTCCGGCCACGTCCCGCCCCAGCCGCGCCCGGCCGCGAGGCCCGTGATGAAGCGCCGGACGCCGTCGACCAGGATGGCGCCGGGGGAGACGGTGTTGGACGTGACGCCGGTGCCCTTCAGCTCGCGGGCCAGCGACACCGCGAGGTTGTGCCGGGCCGCCAGCGTGGCGCTGTAGTGCGGCAGTTCGGCGCCCGGCTGCAGGGCGAGCCCGCCGCCGATCTGGATGACCCGGCCCCAGCCGCGCTCCCGCATCCCGGGGACCACCCGCTGGATCATGCGGATCCCGGAGATGACGTTGACCTCGTACGCCTGGCGCCAGTCGTCGGCCGTGGCGTCCCGCCACGAGCGGTGCGGGTAGGCGCCGGCGTTGTTGACCAGGATGTCGATCGGCCCAGCCGCCAGCGCGGCCCCGGCCACGGCGTCGGCTCCCGCGTCGGTGGCCCGGTCGCCGACGGCGACGACGGCGCCGCCGCCGGCCGCCTCGATGGCGCCGGCGACGGACTCGGTACGGGCCCGGTCGCGGCCGTGCACGACGACCTCGGCCCCCTCGGCGGCCAGGGCCGTGGCGATGGCCTCACCGAGGCCGGAACTGGCCCCGGTGACCAGCGCACGTCTGCCCGTCAGTTGCGGATTCATGTCGTTCCTCGTGTCGTGACGTTCATGTCTACGTTCGTAGACTTACGCCAGAGTATACGGTTGTAGACATGATGCTCGGACGCCGACGTCGCCGGGGCGTACACATGCTCAGGGCTTCTTGCCCATGGCCTTACGGATGGTGTCGCGGACCCGATCCATCATTGCGATCGGCGTGCCGACCAGCAGGTTCTTGGTGGCCGACTCCGTTCCGGGATGGGGGTGGGTTGGCGCCATCGCCTCGGCGGCCTTGACACCCATGGCCATGGCGCGCCGCTGCGCCTCACTGGTGTGGGCGCGGAGTTGGGCGAACTCGTAACGCTCCTCGCTGCGGGCGTGGGCCTCGACGGCGGCGCGCAGCATGAGCAGGTTCGGCATGAAGTCGGGGGCGTCTGGCCCGGCCTCGTCCATGCGCGACAGCAGCCGCTTGGCCTCGTTCTCCTCGGCGAGACGGTCGTTGACCACGCCGTCGCCGCCGTCGATGGCGTGCCGGGCGAAGGGGTGGACGATCTCCTCCTCGGCCGTCTCGTGCACGGCCAGCAGCCGTACCAGGCGGGTGAACGCCTCGCCGCGCTGCTTCGCGGACGCCTGCTCGACCTCGTCGAACAGGTCCCTGATCATGCCGTGCTGGGCCTGCAGCAGGTCGATGACGTCCGTCTCGGCCCTCGTCTCCGGGGCTGTTCTGGTCATTTCTGTACTCCTTGTCCGGGTACGCGGCGGCTACCCGGACAAAGGACGGCCACGCCAGGAACGCGGGCCGCAGGCATGATCCTTACCGAATGCGGAGCTTCCGTTCGGCGGCTCAGCCGGAGAAGCACGCGCGCGAGGTGGTGAGGCGCGCCGACATGTTGCGCTCCATCATGCGCAGCGCCGCCTCGCCCAGGTCGTCGTGGATGGCCGCCACGCAGTCGGTCGGCACTGTGAGGTCGTAGTCGCGCACGTACGCGTCCAGCGCGCTGTAGAGCACGCACTGCTCGGTCACCTGCCCGGCCAGCACGACCGTGCGCACCCGTATCCGGGACAACAGATACTCAAGTGATGTGCCGAAGAAGACGCTGTGCCGCACCTTGGGCAGGAACGCGCACCCGGGCGGCGGCAGCACCGGCCGCACCAGGTCCGGCCGCCGGCCCTTGAGCGCCCGCTCCTCGATCTCGCGCCGATCAGCGGCGAAGTCGCCGTAGTTGTCGTTGACGTACACCAGCTCGACGTCGTCGTGCTCGTCTGCGGACGCGACGAGCTCCGCCAGCGGCCCGACGATCGCCGCCGCCTTCTCGGCGAGCGGCTCGGCGTCCTGGTGGTCGTACGGATTCAGCATGTCGATGACGACCAGAGCGAACGTGGTCATAGCCTTGTCCTGTCCAGCCGCCCGCCTTTTATCCCAGCTCAGCAGGCCGGGCGTGGGGGACGGGCCGGTGGTCACGACGTGTCGCTCATGTGCACCCGCAGGCGCGGATGCCCGTCCGGATGGTCGACGGTGACCACGTCGCAGAGCCGCCGGATGATCCACAGCCCGAACCCGCGCACGGCGCTCGCCGGCGGATCGGACGGCGGCAGGTGATCGGCGGTCAGCGTGCCGCCCGGCTCGACGATCTCGACCCAGATGCCGTGCGCGTCCCTGCGGGCGGTGAGGACGCCGGCGCCGGTACCGTGTTCCAGGATGTTCGCGGCCGCCTCGTTGATCGCGATGATCAGATCGTTCGCACGTTCGCCCGAGAATCCGGAACTGAGGGCGAAGGCGTGCAGCCGCGACCGCAGCAGGGAAAGATCCGCGGTGATCGCGCATCGAAGCGGCACACTCTCACCCCAACACCGCCTCCGGGGCGGTCAATTGTCGCGCTTCGCGGCAACAGTGTCACATGAGGGCCTTCGCCGAGGCCGCGGGGGGTGGGCGCGCTCCAGGGCGGATGCCGCTCGCTCAGGCGAGGGCAGCTCAGGTGAGGGCGGCGAGTGCTTCGTCGAGGTCGTCGTAGAGGGGCAGGACCTTGGCCAGGCCGGTGATCCACATGATTTTGGCGCGGCGGTAGTCGACGCCGACGAGGGCGAATTTGCCGTCGGCGGCCTGGCTGGCCTGCCAGTGGTGGATGATCAGGCCGAGGGCGCGGCTGTCCATGAAGGTGGCGCCGGCGAGGTCGAGGATGATGGAGGTGCCGGCCTGGGCGAGGTGGTCGGCGAACTGCTGGCGGGTGGTGGCGTCCAGCACTCCGTCCACGGTGATCACGACGATGTCGCCGGCCGTGGACGACGTCAGGCACACGGACGCGGGGGCGGGGGTCTCGCCGGCGGGCATCATCACGACGTCATCGTACGTGTGGCCGGACGGATTCGCGGATGACCGGTGGCGCTTTCCGCCCCCGCGGTCTCGACGCCGATGACCACGATGGCTGTTTCATGAATGAGATTTCGGTAATATGGCTTCAGCTATCGACCGGTCCTACGTTCTCGCCGACATCGCCGACAAGGAGGTCAGCAGTGGAACATGCGGGTCAGCCGCAGACGGGCAAGCCGTGGACGTTCCTGACCAACCACGCCCGGGTCCTCATCGAGGTCACCCGGCATCCGAACGCGCGGCTCCGCGAGATCGCGGCCGTCACCGGCATCACCGAGCGCGCCGTCCAGGCCATCGTCACCGACCTGGAGAACGCCGGTTACATAACCCGCACGCGTCTGGGCAGGCGTACACACTACAGCGTCGACGCCAGCCGGCCCTTCCGCCATCCCGCCGACGCCGACCGTCACATCGAAGGACTGATCGCACTGTTCACCGAGCACGACACCCCCACAGCCGGCAGTCCTGAGAGAGAGCTCACCTCATGAACGCCGCGGAGTTGCGCACCATCCTCGTCGTCGAGGACGATCCGGCCGATCAGGTCCTGATCCAGGAGGCGTTCGAAGAGCAGGCGGAGACGCGGCGGGCCCGCCCCAACCTGCTCCTGGCGTGGGACGGGGAGCAGGCCCTCGACATCCTGTTCCGCCGCGGCGCGCACGCCGAGGCCACCCGTCCCGACCTGGTGATCCTTGACCTCAACCTGCCGAAGTACGACGGCCGCGCGGTCCTGGAGCAGATCAAGTCCGATCTCGAACTGCGCACCATCCCGGTCGTGGTCTTCAGCACCTCCTCCCAGGACGAGGACATCGTCGGCACCTACCGGCTGCACGCCAACGCCTTCGTCACCAAGCCGACCGGCTTCGACGACTTCACCGCCGTCGTGCACCAGATCCAGGAGTTCTTCACCCGCACCGCCCGTCTCCCCGCCCCCGCGGCCTGACGCGACGGCCTGACTCGCCGGCCGGTCTCATCGGGTCCGGGCGCCGTCGAAGCGGACTTTTGTCCGCTTTGGCCTGCGGACGCGCAGGTTGTGCTGCCATCATGGGACCACGGTGCGTGATTGCGGGCAGGAGGGGCCGATGTTCACGCCTCTGCCCGACAGCGTCGCCGGCGACAGCGCGACCTGGCCGATCAGCAGCGACCTCGCGGGACTGCGGGAGCTGGTGTCCCGCCACGCGGAGCAGGCCGGGCTGAGTCCGCAGCGCGCGGGAGATCTGGCGCTGGCGGCCAACGAGGCGGTCACCAACGTGCTGGACCACGCCGGCGGCCGGGGCTGGGTGCGGATCTGGGCCGACGACGGCTTCCTCACCGTCGAGGTCATCGACCTGGCGGGCCGGCTCGGCCCTGGCGCCGGCCTGGACGAGCCGCCGAAGGCCGGGCCTCGCGGTTACGGCCTGTGGGTCATGCGCCGCCTGTGCGACGACCTCGTCATCACCCAGAAGAGCGGCTCCTCCCAGGTACGGCTGCGCATGCGGCGCCCCCGCCCGGCGGGCACCCCGTGAACCCGGAAGACCCTCGTACCGGAATGCGTCGGTGCGGAGGTCGCGTTGGAGGACGCCGGAGCGCTTGCCCCGCCGGATGTGTCACGCGCTGAGGCCGTGGGGCGCGAGCGCGGTCGCCCGCGTCCCACGGCGGCTCAGACGTTGAAGATGCTCACACCGCCAGGTCCGACGAGCAGCCCGACCACGATGAGGACGATGCCCCACAGGATGTCGCGGCGGGCCAGCAGCACGTAGATGCCGGCGATGACGAGGATGACGGCGATGATCCAAAGAAGGGTAGCCATGCGCCTCGACTGCCCTCAGCGAAGGGCAGGAAACGCCCGGGTTTGGGGCATCGGATAACACTTCGGTTTCGCCCAGCAGTGTCGAAAACGTTCGGAGTGCGACATGTGCTGACATGTAGATCTTCGTCCTGCTCCGACCGCTGATCGCCACAGGAATGAGTGCCGATGCTGACCGAGTTCCTCCGCGACCAGTTCTTCACGACCGCGTGGTTCGGACTGATGGCCTTCGTCTGGTTCGGCTGGTCGCAGGAGAGCCCCGACCAGCGCTGGCGGGTCTGGCTCGGGGCCGGGTCGGTCCTGGGCATCGGGATCGCCGTGGCGTTCGGGATCCTGACCGCCACGAACTGGGACCAGCCGACCGCGCTGGAGGGGAAGTACGCCTGGTTCGGCGTCCTGACCGTGGCCGAGGTCGTCGCCGCCGGAGTCGGCTGCCTGCTGCTGTCGAGGCGCGGGGCGTCCCGGTGGATGGCCTGGTGGGTCGCGCTCGTCGTGGCGGTGCACTTCCTCCCCCTGGCGCTGCTGCTGAACGACCTCGGCGTGGCGGCCGTCGGACTCGTCCAGCTGGCCGCGCTCGCCGTGGTGGCCCGGCGCCTGCGCACCACCGACGCGCCCAGCAGCCGTTCGGCCGGTCCGGTCATGGGCGCGACCCTGCTGCTCAGCGCGGCGATCGGCGCCCTGCTCGCCGTCTCGGGAGCCTGACGGCCCCGAGGCCGGCCTGATCGCGGTGCCGGGAGCCTAGGGCGACCCCAGGATCAGGGGCGCGGGTGGTCACGCCCGGTCAGGTCTCCGAGGTCGGGGGCATGGACGGGAGCGGGGACGGGGGCGGGGACGGGTCGGCTTCGCCCGAGAGCAGGGCGCTCAGGCCGCCGCGGGCGTCCTCGATCACGATGGCCTCGGCCGCCGCCGAGTCGCCCGCCCGCAGCGCGCGCACCAGCGCGCGATGGCTGGCGTAGCGGTCGAGGCCGAAGTTCGGGTCTTCCGCGACGCGCTCCAGCCGCCTGGCCCGGCTCTCGGAACGGGAGAACACCCGGGTCTGGTCGAGCAGGCGCACCAGGACCGGGTTGTCGGCGCAGGCGCTGACCGCGTCGTTGAAGCGCTGCATCGTGTCGAGCAACTGGGTGACGTGCCTGGCCATGGGGTCGCCGTCGCGATGGCGCTGCTTGATGAGGATGAGCAGGTCGTCGGCCTCGTCGAGGATGGCGTCGAGGTGGTCGAGCTGCTCGGCCGTCACGTGCCGGGCCGCGAACCTGGCCACCATCCCGCGTAGCGCGACCTCCACCTCGGCGAGCTCCTGCAGCGCGATGTCGCCGATGGTGGAGACCTTCACCGTGCGCGGGCCCGTGCGTTCGAGCAGGCCGTCCTGCTCCAGCCGCCTGATCGCTTCGCGCACCGGCGTCGGACTCACCGCGAGCCGCTCGGCCAGCCCGCGCTCCGTCACCTTCTGGCCCGGCCTGAGCTCGCCCGTGACGATGGCCGCGCGTACCGACTGATAGGCCCGGTCGGCGAGGGTGTCGCTGCTGAGTGTTCCGAGGGATTCGATGGCCACGGCCGTAGCATACCGTGCGCAATGGCAGAAAAATAAGCAACTATTGACGATGATGCTATAGCAAATATACGGTCGCGGCGTCGCCACCCACCGCCGAGGAGCGTTCGCCTGATCCGCTCATGACGCGCGGGTTCGCCTGATCCGACCCCCGCCCTAGAAATCCGCCCGAGAAATCCGCCCGAGAAAGAAGCGATGCATGGACAACAGACCCGATTCCGTCCGGATCATGACGCCCGTCGGCATGCTCGGCGCCGGCTGGGACGAGGCCACGATCGAGCGCGGCCTGGCGCTCGGCGTCGACGTGATCACCGTGGACGGCGGGTCCACCGACTCGGGCCCGTACTATCTCGGCTCGGGAACGGCGAAGACCGCCGCGCAGGCGGTGGCCCGCGACCTGCGCAGCCTGCTCAAGGCGGCGGCCCGCGCGGACGCGCCGCTGATCATCGGCTCCTGCGGCACCAGCGGCACCGACAGCGGCGTCGACTGGGTGGCCGGCATGGTGGCCGAGATCATGGCGGAGGAGGGCCTCGACCTCAAGGTCGCGCGGATCTACAGCGAGCAGGACGCCGCCGGCCTCAAGGAACACCTCGACGCCGGGCGGATCCATCCGCTGCCGCCCATGGGCGAGATCCGGGCCGAGACGCTGGAGGGCTGCACCCACATCGTCGGCATGATGGGCCACGAGCCGATCGTCGAGGCGCTGGAGGCGGGCGCCCAGGTCGTGCTCGCCGGGCGGGCCACCGACACGGCGGTGGCGGCGGCGTACCCGCTGATGAAGAGCATGCCGGCCGGGCCGAGCTGGCACGCGGCCAAGATCGTCGAGTGTGGCGGGCAGTGCACCATCGACCCGCGCGCGGGCGGGGTGCACACCACGATCGACGCGGACGGGTTCACCATCGAGCCGCTCGACCCGGGCAACGCGTGCACGCCGTACACGGTCGCCGCCCACATGCTGTACGAGACCGTGGACCCGTTCGAGATGCGCGAGCCCGCCGGGACCCTCGACGTGCGCGAGGCCACCTACGTCGCCGTGGACGAGCGCACCGTGCGGGTCGAGGGCTCGCGCTTCCACACCGCCGACCAGCACACCGTCAAGCTGGAGGGCGCCAGGATCACCGGCTACGAGACGATCTCGTTCAGTGCGATCCGCGACCCGCTCATCCTCGGCGACCTGGAGACCTGGGCGGACCTGCTGCGCACGCACCTGCGGCGGCGGGTGCGCCAGACGCTCGGGCTCGCGGACGACGACTACGCCTTCGACCTGCGCCTCTACGGCCACAACGCGGTGCTGGACGACCTGGAGTTCGAGACCGGCCCGCCGCGCGAGGTGGCCGTGATGCTCCTCGTCACCGCCCCCGACCAGGCCACGGCGACGGCGGTGGCCAAGGTCGCGAACCCGCTGATGCTGCACATGCCGGTGCCGCGCATGAACTACCTGCCCAGCCTCGCCTTCGCGTCCTCGCCGGCGGAGGTCGAGCGGGGCCCCGCGTACGAGTTCGTGCTCAACCACGTCGTCGACAGCGTCACGCCCACCGCTATGTTCCGGATGGAACACGGCATCGGCCGCACGAAGTAAAGACGGAGACCACCATGACTGACACACCCCCCGGAACGCCGCCGGTCACCGTCGGCGACCTCGCGCTTGAGGTCCGGTCCAAGAATGCCGGGCCCTTCTGGGTGACGATGGAGCTGTTCATGCGGGATGCGGACGGCTACCGCGTCGTGGCGGACGAGACGTTCATCGACGAACACGTCATCGCCCGCCTCTACCGCGTCGACGCCGCCACGGTCCGGATGTTCCGCATCCCGTCGCTCAACGTCGTCAAGATCTCCTTCCCCCGGCCTGTCTCCCAGGGCTCGCTGCGCGACCGCGACATGCACGCGGGCCAGCACCACGTCCCCCTGGCCGCCCTGCCCGTCCCGGCGGGCGCCCCGATCACCGCCGGAGCGAGCCGTGGCTGACGCGGACATCGTCGTCGTCGGGGCGGGCCTGGCCGGCCTGGTGGCCGCCGCCGAGGCGGCCGACGCCGGCCGCTCGGTCGTGCTGGTCGAGCAGGAGGGCGAACGGTCGCTGGGCGGCCAGGCGTTCTGGAGCCTGGGCGGGCTGTTCCTCGTGGACAGCCCCGAGCAGCGCCGGATGGGCATCAGGGACTCGCGCGAGCTGGCCTGGCAGGACTGGCTCGGCAGCGCGCAGTTCGACCGCGAGGAGGACCGCTGGCCCAGGGCGTGGGCGGAGGCGTACCTCGACTTCGCGGCGGGGGAGAAGCGGGCCTGGCTGCGCGGGATGGGGCACCGGATCTTCCCGCTGGTCGGCTGGGCCGAGCGCGGCGACGGCCGGGCCGAGGGCCACGGCAACTCGGTCCCGCGCTTCCACATCACGTGGGGGACGGGTCCCGGCGTGGTCGCGCCGTTCGAGCGCCGCGTACGCGCCCACGCCGAGGAGGGGCGGATCCGCTTCGCCTTCCGCCACCGTGTGGACGACCTCATCGTCGAGGGCGGCGCGGCCACGGGCGTACGCGGTCAGGCGCTGGAGCCGGACGACGCGGAGCGGGGCCGCCCGACCTCGCGCGTCGCGGTCGGCGACTTCGAGCTGCGTGCCCAGGCCGTGATCGTCACCAGCGGCGGCATCGGCGGCAACCACGACCTGGTCCGCAAGGCGTGGCCGGCCCGGCTGGGGGAGCCGCCCAGGACGATGGTCTCCGGCGTGCCCGCGTACGTGGACGGCCGCATGCTCGGCATCGCCGAGGCGGCCGGCGCCCGGGTGATCAACCCGGACCGGATGTGGCACTACGTCGAAGGACTGCGCAACTGGGACCCCATCTGGGACAACCACGGCATCCGCATCCTGCCAGGACCCTCCTCGCTCTGGCTCGACGCCACCGGCGAACGGCTGCCCGCACCCTGCTTCCCCGGCTTCGACACCCTGAGCACCCTGCGGCACCTGCGGGGGACCGGCTACGACTACTCGTGGTTCGTGCTCACCCAGAAGATCATCGAGAAGGAGTTCGCGCTCTCGGGATCGGAGCAGAATCCCGACCTGACCGGCAAGGACGTCAAGCTCGTCCTGTCGCGGGTCAAGAGCGGGGCGCCGGGCCCGGTGGAGGCGTTCAAGCGGCACGGCGCCGACTTCGTCGTCGCCGGCAGTCTCGCCGAACTGGTCGCGGGCATGAACAAGCTGGCTGACCCGGACGCCCCCGAGCTCACCGAGCCGGCGCTGCGCTCTCTCATCGAGGCGCGCGACCGCGAGATCGACCACGCGTTCACCAAGGACGCGCAGATCACCGCGATCAGGGGCGCGCGCAACTACCGCGGCGACCGGCTGAGCCGGGTGGCCGCCCCGCACAAGCTGCTCGACCCGAAGGCGGGGCCGCTGATCGCCGTACGGCTGCACATCCTGTCGCGCAAGACGCTCGGCGGGCTGGAGTCCGACCTCGACGGCCGCTGCCTGCGCGCCGACGGCAGCCCGCTGCCCGGCCTGTACGCCGCCGGGGAGGTCAACGGGTTCGGCGGTGGCGGGATGATGGGCTACAACGCCCTGGAGGGCACGTTCCTCGGCGGCTGCCTCTTCTCCGGCCGCGTGGCCGGCCGGGCCGCGGCCCAGGCGGCCGGCTGACCTGACCCACGTCGCGTGACCGTGCCGAGCGGCCGCGCCGGCTGTCGTGCCGAGCGGCCGCGCCGGCTGTCGTGCCGAGCGGTCGTGCCGTCATGCCGCTCGGCCGTGCCGTCATGCCCGCATTCCGGCCCCAAAGATCCCATGGCAAAAGCCGTCTGCAACTATTGACAGTTTTGCCATAGCATTCACAAGATGGCGGGTGTCACAGTGAGTCGACCGTGATCCCGCCGCCCGCACGGTCCTCCGCGTCAGGTCCCGGCGCCGTCGCCGCCGTCGAAGAACCCGAGGAACATCATGAGAAGGACCGCATTCCTGCCCCTCGCGCTCGCCGCCACCCTCACCTCGGCGTGCGGCGCTCCGGCCGGTGACGCCCCCGCCGCGAAGCCCACCGCCACGGCGGACGTCGGCAAGGCCTCCACGGTCACCCCCGTGGACGACGCCACCCTCAAGGCGGCGCAGAGCGAGGGCGAGGTCCTGCTCTACACCAACGCCGAGGACCAGCAGATGGCGCCGCTGGTGAAGGCGTTCGAGAAGGCGTTCCCCGGCATCAA
Organism: Nonomuraea sp. NPDC048882; assembly: GCF_040649755.1. Classification (NCBI taxonomy): domain Bacteria; kingdom Bacillati; phylum Actinomycetota; class Actinomycetes; order Streptosporangiales; family Streptosporangiaceae; genus Nonomuraea; species Nonomuraea sp. NPDC048882. Next base: position 826,420 of record NZ_JBEZGB010000003.1, read on the forward strand.
GGCACGCAGCCTCACACTCGGCAACCAGGAGATGTTCCAGCGCTACGAGACCGAGGCCGCCTCAGGGGCGGCCTCGGCCGACGTGGTCATGAGCAGCGACGCGGTCGGCTGGCTGTCGTTCATCGCGAACGGCAACGTCATGGACTACAAGGACCCGAACACGCCGAACCTGCCCGAGCACGCCGTCCTCGGCCCGGGCGTCTACTCCATGTCCGTGGACCCGGTCGTCGCGGTGTTCAACAAGGCGGTGCTGCCCGAGGCCCAGCAGCCCAAGACGATGGTGGAGCTGGCCGCGATGGCCCAGAAGCTGAACAAGAAGATCGCCACCACCGACATCAGCAACGTCATCCAGTACGGAGCCACCAGCGCCTACCTCGGCAAGTACGGCGAGGCCGGCTGGGCCACGCTGGAGAAGATCGGCCCCCACGCCGCGGTCGAGTCCAGCAACGGCCCCCTGGTGACCAAGCTCGCCCAGGGCCAGTACGCCGCCGAGTTCTTCGTCTCCGGCACCGTCCGCGCGTTCATCACCGACGACGTCGCCAAGGTGGTCAACTACAGCTACCTCAAGGACGGCACGCCGCTGCTGCCACGCGGCGTCGGCGTGACCGCCAAGGCGAAGCACCCCAACGCGGCCAAGGTCTTCGTCAACTGGCTGCTGTCGGTCGCGGGGCAGGAGGTCGCCTGCCAGGGCGGCTTCACCCCCTACCGCGACGGCGTGAAGTGCGACTTCGGCCTGCCCCAGGTCAAGGCCATCGTCGGCGAGGACAACCTGATCATCGGCACGTACGACAAGCAGCTCGCCGACCAGCGTGACCAGATCGTCGCCCGCTTCAACAAGGCTTTCGGCCGGTGACCCTCACAGCCGGCCCCCGGCCGGGGACGGCGGCCCCGGCGCCGGCCCGCGGGCCGTGGCGCCCGTCCGTGCCGACGACCGCCAGCCACTACCTGATCTGGGCCCTGACCCTGCTCGTCGTCGTCGGCCCCGTGGTGCCGATCCTGCTGGCCTCGCTCTGGTCGACGCCGCTCTACCGCTCCGGCGGCGGGCTCACGCTCGGGAACTTCCGCGACCTGCTGACCGACCCGGCCTGGTGGACCGCGGTCGGCAACAGCGCCGCCTTCGCCGCCCTCACCACGGTCTCGTCCGTGCTGCTGGGGGTGGGCGCGGCGGTGCTGCTGTCCCGCACCGACGTGCCGCTGCGCCGGCTCCTCGCCGCCGTGCTCATCCTGCCGATCATGCTGCCCGGCCTCGTGCTCATCGTCGGCTGGATGGCGATGTGGGCGCCGTCGGGGTACGTCAGCTCCTGGCTGCAGATCAACACCGTGCTCACGTTCCCCGTCGACCTCTACACCCTGCCGGGCATGGTGCTGGTGGCGACCTCCGTGGCCGCGCCGACCGTGTTCCTCTTCTGCCGCACCACCGTGCTCGCCATCGACCCCGCCCTGGAGGACGCGGCACGCAGCGCCGGCGCGAGCCCGCTGCGGGCGCTGCTCTCGGTGACCGTGCCGCTGCTGCGTCCCGCCGTGCTCAACTCGGCGCTGCTCGTCTTCGCCATCTCCTTCGAGGCGCTCGGCCTGCCGCTGATCCTGGGCTTCTCCAACAACATCAGGTTCGTCTCCACGTACCTGTACGACCACTGGATCAACGCGGCACCGCCGAACCAGGGGCTGGTGTCCGCCGGCGCGGTCTTCCTCCTGATCTGCGTCTCCGGGCTGCTCGTCCTGCGCAACCGGCTCGTCGGGGACGCCTCCCGCTACACGACGGTCACCGGCAAGGCCACCGCGACCCGGGTGGTGGGCCTCGGGCCGGCCCGGTGGCTGCCGGCGGCGCTGCTCGCCGTCGTGCTGGCGGTGTTCGTCATCGTGCCGCTGGTAGGGGTGCTGATGTCCGCTTTCACCACCATCCTCACCCCGTACGTCACCCCGTGGTCCGTGCTGACCGTCGAGAACTTCCAGGCCATCGCCGAGCATCCCATCTGGGGCGAGTCGATCGTGAACAGCCTGCTCATCGCCGGAGCGGGCGGGCTGCTCACGACGGTGGCCATCGCCGTCGTCTCGGTGGTGGCCCACCGCTCCTCCTTCCGCTTCCGCGGCTCGCTGCAGCAGGCGGTGGTCTGGCCCAGGATGATGCCGGGACTCGTGACCGGCATGGCGTTCTTCTGGTCGTTCGCCATCCTCGACCCGGGCGGCGCCGTGCGCGGCAGCCTGTGGGGAATCGGGCTCGCGTTCGCCGTGCGCAGCCTCGCCCTCGGCTACGGCGTGTTCTACCCGGCGCTGGCCGCGATCGGCGAGGACCTCGTCCGCGCCGCCCGCACGTCGGGGGCCACCTGGTGGCAGGCCGCGGTGAGCGTCGTGCTGCGCCTGTGCGCGCCCGCCATGGCCGCCTGCTTCGTGCTGCTGTTCGTCTCGATGCTCAACGACGCCGACCCCGCCGTCTTCCTGGTCACCGACCGGACGCCGGTCATGGGCCTGACCATGCTGCAACTCGCGGCGACGAGCACCGGCGGCGCCGTCGCCGCCTTCGGGGTGATCCAGATGGTCATCACCCTCGCGGTGCTGGGCGCCGGTCGACTCTTCCTGGGGGTGCGGGCACATGCCTGATCTCACGCTGACCAAGGTCGCCAAGAGCTTCGGCTCGAACGCCGTACTGCACGACCTCGATCTGCACGTACGCGACGGCGAGCTGTTCACGCTGCTCGGCCCCAGCGGCTGCGGCAAGTCGACCACCCTGTGGTCGATCGCCGGGCTGCACTCGCCCGACCGGGGGACCATCGCCTTCGGCGACCGGGTGGTGTTCGACGGCGGCCGGATCGACGTGACACCCGAGCGGCGCAACTGCGGCGTGGTGTTCCAGTCGTACGCGGTCTGGCCGCACCTGTCGGTGCACGACAACGTCGCGTACCCGCTCAAACTCCGCCGGGTGAAACGCCCGGCCAGGGCCGCCCGCGTCCGCGAGGTGCTCGAACTCGTCGAGCTGGGCCACCTGGAGCGGCGCTACCCGCACGAGCTCAGCGGCGGGCAGCAGCAGCGGGTGGCGCTGGCCCGCGCGCTGGCGCACCCGCCCGACCTGCTGCTGCTGGACGAGCCGTTCTCCAACCTGGACGCCAAGCTGCGCGAACGGGCCAGGGAGTGGCTGCGCGCCCTGCAGCAGCGGATCGGCGTCACCACCGTCTTCGTCACGCACGACCAGGACGAGGCGCTGTCCATGAGCGACCGCGTGATGGTCATGGACCAGGGCCGGGTGCGGCAGGTCGGCACTCCGGAGGAGATCTATCACGAGCCCGCGGACGAGTTCGTCGCAGACTTCGTGGGCAGCGTGAACGTGCTCGCGGGCCGGGCTGCGCCGGGCACGGACGGGACCGCGCAGGTGTCGCTCGAAGGGCTGGGCCGCCCGCTGACGGTCGCCGGTTCGGACCTCGCCGGTGACGTGCGGCTGGCCGTCCGACCCGAGCGCATCGTGGTGCACGCGCCGGGTGACGTTCCCGTGGACGCGGTCAACGTGGTCACGGTCAAGGTGGTCTCTCGGGCCTTCCTCGGGGATCACTACCGGTACGTGGCGGAGCTGGGGGAGCGGGAGCTGGTGGTGCGTACGCTGACGGCCGTCGGCCACGGCTCCGAGCTGATCGTCGAGCTGCCGCCCGAGGCGATCCGCGTCTTCGGCCCCGCCTGACCGCGCCGCCGGGGGAGCGGAAAAGATCCACCTGTCTGTCGACATAGGATCTTTTCAGCTCATCTTCCCCCCGACCGCCGGAAGGACTCCATGACCCACCCCCTCAGCCGGCGCTCCGCCCTGCTCGGCGCCACGGCCGTGACCGGTCTCGCCCTCTGGGACCGGCCGGCGGGGGCCACGGGGGCCGAGGCGAGGGCGGAGGCGGGAGTGGACGCAGGGCTGGGCACAGGGCTGGACGCTGCGGCGTTCGATGCCGCGCGCGAGCGGTGGGTGAGCCTGCTGGCCGGGGCGACGTACGATCCCGCCTACGCCGACAAGACGCGGGCGGTCGAGGGCTCGGCCAAGGCGGTGCTGCGCAAGATGAAGCCCGACCCCCGCCGCCCGAGCCTCTGGCCGGACCTGCCGCTGGGCGACCCGCGTACGGGCGACTTCAACCGTTCCTACAACCGCATGCGCACCCTGGCGCTCGGCTGGGCCACGCCGGGCACCTCCATGCACGGCGACAGGCAGGTCGCCGAGACCGCGGTCAGGGCGCTCGACTTCCTGTACGAGCACGCCTACAACGAGCGGCTCGACCGGCGGGGCAGCAACTGGTTCTGGTGGGAGATCGGCGTGCCCCGCGCGCTCACCGACACCTGCGCCCTGCTCTACGACGGCCTGCCCCGCGACCGCGTCGCCCGCTGGCTGCGGCCGCTGCGCCGCTGGTGCCCCGACCCCGAGCGCCGCGTCAGCCACCCCGGCGTCGTCGAGACCGGCGCCAACCGGGCCGGCAAGGCCATGGCGGTGGCCATGCGCGGGCTGCTCACCCATGACGAACGCCTGGTCAGGCGGGCCAGGGCCGCGGTCTCCGCGCTGCTGCGGCCGACCAGGGGGCCGGGCGACGGCCTCTACCGCGACGGGTCGTTCATCCAGCACGGCGTGTACCCGTACACCGGCAGTTACGGCGTGGACTTCCTGGAGAGCGTGGCCAAGCTGATCGCGATGCTGGCGCGCTCACCCTGGGAGCTCACCGGCGTCGGCGCCGTCTACGACCTCGTGGACCGCTCCTTCGCGCCGTTCGTCTTCGACGGGCTGATGATGGACTGCGTGCGCGGCCGGCAGATCTCGGTGCAGGGCCACCGCGACTACCACTCGGGCCAGAAGACGATCGAGGCCGTCCTCACCCTGCTGGAGTCGGCGCCCGAGCGTCACGCCGCGCGCTGGCGGCCGATGGTGAAGGGCTGGCTCGCCCGTAACACGGCCGTCCCCTATGTCACGCTGGCGCCCCCGGCCAGCATCGCCAAGGCGGCGGCGCTGCTGAACGACCCGTCGGTGCCGGTCGGGCCGCGTACGACGGGCACGTACGTGTTCGCCGACATGGACCGGGTCGTGCACCGCCGTCCCACCTGGGCGTACGCGATCGCCATGAGCTCGGAGCGGATCGGCGCGGCCGAGGCGATGAACAGGGAGAACCTGCACGGCTGGTATACCGGCGACGGCATGACCTACCTCTACACCGGAGACCTCACCCACTGGAACGACGACCTGTGGCCGACGATCGACCCGTACCGGCTGCCGGGCACGACCGTCGACCGCCGCCGGCGCGCCGATCTCCAGCACGGCCACCGCCGCCTGCCGCCCACCCCGTGGGCGGGCGGCGTGGCGCTCGACGGCGAGTGGGGCGTGGCGGCCATGCGGCTGATCGCCGGCGGCTCCTCGCTGCGGGCCAGGAAGGCGTGGTTCCTGCTGGACGACGCGGTGATCGCGCTCGGCGCCGGCATCACCGCCTCCGACGGCCGCCGGATCGAGACCATCGTGGAGAACCGCAACACCCACGACCGCCATCCTCCGCTGACCAAGGGCGACGACTGGGTGCACCTGCCCGGCGTGGCCGGGTACGCGCTGCTCGACGGCCCAGGACCGCAGGTGATCCGCAAGAAGCGCACGGGACGCTGGCGGGACATCGACAAGGGCGCCACCACCGGCGGCGACACGACCCCCGTCACCCGCCACTACACCACGATCCTCCTCGACCACGGCGTCGACCCGCGCAAGGCGCGCTACGCCTACGCCGTCCTGCCCGGCGCCTCCGCCGCGCAGACCGCCGGCTACCGCCTGCGGGTCAGGATCCTCGCCAACTCGGGCACGGCGCAGGTCATCGCCCGCGGCGACGTGCTCGCCGCCGTCTTCTGGCGCGCCGGGACCGTCCAGACCATGGACGGGCCGCTCGCCGCCGACGGCCCGTGCACGCTGCTGGTCCGCCGCGACGACGAACGGGTACGGCTCGCGGTCGCCGACCCGTCGCGGACCGCCGACGAGGTGAAGATCACGCTGCCCTGGCCGGTGCGCTCGATCGAGCGGGGCGACCGCAGCGTGCGCAGGTCCAAGCGCGCGATCAAAGTGGAGGTCGGCGGCAGCCGCGGCCACGCCCACACCGCGATCGTCCGCGTCTGAGCCGAGCGCGCTTTTGGGCATCGGTCGCGCACGCCTGAACTGACCGCCCGCCCTCGCGCATCGGTTGCGCACGCCTGAGCCGGCTGCCCGCTCTCGTGCTGGGTCCCGCTGATCGAGGGGGCCTTTGTCCAAGCGACGCCCTGGACAATGCTTGGACAATTCTCCGACGTAAGTTCGTTGCCGCCACCCGATCGGCGGGGCATAGTCGGAATCGTCAAGGCCGCCACACCGCGACCCGTGCGGTCGCCGAATCGGCGGACCATCGGAGGGAATTACCCGGCCGGCGCCTTTCATTCGCCGCGCCGTACCACGAAAGCCGGAAACCCCTCTCTTTTCCACGGACATTTCCCCGGAACGAAAGGGCGCGACCATGACCGACAGGAAGCTGACCGCGGCCCTGGTGACCTGTGGCGCCGCCGTGGCACTGCTGAGCGCACCCGCCACGTCCGCGACGGCGAGCACGAGCACCACGACGGGCACCACGACACGCCTCGCTCGGGCGGTGGAACGCGACAGCGTCCGGTGTATCAAGCCCAGCGGAAAGAAGACGAATTACTCGTGGTCGGACGGAAATTCGTCCACGACCATCTACTTCAACAATCACTGCTCCCACCGCGTGTACGCCCAGCTGCATTTCAAGGGGCCAGCTGGAACGCGGAAGGAATGCCTGGCCACGAACGGCGGCACCAAGGGCAAGAAGAAATTCCACAAGGGCCTGGCCGAGAATCTCACGAACATCACCAGGGACTGCTGACCACGCGGGGGCCCGGAGCCCTCGCCTTCCGGTAAGGAGCCGGTTCGACATGAAGATCCACGTAGCCGCCCTCGCGGTCTCCGCGGCGGCGATCAGCACGCTGTTGCTCAGCACGGGGCCGGCGAGCGCGCACCCGTACGACGGGAAGGACCCGTACAAGAGCGGATGCGCGAACAGCAAGGTCTTCACGGGCAAGAAGGCCTCACTCGAGAACGAGATCGGTGACAGCCTGGGCGCGATCCGGCTGTACTACTCGCGGCGCTGCGGCACCAACTGGGGCGAGGCCCAGGTGCCGAAGAACGCGACCGGCTCGATCACGGTCTTCACCAGTTCGAAGCGGGTGTCGTTCACCTACCGCGCTGGCAACGGCGGTCACCACTGGGGCGACATGGTCTACGCGCCGAGCGGCGTCTGCGCCAAGGCCTCGGGCACCGTGGCCGCCGGAACCGGCCGCGTCAACCGGGGCAGCGGCACCACCGCCGCGGCCTGCGGCTGAGTTACCTGCCAATGGGGCGGCGTGCCACGGCACGCCGCCCTTTTGTCTGCCCAGATCAGTGCTTTGGACAATGTGGACAAAGCCTTGTCCAGGGCAGATCGCTTCGCTCGTCAGCCGTCAGCCGCGTTAGCTGTTGTTAGCCGTCGGGGCCTCGTCGGCGCTCAGAGTCCGCAAGATGTCGACCAGGGTCGACATCTGCTCGGCGGTGAGCGACTTGAACAACTCGTCCGCCGCCCGTTCATAACCGGCCGTCCACTCCTGCGCCAGCGCGGCCCCCTGCTCTGTCACGTGAAGGAGCACGGACCGGCGGTCGTCCGCGCTGGTCTGGCGTTCGAGCAGCCTGTCGCGGACGAGCGCGTCGACCAAGGTGGATGCGGTCCCTTGGGCGATTCCGACCGCGAGGGCGAGTTCGGTGAGACGAACAGGCTGCGAACGCGCCACCTCCACCACCAGGCGAGACCTCGGCGTCGACACCCCGTGCTCGCCCAGACGCTCGTTGAAGTGACGTACGAGAACCTTCGCCGTCCGACTGAACTCGTCGGCGACCTGTGCGGCGGTCACGCTCTTCCTCGCGTGCGGCATCGCCCACCTCCTGCTTGACGCACCCATCGTACGAGAGGTTACATAGACGCCAATACATCGACATCGAAGTATTCGATGCCAATGTATTTGCGGGAGTGTGTGCGCGATCAACCACCAGGAGCGGAAGCATGAAGATCTTCATCACCGGCGGCAGCGGCTTCGTCGGCGGCGTTCTCGTCCATCGCCTCATCGCCGAAGGACACGAGGTCATGGCACTCGCCCGATCGGGCTCGAGCATTCAGCGCGTACGTGCGGCTGGAGCCGAGCCCGTTCCCGGCGATCTCATGGACCTCAACCAGGCCGACTCCCCGGCGCCGAGCTGGCTCGCCAAGCTGCGCGAGGCCGACGCGGTCGTGCACGTCGCGGCTCACATGGAGTTCTGGGGACCCGACTCACTCTTCGAACGGGCCAATCACGTGCCGACGGTCGCCCTGCACGCCGCGAGCGTCGCGGCCGGGGTGCGCCGCTTCGTGCTCATCAGCGCCGCATCCGTCTCCACAGGCAGTCAACGTCGCCCTGTCGTCGACGAATCGACCCCGGAAGGCCGGCCGAACATCGCCTACAGCCGGGTCAAACTGGCCACCGAGCGCGCACTCCTGAAATCCCCCAGCGAGAACACCGAGCTGGTGGTGCTCCGCCCGCCGTTCATCTGGGGTCGCGGAATGACCACGATCAACGACATGGTCGAGGTCGCCGAGGCCGGACGGTTCGCCTGGATCGATCACGGCAGGCACATCGTCGACTTCGTCCACGTCGAGAACCTGGCCGCCGCCGCGATCCTCGCACTCACCCGAGGCCACCACGGCGGGGTCTACAACGTGACGGACGGCACGCCGATGCCCATCCGTGACTTCCTCACCCCCTTGCTGGCGACCCGCGGCGTGGACCTGTCCAAGAGCCGCAGCGTCCCCCTGGCGATGGCGGTGCCCATGGCGGCGATGATGGACCGCACGGCCCGCCTGCTCCGCCGGAAGTCCGCGCCTGCGCTGACGAACTGGCTCGTGAGCTTCACCGGCCGCGACCGTTCCTACGACATCACCGCCGCGCGGACGGAACTGGGCTACTCGCCCGACGTGACACTGGAGAAGGGCCTGGCGGAGATGAGCTCCTCCTGAGCCGGGGGCGCCCGGACATCGGTGGACGTGGTGCAGCGGACGGACCGAAACCCCGATTAGGGCTGCGACCGTGCAGTGGATCGGTAACAGGCGATCCTGCTGATGCTATGAGGAAGAGAAGGAACTGAAGTTCCTTCCGATGCGGGGATGGCCTCGGGCGTCTTGAACGTGAGCCGAGCGGGCTGAGCAGGGGTGATCAGTGAGCTTCTTGGACCGGTTCCGGCGTGAACCCCCTCCACCGGTGAGGACCGCTCCGCGACCTGGATCCGAGCGGCATCCCTCCGCCGCTCACCCTGGTCGTCACGCGACGCGTGCTCCCGCCCCGCCGCCGGCCCAGGCTCGTGCGTACGCTCCTGCGGATCCGTGGCTGCGTCCGGGCACGGGAATCACCATCGCGGGCTACAACATCGTCGGCGGGCTTCTCTACGTCGGCACGCGGTTGGCCGCACCTTCGGGCCACACGGTGGAACCGGCGCTGATCAACCCGGCCCTGCCCGTGGACCTGCGTCAGCCGGACTGGGGCGGGCAGGGTTTGGACTACTGGCCGTCGTACAGCGACATTCCGCCGCGGTCGAGAGCCGCCTATCTTGCCTGGCTCGCCGACGGGCGGCGCTTTCCGCAGGCGCCGATCGGCTATGTGTTCCTCTACTTCTACGGGCTGGAACGGCGGGTGCTTCACGACCTCCAGCGGGACCGTTCCAGCGCGGCGTACGAGCTGCCGATCATCCACCAGGAAGTCCGGCGTCTCCTGTCCATCTACGGGGGTCACCGGGCATTCAAGCGCTATGTGGGACAGTTCGAGCAGGTGCTGGACATGTTCACGGCCGAGCCCTCCGCGAAGGCGCCGGCGCCCACACGCGACTATCCGCCCCCGCTACGGTTGCGCGCCGGTCTTGGAACGTTCTCGGCGCAAGGTGTGCCCGTGCCTGCCGACTGGGCGTTGACCTGGATCCGCTCGCATCCGGAGTACTGCCCGCGTACCCCTGCCACCCGCTGCGCCACCGAGTTCGACGCGCTCTTCTCGCGGCGTTACACCGCCCGCTACGGAGAGGGGCTGGTCGTGCGGCCGGGCCGCAAGGAGGTCACGCTGGACTACCGGCCCGCCAGTGCCGGATTTCGCGGAGTGGCGGAGCTCAGCTTGCCCGGTGTGCCCGACGTTCTCGGGTACGCCGCCCCGACCCGCAAACTGGTCGCACTGGCCGACGAGTGCACCTCCGACCTCGAGGCCTACAGCCGTTACCTCGGCCGGGTGCCAGATGGGCAGCGTTCGGTCCAGGCACAGGCGCTGCTGCCGGCCGAGCTGGTGAACCTGTCCGGCGGCAGCGCCGGGCAGGCGATCGCGTGGGCGCGCCACCGGCTGGACACGCAGGAGTTCGCCGTCGTACCGGTAGGAGAGTTCTCCGCCTTCATCTCCTCCCCTCAGGTGGCGAAGCCGGCCAAGAAGGACGTCGTCGCTCTCGCGCAGGTGCTGGGCCGGGCGGGGGTCGGCATCGAGCCCGACCCGCGCCTGGGCGGCGCGGTGCTCACCTCCGGATCCATGGTGTTGTTCGCGGCGCCGGACGGCCCGACGGCGGCGGCCTCGGACGCCTACCAGGCGGCGACGTTGCTGCTGCACCTGGCGGCGGCGGTCAGCGCCGCCGACGGCGACTTCGACGAGGCCGAGCAGCGTCACCTGAGCGACCATCTGGAACGGGCGCTGCACCTGACCGCGGACGAGCGGCGTCGCCTGCACGCGCACCTGCGCTGGCTGACCGTCACCCCGGTCAAGCTCACCGGCCTGACCCGGCGCGTCGCGGGCATCGACGCGTCCCAGCGCCAGTACGTGGCGGAGTTCCTCACCGCGGTGGCCGGGGCCGACGGCAGGATCTCGCCGGACGAGGTGAAGACCCTCACCAAGATCTACCGCCTTCTGGAGCTCGATCCCGCTCTCCTGCCGGCCTCCACCAAGCCCGCCCCGGCGACGGAACCGGTCGTCGTCCGCCCAGCACACCCGGAACGCGGCTACGCCATCCCCCAGCAAGCCGAGCAGACCGAGCAGACCGAGCAGGCCGCCCGCCCGCTCGTCCGGCTGGACGAGGCGGCGATCGCGGCCAAACTGGCCGAGACCGCGCGCGTCGGCGCGCTGCTGGGCTCGATCTTCACCGAGGACGAGCCCCCGCCGGCCGCCGCACCGCTACCCGCCGCCGCACCCGTGGCCGGTCTGGACGGGCAGCACTCCGGGCTGGTACGCGAACTGACCTCGGCAGAGCAGATTTCGCGGGCGCAGTTCGAGCACCTGGCGGCGCGCTGGAAACTCCTGCCGGACGGCGCGCTGGACCGCATCAACGAGGCCGCCTACGAGCTGACGGGCGAACCACTGCTGGATGGAGACGACCCGATCCGGGTCGACCGCAACCTGCTGGGAGAGATGCTGACGTGACATCGACCGCGATCCGCCCCCGAGAGCGTGACGCCCTGCTGCAGTCCCTGCGGGCCGGCGTCGTGCCGCGCATCGGGCAGCGCCACATCCAAGTGGGCCGCGAACCCGAGGTGAAGGCGCTGGTGACCGACATCGACCGGATCTCCGACGGCGGTTCGGCGGTGCGGTTCGTGATCGGCGAGTTCGGCGCGGGCAAGACGTTCTTCCTGCACCTGGTGCGTTCCATCGCGATGGAGAAGAAACTGGTCACGGCGCATGCCGACCTCAACCCGGACCGGCGCCTGCACTCCAGCGGCGGCCAGGCCCGCAGCCTGTACGCCGAGCTGATGCGCAACCTCGCCACCCGCGCCAAACCGGATGGGGGAGCGCTGAGCAGTGTGGTGGAACGGTTCGTCTCCACCGCCCTGGCCGAGGCACAGCAGGCCGGCGCCGACCCGTCGCAGGTCATCCGGGCCAGGCTGGCCCACTTGAGCGAGATGACCGGCGGCTATGACTTCGCCGAGGTCGTCGGCGCCTACTGGCGCGGCCACGACAGCGGCGACGAGCAGCTCAAGTCGGCGGCGGTGCGCTGGCTGCGCGCCGAGTACGCGACCAAGACCGAGGCCCGCTCGGCACTCGGCGTGCGCACGATCATCGACGACGCCACCGTGCACGACCACCTGAAGCTGATGAGCCGTTTCGTCCGGCTGGCCGGCTACGACGGGCTGCTGGTGTGCCTGGACGAGATGGTCAACCTCTACAAGCTGGCCTCCACCCAGGCCCGCAACTCCAACTACGAACAGATCCTGCGCATCCTCAACGACACCCTGCAGGGCACCGCCGCGCACCTCGGGTTCGTCTTCGGCGGCACTCCGGAGTTCCTCGCCGACAGCCGGCGCGGCCTGTTCAGCTACCCGGCCCTGCAGTCACGGCTGGCCGAGAACTCCTTCGCCGCCGCCGGCCTGGTCGACTACTCCGGCCCGGTGCTGCGCCTGGCCGCGCTCACCCAGGAGGACCTGTACGTCCTGCTGACCAAGCTGCGCCACGTCCAGGCCGGCGGCGACCCCTCCCGATACCTGCTGGCCAACGACGCGCTGGCCGCGTTCATGTACCACTGCGCCAACCGCATCGGCGAGGCCTACTTCCGCACGCCCCGCACCACCATCAAGGCGTTCTGCGACCTGCTGGCCGTACTGGAGCAGAACCCGGGCGTGGACTGGCGGCAGATCCTGCCCTCGGTGGAGCCGGTGCCGGACACCAACCCCGACCTCGCACCGCTCGACGAGGACACCGACGGAGGGCCCGGCGATGACGACCTCGCCTCCTTCCGCCTCTGACGCCTTCGACCGCCTGCACCCCAAGGTCCAGCAGTGGATCTGGCAGCAGAACTGGCGCGAACTCCGTGAGGCGCAGGAAGCCGCCGTCGCGCCGATCCTGGCCGGCGACCGGGACGTGCTCATCGCCGCCGCCACCGCCTCCGGCAAGACCGAAGCCGCGTTCCTGCCCATCTGTTCGGTCCTGACCGAGCAGCCGGACACCGCGGGGTTCGCCGCCGTCTACATCAGCCCGCTCAAGGCCCTCATCAATGACCAGTACGGCCGCCTCGACCAGCTCTGCGACCACCTCGGCATCACGGTCTCCCGCTGGCACGGCGACGTCGCCGCCTCATCCAAGAGCAAGCTGCTCGACCGTCCCCGGGGCATCCTGCTGATCACCCCGGAGTCGCTGGAGGCCATGTTCGTCCTGCGTGGCTGGAAGGTCCGCGACTTCATGGCCTCCGTCCGCTACCTCGTCATCGACGAGTTGCACTCCTTCATCGGCACCGAACGCGGCGCCCAGCTGCAGTCCCTCATGCACCGCCTCGACCTGGCGGCCCGCCGCCGCATTCCCCGCGTCGGCCTGTCGGCGACCCTCGGCGACATGGGCAAAGCCGCCGGCTTCCTGCGGCCGCGGGCCGGCGACGACGTCACCGTGATCGTCTCCAGCAGCGACGCCCAGGAGCTCCGCCTGCAGATCCGCGGCTACGTCGAGACGGCGCCCACGCTCGACCCTCGCGACCGCTCCGCCCACGAAGCGCTCGGCGAGGAGGTCGGTGCCGACGACGTCGCCACCGGCGACCGGCTCGCCATCGCCGACCACCTGTTCACCACGCTGCGCGGCTCCCACAACCTCGTCTTCGCGGGCTCCCGCGCCGCCGTCGAGGACTACACCGACCTGCTCAACAGCCGCTGCGAGAACGCCCGCGTACCGGAGGAGTTCGTCCCGCACCACGGAAACCTGTCCAAGGACATCCGCGAGCACGCCGAAGCCCGCCTCAAGGACCGCACCCGCCCGGCCACGGCCGTCTGCACCTCCACCCTGGAGATGGGCATCGACATCGGCTCCGTCACCTCCGTCGCGCAGATCGGCGCCCCACCCAGCGTCGCCGCCCTGCGGCAACGCCTCGGCCGCTCCGGCCGCCGCGGCGGACCGGCCATCCTTCGCCTGTACGTCAGCGAACCCGAAGCCACCCCGACCATCCACCCGGCCGACGAACTGCGCGCCCAGCTCGTGCAGTCCATCGCCACCATCGACCTGCTCCTGCGACGCTGGTACGAGCCCCCGGCCACCGAAGCCCTGCACCTGTCCACCCTCACCCAGCAGACCTTGTCCCTCATCGCCCAGCACGGCGGCATCACCCCCGCCGACGCCTACCGCACCCTCTGCGCGCAGGGCCCCTTCCACGCCGTCGACAGCCCCACCTTCGCCACGCTGCTGCGCGACCTCGCCGCCGCCGACCTCATCCGCCAGGAGAACGACGGACTCCTGCTGCCCGCCGAGACGGGGGAGCGGCTGATCAACCATCACACCTTCTACGCCGCCTTCGCCGCCCCCACCGAATACCGCATCGTCACCGAGGGCCGCACACTCGGCAGCCTGCCCTTCGAACAACCGCTCCCGGAAGGCAGCCTGATCATCTTCGCCGGCCGCCGCTGGCGCATCCTCACCATCGACACCCACGCCAAGCTCATCGAGGTCACCCGCGCCTCCGGCGGCCGGCCGCCCCGCTTCACCAGCGCCGGCCCGCTCGTCCACGACCACATCCGCACCACCATGCGCCTCCTGTACGAGGACACCACCGTCCCGGCCTACCTGGACGCCACCGCCCAGCGCCTGCTCACCGAAGGCCGCGCCGCCTACCGCCGGCTCGGCCTGCACGACACCCCGCTCGTCGGCTACGGCGACGACACCCTGCTGTTCCCCTTCCGCGGCGACGCCATCATGACCACCCTCGGCCTGGCCCTGCACGCCTACGGCGTCGACATCGTCCGCTACGGAGTCGCGCTGCTGATCAGCGACACCTCCCCGCAGTCCGCCGCCGCCCTCTTGGCCGATCTGGCCGCGGAGGGCGTTCCCGACGCCCTTGCCCTGGCCGCGCTGATCCCCGACAAGCGCGTCGACAAGTACGACGACGTCATCGGCGAAGAACTGCTCACCCTTTCCTACGCGCGCCGCCTCGACGTCACGGAGACCCAGCAGTCCATCAGCGCTCTCGCCACCACCAGCGACCACACCCGAGCGGTCAACCTGGACACACCCAAGGCTGCCGCACCGCCACGCCGCCACCGCATCGGGTCGCTGCCGTACGCCGTCGTCGACATCGAGACCACCGGCCTCGACACCCGTGAGGCCCGCATCGCCGAAATCGCGATCATCCGCCTGCACCCCGACGGCAGCGAAGACCGCACCTACTCCACCCTGGTCAACCCGGGAGGCCGCCCGGGTCCCACCCACATCCACGGCCTCACCGAAGCCGGGCTGGCGGCGGCGCCTTATTTCCCGCAGATCGCCGGGGACGTGGCGGCCATGCTCGACGGCGCGATCGTCGTCGCTCACAACGTCCGCTTCGACAGCGAAGTCCTCAGCACCGAATTCGCCCGAGCCGGATACGCTCCCGACGACCTCCTGACCCTGTGCACTTTGAACCTGGCGCGCCGCTTCGGGCCGACCCTGCCCTCCCACCGCCTCGCCGACTGCGCTGCCGCCGAAGGACTCGGCAACGGCCCAGCGCACCAAGCAGAAAGCGATGCCCGAACCTGCGTCACCCTGCTGCGGATCTACCTCGAACGGGCAACGGCACAAGGACTGCAGTGGCTCGGTGAGCTCGGCGCGACCGGCCAGCTTCCGGCCCGGCCGTGGTGTACGGCACCCGTCGTCAACGAGTCCGCCGCCCGCACGTAGCGGGCCGGGGCCGGTTCGGCGTGACCGGTGGCCGGGCGACGACCACCGTGCCGGAGCCCCGCGCGGCGCGCGGCACGGTGGTCTCGCCGTGACGTCCGGGGTGGTGACCGCCGGCGTCAGCTGTTGAGCGCGCTGAACAGGGTCATTCCCGCGCTGACGATCAGGGCCAGCAGCACGACCCGGCGGAAGCGGTCGGGGTCGATGCGGCTGAACACCGCGTCGCCGATGAAGTAGCCGAGTTGCACCACCGGCACCCCCACCAGCCCGATCCAGAGTGACTGGGAGTTCACCTGGCCGGCCACGGCGAAGCCGATCAGGCTGAAGACGCTGGTGCCGGCGAACACGGCGGCGAGGGTGGCGCGGAACTTGTGCGGGTCGTAGCCCATGCCCTGGAAGGCGGCGACCATCGGCGGTCCGTTGGTGCCGGTGGAGGTGGACAGCGCGCCGGACAGGAGGCCCACTCCCACCAGCACGGGGACGTTGCCCGGCACTTTCACCCGGCGCCACACCATCAGGGTGCAGCCCAGGACACCGATGCCGATGAGCGCGGTGAGGACCCGCTCGGACGTGGCCCCGTAGACCCAGAGGCCCAGGGGCATGCCGAGCAGGATGCCGGCCATGGCGATCATGGCCACCTTCCATTCGGCGTGGTGGCGCTGGCGTACGCCGATGGTGATGGTCATGGCCAGGGCGGACATAGTGGTGGCGACCACCGCCGTGTGCGGGTCGACGGTGAGGGCGAGAAGTGGAGTGGCGACGAGGGCGTATCCGAATCCGGTCACCGCGTGCACCGTAGAGGCGAGCAGGATGATCACGGCGGCGGCAAGCAGCGTGGTCACCTGCCACACTTTGCCATAGGTGCATATAAATGATCCAGTATTCTGGGAAGAAAAATCAGCGGTAAGCGCCGCGGTATGCGGAGACCGTTCCGCAATCGGGATCAGGGCCGCGGCCAATGGTCTCTACGTTGTTTTCCTTGCTTTGTCAACGGGTGCGCAGAGGAGAGAATTGACGTGGCCGCTCAGGAATCTGCTAATTACGTGGTCAGCCCGCCGCTCGACGATGATGGTGGCGTCGTCTTCGTCCCCGGGCTCGGCGGCCGGACGAAATTCGTGGACCGCTGGAACGAGCCCGGCCGGGAACCCGTCGTCCGCCGGGCCGTCTGGAGCGAGCCCATGAACGTGCCCCCCGTCGACTCGCGCGGTGCGGCGCTCGCGTCCCTCGTCGACCGCTCAGGCGCCGCTGACGTCGTGCTCGTCGGCCACAGCATGGGCGCGCTGGTCTGCCTGGAGGCGGCCGCGCGGCTGGACGGGCGGGTGCGGGGCGTCGTCGTCATGTGCCAGTATCCGCCGCACCGCACGCCCGTCTCGCCGCTGGCGGAACTGCCGGACCGGGCGCTGGCGGCGGAACTCGACGCGCCGGCGCACATCGCGGACACGGCGGCGCTGGCCGAATACGCTCGCCTCTGGCGCTCGGAATATCGGCTGCTCAATCGTTATCTGGAATCGGATCCGCGGCCCACGC
Source organism: Nonomuraea sp. NPDC048882 (assembly GCF_040649755.1). Classification (NCBI taxonomy): domain Bacteria; kingdom Bacillati; phylum Actinomycetota; class Actinomycetes; order Streptosporangiales; family Streptosporangiaceae; genus Nonomuraea; species Nonomuraea sp. NPDC048882. Next base: position 843,610 of record NZ_JBEZGB010000003.1, read on the forward strand.
TGAACGCGCCGATCGTCGCGGTGGGTGCCAAGGACGACGCCAGTTCGTGGAGCTCGGAAAACCTCGACGAGTGGCATTTTTACACGACGAAACGGCTCTCCGTCCATATGGTCGCAGGGGGCCATCAGATGGTTGAAGAGCTGCCTTCCGAGACGCTTCGAGAATGGCTCAGCACATTTTCTGGATGAACCTCTCGTGCGCTGGTGACGTCGTTTCTTGTAGGTCTCCTCTCACTCGCTCAGCCGGCGTAGTTCGGCGGCCAGCTCGGCCACCGTCGGGTGGTCGAAGATCACGGCGATGCCCACGTCCACGGTGAAGGCCCGGCGGATCTCCTCGACCAGGCCGACGGCGGCGAAGGAGTCGCCGCCCAGGTCGAAGAAGTTCTCGTCCGGGCCGACCGAATCCAGCCCGAACTCGGCACACCACATCTCCGCCAGCCGGTCCTCGATCGGCACCTGCTCTTGTGCCTGGTGCTGTGGCGTCTCGTCCGAGGGCCGTTCGGGGGTGGTGGCGGGGCGCGTACCGGCCGGGTCCGGCTGCTTGCGGGGTGCGCCGGCGCCGGGCTCGTCTTGTACGGGTGCGGTCGCGTTCTTCATGACGGCGTCGTGTCCCGGGACGGTGATCGCCACCTGCCGGTGCTCGGGCCGGGCCAGGAGTTGGAGCAGTAGGCGGATTCCGGTGGTGGGCGTGATCGCGTCCCCTGGCGAGAGCTCCTGCCCGGTGGCGGAGGCTCGCTCGTCGCGGTGGGTGTCGGGGGCGACCATGGACTCGTCGACTCGGCGCATGGTGAAGCCCCTGACCTCGACGGCCACCTCGCCGTTCGCCGTCAGCACGTCGATGTCCGCCACGATCGTGTCGGCACCGCTCGGTCGCCGGCGGATGTGGCTGTACGCGCGGCCCGGGATCGGCTGGTGCACCACGATCGACTGGTACGCGAACGGGGCGTGCGGTGGCTCCAGGTCGGGATCGCGTGCCAGGGACACCGCCGCGTCCAGCAGTGTGGGATGCAGCGCGTGCTCGCCGAGCTCGTAACTGAAGGTGTCGGGGAAGGTGAGCACGGCCAGCTTTGTGCCCGGGTCCTTCCCTGACGTCCAGATCTCCTCGCCCGGCCAGCGTGGGCCGATGGTGAACAGGCGGTTGGCCGGGTCGTTCACGGGCGTGCGCCGGTTGGTCAGCGTCGCGCGCAGCCCGTCCAGGTCCACCGTGCCTGCGGTGGCGTCCACCAGGCCGATCTCGCCTGTCGTGTGTACGCGGTGGTCGCCGGGCGAGCCGGGGGGCGATGACAGCGGCGCGGTGCGTACGGTGAAGCGCCAGAGGTCCTCGTGCGGTTCGAAGGCGATCTCCAGTGAGACGGGCTCCGGGGTGGTGATGGGCTGCCGGAAGACCATGTGGCGCACTCGTGCGGGGCGGCTGTTGACGGGGTCGACCGCCTCGCGGAAGGCACGCAGGACGAAGTCGACCTGGGCTGTGCCTGGCAGCACCGGGATGCCGTCCATGCGGTGTTCATCGAGGATCGGATAGTTATCGGCCGACAACGGGACCGACCACCGACGCACAGTCGGCTCCGACGGTGGCTCCGTCCCCGCCCCCGGTTCCGGTCTCGTCTTCGTCGCTGGTCCCGGTTCCGCTTCCGGTCCCACCGCCGTTCCCGTCCCTGGGCCCGCTTTCGGTCCCGGCTTTGTTCCTGGTCCCGTGCGCGGGCCCGGACGCCCGGCGTGTGACTGCAGCTCCTGGCGGGCGGCCATGCCGACCTCGGTCCACGACGGCCAGTTGATGGTCACCGAGGCGCAGCCTGCCAGCGGTTGCCGGCGTACCACCGCGTCGAGGAACGCGTTCGCGGCGGCGTAGTCGGCGCTGCCGACCAGGCCCCTGAGTGCGGCCCGGCTGGAGAAGGCCACGAAGAAGTCGAGGCCGGGCCGATTCCGCAGCACCTCGATCAGTGCCAGAGTGCCGTGCACCTTCGGCGCGAGGGTCGCTGACAGCTGCTCCCGCGTCCGGAAGAGGAGCATGCCGTCTCCTGCAACCCCCGCCAGATGGAACACCCCGTTGACGCCGCCGAAGGCTTCCGACGCCTGGCCGATCACGCGGCGCAGCGCCTCCACGTCGGTTACGTCGCACGCCTCGACCCGGCACTCGGCCCCGAGCGCCCTGATCTCGGCCAGCTCGTCCCCGTGTCCGTCCGTACGGCGGCCCAGTAGTAGCAGGCGCGGCCGTAACCCGGTCTCCGCCAGGCCCCGCGCCACGGCCAGGCCGAGCCCGCCGAGCCCACCAGTGATCACATAGACGCCTTCGCGCCGCAGCCCGACAGGCCCCGCATCACTGAACCCCGCGTCGCTGGAGCTCGCACCGGCTGCGTCATCGCCATGAGGTGTTGTGCTGTTGGGGGCCGCGCCGTGCGGGATCGCGTGGTCAGGAGCCGAGTCGGCCAGAGCGGTGTGGTCGGGGGGCATGCCAAGGAGGGCTGTGGTTTCCCACGCCGGGTCGTCCGGGAGCGTGTCGTCGAAGGTGAGTGGTCGTTCGCCGGGGACCCAGCGCCGGTCTCCGCGTAGGGCGACGATCTCCGAGTGGTCGAGGTTGCGCAGCTCGGTGAGCAGCCGGTTGCCGCCCACGTCGTTCTGGACGTCGATGAGCTTGCAGCGGGAACGGGGGTTCTCCAGCATGTAGCTGCGCAGGAGGCCGAGCAGCATGGCCCGGACCGGGTGCACGCGCTCGCCGCCCGTCACGTCAGCGGACAGCTCGGTGATGATCAGGACATCGCGGCCGCGCTTGTCGGGTGCGCGGCGTGCCGCCTCCCGCAGCAGGTCCACGATTCGGTGGAAACCGGCGTCGAGCTGGTCGTCGATGCTGGTCAGGTCGGGTTCCGGCAGGTCGCCGATTTGGGTGGCGTCGACGACGAGCTCCGGGTAGCGCTGCGACTCTCTCAGCTCATCCAGCAGCCGGACGATGTCCTCCGGGTGCCCGGGACGGATCGTGAACTGGTCCTCCAGGTGTTCCGGCCTGGCAGTGGACTCGTCCCCGGAGTGGGCCGTGGAGTCGGTCGCTGGGCCCGTGTACGTGGGGCTGTGCCGGACCCGCGTCGCGTTCCATCCGGCTCGGTCGAGCAGGGCGGACAATTCGGCCGCGCGGCGTGGGTCGTCGGGCAGGAACACCAGCGGGCGCGACCCGTTCCCGGCACCGGGCCCGTGGCGTCCGGCCGGAGCGGCCTCCACCCATGTGGGCAGCCGCAACGCCCCGCCGCTCGGGTCGTGGGCGGGTTCGTCGCCTGGGTCGTGCGCGGGTTCACCGTCCGGCTTGTGTGCAGGTGCACCGTTCGCCTTGTGCGCGGGCGCGCGGTCGGCCGGGCCCTTTGCGTCGTCCGGGTCGATCCAGTGCCGTTCCCGCTGGTACGGGTAACCGGGCAGAGGCACACGTTCACGACCACCCGACGCGGACAGAGGCGCCCAGTTCACCTCCGCACCGAGAGTCCACATCCGGCCCAGCGCGTACAGGAACGAGGCCCGTTCCGTAGCGCCCTTCGACGGTCCGGCCGGCAGGACCGGCACCACCAGATGCCGCCCTGCCCGCACCTGGGGATGCGCACGGGCCAGGGTGGAGAGCGACCGCCCTGGGCCCATCTCGACCAGCACCCGGTCACCACCGGACAGCACGGCGTCGAGCGCCCGCTCGGACAGGACGGGCCCGTCGAGCGACCGCATCCAGAAGTCCGCGCTGCCCGCGGCGGCCGGCTCGACCAGGCCCCCGCCGGCCGCGGAATAGAGCCCGGCTCGGGGACGCCGTGGCCGGATGCCGTCGAAGGCGGCGCGGAAGCGTTTGACGGCACTGTCCGAGGACGGCCCGCCCATCGCCCGGGCGCTGATCAGCCGTACCGACTCCTGGAGGGTGAACACCCCGGCGAGCGTGGCGGCGGCGAACTCCCCGACGCCCACGCCGAGCAGCACGTCGGGCTCGATGCCCAGCGCCCGCCAGAGCTGTCCCAGCGCGTACTCGACGCTGAAGACCGCAGCCTGCGCGACAGCCACGACCGGCTGGTCCGGCACGGCTTCCCGCGTCCCCTCCCAGAGCGACCGCAGCGGCAGGCCGAGTGCGTCGAAGAGCTCGACGCACTCGTCCAGGGCCGCTCTGAACACCGGTTCCGTACGGCGAAGCTCCGCCGCCATGTCGGCATGCCACGCCTTCTCGCCCGGGAAGAGGCACACGGTGCTGCGGTCCGTCCGCTCCGGCGGGGTGACGATGCGCCGCCCCTCGTCGAGCACGGCGGCCGCCGCGTCGGCCAGGCTCTCCACCACCACCGCACCCCGTACCGGATGCGGCGTGCGCCCCTCTCGCAGCGTGAACGCGACGTCGGCGAGCGGCTCCGAGCTGCCCGCGAAGGATCGGGCGAGCCGCTCAGGCCAGGCCGCGGCCGCGGACGGCGTCCGCGCCGACCACACGATCAGCTCCGCCGGCTCCGGGCAAGCCGGTTGCGGACGGGTTGGCCGAGGAAGGGGCGAGGGTAAGCGGATCAGCTCAGGGCGCGCGCCGTTTTCGCCCGTCCGGACGGGGACGGGCGCCCGAGCCGGTGCCTCTTCGAGGATCGCGTGCGCGTTCGTGCCGCCGATCCCGAACGAGCTGACCCCCGCCAGCCGCCGCCCCCCGTCCGGCCGGGGCCAGGGCCGCAGCGCGTCGTTGACGACGAACGGCGAGCTGCCGAGGTCGAGCAGCGGGTTCACCTCGCCGAGGTTGGCGGTCGCGGGGATGTGTTCGTGGCTCAGCGACAGCGCGGTCTTGATCAGCGACGTGATCCCCGCCGCGTGCCCCAGATGGCCCACGTTCCCCTTGATCGAGCCGATGGGACACCGCTCGCCCCGCGACGCCGCCCGCGCGCCGAACGCCATCCGCAGCCCCGCGATCTCGATGGCGTCACCCAGGCGGGTCGCGGTGGCGTGCGCCTCCACGTACCCGATGTCCTCGGGCCCCACGCCGGCCAGCTCCATGGCCCGCGTCACGACCTCCGCCTGCCGGTCGGCGCTGGGCGCGGTGAAGCCGACCTTGTGCGCGCCGTCGTTGTTGACCGCCACCGCGCGGATCACCGCGGAGATCCGGTCGCCGTCGGCCAGGGCGTCGGTGAGCCGCTTGAGCACCACGACGCCGGCCCCGCTGCCGAAGATCGTGCCGGTGGCCGCCGCGTCGAAGGGGCGGCAGTGGCCGTCGCGGCTGAGCGGGCCGTCCTGGGCCCACCAGTAGCCGTGCCCGACGGGGAACTCGACGTCCGCGCCCCCGGCCAGGGCGACGTCACACTCGCGCAGCCGCAGCGCGTTCACGGCGAGGTGCACCGCCACCAGCGAGCTCGAACACGCGGTCTGCACGGTCAGGCTCGGGCCGTTCAGGTTCAGCTTGTACGACACCAGCGTCGACGCGCTGTCCGGGTTGTTCCACATGCCGGCGCCCATGCCGGTGGCACTCCTGAGCGCCTCCAGGTTCCCGATCAGGCGGCCGATCCCGTAGCGGTTCGCGGCGACCGACGAGAACACGCCCGCCCGGCCCAGCCGCGTCGCGTCATAGCCGGCGTTCTCCACGGCGGCGTGCGCGGTCTCCAGGTAGAGCCGCAGCTGCGGATCGCACACGTCGGCCTCGCGCCGGTTCAGGCCGAAGAAGCCGGCGTCGAACAGGTCGATGCCCTCCGGCTCCGCCACCGCCCGCACGTAGGCCGGGTCGGCCAGCGCCTCCGGTGACACGCCCCTCGACCGGAGCTCGTCCTCGGCGGGGAAACGCACCGCCTCCTCGCCGGCCACGAGGATCTCCCACAGCTGCCGGGTGTCGGCCGCCCCGGGGAAACGGCCGGCCATCCCGATGATCGCAATCGGCTCGACGAGGTCGCTCATGTCGTTCGTCCTCCAAACTGCTTGCCGCGTACCAAGATCGAGCCGGGCGTGCCCTCGGGAGAGGGACGCCTCACGTCAGGTCGTCGTCCAGGGTCTCCCGCAGGTGATCGGCGAAAGCCCGCAAAGTGGGATATCGGAAGACCAGCACCGGGGAGATCTCCCTGCCCAGGCGGATGGAGACCTCCGACACGAAGCGCATCAGGGACATCGAGGTGAAACCGGCCTCGAAGAAGCCGCCGTCAGGGTCGATCCCGCTCCGGCCGAGCACCGACCGGGCGCTCTCGTCCACCACCGCCCACAACTTCCCGGCCTGGTCCTCGCCCGGCTCGTCGTCCCAGCCGTCGCTCCGCTCATCGCCCCACGCGTCGGCCCGGTCCTCGTCCGGCTCGTCGTTCCAGGAGTCGTTACGGGCGCCGTTCCGGGCGTCGTCCCAGGAGTCGTTACGGGCCTCGTCCCGCACCTCGATGCTCGACGGCATGACCGCCGGGTCCAGCCGGTCGCGGAGCACCGCACGGACCTCCTCGCCGTCCACCGCCGCCCCCGGACTCCGTACGACGGTCAGGCGCACGGTTCCCACACCCGCTCCGTCCTCGACGAACGTCGCCACCGCGCCGGCCACGCCGGGGGCCTGGGAGGCGGCGCCCTCGATCTCGTCCAGCTCCACCCGCGTGCCGTTGACCTGGACCTGCCGGTCCGCCCGCCGCAGGAAGCACAGGTCGCCGTCCGGCAGCAGGCGGACGACGTCGCCGGTGTCGTACCAGCGCCGCCCGTCCTGGTCGGTGGTCAGCAGCGGAGCCCCGCCGGTGTAGCCGAGCGCGCACGCCGAGGACTCCACCTGCAACCGGCCCTCCAGTCCCGCACTATCACTCACGCCGCCGTTCCGCGCGGACTCCGGGACGATCCTGACCGTGGCGTGGCCGAGCGGGCGCCCGATGGGGATCGGGTCCTCGCCGGTGACCCCCTGACCAGGCGGAACCCGGTGCACGCACACCACCTGCGGCGTCTCCGACGCGCCGTAACAGTTGACGACCGTGGCACGCGGCGCGAACCGGGCCATCGCCCGCAGCGCCGCCGCCGTGAGCCGCGCCCCCACCGAGCAGACCAGCCGCAGACTCTGTACGGGACGCGGAGACGCGCCCGCCATGAGCTGGAGCAGGACCGGCGAGCCCTGGAGCACGGTGACGGAGTGCGCGGCGAGCCAGTCCGCCGCCAGCCGGGCATCGCCGGCCGTGCGCGAGCCTGGGATGTACAACGTCGCACCCGTGACCCAGGGCGCGATCAGCTCCCGCAGGCTGGGATCGTGGCCGGGCCTGCTGAGGAAGGCGACCCGGTCCGACTCGTCCATGGGCAGCTCTTCGAAGAACGCCGCGCAGGCGGCCTCGAACGCCGCCCGTCCGACGACGATCCCCTTGGGCCTGCCCGTCGTCCCGGACGTGAAGAGGACGTGACTCACGTCGTCCGCGACGCTGCCGCCGCCGGAGGCGTCGAGCAGCTCCAGAGCGGCAGCGGGGGCGGACGACGGAGCTGTTGACGGGGCGAAGACGGCGGCGGCGCCGGTGACCGCCAGCGCCCCGCGTACCCGTTCACGACCCCAGTCCCCGAGGATCGCCGGGACGGCGCCCGCGCCCCAGAGCCCCAGGAGCCGCGCGACGAACTCCGGGCTCCGCTCGGCGGGCACGCCCACCACGCGGCGCTCCAGCCGGTGGCGCCGCACGACCTCGCCGACGTCCGCGCCGAGCGCGGCGAGCTCGCCGAACGTGAGCTCGCGGTCCTCGTGCACCAGCGCGACCCTGCCCGGGTCACGCGGCGCCCGCCCGAGCACTCCCAGGCCGGTTTCCGCGTAGGTAGTAGTGCTGACGGCAGTGCTGGTGGTGTCGCGGGCGGGGCCGGTCGGCTCGTCCCGTCGGCTCACGCTGGCCTCCCTCGCGGGCACGACTCCCGCTCGTCCGATCGATGTCGCGTCACAGCAGCTCGTCCCACACCGGGTGGAAGTACCTGGGGTGAGCGGCGCGGAGGTCGCGCCAGTGTTTCCTGCGGCTCTCCGCCGGTTCGGCGCCGGTCGCGCCGTTCCCGGGCTCGCCGTTCGCCGGCCACGCCACGTGCGCCAGCGGGAGCACGGCGGCGCCGCGCCTGGCCTTGCCCAGCTCCGCCCCCGCGCCGGTGACGACCCTGGACAGGCCCATGGCGTACGCGTGTCTGATGGGTTCGTAGATCGCCGCGTTGAAGTACACGAACGGATCAGGACCCTCGTCGTCCACCCGCCCGAAGTCCGTCACGTACAGCCGGTCGTGCCACCGGCACAGCACCCCGGCGCCGACGACGCGGCCGCGCACCCGGCACAGCACGGCCAGTGCCGCGGTGTCGCCCAGCGCGGACGCGTACGCCGAGAGCCGCCCCGCCACGGCGTCCACGCTGTAGGCCATCCCGTGCCTGGCCCGCACGTTCGCGATCATCGGCGCGACGGCCGGGACGGCCTCGCGGAGAGGGACGGTCTCGGTCGCGCAGACCTCGGCGAAGTGCCCGGCCTCCCTGCGGACGCTGGTACGCGTGTTGCGCGGCAGCGTCGCCAGGTAGTCCGCGAAGCACGTACCGGGAAGCTCCAGCTCGGTCTGGGCGACGCCCGCCAGCCGGTGCCGGTCGCCGTCGCCCGTGACCGGCGCGAGCTCCCGCCACGAGGCGGCGTCGAGGAACAGGAAGAAGGTGTACGGAAGCCCGCGCTCGGCCGCGACGGCGCCGGCCGCGTCCCTGAGCGCCCGCAGGACCACGGCCCTGGCCGGACCCGGCAGGGTGGGATCCAGGACCAGCCGGGTCCCGAAACCCGCGCGGGAACCGGCCAGCAGCCCCAGCCGCCCGCCGGCCGGGCCCGCGGCCCGCAGCAGGTCCTGGAAGTGCAGCTCGGGCCAGTAGAGGTAGTCGCCACGGCTGGGCAGCGAGTCGTAGAGGGGCAGGGCGCCGAGGATGCGGCAGTGCCCGGGCCGGCGGGCGATCAGGTACATGACGGGCGCCTCACCGGTACGTTCGAGAGCCCGCAGCCACGCACGGCTCTGGAACAGGTCCCTAGGGTCGGCGACGTCGTCCCACGCACGCCCCGCGACGTCGGACAGCGAGGGAACGCGTTCGATCGTCACGGGCCCGGGCACTTCTTGCGTCATATTGCGTATTTCCTGGTGCGTTATCCGTACAGGGTGGTCACGTGGTCAGCCCGTCCCGTGGTGGAGCCATTCGAGCAGGTCCGGTTCGGCCAGGCCGGCCACCCTGCGGTCGTAGTGCGCCCGATCCTCGGCGATGAGGAACTGCTGCCATTCGCCGGACTTTCCGCTGCGGAAAAAGCGTTTGCGGTCGCGGATGTAACCCAGTTGCTCGTCGGGCGCGAGTTCGTCCGCGCGATTTCGCATCTGCTGGAACGTGGCGGCCTCGACGAGCTCGGGCCACCTGCTCTCGTCGATCTCGATGCCGAGCCGCCCGGCCAGCCGCCGCATCTCGCCGGCCAGGTCGCGGGACAGGTCGGCGTAGTGCAGCAGGACGACGTTCGGTTCCGTACGCCGGACCCAGGCCCGGCTCTGCGTCCAGATCAGCGCGCGCAGCGAGTCGAGGTTGACGTGCGGCGGGTCGTCGTTGTCCACCCACCGCATCAGGTACGTGCGTTCGTCGAGGAGGTCTCGGTCGTCATGGCCGTCCACCGGGGCGTCGGCCGCACCGCCGCCGGGGTGGGCGGCCTGGTGGATCAGCCGGCGGATCACGTCGCGTTTGAGGTTCTTGCCATGGCTGCGCAGGGAGATGGCGACGTCGCGCGGGTCGCGTCCCACCGTGATGTAGGTGACCTGGGGATCGATGGGGATGCCGTCGAGCGGGATGTGGGTCTTGATGAAACGGCGGTGCCGCTGCGCGGACAGGTGGTCCCAGACCTCCTGTTTCGGGCGTACGAGCATGTCGATCCACGGTGAGAGGCTCGACAGCGGGGCGGGCAACCGGGGTGACTGGAAGATGAGGAGTGCACAGATCGTCTGGGTCCAGGTGGTGCCGCACTTCGCCGGAGAATTGATGACGATGTCGCCGGGACGGAATTCGAAACCGTCCCACCTGGAGCTGTCCTCCATTGGAGTGAGGTAACGAGCCAGTTGTGTCGTCACGAAAGCGAGTTTAAACACAGTATGCGAGTTGCGGAAGATGCATTAATACCGGTATTTATTGCGAATCGACGCCATCGCCCGGTTTGCGGGTGACGAATAATTGAATTGACGGCATGCGCCATTCCCGAGGCGCTGATTCCGCACCCCGGGCCGCCGTCGCCGGGCCGATCATCGGCCGCTCATCCGCTGCGCAGGGAGTAGGCGGTCACCTCCTTGGGCAGCTCAGCGAGGCGTGACAGCGCTCCGGTCCCGATGTTCCAGCCGAGCAGCCTGTCCCTGCTTTCGACGATCACCGTGTCGGGGCCGTACCAGCCGCGTACCGCGCAGCCGCTCTTCCCGCAGCGCGCGCCGGGCGGATCGCCCCAGGGCAGGAGCAACGTCCTGACCACCCGTCCGGTGGCGGTGTCGGCCACGACGACCACGTCCGCCCGGCCCCGACGGTCGTCGTGCGCGGGCGCGGACCTGGCCACGAGGCCGTCGCGCTGCCACCCGTGGTCGCCGGGGCCGCGCACGGGCATCCGGCCCTGGCCGGTGATGCCTCCCACGTCCAGCCGCAGCTCCCGGTCACCCTGCCGGATGAGCGTCCTGCGGCCCGTGCCGGGCGAGACGATCCTGAGGTCGCCGTAGCCCGCGGCGCTCGCGAACCCCTTGAACGGCTGTCGCGTGGCCGCCCCCGTGGCCAGGTCGATCAGGTAGTTGGCCGCCGCCTGCTCGACGAGCAGCTGATCACCGCGCCACAGCACCACCTGGTTGAACCCCGGCACCCGGTAACGCCTGGCCTGGCCGACCACCAGGTCGACGACCACCACCGCGTCCTTCTGCGGGAAGGCGGCCATCGTCCCGTCGGGGGCGAGCGAGTTGGGGACCAGCGGCGGGCTGGGGGAGCCGGTCGCGTCCACGGCCTGGTCCAGCTGCACGTCCAGGGAGACGCGGCCGTCGGCCTTCAACGCGTAGATCCGCCCGTCGCCGTACTCGGCCAGCGCCAGGACGGCCCCGGAGACCGAGGTCATGACGGGGACGCCGGCCCACCTCTCCGGCAGCGCGGTCGCCAGCACGGGCAGCGCCGCCTCGCCGCCGGGCGGCGGCGCGACGTCCACGGCGGGAGCGAACGGCGTCGTGACCGCGGGCGAGCCGTCGGGGTGAACGGCGACGCCGCGCTCGACCGGTTCCGGCGTCATGACGATCCCGGCCACGACGACCGCGGCGACCGTCGCCACCGCCGCGGCCGCCGTCAACCGGCGGCGGGCACGGCTCCGCGTGCCCTGCCGCCACAACTCTCCCGCGCTGGACGAACCCTCCGGCAGGGTCTCGGCGAGCTCGCCGAACAGCTCCCGCAACCTCTGGTCCGTCATATCAGCACCTCCTCCAGCTCGGGAGCGACCTCGCGCAACCGCTTCAGCGCCGCGTGCGTCTGGCTCTTCACCGTCCCGGGGGAGACCCGCAGGATCGCGGCGACCTCCCCGACGGGCAGGTCCTCGTAGAAGCGCAGCACGAGCACCGCGCGCTGCTTCACCGGCAGTTTGGCCAGCGCGCGCGCGAAGACCAGCTTCAGGTCCGACTCCTCGGAGGTGTCCTGGTCCAGTTGTTCCGGCGGCTCCTCGTAGACGAACTCCCGCCGCCTGCGCCGTCTGGACGCGACGTCCCGGTACAAGGTGGTACGTACGTAGTTGACCGGATCGGTGTGCACCTTCGTCCAGCGGCGCGCCAGTTTGATCAGGGCTTCCTGGAGCACGTCCTCGGCCAGATGCCTGTCACCGCTGATGAGGATGGCCGCACGCAGCAGCCTCGGGTGCCAGGCGGCGACGAAGGCCTCGAACGCCTCGGAATCCCTCATGTAGACAAGACGCCCTGGAGGGTCCGAACGGTTGGGGCCTGCCCCGAAATCCAGCGAATCCAGCGAATCCGGCGTCACCGAGGGAACTCTGTCATGTCACCGGGGCCCGCCCGCGGGCCCTGAACGCCTGGGACACGGAACCCGCCGCCGCCTACGCTGGGACCATGACCGAGACCGACGACGGAGACCGGCCCGCCCGCGTCGAGGACGTGCACGAGCTGGCCCTGTCCATGCCGCACGTGACCGTCTGGCCCGGGACCGGCGACAACCCGATCTACCAGGTGGGCGGCAAGTCGTTCGTCTTCTTCCGCAACCCGCGCCCGGACGCGGTGGACCCGGACACCGGGGAGCGGTACCCGGACGTGATCGTCTTCTGGGTCGAGTCGGAGGCGGACAAACTGGCACTGGTCCAGGACGAGACGTCGCCGTTCTTCACCACCCCGCACTTCAACGGGCACGCGTCGGTGCTGCTGCGGGCCGCCAGGATCGGTGAGCTCACCCGCGCGGAGCTGGCCGAGGTGGTCCAGGACGCGTGGCTGTCACGGGCGTCGGCCCGCCGGGCGGCCGACTGGCTCCGCGCCCACCCGCCGTCCACCGCCACGCCACGTCGCACGTGATGACGGCGGATCACCCGACGCCGACCACTCGTCACTCGAACAGGGACGGATCTCCCGTACCCCGGCGCAGGATCTCCGGCTCGTCCTGCGACAGATCGACGACCGTCGTCGGGGTCGCGCCGCACTCGCCGGCGTCGATGACGGCGTCCAGCGCGTGATCCAGCGTCTCCTTGATCTCCCACCCCTGCGTCATGGGCTCGCTCTCGTCGGGCAGCAGCAGGGTGCTCGACAGCAGCGGCTCGCCCAGCTCGGCCAGCAGCGCCTGCGTCACGACGTGATCGGGGATCCGCACGCCGACCGTCTTCTTCCTGGGGTGCAGCAGGCGCCGGGGCACCTCCTTGGTCGCGGGCAGGATGAACGTGTAACCGCCCGGGGTCGCCGCCTTGACCAGGCGGAACACCGCATTGCTCACATGGACGAACTGCCCGAACTGCGCGAAGTCCCGGCATACCAGGGTGAAGTGATGGTCGTCGCTCAGGCGGCGGATCTCCCTGATCCGGTCGATGCCCTCCTTGTTGCCCAGCCGGCACCCGAGGGCGTAGGACGAGTCCGTCGGGTAGGCGATCAGCCCGTCGCCGCGCAACAGCTCGACGACCTGGCCGATCAGGCGAGGCTGGGGATTGTCCGGATGCAGATCGATGTACTTGGCCACACCTCGGATCTTAGAAGCGAACCCGCCGTGGCCGGACCCGCGGCTCGCACCGTACGGGCCGGGCGGACGTTTCGTCAGCGGGGAACGCCCGCGGCCACCCACCGCCTGATCTCCTCGGCGGCCCGGTCGGCGACCGGATGCCCGGCGGGCCGGGTGACGAGATCGGTGAGGGCGAACATGTCGAGCACGCGGCCCAGATGGGCCCAGTCGTCGTCAGGCGGCAGGTCGGAGGGCAGATGCGCGGCGAACCCCGCCCGGAAGCCCTCGGTGAAGCCGGCCGGGTAGTCGGCTCCGAACCGCAACATGTTGGCCGCGTCGCCGTACGGGCAGCCCGCGTAGGCGAACTCCCAGTCGAGCACGGCGTCCACCCGCCAGCCGTCCGCCGCCCGCGTGACCAGGAGATTCTTGGGGTTGATGTCGGCGTGCACGAGCCTGGCCCGCTCGTCCACGCCGGCGAGCGCCGGGGCGTGCGCCGCGCACAACTGCGCCCACGCCGCCCGTACCGCCGGATCGAGGCGGGAGGGCGGCACCTTGCTCATGCTGCTCTCGGCGAACGCGGGCAACTGCTCGGACCAGGGCGGGCCGGCGGCGACCGCGAGATCGGGACCCCCGAAGAACCCCGGCCGATCGAACCGCGCGACCCCGATCCTCGCCACCACCCGCCCCACCTCGACCCCCAACGCCCGCAACTCATCCGCGGCGGTGGCGAGGCCGGGATCCAGGGCGGCCCCAGGTCCAGGCCCGGGGGCGGAGCCGACCGGCACGATCTCGGGGTCGGACAGCACGATGTCGAGCGGCGTGCCCGCCACATGCTCCAGCACCATGGCCGGACGCCCGCCCGCCACGGACGGCAGGACGAGCAGCACCTCAGGCACCGGCACGTGACGACGGCCCAGCTCCATGACCGCGGCCTCCACGACGGGGTCGGGCCCGCCCAGCCGGGCGACCACGGCGCCTCCGCCGGCCAGCTCCAGCAGGCTCGTCTCGTGCGAGAACCCACCGGCCAGCGTCCTGGCCGCGACCACCTCGACGCCCAGCGCCGCCGCGATCGCCTTCGTCTCCTCCACCCGCATCCGTCGTAGTCTGGCACGTACGCCCACCCGGATCACCCGACGCCACCTGCCCCACCCCGGCCGTGCGCCGGCCCCTGCGACCGGCCGATTCTCCCGTCCGTGCTGACCAAGGCATGGGTGAGGGCTTACAACAATCGGTCGAGGAGGCTGGGAAGGGCCGCTCCGTGAGAAGATCAAGCTCATGACTGAACTGCCTGGCTCAGGCTGCCGCGACCCCCGCAGCCGCCCGATGGACACCGACACCTCCGCGACGTCCATGACGCGGCAGGTCAGGCCGGTGAGGGCGGGTACGGTCGAGTGCTGAGCATGCCCCGAACCCATGACGCCTCCACTCCCGGCACCGAGCCGGAGGAAGCACTCACCATGGCAGGCGGGCCGATCAAGAAGCGAAAGCAGACCTCGACGCAGGCGCCCGGACTCGCACCGGCCGGGCAGCCGGCCGAGCTGGGTCTGGCGGGGCAGGCGGCTGGGCGTGGCCCGGCCGGGCAAGTGGCTGGGCTTGGCCAGGTGGCGCACGTGGCCGAGCTTGAGCAGGCAGAGCAGGTGGCCGGGTTCGGCTCGGCTGGGCAAGTGACCGGACTCGGCCGAGCAGAGCAAGTGGCCGGGCCGGAGGAGGCCGGGTTTGGGCCGGCCGGACCGGCGGTGGCCGGGTGGAAGGCGGCAGGGCGGACGATGACCGGTGACGAGATCGCGGGCCATGAAGCGGGACAAACGGGCGCGGATGAGCCCGGCTCCGGCGACCACAACCCCGAGCCCGGTGGACGCAGGCCCGGGTTCGGCGGGTACAGGCCCGAGTGGAACAGCTACGGGACCGAGCCCGGCGAGGTCGGGCCGGAGCGCGGCGTGACCGCGCCGGGGCTGGACGTGACCGCCTCTGGGCTCGGCGTGACCGCGTCCAGGCTCAACGCGGCCGGGCTCGGTGCAACCGGCGCCGGTGCTGCCGCACTCGACGCATCCGGGCCTGATGCGTCCGGCCGCGGTCCTGCTCGGCCCGGTGTGGTTGGGCTCGGTGCGGCAGGGCCCGGCGCGTCCCCATCCAATACGCCCGATCTCGGTGCGTCTTGGCCTGGCACGTCCGGAGCCGGTACGTCTGGGCAAGGCACGTCCGGGTTCGGTGCGTTCGGTCATGGTGCGACCGGGATGGGCGGGCCGGGGGCGGCCGGTCAGGCGCGAGGCGTCGGCTTAGAGGACGTCGAGGGGCTGCGACCCCGCCGGACACCCGGCGACGGAGGCCAGGTGCCGGGCGCCGATGTCGATCTGGTGGACGGGCTGCCCCCGGAGACCCGCCGCACCGCCATCGCCTGGCTGAGCGAGAACGTCTCCATCGCCGCGCGGCAGACGCGACTGCAGGTGCTGGCCTCGTTCCTGCGCTGGCTGGGGGCCGCCGAGCCGGACGTCGAAGCGGCGGAGGTCACCACCGCCCACCTGGACGCCTACTGCGAGGCCGCGCTCGCCGGCAGCCTCACCGTCGGCGTGCGCCACCCGGGCCGGCCCCTCGCCCGCGCGACCGTGGCCAGGAAGCGGGCCGTGCTGTCGTCGTTCTACACCTTCGCCTGGCGGACCGGCGCCGCGCGACACGAATGGCCCCCGCGAACGGACGCGAGCCGCGACCCCCGCCTGCTGAGCAAGGACGACCGGCGGCGGCTGCGCGAGGGCGCCGCCCGCCTGGCAGCCGGCGGCCGCACCGCCGAGGCCGTCGCCGTCGCGCTGCTCGCCGCCACCGGCGCGAGCGCCGACGCCCTGGCCGGGCTGACCCTGCAAGACCTGCGGGCGGTCGTGTCCGGGGAGCCCGCCATCGTGACCATGCACGACGCGCGGGGCGACCTCGTCGCCTTCCCGGTCCCGACGCCGGCCCGCCCCCTGCTGTGCGACCTGTCGTCCGACCGGACGGCGGGGGAGCCCCTGCTCACGCGCGCCGACGGCCGGCCGGTGGATGTGCGCTGGCTCAGGAACGCCCTCACCGACGCCGCCCTCGCCGGCGGCATCCCCCGGCGACGCGCCGAACTGCTCGACCCCCACATGCTCCGCGCCACCACGGTGACCGAGTACCTACGCGACCGCGCGACCTGAGAAGGCGGGGCACCAAAACGCCCCGCCCCTCGGCTCCCGGATCCCCGGCGGGCGGATCCCTGGATCGGGGATATCCGCGCGAGGGGGTGTCACACTCGTGCCCCGGCCCGGGTCAAGGCAGTGAATGCATCTGAATCGGCCGCTCCGGGGCACCACGCCCGGGGCCGGCGGCCGTTCGTGAAGGAGCGTCTGATGTTCACTGCCGTCGTCACCGTCCTGACCGCCCTCTGGGTGGGTTTCTCCGCACTGTCCATCTTCATCCGCGCCAAGTGGGTCGTGGAGCCGCTGACCGAGTACGGCGTCGCCCGCAGGTGGTGGCCCTGGCTGGGCACGGCCAAGGCCGCGGGGGCCGCCGGGCTGCTGGCGGGGCTGGTCGTGCCCGTCGTCGGGGTCATGGCCGGGATCGGGCTGGTGCTGTACTTCACCGGGGCCGTGATCACCGTGCTCAGGGCGCGCTCGTACGCCCACGTCCCGTACCCGCTGCTGTATCTCGCGCCGGTGGTGGCCGTGCTGGCGCTGGGCCCGATCGCCTGAAGCCGTACGGGAATCTGGACGATCACTACAACCTTTCGCCCGCCCCCGGCGTAGGGAACGGGCGAGAGGAGTCGAATTGAACGATCACGACGGCTTCCGCGAGTTCGTGCTCGTCCGCCAGCAAGCGCTGATGCGGACGGCGTACCTGCTCACGGGAGACGCGCACCTCGCCGAGGACCTGCTGCAGAGCGTGCTGGTCAAGATGCTCGGGCAGTGGGCCAAGCTGTCCAAGGGCGGCGGCGACCCGGTGGCGTACACACGTAAGGCGCTGGTGAACCAGTACATCTCGTGGCGGCGCCGCCCCCGCGTCGAGCTGCCGAGCGCCGCCGTGCCCGAGCACGGCGTCTCGAGCGACGAGAGGACGCTGGACCGGATCGTGTTGCGCCAGGCGCTGGCCCGGCTGGCACCCAAGCAGCGGGCCGTGATCGTGCTGCGCTTCTGGGAGGACCTGACCGAGGCGCAGGCGGCCGAGGTGCTCGGGTGCTCCGTCGGCAACGTCAAGAGCCAGACCCATCACGCGCTGGCCCGGCTGCGGACGATCGCCCCCGAGCTGGCGCACCTGCTGTCCGAGCCCGAGATCGAGGAGGTGGCCCGGTGACGAGGCTGCGCGAGGCGCTGGGCGACATCGCCGCCGACGCCCCCATGGTGAACCTGGCCGACCTGGCGATCGCCGGGCACCGCCGCAGGAGGATGCGGACGGCGCTGGCCATCACGTCCGTGGCGGCGCTCGCGGTGGCGGGCGCGACGAGCGTCGCCCTGGTGATGCCGTGGCACCGGCTGGCCGCCGACGCCACGCCGCAGAACGCCGTGGAGGTGCCCGAACTGCCCGAGGGCAAGGTGGGGACGGTC
The DNA here is from genome assembly GCF_040649755.1 of Nonomuraea sp. NPDC048882. NCBI lineage: Bacteria > Bacillati > Actinomycetota > Actinomycetes > Streptosporangiales > Streptosporangiaceae > Nonomuraea > Nonomuraea sp. NPDC048882. Next base: position 861,230 of record NZ_JBEZGB010000003.1, read on the forward strand.
AGCCACGCGTACCGGACGGCGTGCACGGCCGGCCAGGCCCCCCGGACGATCGACTGCAGCCCCGCCGAGTGGCGGGTGGTCACCGCCGGCGGCACGACGTACCGGATGCCGCAGGCGCTTGCCTTCACCGCGGCGCACGATCGCGTCCCCCTCGCGCTCAGCCGCGACGGCCGCAAGCTCGCCTACTACAGCGACGAGGCGGCGGTCTTCGTGGTGCGCGACCTGATGACCGGGCGCGAGGTGACCTCGCCGATCAAGTTCCGGCAGGAGGAGATCAAGGCCGGCGCCATCCTCGTGCTCTCCGACGACGGCCGCCACCTGGCCTTCGACCCGCTGATCGGGAAGAAGCGCCCCACGACGCTGATCGATCTGCGCACCGGCGAGGCGAAGCGGCTGAACAGCCGGTACGAGCCGATCAGCATCAAGGAGGGGGTCGTCGAACTGGTCCGTTACGTCAAGACCGACCTGTGGCGGATGCCCGTCGAAGGCGGTGGGAAGCCGGTGCGGTTCAAGGGGGCCTGGATCGGCTTCAGCGAGCTGCACCAGGACGGCCGCACGGTGGTCGCGATCGACCACGCGGACTACCGGAAGGGGGCGCACACCACGTTCGGCGTGCTCGACGCGGAGACCGGACGGATCGTACGGAAGGTGCGGATGACCGGCGTGCCGGCGAAGACGGGGATCGACGGGCTGTCCGTGTGGCGGAGCGAGAAGGTCGTCACGGTGTCGACGTCCGTCAAGTCGAGCCGGCGCCTCTACGCGGTGGACGTCACCACCGGCAAGGCCACGCTGCTGGCCGACCTCGGCACCAAGGCCCGGGAGCTGGTTCTCCCGGGAGGCGCCTCGGGGAAGTAGCCGGAACGCGGCGCCCCCTCAGGGCCGGGGGCGCCGGTGCCGAGGTCAGCCCAGGCGGGCGAGCTCCTCCGCGCTCAGCTCCAAGGCGGCGGCGCCGGCGGAGTCGACGATGGTCTCCGGCCGGCTGGCGCCCGGGATCGGGATGACGACCGGGCTGCGGGCCAGCTCCCAGGCCAGGCAGACCTGCTGCGGGGACACACCGTGCGCCTGCGCGATCTCGGTGAAGGCGGCGTTGCGCTCGCGCAGCTCGCCGGTGCGGCCGATGCCGCCGAGCGGCGACCAGGGCAGGAAGGCCAGGCCGAGCTCCTCGCACACGTCGATCTCGGGCTCACTGGTACGGAAGCGCGGCGAGTACTCGTTCTGGACGCTCACCAGGCGCTCGCCGAGGATGTCGTGGGCGAGCCTGATCTGCGCCGGGTCGGCGTTCGAGATGCCGGCCATCCGGATCTTGCCGGCGTCGTGCAGCTCCTTCAACGCGCCGATGGTCTCCTCGTACGGCACCTTCGGGTCGGGCCGGTGGTGCTGGTAGAGCCCGATGCTGTCCACGCCCAGGGCCTTCAGCGACCGGTCGCAAGCCTCCCGCAGGTACGACGGGCTCCCGTCCCTGTCCCAGCCGTCCGGCGTACGGGTGTGGCCGCCCTTGGTGGCGACGAGCACGGAGCCGGTGTCACCGTCCCAGCGCGCCAGTGCCTTGGCCACCAGGCGCTCGTTGTGGCCGACGTCCTCGTGGGAGGGCGTGTAGGCGTCGGCCGTGTCGATCAAGGTGATGCCGGCGTCCAAGGCGGCGAGGATCGTCCGGATCGACTGCTCCTCGTCCGGCATGTGACCGGCCACCGACATGGGCATGGCCCCGAGCCCGATGGCGCTGACCTGGAGGTTTCCGATGGCACGCGTTCGCATGGCGTTCTGCATGAGGACAGCCTGTCTGCTGGAGTGCACTCCAGGTCAAACAGGCCACCCGCGTGTCGCGCGTCAGCGCCGGCGGCCGACCCCCGCCAGGACGCCGCCCTTGGCCAGCCCGGGCGCCGGGTAGGTCTCGTCGTCGCGCCACTCCTGAACCGGTACGATCCCCGGCTCCAGCAGCTCAAGCCCGGCGAAGTAGCCGCGCATGGTCTCCCGGTCGCGCCAGGTGATCGTCCCCGCGGCCGAGCGCCGGTAGACACCCCTGGCCTCGTCCATCTTGTCGGCCCGTCCCTCCTCGGGCTCGACGTAGCTGTGGGAGATCACCAGATGGCCGCCGGGCACCAGGGCCTCGCGCAGGGTGGCGACGATCGCGGCCACCTCGTCGTCGGCGGGGAAGAAGTGGAAGACGGCCGCCACGATGATCGCGACCGGCTGGGAGAGGTCGAGGTGGGCGGCGGCGGCCTTCAGGATGGCGTCGGGCCGGTGCAGGTCGCCCTCGATCACGGCGGTGTGAGGGTTGTCGGCGAGCAGGGCCTGGGCGTGGACGAGCACGATCGGGTCGTTGTCGACGTAGACGACCTTCGAGCCGGGCGCCTCCCGCTGGACCACCTGGTGCACGTTGTCCTGCGTGGGCAGGCCCGTGCCGATGTCGAGGAACTGCCTTACGCCTGAGCCGGCGATGTGGCGTACGGCGCGGACGAGGAAGCCGCGGTTGGCCAGGGCCATCTCCCGTACGTCGGCGCCGCTCTCGCGGGCGATGGCGACGATCTGCTCCGCCGCCACGCGGTCGGCGTGGAAGTTGTCCTTGCCGCCCAGGTAGTAGTCGTACATGCGCGCGACGCTGGGAACCGTCGGATCGACCCCTTGGGGAGCCCGTTCGTCCGGTAAGCCCTGCGCGTCGCGATCGTGATCTCCGGCCATGGTCCCGCCCTTCCTCGCCCTGATCGGATCATACGAGACGAACGGCCAGTTGTGATCTTCGTCACCCGGCCTCTTCGCGAACCCAGGCGAGAACCCGCTCCGCCACCCCGGCGGCCGGCTCGCCGCCGCCCGTGCCGAAGATCTTGGGGATCAGCTCGCGCCCCTCGGCGGCGTCCGCCAGCGCGCCGCCGATCCACTCGGCGGGACCGCCGCGCGCCCGCAGCCTGCGTACCCGCTCGTCGTCCGGGCAGTCCAGCAGCGCCCAGCGGGCCGGCTCCGCCCACCGCGCTCCCGGCGCGAGCTCACCGGGGTCGGGCACCGGGCACAGCAGCAGGACCGGATGGCCGGCGCGGCGCACCATGGTGACGATCCGCCCCCACATCCGGTCGTACGCCGGCCACACGGGCGCCGCGTCCGGCGTCGCGATGGGCACGCCGACCAGCCGGCCGTCCTCCAGCAGCTCGTCCATGTCCATGACGACGATCCCGCCCGCCCGCTCGACCAGATGGGGGAGCAGGGTCGTCTTGCCCGCGCCCGGCGCGCCCGCCAGCAGGTACGGCGGGGCCATCGCGTGATCTTCCACCTGGTGGATGGTAGCGAACGAGACTGTACCTACTAGTATGTACGGCATGGACACGAGGGAACGGCTCATCCAGAGCACCCGTGAGCTGCTGTGGGAGCGCGGTTACGTGGGCACGAGCCCGAAGGCGATCCAGGCGCGGGCCGGCGCCGGCCAGGGCAGCATGTACCACCACTTCCGCGGCAAGCCGGACCTGGCCCGGGCCGCGATCGACCGCAGCGCCACGGAGCTGAGGGACAGGGCGCAGGCCGCGTTCACCGGCCCCGGCACCGCCCTGGAGCAGGTCGCCGCCTACCTGCGCCGCGAACGCGACGCGCTCAAGGGCTGCCCCGTCGGCCGCCTCACCCAGGACCCCGACGTGATGAAGGACCCGGAGCTGCGCGAGCCGATCGAGCGCACGTTCTCCTGGCTCACCGGCCGGCTGACGGAGTTGCTGACGCGCGCCCGCGACGACGGAGACCTCGCCGCAGGCCTCGACCCCACGGCCACGGCCGCGGCGCTGGTCGCGGTGGTGCAGGGCGGCTACGTGCTGGCCCGCGCCACCGGCTCGGCCGGCGCCTACGCCCAGGCCGTCGAGGGCGCCCTCGCCCTGCTCGCCGTCCGTCCAGGAGAGGACTGACATGCCCTTCGTCCGCATCGACGCGCTCAGGGCCGGCCCCGACCGGCTCGACGCGCTCGGCCGCGCCGTGCACGACGCCATGGCCGAGACCATCGGCATCCCGTACGACGACCGCTTCCAGGTCCTGACCAGCCACGACGGCACCACCGGCACGCTGCGCTACGACGGCTTCCCCGGCATCAGCCGCGATGACGACCTCGTGTTCGTGGCGATCACGTTCCGCTCAGGGCGCACCCCCGCGCAGAAGAGGGCGCTCTACCGGCGCATCGCCGAACTCGCCCACGAGTACGCCGGCACCGAGCCGCGGAACGTGTTCGTCACGCTGACCGAGAACGAGTCGATCGACTGGTCGTTCGGGAACGGGATCGCGCAGTACGCCCCGGACTGACGGGCCTTTCCGCTCATTCCGTCATTACGGCTACAGGGTCCGCCGGGCGTCACTCCTGTACGGGCCCGCCCAGCGCGGGATCGCGGCGGAACCGGGCCCGGACCAGGCCGACGACGGAGGGCCCGCCCGCGAAGCACCACAGCGCGATCACCGGGTCACAGATGGCGCAGCCGAACGACGACAGCTCGGCGAAGGGCAGCAGCGGGGTGCCGTTCAGATGGTGGATCACGTCCCACGCGGTGTGCAGCAGCCAGCCGACGCCGATCCAGGTCCAGCTCTCCAGCCCCCGGTAGGCGACGTAACTCATCACGACCGGCAGCACGAACTCCCACGGTCCGAGCCCGCCTCCGCTCAGATAGGCGGCGCCCGCCCCGGCCACCACGACGGCGTTGAGCGGGCGCCGGTGCCGCTCGGGGACCAGGGAGATCAGGGTGACGGCGACGACGCCGATGAGGATCGGCATGACGATGGACATGGGACGTGATCATCCGTTTCTGGGGTGGTCGCGGCGGGTGCGCAGGCAACGCTAGGCCGCCCGGCACCCTCGCCCCAGTGGGCCGATCGACAACTTCCCACGGGATATCGCCAGTCGCCGCCCGCTCACTGGGCCGTTCAGGAGCCCGGTGTCTCGGTCGGCGTCTCTGTGGGGGTTTCCGTCGGGGTTTCCGTGGGGGTCTCGGTCGGGGTTTCCGTCGGGACCTCGGTCGGCGGGTCGGTCGGGGGCGGTGTCGCGGTGTCCGACGGGATCGGCGTGGCGGTCGACGTCGGCGTCGGGCAGGGAGTCGGCGTCTGCCACGTCGGCACGACGCCTCTCCACCACTGCTTGGCCCGCTTCCACTCGCGGTTGTTCCACGGGTGCAGCCGGACGGGCCGCGACAGGTCGAGGACGTTCAGCGCCCTGGCCGTCGTGCCGTCCGTGGTGGCCGTCACCGACACCCAGCCGCCCTGCTCGATCTGGGCCTCCCGGTCACGGAAGCGCACCGGCCGGCGGGTGGACTCGTCGATCGTGTACGTCTGCTCGAACCCGTCCTGGCTGCGTACCGTGATGGAGTCCGTCGCGAGGGCGGACACCTGCCCCGTCTGGGCGAGCACCGTGACGGTGCCGCACCCGTCCTTGGTCGGGACCACGAACTCGCCGTGCATCGCGCCCAGGAAGCTCCAGGGGTTGATCGACGGCACCTCGGTCGCGGTGGGCGTCGGAGTCGGGGTCTCGGTCGGTACGGGGGTTTCCGTCGGGGTCTCGGTCGGAGTTTCTGTGGGGGACTCGGTGATCGTCGGGGTCGGGGCCGGCGGCGTCAGGGTGGCCGCCGAGGCCGTCACGGTCACACCGAGCCCGCCGGCCGTGACGATCGCGACGGCGGCGACCTTGAGCAACTGCCTGGAGACCCGCCGCTGCGGGCGCGGTCGGTCGAACCTCATACGCGTCCTCCATGTGGATCGGAGTCATCTGGCCCTCCACCCGGCGAACCGGCGCATGGCGACGACCGCCACGGCGCTCTGCCGTGACGTGGAGGGAGGGGCTGAACTCGCGTCATTTGTCGAAGGCGAACAGGCCGGACTACGGCGCCGGCACCACCACAAACGGGTACGGATGCCGGACGCGAACGCTAGCTCTGGTTGGACGTTCGGGCGGACTCAGTAGGTTCCGCCGTTTTCTCCGCAGTAGTCCGATTAATGGGTACGCCACCGTTCCGGACAGCCGGCATCCAGGGCCAGGAAGGGATGACGTCGAACGGACGGAGTGAGTGTTCACTCCGAATTGATGGGGCGCGCCGGCCGATAAAGTTGCCAGTGGCTCACCCGCGAGGAAGGAAGGCGTGTCATGCCGACTGGAGTGGCCATGCGCGACGCGCGCCGGCAGCTGTTCGACGCCGCCGAACGGGTGCTGCTCCGCGCCGGCCCCCAGGCCCTGACCAGCCGCGCCGTCACCACCGAGGCGGGCTGCGCCAAGGGGGTGCTGCACCGGCACTTCGCCGACTTCGACGAGTTCCTGGCCGAGCTGGTCCGCGAGCGCATCGCCGGGGTCGAGCGGCAGGCGGCCGTCCTGCGCGCCGCCGCGGGCACCGGCACCGTGACCGGCAACCTCGCGGGCGCGCTCACCGAGTTGTTCGGCTCGGTCGCGGTGGCCGTCGTCGGTCTGCTCGTCTTCCGCGACGATCTGCGTGCGCTGCTCCGTGTCACCGCGCCCGCGGGCGTTCCGATCCTCACCGAGGCCACCGGCATGATCGCGGTCTATCTGGCCGAGGAGCGCGCCATGGGCCGCATCGCCGCGGACGCCGACGTCGACACCCTCGCGCTCATGCTGATCGGGTCCGGGCACCTGCTGTTCGCCGGGCGGGAGGGCGGCCCGCCGGGCGAGGCCGAGGTCGAGCGGCTCGTGTCCACGGCCCTCGCCGACGTCCTCCAGCGCCGCCTGCTGTAACGGCCCTGCAGGGCCGCCTGCGGGCGATGCCGTCTTCCGCGCCGCGCCGTCCTCAAAGCCTCAGGCGGTGATCTTGGCGAGGAAGGCGTCCAGGTTGGCGTGCAGGCGGGCGATCTTGCCCTCCAGCGGCAGCGTCTCCTCCAGGTCGCCCCCGGACATCGACTCCTTCCTGCCCCGCAGGTACAACGAGCAGTCCAGGTCGTTGCAGAGATACTGCCCGACGGTGTTGCCCAGCCGGCCCGCCTCGCCGGTGCGGCGCGCCGTCATCAGCGCCACGCCGCCGCCGGTCCGCGTGGTCAGGCAGAGCGAGCACATGCTGCGCGAGGTGAAGCCGCGCCCGCCGCCGGACGTCACCCGCAACGCGATCCCGGTCAGCCGCCCGTCACGTTCGACGACCAGGTAGGTGCGCTCCGGCGCGCCTGGATCGCGCCAGCCCAGGAAGTCGAGGTCGTCCCACGGCTGGTCGCCGAGGTCCTTGGGCAGGCCGAGCCGCTTGGCCTCACCCTTGGAGCAGTTGACGAAGGACGCGCGGATGTCACGCTCGGTGATGGCTCTCATGAGTGGCGAGGCTAGACAAGCTCAAACTATTATGCAAATGCATAAATGGTTTAGGTTTCTGGGAGGACGTCCATGGCACGTGCGGGGGTGACCGTCGACCGCCTCACCGAGGTGGCGGCGGACCTGGCCGACGAGCTCGGCTTCGACAACGTGACGATCACGGCGCTGGCGCGCAGCTTCGGGGTCAAGGAGGGCAGCCTCTACTCCCACATCAAGAACATGCGCGACCTGCGGATCAAGGTGGCGCTGTTCGCCCTGGCGGAGCTGGCCGACGAGGTGAGCGACGCGCTGGCCGGGCGTGCGGGCAAGGACGCGCTGGTGGCCTTCGCCAACGCCTACCGCGACTACTCCAGGCGGCATCCGGGACGCTACGCCGCCACCCGCTTCCCGCTCGACCCGGAGACCGCGGCGGCCAGCGCGGGCGTCCGGCACGCCGAGATGACGCGCGCCATCCTGCGCGGCTACCGGGTGCCCGAGGCGGACCAGATCGACGCGATCCGGCTGCTCGGCAGCACCTTCCACGGGTTCGTGAGCCTGGAGGCGGCCCAGTCCTTCAGCCATTCGAGCGGGGTGCGCGACACGGACAGCTCGTGGTCCGCGATCCTCGACGTCCTCCACTTCGCCCTGTCCAACTGGCCGGGCGAAGCCTCCTAGCGGGCGCCCGCGAGCTCGTGGCGGCGGGCTGTACGCGTGATCGCGGCGACGTAGTCGGGCCACAGCCGGCGCTCCAGCCAGTGGCCCATGCCGGGATAGACGTGCAGCTCAGAGCTGGGGATCGCCTCGGCCATGTCCGAGGAGGCGTGCCAGTGCAGCAGCGGGTCGTCGCGTCCGTGCACCAGTACCGTGGGCGCCTCGACCGCGCGCAGCCGTTCGAGCCGCTCGGGGGCGCGCACCAGCGCCGCCCACTGGCGGGCCATGCCGTCGGGGGCGTAACAGCGGTCGTACGCCTCGGCGGCGCGGTCGCGGGCCCACTCCACCTCGGATTCAGGATGGTCGGGCCGGGCCTCCCGGTGGGCGGCCGCCGCGTACGCGATGACCTCGTCGCGGCCGTACCTGGGCTGCACCATCAGGCGTTCGGGGTGCTCGCCGTGCAGCACGTACCTCGGCGACTGTCCCGGGATCGAGTAGAACAGCGCCAGGCCGCGTACGCGCCGCGGGTGCTCGATCGCCAGCATCTGTGCGATCATCCCGCCCATCGACCGGCCCGCCACGTGGGCGCTCTCCAGGCCCAGCGCGTCGAGCACCCTGACCACGTCGTCCGCCATGTCCGACAGCCCGTAACCGCCGTCGAGGTCCTCGGGGCCGCCGAACTTCTGCGACAGCCCGACGTCGCGGTTGTCCAGCCGGATGAGGTGGAGCCCGGCGTCGGCGAGGAGCGCGCAGAACTCCTCGTGCCAGCCGATGAGCTGCCCGCCGAAGCCCTCGATCAGCACCAGCGGCCTGCCGGACGGGTCTCCGGCCGTCTCGTAGTAGATCTCGACGTCCGACGCGCTGGTGAAGGGCATGTGCGGCTCTCCCGGGGGTGTCGCGGGGGGATGCTCAGAGGCTACGGAGACCGGACGAGGGCGGCAATGTGCCAGCAACCCAGAGAATCCCGCCGTACTGTGCCGGCAGCCCAGCGGATAACCTGTCGCGGGTGTGTCTTCGTCGCCCGTACGATGACCGGATGGTGATCAGAGAGGCCACCGAGGAGGACTGGGCGGCCGTGTGGCCGTTCTTCCGCAAGATCGTCGCCGCCGGCGAGACGTTCACCTATCCCGTCGACATGGGCGCCGACCAGGCTCATGACTGGTGGATGCTGCCGGCGCCCAACCGCACGGTCGTCGCCGTGGACGACGCCGGCGAAGTGCTGGGCACGGCCAAGATGAACAACAACCAGTGGGGCAACGGCGCCCACGTCGCGAGCGCCAGTTACATGGTCGATCCGGCTCGCACCGGCCGCGGCGTCGGGCGGGCGCTGTGCGCGTACACGCTGGACTGGGCGCGGGAGCGGGGCTTTCGCGCCATGCAGTTCAACGGCGTCGTCGAGACGAACACGCACGCGGTGTTGCTCTACCGGTCGCTCGGCTTCGAGATCATCGGGACGGTGCCCGAGGGCTTCCGGCATCCGGAACGGGGATACGTGGGCCTCCACATCATGCACCGCCCGCTCTGACCCCGCCCGCCGACCGCGCTGACCTGCCGGACGGGCGGGCGGCCGAGCGGCCGGGTGGCCGCATGGACCGGACGTCGCGCGGGAATAGCCCTCCACGTGACCGCCACCCCAGCAGCGTTGTCCGTGGCCGAGGCCGGCCGCTCGCTGGCCGTCCCCGCCACCTACGCCGACGAGGACCGCCTGCACGCCGCGCTCACGCTCCTGCGCGAGCAGGCCCCCGTCCACCGCGTCGAGGCCCCCGGCTACACGCCCTTCTGGGCCGTCACCCGGCACGCCGACATCCTCGACATCGAACGCGACCACGCCCTGTGGCGCAACGCCCCGCGTCCCGTCCTGCGCACCGCCGCGCTCGACGCCGCGCTCGAAGCCCGCCGCGCCAAGGGCGGGGCCCTGGCGACCCTCGTGCACCTGGACGGCCGCCGCCACCGCGAACTGCGCGCCATCGGGGCCGACTGGTTCCGCCCCAAGGCGATGCGCGAGCTGAGAGCACGCGTACGCGAGCTGGCCGCGCGATACGTCACCGTCATGGCCGAGCACGGCGGCGCCTGCGACTTCGCCCGCGACGTCGCCGTCCACTACCCGCTCTACGTCATCCTCTCGCTGCTCGGCCTGCCCGAGTCCGACTTCCCGCGCATGCTCAGCCTGACCCAGCAGCTGTTCGGCCAGGACGACGCCGACACCGGGCGCGGCTCGGGCACGCCCGTCGACCACACCTCGGTGCTGGAGGACCTCTTCGCCTACTTCCACGACCTGACCGCCCGCCGCCGCGCCACCCCCACCGGCGACCTGGCCTCGGAGATCGCCAACGCCCGCGTGGACGGCCGCCACCTGGACGACAACACCGTCGCCTCGTACTACATCATCATCGCCACCGCCGGGCACGACACCACCAGCTCCACCATCGCCGGCGGCCTGGACGCGCTCATCCGCCACCCGGCCGAGCTGCGCCGGCTGCGTGCCGACCCCGGCCTGCTGACCTCGGCCGCCGAGGAGATGATCCGCTGGGTCAGCCCGGTCAAGTCGTTCATGCGCACGGCGTCCGCCGACACCCAGGTCCGCGGCACGCCGATCGGCGAGGGGGAGTCGGTGCTGCTGGTCTACCCGTCGGCGAACCGGGACGAAGACGTCTTTCCCCACCCGTTCCGCTTCGACGCCGGGCGCGACCCCAACCGGCACCTGGCGTTCGGCTCAGGCGTGCACTACTGCCTGGGCGCCGCGCTGGCCAGGATGGAGATCCAGGAGCTGTTCGCCGAGCTGCTGCCCCGGCTGACCCGCGTCGAGCCGGACGGTGAGCCCGCGCGGACGGCGACCACGTTCGTGGGCGGGCTCAAACGACTGCCGATCCGCTACTCGCTCTCCTGACGCCGGCCGCCGGCCACGGCGGTCAGCTTGGCCGGGTTCATCATCCACATCACCTGGTCGATGCCCCGCTCCGAGGCGCTGACCGCGATGACCGTGAACACCTCGCCGTCGCGGCTGAGCAGGGCCGCGGGCTGCCCGTTCACCGTCCCCCACGCCACCTCGACCCCCGTCCAGAAGCGCGGCGCGAACGCCTTGATGACCTTCGCCACCCGCGTCGCCCCGACCACGGGCATGCGGGTGGCACGCGCGGCGCCGCCGCCGTCGGAGTAGCTGACCACGTCCGCGGCGAAGAGCTCCTCCAGCGTGGCCAGGTCGCCGGCGCGGGCGGCGGCGACGAAGGCCGTCAGCAGCTTGCGCTGCGCGCCCGGGGTCACGGGGGCGCGGCGCTCGACGAGCACGCGCTTGCGGGCCCGGGACACGAGCTGGCGCACTGCCGGCTCGCTGAGCCCCACGATCTCGGCGATCTGCGGGTAGGGATAGTCGAACGCCTCCCGCAGCACGTACGCGGCCCGTTCCGTCGGCGAGAGCCGTTCCAGCAGCAGCAGCACCGCCAGGCTCAGCGCCTCACCGCGCTCGGCCCCCAGATAGGGGTCGGCGCCGGTGTCGACCGGCTCGGGCAGCCACGGGCCGACGTAGGTCTCGCGGCGCACGCGCGCGGACTGCAGCTCGTTGATCGCGAGGCGCGTGATCGTCGTGGCCAGGAACGCGGCCGGATTGTCCACCGTCGAACGGTCGTAGCCCTGCCAGCGCAGCCAGACGTCCTGCACCAGGTCCTCGGCCTCGCCGGCGCTGCCCAGCATCCGGTACGCGATCCCGAACAGGCGTCCGCGCACGTCCGCGAACACCTCCGCGGCCCGTTCGAGCTCCTTCGGATCGTCCGACCCGCTGTCCGTCACCGCCATCGCCCCCTGTCGCCCCCATTGTCCCCGCCGGTCCCCCGATGAGCGGTGAGGCGCGGCCGGGCGGCGAGTCCGCCCGTCCGGCGCTCTCCACCGCACGGCCGGCCGGAGATCGACACCGAACGCATCATAGGCGTCGCGCTCGACAGCCTCTGACGCGGCGGCCTGTGACACCGGCTTGAGACGCGGTGGCTGCTTCGGCCGCCCGGGGGCGCGGTCAGCGGGGCTCCAGGGAGGCGGTGAGGCGGGAGACGAGGGTCGCGACCGCGGCGCGCAGCTCGGGCCCGCCCTCGACGCGGAACGGGAACGGAATCGTCGGCAGCCACTCCTGCGCGTACATCGACGGGTTGCTCGTGCTGCCGACCAGCACACACCCCCCGTTCAGAGGTTCGAGCCGTCCCATGGGCGGCCGGATCCACGGCGCGACCTCCTCCCGTGGGGCGTCGAACACGACCCGCGTGCCGAACTCCCACCCGGTGCCCAGGTTCTCCTCCAGCGCCGCCACCGGGTCGAGGCCGTCAGGAGGCTCGAAGGCCCGCGTCGTCCGCCGGACCTCGCGTACGCGGTCGACCCGGTACGTGCGCACGGCCTCGGCGTGGTGGGAGTGGCAGAGCAGGTACCAGCGGCCGTGGCGGACGACGACCGCCCACGGGTCGACCTCCGCCTCCCATTCGTTGCCCGACTCGCTCCGGTAGGCGACCACCACGCGCCGCCGGTCCGCGCCGGCGGCCACGAGCGCGCTGGTGATCGCCGGATCAGGCCGGGCCGAGAACCGGTCGGGAGCCGCCGAGGCGTGCTCGCGCAGCGCCGCCGCCTGCCGCCCGACGCTCTCCGGCAGCGCCCTGATGACCTTGCCGAGCGCGGCGCCGACGACGTCGCCCGCGTCGGTGGCGGCCGGCTGCCCGTCGAGCACCGCCATGACCAGGCCGAGCGCCTCCGGCTCGGTGAAGGCGACCGGGGGCAGCCGGGTGCCGCGCCCGAGCCGGTAACCGCCGTAAGGGCCGCGGGTGGACTCGACCGGGATGCCCGCCTCGCGCAGGATCCCGACGTAGCGGCGGGCGGCCCGTTCGGTGACGTGCAGGTGATCGGCGAGCTCGGCGGCCGTCACGCCGGGGCGGTTCCTGAGGAGCTCCATCGTGCGCAGGGCCCGTGCGGTGGGGCTGAGATCGGTCGGCACCCCTGAAGATTAGGAGGTCACGTCAAGAACAGGAAGCCGAACGTCCGGAATCGGTCCTAGCCTGGCGGGGCTACCGGGTCCCGCGGGTACGGCGCTCGCCGGGACGTACCGAGGAGAAAGACCTGAATATGGACATTCTGCTGATCGGCGGCCTCTGGCTCGACGCCTCCACCTGGGACGACGTCGTTCCCGCCCTGGAGGCGCACGGGCATCGCGCCGTGCCGGTCGCCCTGCCAGGCCAGGGCGACGGAGCCCGTTCGGCCACGCTCGACGACCAGGTGGCGGCGGTGCTCGCGGCCGTGGACGCGGCGCGGGGCGAGGTCATGGTGGCAGGACACTCCGCCGCCTGCACCCTGGCCTGGCTGGCCGCAGACGCGCGCCCGGACCGGGTCGCCAAGGTCGCGCTCATCGGGGGTTTCCCGTCGGGCGACGGGCAGGCTTACGCCGACTTCTTCGAGGTGGAGGACGGGGTCATGCCGTTCCCCGGATGGGGGCCGTTCGAGGGGCCCGACTCCGCCGACCTCGACGAGCAGGCCAGGCGGGACTTCGCGAGCGCGGCCGTACCGGTGCCCGAGGGGGTGGCGAAGGGCGTGGTGCGCCTGACGGACGAGCGGCGCTTCGGCGTGCCCGTGCTGGTGGTGTGCCCCGAGTTCACCCCCGCGCAGGCGCGCGAGTGGGTCGCGGCCGGGGACGTGCCTGAGCTGGCCAAGGCCGAGCGGGTCGACTACGTCGACCTCGACTCCGGGCACTGGCCCATGCTCACCCGTCCGGCGGAGCTGGCCGATCTCCTGGCCGCCGCCGCCAAGCCCTGACGCAGCCGGGATGCAGGGACCTCAGGGGACGCGGCCGACGGCGCAGAGGATGTCGGCGCCGCCCGGACCGGCGAGCGAGGGATCGAGGGCGACCTCGGGGCGCCAGTCGGTCGTCGACACCAGGCCGGGCTCCATCAGTTCCAGCCCCTCGAAGAAGCCGGCGATCTGCTCGCGCGTGCGCGGGGTCACGTTGCCGGCGGTGGTCCTGCGGTAGACGTCGTTGCCCTCGCCGACCACGTCGCTGCCCAGCTCGCCCGCGGTCACGTGCGAGATGATCAGGTGGCTGCCGGACGGCAGAGACTCGCGGACGGTGCGGACGATGGACTGGGCCTGGTCGTCGTCGGGGATGAAGTGCAGCACCGCGACCATCAGCACCGTCAAAGGCTGCCGGAAGTCGAGGTGGCCGGTGACGTCGGGGTGGCCCAGGATCGCCTTGGGGTCGCGCATGTCACCCTCCACCACGAGGACGTCGCCGGTCTCCGCCAGCAGGGCGCGGGCGTGCACGAGCACGATCGGGTCGTTGTCGACGTAGACCACCCGCGAGCCGGGGGAGAACCTGGCCGCGACCTGGTGCACGTTGTCCTGGGTCGGCAGCCCGGTGCCGATGTCGAGGAACTGGTGGGTGCCGCCTTCCGCGACCGCGCGTACGGCCCGTCCGAGGAACGCCCGGTTGGCCTGCGCGACCTCCTTCGCGTTGGGAGAGAGCTGGATGATCTGGGCGGCGGCCTCGCGGTCGGCGCGGAAGTTGTCCTTGCCACCCAGGAGATAGTCGTACATCCGGGCCACGCTCGGCACGGTCGCGTCCACGCCCGCAGGTGCCCGCTCCTGCTCCGTCATGCCTTCTCCTTAGTCACTCGTTAAAACGATCGTAGTAGGAGAGGCAGGGGAGCATGTGCGGGATTGCCCGAATCTACGACGTAAAGGCGCTGGCCGCTGACGCGAAACTGAGCCGTCACACAGCCACGACCGCTGAGCCGTCACACAGCCGCGACACTCAGACGTTGCGCAACACCGACACGACGATGCCCAGCACCACGGCACGGTCGCCGTCGATGACGTCGTACGCGGGATTGCGAGGTTCGAGAAGAACGTGCCCGCCGCGCCGCCGGTAGACCTTCACGGTGGCCTCGTCGTCGATCATCGCGGCGACGATCTGGCCCGAGTGGGCCTCGGGCTGCTGGCGTACCACGACGAGGTCGCCGTCGCAGATGGCGGCGTCGATCATCGAGTCGCCCCGGACGCGCAGGCCGAAGACGTTGCCGCGCCCGGTCAGGTCGCGGGGCAGGGTCAGGGAGCCGTCCAGGTGCTCGTCCGCGGGGATGGGCACGCCGGCGGCGATGTCGCCGACCACCGGCACGCTCACCAGCTCGCCGGACGTCTCCGCCGCCGGGCCGCGCAGGAACAGGCGGACGTCGATGGGCCGGGTCATCGACGCGCTCCGGCGCAGGAAGCCCTTGTCCTCCAGGCTTCTGAGGTGCTTCGAGACCGTGGACGCCGAACGCAGCCCGACCGCCTGGCCGAGCTCGCGGGTGCTCGGGGGGTAGCCGTACCTGATCACCCAGTCCTGGATGGCGGCCAGGATGCGCTGCTGACGCGGCGGCAGGGCGGCGGCGTCGAGGTGGTCGAACGGGTCGGCGTCGTAGGCGGTCACGGTTGAGATCGTAGAGGTGGTGCGGCGGGTACGCGGTGAGGGCGGCCTTCGGCGGGCGAGTTCGCCGGAATGCGGACTGCCGATGCGGGGAGTTCCGCCGGAGGGCCGGCCATCGGCGCGCCTGGCCCCGTACCCGGACCGGACTGGTCGTTCGCGTGCGTCACCTGCCCGATCACCCTCCGCAGGGGCTGTTATCGCAGGTCAACGGATTCTGTCGGCGGGCGGTTGTATATTCTTCCCATGACTGCGGAAGACCTGGCCGACCTGGTCCGGCTGCGGCGGGTGCGTGATCTGATCGACCGCGACTATGCGCGGCCGCTCGACGTGGCGGCGATGGCCCGCCACGCGCTCATGTCGCCGGCGCACTTCTCGCGGCGGTTCCGCGCGGCCTACGGAGAGACCCCCTACAGCTACCTCATGACCCGCCGCATCGAGCGGGCGATGGCCCTGCTGCGCGCGGGCATGAGCGTCACCGACGCGTGCATGGCGGTGGGGTGTACGTCGCTCGGCTCGTTCAGCTCGCGCTTCACCGAGCTGGTGGGGGAGACGCCGAGCGCCTACCGCGCCCGCGAGCACCGCGCCGAGACGGCCATGCCCCCGTGCGTGGCGAAGGTGCGCACCAGACCGGTCAGGCACGCCGAGATCCGGAGGGAGGCGGGACGCGAAGCCGCGGCTTAGCGTTGACCTCATGTCCATCGCACTGCAGTACTGTCACGTCACCGTCAACGACGTGGAAGAGTCGCTCGCCTTCTATCGCGACGGGCTCGGGCTCGACGTGACCAACGACGTCTCCTCGGGCGGGTTCCGCTGGGTCACCCTCGGCAGCCCGACCCAGCCGGGCCTCGAGATCGTCCTGTCCGAGCCGCACGCCGGCCGATCCGAAGCCGACGGCGACGCCGTGCGCGAGCTGCTCGCCAAGGGCGTCATGCCGATGCTCATCTTCCGTACGGACGACCTCGACGCGACCTTCGAGAAGGTGCGGGCCAGCGGCGCGGAGGTGCTGGAAGAGCCGGCTGAGCAGCCGTGGGGCCCTCGCGACTGCGCCGTCCGCGACCCCTCCGGCACCATGATCCGCATCGCCCAAGAACCGAAGGCGTAGCCGCCCACGCCGGGCCGGGTGGCTGGGACGTCTCGCTGCGACGCCGCTGGTCGCCGGGCCGTGTGGCCGGGGCGTTGTGCACGGATGCTGTCAATTACCCGGCGGCGTCTGGAGCGTCTTGCTGCGATGCCGTTGATCGACGGGCCGGGGCCGGCATGTCTCGCGGGGATGCCGCTGGTCAATGGGGTTTGTCGGGGTGGCGCCGGCGGAGCTGGTTTGGTTCTTGTCGTGGGATCGCATTACGTTGCCGGAGTGGATCTCTTCTCACGCTCATGGGATGCGTTGCTCGCGGCGGTCGCCGAGCTTCGTGGGGAGGACTTCGCGCGGCCGTCAGGGTGCCGGGGATGGCTTGTCCGGGATCTGGTGTGTCACCTGGTCATCGACGCGCAGGACCTTCTCATCACGCTGGCGACCCCCGCGGACACGGAGCCGACCCGCGATGCGGTGACGTACTGGGAGGTTTCGGATACGCCGCCGAGTGGTGAGGATCCGCTGGACGCGCTCACCGTCCGGCTGGCGGCGGCGTACGAGGAGCCTCGGCTGCTCACGTTCCATCTTGACGACGTCGGGTCCGCCGCCGGCCGGGCCGCCCGTCTCGCCGATCCGGCGCTGCGGGTCGGCACCCGTGACGAGGTTCTGACGGCGGGCGACTACCTCGGCGCGTACGTGCTGGAGTGGACGCTGCACCACCTCGACCTCGTCGCGCACCTCCCGCACATCCCGGGACCGCCCGCGGAAGGCGCGGCCCGTTCCCGCGAGATGCTGGAGAAGATCGCCGGGACGCCGTTCCCCGCGTCGTTCTCCGACCAGGACGCGCTGCTGGTCGGCACCGGGCGGCGCGATCCGACCGGCGCGGAGCGGGCCGAGCTGGGCGAACTGGCCGGGAGGTTGCCGTTCGTCCTCGGTTGACCGCCCCATCTCTCCGACCGACAGGATGATCGCATGACGGCGCAGAACGGCAAGCGGTGGAACCACAACGTCCACTACCACCCGCGCATCCTGAGCGCGATCCCCGACGGTGCGAAGAGCGCCCTTGACGTGGGCTGCGGCGAGGGCACACTGGCCCGTGAGTTACGGCGGGTCGTGCCGCACGTCACCGGCGTCGACCGCGACCCGGCCGGCATCGCCCAGGCTCGCGACCACGCGGCCGCCGCGGCCGGCGTGCCTGACGCGGCCGCCGCGAACGACGCGCCTGTCGCGGGCGACGCCGACGATGCGGGCGACGCGGGCGACGCGGGCGACATCGTCTACATCGAGGGCGACTTCCTCACCCATCCCTTCGAGCCCGCCTCGTTCGACGTCGTCACCTCGGTGGCGACCCTGCACCACATGGACGCCGCCGCCGGGCTGACCCGCATGCGGGACCTGCTCGCCCCCGGCGGCGTGCTGGCCGTCGTCGGGCTGGCCCGCAGCACCATGCCCAGGGACCTGCCGCGCGAGCTGGCCGCCGTCGCCGCCAATGTTCTGCACCGGGCGACGAAGAACCACTGGGAGCATCCGTCGCCCACGGTGTGGCCGCCGCCGGTGACGTACCCGGAGATGCGGGCGCTGGCCGCCGAGCTCCTGCCCGGCTCCGCGTACCGCCGCACCTCATGTGGCGCTACAGCATCGTGTGGCGCAAGCCGCAGGACTGAACGAGCCCGTCAGAGCCAGACCGTCAGAGCCAGACGGTGGCGAGCCAGGCGGCCACCGCCGCGGCGGCCAGGAGGACGACGTTGAGCCCGATCAGCCGCGCCTCGCCCCGGCTCAGGTGCAGCGTGATGCCGCCGACCTGGAGCAGCGTGAGGCCGACGGCCGCGGCGAGGGCGAGCCACGGCGCGATCCCGGTCAGCGGCGGCAGGACGAGCCCGGCCGCGCCGAGCAGTTCCAGGGTCCCGATCACGCGGACGAACGGCATCGGGACGGCGTCGACCCAGCCCATCATCGGCCGCAGCCGCTCCTTGTCCTGGGCGACCTTCTTGCCTCCGGAGTAGAGGTACATGAGGGCCAGGAGCGCGGCGACGACCCAATAGGAAATCTCCATGAAAGGCACACCTCGGGGGTTGTTGATGTGGCCTCGGCCACGATGGTTACCACTGGTGGGGCAGCCTCATGATGCGTCACTATCGAAAGCCCTACAAAAGGCACACGCGTGTGCGTTACCCACAAGGGGCTGTCGTGTCGGAGTACGAGCACACCTGCATGATCCGGGGAGACGGGGGCCGGACGCTCCGCGCCGTACTCGACCGGATCTGCAACAAGTGGACGCTGCTGATCGTGGCGACCCTCGACCAGGGCTGCCTGCGTTTCACCGACCTGCACGAGCAGGTTCCCGGCATTTCCCAGCGCATGTTGACGCTGACCCTGCGCAACCTCGAACGCGACGGCCTGGTCTCGCGGACGGTGCATGCCGAGGTGCCGCCGCGGGTGGAGTACGCCCTGACGCCGACCGGCAAGAGTCTCATCCCGCCTGCGCTGGCGCTGGCCGGCTGGGCCATCGAGAACGTCGCGCACATCGAGGCCAGCCGGGAGGCCTACGAGGCCCGCACCTGACCCGGGTAGCCTGCACGCCATGACATCGCCGAGGGCAAGGCGGTGACGGGCCACGCTGGCGGACGGGCGCCGACGACGAAGGAGGAGACCGGTGCGCAGCAGTGAACTGGCCGCGCTGGCCGGCGTCACGATCCGTACCGTGCGGCACTACCTGCAGATCGGGCTGCTCGAAGAGCCCGAGCGCTCGGTCAACGGCTACCGCGACTACGACGTGCGCCACCTGGTCCGGCTGCTGCGGATCGGCCGCCTGACCGAGCTGGGCCTGCCGCTCGCCGAGCTCCCGGACGTGCTCGACGATCCCCAGGTCACCGAGGAGGTGCTCGACGAGCTGGACCGGCAGGCGGTCGCCGAGATCGAGCGGCTGACCAGCCGGCGGGCGGCCATCGCCCGGCTCCGCCGCGACGGCGCGATGCCCGACCTGCCGCCGGAGATGGCCGACTACGGCCAGGCCATCAAGGCCGTCGCCCCGGACACGGCCCGTCACGAGTACGAGCAGCTCCTGCTGATCTCCCACCTGATCGGCGAGAACGGGACCGCTGCCCTCGCCGGCGCCATGGCCGAGCAGGCCCTCTTCACCCCGGCCACAGCGGACCTGGTCCGGCGCTTCGGCGAACTCGGCCCGGACACGCCGTGGGAGAGCGTCGAGCGGCTCGCCGACGACATGGTGACGCGGTACCTGCCCCTGCTGGAGAACTGGCCGGACGTCGAGTTCGGCGCCGACGTCTCCTCGATGCTCGCCGCCTACGGCGAACGCCACCTCAACGAGCAGCAGCACCGCGTGAACCGGCTGTTCGTGGAGCGGGTGATGGACCGGCTGGCGAGGGGGAACGCGCGGGCGCACGGCGACCACCCGCCCGAGCCCGCCTGATCCCTACGAAACAGGGCGCGCCGGCTCAGGGAGCCGTCTGCTGGGAGGCCGCGATGCCGGTGAGGATGCGCTGCAGGCCGGAGGCGAACTGTTCGGCCGGGCTCAGGTCGGCTGCCGCGGTGAGGCTCGTGACCCGGGGATAGTCGCCGCTTTCGATGATCTTGCGCATGTAGGGGGCCACGTCGGCGCGCCACTCGTCCTCGGTCTGGCCGGTGCGCCGCTGGGTCTCCTTCTCGGCGAGCTCGCGCATGACCGCCCCCCGTACGTAATCCCTGATCAGCCCGACGACCGAGCCCGCCGCGGCGACGTCGGAGGTCAGCGGGGCGGCCGCGGTGAGGGCGCGCTCCAGGCCGCGCAGCCAGTTGGGGCCGAGCGAGGGCCGGGTCGCCAGCAGCGGGGCGAGCCAGGGGTGCCGCAGCCACAGCTCGCGCTCGTGGTGGGCGTACGCCTCCAGGTCGGCGCGCCAGTCGCCGGTCAGCGGCACCTGGTCGTCCTGCACCGTGTCGGCCATGAGGTCGAGCAGGTCGTCGCGGCTGTCCACGTAGCGGTAGAGCGACGTCGTGCCCGTCGAAAGCTCGGCGGCGACGCGGCGCATCGACACCGCGTCGAGCCCTTCGGCGTCGGCGATGGCGACGGACACGCCGACGATGCGCTCCACGCTCAGGGCCTGCCTCTTCGGCCGGTACGGCTCACGCTCCCAGACAAGCGGCATGGACACGACTCTACCGGAATGGCTACAGTGTTCCCATGAACGGGCACACTGTATCCACTGATGTTCTGATCGCCGGCGGCGGATCCGTCGGCCTGATGCTCGCGGTGCTGCTGCGCCACCACGGCGTCAAACCCCTGGTCGTCGAGGAGAAACCGGAGCTGTCACCCCATCCCAGGGCCAACGGCATCGGGCTGCGAACGGTGGAGATCCTGCGCGAGGTCGGCCTGGCGGAAGCGGTCGACGAGGCCGCGATCGACCTGCGGGCGGGCAAGATCAAGGGGCGTACGCTGGCCGAGGCCGACTTCACCGACGGCGTGGCGTGGAAGGCGAGGGGCGAGAGCGAGTTCACGTACACGCCGGCCAGGATCCGCGGCACCTGCGCGCAGAACCGGTTCGACCGCGTACTGATCACCAAAGCGGGCGACGTGGAGTTCGGCGTGGCGCTCGACTCGTTCGAGCAGGACTCCGACGGCGTCACGGCCACCCTGTCCGACGGGCGGGTGGTGCGGGCGCGCTATCTCGTGGGGGCCGACGGCGTGCGCAGCCGGGTCCGGCGGATCCTCGGCCTCGGCGTCGCCGGCCCCGGCGCGATGGGCAGGGAGACGACGAGCGTGCTGTTCGGTGCCGAGCTGCGGCCGGAGCAGCCGTTCGCGATGTGCGACATCGAGCATCCTGACGCGCGCGGCCTGCTGGTGACGGTCGACGGCGAGCGCGAGTGGGTCTTCCTCACCACTCTCGGCACCGAGCCGACCCCCGAGCTCATCCGCACGGCGCTCGGCGACCCGTCGATCGAGGTGGAGATCCGCAGCGTGCTGACGTTCAGGGGGCGCGGCCAGGTGGCCGACCGGCTCTCCGACGGGCGGGTCTTCCTGGTGGGCGACGCGGCGCACGCCATCCCGCCGCTGGGCGCGTTCGGGCTGAACACCGGCGTCGCCGACGCGCACAACCTGGCCTGGAAGCTCGCGCACGTGCTGCGCGGCGAGGCCGGGCCCGAACTGCTGGAGACCTACCACGAAGAGCGCCATCCGGTGGCCTTGATGACGATGGAGCAGGCGCGCCTGCGGTTCGAGGACCCGTCCCTGCACTGGGGCAAGGACATGGCGCGGGCGCGCCAGGCGGTGGGGGCGATGAACGCGCCGGTGGTGCACATGGGGTACCGGTACGGCGGCGCGGAGCTCCCCTCCACCGAGGACGTCGCGCTCGGCTTCGACGGGTCGCCGGGATCGCGGCTGCCGCACATGTGGGTGGCCGACGGGGTGTCCACGCTGGACCTCGTCGGGTCGCGGTGGTGCGTCGTCACAGCCGATCCCGGCGTTCCGGCCGACGTCCCGGTGCACGTGGTGGACGGGTGGCCGTACGGGACGCTGCTGGTCCGGCCCGACGGCTACATCAGCCGCCGGTACGAGTAGCGCAACGGCCGCCGGCAGGAGTGGCGCGCTCGGGCCTGGTCGAGTCGTCAGCCTGGCCCGACATATCACCTCTCATGGCGAAAAATCCGGTTTCGCGGTACGTCGGCGCCTGCTAGAACGCTGTGATGACGGATCGCGGAATCGTAGTGGTCGGAGCCGGCATCGTCGGGGCGTCCCTGGCGTACCACCTGTCCGGGCGCGGCCGGCCCGTCACGCTGATCGACGCCGGCCTGCCCGCATCGGGCGCCACCCACGCGTCCTTCGCCTGGATCGGCCGACCGGCCGTCAGCGACCTGCCCTCGGCGCCGCTGCGTTACCTCGCGCTGGAGGAGTACCGGCGGCTGGAGAAGGAACTCGGCGAGCTGTCGATCCGCTGGTCGGGCGCCATCACCTGGGACGGTTTCGACGCGACGGGACCACGCATCGACGACGTCCGAGCGCTGGAACCACACCTGCTCGACCCTCCGGCCGTGGCCGTCCATCGCTCGGAGGACGCCGCCTTCGACCCGGTCGCGACAACGGAACTCCTAGTCACCGCCGCCCGTGACCGGGGCGCGCGGGTGCTGACGGGGGTACTGGCGACCGCCCTCGACCACCGCCCGAGCACAGTGAGCGGTGCGGGTACGACCGCCTCTGACCAGAACGCGACCACGGTGAGCGGCGTCCATACGACTGCCGGGTTCCTGCCCGCCGAAACCGTCGTCCTGGCAGCCGGCACCGGCACGGTCGCCCTGTGCGCCGGGATCGGGGTCGCCCTGCCCGTCGCGCCGTCGCCCGCCATCCTCGTCCGGCTGAGCGCGGCGCCGGGCCTGGTCCGGACGATCGTCGCGACGTCGTCGCTGGAGGTCCGGCAGCTCGACGACGGTACGGTGCTGGCGCCCGAGGCGTACAGCGGCGAGAAGGACCAGGCCGCGCTCCTCGCGACCGCCCGGCGGGTCCGCGACCGGTTCGCCGCCTCCTTCGCCGGAGCCGATGACACGAAGGTCCTCTCCGCCGAGATCGGCTGGCGCCCGATGCCCGCCGACGAGGAGCCGATCATCGGCCGTCCCACCGGCACTCATGGTCTGTACGTCGCCGTCATGCACTCGGCGATCACCCTGGCCGCCGCAGCCGGCCGCCTGGCCGCCTCCGAGATCCTCACCGGGGTACCGGCCCCCGAACTCGCCGGCTGCCGACCGGACCGCTTCCACTGATCCCCCCGCGACGAGCCGACCCGCCGCCACGGCGTGCCGGTCGTTCGTCGTGGTCCGGCCGACCGCTGGCGTGCACTGGCACTGGCCCGCCCGCTGCCCGCTCCCAGCCGCTCGCCGGCTCGCCCGCCTCTCGCTGGCCGTCGGTTCGTTCCTGCGCCGCGCAGCTCGTGTCGCCTGCCGCTTGACGCGCGTTGACTTGGACGCGACGTCATGGTTTTGGCTGTACCCAAGCCGACACCGAGTCCGGCGCGGGGTTCGATCCCCGAGCTCGACGCCGCGTTCGATGCGGGGCGTGCGGTTCGGGGACCTTCTGACCTCGCCGTTCTGTCGCGAGTGCGAGCCGGCCGGGTGTCCGTGGCCGACCTGCCTGGAACGGTCACGAGCCAGCCTGGGACAGTCGCGCGCCAGCCGGACATGTCAGGACGCGTTTCGTCGGCCATCATCCTTCGGCAACGGGAGAACACACATGTCATATCGCAGGAAACCGGCCGTCGCTTTGGGCGCCGCAGCGCTGACGCTGCTCTCTGGCAGCTACGCCGCCCCGGCTCAGGGGCAGGCCATCCCAGCGGCCGGCCAGATCACGCAGATCGGTCAGCGGGCCGTGGCGGGTGGCGGGCTCGCCGTCCCGGCCGCCGCTGCCCAGGCTGGCCAAGGCGCTGAGGCCGGCCGAGTTGCTGAGGCTGGCCAAGTCGTTCAGGCCGGTCGGCGGGACGTATCCGCGAGCACCAGCCTGAAGCGGTTCTACCAGCAGAAGCCCGTGTTCAAGCCGTGCGATCCCCCCAAACTGCCGCCCGGCGCCCCCATCGTGAGAACCGAGTGCGCGCGGCTCAAGGTGCCGCTCGACTACCGGAAGCCGAACGGCAGGCAGGCGGAGATAGCGTTGCTGCGGGTGCCCGCGCGTGGCAAGAATCGGATCGGGTCGCTCGTGCTGAACCCCGGCGGTCCCGGCTTCCCCGGCACCACCCACGCGGCCCTGACCACCGCCGTGTGGGCCAAATCGCCGATCACCGAGCGTTTCGACCTGGTCGGGTTCGACCCGCGCGGCGTCGGTGGCTCCAAGCCGGCGCTCGACTGCTACACCGACGCCCAGCGCGACCACGACGCGAAGCTCTCCTCGACCCCGGCCGGTCTGGACGACTGGACCGAGCGGGAGACGCGCCGGCTGGTCGAGCGGTGCGCCGCGCGTTCCGGTGGCAGGCAGGTGCTCGCGCACGTCGGCACCCGCGACGTCGCACGGGACATGGACGTGCTGCGTCAGGCCCTGGGCGATGCGAAGCTCTCCTACGCGGGCACCAGCTACGGCACCCGGCTCGGCGCCGTGTACGCGGAGATGTTCCCGCGCAACGTCCGCGCGCTGGTGCTCGACGGGGCGATGGACCCGATGGCGGGCACGTACGAGCGGCGCGTCCAGCAGGCCACCGGCCTGCAGCGTTCGTTCGAGCGCATGGCCGCGTCGTGCGCCACGCGGCCGGACTGCCCGCTCGGCACCGACCCGAAGCGTGCCACCCAGGTCTTCCAGCGGCTCGTCCGGCCGCTGATCGGCAAGCGGGCGCGGACCTCCGACGGGCGCGGACTGACGTTCGAGCAGGCGATGGAGGGGATGACGGCCGCGCTGTACGGCCCGGCGGCCTGGCCCGCCGCGATCGCCGGCATCGCGGAGCTCAAGGCCGGCAAGGGCGACACCCTGCAGAAGCTGCGCGACGGCTACCACGAGCGTGGCGCCGACGGGCGCTACAGCGGCTCGCTGGAGGCCACGCTGGCGATCAACTGCCTGGACGAGGAGCGCCACACGCCGGCGCGGGAGACCGCGATGAACCGGGCGTGGTTCAAGGCGGCCCCGTTCACCGACCACGGCCGTACGATCAGGCAGGCACGCGACGGCTGCGAGCACTGGCCCGTCAAGCCGACGCTCGGCTACCCCTACGCCACGAACATCAAGGGCCTGCCCGCCACGCTGACGGTCTCCGTCACGGGCGACCCCGTGACGCCCCACCAGGGCGGCGTCAACCTGGCCAAGGCGCTGGGCGGCGGCCTGCTCACCGTTGAGGGCGAGCAGCACGGCGCTCTCCTAACGGGCAACGCCTGCGTGAACAAGGTCGTGAGCGCGTACCTCATCGACCTCGAAACCCCGGCCGCAGGGGCCCGCTGCAAGCTCTGAACGGCACACTCACAGGTCCGGCGGCGTGGTGGCCGGGCCGGTGAGGTGGGCCTCGGCGCTTCTGCGGAAGGCGGCCACGAGGCGGCTGCGGTCGCCGGCGCGGGTGGCCAGCACGACCTGGCTGGGCGCCACCCCCTCCAGCGGCACCGTGGTGAGGTCGGAACGCAGACCCCTCACGGCTGCGCCGACCGGGACGATGAGCACGGCCTGCCCACCGGCCACGAGTTCCAGCTTGTCCTCGGACTCCTCGATGAGCGGGCCGTCGGGCGCCGCGCTCCCGTCCGGCCGGGGGTCGGCGCGCCAGAAGGCGTTCCAGTCGGGGTCGGGGTCGGGCACGCGGGGGATGGGTTCGCCGGCGATGTCGTCGAGGGTGACCGCCTCCTTGCCCGCCAGGCGGTGATCCGCGCGTACGAGCAGCGCCCTGGGCTCGTCGTAGAGCACCGTGACGTGCAGCCCGTCGGTGGGGAACGGCAGGCGGGCGAGCACCGCGTCGACCCGGTGGTCGAGCAGCGCGGCGCGGGGCTCTCTCCAGCCCAGGTGCAGGATGCGCACCTCGGCGTCGGGATGCCGGCGGCGCAGGTCGCGCACCGCCGGGGCGAGCGTGAGGTTGCAGATGTAGCCGACGACGATCCGCGTGGGCCGCGCGGCGGCCCTGGCGGACGCCGTGGCCTGGGTGGCGGTACGCAGCAGGGACGTCGCGAGCGGCAGGAACACCTCTCCGGCCTCGGTGAGCCGGGTGCCCTGCGGGGTGCGGTCGAGCAGCCGGGCCCCCACCTGCTGTTCGAGGCGGCCGATCTGCCGGCTCAGCGAGGACTGGGTGAGGTGCAGGTCCGCGGCGGCCCGGCCGAAGTGCCGGTGCCCGGCGACGACGGTGAACGCGCGCACCAGCCGCAGATCGAGGTCCTCCGGAGGGCGCGGTGAGTCGGGCATGAGATCAGCGTAGCTCTGCCTGCCGCCCCCGCTGGCTGCGGTGATGCACGGATCGGGATGCCTCTTGCGGAACGCTCATTGGACTCGGGACGTCGCCCGGTCGCAAGCTGGGAACGCCGGCCGGGCACCGACGGGTGGCCCCTCAGGGTGCGCCGTAGGGGGTGCGCCGGCCGCCACGTTCGTCTGAGTAATTCGGAGGATCTTCATGGGGAGCAGCACCGTCGTCGACGCGGCCCGCCGAGCCCTGGGGCCGGTCGGCATCGCGCTGCCGGCCACGCTCACCGACCCGATCGACATCGACAAGCAGCGCGAGGCCGTCGTCCGGCTGGAAAGCGCCGGCTACCGCACCGTCTGGACCAACGAGGTCGTCGGCGGCAAAGACGCCCTCGTGCAGATGGCCGTGCTGCTGGCCGCCACCCGGCGGACGGTGTTCGGCACCGGCATCGCCAACATCTGGGCCAGGGAGCCCGAGACCCTGCACGGCGCCGCCTCCGTGCTGGCCCAGGCCTATCCCGGCCGGTTCGTGCTGGGCGTCGGGGTCGGGTACGCGCAGCAGGCGGCCGCGACCGGGCGGGAGTTCGGCAGCCCGCTGAGCAGGATGCGCGACTACCTCGACCGCATGGACGGCCCGACGATGCCGCCCGCCCCGGACGCGCCGTACGCCAGGATCGTCGCCGCGAACGGCCCGAAGATGCTCGCCCTGGCCGGTGAGCTCGCGGACGGCGCGCTGCCGGCCGGCGGGCCTCCCGCGTTCACCACGCAGGCCCGCCAGGTGCTCGGCCCGGACAGGCTGCTGGTCATCGGGCTCTCCATGGTGCCTGGCGACGACCCCGTCCGGGCGAGGGAGATCGCACGGGAGCGGGTGGCGGCCGGGCTCGCCCAGGCGTGGTTCGCGGCCGCCGTGGCCCGGCTCGGCTTCACCGAACAGGAGATCGCCGACGTGAGCGACCGGCTGGTGGACACGATGATCGCCCACGGCGACCCGGCGGCGATCACGGCCAAGGTACGTGAGCACCTGGCCGCCGGCGCGGACCACGTGGCGCTCCTGCCGGCGATCGGCACCGACTTCGCGACCAGCGTGGACCAGGCCGAGTGGCTCGCCCCGGCCCTGCACGACCTCCACTGAACGGCACCGCCCCGCCGCGCCTCGCGTTCGGCAGGGCGGCGCGGGATCAGGCGGCGCGGCCCGCCTTGAGCCGCGCCGTCGTGTCGACGACGCGGCGGGCCTGGTGGCGGGCCGCCTGGAGGGTGGTCTCGCTGGGCATCCCGTCCCCGGCCACGTGGGAGGTCCCGTACGGATTGCCCGTCTCGAACTGGACGGCATCGGTGTATCCGGGCGGCACGATGACGCCACCCCAGTGGTAGAACGTGTTCCCCAGCGCCAGGATGGTCGACTCGTGCCCGCCGTGCGCGGTGTTGGCGGCGGTGAAGGCCGAATACACCTTGTCGGCGAGCTTGCCCTGGAACCACAGGGGCCCGGTGGTCTCGATGAACGCCCTGAGCTGGCTGGCCGGATTGCCGAAACGGGTGGGCGTGCCGAACAGCACGGCGTCGGCCCAGAGCAGGTCGTCATGACCGGCCTCGGCGACGTCCGCGGTCTCTTGCAGGTGCGCCGCCCATTCGGGGCTGGAGCCGATCGCCTCCGGCGGGGCCGACTCCGCGACCTTGCGCAGCCGTACGTTCGCGCCGGCCTTCTCCGCCCCCTCGGCGACCGCCCGCGCCAGGGCGTGGACGCGGCCTGTGGCACTGTAGTAGATGACCGCGACGTTCACGGGTTCCATGATGAGGTGTCCTTCCTTCAGAGACTTCCGCCGGTACGACGACACAGCCCCGCGCGATGTGAGGTGACCCGCCGGCCTCACATTCCGGCGCGGCGCGTCGTCGTACGAGGATGAGAGAGAAGGAATCCGGCCACACCATGACCCACCCACCCGCACCGGAGGACGGCCGGCCCGACCCGGGCCTGAACGCGCTCATGAGCGAGCGCCGCCAGCTGATCGGCCTCGCCTACCGGCTGCTGGGCTCCCTGGCCGACGCCGAGGACGTCGTCCAGGAGACCTACGCCCGCTGGTACGCCATGTCGCCGCCTCAGCGCGAGGCCATCGACTCGCCGGGCGCCTGGCTGACCAGGGTGGCCGGCCGGATCTGCCTCGACGTGCTCGGCTCGGCCCGGGCCAGGCGCGAACGGTATGTGGGGGAGTGGATCCCCGAGCCGCTGCTCGACCACGGCGAACTGCTCGGCGGCCGGCCCAGTGCCGTCCCGCCCGACCCGGCCGACCGGGTCACCCTGGACGAGTCGATCACGATGGCCTTCCTCGTCGTGCTCGAATCGATGACCCCGGCGGAACGCGTCGCGTTCGTGCTGCACGACGTCTTCGGCTACCCCTTCGCCGAGGTGGCCGAGATCGTCGGCCGCACCCCGGCCGCCTGCCGCCAGCTGGCCACCTCGGCCCGCCGCCGCATCGATCACACGCGGACCCCCGCGCCGCCCGCCGACCGGCACGCCGGCCTCGTCAGGGCCTTCAAACAGGCATGGGAGAGCAAGGACATCGCCGCCCTCATCGGCGTGCTCGCCCCCGACGTCACGGCGACGGGCGACGGCGGCGGGCTCGTCACCGCGGTGCCGCACCCGGTCCGCGGCGCCGAGGCGGTCGCCCGCTTCTTCGCCGACCGGGCCGGCGCGCTGCCTGATCTGGTGCTCTCGGAGTGCACGGTCAACGGGCGGCCGGGGCTGGTGGCCGAGCAGGATGGGGTCGCCGTGTCGGTGATGGCGTTCGACGTCGCGGACGACCGGATCATCCGCATCTGGGCCGTGCTCAACCCGGACAAACTCCGGTCGTGGACGGCGGGCTGACCCGCGTGCCGCCGACCGGCACAGCCACTCCGGCCGATCCCCGCCGTCTCCTCGGCGGGGATCGCGCGCCGGCGATCAGCGCGGTGAAACCTCACGCCGGCGATCAGCTCAGTCCGAACGACTCCTCCAGGTAGGCCATCGCCCCCACGGGCTCCTCGGCGAAGAAGACCAGGTCGGTGAGGGGACGCGGCAGGAAGCCCTCCTCCTCCATCCGCCGGAACTGCTCCTTCAGCCCGTCGTAGAAACCCGCCGTGTTCAGCAGCACGACCGGCTTGTCCGTGCGCCCGTGCTTCTTCAGCTCCAGGATCTCGGTGGCCTCGTCCAGCGTGCCCGTGCCGCCCACCATGATGACCACGGCGTCGGCCTTCTCCAGCAGCAGCCGCTTGCGCTCGCCGAGGTCGGCCGCGATCACCATGTCGTCCACGCCTTTGCGCGCCTTGGCGGCCAGGAAGTCGACCGAGACGCCCATCAGCAGCCCGCCCGCCGCGTGCACGCCGTCGGCCACCACCTTCATCAGGCCCACGTCGGAACCACCCCACACCAGGGTGTGCCCGCCCTGGCCGATCAGCTCAGCGAACTCGCGGGCGGGGCGGGTGTAGGTCTCGGACAGGTCGGCGGCGGAAAGGAAGACACAGATGTTCATGCGCACCACCGTACGAGGTGTGAGTAGGGCGTACCTACTCATGCGCAGGCAGGGTGGCCGCCTTATCACTGAAGGACGTTCATCCTCAGACAAGGAGATCGCGGTGAATCGCACCCTCAGCCTGCTCGGCGCCGCCGGCGTCGTGGCCCTGGGCGTCCTGCCGGCCCTGAGCACGCCCGCCACGGCGGCGCCCAACTGCGCCGCCGCGGCGGCGTACTACGACAGCGCCCCGACCAGCGCCAACCTCGCCATGCTCCGCCAGGCGGTGCACTGCCTGATCGACGCCGAGCGGGCCGCGGTAGGGCTCGGCCCGCTGTCCGTCAACACGCCGCTCACCAACGCGGCGAGCGGGCACGCCGCCGCCGCGGCCGCGATCAAGTGGTGGCGGCCGGGCGCCGACTCGCATCGGAACCCGCAGACCGGCTCCACGCCGGGCAGCCGCATCACGGCCGCCGGCTACTGCCCGAACCCCGTCTCCTGGTCCTACGCCGAGACCACCTACACCGGCTGGGGCACCGGAGCGGGCACACCCCGGGCCGCCGTGCGCTGGTGGGTGCACATCAGCACGTACGGGCACCGCCAGATCGTGCTCAGCCCGACGCTGAGGGACCTCGGGGTCGGCGTCGCGGCCGGGTCGGCGGACCCGGCCGGCGCGGGCTCACCGGGCGGTGGCACGTACGTGGTCGACTTCGGCCGCTGCCAGCGCTGACAACCCCGCCGGCCAGGTCGCCGGCCGGTATTGACAACCCGTCGGCCCGTACGCGCGGGCCGGCGGAAAGCGGACGGCAAGCACGGTCGAGTCGGCGAAAGCGGACGGCAAGCACGGCCGGGCCGGCGGAAAGCCGACGGCAAGCAGCGCGCAAACTCCTGTCGCCTCGATGCAAGCGGTCCGCGTTACACATAGTGACGTCACCACTACGAAAGGATCACTCCGATGTCGCGCTCCCGTGCCATCCTCGGCCTCCTCACCGCTCTCGGAACGGCGGCCACGGCCGTCGCCGTCACGGCCGCTCCCGCGAGCGCCACCGCCTGTGACCCCGCCCTCGTGGCGCCCGCCGGCAGCCTCGTCGGCAACCTGTGGCGCTCCAACGGCGGCGAGCGCAGCGTCTACGGCTGCCCGACCACCAAGGAGTACGGCTACGCCGGCAAGCGCGGCTCGTACCAGTTCTTCCGCAACGGCAAGATCGTCTGGTCGCCCAACCTGGGCAACGGCACCCTGGTCCGCGCCTACTACGCCGGCGGCAAGGCCGTCTTCCGCTGGAGCGGCCTCGGCCGCGACTGGGACTTCTTCAACGTCCGCTGGAGCATCAACGGCGGCAAGGCCACCCAGGTGAAGGTCGCCAGGGAGACCCCGTGGAGCGGCGTGTACGCGGTGAACCCCAGCTGCCAGGACGGGGTCTGCATGACCTCCAACGGCCATGGCGGGGTGCTCAAGGCCGCCTTCATCGTGCAGGGCTGCGACCGCGGCACCTTCAGCTCCGACTGCGGGCCCTGGAGCATCGCCACCTCGGTCAAGGCCCCCTACTGACCCGCCTCCATGGATCCCGCCTCCGCCGAGCCCGGGTCACACCGATCGCCGCCCGCCGCCCGCCGCCCGGCGGCGGTCGGCTGATCGTCCCGGGCTCTCACGCGTCCCCCAGCAGCCCGACGTCGGACACCGGCCCGATGTGGCCGAGCTTGTCGGGGTTGGCCACCGAGTGGATCGCCTGCACCACGCCGTCGGCCACGTCGAGCTCGACCACGGCCGCCACGCGTCCTTCCCCGTCGTACAGCACCGCGCCCGGCCGGCCGTTGACCCAGGCCAGGCGGGGCAGGACGCCGAGCCGTCTGGCCCGGCGCAGCCCCGCGACCAGCATCCGCGCGGTACGCAGCGACCCAGCCGCCGGGCTCCCGATCGACGGCGCCTTGCCGCCCCCGTCGCCGTGGAGCACCACGTCGGGCGCGAGCAGGCCGAGCAGCGCGTCCATGTCGCCGCCCCCGGCCGCCTCGAAGAACCTGCGGGCCAGCTCCTCGCCCGCCGCCCGCTGCGCGGGCCCGCCGCGCACCTTGCGCCCGGCGGAGATGTGCTGCCTGGCGCGGGTGAAGATCTGGCGGCAGTTCACCTCGGTCTTGCCGGTGATCCTGGCCACGTCCTCGTAGCCGTACCCGAACACCTCGCGCAGCATGAACACCGCCCGCTCCACCGGCGACAGCGACTCCAGCAGCACGAGGAACGCCATCGACAGCGAGTCGGCCAGCTCGGCGCGCTCGGCCGGCCCCTGGCCGTCGGCGGGCACGACGACCGGCTCGGGCAGCCAGTCGCCCACGTACGTCTCCCGCCGCACCCGCGCCGACCGCAGATGATCGATGCCCAGCCGCGTCACCGCCGTCGTCAGGTACGCCTTCAGGTCGGCGATCACGGTGCCCGCCCGGCGCGCCCGGGTCAGGCCGACGAACGCGTCCTGCACGATGTCCTCCGCGTCGCCCACCGATCCGGTCATCCCGTAGGCGATGGAGAACAGCAGCGGCCGGTACGCGGTCGTGCCCGTCTCGTCCGCCGGTTCGGGCAGGGGCTCCCGTGCCGGTCTTTCGCCGCTCATCTCCATGGCCTTCCCGTTCCGGGGCGTTTCCGCACGACGTCAAGCGTTCCAGGACGCTTCCGTACGACGTCGAGCGGGGTGTCGAACGGGGTGTCGAGCGGGGCGTCGAGGGCGGCGTTCACCAGGCGACGGGGCCGAGGCGGTCGATGAAGATCCCGCTCGGCCCGTCGGGGCCGAGCGTCGCGAGCTCCACGATCGGGTCGCTGCCCTCGGTGACCGTCAGCTGGCCGGTGTGGTGGTTCATGTCGGTCGCGGTGAACTTGCGGTTCGCGACCTCTCCCGGGGTGAGCAGGTTGAACTTGATCTCCGGGAGGGCCTGGGCGTACCGGACGGTGATCATGTTCAGCGCGGCCTTCGACGAGCTGTAGGCGAGCTCGTGCATCTTCGAGACGGGCTGCTCGGGATCCGTCACGACCGCGAAGGAGCCGCCGCCGCTGGACACCATCACCACCCGCGGGTTGGCCGCCGCCCTGAGCAGGGGGAGGAACGCGTGCGTGACCCGGACCGGGCCGTACACGTTGGTGTCGTAGACGGCGTGCAGCTCCTCGGCCGTGGCGTCGGCGGGGGTGACCACGTTGCCCGGCGCGCCGGCGTTGTTGACCAGCACGTCCAGCCGGTCGGTGTGCTCGCGGACGCGCCGCACGGCGTCGGCCACCGACTCGTCCGAGGTCACGTCCAGCGGCACCGTGACCACGTTCGCGCCGTCCGCGGCCAGCTTGGCGGCGGCCGTCCTGCCGCGCTCCGCGTCGCGCGAGCCGAGGAAGATCGTCCAGCCGAGCTCGCCGAGCCGCCGGGCCGTTTCGAGGCCGAGTCCCTTGTTGCCTCCGGTGATCAGCACCGAGGTCTGCTCCGTGTTCGTCATGCCCTCTAAGACGGGCTCCCGCGTCCTGCTGTGACACCCTGTGAGCGAGCTCACACGGGCGCGCATCCAGCGGTCGTCGTCGGCGGTCGTCGGCGGGGGTCATCGGCCGTAGGAACGCACCCGGACTTTACGTAGTGAATTCCCCGTCAAAGCAGAGCGAAATAAGTGGATATATCCCGTTTGATGTGATTTACGGGCATATTGTGCTATTTGGAAAGTGGCAACGGGGGGAGGACTACGATGGCTGGATCAAGCGGCTTCCCAGAAGGAGGCGGCTGCGGGCGGCGTCGCTGGCGTCGTCGTCGCTGCCGCCGTCGCAGGCGCTGGTGGGGCGGCTGGGGAGGCCCATGGGGCGGACCCTGGGGCGGCCCTTGGGGCGGAGGCTGGCACTGGTGGTGAACCGGACCGGCTCATGAAGCCGCGGGCCGCGGCGGTTTCCGAACGCACCTGAAACCAGTCCCCGTTGGCGGTGCCTGACGGATTCCGCCGCGAGCCCGCATCAGCCCCGCGCGATCACCAGAAGGAGTGAGGTGCGGAATTCACCGGACGCGCGGGGCGCGATGCCGATCGGTACGGAAGACGAGACCATTCACGGCGCGCTTCCGCACGCCACGGGTGGCCGCAGGATCGAATGGGCGGCGGTGCCCGGGCGGGTCGCCGCCGGAATGGAGCGGCTGCTCGGCAGCAGGGTGATCGACGCGGTCAGCCAGCCTGGCGGTTTCTCGGAGGGTCTGGCCGCGCGGGTGCGGCTGGCGGACGGCGGGCGCGCCTTCGTCAAGGCGGCCAGTTCACGTACGGCGCCCGTGGTGGCGGGCTTCCATCGCAGGGAGATCGCGATCTCGCGGACGCTTCCCCGGACGGTGCCGGCGGCTCGGCTGCTGGACGCGTACGACGACGGCGACTGGGTGGCGCTGATCTTCGAGGAGATCCCCGGATGGTTGCCGGCCCAGCCGTGGCGGCCCGACGCGCCGCTCCGGAACCATCCGCCACGCGCGCCGCTGCGGGACGAGCCGCCGCCGGCGCCGTCCGGGAAAGGCTGGCGGCGATCTCGCCGTGGGCGGCCCGGCACCTCGACGACCTGGCCGCGCTGGAGGAGCGCACCGCGCCCGCCCTCACCGGCCGGACCCTCCTGCACGGCGACCTGTACCCGTTCAACCTCCTGCTGCACGAACGGCGCGTCTTCGTCGTCGACTGGCCGCACGCCTGGGTCGGCGCCGCACACTGCGACGTGGTGACGTTGCTGGCGGGCGTGTCGCTCAGCGGCCTGGATCCGCAGCCCATCGCCGAACGCCATCCGCTGACCCGCGACCTGGACCCGGCCCAGATCGATGCGGTGCTGGCGGCGCACTCCGGCTTCCTCCTCCGCACCGCCGCCTCGGTGGGGCCGGGGACCGATCGCCGCCTGGTGGACATGATGACCGCCCTGGGCCTCGCCTCTCTGCGCTGGCTCAGGAACCGCCGGTGACGCCGACCGTTCCTCAGCACCGGCTGAAGCTCCGCCGGTGAGGCCGCCGCGAAGCACCGGCTGAAGATCGGCCGTGCGACCGCGCCTCCTCGGCTAGGGTCTCGGCGCATGAACGCGGACGACTGGCTGAGCGACACCCGGACCTCCTACGACACGGTCGCATCCGGCTATGCCGACCAGTTGCGCGGGGCGGTGGCCGAGCGGCCGTACGTCCGCGCGGCGCTGGAACTCTTCGCCGACCTGGTCCGCGCCGCAGGGGACGGCCCTGTGGCCGACGTGGGGTGCGGGCCAGGCCACGTCACCGCCCATCTGCGGGACCTGGGCGTGGACGCGTTCGGCATCGACCTGTCGCCCGGCATGATCGACGTGGCCCGGCGCGACCACCCCGGCCTGCGATTCGAGGTCGGCTCGATGACCGAGCTGGATCTTCCGGACGCCTCGCTCACCGGCCTGCTCGCCTTCTGGTCGCTGATCCACGTGCCCGACGACGAGCTCCCCGCCGTCTTCGGGCACTTCCACCGGGTGCTGCGCCCGGGCGGAGTGCTGCTGACCGGCTTTCACGTCGGTGACGGGTCGGTGCTGAAGACGAGTGGGTACGGCGGCCGTCCGATGAAGGTGTACGTGCACCGCCGCCGCCCCGAGCAGGTGGCGGACCTGCTGCGCGACGCCGGGTTCACCGTGGAGGCCCAGCTGCTGGTGCACCTCGACGAGGAGGTTCCAGGGGCGATGTTGTTCGCGCGGCCGAGCCAGGACGGCCCCGCCTGAGGGGAGGGTGTCACATTCGGGGGCGCCGATTCGTCGGACAGGTGAAGACTTTCGTCCAGGGAGAAGACACATGTCCCAGTCAGGCAGCAACAAAGAGACGTTCCTGCGCTTCCACGAGGTCGTCAACGGCGGCGACGGGGAGCTCATCGCGAAGGCGATCGACGAGCTCGTCCGTCCGGACGTGCTGTTCCACGCGCCGGTGCCGATGGGCACGACGGGCCCGCAGGCGATGAAACAGGTGTGGGAGGTGCTCCTTCGCG
The DNA here is from genome assembly GCF_040649755.1 of Nonomuraea sp. NPDC048882. Taxonomy (NCBI): domain Bacteria; kingdom Bacillati; phylum Actinomycetota; class Actinomycetes; order Streptosporangiales; family Streptosporangiaceae; genus Nonomuraea; species Nonomuraea sp. NPDC048882. The sequence continues at coordinate 896,861 of NZ_JBEZGB010000003.1, forward strand.
CGTTCCCCGACATCCGGGTCACGGTCGAGGACGTGATCTCCGAGGGCGACAAGGTCGTCTCCAGGAACACGGTCACCGGAACCCACCAGGGCGAGTTCAGGGGTCTGGCGCCGACGGGCCGCTCCGTTACCTACGGCGAGATCTTCATCGCCCGCTTCGAGGACGGCAAGGTCGCCGAGCTGTGGGGGGTCGTCGACGTCTTCTCCCAGCTGAAGCAGCTCGGCGCCATCCCGGTCTGACCAGGCCGGGCAGGGCGGGCAGGGCGAGCGAGGCGGTCAGCCCGCGGTGACGATCAGCTTGCCGTTCTTGGGGGTGCCGTGGCGTTCGAGCTCGGTCAGCACCGGGATCGCGTCGGCGAGCGGCACGGTCCTGGCGATCGGGATCCGCAACGCTCCCTGCGCGGCCAGCCGCGTCACCAGGTCGAGGTCGTTCGTGCTGGGCCGGCCCATCAGCACCTGGTAGGGCCCCGGCAGGGCGCTTCGCGCGAACTTCAACGCCGTGGGGACGATGTCCAGGATGCGGCCGCCGGGCTTCAGCAGCGTCCGCGCCGCTGCGGCGGAGAGCGTGCCGGCGGTGTCGAAGACCAGGTCGAAGCGCCCTTCGAGCTGCTTCGGGTCGAAGCCGAACGTGACGATCGGGTCGACGCCGAGCTCGCGTGCCTCCTGGACGACGGTGGCCCGGCAACTGCCGCCCACCGAGGCGCCCGACATCAGCGCGATCTGGGCGGCGGCCCGGCCGACGCCGCCCAGGCAGCCGTTGATGAAGACGCTCTGCCCTGGCCGCACCTTCCCCTTGCCGAGCATGGCCTGGAACGCGGTGATCCCGACGACCGGGATCGCCGCGGCCTGCTCGTAGGAGAGCTCCACCGGCTTGCGTACCACCGTCTGCTCGGCGGCGATGACCATCTCGGCGAACGCCCCCGCCCCTTTGAGACTCGTGCCGCCGAGCACCTCGTCGCCGGCCTTCAACCTGGTGACGTCCGCGCCGACCGCCTCGACGACGCCCGCGAAGTCGTTGCCGACCCCGCGCGGGAAGCCGCGACCGGTCATGAGACGCATCTCGCCGTTGCGCATCTTCCAGTCCATCGCGTTGGCGGCCGCGGCCCGCACCCGCACCCGCACCTCGCCCCGGCCTGGGCGTGGCGGCTCGAAGTCCTCCAGCCGCAGGACCTCAGGGCCGCCGTAGCGGTGATATTGGATGCGCTTCACCGCGGGCATCCTCGTTCCGCTCGGGCTGCCGGTCATGGCGATCCCCATCCTTCTGTTGTCTTGGCGTGACATCACACTAACAGTGATGTCGCGGCGTGACATCAGGCCCGAACCGATGTCGCGGTGTGACATCGGACACGTACGCCAGGCCGATATGGTTGCGGCTATGCCTCGGTGGGAACACGGCAGCGAAGAACGGCTGAAACAGGCCGCTCTGGAGCTGTTCCAGGAGCAGGGGTTCGAGGACACCAGCGCCGTCCAGATCGCCGAACGCGCCCGCGTCACCACCCGCACTTTCTTCCGCTACTTCCGGGACAAGGAAGAGGTCATCTTCGCCGACGCGGACACGCTCAAGGAGACGCTCGTCCACGACCTCCTCCAGGCGGCCGACGTCTCGGAGCCGCTCCTGGCGGTGGTCCGGACCCTGGCCGGTTTCGACTGGGAGAGACTCGGATCACGGGAGACCCAGCACCGGCGGAACGCGATGATCGCGGCGACCCCGCAACTGCTGGAGCGGGACCTGGTGAAGCAGCACCAGGTGGCCGAAGGGCTCAGCGACGCGCTCCGCCGGCGCGGCATCGCCCCTGACCTCGCGGAGCTCGCGGCCAGCGCGGGGGTCCAGGTCTTCCGTACGGCCTACCTGCGCTGGCTGGCAGGCGACGACGACACCGACCTGACCACCATGACGGAAACCGTGCTGTCCAGCCTCGCCACGCTCGTGCCCGGTGCCCGGTCAGGAGCCTCCCCGGATCCGGGGACACCCCGCTAGCCGAAGGCGACCGTCCGGCCGGTACGCGGCTTCACGCGCCGGCCGCGTCCAGTTCGGCGACCGCGTCGGCGGGCAGGTCCAGGCCGGCCGCGGCGACGTTCTCCCGCAAGTGCGCCACGGACGACGTGCCGGGGATCACCGCCATGACGGGTGAGCGCCGCAGCAGCCAGGCCAGCGCGACCTGCTGCCGCGACGCCCCCAGCCGGTCCGCCACGCCGGCGAGGGCCGCGGACTGCAGCGGGTTGTAGCCGCCGAGCGGGAAGAACGGGACGTACGCGATGTTCTCGGCCGCGCACCGTTCGAGCAGGGCGTCGTCCTGCCGGTTGGCGAGGTTGTAGAGATTCTGGACGGTGACGACCGGCGCGATGGCCTGCGCCTCGGTGAGCTGCGCGGCCGAGACGCCGCTGAGGCCCAGGTGGCGGATCAGGCCCTGCTCGCGCAACTCCGCCAGCGCGCCGAACTGCTCGGCGATCGAGTCGTCAGTGGTGCCCGCGACCGAGGCGAGGCGCAGGTTGACCACGTCGAGGACGTCCAGGCCGAGATGCCGGAGGTTCTCGTGGACCTGCGCCTTGAGGTCCGCCGGTTCCAGCGAGGGGTTCCACGAGCCGTCGGGGCCGCGGCGGGCGCCGACCTTGGTGACCAGGTGCAGGCCGGCCGGATAGGGATGCAGGGCCTGCCTGATGAGCTCGTTGACGACGACCGGGCCGTAGAAGTCGCTGGTGTCGATGTGGTTCACGCCGAGTTCGACCGCCTCGCGCAGCACGGCGACCGCCTGCCCGCGATCCTTGGGCGGCCCGAACACGCCGGGTCCCGCGAGTTGCATGGCGCCGTAGCCCATGCGGCCGAGGGTGAGGTCGTCGGTGAGGGTGAGGCCCCCGCCGGGAAGTGTCGTGTTCATGAGGCCACTTTCCGGCACGGGGCGAAAGCACGGCAGTACCTCGCTGTTCCTGGGAGTGTCAGGAACACTCACCACTGCCGCGGCCGTCCTATCGTGGAGTTCGTGCCCGGCCTGCGCCGCGAGGAGGTCGCGACGCTCGCGGGCATCAGCTCCGACTACTACCTGCGCCTGGAGCAGGGCCGCGACCGCAACCCCTCGGCGCAGGTGATCGAAGCGCTGGCCAGGGTCCTGCGGCTCGACGAGGACGCCACCGCCTATCTGCGGGGTCTGGTGGGCGACCGTCCCCGCCGGGAGTCGCGCGGGGCGCCGGAGAAGGTGCCGGTGAGCATCCGGCTTCTGCTGGACGGGATGCCGCAGCCGGCGTTCGTCCAGGGGAGGTACTTCGACGTCCTGAGGGCCAACGCCATGGCTCGCGCCCTTTCGCCGAACCTGGCGCCCGGCGTCAACCGGCTGCGCGCGGCCTTCCTCGACCCACGGGAGCGGGAGCTGCACCGGGACTGGGCGCAGGCCACGGCGAGCGTCGTCGCCCAGCTCAGGGCCTCCTTGGGGCCGGGCGACGACGATCCGCGCCTGGCGGCGCTCGTAGGCGAACTGTCGCTCAAGAGCGACCGGTTCCGCGCGTTGTGGGCCCGCCACGACGTACGCCGACGCGAGTCGCAGATCACCAGGCTCCGCCATCCGCAGGCCGGCGATCTGGAGCTGTATCGCGACAAGCTCGCCATCGCCGGCGCCGACGGACAGCTTCTGGTCGTCTATCACGCCGAGCCCGGCACGGAGTCCGCCCGCCGCCTGGCTGGGCTCGGTCACGCCGTCCCGTCGGCGTGATGACGTGGGCCGCGGTTCCGCCGGTGGCGATCGGCGGGCCGGTCGTCTGAAGGCGGGCGCGTGCTTCGTACCAGTGTCACGACCATGGCGAGGCCCGCCCCCACGGCCACGACATGTTCGGACAGCGCCAGCCAGCGGTACTCGCCCGGCGCCGGGCGTCGGCGCCCGCCCCCGGCGGCGCCGACGGGTCGAGGCCGGCGGTCCCGCCCGCGGCCCAGTAGGTCCACAGCACGGCGAGCGCCGCGGGCGGCACCATGATCCACCGGGTACGGGCGCCCGCCCCGGCCCGGCCGGCGAAGGCCCACGGCCACCGATCGCGCAGGTAGAGCGGCAGGCCGACGACCAGCGCCAGTTCCAGCCCCAGCCCGATCCCGGCCACGGCCATCACCACCGTGACCGCGTTGAGCAGCACCCAGTCGGCCGTGCCGTGGAGCAACTCCAGGGCGATCCAGACGACCTTGACCAGCAGGTAGAGGGACATCGCCCCGACCGCGGCGAACCCGGCGGCGTGGCGCGGCCAGGTGGGGGCGCCGATCTCGGCACGTACTCTCATGGCCGCGAGTCTCGCGGCCACGGCCGGCCCCGCCATCCCCCGCCCGCGCCAGGCGCTTCCCCCGCGCGGGGGAGTGGGGGCGGTCACGCCTTGAGCAGTTGCTCGCTCAGTTCCCACAGGCGTCGCGCTGACGCGGGATCTATGGCGTGCGGTGCGACATCGGTCACCACCACCGGTTCGCCGCCGACCATGGTGGTGACCGACGGAGTGTCGTTCAGTGGTGCGATGTCGCTGTTCTTCAGATAGACGCCGCCGATCCCGGCGAGCTGCGGGCCGGCCGCCGCGAACACGATGGTGGCGGCCCCCTGCTCCGGGGTCTTCTTCTCCCGGTCGGGATCGATGATCGGCCGGCCGGCGTCGTCGACGAGCCGCTGGGCCCGCAACTGGTCCATGTCGAACAGCCCCTGTACGGACCTCCCGTCGTCCTGCGCGGACGCCAGGTGGGTCAGGGTCGTGGCGACGACGATGCCCGGATGCAGGGCGTAACCCCGGATCCCGTCGCCGGACCAGCGCCGGTCCAGTTCCACGGCGAAGAGCACGTTGGCGGTCTTGGACTGGCCGTAGGCCAGGTGACCCTCGAAACCGGTGGCGAAGTGCGGGTCGTCCCAGCGGATGTCGCAGATCCGATGGGCGCCGGAGGACACGTTCACGACCCGGGCGCCGTGCGCGGCACGCAGCGCGGGCCGTAGGCCGAGGGTCAGCTGGAAGTGCCCGAGATGGTTGGCCGCGAACGTCGACTCGTAACCGCGCGCGTCCAGGACCCGCCCGGCCGTGCTGCCGCCGGCGTTGTTGATCAGGACGTGCAGCGGGCGGCCGGAATCGACGAACCGGGCGGCGAAGGCGTCGATCGAGGCCGGGTCGAGCAGGTCCAGCCGGTCGATCTCGACGCCTTCGAGCCCGGCCAGCGCGGCGGCGGCGCGGCCGGGGTCGCGCGCCCCCGCGATGATGGACGCGCCCGCCCTGCTGAGCGCGCGGGTGGTCTCCAGGCCGAGCCCGGCGTGACCGCCGGTGATGACCACGTTCGTACCGGTCAGGTCGATGCCCTTGAGCACCTCGCCGGCCGTCGACGCGGCGGTGAAGCCCGTACCGATGGGATGTTGCCGATGAGTCATGAGGTCCTCCTGGAGTCGGGGTGATCAGGCGGCGGCGCGCTCTCCGGCGGGCCGTCGGCGCAGGCCGGGCCGCAGGATGGCGGGCGGGTCGTAGGCCATGTCGAGCCGGCCGACGTCGGTGCCGGGCGGCACGATCTCGTCGATCCGGTCGAGGACGTCGTCGGTGAGCGTGACGTCGAGCCCGGCGAGAGAGCTGTCCAGGTGCTCCATGGTGCGCGGCCCGATGATCGCCGACGTGACGCCGGGGTGGGCGATGACGAAGGCCATGGCCAGGTGGTTCAGCGGCATCCCGGCCTCCTCGGCGAGCGGGATGAGCCGTTCGACCGCGTCCAGGCGGCGCTCGTCCTTCAGGTGCCCGAACCCGAACTGGGCCCGGTGCGCGGTGCTCTGCTGGTTCTTGCGGTAGCGGCCGGTGAGCAGGCCGCCGGCGAGCGGGCTCCAGACCAGGGTGCCCATGCCGAACTCCTGCACGGCGGGCAGGACCTCGCGCTCGACGCCGCGGTTGAGTATCGAGTACGGCGGCTGCTCGGCGCGCGGGCGCATGAGGCCGCGCCGTTCGGCGATCCAGTGGGCCCGCACGATGTCCGAGGCCGGCATCGACGAGGTGCCGAACGCTCGGATCTTGCCGGCCCGCACCAGGTCGGTGAGCGCCGACAGGGTCTCCTCGAAGTCGGTGTCCGGGTCGGGCTGGTGGATCTGGTAGAGGTCGATGTAGTCGGTGCCCAGGCGGCGCAGCGAGCCCTCCACGGCGCGGATCAGCCAGCGGCGGGAGGCGCCCGACTGGTTGGGGACGAACGAGGTCCCGCCGCGGGGGTTGAAGTTCACCGGGAAGCGGCCCTTGGTGGCGAGCACGACCTCGTCACGGCGGCCCTTGAGCGCCTTGCCGACGATCTCCTCGGACTCGCCGCCCGCGTACATGTCGGCGGTGTCGACGAAGTTGATCCCCGCGTCCAGGGCCCGGTGGATGATCTTGATCGAGTCGTCGTGGTCGGGGTTGCCGAGGCCGCCCAACATCATGGCGCCCAGCGCGAAGGGGCTGACCTGGATGCCGGTTCCGCCGAGAGTGCGGTACTGCATGCGGATGTCTCCTGAGGTGGGAAAGGGGAATGCGGGGGCGGCCGTACGGATGCCGTACGCTGGAACCCGAAACGGAACGCCTCTCCGGAACTATACGGAACGCTGTTCCGATTAAGCAAGCGCGAGGGAGGGACGTGACGGAGGACGCGGGGAAAAGCGACGCGTGGCGCGGCCGCTACGCGCTGACGCGCGGCGGAACCTGGACGCCCTGCTCGCGGCGGCGAAAGCCGTCTTCGCCGCGGAGGGCGTGGACGCGCCGGCCAAGCGGATCGCCGATCTGGCCGGCGTCGGTGTGGGAACGTTGTACCGGCACTTCCCGCAGCGCTCGGACCTGGTCAAGGCCGTGTTCCAGCGCGAGGTGGACGCCTGCGCCGACGTGGCGCCGGAGCTGAGCGCGGCGTACGGACCGGGAGCGGCGCTCGACGCCGCGGCGGCCCACGGCGAGATCGGGGACGGCGTCAGCCCCGAGGAGTTGCTGTACGCCGTGGGCCATCTGTGCCTGCCGGTGGAGGGCGACGGCGCCGGACACAGCCGGCGCATGGTCGCCCTCCTCATCGACGGGCTGCGCTTTCGCGCGGATTCGAGCCGTTCTCAGCGGAAGTCGGAGATGCGCAGCACCGCCAGCATGTCCGTCGCCCGTGACCCGGTCGAGAAGGACGCCTCCGCGCCGACCCAGCCGCGGAAGGCGCCCGAGTCGTCGATGATCTGCATGAGCGGCTTGACGTGCGAGTTGCCCGTGTAGCAGAACTGGCCCCGCTCCATGGCCAGGCACGTGCACCAGTGCCAGAGCGTGTCGCGGCGGTCGGTCTTGGAGATCATCGTCAGGTAGTACTGGATCGAGCTGACGTTGGCGCGCGTCCCGCCGCCGTACTTGGGGCAGCCGCCCGACTTCTGGCAGGCGCCGCGCGAGGACGGTTGCAGGTACGTCAGGCACGACGTGGTGGCGGCGCAGGCGCGGAAGGCGGAGAGGCCGAACGGCTGGTTGAGCGAGTTGACCATCTTGCCGCTGGCCCAGCTCGTCAGGTCCTGCCGCAGCGAGCCGGGGAACGCCTTGACCGAGGTCATCGCGCGCCGGGTGCCGAACGAGGCGTTGCTGCCGTAGCCGTAGCCGTGCGTGGCCAGCGAGCTGCTCTTGAGGTCGAGGCGGGCCAGCTTGCCGTCCGGCGAGCGCCGCACGTTCCACTGCTCGGTCCACTTCTGGGCGATCTTCCACCGGATGGTGAGCACGTCGCCCGCGACGGTGTACGTGCCGCTACGGCTCTCGTCGGGGGCACCGGTGAACCCGCCGGCGGTGAGCACCTCGCAGGCCCGGGGCTTGGAGGCGGAGCCGCCGGCCTTGGTGGTGCAGCTCGGGTCGGGCCTGGTGCCGGTGCGCTGCCTGGCCTTGGGGTTGCGCTGCCACCACAGGTAGAGGGAGGTGCTGACCGTGCCGTTGGCGGCGAAGCGGTAGTTGCCCAGCCGCAGCCAGTTCTGCTGCGACGAGGCCTTCAGATGACCTTGTGAGACGACGTACGTGGACTTTCCGCCCGGCAGGGCGGCCAGGGCGGCGGCGGACGCGGGGGCGGCGGCCGGCGCGGGAACTGCGGCGGGGGCAGCGGCGGGGACGGCGCCGGCCGGGACGGCGGGTGGCAGGGTGATGGCGAGTATGAAGGACAGGATCGCGGCTGCGGTACGCAAGAGCAGACTCCCGGGACTGGCGGGCTTTGGCCGATCGTCAACGACACACCGTATTCGGTCCGGACCGGATATGTCACTGAAACCACAAGGCTGATCACTCCACGAGGGCTTGATCGTGCCCTGTCCGGCTGCTTAATCTCCTTCTGACCGGAACGCCCAGATCCGGAACGCCGGGATGCCGTCGCGCAGGCGTCCGGCGTCCGTACGGGAGGCACGGTGACCTCGGACGCGATCCCCGCCCTCGATCACATCAGCGCCGGCTACGACCCCGACCCCGCGCTGTCGATGTCGCTGCACGCCGACGCCTACACCGATCCGGCCTGGTTCGGCGTCGACCAGCGGGCGATCTTCTCCCGCACGTGGCAGTGGCTGTGCCATGCGGAGCTGCTGCGGGAGGCGGGCGCCTACGTGACGGGCACGGTGGCCGGCCTGCCGATCGTCGCCGTCCGCGACGAGGCCGGCACGCTGCGGGCCTTCTACAACGTGTGCAAGCACCGGGCGCACGAGCTGCTGTCCGGATCCGGGGTGCGGCGCAGCATCGTGTGCCCGTACCACGCCTGGAATTTCGACCTGACCGGCAGGTTGCGGCGGGCCCGAAACACCGGCGGCATGCCGGGCTTCGACGCCTCGGGCGTGTGCCTGGACCGGATCCAGGTCGCCGAGTTCGGCGGCATGGTCTACGTCAACCTCGACCCCGAGGCGGCCCCGCTGAGCACGCAGGCCGAGGGGCTGGAGGCGGAGATCGCGGCGCGGGCGCCGGACGTGGCCAAGCTGACCCTCGCCCGCCGGCTCACCTACGACATCGCCTCCAACTGGAAGAACGTCGTGGACAACTTCCTGGAGTGCTACCACTGCCACGTCGCGCACAAGGACTTCGTGTCGTTGGTGGACATGAGCACCTACCAGGTCACCACGCACGGGATCTGGTCCAGCCACATGGCCCAGGCCGGCCAGGCGGCGAACTCCGCCTACGACGTGTCGGGCGCGACGGTCACCGAGCACGCCGTGTGGTGGCTGTGGCCCAACACCTGCCTGCTGCGTTATCCGGGCCGCGGCAACTTCATGGTGCTGCAGATCATCCCCGACGGTCCCGAACGCACGCGCGAGACCTGGGACTTCTACCTGGAGACCGCGGAGCCGGACGCGGCCGAGCTGGACAGCATTCGCTACATCGACGAGGTGCTGCAGGTGGAGGACATCGCCCTGGTGGAGAGCGTGCAGCGGGGGATGCGCACCCCCGCCTTCACCCAGGGGAAGATCGTGTACGACCCGGGCGGCTCGGGGCTGTCGGAGCACGCGGTCCACCACTTCCACGGCCTCGTTCTGGACGCCTACCGGCGCGAGCTCAGCCGCCCGTCCTAAGCTTCGCGACCCGACCCGACCCGACCCGACCCGACCCGGCTCAAGCTGGCTCAGACTGGCTCGGGCTGGTCGGGCGCGGGGGTTTCTGGGCGGTCAGTCGGACGCCGGCGGGTTCGCGAGCACGGCGACCGCCTCGACCTCGACGAGCTGGTCGGCGTAGCCGAGCACGGTCACGCCGAGCAAGGTGCTGGGCACGTCGTGCTCGCCCATGTACTCCCGATACACCTCCCAGGCCGTCACCAGGTCGCTCTGCTGGGAGGAGGCCACGTACACGGTGGTCTTGACGACGTCGGTCAGCGACGCGCCCGCTCCCTCCAGCGCGGTCACCAGGTTGCGCATCACCTGGTGCGCCTGGCCGGCGTAGTCGCCGACCGCGACGGTCTCGCCCTTGAGGTCCAGGGGGCAGGCCCCGGCCACCCAGATGGAGCGCACCGGCGCGTCGGCGGCCGCGGCGTAGGCGTACGGGACGTCCTGCGCGAGCCGCTCGTTCCGGATCAATCTCACGCTGCTGCTCATGCGTGCTCCATTCCGTCTGGTCAAAAGGGGCTTTTGGGCAGCCACAACCTAGCCGACGAGGCGCGATATCGCTCGCCATTAAACGCGCAGGCGACGCGCTGCCGAGTGCCCGATGATCACCTCTCGCGGATCACCATCCGTTCGGTCATACTGGTGCCGTCTGACCATGATCACTGGCATGGCCGACGGCCACGGGTGCGGGACGAAGGGAAGCCATGTCCGAATACGGCATCAACCGGCGCCGCCTCCTCACCTCGGCTGCGGCCGTGGGTGGTCTCGCCCTGGGAATGGCGGCCGGGGCAGGGGCCGCCTCCGCCGAGGCGCGCGACGCCGCCGGGGCGCGGGCCGCCTCCCGCGCCGGCCGTGCCGCCGGGACCTGGGAGAACCTGATCGAGAAGTCGTCGTTCGACAGCTGGACGGAGTTCGACAGGGAGTGGAACCTCCTCTACCCCTGGGACGGCGACCCCGACACCCACAACGGCGCCGCGCTGATGCGGGCGAGCCAGGTCTCGCTCTCCGGGGGCGTGCTGACCCTGACCGCGACCAGGCTGTCCGCGCCCGCCGGGGAGAGCGCGCACGCGCCGCACGCCCCGCTGTGGTACCGCTCCGGCGCGATCCACGCCAAGGAGCGGATCATCGTCAACGACGAGTTCCCCGAGTACGACATCGAAGGCGAGTTCAGGACGCAGACCGGGCTGGGGATCTGGCCGGCGTTCTGGACCACGGGGACAGAGCCGAACTGGCCGCCGGAGAGCGACATCCTCGAGTACGTGGGCGACTCGACCAACCTGTTCAACACCTGGAACCAGACCTCCAGCGGCGACCCGGGCGAGACCCAGGACGGCGACGCCTTCGTCACGCGGGCGCCGTTGCCCGTCGCGGACCCGTACCAGGCGTTCCGCAAGTACCGCGTCTGGCTGTACAAGGACGGCCCCGACGTGATGTGCGACTACTACCTCGGCACCACCGGCGGTCAGCTGGAATGGGTGGCGACGCACCGGGGCAAGGGCTGGGCCGGCATCCCGCAGTACCTCATCGTCAACCTCCAGATGGGTTCCTGGGCGTCCGGCCTGGACGGCCCCGACGACGAGGACTGGCCCGTCCAGCCGGGCCCGGCGGGCGACACGTACTTTCACGCCCGCAATATCTGGATGGGTCGTACGCGTATCTCATGACGTTCTGACCTGCGAAAGGGGTCCGGCGGACGGGGGGCTCGGGGCGCGAATACGGGGAAATAATGCGTCAGAGTGGTAAATGTCTGCCAGAGTTATCCTAGAGACATCTGTTTGGTCTCCTTCGTCCATGGAACGGGCGACCTGCCGGACCGGTACGGCACGCCGCCGCCGGTTCCGGGGACACGGTCCGTTCCGTGAGCCTGGGGCGACGGCGCCTGGCCGGGCCGCGTTCCGTCGCCGATGACGTCGCAGACCATGCCGCCGGATGATCGAAGGACCCGTGAGTTACAGCAGCAACGGCCCGGAGCCGACCGGCCGCCCTCGGGAGACCGAAGGGCGTACCCGCGCGTCGGCTCGACCGGGGAGACGTCAGCGCCCGTCCGAGGGTGGCGCCTCCGGCGAGCCCTTCTCCGCCCATGCCGAGACCCACACCGAGCGGCCGGCTCCCCAGCCGGGCGCCCGTCCGGGTGTTCCGTCCGAGGTTCCATCAGGTGCCCCGGCCGACGCGCAGCCGGGTTCGCGGCGGCGCAGGAGCGGTCGCAGGAGACAGGGCGGCGCCGGCGGGCCCGGCGGTGACGGTCCTGGTGGTCACGGCGGTCCCGGCGGTCCCGGCGTTCAGGCCGGTCACGGTCAGGGTCCCGGCGGTCCGGGTGGCCGCGGTCCTGGCGGGCCTGGTGGGCACGGTCCTGGCGGTGGCGGTCCCGGTGGTGGCGGCCCCGGTGGTGACGAGCCGGCGGGGGAGCGCGGCTCGCGCCGTCGCGGCTGGAAGCGCTTCATCCCCAGCTGGAAGATCGTGGTGGCTGGCGTCACCGTCCTGGTGGCGGGCGTCTTCGGCATGATCATGGTCGCGTACGCCAACACGCCGCTGCCCGATGACACCCAGGACCACGCCATCGAGCAGGGCAGCATCATCTACTACCGGGACGGCAAGACCGAGATCGCCCGCCTGGGCACGAAACGCGAGATCGTCGAGATCTCCCGGATCCCCCGGCACGTCCAGGACGCCTTCATCGCCGCGGAGAACCGTACGTTCCGGACAGACCCCGGCATCTCGGTGTCGGGCATCGCGCGCGCGGTGTGGAGCACGGTGACCGGTCAGCAGGTCCAGGGCGGCTCGACGATCACGCAGGAGATGGCTCGCGGCTACTACGACGGCCTCAGCCAGGAGCGGACGGTTCAGCGGAAGGTCAAGGAGATCTTCGTCGCCATCCGCGCGGGCAAGGAGATGTCCAAGGACGAGATCCTGGCCAACTACCTCAACACGATCTACTTCGGCCGCGGCGCGAACGGCATCCAGGCCGCCGCCCAGGCGTTCTTCGACCGGGACGTGGAGAAGCTGACCCCCGCCCAGGCCGCCTACCTGGCCGGCCGGATCCAGAGCCCGGACGCGTTCGACGCGGCGGAGGCGAAGAAGAACTACGCGCCGACCAAGGAGCGGTTCGCGTACGTCATCGACGGCATGGGGATCGTCGACCCGGCGAAGTACGGATCCCTGCGCACCACGGCGAAGTTCCCCAAGCTCGCCAGGCCGGACAAGAAGGAGACGCTCAAGGGCATCAACGGCTACATGGTCGACATCGTCCAGCGTGAGCTGGAGCGGCGGGGGATCACCCGTGAGCGCCTGCGCGCCGAGGGTTACCGCGTGACGACGACGTTCGACAAGAGGCTGATGCGGGCCGCGAAGAAGACGGTCGAGAGCAACCTCGCCGCCATCGGCGACAAGAACATCCACGCGAACATGGCCGCCGTGGACCCGCGCAACGGCCGCGTGATCGCCTTCTACAGCGGCCGCGACTACCTGAAGAGCTTCACCAACAACGCCTTCGACGCCAACAAGCAGGCCGCGTCGGCCTTCAAACCGTACGTGCTGGCCGCCTGGCTGGAGAGCGGCTACAGCCTCAAGAGCTACGTGTCGGGCAAGGGCCCGGTCAGGCTGCCGGGCACCAAGCCGATCCGCAACTCGCACGACCTCGGCGCGGCCGTGCAGATCGACAAGGCCACCGCCCAGTCGGTGAACACGGCGTTCGCCACGATGGCGGAGGAGGTCGGCCTGGAGGAGGTCGAGAAGATCGCCGAGGGCGCCGGGATCGACAAGAAGGACCTGTCCCTGGCCATCAAGGACCACGCCTACGGCATGTCCATCGGCGCCGGCCTGATCACCCCCGTCGAGCAGGCCACCGGGTACGGCATCTTCGCCAACGGCGGCGTCCATCACGACGCCCACGTGGTCATCTCGGTCAAGGCGTTCACCGGCAAGACCGTGCTGCAGGAGGCGAACAAGCCCACCACGGTCATCAGCCCCGACACCGCCGCCGACGCCACGTACGCGATGCAGCAGGTCGTCAAGAACGGCACCGCCCGCGGCACGGCGCTGCCCGGCGGCCGGCCGATCGCGGGCAAGACCGGCACCAACAACGAGAACAAGGAAGCCTGGTTCGTCGGCTACACCCCGCAGCTGTCCGCGGCCGTCGGGATGTACAAAGAGGTTCCGCAGATCAACCCGAAGACGAAGAAGGTCATCAAGGACGCCAACGGCTACCCGCTGCCCAAGGAGGTCTCCCTCGGGAACATCGAGGGCGCCGGCACGCCCACCAAGATCTGGCGCGACTTCATGACGCTCGCGATGGAGGGCAAGCCGGTCGAGCCGTTCCCCGAGCCCGCCTTCGCCGGCGAGCCGCACGACCTGGTGAACAAGCCGGAGCCCAAGCCGACCAAGGACCCGGACGAGCTCGGTGACGACGACTTCGGCAGCGACCCGTCCTGCTCCTTCGACCCCTCCTGCGGCGCCGGCGACCCGGGCGACAGCACCGTCGACGACGGTGGTGACGACGGCGACACCGGCACGTCCGACGAGGACCCGCTGGAGAACGACGGCGACCCGACGTTGAACGACAACGGCGATTCCGACAGTACGGGCGACTCCGGCGGCACCGGCGACACGGGCGGTACCGGTGACTCTGGCGGAACCGGAGATTCCGGCGGCACCGGCGACTCGGGCGGCACGGGCGATTCCGGCACCCCTCCCACGACCGGCCCGCAGGGCGGCTGAGGCCCGACCGGGCCTCAGCCGGTCGGGTGAGGCGTCATCGTGGGCGGAAAGATGACAGGAGGTGTCGGGTTTAGGGCCCAGCATGGACGTCAACGCCCGGCCACAAGGGGCCGGGCATGACTCCACGAGGATCTCGATGCACGAAACGCCGGAAGAGCTGAAGGAACTGCAAGCTCTCCTCGACACCTCCCTCGCCCGTTCCACCCCGCATCTCCGCTCGATCATCGGCGGCGAGAGCACCCTGACCGCCGAGCAGCTCACCCAGGTGCTCACCGGCATGCGCACGCTCGCCCTGTCCACCGTGACGGCGAAGGGCGAGCCGCGGATCAGCGGCGTGGACGGGCACTTCCTGCACGGGAGATGGCATTTCGGCACCGCGCCAGGCGCGGCCAAGGCCCGCCACCTCGCCGCCAGGCCCGCCGTCAGCGCCGCGCACCTGCCCGGCGAGGAGCTGGGCGTGTTCACGCACGGCGAGGCCGAGATCCTCAACCCCCGTGGCGGCGAGCCGGCGGCGGACTGGCCCGACCTGCTCGCCTACTTCAAGGACTACTACGGCGAGGACGGCTTCGACTGGGACAACGACGTGGTCTACTTCCGGCTGCGTCCGCAGTGGATGACCGTGTACGCCCCCGACTTCGGCAAACTCGTCTCATGAGCGATCACGGGCGGCCGGCGCGGACCGCCTCGGGGCTGCGGCAGACGAGGCAGAAGCGGTAGAGGTCCACCCGGGTGAGCGTGCCGGCCGGGTTGTAGCGGCGCTTGCAGAAGGCCCGCCAGTTGCCGGTGGCCTCCAGCGCCGCGCCCGCGGTCTGGCACTTGAGGCACGCGTTGGGGTTGTTGTACGACGTGTCGAAGTAGTAGTCGCGGGGGACGGCGCTGTCGCTGCAGGCGACCGCGAGCGCGGCCGTACCGCTCGTCCCTGCGCTCGTCCCCGCGCTCGTGCTTGCGCCGGCGCTCCCGCCGGTCAGCAGCGTGACGACCGTGCCGAGTACGGCCGCCGCGCCCAGAATGACTACCGGCCGGCGTCCCGTCTTTCCCGTGATTGCCATGTCAGCCTCCTCCGTGGTGGAACACCGATTCTCGGCGCGGGCGCCAGGGCGGGACAGGGCGGCGACCGGGCATCGGCCGGACTTATCCCGACATGTCGCCCCGCCCCGTCGTGGCGGGCCCTAGTCTGCCGGCATGCGCATGCTGCACCTCGGGCTGCGGGTCACCGACCTGGAACGCTCGCTCGCCTTCTACACCGCCGTCGGGTACGCCGAGCTCGGCCGGGTCCCCGAGACGGGGTTCGGCAGCCTGACCATGCTCAAGCTGCCCGGGGACCCGTACGTGAGCCTTGAACTCGTGCACGATCCCGAGCGGCCCGTGAAGGACATCGGCGCCGTCAACCACCTCGTCATCCAGGTGGACGATCTCCACGCCACGATCGCCGGCCTCGCGGCCCAGGGCGTCACGGCCGAGCCGGCGGCGGAGCTGGGGCCGGGGTTCTGGACGTCGTGGCTGACCGATCCGGACGGCTACCGGATCGAGCTCGTCCAGTGGCCGCCCGGCCATCCGCCCGGCATGACGGAGGCGGACTTCACCTGACCGCTCCCGATCCCGCCGCCCGGTCCCGCCACCCGATGCCACCGGCCGGCCTCGCCAGCCGGTCCCGCCAGCCGGTCGGGACGTCGCCGTCGGAGGCGGGCGTTCAGCGCGTCAGGGCGCAAGGGCGACAGCGCGTCGGGGCGTCAGGGCGTCATGAGGATGCGTACACGGGTGCCAGGTCGATGAAGATGCGGTAGTCGGAGATCAGGCCGTCGTCGCGGGTGCGCCAGATCGTCACGGCGGCGACGCGGGCGTCCCGGCCGTCGAGCCGGCGGTAGGTGACCTCGGTCTCGGCGACGGTGTCGGCGCCGGCCCGCCAGTGCCTGACGATCCGGTGCCGCAGGCCGCCGATGGTGGCGTAGAACGCGCGCAGCCCGTCGGCGACGGCCTCGCGGCCCACCAGCGGCTCGGCGTTGCCGAACACCATCGTGGCGTCCTCGGCCAGCAACTTCGCGAACCCGTCGGGGTCGAACGCGTCGACGGTCTGGAATAGGCGGCGTACCTCGTCGTCGGACATGCCGATCACCCCTGCCGTTAAGGATCGATGCCCTCCACGATGGGCGCCCGGCCGCCACCGGGCAAGCCAGGGATTCGTGGATGGGCGCCTGGCGCACCGCCAGGCAAGCCAGGGCTTCGTACCGGTACGCCCGGAGCAGCGGCAACGCGCTCGCCGCCACCCACGACCACGTCCTGTTCAACGTCGGCACCCGTCGCCGGGACGGCTCGTACGCGTGGGGCGCGACCCAGGTGCTCCCGAATTCTGGACGATTCCTGCACACCGCGTCCTGGGCGTACGATCCGAGCCGCGCGTCGTTCGTCACGCCACCATCGCACTGTGACGTGCCACCTGGCTCGGCGTCGGTGTCTACGTGCGTAGACACCGACCAACTATACACTTGTAGAATGAGCGACCAGCCCGCATCCGACCGGCGCAGACGCGACGCCGCCGCCACCCGGCAGGCCATCCTCGACGCGGCGGTCGTCGCCTTCACCCGGCACGGCTACGACGGGGTGGGGGTCCGCGACATCGCCGGGAACGCGGGGGTGACCGCGATGCTCATCAACCGCTACTTCGGCTCGAAGGAGCAGCTGTTCGCCGAGGCGGTCGACGTGGCCTTCGCGCCGCGCACCGTCATCACCGGCACGGGACCGGAACTGGCCGCGAGCACCGCCCGCACGCTCGTGGCACGGACGGCGCCTGAGGCCGAGGAACTGGGTCCGTTCCTGCTCATGCTCCGATCGGCCGCCAACCCGCGGGCGGCGGAGATCATGCGCGAGGCGATCGCCCGCCACGCCGGCCGCCACCTCACCGAGGAGTTGTCCGGCGCCGGGGCCGAGGTGCGGGCGGAGCTGATGCTCGCGGTGCAGGCGGGGGTGTGGCTGCTGCGCCGCGTCATCGGCACCCCGGCACTCGCCGAAGCCCACTCCGACGACCTCGCCCAGCTCATCACCACCCTGTTCCGGTCCCTGAACCCCACCCCAGCCGACCCCGTCCCACAGGCGTAGCCGGCCGCGGGCTGACGTCGGGTGCTGGACGTGGACGGGTGCAGGCTGATGTCGTGCGCCCGGCCTGGATGGACGCGGGCTGATGTCGCGTACCCCGTCTGGACGGGCGCGGCGCTGACGTCGCGTACCCGGCCCTGGCCTGGACGGGGTGTCGTCAGCCGGCGGTCACGCCGCCGTCGATCGCGAGTGCGGCGCCGGTGATGAAGCCGGCCTCGTCGCTGAGCAGGAACGCCACGAACGCCGCCACCTCCTCCGCCCGGCCGACCCGCCCGATCGGGTGCATCGCCGCCCCCACCCGCAGCGCCTCCTCCGGCGTCGGGCCCATGCCGGCCCGCAGCAGCGGGGTGTCGATGCCGCCGGTGACCAGGGCGTTGACCCGTACGCCCGCCGGGGCCGCGTCGAGCGCCGCCGAGCGGGTGAGACCGATGACGCCGTGCTTGGCGGTGCTGTAGGCGGCCATGCCCGCCTGCCCGGTCACGCCCAGGATGGAGGCGTTGTTCACGATCGCGCCCCCGCCGCTCGCACTCAGCGCGGGGATCTGGTGCTTCAGTCCGAAGAAGACGCTGTTGAGGTTGAGCGCGAGGTCCCCTTGCCAGGCGTCGCCGTCGATCTCGGTCACCGCTCCGATCGCCGTAGCGGCGCCGACGTTGTTGAACACGCCGTCGAGCCGGCCGTACCGTTCGACCGCCTGCCGGACCAGCTCCGCCACCTGCCCTTCCTCGCGTACGTCGGTGGGGACGAAGGTGGCCTCCTGGCCGGCGAGCCGAAGGCCGGCCACCAGCGCCTCGCCCGCTTCCTTGCCTCGGGCGGCGAGAACGACCTTGGCGCCCTCACCCGCCAGCCGCTCGGCGGCAGCGCGGCCCATGCCGGAGGTGGCGCCGGTGATCAGGATGACTTTGCCGGTGAAACGCGTGGACATGATGATTCCTCAGTTCAGTGTTGTCGGGGTGATGTCGATGGCCAGATCAGGCTCAGAAGGTGAGGACGATGCGGCCGCGGACGCCGCCGGCTTCGAGTCGCCGATGTGCTTCTGCCGCCGCGGCCGCGGGGAGGGTCGCCGCGACGCGCGGGGTGAGCACGTCCTGCTCGGCGAGGTCGCGGATCTGGCGCAGTTTGTCCGTCCGGCCCGCGTAGTCCGGGACGAACGGCGTCAGCACAGTGACCCGGCCGCCGTCGTTCGACGTGTGGCCGCCGGGCAGCTTCTCGTCACGGAAGCGGGCGTAGGTCCCGCCGTCGCGGACGGCGTCGAGCAGCCCGGGCCCACCCAGCGCGGCATCGGCGAGGGCATCCACACCGTCCGGATACAACTCCCGAATCCGAGCTGCGGCGTTCGCTGTGGCGCCGTCGCGGGGGACGACGTCGGTCGCGCCCAGGTCACGGACCAACGCCTCGTCGGCGGGGGCGGCGTCGGCGACCACCGTGAGGCCCGCGTGTTTGCCGAGCTGCACCAAGTACCCGCCGACGGCCCCGGCGGCCCCGATCACCGCCAGGACCGAGCCGGGCGCGAGTGCCAGCTGGTCGAAGGCCAGCAGGGCGGTGAGGCCGTTCATCGGCAGTGTCGCCGCCGCCACGTGATCCAGGCCGACGGGCGCGGGAACGACCCAGCCGGCCGGCAGCACCACGTGCTCGGCGTAGCCGCCGGCGGCCTGGCCGACCGGGATCACCATCGCCATCACCGCATCGCCCACGGTGAGGCCGGTCTCGGTGTCTGGGCCGAGCTCGTCGATCACGCCGGCGATGTCCATCCCGGGCACGTACGGCCCCGGCACCCCGGCGAGCACCTGGGCGTTCACGCCGGAGCGCAGCAGCGTGTCGGCCGGGTTCACGGCCGCCGCGTGCACCCGCACCCGGACCTCGCCCGGCCCGGCATGCGGATCCGGCCACTCCATGACCCGCAGCACGTCCGGCCCGCCGAAGTCGGAAAAGCCGATGACTCGCATTGTCGCAGCTCCCGTACGGTTCTCTTTAGTTACCTGGTACGACGTTCGTACCCTCGCATTTCGGGATAAAGGCGACAAGAGAGCACTTTTATGTGCCCAGGTATCACCGAGAGAACCGTTCCGGAACGGAACCAGGTATCGTCCGTATACTTAGCCCTATGGCGGAACCGCTCCCGATCCTCGACGACGACGGCCTGTGCGAGGAAGGCCGCGACCTCATCCGCGGCGTGCTCGAACGCATCGGTGACAAGTGGTCCGTGATCGTCATCTGCCAGCTCGCCGACACCACCCGCCGCTTCAACGAGCTGCGCCGCATGAGCGCCCCCATCACGCAACGCATGCTCAGCGCGACCCTGCGCGGGCTGGAACGCGACGGCCTGGTGACGCGGACCGTCCACGACACCAAACCCCCGAGGGTCGACTACGCGCTCACCCCGCGCGGCACCAGCCTGCTCGAAGTCGTCCGCGCCCTGGCCGGCTGGGCGGAGCGCAACGCCACCGGCATCCTGGACTCCAGAACCGCCTTCGACGCCGCCGGGTGAGTCGAGGCTCGGCTGATGCCGGTCAGGGGCCGGTTCGCCGTGGGTTTCGGCGGGCGCGATCCGCGCTTGACCTGCGCGGACTTCGCCGCCGAACGGCACGTCCCTGCGGTTTCGCGGCCGGGCCTCGTGGACAGGAACGTTCGGATGGAGAACGTCCCTGCGGTCATGACGGCCGCGTACATCACCGGCCTCGGCCCGGCCGACCGGATCACGATCGGTGAGCTGCCGGTCCCGGCGCCCGGCCCGACGGACGTGCTCGTACGCACGGAAGCGCTGGCCGCCAACCAGGTCGACACGTTCGTCCGCTCAGGCGCCTATCGCACCCACACCCCGTTCCCGTTCGTCATCGGCCGCGACCTGGTCGGCGTCGTCGCCGCGCACGGCACCGGGGTCTCGGGGTTCCGGCCGGGGGAGCGGGTGTGGTGCAACAGCCTCGGTCACGGCGGCCGGCAGGGGTCGTTCGCCCAGTACGCGGTGGTGCCCGCCGACCGGCTGTACCGGCTGCCGCCCGATGTGCCGCCGGACCTCGCCGTGAGCGTCCTGCACACCGCCGCCACCGCCTGTATCGGGCTGTTCCGCGAGGGCGGGCTGCGGGTCGGCCAGACCGTCCTCGTCAACGGGGCCGCCGGCGGGGTCGGCAGCGCGGTCGTCCAGCTCGCCGTGGCCGCGGGCGCGCGAGTCGTCGCCACCGCCTCCGCGCGGGACGCCGACTGGTGCCTGTCCCTCGGCGCGAGCGCCGTCGTCGACTACCGCGACCCGCACGCGCTCGAACGGGTCAGGGACGCGGCTCAGGACGGCGTGCACCTCGTCTGGGACAACTCCGGCGTCAACGACCTCGAAACCACGCTGCCGCTGCTGGCCCAGGGAGGGCGCGTCATCGTCATGGCGGGGCTGCGCTCTCGCCCGGTGCTGCCGGCGGGCGACCTCTACCCGCGTGACCTGAGCATCCGCGGCTTCGCCATCAGCAACGCGTCGATCGCCGACCTCCGGTCCGCCGCGACGACGATCAACAGCCTGCTCGCCCAGGGCCGGCTCCGGGCCCGCATCGGGGCGCGGCTGCCGCTGCCGGACGCCGCCGAGACCCACCGCCTCCTGGAACGCCATGGGCCCGACCGGGTCAGGGGACGCGTCGTCGTCCTGCCGTGACTACCACTGCGGTCAGCGGGCTTCAGCGGGCCGCCCCGACGAAGCCGCCGCCTACGTCATCGAGGCCCTGACCGAAACCCTGGAGACGGGTTCAGTACCGTTTGAACGGCGCGCCCGCATGCTGGCCGGCTACCTCGCCGGTGAGCTGACCGAGCGGGCCTGCGAACACCCGCTGCGCGTCCACGTCGCCGCCGAACCGGGCGGCACCCCGCTCGACGACGAGCTGCACCTCCTCGTACGCGATCACGATGGTGAAACGTGCCGCCTGTCCGTGGCCCCGGCCACCACAGTGCCGCCGGCCGGGCCGGACGAGCGGATCGCCTGGGTCACGACGCTGCTCAGCGAGTTTCTCTGGATGAGCAACAACGACGCGGTCCGCTTCGAGGTGTCCGTCGAGCCCCACGGGGACACCGACGCCGCTTCCCGCACGTGGAGAGGTGACGACCTGCGACCGCTGGACAGCGCGGCGCTGGCCGCTGTGCTCGCGGAGACCGAGGAGACCGCCGCCCTCATCGTCGGCCCCGAACGGGCCGCCGTGATCGACGTCCACGACTACTGCTGACGGTCGCCTTGCCGGGCGTCGCGGAACTGCCGCGCGCATCACGCCGCGTCGCGCGCGTTCCAGCGAGCTGAGGGGCTCACACGTGCTGGTCGGGTGGGAAACCGGTCCAGCGGAGGTCCGGCGGCAGGTGGCTCATGTCGTTGAAGTACGCGACCGAGGCGGGCCGGTCCGAGTCGTAGCGGATCACGGTCAGGGCGGCGTTGGCGTGGTTGAGGCCGAGCCAGCGCCACTTCGGCGCGTCGAGCGCGGCGCGAACGAGCCAGCCGATCAGGAAGTTGTGCGTCACGACCAGCTCACGGCGGGTCCCCTCGTCCGCCGGGCCGGTGAACTCGGCGAGGGCCCGCGCGGCGAGGGCGTCGCCGCCGTCGGCGGGAAAATGCTCCAGGAAGGACAGGTAGCGGGCGGCGTGCTCCGGCGGCAGTTCGTCCGCGGTGGGGCGGTACGGGACGTAGTCGCCGGCGGCCTCCGACAGCCGCAGCGGAACGCCGGGCAGGTGTTCGCCGATGAGCGCGGCGGTCTGCGCCGCCCGGGGAAGCGGGCCGTGGTGGACGGCGGACAGGGGGACGTCGCGCAGCCGCTTCCCGAGCAGGCCGGCCTGGCGGCGGCCGTTCGCGGTGAGGCCGCTCTCGTCCGGCGTGGCCTCGCCGTGACGGGTGAGATACAGGTAACGGGTCATGATTCGGTCATTCATAGCAGAAGACCGCCACGGGGCCACCGGGAATGCTGCCAGGAAGGTCGCGTGGAGGTGTTGCGGGAACGCCGCCAGGACGTGAGGCCGTGCGAAAACGGTTGGCGGCGGCGCCGGCGGGCGGGCTAGCGTGGCCTCGGTCCCCGCGCCCAGAGGGGCCGTGGCGGATGGGAGATCCGGGATGCCTGCTCAGCTCATCGCACTCTGCTTCGACGCGAACGACCCCAAGGGGCTGGCCCGGTTCTGGGCCGGAGTGCTGGGCTGGGAGACGGCCGACGATCCGCACGACGGCATCACGCTGCTGCCGGACGACGACACCGGGTTCCGTGTCCGGTTCGTCCCGTCCGATGCGGAGAAGATCGGCCAGAACCAGATGCACTTCGACCTGACCAGCACGTCCCGGGAGGATCAGGAGCAGACGGTGGCCAGGGCGCTCGCGCTCGGCGGGCGGCACATCGACGTCGGGCAGCGCCCGGAAGAGGACCACATCGTGCTGGCCGACCCCGAGGGCAACGAGTTCTGCGTCATCGGCCCCGACAACAAGTTCCTTGCCGACTGCGGGTTCGTCGGAGCCCTGGCGAGCGACGGCACGCAGCGGGTCGGCTACTTCTGGAGCGAGGTGCTGGGCTGGCCGCTGGTCTGGGACCAGGACGAGGAGACCGCGATCCGCTCGCCGCACGGCGGCCCCAAGATCACCTGGGGTGGCCCGCCGGTGGCGGCGAAGCCTGGGAAGAACCGGTTGCACTTCGACCTCGTCCCCTCCGCCGGCCAGGACCGGCAGGCGGAGGTCGACCGCCTCGTCTCGCTCGGGGCGAGGCGGGTGGACATCGGTCAGGGCGAGGTCGGCTGGGTCGTCATGGCCGACCCCGACGGCAACGAGTTCTGCGTGTACGACCGCCCGGAGGCCTGATCGGCTGAGCGCGCCGGCCGTTCCGTCAGCTGCAGCAGCTTCGGGCCCTTCTTCGTGAACGCCTCGTACGGGCAGGCGGTCAGCTCGGGGTCGCGCGACTCCCACCCCTGCAGCCACAGGCGCAGACGCGGGTTGTCGACCTTGAGCGTGCCGTCGGGCAGTAGCCGGCCGACGGTGTTGGCCGGCTCCGACAGCCCGACGGTGCACTTGCCGAGCCGCCCGTCCGCCCGGACCATCAGCGAGTTGGCGCGGGCGGCGTAGCAGACCTCTTCCGGCTGGAACAGGCTCTCCTCCGCGTGGACGATCTGCTCCAGCGCGGCGAGCCGCGCGTCCGCCTCGTCGAGCACCTCCATGGAGGCGTCGCCAGGGCCGCCGAGCCGTACCACCCGCTTGAGGAACACCCGGAACCGAGGATCGGCGAGGAACGTGTCGCGCACCCGGGTGAGGAACTCCGGCATCACCGCCAGGTTCCCCGGCGTGAGATGGACCCGCAGCAGCATCCGCACGTCCGCCGCGCCGTCGCGGATCGACGTCAGGTTCCGCCAGATGCGCTCGAACGTCCCCTGCCCGTCAGCACGGACCCGCGTGTGGTCGTGGTGCCCGGCGGGCCCGTCCAGCGACACCTGGAAGCTGCGGATCCCCAGCTCGGCCAGGCGCCGCGCGGCCGCGTCGTCGAGCAGGTAGCCGTTCGTGGTCATGTCGCTGTCGTAATCGAGGCCGGGCGTGCGCCGCCGGGCCTCGGTCGCGTGGGCGGCGACCTCCTCGACGATCGGCCGGGCCAGCATCGGCTCCCCGCCGAACCACGAGAGCTGCAGGTGCGTCAGGTCGCCGCGGCGCCGGTCGATGAGGTTCTTCACGCCCTCGACGACCTCGGGACGCATCCGCCCGATGGCGAAGTCCTCGTAGCAGTACGTGCACCGGAAGTTGCACTGCTCGGTCGGGAAGAGGATGAGGTGGAGCCGGTCACTGCGGAACGAGGTGACCAGCTCCCGATCGAACGCGGAGACGCCCGCCGGCGCGGCCGTGCTCACTTGGGCGCGCAGCCGGCTGAGCAGTTGCCGCCGTGGCAGTTGTTGGTGACGTGACCCCCGTGTCCCGGGTTCGGGGTCAGTCGCGCTTGGAGGGCGAGGTCCTGGAGCGCCTTGGCGGTCTGCGGGTCGGCGATCGTGACTCGGCCCTCGTCGTCGACACTCACGTGCTCGGCGCGGACGGGCACGGCGGATTCATCGGCCATCGTGAACTCCTGAAGTCATTCCCCGCCGGTGCCGCGTGACGGCTGGGGGGACGGCCGGATGTGCGTGGCGCGGCGGTGGTTGCCTGCGGCTACGCCGAGCATCTACCCGAGCCGGTTCGCGGCGATAGCAAAGCCGGCGCCAACTCCTCTGATAGATCCCGCCCGGCCGGGGTAGCGGGACGGCCGGCGCGGCAGACGGGAGTCACGGATGAGCACGATGGCGGGAGACCGGAAGATGACGATCGTCGACGGGTGCCTGCCCGGCGACCAGCTCAGCCTGCTCAACGTCAGCGCGGGCACCGCCCGGGTCGAGCTGACGCTGTGCTCGGAGGGCGGCCGGCCGCTGGGGCCGTTCCGCCTGGTCATCCCGCCCCGGCGGACCCGCTCCTCCGTCCTGGCGGACCTGGCCGCCGGGCTTCCCGTACGGGACGACCGGCGGTACTCGGTGGTGGTCGTGGCGGACGCGCCCGTCCTCGTCCAGCCGCACCCGGCGGACCTGGACGAACCGGACACGGTACGACGGCCGGCGGCTTGACGGAGCCCTTCCGCAGAGGGTTCTGCAAGTAATCCTCTGCAGAGTCGTTCTGCACAATTGTCTCGGCATCGGTAGGCTGGGCGGATGTCAACCGACCCGGTCACGCACTCCCCGGCGGCGATGAAGGCGCTGGCCAGCCCGCTACGGCGGGAGATCCTGCGCCACCTGGCCAGCCACGGGCCCGCCAACTCGACCACGCTGGCCAAGGCCATGGGGCAGAACACCGGGACCACCAGCTACCACCTGCGGCTGCTCGCCGACACCGGCTTCGTGACCGAGCTGCGCGAGCGGGCCAAGGGGCGCGAACGCTGGTGGGACGTCGTCAAGGCCGACCGGCGGATGCCCGCCCGCGAAGACCTGACCGACGCCGAGCAGGACCTCGCCGAGCGGCTGGGAGACTCCCGGCTGGCCGAGGACCTGCGCATGCTGGCGGCCTTCGTCCGCGACCGGGACGAGGACAGCGACTGGCAGCAGGGCTCACGCGCCAGCACCTTCATGACCAAGGAGCGGCTCAAGGAGTTCCATGAGGAATACCTCAAGCTGGTGCACCGCTTCGGCTCCGACCGCGACGACGCGCCGGAGGGCGCCCGGATGATCCTGCTGCGCTGGATGGGCTTCCCCGGCCCCCGCGGCTCCTGACAACGGCCTCGGGGGCCGGCGGGCTGCTCAGGAAGCCTGCGGGTTGGAGGACTCGCGCATGGGCACGCGTACGCCGCTGGCCTGGGCGACCTCCGCGGCGTGATCGTAGCCGGCGTCCACGTGCCGGATGACGCCCATGCCCGGGTCGTTGGTGAGCACCCGGCGGATCTTCTCCCCGGCCAGCGCGGTGCCGTCGGCCACGGTCACCTGGCCCGCGTGGATCGAGCGCCCGATGCCGACCCCGCCGCCGTGGTGGATCGACACCCACGAGGCCCCCGAGGCCACGTTCACCATCGCGTTGAGCAGCGGCCAGTCGGCGATCGCGTCGGAGCCGTCCAGCATGCCCTCGGTCTCCCGGTACGGCGAGGCCACCGACCCGCAGTCGAGGTGGTCGCGGCCGATCACGATCGGGGCGCGCAGCTCGCCGCTCGCCACCATGTCGTTGAACCGCTCGCCGGCCCGGTCGCGTTCGCCGTAGCCGAGCCAGCAGATGCGTGCGGGCAGGCCCTGGAAGTGCACCTTCTCGCCGGCCAGGCGGATCCAGCGGGCCAGCTGCTCGTTGCCGGGGAACAGCTCCAGGATCGCGCGGTCGGTGGCGGCGATGTCGGCCGGGTCGCCCGACAGGGCCGCCCACCGGAACGGGCCCTTGCCCTCGCAGAACAGCGGCCTGATGTACGCGGGCACGAACCCGGGGAAGTCGAAGGCGCGCGCGTACCCGGCCAGCTGGGCCTCGCCCCTGATGGAGTTGCCGTAGTCGAACACCTCCGCCCCCGCGTCCATGAACCCGACCATGGCCTCGACGTGCCGGGCCATCGACGCGCGGGCCCGCTCGGTGAAGCCGGCCGGATCCTTCTCGCGCTCGAACGTCATGTCCTCGAACGCCATCCCGGCCGGCAGGTACGCGAGCGGGTCGTGGGCGCTGGTCTGGTCGGTGACGACGTCGACCGGGGCGCCTTCGGCCAGCATGCGCGGCAGCACCTCGGCGGCGTTGCCGAGCAGGCCGATCGACAGTGGGCGTCGGGCGTCCCTCGCCTCGGTGGCCAGCCGCAGCGCGTGCGCCAGGTCGTCGGCGCGCACGTCGAGGTAGCCGTGGTCCAGGCGGCGCTGGATGCGCGACGGGTCGCACTCGACGCAGATCACCACGCCGCCGTTCATGGTGACGGCCAGCGGCTGGGCGCCGCCCATCCCGCCGAGCCCGGCGGTGAGCGTGATCGTCCCGGCCAGCGAGCCGCCGAACCTCTTGGCCGCGACCGCGGCGAACGTCTCGTACGTGCCCTGGAGGATGCCCTGGGTGCCGATGTAGATCCACGAACCGGCCGTCATCTGGCCGTACATGGTCAGCCCGGCGGCTTCGAGGCGCCGGAACTCCTCCCAGTTGGCCCAGTCGCCGACCAGGTTGGAGTTGGCGATCAGCACGCGCGGCGCCCACTCGTGGGTGGTCATGACACCGACCGGCCGGCCCGACTGCACCAGCATCGTCTCGTCGGCCTTGAGCGTGCGCAGCGTGCGCTCGATCGCGTCGAACGAGCGCCAGTCGCGGGCGGCCCGCCCGGTGCCGCCGTAGACCACCAGCTCGTCGGGATGCTCGGCCACCTCGGGGTCGAGGTTGTTCTGCAACATCCGCAGCGCGGCCTCCTGCTGCCAGCCGAGGGCCGTCAGCGTGCTGCCGCGGGCGGCCCGGACCGGGCGTGCGCCTTCCATGATGTTCGGTTCCTTTCGTCAGCGGGCCGGTACGGCCTCGGCGGCGGGGTAGATCATCTCGGCGGGCGGGTTCGAGGTGCGCCTGGCCCAGGGGTAGTAGAGCACGGCGGTCGCCACCAGCCCGACGATCCACGAGATGTCGGCGCCGCCGAGCAGCTCGGTCACGGGCCCGGTGTAGAGCTTCTGAGCCAGGAACGGGATCTGGATCACCACGCCGAAGGCGTAGCAGACCAGCGCGGGCACGTTCCAGCGGCCGTAGCGGCCGGCCGGGTCGTACAGGGCGGGGATGTCCACCCGCTCCTTGGAGATCCGGTAGTAGTCGGTGAGGTTGATGGCGCTCCACGGCGTGAACACCATGAGCAGCACCAGCACGAAGTTCTTGAAGTTGTTCAGGAAGTCGGCGCTGGCCATGATCGCCACCGCGACCGACACGGCCGTGAAGCCGGCGATGTAGAGCGCGCGGGCCACCGGCGAGATCCGCGTGCGGCCGTTGAACGCGGTCACGGTCGTCAGCAGGCACATGAAGCCGCCGTAGGCGTTGAGCGTGTTGACGGTCAGCTTCCCGACCACGATCACGAGGTAGATCAGCAGCGCGACGGCCGCCGGCCCGGCCAGCTGACCGACGAACCCGACCTGGTCGCCGACGAACGCGTCACCGGAGACGGCCGCGATCAGCGCGCCCAGCGTCATCGCCCACTGCGAGCCGATCACGCTGCCCGCGAACGTGCCCCAGAACGTGGCCGACTCGGGGGTGCTGCGGGGCAGGTAGCGCGAGTAGTCGGCGACGTACGGGCCGAATGTCAGCTGCCAGGCCGCCCCGAGCCCCACGGCCAGCAGGAACGTCGGAGCCTCGAACGGCTTGACGCCGATGACCGCGCCCACGTCGTACGTGGTGAACACGGCGACCAGCAGGTAGCCGAGGCCGCAGACGCCGACCACGGTCGCGATCCTGCCGACGGTGTGGATGAGCCGGTAGCCGGTCACCGCGACGATCACCGTCAGCGCGCCGAAGACCAGGATGCCGGCGGTGGCGGGCACGTGCAGGATCCGCCCGAGCGCCTGCCCGGCCAGCACGCTGCCGGTCGCGGCGAAGCCCAGGTACATCAGCACGACCAGGACGAGCGGCACGACCGCGCCGAACACGCCGAACTGGGCCCGGCTGGAGATCATCTGGGGCAGGCCGAGCCGCGGCCCCTGGGCGGAGTGCAGCGCCATCACCACGCCGCCCAGCACGTTGCCGATGAGCAGGGCGATGATCGCCCAGAGGGCGTCGGCGCCGAAGACGACGGCGAGCGCGCCGTCCACGATCGCCGTGATCTGCATGTTGGCGCCGAACCAGAGGGTGAACTGGCTGCGCGGCGTGCCGTGCCGTTCGGCGTCGGGGATCACGTCGATCGTCCGGCGCTCCACGGCGGGGGCCGCGCCCGGGGGTCGGTCGTGCTGCATGTGGCGGTCCGCCTCTCGCGCGTCTCGCGCCCTGGGGGATACAGGGGATGGGGGAAATGTACAGTCCTGTATATACAGCTCGCTACCCTGGGGAGGAAGATAAACTTCCGGCCATCGGCCAGGAGAGCTCCTCCGTCCCGCCGTCCCCCGAGCCCTGAGGATCGCCAGGCCATGGTGCCCATCACGGTGGTCGAGTCCGAACTCGCCGCCCAGTTCCAGCAGGTCGGGCCCGCCTCCGCGCCCGCGTACGAACGGGTCAAGACCCTCATCGCGACCGGCGTGCGGTCCGGGCGGTGGACTCACGGCCAGCAGCTCCCGTCGGAGCACCAGCTCGTCAGCGCGCTCGGCCTGTCCCGGATGACGATCAACCGGGCGCTGCGCGAGCTGACCCACGAGGGCCTCGTCGTGCGGCGGGCGGGGGTGGGCACGTTCGTCGCCGCGCCCAAGGCCGCCTCGGCCCTGCTCCAGGTCAGGAACATCGCCGACGACGTACGGCGGCACGGCCACCGGCACCGCACCGAGGTCGTCTACGCGCGCGAGGAGCCGTCGGGCGCGGCCGACCCCGAGCTCCGCGCGGCGGCCGGGCCGACCGTGTTCCGCACGCTCATCGTGCACTTCGAGGACGACACCCCCATCCAGCTGGAGGATCGCCTGGTCAACCCGGCCGGCGCGCCCCACTACCTGGAGCGCGACTTCACCCTGCAGACCCCGCACGCGTACCTGAACGAGGTGGCCCCGCTCACCCGCGGCGAGCACATCGTCGAGGCGGTGCTCGCCGACGCGGCCGAGCGCCGCCTGCTGCGCATCGGCCGCCACGAGCCGTGCCTGCTCGTCCGCCGCCGCACCTGGTCGGGCGACGTGCTGGTGAGCACGGCCCGCCTGCTCCACCCGGGCTCCCGCCACCGCCTCGAAGGCACCTTCGGCAACGAGTGAACGGCCGGTGCCGCCCGGTCAGGTCAGCATGGCCTCGATGAGGTCGGCGGCGCGGGTGGTGCCGCCCTCGGCCAGCGCCTCGGCCCGCAGCCGGGCCGAGCGGCGGGCGACCTCGGGATCGGTGACGAGCTCGTGCAGCGCGGTCCGCAGCCTCTCGGCCGTGGCGTCCTCGGTGTCGATCCGGCGGGCGATCCCCAGCTCCACGAGCCGGTCGGCGTTCGTGAACTGCTCGGCGCCCTGCGGAACGGCGATCATCGGAACGCCCGCCAGCAGCCCCTCGCCGCACCCGCCCATGCCCGCGTGGGTGACGAAGGCGTCGGCCTGCTCCAGGATCGCCCGCTGCGGCACCCAGGGGTGCACCTCGACGTTGGCCGGGATGTCGCCCAGCTCGGCCGCGTCGGTGTGCCGGCCGATCTGCAGCACGACGTGCCAGCCGGGCAGGTCGCCGAAGGCCGCCAGGCACTGGCGGTAGAACTCCGGCCGGCGCGTGTACGCCGAGCCCAGCGAGATCAGCAGCACCTTGCCGGCATCGGCCGGCCTCGTCCAGGTGTCACCCTCGCCCGACAGGTCGAAGCAGGGGCCGACGAACGTCACCGCGCCGGTGTCGACCTGGTCCGCGTACGGCTGCATCGCCCGGGAGATCAGGGCCAGGGCCCGCGCGGGCCGGCCGGAGAAGGCGTCCACGTCGAGGGTGGTCGCCCCGCAGCCGGCCAGCCAGTCCGCGAACTTCGCGCGGTAGGCGCCGGCGCCCGGCAGCTGCCACAGCTGCGCCGCCACGTCCTCCTCGTACCCCTTCCAGGCCACGAACGTCGGCGACAGCTGCAGCAGCGGGCGGCCCTGCCGTTCGGCGAGTGCGCGGGCGGCGTAGCCGGCGATGTCGTACAGGTAGAGGTCCGCGGGATCGTCGTCGTAGGTGGCGCGCAGCTGCGGCAGGGACTGGACGGCGTTGTCGAGGAACAGGCCCATCGCGGCGATCGGGTCGTCGGGCCAGGTGTTGTCCGCGACCGGGAGCGTGGAGGTGCAGGTGACCAGTTCGGCGCCGGCGCCGGTGACCAGCTCGGCCACGGCCGGGTCGTTGGCGTAGGTCACCCGGTGGCCGCGGGCCGCCAGCTCGCGGATGATCTCCAAGCTGGGCAGGACGTGGCTGACGGCGGGAATGCCGACCATGGAGATGTGGGCACGACGACGGGACACACAAATCACTCATTTCAGTACTCAGGATGAAACGTCCATGCTGCCCCAGCGCGTACGATCACGCGAAGCGCAGGACGACGGTCATGGGGGGTCCTGCGGCGCGCGCCGGCGCCGGACCAGGAAGACGGCGGACGACACCAGCCCCCAGGCGGCCAGCACCAGGAACGGCAGCACCCGCTGATGGCCGCCGAAGTAGACCGCGGTGTGCTGGGCGTTGACCGAGGCCCCCGGCGGCAGCCAGCGCCCGATGGTCCCCAGCGGCGAGGGCAGCAGCGGCCAGGACACCGCCCCGCCCGACGACGGGTTGCCGAGCAGCACCATCAGCCCCCACGTGGGCACCATCGCCCAGCGCCCGACGATGGTGTGGAACATGGCGAACACCATCCCCGAGGCGAACATGGTCAGCGCCAGGATGAACCACGACTCCAGCAGCGGCAGATTCAGCGCGCCGAGCCCCCAGTCCACGACGGCCACGATGGACAGCGCGCCGAGCGCCGCGTACGCCACCGTGAAGCCGATCTGTTGCCACGCCGACAGGCCCGCGGCGTTGACGTTGAGCTGGACGGCCCCGATGAAGCCGATGACGACCGCCGCGAGCGTGATGTAGAACAGCGCCAGCCCGCGCGGGTCGCCCCGCTGCAGCGGGTTGATGTCGCGCACCGTCAGCCGCACGCCGACCCGGGGCGCGACCCGCGGCGCCGCCTCGCTGAGCAGCAGCGCCACCGACGCGCCCGACGCGCTGGACACGTTCAGCGTGACGTCGTCGCCGCGCACCACGATGACGGCGAAGACGCGCTGCTCCTCGACCGCCTGCCAGGCCTGCTCGTACGAGCGCTCGAAGGACAGCGCGAGCGAGGCGTCGAGCGCCCGCTCCAGACCGGCGGCGAACGCCTTGCCGCGCACGGTCTGGTGGCTGACCCCGACCACGGCGACCGGGACGCGGTGCGGGGCCGGGTTGGCCATGGCGTAGGTGTACGAACCGGCGAAGAGCCCCGCGCCGGCGGAGAGGATCAGCACGATCACGGTCGCGGGAAGGAACGGCGACTCCTTGAAGGCCTCCCAGCGGCGGCCGATCCGGTCGTCCATGCGCACACGCTAGGGGCGCGACCTGCGGGGCCCGCCCGGTGACACGCGTCGCTGCCGCAGGCTTGGCCTCGTGATGACGGACAGTTGTTTCATTTGATACCGTATCGAGTGAGAGGGTGCTGGTAGGATTACGTTCATGAGCGCCGACGTACCTTCCGCGGTTCCGCCGCGGGCGACCGACCGCCCGGGGGACGCCTCGCCCTTCGCCCTCGGCCTGCTGCTGCGCCAGGCCCACTGGCGGGCGGCCGCGGTGATGACGGAGGCGCTGCGGCCGCTCGGCATCGAGCTGCGGCACTTCGCCGTGCTGATCGTGCTGACCGATCGGGGGCCCACGGTGCAGCGCGACCTGGCGGCGGCGACGGGGTCGGACAAGGCCGGGATCATGCGGGTCGTGGACGACCTGGAGCGCAAGGGGCTGGCCGTGCGCAAGGCCGTGCCGGGGGACCGGCGGGTGCGCGCGGTGGAGATCACGCCGCGCGGCGTCGAGCTGTTCGACGCGGCGCACGTCGCGGCCGAGCCGATGGCCGAGCGCCTGGTCGCCGGCCTCGGGCCGGGAGAGGCCGAGCAGTTGCGGGATCTGCTGACCAGGTTCGCCTATCCCGTGGGCGGGTAGGTAGGCCGGATTCGCCGCCCGTCCCCCCGGAAAGCTTCACATACCGTCACGAAAGTGCGGGGGAGATGGTGATTCATGGACGTCTACGAGGCCGTCACCAGCCGGCGGGCGGTGCGCGGGTTCACGGGACGGCCTGTTCCGCGAAAGGTGCTGCAGCGGGTGCTGTCCGCCGCGGCCTGGGCGCCGTCCGGGTCGAATCTGCAGCCCTGGCACATCTACGTGGTGACCGGTGAGCCGCTGGCCGAGATCAAACGCCGGGCCGGAGCGCGGCTGGCCGCCGGCGAGCCGTGGGACGAGCGCGAGTACGAGATGTATCCGGCCGAGCTGAAGCCGCCGTACCAGGAGCGCCGGGCCGCCTTCGGCAGAGAGCGCTACAGCGCGCTCGGCGTCGCCCGTGAGGACTGGGAGGCGCGCCAGCGGGCCGCCTCCGGCAACTGGGAGTGCTTCGGCGCGACCACCGCCCTGTTCTGCTACATCGACCGCGGCCTGGGCCGGCCGCAGTGGTCCGACCTCGGCATGTACCTGCAGACCGTCATGCTGCTGCTGCGCGCGGAAGGGCTGCACAGCTGCCCGCAGATGGCGTGGTCGGTCTACCGGAGGACCGTCGCGGAGATCGTGCGCCCGCCGGAGGAGCTCATGCTGTTCTGCGGCATGTCGATCGGGTTCGAGGACGCCGCCGAGCAGTACATCCGCACGGGCCGGGCGCCGCTCGACGAGACGGTCACGTTCGTCGAAGGCCGATAGGGTCCTCCGATCGCGTGCCCTCGGCGGCCAGGCCGGCGTGGTGGGCGAGCAGGCGGGCCAGAGCGGCCCTGCGCTCGCTCGCGTTCACCGTCGAGGCCGCCTGGGTGGCGTGGGCCCGGACGAGCTGGTGGAAACGGTAGCGGCCGGGCGCGGGCTCCTCGATGAGGTGCGCGTCGAGCAGCTGCTCCAGCAGCCGCTCGGTCCTGACGGGGTGGGTGTTCAGCAGCGCGGCGGCGGCGCCGACGGCGTGGTCGGCGGCCGGATCCAGGCCGAGCAGCCGGTACGCCTGCCGCTGCGGCTCGTCGAGGTTGCGGTAGGACAGGTCGAGGGCCGCCGTGACGCTGCGCTGCCCCGCGCGCAGCGGCTGGCGGGGGTCGCCGAGGCGGTCGAGCAGGTGGGTCAGGCGCCAGGTGGGGTGGGAGCGCAGGCGGGCGGCCGTCACGCGGATGGCCAGGGGCAGCCGGCCGCAGTGCTCGACGACGGCGGCCAGGAGGTGCCGGGGCGAGCCCGCCACCCGGCCGGCTCCGGCGGTGCGGGTGAACAGGGCGATCGCGTCGGCGGCGGGAAGCGGGTCCAGCGACACGGCATGGGTGACGTCCAGCCCCGACAGGCGGCGCCGGCTGGTGATCAGCACGTGGCAGCCGCCGCCGCCCGGCAGCAGCGGCCGGACCTGGGCCTCGCCGGCGGCGTCGTCCAGGACGAGCAGGACGCGCCGCTCGGCCAGCAGGCTGCGGTAGAGCGCGGCACGGTCGTCCAGCCGCTCGGGGACGTGCTCGCCGGGCAGGCCCAGGGCGCGCAGCAGGCGGTCGAGGGCGTCGGCGGGGTCGAGCGGGGGGTCGTCCTGGCTGTGGGCGCGCAGGTCGAGGAAGAGCTGGCCGCCGGGGTGGTGCGGGGCCAGCAGGTGCGCGGCGTGCACGGCCAGCGCGGTCTTGCCGACGCCCGGCATGCCGTCGATCGCGGTGACCGTCACCCCGGCGGTGCCCGTTCCGGCGGCGGCATCCGTGACCGCGGCGTCACCCGTCCCTGAGATGGCACCCGTCCCTGCGGCGGCATCCGTGATCGTCGCGGCGCCCGCTCCGGCGGTGAGGGCGGACAGTTCGTCCGTCCGCCCGACGAACGCCGGCACGCCGGCCGGCAGCTGCCTGGGCGGGACGGGCGCGGGCGGCTCGCCCGCGTCGTCCGTGACCTCCACCGGTGACTGCGCGAGCATGGCCTGGTGCAGGCGGCGCAGCTCGGCATTGGGGAGGATGCCGAGCTCGTCCTGCAGCAGCCGGAAGACGGTCCGGTACGTCTCCAGCGCCTCGGCCTGCCGGCCGGTGCGGTAGAGGGCGGTCATGAGCTGGGCCCAGAGCCGTTCCCTGAAGGGATGCTCGGCGGTCAGGGCCCGCAGCTCCGCGACGAGCGAGGCGTGCTCGCCGAGACCGGCGTCGAGCTCGATGCGCCGTTCGAGGGTGTGCACGTGAAGCTCGGCGAGCGGCGGCACGTCGATCTGCTGGAGCGTCTCCGACGCGACGCCGGCGCACACGGGGCCGCACCACAGGGCCAGCGCCTCGTGCAGGAGCCGCCGCTCCGTCAGCGGGTCCGCGGCCCGGCCGGCCTCCTGGAGCAGGGCGCGGAACCGCAGCAGGTCGAGCTGGTCGGTCCGCAGCCGGGCGAGGTAGCCGTCCGGCATGGTGACGATCACGTCCCTCGCGCCCAGGGCCTGACGCAGGCGTACGACGTACGTGCGCAGGACCTTGCGCGGGTTGACCGGGACCCGGCGGCCCCACAGCCGCTCGGCGAGCAGGTCGGCCGGGACGACCTCGTTCGGGCGCAGCAGCAGGGTGGCGAGCAGGACGCGCAGCTTGCCGACCGTGACAGGGACCTGAGCCCCGTCCTGGACCGCCGTCAGGGGACCCAGCACCGAGAACCGCACACTGGTCACCGGCCTCGCTCCTCGCTCTCGTCTCCGCCTCCGGCCGCTCCGGGCACCTCCGTAGTGTGCGGCAGGCCGGAACGCGTGATCGAGGACATGGGGCGGGCATTGTCCGGACATTCCGCCGGGCCCCGGCCGTCGATCGCGCCTCTTCACGCCTCTGACGTCGGTGTTCCGTTCCTGGGTGGAACACGGCGACACCCCGTCCCCCGGCTCTGTGTACTGGGTGCGCAACGGAGACGGAGAGGAGCGGATCTTGGGAATCAGACGAGCGGTGTCCGCCGGCACGGTCACTCTCATGGCGGCGTTCTGCCTCACCGGGAACGCGGGCGTCGCGTCGGCTCAGGACTGGCTGGGGGACTGCCCCAAGGGCAGCATCTGCGCCTACAGCGGCGTGAGCGGGTCGGGCAAACGGTGCAACTGGGAGGGGAACGACGCCAACTGGGCGGGCGGGGGACGGCCGTGCTCGTTCAGCCACAAGGTGAAGTCGCTGTGGAACAACGGCCGCAAGGGCAACCTGGACGACGTCCATCTCGTCACCTGCGGCGGCGCCCATTGGGCGCTGCTCTACGGCCAGCAGGAGGCCTGGACCAACCCCACAGAAGACCCTGGTAGGGGGCATATCTGTATCAAGTCCCATAAATGGTTCAACAGATAGCGCCGGCGCGTGTCCACCGGGCGTTGATCGCCTGATGATCCGTCCGGGCCAGCATGGGGGGCATGTCCGGCGGAATTTTGCGCATCGTCTTCACCGGTGAGGACCTGGCCCGCGTACGCGTCGCCTCTCGCGTCGACGAGCCGTGGGAGACGGTGATGAGCCTGCACGTGCTGCAGCGGCCCGGCGGCGGGGCGGACCTGACCGCCTGGCGCCGCCGGGCCCGCGCGGACCTGGCCGCCGCCGGCCTGCTGCGGCCCGTCCGGCGCACGCTGGCGCCGCTGATGCCGATCAAGGCGTACTGGCCCGACTTCCTCACCCCGCACGAGGCCCAGGCGGGACGCGAGGCCGGCCTCGACGCGCTGGCCGCCACCTCCTGCGCACGGGTCCGGCGCGAGGTGGACCAGCTGCGCCGGCACACCGCCCTGCCCGGCACCCTCGACGACCTCGCCCGCGGCGACCGGCGCGCCATCGCCGGCCTGGCCCGCCTGGCCGGCCACTACGGCCGGGCCGTCCTCGCCCCCCACCGCACCATGATGGAGCACGCACTCGGACGCGAACGCGCCCGCCTCGCCCGCTTGCTCACCGACCAGGGCGTGGAGGCCATGCTCGGCGCGCTGCCGCCCCGCATGCGGTGGCGGCCACCGGTCCTGGAGGTCGACTACGCCGCCGGCCGCTACGAGATCCCGCTGCGTGGCAGGGGTCTGACCCTCATCCCCTCCTACTTCTGCCGCTACACCCCCGTGGCGCTGGCGGACCCCGGGCTGCCGCCCGTACTGATCTATCCGGTGCCGCGGCGTGCCCCGGAGCCCGACCCCGGCCAGGCGCTGTCGGACCTGCTCGGCGCGACCCGCGCCCGCGTTCTCTGCCACATCGCCGCCACCGCCGGCTGCACCACCAGCGAACTCTCCCGGCGCACCGGCGCCTCGCTGTCCTCGGCCAGCGCGCACGCCCAGGTCCTCCAGCGGGCCGGCCTGATCACCAGCACCCGCCACGCCAACATGGTCATCCACCGCGCCACCGAGCTCGGCGCCACCCTGATCCGTCCGGTCGCCGCCGGCCCTGGTCTCGGCAGGGCTTCTGCGGGAGAGTAAGGACAAGATCGGATCGTGAGGAGGCGGCAGTGCGGCTCGGATTCAGCCTTGGCACCCTCGGCCCCGTGGCGGCCACCCATGAAGCCCAGCTGAGGCTGGCACGTGAGGCGGAGCGGCTCGGATACGACTCGGTGTGGGCCTCTGAGGGCTACGGGGTCGATCCGGCGACCACGCTGGCCTGGCTCGCGGCCGGCACCGAGCGGATCGGGCTGGGCAGCGGCGTGATCCAGGTGACGGGCCGCACGGCGATCTCGGCGGCGATGGCCGCCACCACGATCGACCGGGTGTCGGGCGGCCGGTTCCTGCTCGGGCTCGGCGCCTCAGGCCCGCAGGTGGCCGAGGGGTGGCACGGTCAGCGGTACGAGCGGCCGCTGGCCCACCTGCGCGACTACGTGGCCGTGGTACGGACGGCGCTGGACGGCCGGCCGGTCGAGCACGACGGCCCCGAGATCGTGCTGCCTCTGCCCGACAGCCGCGGCAAGGCGCTGAGCATGACCGTCGCCCCCGTACGCAAGCCGCTGCCCGTCCACCTGGCGGCCATGGGGCCGAAGGCGGTGGCGCTGGCCGGGGAGATCGCCGACGGCTGGCTGCCGATCCACTTCCCGCCCGAGCACGTGGCCCAGAGCATGGAGCACCTGCGGGCCGGGGCCGCCCTGGCCGGGCGCGACGCGGCCACGGTGGAGGTCTCGCCGATGGTCATGGCCATGGTGGACGACGACGCCGACTACGCCCGCGACCTGATCCGGCCGATGCTGGCCCTCTACCTGGGCGGCATGGGCACCCGGGGGGTCAACTTCTACAACCGGCTCGCCCACCGCCTCGGGTTCGGCCCGGCGGCGGCGCGCGTCCAGGACGCGTACTTCGACGGCGACCTGGGCGAGGCGATGGAGGAGGTGCCCGACGACCTGGTGGACGCCCTCGCCCTGTGCGGCACGCCCGCGCGGGTGCGCGAGCGGCTGGAGGCCTACCGCAAGGCGGGCGCGACCCGGGTGATCGTCGGACTGAACGCCCCCACCGTGGAGGACCGCGCCGAGCAGCTCGGCTGGCTGGCCGAGCTCAACGCGTGACCCCGTCGCTCCCGTCATTGCCCCCGTCATTGCCCCCGTCATTGCCTTCGCCGCCCGCCGGGCTTCGCCGGGCCGATCGGGTGAGCCGGTCGGCGAACGCGACGACGAGGTCGCGGAGCTCGTCCGGCCGTTCGATGACGAACGGCAGGTTCATGGAGGCGAGCATGGCCGGCACCCAGTCGAGCCGTTCGGCCCGCAACTCGACGCGGGACCAACGCATGACGTCCTGACCCGAACCGCTCACCGGTGCTGATTCCGTCACGAGCGCGATGCCGGCGGGGAGCCGGGTGCGGATCTGTTCGGCGCTGCCCTGGACCAGCAGCGTCACCTCGTGCCGGTACGGCGCGGTGGCGAGCCCCGTCAGCACCCGCTCCGCCGGGCCGGGCCCGCCGGGCGGGTCGAACGAGCCGGGCAGGGTCCGCGCGCCGGCGATGCGATCCAGCCGGAACGTCCGGTCCTCGCCGATCGCGGGATCGGCGCCCGTCACGTACCACCGGCCCGAGTGGGCGACGAGCCCGTACGGGTGCAGCGTGCGCTCGCTGCGCCGCCCGCCGGCGTCGGTGTACCGGATCGAGACCGGCCGGTGGTGACTCACCGCGTCGGCGATCGCGAGCAGCACCGCCGTCTCCGGGACGGCCGGCTCACCGGCGGGAGCGGTGAAGGCGAGGGAGCCGAGCACGGCGTCGAGCCGGCGGCCGAGCCGCTCGGGCAGCACCCGCCGGATCTTCGCCGCGGCCGTCTCGCTCGCCGTGCCCGCGGCCGTCAGCAGGCCGGTCCTGCGCCCCGCGACCAGGCCGAGCAGCACGGCGAGCGCCTCGTCGTCGCCCAGCATGAGCGGCGGCATGCGGTAACCGGGGGCGAGCCGGTAGCCGCCGTAGCGGCCCCGCACCGATTCGACGGGCACGTCGAGGTCGATGAGGTGGCCGACGTAGCGCCGTACCGTGCGCTCGTCCACGCCGAGCCGGTCGGCGAGCTCGGCCACGGTCCGCAACCCTCCCGACTGCAGGAGCTCCAGCAGGGTGAGCACGCGAGCGGTGGGTCGGGTCATACCGAAAGTCTGCCGCAGATACCGGGCGGGTTTCGCCCGGTATCCGGCGTAGCGTGCGGTCGTACCCAAGGAACGACCAGGGAGAACCACCCGTGAACTTCGTCTCGATCCGCATCATCACCGCCGACGTCGCCCGCCTCGTCGGCTTCTACGAGGCCGCCACCGGAGTGGAGGCGAGCTGGGCCAACGACGACTTCGCCGAGCTGCGGACCGCCTCCGCCACGCTCGCCATCGGCAGCACCCGCACCGTCCCGCTGTTCGCGCCCGGCTCCGCGGAACCGGGCGCGAACCGCAGCGTCATCGTCGAGTTCCTGGTCGACGACGTGGACAGCGTCTACAAGAACCTGACCGACCTCGTGCGGGACTTCGTCAACGAGCCCACCACGATGCCGTGGGGCAACCGGGCGCTGCTCTTCCGCGACCCCGACGGCAACCTGGTCAACTTCTTCACCCCCGTGACCCCGGAGGCCATCGAGAAGTTCGGACGCTGACCGGCCCCTGGAAAAGCTCAGGTGGCCGGGGCCTGGGGCATCTCGCGCATCCGGGGGATCGGCGACAGCGCCAGCACGATCATCGGCACCACCGCGCCGATCACCGCCGCCGTCAGGACCACCGGCCACATGCCGATCGCCTCGCCGACCAGCCCGGCCACCAGCGCGCCGATCGGCGCGGGCACCAGCCCCATCGCCCAGATGGTGGCGATGACCCGGCCGACCAGCTCGCGCGGCGTCGCCGACTGCAGCACGGTGATGTTGTTCACCACGAACACCTGCGTGCACAGCCCGACCAGCAGCTGCGAGACGGCCAGCACGCCGATCGCCAGCCAGAGCGGCCCTCCGGCCAGCGGCACCAGGATGAGCGCGCTGTTGCCGATCACCGTGGACCAGAACATGGTCGGCCCGGGGCCCACCCCCTTCATGAGCCGCACCGACAGCCACGCGCCGGCCACGGCGCCGACTCCGCCGACCGCGAGCACGGCCCCGACCCAGCCGGCCGGCACGCCGGCGCCGTCGATCACGTACGGGATGTAGAGGGTCTGCAGGATGCCGATGTCGAAGAAGGAGTAGACGGCACTGGCGATGGCCAGCGGGCGGACGACCGGGTGGGACATCACCCAGCCGAAGCCCGCGCGGATGGCGCCGATCATGCTGCCGCCGCTGTCCGGCGGCGGCGGGTCCTCCCGCTTGCGGATGGAGATCAGGAACGCCGCCGACAGCACGTAGCTGACCGCGTCCACCAGGATGACCAGCGGCGCCGAGCGGGTCGCGATGAGGAACCCGGCCAGGCTGGGCCCGACCGCCTTGGAGACCGAGTCGCTGAGCTGCAGCTTGCTGTTGCCGTCACCGAGGTGCTCGGGGGCCACCAGGGCCGGCAGGTACGACCGGTAGGCGATCTCGAACAGCACCCCGAAGACGCCCATCACGAACACGACCGCGTACAGCCACCACAGCGTCAGCAGGTCCATCACGAACAGCAGCGGCACGGTGGCCAGCATGAACGCCCGGATGACGTCGCTCCAGATGAGCACGGGCCGGCGGCGCATCCGGTCCACCCACACGCCCACCACGAAGAACAGCACCATCGGCAGCCTGGACAGCGCGCCGAGCACGCCCATCTCCGCGACCGAGGCGTTCAGCCACAGGTAGGCGACGATCGGCATGGCGAGCACGGTCACCTGGGAGCCGACCAGCGACAGGCTCTCGCCGCTCCACAGCTTGAGGAAGTCGCGGTTCTTCCACAGCGTGGGCGGTTCCGCCGCGGCGGGGCCGGGCGTGGGGGGCTCAGTCGTCGGAGGTGAGGCCATGGTCGATGCTGCTCCTCAGTTCGGCGGCCGCGAGGGCGACCCGGGGTTCGTACATGACGGTGAAACGCTCGCCGTGGATGGGCGAGATGCGCAGGCGGCCGGTGACGACGTCCCGCCAGCCCATGTCGTCGGGCGGTACGCCCTCGGCGGCGGGCGAGTACAGCAGGACGTCCCCGTCGTACGGGGCGTGCCGGTAGTGGCCGACGGCGTGCGCGTTGGCGCGGAACACGTCCACGAAGCGGCGGGCCTGGCGCAGGTCGGCGGTGTCGGGCTGCAGCGTGTCGGCGCGGGCGGCGGCGTCGATCACGGCCAGCAGCCGCTCGTCCGGGCTCATCCGGTGCAGGTCGTCCAGGTTCACCTGGACCTTGCCGCCGGCCAGGGCGTGGGTGAGCAGGACGGCGTCGTCCTCCAGCGAGGCGCGCAGCACCGGCTCGTTCGCGTCGGAGTAGAACAGCACGACGAGCGGCACCTCCTCACCCAGCTCGCGCAGCCGGCGGGCGGTCTCCAGGGCGATGTTGCCGCCGATGCAGTAGCCGCCCAGCACGTACGGGCCGTGGGGGCGGAGGTCGAGCAGGTGGGCGGTGTAGTCGTCCACCATCTCCGCCAGCGTGGCGTGCGGTTGCTCACCGGGGGCCAGACCGGCCGCCTGGATCGCGTACACGGGCTGGTCGGGGCCGAGATGGCGGGTCAGCGGCAGATAGCGGAAGACCTGGCCGCCGAGCGCGTGGAACAGGAAGACGGGAGCGCGGTCGCCGGTGGGCCGCAGCGGCACGATCCGGCGCGGCGCGCCGTCGTTGTCCTGCGGGCGGCGCAGCTCGGCGGCGAGCCCCGCGACGGTCGGCGCGGTCAGCACCGACGACAGCGGCACGTCGCGGCCCAGCTCCTTGCGCAGCCGCATCGTCAGGCGCAGGGCCAGCAGGGAGTGGCCGCCGAGGGCGAAGAAGTCGTCGTGCACGCCGATGGCGTCCACGCCGAGCGTCTCCTCCCACAGCGTGGCCAGCCTGGCCTCGAACGGGTCGCGCGGCGGCAGGTACGGGGCGCGGGCGGCGTCGCCGGGGTCGGGCAGGGCGGCGCGGTCGAGCTTGCCGTTGGCGGTGACGGGCAGGGCGTCCAGGGGTACCCAGGCGGCGGGGATCATGTGCTCGGGCAGCCGCTTGCGCAGCGCGGCGGCCAGATCGGGCATCCGCCCGGCCGCGCCGACATGGCCGTCGCCACCGTCGTTGCCGCCGGCGTCGGTGCTCGGCGCGCCGCCTTCGCCGGCGGCGTCGTTCTCGGCGTCGTTCCCTGGGCCGTTCGCAGCGTCGTTCTCGGGGACGACGTAGGCGACGAGGCGTTCGCCGCGCAGCACGACGACGGCGGCGCGGACGGCGGGCTCGGCGGCCAGCAGCGCCTCGATCTCGCCGAGCTCGACCCGCTGGCCGCGGATCTTGACCTGGAAGTCGGTCCTGCCGAGGTACTGGACCTCGCCGGTCGGCAGCCGGCGGGCCAGGTCGCCGGTGCGGTAGAGCCGGGCGCCGGGCGGGCCGTACGGGTCGGGCACGAACCGCTCGGCGGTGAGCCCGGGCCGGCTGACGTAACCGCGGGCCAGTTGGACGCCGCCCAGGCAGAGCTCGCCCAGGGTGCCGACGGGGACCCGCCGGCCGCCGGCGTCCAGGATCTCCAGGCGGGTGTTGGCCACGGGCCGGCCGATGGGCACCAGGGGCTCGCCAGGCTCGCAGGAGTGCCAGGTGACGTCCACGGCCGCCTCGGTCGGGCCGTACAGGTTGTGCAGCTCGGTCTGCGGGAGACGGTCGTGGCAGCGGGCGGCCAGCTCGGCGCCCAGCGCCTCGCCCGAGCAGAT
Organism: Nonomuraea sp. NPDC048882; assembly: GCF_040649755.1. Classification (NCBI taxonomy): domain Bacteria; kingdom Bacillati; phylum Actinomycetota; class Actinomycetes; order Streptosporangiales; family Streptosporangiaceae; genus Nonomuraea; species Nonomuraea sp. NPDC048882. The sequence goes on from NZ_JBEZGB010000003.1 coordinate 939,511, forward strand.
GACGCGGCGCAGCGCCGGCAGGGCCGGCTCGTCGAGGAAGAGCTCCAGCATGGACGGGACGAAGTGCATGGTGGTGACGTCATGGGCGGTGGCCAGGGCGGCCAGGCGGGCGCCGTCGCGGTGGGCGTCCGGCTCGGCGACCACCAGCCCGGCACCGGTGATGAGCGGCCAGAACAGCTCCCACACCGACACGTCGAACGACAGCGGCGTCTTGTGCAGCACCCGCTCGTCCGGGGCGAGCCCGAACGTGTCCTGCATCCACAGCAGCCGGTTGACGATCGCCCGGTGCGAGACGCCGACCCCCTTGGGGCGGCCGGTGGAGCCGGAGGTGAAGATCACGTACGCCAGCGAGTCGGGATGCACGCGCGTCGGCGCGCCGGGCACGTCCGGGACGCTGTCGGCGGGATCCGGGGCGAGGCCGGAAACGGCGAGGGCGGCGGGATCCGGTTCGGAGTCGGCCAGGGGGAGTGCGACGCCGTCCGGGAGGACCGTCGTGCCCTCCGGGCCGGTCAGCACCGTGCGCGCCCGCGCGTCCTCGATCATGTACGCCAGCCGCTCCGGCGGCAGCTCCGGCTCAAGGGGCAGGTAGGCGGCCCCCGCCCCGAGCACGCCGAGCAGGGCGGGCAGCAGGTCGGGGCCGCGTTCGAGGCAGACACCGACGACGTCGCCCGGCCGCGTGCCGGCCGCCGTGAGCCGGGCGGTGACGGCCCCGGCCCGCTCGCTCAGCTCGCGGTAGCTGATCCAGGTCCCGTCGTAGCAGACGGCGGGCGCGGCGGGCGTGCGCGCGGCCTGCTCGGCGATCAGCTCGTGCAGGGTCGTGTCCGGGTAGGTCCTGGCGGTGGCGTTCCAGCCGTCGATCGCGGCGGCGTCGCGCTCCAGGTAGGGGCCCTCGGGCCGAGGGTCGTTGCCGGGCTCGGCGGCCTGCCGCAGCGCGATGAGATACAGCTCGCCGAACCGAGCGATCTGGCCGGCGTCGAACTGGGCCCGGTCGTACGTGATCGTCAGGTCGAAGCCGCCGTGCTCGCGCGAGCGGCCGAACGCGGCGGCGAACGGCACGTCGGTCTGCTCGAAGAAGTCCTGGCCGACGATCTCGACGCCGGGCAGGCCCCGGTAGACGTGGAAGTCGCGGAAGTCGAACAGCACGTCCAGCAGCGGAGAACGTCCGGCCGCCCGCTGGATCTCGAACAGCGGATAACGCCGGTGCGGCAGCAGCGCCACCTCCGCCTCGAACACCTCGCGCACCAGCTCCGCCCAGGTCGGGGCGGCGGACACGTCCAGGCGCAGCGGCACGGTGTTCAGGAACAGGCCCAGCACCTCCTCGCCGGCCTCGCTCTCCGGCCGGCTGTGCGTGACCAGGCCGGTCATCACCTCGCTCTCGCCGGTGACCAGGGCGAGCACGCGCAGGTGGGCGGCCAGCAGCAGGGTGCGCAGCGGCACCGCCAGCCCTCTGGCCGCCGCGCCGAGCCGTTCGAGCAGCTCGGCCGGCAGCGGCAGCCGCAGCACCTCCGCCCCCGGCTCGCCGTGCGGCCCCGGCAGGCGGGGCAGCTTCGTGCCGGGCGCGTCGGCCATCCTGGCCTGCCAGAAGTCGCGCGTCTCCGGCGCGGCCACCGCCGCGCGTTCCGCCGCCACCAGCTCGCGGAAGGCCGCGCCCGGGCGGGTGAGCGGCACAGGTTCACCGGTGAGGTGCCCGTGGTAGCGCCGTAACAGCTCGGTGACCAGCGCCGCCACGCTCCAACCGTCGAGGATCGCGTGGTGGAAGCTCAGGCTGAACGCGAACGTCTCGCCGGGCAGCACGTGCACGTGCGCGCGAGCCAGCGGCGGCGACGCCCAGTCGAACGGCCGCCGCTTCTCCGCCTCCGACCACTCCGCCAGCCGCCGCCCGGCCGCCTCCGAGTCGCCCGACAGGTCCGTCACCTCCAGCGGCAGCGTCGCCGCGCGGTGCACGATCTGCAGCGGCTCGCTGAACCCGGTCAGGTCGATCGAGGTGCGCAGGACGGGATGCCGGGCGGTCACCTCGGCCAGCGCCGCCTCGAACGCCCCCGCGTCGAACCGGCCGCGCAGGGTGATCGTGGTCAGGTCGTGGTAGGTGGCCACGTCCGGCTCGTACGCGCTGTGGTAGAGCATCCCGGCCTGCAGCGCGGCCAGAGGATAGGCGTCCTCCAGGCCGCGCGCGGCTCCCGTCGTCACGGTCATCACGCCTCGCCTTCCAGCAGTCGTGCCAAATCGTCGGGATTGAGCAGGCCGAACGGCGTCTGTGGCGCCTCGGGTGGTTCCTCCGCCGGGGCGGGCACCAGCCGTTCGGCCAGCTCCCTGACCGTCTGGTGGCGGAAGAGCTGCTCCAGCCGTACGGCGTAACCGGCCTCGCGCAGGCGGGAGACCACCTTGAGACTGCGGATGGAGTCGCCGCCGGCGGCGAAGAAGTTGTCGTGAGCCGAAACCCGCTCCAGCCCCAGCACCCCCCGCCAGGCCTCGGCGACGGCCACCTCGGCCGCCCCTTCCGGCTCGGCGTGCCCGGCTGTTTCGCGGGCGCGCGGGTCGGGCAGAGCGTTCCGGTCGAGCTTGCCGCTGCGGTTGAGGGGCAGCTCGGGGAGAACGGTCCAGGTGCTGGGGATCAGGTGATCGGGGAGGGTGTCACGCAACCTCCGCTCCCACCCACCCATCACGTCCGCACCGACCGCTGGGGGGTCGTCCATCGCGAGGTCGGTCGGGACCACGTAGGCGGCCAGGCGTAGGCCGGCGCCGTCCTCGATGGCGCGGACGGCGGCGGCGCGGACGCCTGGCAGGGCCGCCAGGGCCGCCTCGATCTCGCCCGGCTCCACCCGCATGCCGCGGATCTTGACCTGGTGATCGGAGCGGCCCAGGTACTCGATCTCGCCGTCCGGTCGCCACCGGGCCAGGTCGCCGGTGTCGTACAGCCGCCCGCCCGGAGGGCCGTAGGGGTCGGGGACGAAACGTTCGGCCGTCAGCGCGGGACGGGCCGCGTACCCCTGCGCGAGCTGCACGCCGCCGATCCACAGGTCGCCGGGCACGCCGACGGGGACGCGGTTCATCCTGGCGTCGAGGATCTCCAGGCGGGTGTTCGCGACCGGCCGCCCGATCGGGACCGTGGCCTCGCCGGGCCGGCACGCGTGCCACGACACGTCCACCGCCGCCTCGGTCGGCCCGTACAGGTTGTGCAGGCCCGCCCCTGGCAGCGCGGCGGCGAACCGGGCGGCCAGTTCGACGCCGAGCGCCTCCCCTGAGCAGACCACGGTACGCAGCGCGCCCAGCCGCCTGCCCAGGTCGGGCTCGGACAGGAAGGCGTCCAGCATGGACGGGACGAAATGCACGGTGCTGACCGACTCGCGCTCCAGCAGATCGGCCAGGTAGGAGGGGTCGGCGTGCCCACCGTGCCGGGCCACGACCAGCCCCGCCCCGGTGATCAGCGGCCAGAACAGCTCCCACACCGACACGTCGAACGAGAACGGCGTCTTGTGCAGCACCCGGTCGTCCCCGGTCAGCCGGAACGCGTCCTGCATCCAGCGCAGCCGGTTCACGATCGCCCGATGCGAGATCCCGACCCCCTTGGGGCGGCCGGTGGAGCCGGAGGTGAAGATCACGTACGCGAGGGAGTCGGGGTGCGGCCGGATTCCGAGCGGCCCGCCGTCCTCGCCGGCCACGGCCGCGGCGTCGCGATCGAGCAGCACCGTCACGACCCCGGCCGTGGGGCCGGGTAGGTGGGTGGCGAAGCGTTCGGTCGAGATGGCCAAGTGTGCGCCCGCATCGGTCATCATGCCCGCCAGGCGCTCGGACGGATGGTCAGGTTCCAGCGGCAGGTAGGCCGCGCCGGTGGCGACGACGGCGTGCACGGCGACGACCAGGTCGGCGCTCCGCTCCAAGCACACGCCCACGACCTCGCCGGGCCCGGCTCCGAGCGCACGCAGGCGCCTGGCCAGGCGGTTCACCCGGCCGCCGAACTCCGCATAGGTGAGCCACGCCCGGCTCCCGTCCGCGGCCTCGAACCCCAGGGCGGGCGCGTCCGGAGTACGGGCGATCTGCTCGGTCACCAGGGCGAGCAGCGTGGTGGATGCGTCAGGTCCGAGTGTCTCCGTCTGCTCGGCCGCAAGCGCGGGCAGCGTGGCCGACGCGTCGAGAGTGGGTGTGGCCGTGTCGTTGGCTCGCTGGATGATGTCCAGCTCGGCCGGGGTGAGCAGTGGCAGGTCGGTCACCGGCCGGTCCGGTTCGGCTGCGGCGGCGGCCAGGAGCGAGCGGAAGTGGTCGGCGAAGCGCTCCATGCGGTCGTGCTCGAACAGGTCCTTCGCGTAGTGCAGCACCCCCGTGAGCGTGTCGCCGGACTCCTCGATCACCAGGTGCAGGTCCGCCTGCGTCACCCCCGGGTCGACGTCGAGGGTGCGCAGGGCGATCCCCGCCACCTCCGGCGGCGCCGGCGGCACGTTCTGGTAGGCGAGCATCACCTGGAACAGCGGGTTGCGGGCCAGGTCGCGCTCCTCGGCCAGCTCCTGCACCAGCACCTCGAACGGCAGCTCCGCGTGGTCGTGCCCGTCCAGGACGCGCTCGCGGGTGCGGGCCAGCAGTTCGGCGAAGGACGGCTCGCCGGACAGGTCGCCGCGCAGGACGAGCGTGTTCAGGAAGAGACCCGCCATCTCCTCCACGTCGGGGTGGGCCCGCCCGGAGACCGGGGTGCCGACGGGGATGTCGGTGCCGCCCGTGTAGCGGGCCAGCACCGCCTGGAACGCGGCCAGCAGCACCATGAACGGCGTCACCTGCCGTTCCCGCGCGAGCGCGCGCACCGCCGTCACGGTGGCGGAGTCGATCGGGAACGTCAGCCGCCGGCCCTCCATGCTCGCCGGCCCCTGCCGGTGCCGGTCCGCGGGCAGGTCCAGGGCGGGAGGCAGACCGGCGAGGGCTTCCTTCCAGTACGCGAGATCGTCCGCCCGCCCGGCCACCCGGGCCCGGTGCCAGGCGGCGAAGTCCCGGTAGCCGGTGGCGAGCGCGGGCAGGCCGGCGGGGGTGCCGGTGACGCGGGCCCGGTAGAGCTCCATGAGGTCGCGCAGCAGGATCGACAGGCTCCACCGGTCGGTGACGACGTGGTGCAGGGTGAGGTACAGGTCGTGCTCGGTGTCGCCACGCCGCACCAGGACGGCCCGGACCAGCGGCCCGCCGGCCAGGTCGAACCGGTGCCGAGCCTCCTCCACCCCCACGACCGCCGCCGGGTCCGCCCCGTCCGGTTCCGCCGGTCCCACGGCCGTCGGCAGGTCCGCCCTGGCGGGTTGTGCCAGATCCGCGTCCGCCTGCACGGTCAGGCGTGGTCTGTTGGGGCCCTCCTGGAGCGTCGGCTCGCCGTCGTCGGTGACGATGACCAGGCGCAGGGCCTCGTGCCGGGTCACCAGGTCGTCGAAGGCGGCCCTCAGCGCGACAACGTCGAGCGGGCCGATCAGCCGTTCCGCCCAGGCGACGTTGTACGCGGGATTACCGGGGTCGAGCTGGTCGAGGAACCACAGGCGGGCCTGGGCGTGCGAGGGCCGGGCGGGGCCGTCCGGCAGGGGCGGGATGGGTCGCGCGGCGGCGCTGGGCAGGAGGGGGGCGAGGCCGGCGACGGTCGGGGTGGTGAAGCAGCGGCGCAGGGTCACCTCGGCCCCGTACGTCTCCCGAAGCCTGACCACCAGGCGCATCGCCAGCAGGGAGTGCCCGCCGAGGGCGAAGAAGTCGTCCTCGACCCCGAAATCGTCCCGTTCGAGCAACTCGGCCCAGACACCGTGCAGCACGCGCTCGGCAGGAGTGCGCGGCGGCACCGAGACAGCGGTCCCGGCGGCGGCCCGCGGCGGTGGCAGGGCGGCGCGGTCGAGCTTGCCGCTGGGCAGGACGGGCAGGTCGGCGACGGTGACGAACGCGGCGGGGATCATCGCCTCCGGCAGGCGGGCGCGCAGGTGGGCGCGGAGGTCGCTCTCCTGCGCGGTGCCGATGGTGTACGCGACCAGGCCGCGCCCTCCGGGGGCGTCGTCGCGGACGGTCACGACCGCTCGTTGGACGGACGGGTGTTCGCCGAGCACGGCGGCCACCTCGTCCGGCTCGATGCGGACGCCGCGCACCTTGACCTGGTGGTCGAGACGGCCGAGGTATTCGAGAGTCCCGTCGGAGTGCCGGCGGGCCAGGTCCCCGGTGCGGTACAGGCGTCCGCCGGGCGGCCCGAACGGGTCGGGGACGAAGCGTTCTGCGGTCAGGGCGGCCCGGCCGTGGTAGCCGCGGGTGACGCCGTCCCCGCCGATCAGCAGTTCGCCGGGAATGCCCACCGGCACCGGACGCAGGTCGCCGTCCACCACGTAGACCGCGGTGTTGGCGACCGGCCGGCCGATCGAGCCGCCCCGTCCGTCGGTGACGTGCCGCCTGGTGGACCACACGGTGGTCTCCGTGGGCCCGTACAGGTCCCACAACTCGTCGGTGACGGCGAGCAGGCGGGCGGCGAGCGGGCCGGGCAGCGCCTCGCCCGTGCTGATCACGCGCGGCACCCGGTGGGCCAGCGCGGGCAGCAGCCCTTCGAGGACGGAGGGGGTGGCCTGGACGGTGTGCAGGTCACCGCTCCTGATGAGGTCGTGGACGCGTTCGATGGCGGAGGCGGAGGCGAGGACGACCGTGCCGCCGCTGACGAGCGGGCCGAACATCTCGATCATCGCGATGTCGAACGACACCGACGTCAGGAACAGCGACCGCGCGCCGGCCGCCAGCCCCGGCCGTTCGCGTACGTCGCAGAGCAGGCTGACCAGGCCCCGGTGCGGCACCACCACGCCCTTGGCCCGGCCGGTGGAGCCGGAGGTGTAGATCAGGTAGGCGGCCTGGTCCTGGTGGAAGGCGGGCTCGGGAGCGGGACCTGCGGCAGCCGGGGGATCGTCGAGCAGGAAGAGGCGGGCGGTCGCCGGCAGCCGGTCCCGCAGGGAGTCCACGGTGACGACCACGCCGGCGCCGGAGTCGGCGATGATCTGCCTCAGCCGCTCAGCCGGATATTCCGGGTCAAGGGGGACGAAGCAGCCGCCGGCCTTGAGCACGGCCAGCAGCGCCGCGATGAGGTCCGGCTGCCGGGGTACGCAGACGGCGACCCTGCTCTCCCCGCCGACCCCGAGCGTGCGCAGCCCGGCGGCCAGGTCGTTCGCGCGTGACTCCAGCTCGGCGTACGTCAGCGACGTGCCGTCGTCGCCCTCGACGGCGCCCTCGACGGTGCCCTCGACAGCGATCGCCTCCGGCGAGCGGGCGGCCTGCTCGGTGACCAGGTGGTGGATGCCACGGCCTGGGTACGGCATCGCGGTGTCGTTGCGGGCGTGCAGCGTGTCGCGCAGCTCGGCCGGGTCCATGAGCGGCAGCTCGGACAGCCGCAGCCCCGGATCGGCGACGGCGGCGCGCAGGAGTGTGCGCAGGTGCGCGGCCAGGCGGTGCACGCGGTCGTCGTCGAACAGGTCGGTGGCGTGGTCGAGCACGCACAGCAGCGACCCGTCCGCGCGCTCCTCGACGATGAGGTCCAGGTCGAACATGGCGGTGCCGGGCCGCACGTCCAGGCGCTCCAGGCGCAGGCCGGGCAGGTCTGCGGGCAGGCCGGGGGTGTTCTGGTAGGCGAGCATGACCTGGAAGAGCGGGTTGCGGGACAGGTCCCGGCCGCTGGACAGCTCCTCCACCAGCGTCTCGAACGGCAGCCCCGCGTGGTCGAACGCGGCCAGCGCCCGCTCCCTGGTACGCCGGACCAGCTCGGTGAAGGACGGATCGCCCGACAGGTCGCCGCGCAGCACCACGGTGTTGAGGAACAGGCCGACGGTCTGGTCCAGCGACGGATGCGGGCGAGCGGACATCGGCGTGCCGATCGGGATGTCGTCCTGGCCGGTGTAGCGGGCGAGCAGCGCCTGCAGCGCGCCGGCCAGCACCATGAAGGGGGTGGCGCGCAGGCCGGCGGCCAGGTCGCGCAGCCCGGCGGCGAGTGCGGCGTCCAGCTCGAACAGCAGGCGGTGCCCCCGGTTCGACTGCATGGGCGGGCGCGGCCGGTCGGCGGGCAGGTCGAGCGTGTCGGGCAGGCCGTCGAGGGCCTTGCGCCAGTAGTCCAGGTCGCGTTCCGGGGACGGGCCCGCCTGCTGCCAGGCCACGTAGTCGGCGTACGCCACCGGCCGGTCGGATGGCGGCTCGCCGGCGTAGAGCCGGAAGAGGTCACTGAACAGGATCGCCACCGACCAGCGGTCGGCCAGGATGTGGTGCAGGGTCAGGATCAGACGGTGTTCGGCGGCCTCGGGCGTCTCGCGCGCGGGCCGCCCCGCCGAGGCGCCGGTCTCGGGCATGACCCGGATCAGGCGGGCCCTGGTCAGGGGGCCGGTGGTCAGGTCGAAGGCGAAGCGGGCCTCCTCCTGAGCTGCGGCGTCGGCCTCGCCGGCGGTCATCGTCTCGATCCGCAGCGCGGGACGCACCCGGCCGGGCGCCTGGCGGGGCTCTCCGTCGCGGGTCTCGACCACGTACCCGAGGATCGGGTGCCGCTCCACGAGCGCGTCGAACGCGGCGGCCAGCGCGGCGGCGTCCAGGTCGCCCTCGATCCGGTACGCCCATGACAGGGTGTAGGCGGGATTGCCCGGATCGAGCTGGTCGACCACCCACAGGCGGCGCTGCGCGTCGGACAGCGCCCCGCCCTCCCCGGCCCGGTTCCCCTGGATGGGCCCAGTGAAGGGCTGGGCGAAGGGCCCGGAGAAGGGCCCCGACTTCCGCGCGGCCCGGGTGCGCTGCAGGCGGGCCTCCAGCGCGGCGCGCTGTTGCGGGCTGAGCCCGGCCAGTCGCGCGCGTACCCCGTTCGGGTCGCTCAACGCTCCTCCTCCAGCAGGTCCAGCAGGTCGGCATCGGTCAGTCCCGCTTCGAGCACCGCCAGCGCCTGCTCGGCGACGGTCGTGGCGTCGAAGCAGCGGCGCAGCGGCAGCTCGACGCCGAACTCGTCGTCGATCCGGCCGATCAGGCGGACCACCAGCAGCGAGTGGCCGCCGAGGGCGAAGAAGTCGTCGTTCACCCCGATGCGCTCCCGGCCGAGCAGCTCGGCCCAGATGGCGGCCAGGGTCTCCTCCATCGGGGTACGCGGCGGCACGAAGACGGCGACCCGGTCACCGCCGCGCGGCGGCGGGAGCGCGGCGCGGTCGAGCTTGCCGCTGGGCAGGACGGGCAGGTCGGTGACGGCGACGAAGGCGGCGGGGATCATCGCCTCAGGCAGGCGGATACGCAGATGGGCGCGCAGGGCGGCCTCCTCGGCGTCGCCCACGATGTAGGCGACCAGGCCGCGCCCGCCGGGGGCGTCGTCGCGTACGGTCACGACCGCCCGCCGGACGGACGGGTGCTCGCCGAGCACGGCGGCCACCTCGTCCGGCTCGATCCGGACGCCGCGCACCTTCACCTGGTCGTCCAGGCGGCCCAGGCATTCGAGGGTCCCGTCGGGATGCCACCGGGCCAGGTCCCCGGTGCGGTAGAGACGCCCGCCCGGCGGCCCGAACGGGTCGGGGACGAACCGCTCCGCCGTCAGCCCGGCGCGGCCGTGGTAGCCGCGGGTGACGCCGTCCCCGCCGATCAGCAGCTCGCCCGGCACGCCCACCGGCACCGGCCGCAGACCGCCGTCCACCACGTACACGGTCGTGTTCGCCACCGGCCGGCCGATGCGCATCGTCTCGGGGGAGCCCGGCACCCGGTACGCGGTCGACCAGATCGTCGTCTCGGTGGGCCCGTAGAAGTTCCACAGCTCGTCGGTGACCGTCAGCAGGCGGGCGGCCAGGTCGAGGGGCAGCGGCTCGCCGCCGAGGATGGCGCGCGGCAGCCCGGCCGGCAGGTGCTCCAGCGCCACGCTCGCGACGGACGGGGTGAGCTGGACCAGGTCCGCGTCCTCCGCGGCCCGCCGGATCTCCTTCGGCGTGCGGGCGGCGTCCTCGGGAGCGATCACGAGCGTGCCGCCGGACAGCAGCGGCGTGAAGATCTCCAGCGCCGCGATGTCGAACGAGAGCGAGGTCATGAACAGCGCGCTGCCGCCACCCAGCCGCCGGATCACATCGGTGACCAGGTTGACCACGCCCCGATGCGGGACCTGCACCCCCTTGGGGCGGCCGGTGGAGCCGGAGGTGTAGATGAGGTACGCCAGATTGTCGGGCCCCACCGGCGGCGGCTGCGAAGGCCCGTCCACGTCGGGGCCTGGCACGTCCAGCAGCAGCTCAGCAGGACGCGCGGCCGGCAGCCGGTCGAGGCAGGCCGAGTCCGTGAGCAGCAGCTCCGCCCCCGAGTCGGCCATCAGGTACGCCAGCCGCTCCGTCGGATACGCCACGTCCAGCGGCAGATAGCACCCGCCCGCCCTGAGCACCGCGAGCAGCGCCACGATCTGGTGCACCCCGCGCGGCAGGCACAACGCCACGCACGACTCCGCCCCCACCCCCCTGGCCGCCAGGCGCGCGGCCAGGGCCGCCGTACGGGCGTCGAGCTCGGTGTAGGTGAGCTCCACTCCGTCCTGCGCCCGCACCGCCACCGCGTCGGGGGTGCGCACCGCCTGCTCGGCGACGAGCTCGTGCAGGGTGAGCTCAGGGTACGGCGCGGCGGTGTCGTTCCAGCCGGTCAGCAGCTCGCGCCGCCGCTCGGCGGTCATCAGCGGCAGCTCCGACAGCCGGGTGCCCGGGTCCGCTACGGCGGCCTCCAGGATCAGCCGGTACGCGCCCGCCAGCCGGGCGATCGTGCCGGCGTCGAACAGGTCGGTGCTGTACTCCAGGTAGACGCCGGCCCCGTCGGCCGTCCTGACCACGTCCACGTTCAGGTCGAGCTGGGCGGTGCCGTTCGGGAACTGCCCCCGCGACGCCATCGGCAGCAGGTTGAACCCCACCTGGAAGAGCGGCGTGCGGCTGGTGTCGCGCACCGGCTGCAGCGCCTCGACCAGCCGGTCGAAGGGCACCTCCGCGTGGTCGAGCGCGTCGAGCACGCTCTCCCGCACCCGCTCCACCAGCTCGCCGAACGCCGGGTCGCCGCCCAGGTCCGTACGGAGCACCAGCGTGTTGATGAACACCCCGAGCAGCGGCTCGAACTCGGGCAGATCGCGCCCGGCCACCGGCGTGCCCACCGCCACGTCCTCGCGGCCCGCGTACCGGGACAGCAGCGCCTTCAGCCCGGCCAGCAGCACCATGAACAGCGTCGCCCCGTGCCGCCTGCCCAGCGCTTCGAGCTCGCCGACCAGGCCGGCGGGCAGCGCGAGATGATGCTCGGCCCCCGCGTGCCCGCGCACGGCGGGCCTGGGCCGGTCGGTGGGCAGCCCGAGGTCGGGCGGCAGGCCGGCCAGCCGCTCCCGCCAGTGGCCGAGCTGCGCGTCGAGCACCCCGCCGCCCAGGTGCTCGCGCTGCCAGGCGGCGTAGTCGGCGTACTGGACGGGCAGGTCCGGCAGCCGCGGCGGGCGGCCCTCGTCGAGCGCCGCGTTCAGCTCCCGCAGCTCCTCGGCGAAGTTGACGCCCGAACGGGCGTCGAACACGGCGTGGTGCACCACGAACACCAGCCGCTGCACCGGCCGGCCCTTCTCCCCGCCAGGCATCCGCACCAGATGCGCCCGCCACAGCGGGGCCCGGTCCAGCGTGAACGGCTGCCGCGCCGTCGCCAGGGCCAGCTCGCGGAACTCCCGCTCGGCCTGCTCCGGCGGCAGCGCGCGCAGGTCCGTCACGGGCAGGGTGACCGGCAGCTCGATCTGGACGATCTGGACGAGCCGCCCGTCCTCGATCGCCAGCGCGGTGCGCAGCGTCTCGTGCCGCCGGACCAGCTCGCCCAGCATCCGCTCGCACCGGCCCCCGTCATCGCTCTCGTCATCGCTCTCGTCGCCGCTCTCTGGCAGGTCGAGGACGGCGTTGATGTGGTACGCGGGCGCGCCGGGGTCGAGCCGCGCCAGGAACCACAGCCGTTCCTGGGCGAACGAGGCGGGAAAGACGTACGTGCCGGTCACCGAGCCGCTCCTCTACTGCCGGGACATGGCCTCGCGCAGGCTGCGCGGGCGCATATCGGTCCAGACCTGCTCGATGTGGTCGAGGCAGCTCTGCTTGGCCCCTTCGAATCCGGCCTCCCGCCAGCCCGCGGGCACGGGCCGGTCGGCGAACCAGATGGAGTACTGCTCCTCGTCGTTGACCACGACCTTGTACTGACCGTCCCGCATGTCAGCGCCTTTCCTCCCGGGGCAGCCGGGTGATCGTCGTTGCCTGTGCCTGTGCCTGTGCCTGTGATTGGGCTTGCGACTGTGACTGGGCGTCCTGGCCGCGCAGCTCCTCCACCAGCGCGGCCATCCCGGCCACGGTGGGCACCTGGAAGAGGCTGCGCATGGGCAGCCGGACGCCGACCTTCTTCCTGATCAGCGCGATCAGCTGGACCGCCACCAGCGAGTTGCCGCCCAGCTCGAAGAAGTCCTGCTCGACGCTGACCCGGCGGGCGCCGAGCACCTCGCCCCACAGACCGGCGAGCACGCCCTCCAGCTCGGTGCGCGGGGCGACGTGATCCTCGTCGTCCGTCTCGCCCTGCCCGGCGGCCGAGGCGGCGGCCAGGTCGCCGGCCACCGTGTCCTGGGTCAGCTCGCGCACCCCGGCCACGAACTCGGGCAGCGCGGTGGCGTTCACCACGACCTGGACGCCCAGGTCGGCGGCGAGCAGGCGGCGGAACGCCTCGGCGCCGTCCGCCGGCGCGATGCCGCGTCTGGCCCCGTCGAGGTCCAGGGCGACGCCCGCGGTCGCGGACTCCTCCTTCACCGCCACCTCCTCGGCGCTCTGCCTGGCCTCCTCGCCGACGGTGCGGGTCATCGCGTCCCGGTCGACGCGCCGCAGCACGAAGTCGGTGATGCTCACCACCGGCTCGCCGGCGTCGTCATACAGGACGAGGTCGGCGGCCAGCACCTCGCCGCCGCCGGTGTCACGCAGACGGGCGTGGCTCCACAGCGTGGCGGGCAGCGGACCGCGCACGGTGACGCGGCCGTAGCCGAGCGGCAGGAAGCTGTGCTCGCCCGAGACGGCGATGAACGCGGTCGCCTCGTCCAGCAGCGCCGGATGCAGCGGCAGCGCGCCCAGCTCGGCGGCCACCAGTGGCCCCGCCTCCAGCTGGGCCAGCTGCTCGTCCTGGCCGAGCCGCACGTCGCGCAGGCTGCTCCACCGCGGCCCGAACGTGACCAGCCCGGACGCCGAGGCGAACAGATCGGCCCGGCCGCCGCCGTGCACGCAGCGGGCCCGCGCCCCGGCCAGCCCGCCGGCGGGCTCGCCCGCGCCTGTCTCCGCGAGCACCCAGGCCGCCGAGCCACGGGCGTGCTGGGCCGGCTCACCGCCGGTGACGCTGACCACCTCGAAGTCCACGCCGTCGCCCGCCGGGGTGAGCAGCACCCGCAGCTCGGCACTCGCCCCCTCGGCGACCGGCAGCGGCGCGACGAAGGCGACGTCACGCAGCTCGATCACGTGCTCGGGGCCAGGGCGCGGCACCGCCGCCTCGAACGCGGCCCGGGCCGTCTCCAGGTAGCCGGTGCCGGGCAGCACCGGCACCCCGGCCACCCGGTGCTCGTCCAGGACCCAGTGCGTCGCGGGCGACAGCGTCGCGGCGTACCAGGGGCGGCGGCCGGCGCTCTCGTGCCGGTGGCTGAGCACGGGGTGCTCCAGCCGGGTCACCCGGTCGCCGCGCTGCAGGGCGCGGAACGCCACCGGGGCGGCGACCTCGGCGGCCATGCCGACCTCCAGCCACGCCCCCCAGTTCACCGACAGGACCCGGCCCGGCCAGACGTGCGCGTACGCGTCCATGAAGGCGTTGGCCCCGCAGTAGTCGACCTGGCCGAACCCGCCAGCGACGGCGGTCACCGAGGAGCAGAGCAGCACGAAGTCGAGCGGCAGGTCGCCGAACACCTCGCGCAGCGCCAGCGTGCCGGCGATCTTGGGGGCCATGACGTCGTCGGCCGCGCGGCGCTCCTTGACCTCGGCCATGCCGCCGCCGGGGACCCCGGCCGCGTGCAGGACGCCGTCCACCCGGCCGAACCGGGTCAGCGCCTCCTCCCTGACCCGGCGCAGCGACCCGGGATCGGTCACGTCGGCGGACAGCACGATCACCTCGGCGCCCGCCCGCTCCATCCGGCGCACGGCCGCCACGGCCCGCCGCACCCGCTCCGGCGCCCCGTCGAGCGTGTCCCATTCGTCCCTCGGGGGCAGGCCTGTACGCCCGAGCAGGACCAGCCTGGCCTGGACGCGCTGGGCCAGGTCCTCGGCCAGGGTGAGCCCGATGCCGCCGAGCCCGCCGGTGATCACGTACACGCCGTGCCGACGCAGCGGGTCGTCCTGCGGCGGCAGCGGCACCGACTCGAAGCCGCGCACCCAGCGGCGGCCGGCGCGCAGCGCGACGGGCGACGGCGGCACGCCCTCGTCCGGCTCGTCCGGTTCCGCGGCCAGCTCGGCCAGCACCCGGTCCAGGTAGGGGCCCGGCCGGTACGGGCCCGGCTCCAGGTCGAGATGGCGGGCCGTCAGCCAGCGCGCCTCCAGCGGGACCACGCCGGTGAACCCGGCGACCGTGGCGTGCTCGGGCCTGTGCACGTCCTGGCCGGTCACGCCCTGCGTGCCCGCGGTCACGACGTCGAGCCGCACCCCGGCCTCCCGCTCGGCCCCGGCCAGCGCCTGCACCAGGGCCAGCAGGCTGTGGAAGCCGAGCTCCTGGGCCGCGACGGCCTCACCGGGCGTGCTCGCCGGGTCGCCGTCCAGCGCCCAGGCGTGAATGACGCGCTCCGGCACACCGGTCGCGGCCAGCAGCGCCTCGTAGTCGTCGCGGGCGGCCGGGCGGACGGTGATCGTGCCGTCGGGGGCGGTGCCGTACGCGCTGCCCGGGACCACCCGGACAGTGTCGGCCCCCGCCGCGCGCAGCCCGTCCAGCAGGGGCTCGGCGGCGGGCCCGGCGAACACCAGGCAGCGCACGCCGGCCAGCGCGCCCCGCCCGGCCGGGGTGACGGGCGCCTGCCGCCAGGCCGGCACCGAGAACCACTCCTCCAGCGGCAGCGCGCCCGCGCGCGGCGGCCGGGTGAAGACCAGCTCGGGATCGAAGTCGGTGTGCACCCAGTGCTCGGCCCGCTCGTACGGGTAGGCGGGCAGCGGCACCCGGCGGCCCGGCTCGGCCAGCACGTCGGTGTCCAGCGGCACGCCCGCCGTCCACAGGGCACCGGCCGTCGCGTACAGGACCTCCAGGTCGGTCTTGCCGTCGGCGGGTCCTGGCAGGCTGGTCAGCGGGCGCGGCGCGGTCCTGGGCAGCTGGGTCCTGGCCAGGCCGGCGAGCTGGCGGCCCGGGCCGCACTCCACCAGCCGCCACTCGCCCTCGGCGGCCAGCGTCGCCACGCAGTCGCCGAACCTGACCGCCTCACGCAGGTGGCGCGTCCAGTAGGCGGGGTCCACGGCCTGCTCGGCGGTGATCCAGCCGCCGGTGACGTTCGACAGGAACGGCAGGCTCGGCGCGTTCCTGGCCGCCGCCGCGACGGCCGCGTGGAAGTCGCCCAGGATCGGGTCCATCATCGCCGAGTGGAAGGCGTGCGAGGTGCGCAGCGCGGTGGTCTGGATCCCGCTCTCGCCCAGCCGGGCCGCGTAGGCGGCGATCAGCTCGCCCGGGCCGGCGACCACGCAGGTGCCGGGGCCGTTCACGGTGGCGATCGACAGCCCCTCCGGCAGGTCCGCGCGCACCTCCTCGTGATCGCGGCGCAGGGCCAGCATCGCGCCGGGCGGCATGCTCTGCATGAGCCGGCCTCTGGCGGCCACCAGGCGCAGCGCGTCGGGCAGGGAGAAGACGCCGGCAACGGTCGCGGCCACGTACTCGCCGATGCTGTGCCCGATCATCGCGGCCGGCTCCACGCCCCACGAGCGCCACAGGCGGGCCAGCGCCCACTCCACCGTGAACAGGGCCGGCTGGGTGATTGCCGTCTGCCGCAGCCGCTCGTCGGCCGCCTCGCGCTCGTCGTCGCGGCCGTCATCGGGGGGAAAGAGCAGGGTGCGCAGGTCCAGGCCCAGCTCCTCGTGCAGGATCGCGGCGCACTCGTCGACCGCGGCGGCGAAGACCGGCTCCGTGCGGTAGAGCTGCGCGCCCATGCCCGCGTACTGCGCGCCCTGGCCGGAGAACAGCCAGGCCACCTTGGGCGTGCCCGCCTTGCCCTTGACCAGCCGGCGCGGGGTGGTCAGCGCCGCGACCGCGTCGGCCGCGTCGGTGGCCACCACGGCGGCCCGGTGCGCGTACGTCCGCCGCCCCGCCCGCAGCGTGTGGGCCACGTCCGCGAGATCGGCCTCCCCGCCCTCCAGGTGCCCGGCCAGCCGGGACACGGCGGCGTCCAGCGCCGACGACGTACGGGCCGACAGCAGCAGCAGGTGCGCGTCACGCGGCTGGGCGGTCGGCAGCGGCGCGGGCGGCGCCTGCTCGACCAGCACGTGCGCGTTCGTGCCGCCGATGCCGAAGGAGCTGACGCCTGCGCGGCGCGGGAAGCCGTTCGTCTCCCACTTGGTCAGCGACGAGACGACTTTGAAGGGGTTCGTGCCGAAGTCGATGCGCGGGTTCGGCGACTCGTAGTTGAGGCTCGGCGGGATCATGCCGTGCTCCACCGCGAGCACCGTCTTGATGAACCCCGCGATGCCGGCGGCCGGGCCCAGGTGGCCGATGTTGGTCTTGACCGAGCCGAGGCCGCACCAGCCCGCCTCGTCCGTGCCGGCGCCCAGCACGCTGGACAGCGCCGCCACCTCGATCGGGTCGCCCAGCGAGGTGCCGGTGCCGTGCGCCTCGACGTACGTGACCGTGCGCGGGTCGATCTGGGCGACGCCCAGCGCCTGCGAGACCGCCGCCGCCTGGCCCTCGGCGCTCGGCGCGGAGAAGCCCATCTTGGTGGCGCCGTCGTTGTTGATCGCGTTGCCGATCACCACCGCGCGGATGTGGTCGCCGTCGGCGACGGCGTCCGACAGCCGCTTCAGCACGGCCATGCCGCCGCCCCCGCCCCAGATCGTGCCGGCCGCCGAGGCGTCGAACGCGCGGCAGTGCCCGTCGGGCGAGTAGATGCCGTCCTGGTGGTACTGGTACCCCCACTCGGCGGGCAGCTCCAGCGAGGCGCCGCCGGTCAGCGCCATGTCGCACTCGCCGGTGCGCAGCGCCTCGCACGCCACGTGCAGGGCGACGAGCGAGGAGGAGCAGGCGGTGTGCAGGGTCAGGCTGGGGCCGCGCAGGTCCAGCTTGTACGACACCATCGTGGCCAGGTAGTCGGGGTGGTTGCCGGTGTAGACGGCGAGGTTCCCCACCGACGCGAACACCTTCTTGTTCGGCCGGATATACAGCCATTGGTACTCATCCGAGCCGATCGCCCCGTAGACCCCGATCTCCCCGGCGTAGCGCGCGGGATCGTACCCGGCGTCGTCCAGCGCGGTGCTGGCCAGCTCCAGGAACATCCGCTGCTGCGGGTCACGCAGCTCCGCCTCACGCGGCGACATGCCGAAGAAGGCCGCGTCGAGAGCGCCGTAGCCCTCCGCGATCGAGCACGCGGGCACGAACGTCGGATCGTCCAGCAGGTAGTCGGGAACGCCGAGCGCCTCCTGCTCCTCCCGCGTGTAGAAGCGCACCGACTCCACGCCCCCGACCAGGTTGCGCCAGAAGGCCGGCACGTCCTCGGCGCCGGGCAGACGGCAGGCCAGGCCGACGACCGCGATCGGCTCGACCCCGGACCCCTCTTCCTCGTGGTTCAGCGCAGCGGTCATTCCTTACTCTCCCGTCTGGCCCGGTGAGGCCGAGTTGAGGGTCGTGCCCGGCGCGCCGCGACCCGCCGGGCGGCGCGCTCCGATCCGGCGGTGCGCCGCTCGCCGTCGAGGTGCGCCGCGAGCGTGCGTACGGTGGGGAAGCGGAACAGGTCCACGATCGGCACCTCACGCCCGAGCGCGGCGGCGAGGCGGGCCTGGACCTGAGCGGTGGCGAGCGAATGCCCGCCGATCTCGAAGAAGTTCGCGTCGGCGGAGACCCGCGGCAGGCCGAGCACCTCCCGCCACACGCCCGCGACCAGGCGCTCGGTCGCGGTGGACGGCTCCTGCCCCGGCCCGGCCGCGGCCCGCTGGGGTGGTGGTGGCAGCGCGGCCCGGTCCACCTTGCCGTTCGGCGTCAGCGGCAGCGCCGGGAGGAGCACCAGTTCGGAGGGGACGGCGTAGTCGGGCAGGCGGGCCGCGAGATGGCGGCGCAGCTCGCCCGCCTGGACGGCCGCGCTCTCCGGAACCGCGTACGCGTGCAGCACCCGGCCCCCTGGCTGCTCGGCCGCTCGGACGGCGGCGGCCACGACACCGGGGTGTGCGGCCAGGGCCGCCTCGACCTCGCCGAGCTCGACCCGGTGACCCCGGATCTTCACCTGCCCGTCCGCCCGGCCGGCCGGCACCACGCGGCCGTCCGGGTCGTGACGGCCCAGGTCGCCGGTCCGGTAGCGGCGCGTCTCGCTCGCCTTGCCGCCCGGCCCGTTGTCCGTCGCGCCGCCCGGCCCGTTGTTCGTCTCACCGTTCGTCGCGCCGCTCGGCTCGTCGTCCGGGTCGCGGGTGAAGCGCTGGCGGGTGAGCTCGTCGTCTAGGTACGCCTCCGCCAGCCGCCGGCTCCTGATCACCACCTCGCCCAGTTCCCCCACCGCCGCGGGGGAGCCGTTCGCGTCGAGCACCAGCAGCTCCGCCCCGTCCACGCCGTGGCCGAGCGGGACCGGGTCGCCGGTGCCCGGCACCGGGCCGGTGATCTCGCAGACGGCCTGCGCCTGCGGGGTCTCGGTGGTGCCGTACGTGTTGACCAGCCGGGCCTTCGGCGCCACCACCGCGAACCTGGCCGCCTCGGCGTAGGTCAGCCGGTCCCCGCCGAACAGCACCAGCCGCAGATCAGGCAGCTCCACCCCGGCGGCGGCGATCAGCGTGGCCAGCTGCGGGGTCAGGTGCGCCACCGTGACGGCCCGCTCACGCAGCCATGCCGCCAGCCGCGCCGGGTCCCGCACCCGCTCCTGGTCCGGCACGTGCAGCGTCGCACCCAGGGTCAGCGGGGTGAAGACGTCCCTGAGCAGCGGGTCGTGCGCCAACCCTGCCAGCAGCGCGAACCGGTCGTCCGCGGTCAGCCCGAACTCGGCGGCGTACCAGGTGAGGAAGCGGGCCAGCGGCCGCTCGGCGGCCCGCACCGGCTTCGGCTCACCGGTGGTGCCGGAGGTGAACGACAGATACCCACGCCGCCCGAACACCACCGGGAACGGCGCGTCCCCGTCGGGACCGGCCGGGGCCGGCTGTGCGGCCGGTCCGGTTTGCGCGGCCGGCTGGGTGTGTGCGGCCGGTTCGGGGAGCGGGGTCGGCTGGGGGAGCCAGGCCAGCTCGGCGGGAACCGGCACGCCGGGGCAGGCGATCAGCGCGCGGGCGTCGGCCGAGCGGGCCTGGGCGGCCAGGCGGGCGGGCGGTAAGGCTGAGTCGAGCACGGCCCAGCGGGCCCCGGCGCCCAGGACGCCGAGCATCAGGGCAGGCAGTTCGCACGTGCGGGCGGCCAGGATCGCCACCGCGTCGCCCGGATGCACCGCCGCGGACACAGCGGCACCGGTCGCCTCCGCGAGCCGCACCAGCTCGGCATAGCTCAGCGCGCCGTCCTCCCCGGCCACCGCCACCCGCTCACTGCCGACCACCGCCACGCGCTCACCGTCGGCCACGGCCACCCGCTCTTCGCCGGGCCGTATGGGAACGGCCTGGGCGAGGACGCGTTCGACCACGCCGGGTCCGTCCCAGGCGGGCAGTGGGGCGGTGCCGTCGGGCAGGTTCGATCGGCGCGGACCGCGCGAACGCAAGGACGCCTTCATGACCGGCCGTTCAGGAGCGGTGACCAGGTCGCCGAGGATCTGGAGGTAGCCGGCCAGCAGTTCCTCGATCCGCTCCGCCCGGAAGAGCCGCGGGTTGTAGACGGCCTGCAGCACGTACCGGCCGTCCCGTTCCCCGACGTACAGGGTCAGGTCGAACAGCGCGCCCGGCAGCCCCGGCGGCAGCGGGACGGCCGTGACGCCGGGCAGGTCCAGGCGCGGCTCGGCGAAGTCGTACATGTTGAACAGCACCTGCACCAGCGGGTTCCTGGACAGGTCGCGGCCGGGGCCGAGCCGGTCGACCAGCCGTTCCAGGTGCACGTCCAGATGCGCGAGCGCGCCGGACAACGTCTCCTGGCAGCGCGTCACGTGCGCCGCGAAGCTCCCGGCGTCGTCGACGCGCAGCCGTACCGGCAGCACCTGCACCAGGCAGCCGGTCAGCGGGTGGAAGGACGGGTCGCGGCGGTCGGCGACCGGCGCCCCGACGATCAGGTCGTGCTGCCCGGTCAGCCGCCGCAGCACCTGCCCGAAGGCCGTCAGCATCACCGCGTACGGCGTCCCGCCCAGGCGGGCGGCCAGCGCGCGGACCCCGTCACTGACGGAGGCGTCGGCCTCGGCGGAGGCGCCGGCCCCCTCGAACGTCTGTACGGCCGGGCGCGGATGGTCGCGGGGCAGGTCGAGCACGCTGGGCGCGCCCTCCAGGTGGTCCCGCCACCACTCCAGGCTCGCCTCCTTGTCCCGCCCGTCGAGGAAGGCCACGTACCCGCCGAACGACGTGCGCAGCGGCGGCAGCGCCGCCCGGCGGTAGGCGCGCCCGAGGTCGTCGTAGAGCACCCGCTGCGACCAGCCGTCGAAGACGAGGTGGTGCGCCGTGATGGCGAGCACGTGCTCCCCGTCGGCGATCCGCAGCAGCCGGGCCCGCCACAGCGGCCCCGCCGCCAGGTCGAAGGGCAGCCGGGCCTCGGCCTCCAGTCGCTCGCCCACCTGCTCCTCGCGCACGTCCTCCACCGGCAGCGGCACCGGGCCGGGCGGCGACACGGCGACGGACGGCACCCCGTCCGACTGCGGGACACGCCAGCGCAGCACCTCGTGCCGCTCGGCCACCACCGCTAGCGCGGCGCGCAGGGCTTCGACGTCCAGCGGCCCCGACAGGCGCTGCGCCATCGCGATGTTGTGCGCGGGCGTGCCGGGCGCGAGCCGTTCCACGAACCACATCCGCCGCTGCACCGCCGACAGCGCTGTCGGGGCCGCACCCGCCGGCGGCTCGTCCCGCACCGGCGGGGCGAGCGCGGCCAGGCGGGCGATGCCGGCCACGGTACGGCCAGCGAGCACGTCGCCGACCCCGATCTCCCTGCCCAGCCCGGTGCGCAGCAGCGCGCTCAGGCGCATGGCGACCAGGGAGTGGCCGCCGCAGGCCAGGAAGTCGTCCTCCGGTCCCGGCTCCCCGGTGCCGAACGCCTCGGCCCAGGCCGCCGCGACGCCGCGTTCGGTCTCGTTCGCGGCCCATTGCCGTGAGCGCACCTCCTGCGGCGGCGCGGCGCGGCGGGCGCGCAGGGCTGACACGTCGACCTTGCCGGCCGCCGTCAGCGGCAGCACGGGCAGCCGGACCACCCGGGTCGGCACCATGTACGCGGGCATGCTCTCCAGGCAGTGGGCCCGCACGCCGTCGATGCCCGGCGCATCCTGCGGCGTCAGGTAGGCGGTCAGCTCCTTCAGCCCGGCCGGGCCGTCCGCCACGTCCGCCACCGCCTGCCGCACCCCGGGCAGCGCACGCAGCACCGCCTCCACCTCGCCGATCTCGACCCGCTGGCCCTGTACCTTGACCTGCCGGTCCAGCCGCCCGATGAAGCGGATGCGGCCGTCGTCCTCCGGCACGACCTGGTCCCCGGTGCGGTACATGCGCGCACCCGGCTCGCCGTACGGGTCCGGCACGAACCGCTCCGCCGACAGCCCAGGCCGGTCCAGGTAGCCGCGCGCGAGCTGCGGGCCGCCGATGCACAGCTCTCCCGGCGTGCCGGGCGGGCACGGGCGGAGCAGGTCGTCCAGGATGTACGCCCGGCAGCCGGGCAGCGCGAACCCGATCGGCAGCGGCCGGTCCCAGACGCCCTCAAGTTCGGTGCCGACGACGCACACCGTGGTCTCGGTGGGGCCGTACCAGTTGTGAAAGCGCCGCCCGCCCGTCGCCCACCGGGCCACCTGCTCGGGCCCGGCCGGCTCGCCCGCCGTGAGCAGATCGCGCAGCCACGGCAGCCGCTCCGGCTCCAGCAGGGGGAGCAGGGCGGGCGGGATCGTGCCCCAGGTGACCTGGTGCTGTTCCAGGAAGCGCTGGAGCAGCACGGGATCGACCCTGGCCTCGTCGGGGATGAACATCACGGACCCGCCACGGGCCAGCGGGGCGAACACGTCCAGCACCGACACGTCGAACCCGAGCGCGGCGAACCCGATGGACCGGCACCCGGCGTCGAGCCCGAACACCTCGCCCGCCATCGTCACGAACGCCACCGCCGAGGCGTGACTCACCACGACCCCCTTGGGCCGCCCGGTCGAACCGGAGGTGTAGAGCACATAGGCCGCCGTACCGGGCGGCGGACCCGGCTCGGGCGCTGCGATGTCCATGGGTGGTTCGGTGGCCGGGCGGGGCGGGGTTTCCAGCCGGATGGGGAGTCCGGTGAGGAGGTCGGTGCCCGTCTCGTCCGCAATGACCGTGGTGATGCCGGCGTCCTCGATGATCCCGGCCAGCCGTCGGCGCGGGTGCGAGGAGTCCAGCGGCACGTACGCGCCCCCGGACATGAGCACGCCGAGCACGCACACCAGCAGGTCGGGCGTACGGCGATGGCAGATGCCGATCCTGACCTCGGGCCCGGCCCCGAGAGCGCGCAGCCGGTGGGCCAGCTCCGCCGCCGCCGTGACCAGCTCGCGGTAGGTCAGATCGCGATCCCCCTGCCGCACGGCGGTCGCGTCGGGCGTGCGGCCGGCCTGCGCCAGGACGAGGTCATGAAGAAGCGCCCTCTTGATCACCCTGTGTCCCCCCGTTACCCTGCCTGCTCCGCTGCCGGCATGTCGAATCTCAGCCGCACCCTGTCGTGCGATACGGCGACCGCTCCCAGCGCCTCTCCCCGTGAGGTGTGCAGCGGCAGGTGCACGACCTGCCACCGGGCCAGCCGGTCCAGCCCCGGATCGCACCCCGGATCAGACTGGGCCCGCCAGGGACCGGGATCGGCCAGGTCGGGGAAGCCGACGCGGGTGGGATCGGCTCCGCGGCCGTCGGCGGCCATCAGCGCCCGCTTCGCCGTGACGGCGCGCAGCGCCAGCCACCCCCGGTCCTCCTCGGCGGCGTCCTCGATCTGCTCGCGCTCGTCCTCGCTCAGCTCATCCCCGCTCACCTTGTCCCCGCTCACCTTGTCCCCGCTCACCTTGTCCGCGCTCACCTGGTACGGGCTCATCTGGCCTGCGGTCATCTGGCTTGCGTTCGCCTGGCTTGCGTTCGCCTGATTTGGGCTCGTTTGGCCCGCGCTCACTTGGTAGGGGTTCGCCTGGCCCGCGCACGCCTGGTCCGGAACGTTGTCCGGGCCGCCGCCGTCAAGCGTGCGCAGCAGCGACACCCCGATCCCGGCCCCGTCCACGGCGCCCACCAAGGTCAGGCCGTCGGCGTGGCTCAGACCGGTCGCGGCCCGGCCGGCGTAACGGCGCAGGACCTCGGCATGCCCGGCGGCCTGCCCCAGCCAGAGGTGGATCTCGTCCGGCTCGGGCAGAGCGTGCACGTTCGACGCGGGTCCGGCGGGCTCGGTCGTCAGATCGGCGGCGATGAGTGAGGCCAGTTCGGCCGGGCGGTCCTTGACGAACAGGTGGCCGCCGCGCAGGGTGCGCAGGCGGAAGCCGGCGGTGGTGTGGCGGGCCCAGCCGAGCATGTCGGTCGCGCCGACCTCTCCGTCGTCCAGCCCGGTGAAGGCCACGACGGGGCAGTCGATCGCGGGCTCGGGGACGAACGAGTAGTTCTTGATCCAGGTGAAGTCCGAGCGCAGCACGGGCATCATCAGCTCCCGCAGCTCCGGCAGGTGCTTGAGCTCCGGCAGCGCGCCCGACCTGCGGATGAGCTGGTCGATGAAGGCGTCGTCGGGCAGGTCCACGGCGGCGGCCAGCGGCACCCGGCGATCCGGCGGATGCGCCCCGCCGACGTAGAGCCGCGACGGGCCGCGCAGGCCGCGCCGGCGCAGCTCCCTGACCACCTCGAAGGCCAGCCGGGCGCCCATGCTGTGGCCGTACAGGGCGTACGGCTCGTGCGTGGCGGGCGCCACCTCGTCGGCGACCTCGGCGATCGTGAAAGCGGGCGGCTCGGCGATGCGGTTCTCCCGGCCGGGAAGCTGAACGGGGACCACGGTGAGTCCGGGAAGTCCGGGGACCGCGGAGAGCGCGCGCAGGAGCCCGGTGTAGGCGCCGGCTCCTCCTCCCGCGTACGGCAGACAGAACAGGGTGCGTACGGTGCCGGGATCCATGGGGTGCGGATCCTGCGCCGCCGCGGCTAGCTGGCCGCTAATCGCCCAGCACCTCCCCTGAGGGGAGCGACCGTCCGCGACACGCGCGGGCCGGATGAGGAGGTCGAAGGGATGATTCGTCGCTGAATACAGAGGTCGTCAACCGCCATGTTACGGCGCTCCTGGACAATGCCTCGAAACAACATCGAAATAGGGAGATTGCCTACAGTCCTGACATAGCGTGTGATCTCACGCCGTTGCACGACATTAACTCTTATATCGATGTTGCCGGAAGGAGTCAACGGCGCGATAAGCGGTTCTGGGTGCCTGACGGAGGTCAAGGAAATTGAACCCTGACGACCTCTTGCAGCGCCGGACACCCGATGATAGATGGGCGACCCGCAGTGTGTCCGTAACCGGAATTCGGGCATCCGAAACCGGCCCATAGTGGTTCGACCCGTCGTTTAGCGGGGTTTGTCCAGGTTTGTACGATCGTCGGCAATCGCCCGAGGGGTAGGGCAGTCGCTGCCGAAGTGCGGCGTCGCCTGCTGTCGTTCCTTGACAGCAGCTCGAAACAGGCTCGGAGCAGTGGAGTTAGATCCGTCCCCGGCCGGCCCGCCGCGCACGGCCATCCACTAGGCTCTGCACAACTTTGTCGGATCGCCTGTCAAGCTACGGTGAAACTCTTCACATATCGGACGGTCCGATTGTCGAGTCTCCCTAACCCGCGCTCAGGTCGCCCCGAAACTCCGGCTCGACGTGCGAGGTTGGGGGTGTGTGCGGGCCTGCTCGGGCGCCCGCCATGGCATTGTCCGCTTATTCACCCGGAAAAGAATTCATTAATTCATTTCCCGATGACCGTTCCGGGGTGATGCGCGGAAGGGAAATGAACGAGTGGCGGATCATGGTACGGGTAATGCGGCGTACCCGTTGATCGGCCCGGACGGCCGCGCCGGATCACTCGCCCGTGGAGCCGGATCAGCCGCCCGTGGAAAGGCGTAAGTCGCGCACGCGCTTCCACCGCTGCGCCGTCACGATCTCGGCGGTCAGGCTCTCCTGGTCGTACACGATCGACCACCGGGTGTGGTACTGGGCGACCCGTTCGAGCAGCTTCATCGCGTCCGTGCCCGCGCCCTCGGCGAGCAGCCGGTAACGGCGGTCGGTCAGCTTGGTGTCCCGGTCGGCGCCGGTCATCGTGATGTTGGTGAGGTAGCGGTCGTCGATGACGTTCATGCGCCCGTCGGCGTACTCGACGACCGCGGACCTGCCCTCACGGTCGGCGATCAGATAGTGGAGCTGCGGGCCGCCGGTGAAGTCGAGGTCGTAGCGGCGCATCAGCTCGATCGCCTCGGGCACGGTCGCGGCCCGGTCGAGCATCAGCCGGATGATCCGCACGCCGCTCACCACGGCGCGGCCCGGCGTGCGCGCGGGCAGCTCCGCGTCGGGCGCCTGGGCCAGGCCGACGGCCAGCCCCTTCTCGTTCATGCCGTCGAACGGGGTCAGCACCGCGTGCGCCAGCCGCCGCCGGTCCTGGGCGGTGTTCAGGTCGGGCTTGGCCCCCGGCGGGAACAGGTAGGAGACGTCGGCCACGGAGAGCGAGGCGTAGCCGTCGGGCGGGTCGGAGTGGATGACCATGGCCGGGTTGGGATCCCAGTCGAAGTTCCTGCCGAACTCGCCCGGGCGGTGGAACAGCGAGCACGCCCAGCCGTCGCCGCGCCTGGCCAGCTCCTCGTCCGTGAGCGGCGCCTCGGCGTTGTAGGAGCCGTGGTAGGTCATCTCGTACAGCGGCATGTCGTCCAGCCGCCGCAGGCTCGCCGACGTGCGGGCGATCTGGTCCTCCGTCTGCCTGAGCAGCCCGGGAGGTGACGCCGAGGGGGAGGAGGACGCCGGTGGCGGCGCGGCGGCCGGAGCGCACGCGGCGAGCGCCGCCAGGGTCAGAGCCGACAACACCGCCACGGCAGGGGTCCGCATGACAGTAGTCTGCCTGCCGCGCCCCTACGATGTCACCCCGCCCGGCATCGGGAACCTCACGCCACCCGCCCGGCTCCGGCGGCGAGGATCTCGGGGGTCAGGGCTCGGCGTCCGGGACGCGATCAGGAGTCCGACGCCCACGCGGGCGGCTGGGAGGTCAGCGGTGGCGGGCCGCCAGGGGTTCCCACCAGGCGCGGTTGTCGCGGTACCAGGCCACCGTCTCCGCCAGACCCGTGGTGAAGTCCTTGGCCGGCCGGTAACCCAGCTCGGCGGTGATCTTGCCGTGGTCCAGGGAGTACCGCAGATCGTGCCCCTTGCGGTCCTCCACGTACGTGACCATGTCCCAGTCGTGCCCGCACGCCTCCAGCAGCAGCCCGGTCAGCTCCGCGTTGGTCAGTTCCCGGCCGCCGCCGATGTGGTAGACCTCGCCCGGCCGCCCGCCGAGCCGCACCAGTTCGATGCCCGCCACGTGGTCGTCGATGTGCAGCCAGTCGCGTACGTTCCCGCCCGTCCCATACAGCGGCACCGGAATCCCGTCCAGCAGATTCGTGATGAAAAGCGGGATCAATTTCTCCGGGTAATGATGGTGCCCGTAGTTGTTGGAACAGCGGGTGATCCGCACGTCCAGCCCGTGCGTACGGTGGAAGGACAGCGCCAGCAGATCGGCGGCGGCCTTGGTGGCCGAGTAAGGCGAATTCGGCCGCAGCGGCTCCGACTCCCGCCATGACCCTTCGGCGATGGAGCCGTACACCTCGTCCGTGGAGATATGCACAAACGTGCGGATGCCCTGCCGCACGGCGGCGTCCAGAAGGGTGAACGTTCCGGTGACATTGGTGCGGACGAATTCGCCCGCGGCGGCGATCGACCGGTCGACGTGCGATTCGGCGGCGAAGTGCACGATCTGGTCGTGCTCGGCGGCGAGGTCGTCCACCAGGCCGGGGTCACAGATGTCGCCCTTGACGAAGGCGAAGCGCGGATGGTCGCTCACCTCGTCGAGGTTGGCCAGGTTGCCGGCGTAGGTGAGCGAGTCGAGCACCGTCACCTGCTCCGCTCCGCCGGCGGTCAGCAGCGTGCGGGCGTAGTGGGAGCCGATGAACCCGGCGCCACCGGTCACGAGCACTCTCATGGCTGCCTCCTTTCGCTCGATTTTCCGGGGCGCGCGGCCGTGGCGGAAGACGCGGCGAATGAAATAGGGGGCGGCCCGAGAATGGGCCGCGAGGATAGGGGGGAGGCGGGGTTGCCGCCGGACATGGACGGGGTCAGGCTTGCCGACAATGTGTTCACACGCGAAAGGATTTTCCGGTGAAAGGCATTGTTCTGGCCGGTGGGCACGGCACGCGCCTGTATCCGGTGACGCTCGGCATATCCAAACAACTGCTGCCGATCAATGACAAGCCGCTGATTTACTATCCGCTGTCGGTGCTGATGCTGGCGGGCATCAGGGAGATCCTGGTGATCTCCACGCCGGCCGATCTGCCCAACCTGCAGCGCCTGCTGGGCGACGGCGGGCACCTCGGCCTCGACATCGGCTACGCCCGGCAGGACGAGCCGGTCGGGCTGGCCGACGCGTTCATCATCGGCGCCGACCACGTCGGGGACGACTCCGTCGCCCTGGTGCTGGGCGACAACGTCTTTCACGGCAACGCCTTCTACGACCTGCTCCAGCGCAACGTCCAGAACGTGGACGGCTGCGTGCTGTTCGGCTACCCCGTCTCCGACCCGCACCGGTACGGCGTCGCCGAGACCGACGCGCAGGGCCGGCTCGTCTCCCTGGAGGAGAAGCCCGCCCGCCCTCGCTCCGACCGCGCCGTCGTGGGCCTCTACCTGTACGACAAGGACGTCGTCGACATCGCCAAGAACCTCAGCCCCTCGGCCAGGGGCGAACTGGAGATCACCGACGTCAACCGCGTCTACATGGAACGAGGCAAGGCACGGCTGGTGGACCTGGGGCGGGGATTCGCGTGGATGGACGCAGGAACACCCGAGTCGATGCTGCAGGCCAGCCAGTACGTGCAGACACTGGAGAAGCGGCAGGGGGTGCGGATCGCCTGCGTGGAGGAGGTCGCCCTGCGGATGGGCTTCATCGACCCGGCCGCGTGCCACCGGCTGGGGGAGAAGCTGGCCCCCTCCGACTACGGCAAGTACGTCTGCGCGGTGGCGGAGGAGCTCGGACACCGCCCCGGCTGAGCCCCGTTCAGACGGTGGCGTCGGCGCCCGCCCGCCCGGCCACGCCGGCTCGTCCGGCCTGCCCGGCCACGCCGGCCCGGCCGGTCGCATCGGCCCGGCCGTCCACGAAGACCTCCAGGCCGTCGAGGAGCCGCCCCAGACTGAACTCGAACCAGGCGTTGATGTCGGCGACGTCCTCCTGCTCCTCGAACAGCCGCGTCAGCATCGGGAACTGGCCCGAGTCGAGCAGTTCCCTGATGGCGGGCGACTTGTCGCTGCGCCACTGCTGGGTCGTACGGCCGGTGCGCCGTTTCGTCTCCAGCTCGTTGACCAGCAGCAGCGCGGCGCCCTGCACCTGGGCGCCGACCGCGATGGCCACCCAGTGCATGGTCACCGCGTCGAGCCCGAGCCCGTCCATGGCCCGCATCAGCCGCTCGACGTCGGCCAGCACGTTGGGCCCGACCGGCGGCTGCGGTGTGGCCACGATCCGCAGGACCCACGGATGCCGGGAGTAGATCCCCCACTCGCGGCGGGCGGCGAACTCCAGACGGGTGCGCCAGCCCGCCTCCACGGGCGCGGCGCCGCCGTTGTCTCCGTGCACCGCGTGCACGGCGTCCACCATCAGGTCGATCAGCGCGTCCTTGCCGGAGACGAACCGGTAGAGCGACATCGTGGCGAGCCCGAGCTGCGTCGCGATCCGGCGCATGGAGACGGCGTCGAGGCCCTCGCGGTCGGCGATCTCGATGGCGGCCTGCACGATCTGCTGCACGCTCATGCCCTCGGGCGGCCGGGCGGGCGGGGTGCGCGGCGGCATCTCCCCGTTGGCGGCGGGCCGAGGGGGAGAGCCCTTCCTGACGGCCGCCCGCGCCCGGTAAGCGCGAGCCTGACACGAGCGGGAGCAATATCGGGGCCGCCGCCCGCGGGGTGGGGCGTCGATGGGCTTACTACATTGCGCGCAGGTCAGCATGGCGTCCTCCGGTCACGAATTCTAACACAGGAGGTGTGTGACGAAAGCGTTCCGGCTCCGTGACGTAATTATGTGACGCGGTGCCTCTGTACGACTACAGAATCGCAATCTACCGTGGTGTCAAGGTCCACTCATAGCTGTACCGGCCGAGTGGTCGCCAGGAGCGGGTACGCTGTATACCGCTAGTGATGTACGCCGTACATAGGAGCGCCAACGTGAACGGAGCCCCACCCAAGGCCGGGCGCAGGGAATGGCTCGGGCTGGCCGTCCTGGTCCTGCCCGTGCTCCTCGTCTCCATCACCGTGACCGTCCTCTACTTCGCCGTGCCCTTCCTCAGCCTCGACCTGCGGCCGACCGGCACGGAGCTGCTGTGGATCGTGGACATCTACGCCTTCCTGCTGGCCGGCCTGCTCATCGCCATGGGGTCCCTCGGCGACCGGATCGGCCGCAGGAAGCTTCTTCTGTGGGGCGCGGCGGCGTTCGGGCTGACCTCGGCCGCGGCCGCCTACGCGCCCAGCGCCGAGCTGCTCATCGTCGCCCGCGCCCTGCAAGGAGCCGCCGCCGCCACGCTCATGCCGCCCACGCTGGCGCTGATCCGCAACATGTTCCACGACCCGGCCCAGCGGCGCACCGCCGTCGCGCTCTGGGCGGCGAGCTTCGCGGGCGGGAGCGTGCTCGGCCCGATCGTCGGCGGCTGGCTGCTCGAACAGGCGTGGTGGGGCGTCGTGTTCCTGATGAACGTGCCGATCATGCTGCTGCTCCTCGCGCTCGGCCCACTCCTGCTGCCGGAATATCGCGACCCACGGCCCGGCCGGTTCGACCTGTGGAGCGCGGTGATGTCGCTGGCGGCCGTGCTCCCCGTCGTGTACGCGATCAAGCAACTGGCCGGAGGCGGCGCGGTGCTGGAGGTCACCGGCGCCATGGCCCTCGGCCTGCTCTTCGGGCTCGCGTTCGTCCGGCGCCAGCGCCGGCTGGCCAGCCCGATGCTGGACCTGAGCCTCTTCCGCGACCGCGGCTTCGGTATCTCCCTGCTGACCGACACCCTGGCGATCTTCGCCCTGGTCGGCGTGTTCTACTTCGTCTCCCAATACCTGCAGATGGTGCTCGGGCTGCGGCCCTTCGTGGCCGGCCTGCTCACCCTGCCCGCCGCCGGCATGGCGCTCGTCGGCGCGCTGGTGGGGGCGGCACTGGTGTCCAAGTTCCGTCCAGGGCCGACCATCGCCGCGGGCATGCTCGTCGCCTGCGCCGGCTTCGTCGCGCTCTCCCAGGTCGGTCCCGGCAGCGGCGACGCGCTCCTCATCACCGGGCTGGCACTGCTCGGCGGCGGCATCGGCGTCGTCCAGGCGCTCGCCTCCGACCTGGTGGTGGCCGTGGCCCCGCCCGAGCGGGCCGGCTCCGCCTCGGCCGTGCTGGAGGCGGCCACCGAGCTGGGCGGTGCCCTGGGGGTGGCGGTGCTGGGCAGCATGGGGCTGGCGGTCTACCGTTCGGCGTTCGTCGCACCCGAAGGGCTGGCGCCCGAGGTGGCACGGGTCGCGGGGGAGACGCTCGGCGGTGCCGCCGGGGTGGCCGTGGACCTGCCCGGCCACCTGGCCGACGCCGTGCTCGGCTCCGCCCGCGCCGCCTTCACCGAGGGCATGCAGCTCTCGGCGGTGGTGGCCGCGGGCATGCTCGGCCTGGCCGCGCTGCTGACCGCGGTGACCCTGCGGCGGCTGGAGGCCGGCGTGGTGTCCGGCGAGGACAGCGGGCGCGTGCACCCATGACCCGCGACCTGGAACGCGCGACACGAAACCCGCGCCCCGGAACTCGCGACCTGGAACCCGGCCGGATTTCCGCTCGTCGCCGCGCGGAAATGCGCGGGGGACAATTCCACACACTTCAGAGCGGAAATCCGGGCCGGGCGGCACGCGGTTCCCGCCGGATGAGGGGAGTTCCGGCGAGTGGCGGGCGGGTGCTGCCGGGTGCGGGAGCACGTCCCGGCGCGTGGCGGGGGTCGTTATCGCATCTGCAGGCGGCGGAACTGGTCGGGCAGGTCTCTGCGGCCCTTCACGTCCAATTTCCGGTAGATGCGGGTGAGATGCTGCTCGACCGTGCTGACGGTGATGTAGATCTTCTTGGAGATCTCCCTGTTCGTGTACCCCAGGGCCGCCAGTGACGCCACCCGTTGCTCGGCGTCGCTCAGCAGGCTCATCGACTCCTCCTCCCCGTTCCCGGCCGGCTCCTCCACCGGGCCGACCGCCTTGCGCAGCGGCTCCGCCTGGACCTCGTCGGCGATCTTGCCCGCCTGCCGGCCCACCAGCCGCGCCTTGTTCGACTCGCCCAGCTCGTTCAGCGCGTGGGTCAGGTCCACCAGCGCGTACGTCAGCTCCAGCCTGTCCCCGCCGGTCTGGAGCAGGTCCACCGCCTCCCGCAACAGCGCGGGCCGCTGCGGCAGGTCGCCGGCCGCGGCCTGCACCCGGCGCGACATGCCCCTGATGCGCGGCGACTCCTCACCCGGCAGCGCGTACGAGTGCCCGAGCACCGCACGGGCCTTGCCGCGCTGGCCCAGCCGCAGCAGCGCCGTCGCCACGCCGTGCCGCCACGGCACCAGCCCCGGCGTGTCCAGCCCCCACGACCGCATCAGGGTCCCGCACGTCGTGAAGTCGCGCAGGGCGGCCTGGGCCTGCCCGGTGGCCAGGTAGTGGTGCGCCCTGGCCTGGAGATAGTGCAGCCCGAACCGGGTCTGCAGCAGCCCCTCCGGCAGCGGGCGGCGCAGGTACTGCTCCGCCTCGTCGAAACGGCCCATCTCCGTGGAGGCCCTGATCTGCGCCGCCAGCGACAGGCCGACGAAGACGCCGAGGCCGCGTGGCGGCAGCGGGGCCAGCGAGGCGCGGGCGTACTTCTCGGCGGCGATCAGGTCACCCTGGCGGATCGCGATGGCGGACCTGACGGCGGCCAGCAGCGTGCTCCAGGTGGGGGAGCGGCGGTGCACCGCCTCCTCGTACAGGCGGTCGCACCAGGGCTCGGCGCGGTCGGCCTGGTCGGAGTAGATCAGCGCCGACAGCGCCGTCTCCATCGTGTCGAGGTTCGCGTCGTCGAGCGTGACCGACTGCAGCGTCCGTACGGCGCCGTCCAGGGTGGCCTCCTCCGGCCCGTCACGCAGTACGGCGGCCAGCAGGCTGGGACCCTGCGCGGGCCAGACGCCCCACGAGCCCGGCCGGCGCGCGCCGTGCCGCCCGCCTCCACCGAGCAGCCCGTCACTCCGCCCCTCACCCCGCCGTTCGCCGGGCCTCTCGCTGGGCCCCTCACCGCCAGCCGCGCTCCAGCGCCCGGTGCGGGGCCCGGCATGGCTCTCACCACGGGTCTCGGCACGGGTCTCGACACGAGTCTCGACACGAGGACCGCCAGGAACGCCGCCCGGGGCCCCGCGCGAAAACCCGGCCCGGACTTCGGGAAAGGTGGTGGCCAGCCAGTCCACGGTGGCCGTGAGCCGCTGCGCCGCCTCGTCGTCGTCCGGCTCGGGCAGCCCGCGCAACGTGTCGCCGGCGGCCTCCAGCGCGCCGTGCCAGAGCTGGTAGCGCAGCAAGGTCGTGGTGTCGTCGAAGGACAGCCGGCCCTCCCGCGCCGCCTCGGCCAGCGGGCCGAGATGCTGCCTGACCACGGCGGGGTTGAACCGCCACTCCGCCCGCGCGAGCGCGGCCACGAGCCTGGTGCGCTCATCCTGGTCGGCGCACACCTCGATCGCGAGCTTCAGGCACCGTACCGCGAACTCCGGTTGGTCGCCGGGCAGCGCCTGGTCGGCGGCCACCCGCAGCTCGGCCAGCGCCCACGGCTCGCCGGCCCAGCCGGACTCCAGCAGATGTCTGGCCACGGCGGACGGCACGGCGCCCTCGGCGTGCAGCAGCCGCGCGGCGCCCGCGTGCATCGCGGTGCGCTCCTCCTCGCTCATTCCGTCGAGTACGGCCGTGCGTACGGCGGTGTGCCGGAAGTCCCCCGACTCCAGCAGCCCGATCCCGCCCAGCGCGCACATGGCCTGCCGCACCGCGACCGGGCTGAGCCCGAGCAGCTCGGGCAGCAGGTGGGCGGCCGCCTCTCCCAGCAGCGCCAGCCCCCTGGCCGTCTGGAGGACGGTCGGGTCGCCCCGGTGCAGCACCGCGCGGACGGAGCGGGCGAACGCGTAGCCCACGACCAGTTCGCCCGCGTTCTGGCCGGCGGTCACGTAGTCCTCGATCAATGCTTTGACCAGAAGCGGATTGCCGCCGGTGACCGCGTGACTCGGCGGGCCCAGCACATGCGCGGCCGGTCCGCCCGCCAGCTGCTCCCACATCCGCCGTACCCCGTCGGGTGGCAGCATGCCGACCCGTACGCGCTGGTAGTGCGGGTGCCGGGTGAGCGCGACCTCCACCATCGGCTCCATCCCTTGGGTGTCCTCGGTCGTGGTCACCACCAGGAACACGTTGCTGCTCTTCAGCCGCTGGACGAAGTGGAGCAGCAGGTGCCACGACGGCGGATCGGCGTGCTCCACGTCGTCCACGGTGATCAGCAGCGGCGCGCCGTCCGAGAGCTCCAGCACCGCCGACCACAGCCGCTGCGTCATGTGCAGCCAGGCCCGGTCGTCGGTGGCGGGCGGCTCCTCGCACGCCCGGTCGAACGTCATGCTCTCGATCAGCTCGGCCGCCTGCGAGGCCAGCTCAATCGGCAG
Source organism: Nonomuraea sp. NPDC048882 (assembly GCF_040649755.1). Classification (NCBI taxonomy): domain Bacteria; kingdom Bacillati; phylum Actinomycetota; class Actinomycetes; order Streptosporangiales; family Streptosporangiaceae; genus Nonomuraea; species Nonomuraea sp. NPDC048882. The sequence continues at coordinate 973,575 of NZ_JBEZGB010000003.1, forward strand.
CGCGGCGCTGTGGAATAGCTGGCTGATCACCCCCAGTGATAAATTACGATCGGTACGTGAACAGGTCGCGCTCAGCCACGTGGCCCCCGCTTTGACCGCATCCTGGCCGAAGGCGTAAACGAGCTCAGTTTTTCCCGCGGCAGTCGGCCCAGTGATGGCGACGACCCGGCCGCCGGCCTGCGCCGTCAGGTGCAGCTGGCTATTCAGCAGGGACAATTCGCTGGTACGGTCGATCAGTAACATCAGGCTCCCCGGTTGCCTGTGCGTGGCTCAGGTGCAGCGCTGATCCACCCTGTCCCGCACACAGTTACAGTCGCAAATCCGTCTAGACCCTCAACATTCTGTACCTATTCGCGGTAACTAAGCAATGCCTTAGTTATTCATCACGCGATGGCCGTAATTCATCATTTCATCACGCCGTACGAGGCCGGCTCGTGAGTTTTACCAGACGCGCTGCGGCCCCCTATCGGAACCGCACGAACTAGGGGTTTGCGATCCCCGTCCGCGTCCTCGAATATTAAATTATCGCTCTATCGAAGTAAGGATGTTATTGGCCTCATGGACGACAACACGACACCTGGCGACTGGATCCGGCACTTCGCGCGGCGGCCCGGAGACGGAGCCGTGCTGCTCTGCCTGCCGCACGCGGGCGGCTCGGCCGGCTCTTTCATGCCCGTCGCGCGCCTGGCCGGCGAGTGGGCCGAGGTGCTGTCCGTGCAGTATCCGGGGCGGCAGGACCGGCGCCTCGAACCGTGCGTGGACAGTGTGACCGACATGGCCGACCGGATCGCCGCCGAGGTGCGCTCGTGGACCCGCCGGCCGCTGATCCTGTTCGGGCACAGCATGGGCGCCGTGGTGGCGTACGAGCTGGCGCGGCGCCTGGAGCGGTCCGGGGTCACGCCGGCCGGGCTGTTCGTGTCCGGGCGGCCGGCGCCCTCGTTCGTGCGCGACCGCGGGCTGCACCGCAAGCCCGACGCCGACCTGCTCGCCGAGGTGCGCGCGCTCGGCGGCACCGCCTCCGTGCTGCTGCAGGACGAGGAGTTCATGCGCGCGGCGCTGCCCGCGATCAGGGCCGACTACCGGGCCATCGAGACCTACCGGCACACCGACGGGCCGGCGCTGGGCTGCCCGGTGATCGCGCTGACGGGCGAGGACGACCCCAGGGCGCCGGTCGCGGAGGTGGCGGCCTGGCGCGCGCACACCACCGGGGCGTTCCGGATGCACACCTTCCCCGGCGGCCACTTCTACCTGACCGAGCACCTGCCGCGGATCGTCTCCCTGATCCGCGAGCACGCCGCCGCGACCGTCCCGTCTCCCTGACCGTCCGCCGGGCCGGCCGTCCGGCCGCCCGGTCTGATGTCCGATCAGATGGCCGGTCCGCCGCCTGCCCGGTCGGCCGTCCGGTCAGTTGTCCGTACCGTGCAGGGCACGGCGGAGGGCGGCGACCATGTCGGCGTTCATCCGCCGGGTCAGCGCCACGTCCGCGATGATCGCGGCCCCGTGGAACGCGCCGGGATAGAGGTGCAGCTCGGTCGGCACGCCGTCCTGCACGAGCCGCTGGGCGTACGCGATGCCCTCGTCACGCAGCGGGTCGAACTCGCACACCGCCACGAACGCCGGCGGCAGCCCGCTCAGGTCCGCGGCCCTGATGGGCGCCGCGTGCGGCGGCGCGATCCCGTCACGACCCAGGTAGTAGCGCCAGCTCAGCACGGCGTCGGGCCGGTTCCACATCGGCGTGTCGGTGAAGGCCCGCATCGAGGGCGTGGCCAGCCGGTCGTCGGTCACCGGCACGTCCAGGAACTGGAACCGCAGCGGCGGCCCGCCACGGTCGCGGGTGAGCAGCGCCAGCGCGGTGGCCAGGTTGCCGCCCGCGCTGTCACCGGCGGCCGCGATCCGGTCCGGGTCCACGCCCAGCTCCCCGGCCGCGCCCGCCAGCCACTCCAGGGTGGCGTACGTGTCGTCGAGCGCCGCCGGGTACGGATGCTCGGGCGCCAGCCGGTAGTCCACGGCCACCACGACCGCCGGCACCAGGTCGGCCAGCCGCAGGCAGCGTACGCTGAAGTAGTCGAGCTCTCCCGACACGAAGCCGCCGCCGTGCAGGTAGATGATCGCGGGCAGCGGCCCCTCCGCCCGAGGCCGGAAGACCCGCACCGGCACCCCACCAGGCACCTCGCCGGGCACGCGCCGGTCCTCGACCGTCACCTCGCGCCGCGGCGTGTACGACGGCAGCCGCCGCTCGATCTCGGCCAGCAGGGCCGGGTCGGGCGGCGGGCCGTCCCGCCGGATCACCTCGCTCAGCGGCACGGACGGGATCAGCTCGGCGTAGGGGACCAGCTCCGGATCGAAGGCGTACGGCAAGAATCTCTCCTCGTTCAGGGGTAGGCGTGGAACCCGCGGCCCGTCTTCCTGCCGAGCAGGCCGCCCTCGACCATGCGCAGCAGGATCGGCGGCGGCGCGAGCTGCGGCTGCTTGAGCTCCTGGTACAGGGCCGAGGCGATGGAGGTGACGGTGTCGAGCCCGATCAGGTCGGCCAGCCGCAGCGGCCCCACCGGATGGCCGCAGCCCAGCGTCATGCCCTTGTCGACCATCTCGGCGTCGGCGAAGCCCGATTCGACCATCCGCATGGCCGACAGCAGGTACGGGATCAGCAGCGTGTTGATCAGGAAGCCGGCCCGGTCCTGCGACTCGATGACCTCCTTGCCGAGCACCCCGGAGACGAACGCGGCGGCCCGCTCGCGGGTCCGCTCGGCCGTCAGCAGCGAGGCGACCAGCTCGACCAGCGGCAGCAGCGGGACCGGGCTGAAGAAGTGCACCCCGATCACCCGCTCGGGCCTGCTGGTGGCCCTGGCCAGGCGGATGATCGGGATGGAGGAGGTGTTGGAGGCCAGAACAGCCTGCGGATCCTCGATGATCTTGTCGAGTTCGCCGAACACGTGCAGCTTCAGCGCCTCGTCCTCGGGGACCGCCTCGACCACGAACTCCCGGTCGGCCAGCTGGTGCAGGTCCGTGGTGAACGAGACGCGCGCCAGCGCCGCGTCCCGCTGCTCCGTGGTGATGGCTCCCTTGCGCACGCCCTGGCCGAGCGAGCGGGTCACCCGCTCCAGCCCGCGCGCGCCGGCGGCGGGGGACTGGACGGCCACGCGGACGTCGAGGCCCGCGCGGGCGCACACGTCGGCGATGCCGGCTCCCATGAGCCCGCAGCCGACCACGCCGATCTTCTCCGGCTGGTTCATCGTTCCTCCTCCTGCGCCGCCCACCGCAGCAGGCCCGCCCCGATCGCCATCCCGCCGCCGAACCCGGCCAGCAGCACCAGATCCCCGTGCCGCAACATGCCGGCCCTGTTCGCCTCGTCCAGCGTCACCGCGACCGAGGCGCTGCCCACGTTCCCGTACCGGTCGACCGTGCGGGGCATGAGCGCGCCTCCCAGCCCCGCACGCTCGGCCAGCTCCGTCACCAGGACGCCGTTGGCCTGGTGCGGGATGAACACGTCCACGTCGGAGAGACTGTGCCCGTGCCGGGCGGCCAGTGCCGCCAGCGCCGGCGGCACCCGTTCCAGGACGAATTCCTTGACCTGACGGCCCTCCATCCGGAAGAAGCCGTCCTCCACCCTGATCAGCCCCTGCCTGGACCCGTCGGAGGCCAGCTCGAAGCCGAGAAAGCCGGAAGGCGCCGATCCAGGCGCCGGTTCGAGGATCGGCGGCCCAGGGGCCGGACCCACCACCGCGGCGCCCGCCCCGTCGCCGAACAGCACGGCCGTGCGCCGGTCGGAGAAGTCCAGGATGCGCGAGTACACGTCCGCGGCCACCACCAGCACCGGCCGCCCGCTCTCGGCCACCAGGTCCCTGGCCAGCGCCAGGCCGTAGACGAAGCCGCTGCACACGGCGTTGACGTCGAAGCAGGCCGCGCCGGTCGCGCCGACCGCGTGCTGCACGGTGACCGAGACCGGCGGCTGCGGCGTGTCGGCCGTGGAGGTGGAGACGATGACGTAGCCCAGCTCCGCCGGGTCGATCCGCTCCAGGGCCCGCTGCGCGGCGCGCACGGCCAGGTCGGCGGTGCTCTCGCCGGCCGCCGCGAAACGCCGTGACGAGATGCGCGTCCTGGCCACGATCCACTCCGGTGTGACACCCGCAGCCGCGGCCAGCTCCTCGTTGCCCACCTCTTCCTTGGGCAGGTAGGAGCCGGTGGCGACGATTCCCACGGCACGCACGTTGTCGCTCCCGCCTCAGCCGCGCAGGGCGTGCAGACGATCCTCGCCGACGCGGGCGCGGAAACCGGGATCCATCACGCCCATGCCCGGCTCGGGAGCCAGGCAGAGCACGCCGACCTTGCCCTGATGCTCGTTCAGCTGGACGAGCCTGGCCGCCTCGGCGACGTCCTCCAGCGGGTACTGCGTGGCCAGCGTCGGCACCAGCACACCCTTGGCGAACAGCCGCAGGCACTCCCACGTCTCCTGGAGGTTGGCCGCGTGGCTGCCGACGATCCGCTTGAGGTTCATCCACAGGTAGCGGTTGTCGTACTCGTGTGCGAAGCCCGTGCTCGATCCGCACGTGACGACCGCGCCGCCGCGGCGGACCACGAAGGTCGAGATGCCGAACGTGTCGCGGCCCACGTAGTCGAAGACCACGTGCGGATCCTCGCCCGTCGCGGCCCTGATCGCCCGGCCGAGCCGCTTGCCCGCCGCGATCGTCTCGCCCGGCGTGGCCGGCGGCCGGCCGCCCAGCCCGATCTCGTTGCGGTCGATGACGACGTCGCAGCCGAGCCGGCGCAGCAGATCGGCCTTGCGCTCCGAACCGACCACGCCGATCGGGACGCCGCCCGCCGCCTTCACCATCTGCACCGCGTACGCGCCGAGCCCGCCCGCCGCGCCCCAGATCAGCACCAGGTCGCCCAGCTTGATCGGGGTGCCGCGATGGCTGATCAGCATCCGGTAGGCGGTGACCGCGCACAACGTGATGGACGCGGCCTCCTCCCAGGTCAGGTGGGCCGGCTTGGGCGCGAGCTGGCTGGCCCGCGCGACCGTGTAGTGGGCGAGCCCGCCGAAGTTCGTCTCGAACCCCCACACCCGCTGCTCGGCGCCCATCATCCCGTCGCCGTGCGTGGCGGGCTCCTGGTCGTCCACGTACGACGGGCTGATGACGACGTGGTCGCCCGGCCGCCAGCGGCGCACGCCGTCGCCGACCCGGACGATCACACCGGCGCCGTCGGAGCCGAGCACGTGGTACGGCAGGTCGTGGCGGCGGGCGTACCCGCCGGTGGCGGCGAAGCGTTCGAGGAAGCCGAAGGTCGGCAGCGGCTCGAACATCGCCGACCACACCGTGTTGTAGTTGATCGAGCTGGCCATCACCGCGATCAGCACCTCGTCGGGGGCCAGCTCCGGCATCGGCACGGTGCCCACGCGCAGCGACTTGCGCACGTCCTTGTCGTCGCCGTCGTTCATACCGTCGAACATGTGCACGTCCTCCACCCGCAGGTGGGCGGCGAGATAGTCGCCGGGCACCGGGGCCGCGGCCAGTTCCTCCGGGCTCGCACCGCTCAGCACGGCTTCGGTCAGGGCATCCATGACGCTTCGTCCTTCCGGTTCACTTCCGGCCGGTTCGTGTCCGGTCCGCTTCCTGCTTGCGTCCGGTCCGGTTCACAACGGGATGTTGGCGTGCGGGCCCCGCCTGGAGGGCGCGGCGGCCAGCGCCGCGGACAGTTTGCGCCGGGTCGAGGTGCGCTCGATGATCTCGTCCACGACGCCCAGGGACCGCGCCCTGTCCACGCCGCCGCTCTCGCGGTCGAGCCGCTCGGCCAGGCTGCGCTGCAGCGCCGCCCGCTCCGCCTCGGGCGCCCTGGCCAGCTCCTTGCGGTGCACGATGCCGGCCGCGGCCTCGGCGCTCATCACCGCGATGCTGGTGCCGGGCCAGGCGAAGACGCGGGTGGCGCCGAGTGAGCGGGAGTTCATCGCGATGTACGCCCCGCCGTACGCCTTGCGCGTCACCAGCGTCACGCGCGGCACCTCGGCGGCGGCGAAGGCGTGCAGCAGCTTGGCGCCCCGCCTGATCACGCCGTCCCACTCCTGCCGCACGCCCGGCAGGTAGCCGGGCACGTCGGCCAGGACGACGAGCGGCACGCCCAGCGCATCGCACATCCGGACGAAGCGGGCGGCCTTCTCGGCGCTGAGCGAGTCGAGGCAGCCGCCCTTGCGCAGCGGGTTGTTGGCGACGACCCCGACCGCGCCGCCGGTGAGCCGGCCGAGGCCGATCACGATGTTCGGCGCCCAGCGCGGCTGCAGCTCGACGAACGGCTGCCCGGGATCGAGGATCGCCTTGACCAGCGGCCGCACGTCGTAGGCGCGGCGGGGGTTGTCCGGCAGCAGCCCGGCCAGCCCGTCGCAGTCGCCGGCGGTGCGCGGGGAGAACAGGGAGGGGCCGGCCAGCAGGCCGGTGAGCTGGCGGGCGGTGGCGTAGGCGGCCTCCTCGGTCGCGGTGACCACGTGGGCGACCCCGGATTTGACGCCGTGGGCGGCGGGGCCGCCGAGCGCCTCCATGTCGATCTCCTCGCCGGTGACCTTGCGGACCACGTCGGGCCCCGTCACGAACATCCGCGCGGGCTCCGCCATGATCACCACGTCGGTGAGCGCCGGGCCGTAGGCGGCGGCCCCGGCGGCCGGGCCCAGGATGACGCTGATCTGCGGCACCCGGCCCGACGCCCGCGTGATGGCGGCGAACACCCGCCCCACGCCGTCCATCGACTCCACGCCGTCGGCCAGCCGCGCGCCGCCCGAGTGCCACAGCCCGATCACCGGGCTGCCCTCGCGGGCCGCCCGGTCGATGGCCGCCACGATCCGCTCGCAGCCGCCGGCGCCGAGCGCGCCGCCCATGACGGCCGCGTCGGTGCAGAAGGCGAGCACGGACCGGCCGCCGATCCTGCCCCGCGCGGTCGCCACACCCGTGGCGTCGCTCTCGGTCAGGTACGTCACCGAACCCGGGTCGAGCAGGCGGGACAGGCGGACGGCGGGAGCGCGGCCATCCAGCCGGGAATTTTCTGCAATGACCGTCAACGCCGTCATCCGTTCGTCGCGGAGAGGTAAAGGCAAATGCACGCTAACCGCGGGGCGGTGACCGGACCAACCCCTTACCACCCCTATCCCGACACCGGTGTCAGCGTTATCCGGCCGGCTGCGGCGGACTCCACGGCGGCTCGGCCGTAAACGAGCGGGAAGTATTCGCCGCGCTGCCACGACGCGGCCAGGTCGCGATAATGCGGATCGCGCGGGTCACCGGACTGCCCGGGCGCGTTGATCGCCAGCGAATTGTCCCAGGCGCCCACGTCGAGCACCATTCTGAACGACGCCCCTGAAACGTGCCGGAAATCGCTCGGAAGATACGTCGAGGCGTTCACCGTGTACGCCGACCCGCCACGCGGGAACGGGCCCACGTCGTCGCCGGCGGCGGAGGTGAAGGTCGTGCGCTGCAGGTCGCCCCACCGCCAGGCGGCCGGGTCGGGGCCGAGCCGGGCCGCCACGTCGTCGTAGGCGGCGGCCAGCGTGCGCACCATCAGCGCCTCGTGGCCGCCGCGCGCCAGCTCCTCCAGGATCGTGCGCAGGTCGAAGAAGGGCACCTCGGGCGGCAGCCCCGACTCCGCGACGAACCCGGGGCCGAGATGGCGGGTCAGCCACGTCTCGAACAGGGCGGCCGGCCCGGAGTCCACCGCGCACACCCCGTCGAACCCCTTGAGCACCGCCAGCGCCCGCACCGCCGACGGGTCCTGCGTGGTCAGGTCGCGCAGCAGCGGCACCAGCGACCTGGCCGGCAGGGACACCACGTCGTTCTGCAGCCGGGCCGAGCCGCGCACGTCGGCGCGTTTGTCGGCGGAGAGCACCTCGTCGATCCGCTGCCGCCGGAACGGCTGATCCCACTCATAGCCGACGACCGGTGAGCCGGGCGGCAGGTTGTACTCGTTCGCCGAGGCCACGAACCCGGCCGGCGGATCGAGCAGGCGGGGCAGCTCGCGGCCGTCGCGGAAACCGGCCCACTCGTAGCGGCCGTCGCCGGGCACGGGCAGCAGCCCGTCGTAGCCGGTCCGCTTGGGGGCCAGGCCGCCGGGCACCCAGCCGACGTGGCCGCGGGAGTCGGCGTAGATCTGGTTCTCCGGCGGGCCGCCCCAGGTGCGCATGGCCTCGGTGAAGCCGCCGAAGTCGCGGGCGCGCAGGTAACGCATCGAGCCGAAGTAGGGAGCGGTGCCGGGCTCCAGCCACGTGGTGCGCAGCGCGTACGCCAGGCCGCGCTCAGGGTCGGTCGCGATGACCGGGCCGTGCCGGGTGAACGTCAGCTTCGCCGGCCGCCCGGCGATCTGCTCGGTGACCTCGCGGAACGGCTCCCACTCGCCCTTGTACGCGTACGAGCCGCCCTTGGTCCGGTAGACGTACAGATCCTCCTGGTCCATCGCGAAGACGGTCAGGCCGAACGCGATCGTGCCGTTGTGCCCGATCGAGACGCCGGGCAGGGCCGGCTCGCCCGCGCCGATGACGTCGAGCCCGGGCGCCGACAGGTGGGTGAGATACCGCAGCGCGGGCGCGGTCAGCGACCGGTGCGGGTCGGAGGCCAGCACCGGCCGGCCCGTCGCCGTGCGGCCGGGTGAGACCGCCCACGCGTTGCTGCCTTCCGACACCGCCCGCGGCTCGGTGACCAGCGTGTTGCCCGAGACCCTGACGCCCTGCGTACCGAGCTGGTAGACGCGCAGCACGTCGGCGGGGATCGCGCACGGGTCGAGCCCGCGCGGCACCCGCGTCTTGTGCGCAGGCTGGAGCCGCCACAGCTTGCGGTCGGCCTCGATGCCCGCCTTGCACACGACGGCGGCGCGCAGCACCTCGGTGGACAGGTTCATGGCCAGGCCGTGGCTGCGGACGCGCACCACGTCCTCGGGCCGCCACCGGGACGGGCGGTAGCCGAGCCGGGTGAACTCGGGCGGCATCGCCTCCGGGTTCTCCTCCAGGTGCGCGACGTAGGCGTTGATCCCCGCGGTGAAGGCGGTCGCGGCCTGCCGGGCGCCGGGGCCGTAGGCCGCCCACTCGCGGTCCATGTCGCCCCGGTAGAGGAACAGCCGGGCGGCGCGGTCGCGCTCGGCGTGCTCGGGCCCGAACACCTCCGACAGCAGCCCGAGCCCGCGCCGCCGCCACAGGTCGAGCTGGAACAGCCGGTCCCGCGCGGCGTTGAAACCCTGCGCCAGGAAAAGGTCCTGATCATTTTCCGCGTAAATGTGCGGAACTCCCCAGCGGTCCACGATTATCTCCGCGGGCGCGCGTAATCCAGGCACCTGGAATCGTTTCTCCGGAATGACGTGCAGCGGTACGGCCAGCATAATGACGGCCAGCAGAATCCTTCCCATGACACGCATCAAACGGGTGCCGGGGAAGCCGGTCAACGGCGTTACCCCCGTTTAGGGGAGTGGCCGCACGATAAGGGTTGGTAGGGGGTTGTTCGGCGGCTCGCGCGCGGCCGACCATGAAACGTCAGCCAGGCCCTTCGAAAGGTCACACCAATGCAGTTGCACCGACTGGACGTGGACGGCGCCTTCCTGGCGGATCCGGTGATCTACCCCGACGACAGAGGCCACTTCCTGGAACTGTTCAGCCAGCCTGCCTTCCAACGGGACGTCGGCCACGAGCTGAACGTGGCGCAGGTCAACTGCTCGCTGTCGCGGCGGGGCACGATCCGGGGCCTGCACGCGGTGGCGCTGCCCAGCCAGGCCCGCTACGTCACCTGCCCGCAGGGCGGCATCATCGACATCGTCGTGGACATCCGGCTGGGCTCGCCCACGTACGGGGAGTACGTCGCCGCCGAGCTGACCGAGACCAACCGGCGGGCGCTCTACCTGGCCGAGGGCCTCGCCCACGGCTTCGCCCCGCTCACCGACGAGGCGACCGTCGTCTACCTGTGCTCCAGCACGTGGGCCCCGGGACGCGAGGTGCAGATCAACGCGCTCGACCCCGAGCTGAACCTGCCCTGGCCCGTCACACCCGAGCCGCTGATGTCGGAGAAGGACCGTGCCGCCCCCACGCTGCGGGAGGCGGCCGAGCGCGGCCTGCTGCCCGCCTACACCGACTGCCAGGAGCTGTACGCCCGCCTGGACGGCCTCGCCGTGGGCGGTGACCGGCGATGATCCCGCTGTTCAAGGTCGCCATGTCGGCCGAGGCCCCGGCGGCCGCCGCCGAGGTGCTCGGCAGCGGCATGGTCGGCCAGGGCCCCAAGGTCGAGGCGTTCGAACGGGCACTGGCCGCCCGCGTCGGCAACCCGCGCGTCGTCACCGTCAACAGCGGCACCTCCGGCCTGACCCTGGCCCTGCGCCTGGTCACCGGCCACCGGCCGGCGAGCGGCGGCGAGGTGCTGTCCACGCCGCTCACCATGGAGGCCACCAACTGGGCGATCCTGGCCAACGGCCTGCGCATCAAGTGGGTGGACGTCGACCCGGCCACGCTCACCATGGACCTCGACGACCTGGCCAGGAAGATCACCCCCAGCACGCGCGCCATCGTGGTCGTGCACTTCGCCGGCTACCCCGTGGACCTGGCCAGGCTGGAGGCCGTGCTCGACCGGGCCGAGGCGCTGCACGGGTTCCGGCCGCCGGTCGTCGAGGACTGCGCCCACGCCTGGGGCGCCACCTACGACGGCACGCCGATCGGCGCGCACGGCAACGTCTCCGTCTTCAGCTTCCAGGCCATCAAGCACCTGACCTGCGGCGACGGCGGCGCGATGACCCTGCCGACGCCGGAGCTGCACCAGCGGGCCCGGCTGTTGCGCTGGTTCGGCATCGAACGCTCCGCCGACCGGCTGAGCAACCCGCCCGACGTCGCCGAGTGGGGCTACAAGTTCCACATGAACGACATCAACGCCGCCGTCGGCCTGGCCAACCTGGACACGGCCGAGCGGGCGCTGGCCAGGCAGCGGGAGAACGCCGCCTTCTACGACGCCGAGCTGTCAGGCGTGCCCGGGGTCGAGCTCACCGAGCGGGCGGCCGATCGTACGCACTCGTTCTGGATCTACCCGATGAAGGTCGAGGACCGGGCCGGGTTCGTCAAGCGCATGAACGAGGCCGGGATCATGGCGAGCAACGTGCACGAACGCAACGACAAGCACTCCGTGGTACGCGGATTCGCCGCCGACCTGCCCGGCCTCGACGCCGTTGCCCCGCGCGTCGTGTGCGTGCCGGTGGGGTGGTGGGTGAGCGACGAGCAGCGCCGGCACATCGCCGACACGATCAAGCGGGGCTGGTGAACGATGTCCCGCCCCGCCACTGTGAAGGGCCATCTGCCGTTCGGGCCGTACCGGACCTGGTACCGCCGCACCGGCGAGCTGCCCGGCGCCGGGCCCGCCGTCGTCGCGCTGCACGGAGGCCCCGGCAGCACCCACGACTACCTCGTCGGCCTGGCCGGCCTGGCCGACCACGGCTATCCCGTGATCCACTACGACCAGCTCGGCAACGGCGGCTCCACCCACCTGCCCGACGCGCCTCCCGGCTTCTGGACGCCGCGCCTGTTCCTGGACGAGCTGGACAACCTGCTCGACCGGCTCGGGCTGCGTGACGGCTACGTGCTGGTCGGGCAGTCGTGGGGCGGGATGCTGGGCGCCGCCCACGCCGCCGCCCGGCCGCCGGGGCTGCGCGGGCTGGTGATCGCGAACGCCCCCGTGTCGTACCCGCTGTGGCTGAAGGAGATGGCGGTGCTGCGCGGCCGGCTGCCGCCCGGAGTGGACGACGTGCTGCGGGCTCATGAGGAGGCTGGTACGACCGACTCGCGGGAGTACTTCGAGGCGATGATGGTCTTCTACAACCGCCACGTCTGCCGGCTGTCTCCTTGGCCTCAGGAGTTTCAGGCCACCTTCATGGAGATCTACAACGATCCGACCGTCTACTACGCGATGAACGGGCCCAGTGAGTTTCACGTGATCGGGTCGCTCCGCGACTGGGGTGTGGAGGATCGGGTCGCCGAGATCGACGTGCCCACCCTGCTCATCTCGGGGCGGTACGACGAGGCCACTCCGGAGACCGTGCGGCCGTACTTCGAGCTCATCCCCGACGTGCGGTGGGAGATCTTCGAGAACTCCAGCCACACCCCCCACCTTGAGGAGCCGGAGCGGTTCACGCAGGTCCTGCTCGACCACCTGAAGGAGTGCGGATGAGCGGCGGCACCGCTTTCGTCTTCCCCGGCATGGGGCCCACGGACGCAGGGGAGGCGGCCGCCTTCCTCGAACGCGACCCGGTGGCGCGCGAGCTGTTCGGCCGCGCCTCCGACACGGTCGGCTACCCCGTGGCCGAACGGTACGCCGAGGCGGACGACGACTACAGCCAGGCCGCGCAGGTGGCGTTCCTGGTGAACTGCCTGGCGCTGGCCTCCTGGGCCGAACGCGAGCTCGGCCTCACCCCCGAGCTGTGCGTGGGGCCCAGCTTCGGCGGGAAGGCCGCCGCCGCGTACGCGCAGGCGCTCGGCTTCGAGCCGGCCGTCCGCATGACGGCCGAGATCGCCCGGCACACGCGGGACTACTTCGCCACGGCCCACCCCGGCGTGGTCACCCACTCCTTCGTCCGCGTGCCCGGCCCGGCGCAGGCGGAGATCATGCACGACCTGGAACGGCGCGGGATCTGGCACGAGCTGTCGTGCCGCGTGGACCACGACTTCGTCATGCTCTCGCTGCCCGGCACCGAGCTGGACTGGCTGGACGGGCGGATCAGGAAGGCCGGCGGCCTGTCGCTCTACACGATGCGCCCGCCCATGCACGCCGCCGCGTTCGCGCCGCTGCGCCGCACGGTCGAGCGGGAGGTGCTGGCGGGGCTGGAGTTCGCCGACCCCAAGCTGCCGGTGCTGGACGACGCCGGCGGTGCGGCGCTCACGACGGGGGAGCAGGTGCGCACGCTGCTGCTCGACGCCTTCGTCCGGGCGCCGTCCTGGCCGTCTGTGGTCGAGTCGATGCTGCGGCGCGGGGTGACCCGGCTCTGCGTGACGGGCCAGGACAGCCTGTTCGGCCGGGTGCCCGTCACGACGCGGAACTTCGCGGTGGTCGCCGTGAACCCGAGGTCGGCCCTGAAGGGCCGGTTCTGACGGGTCGGTTCTGAGGAGACGGGGTGCTCATGGGACGGCGGCGGAGCCGTGGCGGCCCCGCCCGCGCTCAGCTCGCCAGGGACAGCGCCCGCCACAGCGTGGCGGGCGTCCCGAACGTCTCCCGCGTCAGCGCCTCGGCGGCCAGGCGCACGCCGTACGCCTGCTCCAGGGACGTCAGCAGCTCGACAATGGCCATCGAGTCGAGCCCGGCGTCGGTCAGATCGGTGTCGGCGCGCAGTTCTTCGCCGGGCCCGAGAAAAGGAAGCGCGCCGCGGACGAGCGTCTCGAACTTATCGTCCCAGGGGGAAGTCATGATTTCCTCGCTTTCGGTAGGACTCACGTAATCGACGGTATAGGCGGAATCCGGAGATGTCCATCACGAAAATCAATCGGCCTCTTTATTCGCTATTCAGGAAAGGGCTCGCCAAGAATCCCGGCGGGCCTGCGTTCACGATCGGCGGCGACAGCGCCACGTACGCGGATACGGACGCGGCGGCGCTCCGGCTGGCCGGCGGTCTGGCCGGGCGCGGGCACACCGCCGTGGGCGTGCTGGCCCCGCGCGGCCGGACCGCGTACGTGGGCATCCTGGCCGGCCTGTACGCGGGGCTGACCGTCGTGCCGCTCAACCCCGGCTTCCCCCGGGCCCGCACGCTGGCGATGGCGCGCGCGGCCGGCGTGTCCGTGCTGGTCGCCGACGGGCCCGCGGACGAGCTGGGCCTGCCCGTCGCCGCCGAAGGCCCGCCGCTGGCCGAGCCGGTGCCCGTACAGGCGGAGGACGTGGCGTACGTGCTGTTCACCTCGGGCTCCACCGGCACGCCCAAGGGGGTGCCGATCACCCACGGCAACCTGAGCTCCTACTTCTCGTGGGCGGAGCGGCGCTTCGGCTTCGCCCAGGACGACGTCTTCTCGCAGACGTTCGACCTGACCTTCGACTGCGCCATGTTCGACCTGTTCTGCGCCTGGAGCGCGGGCGCGCACGTGCGCGACGTGCCCCCGCACGCCTACCGCGACCTGCCCGGCTACCTCGCCGCGCACGGCGTGACCGTCTGGTTCTCCACGCCCGGCGCGATCGGCGCCGTCCGCAGGGCCGGCGGCCTGACCCCCGGCTCGATGCCGGGCCTGCGCTGGAGTCTGTTCGCCGGGGAGGCGCTGAAGTGCGCCGACGCCGCCGCCTGGCAGGCCGCCGCGCCCGCCGCCACGCTGGAGAACCTCTACGGCCCGACCGAGCTGACCATCACGATCAGCGCGCACCGCTGGACGCCCGGCTCGCCCGCACTCGGCGTGAACGGCCTGGCGCCCATCGGCGCCGTCAACGACGGCCACGACCACCTGCTCCTCGACGAGCGCGGCCGGCCCGCAGGCGCCGAGGGCGAGCTGTGGATCACCGGCCCCCAGCTCACCCCCGGCTACCTCGATCCGGCGCACGGCCACGGCCGCTTCGTCGAACGCGACGGCCGCACCTGGTACAACACCGGCGACCGGGCCCGCAGGACGGCGAGCGGCGAACTGGTCTACCTCGGCCGGGCCGACGCCCAGGTGCAGGTGCGCGGCTGGCGCGTGGAGACGGCCGAGATCGACCACGCCGTACGCGGCCTGCGCGGCGTCGAGGACGCGGTCACCGTCGGCGTCGACAACGGCGACACCGCCGAACTCGTCGTCTTCTACACCGGTCTTCAACAGGCCTCGGCCGAAATGGCACGCGGATTGCGCCAGACGCTTCCTGACGGCATCGTGCCACGGCATTATCGTCACTTCGCCGCATTGCCGATGAACGGCAACAGAAAAACGGACCGGGCTTATCTACGGAACCTGGCCGGAGCAGTGCTAAGGGGCGAGGCATAAGGCTTAGGGGGCCGTTAGGGGTGTGGCTTCGGAAGCGCCGGGACTACTTTCTCCAGGGGATAAGGAAAGCCGCCCGCGAGGTCCGAAGGCCGGACGTGGGGCCCGGACATGGATGCCAGACATGGATGGAGGAACGACCATGGCCACGACGCCGTCCCTCCGCTCGGGCCTCGTCCACGACCTGCTGGACGAGGCCGCCGCCCGCCACCCGCTGGGCCGGGCGGTGCGTGACGCCAGGGGCGCCCTGACGTACCAGCAGGTGACGCGGCTCAGCAACGCCGTCGCAGGATGGCTGGTCGCCGGCGGAGTGCGGCTGGGCGACCGGGTTCTCGTCAGGACCCGCAACCGGCGCGAGATCGTCCCCCTGCTGTACGGCATCTGGCGCGCCGGCGCCGCCGCGGTGCCGATCAACCCCGGCATGAAGCCGTTCCACCTGCGCTCGGTCCTCGCGGACGCCGAACCAGCGGTGCTGATCACCGACGACGGCGGCGACCCGGCCGACTTGAGCACCGCCCGCGCGGCCACGCCCAACGGGACCGCCCGCTCGGGCCCGGCGCCCGACGGGAGCGCGGACCCGCTCGACTGGAGCGCCGTCCCCGTCGTGTCGCTCGACGAGCTCTGGACGGACATCGAGGTCCTGGCCGGACTGGCCGCCAGGCCCGACCCGGTGAAGGTCGGGCCCGACGACGTGGCGCTGCTCATCTACACCTCCGGCAGCACCGCCGCCCCGAAGGGCGTGGTGTGCCCGCACGCGCGGGTGTCGTTCGCGGCCTCCGCGATCAACGCGGTGCTCGGCTACCGCGCCGACGACGTCGTCTACTGCCGGCTACCGCTCTCCTTCGACTACGGCCTCTACCAGATCATGCTGGCCGCGCTCGGCGGCGCGGAGCTCGTGCTCGCCGACGACGAACCCGACCTCGGCCTGCTCAGGGCCATCGAGGAGTGCGGCGCCACCGTGGTGCCCATCGTGCCCTCACTCGGCAGCATGATCGCCTCCCTCGCCGGGCGCGGCGGGCACGACCCCGGCCGCGTGCGCATGTTCACCAACACCGGCGCCGCCCTGCCCGAGACCACCATCCAGGCCCTGCGCGCCGGCTTCCCCGGCGCCGCGGTGGTGCGCATGTACGGCATCACCGAGTGCAAGCGCGTCACCATCATGGACCCGGAGCTCGGCGACGAGCGGCCGGGCTCGTCAGGTAGGGCGCTGCCCGGCACCACCGTCGCCGTCCTCGGCGCCGCCGGCCGCCCCGTGCCCCCCGGCGTCAGCGGCGAGATCGTCGTCTCCGGACCGAACGTCATGGCCGGCTACTGGCGCGCGCCCGAGCTCACCGCCGCCGTCTACCGCCCCGACCCCGAGACGGGCGAGACCCGCCTGCACACCGGCGACCACGGCCACCTCGACGAGGACGGCTTCCTCTACTTCGAAGGCCGCCGCGACGACATGTTCAAGCGCCGCGGCGCCCGCATGAGCACCGTCGAGATCGAGGCCGCCGCCATGGACGTGCCCGGCGTGCGCGCCGCCGCCGCCCTGCCGCCCGGCGACGGCCACGACCTGGTGATCTTCGTCGAGAGCGACCTGCGGCCGCAGGACGTGCTGCGGGGCCTGCGCGAACGCCTCGAACCCGCCAAGACCCCCGCCGCCTGCCACGTCCTGCCCGCCTTCCCGCTGACGCTCAACGGCAAGAACGAGCGCCGGCGCCTGGCCCAGCTGCTGAAGGAAACCCTCGGATGAGCCGTTCGATCAGCCGCGACGACCTCGCGGCCCGCTTCGGAAGCCCCCTCTACGTCTACGACCTGGACCGGGTCGCCGCCGCCCATGACGACCTCATGGCCGCGCTGCCCGACGGGGTCACCCGCTACTTCTCGCTCAAGGCCAACCCCCACCCCGAGATCGGCCGTACCCTGCGCGAACGCGGCGCGCGCGCCGAGATCAGCTCGACCGGGGAGCTGGACGCGGCGTTCGCGGCCGGGTTCGACGCCTCGGAGATCCTCTACACGGGCCCCGGCAAGACCCACGACGAACTCGCCGTCGCCCTCGACGCCGGGGTGCGCACGTTCTCCGTCGAGTCGCCGTCGGACCTGCGTCACGTCGGCGCCGCCGCCACCGTGCGCGGCGTCGTCGCCGACTGCCTGCTGCGCATCAACAGCGTCGAGTCAGGCGGCACCACCAGCATCAGGATGACCGGCGCGCCGTCCCAGTTCGGCATCGACAGTGAGACGCTGCCCGCGCTCATGCCCGAGCTGAGCACCGTGCCCGGCACCCGGCTGGCGGGGGTGCACCTGTTCTCGCTCAGCAACGCCAAGGACGAAGACAGCCTCATCGCCGAGTTCCGCCACACCGCCGCCACCGCCGCCCGGCTGCGGAAGGAGACCGGCATGCCCATCGGCCTGCTGGACCTGGGCGGCGGCTTCGCGGCGCCGTACCTCGCCCACGGCGAGCGCACCGTCTACTCCGGGCTGCGGGCCGCGCTGGAGGAGGTGCTCGACGAGCACTTCCCCGGCTGGCGCGACGGCGAGCCGCGGGTGGCCGTCGAGTCCGGCCGCTACCTGGTCGGCGACTGCGGCGAGCTCGTCTGCACCGTGGTGAACGTCAAGGAGAGCCGCGGCCGGCGGTTCGTCATCCTCGACGCCGGCATCAACGTGCTCGGCGGCATGTCCGGGCTCGGCCGCCTGCTGCCCATCACCGTCGAGGTCGACACGGGCTCGGATGATTCGGGCGAGGCGGGAGAGGCCCTGGAGCCCGCCACGCTCGCCGGCCCCCTCTGCACCCCAGGCGACATCCTCGGCAGGAACGTGGACGTCCCCCGCCTGCGCCCCGGCGACGTCGTGACGATCCCGAACGCGGGCGCGTACGGGATGACCGCCAGCCTCGTCATGTTCCTCGGCCGGCCCGCCCCCGCCGAGGTCGTCGTCCACGACGGCGAGGTCGTGTCGATCTCCCGCGTCGAGTTCCACCGCAAGTACGAGTAGGCCCACCGGCCCACCCCGCAGGACCACCCGCCAGACCCACGCGCACGTACGCATGAGCGAGCGACGGAGTACGGAAAAGTGAGCGAGCAGCGTAGCTTCCTGGTCAAGCTGGTACGAGACGTCACCGTCGGCATCCTGCGGACCACGCACCCCGACCCGCCGGACACGGTGGACCCCGCCCGCGGCTTCCGCGAGCTCGGCCTGGACTCGCTCGGCGCGGTGGAGCTGCACGACCGGCTCGCCGAGGCCGTCGGCGCCGACCTGCCCATGACGCTCGCGTTCGACCACCCCACGCCGCAGGCCGTGGCCGACTTCCTGCACGCCCACCTGTACGGCGACACCGCCGGCCGCGACGAGGTCAGGGTCGCCTCCGCCTCCGCCTCCGCCTCCGCCTCCGCCGATCCCCTGGCGATCATCGGCATCGGCTGCCGCTACCCCGGCGGCGTCACCACGCCCGACGAGTTGTGGCGGTTCGTGGCCGAGGGCCGCGAGAGCGTCACCGGCTTCCCCACCAACCGCGGCTGGGACCTGGAACGGCTCTTCGACGACAACCCCGAGACGCCCAACACCTCCTACCTGCGCCAGGCGCACTTCCTGCACGACGCCGACGCGTTCGACCCCGCCTTCTTCGGCATCAACCCACGCGAGGCCCTGGCCATGGACCCGCAGCAGCGGATCGTCCTGGAGACCGCCTGGGAGGCGCTCGAACACGCCGGCATCGACCCCGCCACCCTCCGGGGCAGCGGCACCGGCGTCTTCATCGGCGCCGAGCCGCAGGACTACGGGCCCCGCCTGGACAAGGCGCCCGCCGACGTCGAGGGCTACCTCGTCACCGGCAACGCCACCAGCGTCGTCTCCGGCCGCGTCGCCTACACCTTCGGCTTCGAAGGCCCGACCTTCACCGTCGACACCGCCTGCTCGGCCTCCCTCGTCGCCCTCCACCTGGCCTGCCGGTCGCTGCGTGAGGGGGAGACCGACCTCGCCCTGGCCGGCGGGGTCACCGTCATGTCCACCCCCGGCACGTTCACCGCGTTCAGCCGCCAGCGGGTCATGTCGCGCGACGGCCGGTGCAAGGCGTTCGCCGCCTCCGCCGACGGGGCCGCCTTCTCCGAGGGCGCCGGCATCCTCGCCGTCGAACGCCTCTCCGACGCGCTGCGCCACGGCCACCCCGTGCTCGCCGTGATCCGCGGCTCGGCCATCAACCAGGACGGCGCCAGCAGCGGCCTCACCGCCCCCAACGGGCCATCGCAGGAACGGGTGATCCGCCAGGCCCTGGCCAACGCCGGCCTCACGCCCGACCAGGTGGACGCGGTGGAGGCACACGGGACCGGCACCAAACTGGGCGACCCGATCGAGGCGCACGCCCTGCTCGCCACGTACGGCCGCGACCGCGACGGGCGCGGCCCGCTCCGCCTCGGCTCCGTCAAGTCCAACCTCGGCCACACCCAGGCCGCCGCCGGCGTCGCCGGGGTGATCAAGATGGTGATGGCCATGCGGCACTCCATGCTGCCGCGCACCCTGCACGTGGACGAGCCGTCGCCGTACGTGGACTGGTCGTCGGGCGGGGTGGAGCTGCTGCTGGAGGACACGCCGTGGCCCGCGAACGGGCTGCCGAGGCGGGCCGGGGTGTCGTCCTTCGGCGTCTCGGGCACGAACGCCCACGTCGTCATCGAGGAACCTCCCGCGACCGAGAAACTTTTCGCCGTCGGGACGGGGCTCGCGTCAGGGACGAGGCTCGCGTCAGGGACGGATTCGACGTCCGGGACGGGGCCCGAGTCTCAGCTGGACTCCGTGTCGGGGGACGAGGCCGAGGCGACCACCGTTCATGAAGCGGCCGGCGGGCGTACCGCGTCGGTGCTCTACGGCGACCGCACGCCTGACGTGCTGCCGTTCGCCGTGTCGGGCAGAAGCGAGGCAGCACTGCGCGCACAGGCGGCGGCCCTGGCGGATCACCTTTCCGGACGTCTCACCGGGCAGCCCGACGGGCACGCTGACGGACATCCGGACGGGCGACCCGACGGAGAGCCCACCGTGACCGAGCCCGCCGTCGCCCTGCCTGACGTGGCCCGATCCCTGCTCACCACCCGCACCCCATGGGAGCACCGCGCCGTCGTCATCGCCGGCGGAGGCGACCCTGACGCCCTGACGTCCGCGCTCACGGCACTGGCCGACGGCGAGCCCGCACCCAACCTCGTCCTCGGCACCACCCACGCCGGCGCCGAAGCCCGCGCACAGGCCGTGTTCATCTTCCCCGGCCAAGGCTCCCAGTGGCCCGGCATGGCCGCCGAACTCCTGCGGACCAGCCCCGTCTTCGCCACCAGCATGACCGAGGTGGCCGCCGAGATCGACCGGCACGTGGACTGGCACGTGCTCGAAGCCCTGCACGACCCCGCCGCCCTGGACCGGCTGGAGGTCGTGCAGCCGGTGCTGTTCGCGGTGATGGTGTCGCTGGCAGCCCTGTGGGAGTCGATGGGCGTGCGCCCGTCCGCCGTCGTGGGCCACTCCCAGGGCGAGGTGGCCGCCGCGTACGTGGCCGGCGGCCTGTCGCTGGAGGACGCCGTACGCGTGATCGTGCTGCGCAGCCGCCTGTTCGCCGAGACGCTGGTCGGCAAGGGCGCCATCGCCGCCATCGCGCTGCCCGCGTCCGACCTGGAACGGCGCCTGACCCAGTGGGACGGCCGCCTGTCGGTGGGCGCGCGGAACGGCCCCTCCCACTCCACCGTCGTCGGCGACGAGGCGGCGCTCGCCGAACTGGTGGCGCAGTGCGAGGCGGAGGGGATCAGGGCCCGGCACCTGGCCAGCACCGTCGCCTCCCACAGCGACCAGGTGGACCCGCTGCACGACCGCCTGCTCGACCTGCTGGCGCCGATCCGCCCGCGCACCGGCCACGTGCCCTTCTACTCGACGGTCACCGGTGACGCGCTGGACACGGCCGAGCTGACCCCCGAGTACTGGTTCGGCAACGCCCGCCGTCCCGTCGCCTTCCACGACGTCGTCACCGCGCTGCTGCGGGACGGGCGCGGCGCGTTCATCGAGTGCAGCGCGCACCCGGTGCTCGTCATGAGCGTCCGCGACACCATCGAGGCCGCCGGCGCGGACGCCTACGCCACCGGGACGCTGCGCCGCGACGAGGGCGGGCCCGCGCGCTTCCTCACCTCGGCGGCCGAGGCGTATGCGAACGGCGTCCCCGCCGACCTGACCACCGCCGTCGGCGGCGGCACTTCGCCGACCAGGGTGGAGCTGCCCACGTACGCGTTCCAGCGGCGCCGCTTCTGGCTCGACGCCTCGGCGGGAGGCGAGGACGTCACCGCCGCCGGGCTGTCGGCGGCGGGACATCCGCTGCTGGGCGCGGCCGTGGTGCTCGCCGAGTCCGGCGGGATCGTGCTGACCGGCCGGCTGGCCCTGCACACGCAGGCGTGGCTGGCCGACCACGCCGCCTCGGGCACGGTGCTGCTGCCCGGCACCGCGTTCGTGGAGCTGGCCATCGCGGCCGGCGACCACGTCGGCTGCGGTCACCTGGCCGAGCTGACCCTGGAGGCCCCGCTGCCGCTGCCTGAGCGCGGGGCCGTGCAGGTGCAGATCGCCGTCGGCCCCGAGACGGACGGCGCCCGTACGATCACCGTGCACTCCAGAATCGGCGAAGGCCCCTGGACCCGCCACGCCAGCGGCCTCCTCACCCCACACGGCGCCCCCGCCGACCTCCCCTCTGCCGGTTTCGCTTCCGCCGCTGTCGCCCCTGCTGGTGTCGACTCTGCCGGTGCCGACCCTGTGGGGATCAACTCCGCTGGCGTCGGCCTCACCGCGTGGCCGCCTCCAGGTGCCGTCCCTGTACCGGTGGACGGCCTGTACGAGCGGCTCGCCGCGGCCGGCTACGGGTACGGCCCGACGTTCCAGGGGGTGAAGGCCGCCTGGCTGCGCGACGGCGAGGTCTTCGCCGAGGTGGCGCTCCCCGAAGGCGCCGGCGCCGACCGCTACGGCCTGCACCCCGCGCTGCTGGACGCCGCCCTGCACGCCGAAGCCCTGCTCGGCGACGACGAGCAGGGCGTCACCCTGCCCTTCGCCTGGACCGGCGTCACCCTGCACGCCTCCGGCGCGGCGGCGGCCCGCGTCCACCTGTGTCGCACGGGCCGCGACACCATCCAGTTGATCGCCGCCGACCCAGCCGGGGCGCCGCTGATCACGGTCGAGTCCCTCGTCTCGCGGCCGAACTCGGCGAGCGCGCTCGCACCTGCCCGCCACGACTCCCTGTACCGAGTCGAGTGGAGCCCCCTGCCAGACCTCCCCGCCCCAGCCGGCCGCCCCGTCGCCGCCCTGGGCACCGGAGCCGACACCCTCGTGCGGTACGGCCTGGCCGCGCACGCCTACACGGGCCTGACCGACCTGATCGCCGCCGACCAACTACCCGGCACGGTCTTCGTCACCTTGCGCGACACCGGAACCGGCGACCAAGCGCCTCAGGCGGCCCTCCCGTCAGCAATGCTGTCTGCGCCCGCGCCCGCGCCCGCGCCCGCGCCCGCGCCCGCGTCTGCGGCTGCAGACGCGACGCCGCCTGAGCCGGGCGAGAATGTCGCGCGGCTCGGTGGTGAGGTCGCCGAGGAGGCGCTGGCGCTCGTACAAGCATGGCTGGCCGAGGAGCGGCTGGCCGACACGCGGCTCGTCATCGTCACGCGAGGCGCCGCGCCCGCCGGGACGGACGGTGACGTTCCCGACCTGGCCGCCGCGCCCGTGTGGGGCCTGATCAGGTCGGCCCAGTCCGAGCACCCCGGCCGGTTCGCGCTGCTCGACCTCGACCCCGACGGCAGCGGCGTGCCCGCCGGCGCGGTGCTCGCGGCACTGGGCGACGGTGAACCGCAGCTCGCCGTACGCCCCTCGCCCGACCCCACCGCCGCCACCGCCGCCGCCACCGCCACGGGCAAGCTGCTCGCCCCCAGGCTGGCCCGCGCCGCCACCACGCCCACCCTCATCCCGCCCACCGGCGATTGGCGTCTGGACGCCCCCGCCAAGGGCAGCCTCTCCGCCCTGTCGCTGGTCCCCGTCCCCACCCGCTCCCTGGAGGAGGGCGAGGTCAGGGTCGCCGTACGGGCCGCGGGACTGAACTTCCGTGACCTGGTGGTCGTGCTCGGCATGGTCCCCGAGAACGACGAGCCGATCGGCGGCGAGATCGCCGGCGTGGTGACCGAGGTGGGCCCGGGTGTGACGGGCCTGGCCGTGGGTGACCGGGTGATGGGCCTGATGGACGGCGCGTTCGGCCCCTCCGGCGTCACTGACCAGCGCCTGCTCGCGCCGATCCCCGAGGGGTGGTCGTTCGCGGAGGCGGCTGCGGTGCCGGTGGCGTTCCTGACCGCGTACTACGGACTGGTGGACCTGGCCGGTCTCCGGCCGGGGGAGAAGGTGCTGATCCACGCGGCGGCGGGCGGCGTCGGCATGGCGGCGGTGCAGATCGCCCGCCACCTCGGCGCGGAGGTGTACGGCACTGCCGGCCCCGCCAAATGGCCGGCCACCGGCCTGGACGAAGACCACCTGGCCAGCTCCCGCACCCTGGAGTTCGCCGACCGCTTCCCACAGATGGATGTCGTCCTGAACTCCCTGGCCGGAGACTTCACCGACGCCTCACTCGGCCTCCTCAAACCCGACGGCCGCTTCCTGGAGCTCGGCAAGACCGACATCAGGACCGACAGCGGCGTCCATTACCTGCTCTACTCCCTCATGGAGGCCGGACCCGACCGGCTCGGCACGATGTTGTCCGAGGTCCTGGCGCTGTTCCGGGACGGGGTGATGGAGCGGTTGCCGGTGCGGACGTGGGATGTGCGGCGGGCCCCGGAGGCGTTCCGCCTGATGCAGCGGGCGGGACACGTCGGGAAGATCGTGTTGCGGATGCCGCCGGTGCTGGACCTGGAACGCCCGATTCTCATCACGGGCGGGACCGGGACGCTGGGCGGCCTGGTCGCTAGGCATCTGGTCTCGTCGTACGGAGCCCGAAGTCTGGTGC
>NZ_JBEZGB010000004.1:0-224247 GCF_040649755.1 Nonomuraea sp. NPDC048882
CGAACCCGGAAGTTAAGCTTCCCTGCGCCGATGGTACTGCACTCGGGAGGGTGTGGGAGAGTAGGTCACCGCCGGACAATCTTTTGAGGAGAGGGTTCCGACACCTGTTGCAGGTGTCGGAACCCTCTTCTTGCGTTTCCGGGCCCTGTTCTGGCGTCCTGAAGCGGTGGACATGATCGTGCACGTCATCGACTGCGCCACTCTTCGGGGGCTGTTCGGGGGCTGTTCGGGGGTTTGGTGGGCTGCCGTCCCCAAGGGGGCTTCGGTGAGGTCATCCCCAGGGAGGGGCCCTGCGGCCGGGGGTGGCGGGCGTGGGATGTTCGCCCCGCGTACGGACTGGTGATGACGGTCAGTAGGGTTGAGGGGTGGATTATCGTGCGGTAGAACGCGCGATCCTGGATCGTGGCGTCGAGTGGGATTTCGAGCCGACGCTCGATCGGATCGCGGCCCTTCTTGACCTGCTCGGCTCGCCGCAGCGGGCGTACCCGGTCATACACATCGCCGGCACCAACGGCAAGACGAGCACGGCGCGGCTCACCGAGGCGTTGCTGAAGGAGCGCAACCTGCGGGTGGGGCGGTTCACCAGCCCGCACCTGGTCTCGATGCGTGAGCGCATCACCGTGGACGGAGAGCCGCTGAGCGAGGAGCGGTTCGCGCAGGTCTACGAGGAGATCATCCCCTATGTCGACCTGACCGACACGCAGGGACGGCGGATCCAGTTCTTCGAACTGCTGACGGCGATGGCCTTCGCGGCGTTCGCCGACAGTCCGGTCGATGTCGCCGTCATCGAGACCGGCATGGGCGGGTCCTGGGACGCGACGAACGTGGCCGACGGCACCGTGTCGGTGATCACGCCCATCTCGCTCGATCACACCGAGCGGCTCGGGCCTGACCTGCCGAGCATCGCCACGGAGAAGTCGGGCATCATCAAGCCCGGCGCCACGGCGGTGTTCGCGCAGCAGGAGCTCGCCGCCGCCGAGGTGCTGATGCGGCGCGCGGCCGAGGTCGGCGCCGTCGTCGCCCGCGAGGGGCTGGAGTTCGGGGTGCTGAGCCGCGAGGTCGCGATCGGCGGGCAACTGCTGTCGCTCCGCGGGCTCAAGGGCGTCTACGACGACGTCTACCTGCCGCTGTACGGTGCCCATCAGGCGAGCAACGCGGTCTGCGCGCTGGCCGCGGTCGAGGCGCTGACCGGCGGCGACGACCCGCTCGACGTCGAGCTGGTCCGCCAGGCGTTCGCGCAGGCGTCCTCGCCCGGGCGGATGGAGGTCGTGCGGCGCACCCCCACGGTGGTGGTCGACGCCGCGCACAACCCCGGCGGCATGCAGGCGTCCCTGGAGGGGCTGCACGAGGCGTTCGACTTCGCGAAGGTGATCGGCGTGGTCGCCGTCATGCGTGACAAGGACGTCGAGGGGCTGCTTGAGCTGCTGGAGCCGATGCTCGAAGAGATCGTCGTCACGCGTAACTCCTCGCCCAGGTCGATGTCCGCCGAGGAGCTCGCGGCCCTGGCCGAGCCGCTCTTCGGCGAGGACCGCGTGCACGTGGTCGAGCGGCTCGACGACGCCATCGACAGGGCGATCGGGATCGCCGACGCCGCGGGTGAGTTCAGCGGCACCGGTGTGCTCATCACCGGGTCGGTCGTCACGGCCGGCGACGCCCGGCAGCTGCTGAAGGCGGACGGCACATGATGAACTTCGAGGTCACCCCGGGCATGCGCCGGCTCGGCGCGAGTGTGCTGGGCATGGAGGCCATCGTGGCGGGCCTCATCACGCCCGTGGCGATCGGCGTGGGCGGGGTCGAGCCGGGGCTGGCCGTGGCGGTCGGCATCGGTCTGCTCGTCCTGTGCGTGGTCGCCGCGGGCATGCTCAAGCGGCCCGTCGGGTACGTCGTCGGCAGCGTCGTCCAGGTGCTGGCGATCGCCACGGGCTTCCTCGTGCCGACCATGTTCTTCCTCGGGGTGATCTTCGCCGCGCTGTGGATCACGGCGATTATCGTAGCTCGCCGTGTCGAGGGCGCTACTACGCGCTAAAGTCGGCCAACATGGCCGTTCCCCCGATTCAACGGCCGCCGCATCAGGCGCGCCTCAGTAACTCCTGGCTGCTCGACATCGTGCTCGGGCTGCTGGTCGTGGCGTCGCTGCCGCTGGCGGTCGTCTCGATCCCCAACACGCTCTCCGTGGTCGCCAGGCTGCTGCCGGACGACCTCGACCAGACCGGGCTCATGCGGACGAACGGGCTCTCGCTGCCCGCGCTGATGCTGACCGTCCCGCTCGTGGCCGCCGCGCTGCGCCGCGTTCCCGCGCCTCACCTGCTGCTCGTCGGGCTGGCGCTGGTGGCGCTGTCCGAGGCCGGGGGCGGCTACGCTGGCTCCGAGCTGCTCGTCGGTGTCGTACGCGTGCTGCGCGGTGTCGGCGCCGGCATCATCCTGGCCGCCACCCTGGCGGCGGTGTGGCACCGGGCCTCCGTCCTGCGGGCTCTGTGGGCGGGCACGTTCGGGCTGAGCCTGCTCACGGCGCAGGCGCTGGCGTTGTGGCCGCTCGACGCGGTGAGCAGCTGGCGGGTCACGCTGCAGCCGTACCCGCTGGTGACCGGCGTCGCGCTCGGGCTGGCGGCGGTTCATCTCGTCGCGTGGACGCTGGCCGGGCGGCCCGCCGGGCCCGTTCCGAGCGTCAAGGAACGCGGGCGGCTGCTGCTGACTGCCGTGCCCGCGGCGGGCATCGCGGCGCTGGCGATCAGCACGGCGACCGAGGGCTGGCGGGCGGTTCCCGTCATGGTGCTGGCGGTGGTCGCGATCCTGGGGCTGCTCGCGATGGCTTCGATCGGCGGCTCCGAGAGCCGTACCTCGGCGTACACGATGGTGGCGGTCGGCGCGGTGCTGCTGCCCAGCGCCGCTCAGGTGACGCTGGTGGAGATGGGCGGGCTCGGCGGGCCGGGGCTGCGGGGGCTGTGGGTGCCGTACGTGGTGGCCGGGGTGCTCGCGATCGTGGCGTCGGTGGGCGTGCGGCTGTTCGCGCGGGGTGCGGGGCGCCGGGTGGCGTCGCTGGGGCTGCTGGCCATGGTGGCCGGGCTCTGTTCGGTGCGGCTCGTGGTGCCCTCCGCCGACGGGATGGTGCTGACGGTGCCGTTCAGCCTGCTCGCGGTGGGTGCGGCGGTGGCGGTGACGGCGGCCCTGCAAGGGGTCGGGGCCGGTGCGGCCATGTCCGCGCTGTCGCTGGGGTGCGCGGGGGTGCTGGCGGGGTTCCTGCTCGGCACCGGGGTGCAGATGGCGATGCTGGACGGCGTGCGGTCGGCTCAGGAGCTCGTCGACAGCTTCGTGGGGGCGCTGCACTGGTGGGCCCTGGCCAGCGGGTTCCTGCTGGTGATGATCATCGTGCTTGCGGCCGTGATGGCTCGTCGCCCTGGGCGCGGGGTCCTGGCCGACGAGCCGGAGGGGCCCGAGGCGCCGCCGGGCGTCCCCTGTGCGGGGCTGCCTCCCGCGGACGTGCTGCTCGTACGGGGAGACGGCCTCGGAGGGCCCGACGGTGACGAGGAGGTACGGGCGGACGGTGACGACGAGCCGTCCACCGTGGCGATCCCGCGGATCGGCGCCTCGGTGACCGGGCCGGCCGGAGGGTCGGCGGCGGGGGCGGGTGGGGTGCCGCCCGCGGTGCCGCCGCAGGGGCAGTCGCCGGAGGACGTCACTTCCGCGTAGGTTTCCGGCTTCTGCGGGCTTGCGGCTTGTGCGTAGGCTTCCGGCGTACGGAAACTAGGGCAGGGGCTCGGGACGGTAAGCTGAGGGCCCTGCTACGGCGACGCGCGGGCGCGTGCCCCGCGAAGCGTCCTCGCGGCCAGGCCGGTGCCTGCCGCCGTGACCCCACCATGTTCGAAGGAGAACTCCAAGTGTCCGAGCGCACTCTTGTCCTGATCAAGCCCGACGGGGTTAAGCGCGGCCTCATCGGTGACGTGATCGCCCGTGTGGAGCGCAAGGGCCTCAAGGTCGTGGCGATGGACCTGCGCACCCTCGACGCCGACACCGCCAAGGCCCACTACGCCGAGCACTCCGAGCGGCCGTTCTTCGGCGAGCTCGTCGAGTTCATCACCTCGGGGCCGCTCGTCGCCCTGGTGCTGGAGGGCCCGCGCGCCGTCGAGGCGTTCCGCGCGCTGGCCGGCGCCACCGACCCGGTGAAGTCGGCGCCCGGCACGATCCGCGGCGACCACGCCCTCGAGATCGGCGAAAACGTCGTCCACGGCTCCGACTCGCCCGAGTCGGCCGCGAGGGAGATCAAGATCTTCTTCCCGGACAGGTTCTAGTCGCTTCCGCCTCCTCCGCGCCCGCGCAGCTCCGGCTGTGCGGGCGCGCGGCTTTTTCTGTCGGTCCTTTCTCGTAGGGTTCCGGGGTGGGCTCGCGCGGATTTCCTGGTCTGTGACCGCGATTCTTGAGCCGGTTTTTGTCGGGGGCTTGCCGTAGGGTTTCTTTGGATTGGATGTTGGATCGTTCCAGCGCGCTGTCGGATGTTGTGGTGCAATCCGGGCAAAATTGCGGTTGAGCTAGGGGCTGGAGATTTTTGATGGGCGCGATGGCTCATTGCGCGCATCGGTGGGTACGTCACGTTACGATTCGAATTCGATCCGTAGTCATTCGCGAACGACGTTACGGAGGGCTCCGTTCCCCATGGGCAGCAAGCTCGCGTTCCTCGGCCGTGACATGGCGGTCGACCTTGGCACCGCCAACACGTTGGTCTACGTGCGTGGCCGCGGCATCGTGCTCAATGAGCCGTCAGTCGTCGCGATCAACACCGTGACCGGCAAGATCGTTGCGGTCGGCATCGAGGCCAAGCGGATGATCGGTCGTACGCCTGGCAATATCATCGCGATCCGTCCGCTGAAGGACGGCGTGATCGCCGATTTCGACGTCACCGAACGGATGTTGCGATATTTCATCCAAAGGGTGCATCGACGGCGTCATTTCGCCAAGCCGCGCATCATCATCGCCGTACCCAGTGGCATCACCAGCGTCGAGCAGCGGGCGGTGAAAGAGGCCGGCTACCAGGCGGGAGCCAGGAGGGTCTACATCGTCGAAGAGCCGATGGCCGCGGCCATCGGGGCCGGGCTGCCGGTGCACGAGCCGACCGGCAACATGGTGGTCGACATCGGCGGCGGCACCACCGAGGTGGCGATCATCTCGATGGGCGGCGTCGTCACGAGCCAGTCCATCAGGATCGGCGGTGACGAGCTCGACCAGGCCGTGATCGCGTTCGCCAAGAAGGAGTTCTCGCTGATGCTCGGCGAGCGCACGGCCGAGGAGATCAAGATCGCCATCGGCTCGGCGTGCCCGTTCGGCGAGGAGTCGCACGCGGAGGTCCGCGGGCGTGACCTGGTCAGCGGGTTGCCCAAGACCATCATCGTGTCGAGCGAAGAGATCAGGAAGGCCACCGAGGAGCCGGTCAACGCCATCGTCGATGCCGTCAAGACCACCCTCGACAAGTGCCCGCCCGAGCTGTCCGGCGACATCATGGACCGCGGCATCGCGCTCAC
This sequence comes from Nonomuraea sp. NPDC048882, assembly GCF_040649755.1. Classification (NCBI taxonomy): domain Bacteria; kingdom Bacillati; phylum Actinomycetota; class Actinomycetes; order Streptosporangiales; family Streptosporangiaceae; genus Nonomuraea; species Nonomuraea sp. NPDC048882. The sequence continues at coordinate 5,511 of NZ_JBEZGB010000004.1, forward strand.
CGGCGGGGGCGCCCTGCTCAAGGGGCTCGGCGAGCGGGTCAAGGCCGAGACGGGCATGCCGGTCCACCTGGTCGACAACGCGCTCGACTCCGTCGCCATCGGCTCCGGCAAGTGCGCCGAGGAGTTCGAGGCACTCCAGCAGGTCCTGGTGCCGGAGTCGCGGCACTGATGAGAGACTCGCGCCGTGCCCGGCTGATCCTGGGAGTGCTGCTCGCCGCCGCACTGGTCATCCTGACCGTCGACCACCGCACCGGCGAGAGCTCGCCGCTGCGCCCGCTGCGCGCGGCCGGGGCCTACCTGTTCGGCACGGCGGAGCAGTTCGGCAGCGGCGTGGTGAGACCGGTGGGCGGGTTCGTGCACGCGATCCTGACCGCGCCGGCCGCCAAGCAGCGCATCGAGGCGCTCAAGGAGGAGAACGCCGAGCTCCGGGCCGGCCTGCTGGCCGGGAAGCTCGACGCCGACCGGGCCAAGCAGCTCAAGCAGCTGCTCGGGCTGGCCGGGACCGGGGGATACAAAGTGGTCACCGGCAGCGTGATCGCGCGGCGGGGTCAGCCGGGGTTCGAGGACGCGGTGCAGATCGACGTCGGCGCCGACGACGGGGTGCGGTCCGAGATGACCGTGCTCAACGGAGACGGGCTGGTCGGCCGGGTGCTGCACGCGTCGGCTCACACGTCGACCGTGGTGCTGCTGAGCGATCCCGCCTCGGCCGCGGGGGCGCGGCTGGAAGGCGGCAAGGAGATCGGTGTCGTCCACGGGGTGGGCGAGCACGGGCGGCTCGTCCAGTTCCGGCTGCTCGACTCCACGGCACCGCTGAGCAGGGGCGGGCGGATCGTGAGCTTCGGGTCGCAGCACGGGCGGCCGTACGTGGCCGGAGTGCCGATCGGGGTGATCGAACGGGTGGAGTCGACGCCTGGGGAGCTGACCCGGATCGCGTACGCGCGGCCGTACGCGGATCTGACGGCGCTCGACGTGGTCGGCGTGGTGGTGGAAGCGCCCAAGCGGGATCCGCGTGACGCGGTGCTGCCGGCCAAGGAGCGGGCGCGGTGATCGCAAGCCGGGACGGCCGCGTGCGGTGGGCTGGGGGCGTCGGCGTGGGGAGGGCTCGTCGCGTGTGGCCGGACGGCGTTTCGAGGCGGAGTGGTGGCCGGGTGTGGTGTGAGCGGCTGGAGCGGGGCGGCCGGATGTGGCGCGAGCGGCTGGAACAGGGCGGCCAGGTGGGGCGTCCGGGGCTGGGGCGGGACGGCCAGGTGAGGTGTCCGCTGCCGGGGCGGGGCGGTCGAGTGGGGCTGGGGCGGGTGCGACTCGCGGGTCGCGGGTGGTGGGGGTGGGGGCGTTCGGACGATGCGGTGCGTGGGTTCTCGGCGTGCGGTGAGGGGGCGGCGTGATCGGCGGGGTTTCCGTGGTGCTGGCGCTGCTGGCCCAGGTGATGCTCGTCAACCGGGTGCCGCTACCCGCCGGGGGCGCGCCTGATCTCGTGCTGCTCGCCGTCATCGGGGCGTCACTGGTCCGAGGGCCGTCCTCCGGGGCCGTGCTGGGGTTCTGCACGGGGCTGCTGGTCGACGTCATGCCGCCGTCCGCTCACCTGGTGGGTCAGTACGCGTTCGTCCTGGCGCTGGCCGGCTACGTGGCCGGGCGGGGGGCGGGCGGGCCCGCCACGACCGTCGTTCTGTGCGTGCTGATGGCGCCCCTGCTGGCGGCGGCCGTGGGCGGGCTGATCGGCGATCCGCGGGTGACGCTGTCGACCCTGACCGAACAGGTGCCGGTCACGATCGTCTACACGTTGCTGGTGTCGCCGATCGTGATCTGGCTGACCACGCGCGGCAGACAGGCGAGGTTCTCGACATGATCAGGATGCGTGCCAGGCTGCTGGTGCTTCACCTACTCGTGCTGACGCTGCTCGTCGTGCTGGCCGTGCGTCTGTGGCAGGTGCAGGTGGTGCGCGGGCAGGAGTTCGTGACGCGGGCCACCGAGACCAGGACCCGGGCGGTGATCGTGCCGGCGGTCCGAGGCCAGATCCTGGACTCCAAGGGGCGGCCGCTGGTGCGCAACAAGACCGCTCTGGTCGTGTCCGTCGACAGGACGAGGCTGTCGCGGATGAAGGACGGCGGCGTCAAAGTGCTGACCAAGCTGTCGGAGGTGCTCGGGCGGCCGGTCGCCGACCTGCAGCAGCGCATCACGCCCTGCGGTCCTGGGGTGGGCAAGCCGTGCTGGACGGGGTCGCCGTACCAGCCGGTTCCGCTGGACGAGAAGGTGGACACGCGCGAGGCGCTGCAGATCCTGGAGCGGCAGGAGGAGTTTCCCGGGGTGACCGCGGAGATCCACTCCGTCAGGCAATATCCCGGCGGCAGGGCCGGGGCGCAGATGCTCGGCTACCTGCAGCCCGTCACCGAGGCGGAGCTGGAGAAGCGGGAGGGGCTGAAGGCCAGCTTCTCCGGGGTCGACCTGGCCGGGCGCGACGGGCTCGAATACGTCTACGACGACGCGTTGCGGGGCAAGGCCGGGCTGCGCAGGGTGCAGGTCGATCGGATGGGCAAGGCGCTCGGCGTCGAGGAGCAGACCACCCCCATTCCCGGCGACCACCTGGTGACCAGCATCGACTTGCGGGTGCAGATGGTCGTGGAGAAGGCGCTGGCGAAGGCGATGAAGTCCGCGCCCAGCGCGGACGGTGGGGCCGCGGTGGTGCTCGACGCGCGTACGGGGCGGGTCGTGGCTCTGTCCAGCGCGCCCAACTACGACCCCGAGATCTGGGCGGGCGGCATCTCGGCGCGCGGCTACCAGTGGCTGCTGTCGGAGAAGTCCGGCAAACCGCTCGTGTCGCGGGCGATCAACGGCCAGTTCGCGCCGGGCTCGACGTTCAAGGTCTCGTCGGTGTCGGCGATGCTGCGCGCGGGCTACCCGCTCAACGGGACGTACTCGTGCCCCGGCTCCTACACCGTGGGCGGGCGGGCCTTCAACAACTTCCGCGGCATCGCGCTGGGCACGCTCAGCCTGCACACGGCGCTGGTCAAGTCCTGCGACACGATCTTCTACCGGGCCGCGTACGAGCAGTACCTCAAGGACGGCGGGCGCACGCCGAAGAAGCCGCCCAAGGAGATCTTCGCCAACATGGCGCGGGCCTTCGGGTTCGGCAGCCCGACCGGCGTCGATCTGCCCGGCGAGTCGGGCGGCCGCATCCCCGACCGGGCCTGGAAGAAGGACCTGTGGAACAGGACGAGCGCGATCAACTGCGAGCGCTCCCGCAAGGGCTATCCGGAGGTCAAGGACAGGGCGCGGGCCGAGTTCCTCAAGCGGCTGGCGTTGGAGAACTGCACCGAGGGGTTCCTGCTGCGGCCCGGTGACTCCGCCAACTTCTCCATCGGGCAGGGCGACGTGCTCGTCACGCCCATGCAGCTGGCCAGGGCCTACATGGCGCTGGTGAGCGACGGCAAGGTACGCAGCCCGCGCATCGGGTGGGCGCAGGTGCGGCCGGACGGCACGGTGGTCAGGAAGATTCCGGTGCCGGTGGTGGGCAAACTGCCGCTCAGCGAGAAGGAGCGCCTCTACATCAAGAACGCGCTCAGCCAGGTGGCCGCGGACGGCACGGCGGCCGGGGCGTTCGCCGGGTTCCCGATGAACAAGGTCCGGGTGGGCGGCAAGACCGGCACCGCGGAGGTATGGGGCAAGAAGGACACCTCGTGGTTCGCGTCGTTCGCGCCGACGAAGAATCCGCAGTACGTGGTGGTTGCGATGGTGTCGCAGGGCGGCATGGGCGCACAGACGGCGGCTCCGGCCGTACGGGAGATCTACGAGGGGATCTACGGGATCAAACGCAAGCCCGCGGTGCCGGGCGGGCGGTTGACCACCCGGCTTCCGCAGTTCGCGCCTGACGGAACGGTGGCCGGGGAATGAGTGGGCGCGAGCAGCCGGCCGCGGTGGGTGTGGCGGGAAGTGTGGGCGGGTGGTCGGCTGTCGCGGGTGTGGCGGGAAATGTGCGCGGGTGGTCGGTTGCCGCGGACGTGGTGGGAGGTGGGCGTGGGTGGTCGGCCGTACCGAGAAGTGGGTGGGATGGGTGGGTTTGGTCGGCCGTTGCGGATGCGGCGGAAGGCTGGCGGTCGGCCGCTACGGGTGTGGCGGAAGGCCGGCGGTTGGCCGTTACGGGTGTGGCGGGTTGCTGGCGTAGAGGGTCAGGCGGCGCTGACGTGACGGGAGGTGGCCGGTGAACGCGCGGACGGTGGCCGTTCGGCGGCCCTCGCTGTTTCGGCGGATGGCTCGCGAGAACTCGACGGTGCGGCGGCTCGACGGGCTGATGCTCGTCGCGGTGGCCGGGCTGTGTGTGATCGGCACGCTGCTGGTGTGGTCGTCCACCAGGACCTGGGCGCCGGGCGCGACGGGGCTGGTCAAGAAACACATGCTCAACGAGGCCATCGGGCTCGTGCTGTGCGGGCTCGTGGCCATGGTCGACCATCGGGCGATGCGGGCGTACGCGCCGGTGGTGTTCCTGCTGTCGGTGGTGGGGCTGGTCCTGGTCATCACCCCGCTGGGCGCGACGATCAACGGGTCGCACTCGTGGATCCTGCTCGGCGGCGGGTTCGCGGTGCAGCCGTCCGAGTTCGCCAAGGTGGGGCTGCTGCTCATCATCGCGATGTTGCTGGCCCAGCCGGCCGAGGGCACCGATCGGCCACGAGGGCTGGACGTGATGCTCTCGCTGTTCGCCGCCGCGCTCACCATCGGCCTGGTCATGCTCCAGCCCGACCTGGGGACGGCGATGGTGCTGGCGGTGATCACGGCCGCCGGGCTGATCATCGGGGGCGTGCGCAAGCGGCTGATCGGCGCGCTGACGCTGGTGGCGTGCGTCGGGATGTTCTCGGTGTTCTACTTCCAGATGCTGGAGCCGTACCAGGTGGCGCGGTTCACCGCGTTCGTCGACCCGAGCGTGGATCCGCGCGGGGTGGGCTACAACAGCACGCAATCGATGATCGCGATCGGCTCGGGACAGCTCCTGGGCAAGGGGCTGCTCGGGGGCGGGCAGACGACGGGACGGTTCGTGCCCGAGCAGCACACCGACTTCATCTTCACGGTGGCGGGGGAGGAGTTCGGCTTCCTGGGGTCGGTCACGGTGGTGCTGCTGCTCGGCGTGGTGCTGCTGCGCGGGCTGAAGATCGCCAGGCAGTGCGAGGACAGGTTCGGGACGCTGGTGGCGGGCACGATCGTGTGCTGGTTCGCGTTCCAGACGTTCATCAATGTGGGGATGACGATCGGGATCATGCCGATCACGGGGTTGCCGCTGCCGTTCGTGTCCTACGGGGGCACCGCCACGTTCGCGAACTTGATCGCGGTCGGGTTGCTGCAGGCCATCAGGGTGCGAAGACAGTCGTTCGAGTGAGGAGACAGGTCCTCCTTGGCGCCGCCCTGCGGTGACGCCTGCCTGCGATGTCCCGCGAGGGTCTATGAAGGGCTGCGTGGTGGCGCTGAGGGCGTCTGCGGGGGCTGGCGCGTGCGGGGCCTCTCGGCCCCTCCCCGGCATTCTCAGTCACGGGGTGGGGCACTACGCAAGCTAGTACACCCTGGACCAGCGCAAGGCCGGGGGCACTACACACGTCAGGAGTGAGGCACGACCCACGCCAGTAACCCCCCAGCCGGGAACCATCACCACCTGACCACGCGCCCGAACGACAACGCCTCACCAGGCCACCACACCGTCCATACAGCAACACGTCGCCGGGACGCGGCCCGCTGGGGGCTACAAGATGCCCAAGCGGCCGCACAGCTACGCTCGCAGCCACTCAGCGATAGCGGGCAGAGCATCGGAGACCACTCGCAGACGATCCGATGCAAAGGTGAAGCGTCCCGCAGGTGCTGCCAGTGCGGCCGGTGCCGCGGCAAGCGTCCTCGACGCACCGCGAACCGTTGCGACAGACATCGCGACAAGCATCGCGATGGACACCGCGGCAAGCGGCCTCGCAGACGTCCGCACAGGCGCCACACCCCCCGCAGACGTCCTCCACACACACCGGCGTCGAACCTCCCGCAGACGTCCTCACACGCATCGGCGTCGGGCCTCCCGCAGATGGCCTCACAGACACCGCGACAAGCGTGGGTGGTCGGGGACGTGTCACCGTCTGATCGCCGCTACCCTGGAGCGTATGTCTGTCGAGTCGATTTTCCCCCGCCTGGAAGCGCTGCTGCCCAAGGTGCAGAAGCCCATCCAGTACGTCGGAGGTGAGCTCAACTCGACCGTCAAGGACTGGGATTCCGCCGACGTGCGCTGGGCGTTGATGTATCCGGACGCCTACGAGGTCGGGCTGCCCAACCAGGGTGTGGCGATCCTCTACGAGATTCTCAACGAGCTTCCCGCCACGCTGGCCGAGCGGACGTACGCGGTCTGGCCCGATCTGGAGGCCCTGATGCGGGCCGAGGGGGTTCCGCAGTTCACGGTCGACGCGCACCGGCCGGTGCGTGCCTTCGACGTGCTCGGAGTGTCGTTCTCGACCGAGCTCGGCTACACCAACATGCTGACCGCGCTCGACCTGGCCGGCATTCCGTTGCTGGCCGTGGATCGCGGTGAGGACGATCCGATCGTGCTCGCGGGCGGTCACGCGGCCTTCAACCCGGAGCCGATCGCCGACTTCCTCGACGCGGCCGTGCTCGGTGACGGGGAGCAGATCTCCATCGCCATCAGCGAGGTCATCCGTGAGTGGAAGGCGGAGGGCAGGCCGGGCGGTCGCGACGAGCTGCTGATGCGGCTGGCCGAGTCCGGCGGGGTCTACGTGCCGAAGTTCTACGACGTCGACTACCACCCCGACGGGCGCATCAAGCGGGTCGCGCCCAACCGGGCCGACGTGCCGTGGCGGGTGCACAAGCACACGGTGATGGACCTCGACGAGTGGCCCTATCCGAAGAAGCCGCTGGTGCCGCTGGCCGAGACGGTGCACGAGCGGTTCAGTGTGGAGATCTTCCGCGGCTGCACGCGCGGATGCCGGTTCTGCCAGGCGGGCATGATCACCCGTCCGGTGCGTGAGCGGTCCATCACCACGATCGGGGCGATGGTCGAGAACGGCATCAAGGAGTCCGGCTTCAACGAGGTCGGCCTGCTGTCGCTGTCGTCCGCCGACCACTCCGAGATCGGCGACGTGGCCAAGGGGCTCGCCGACCGCTACGAGGGCACCAACACCTCGTTGTCGCTGCCCTCGACCAGGGTCGACGCGTTCAACATCGACCTGGCCAACGAGTTCTCCAGGAACGGCAGGCGTTCGGGTCTGACGTTCGCGCCCGAGGGCGGCTCGGAGCGCATGCGCAAGGTGATCAACAAGATGGTCACCGAGGAAGACCTGATCCGCACCGTCTCCACCGCCTATTCGCAAGGGTGGCGGCAGGTCAAGCTCTACTTCATGTGCGGGCTGCCCACCGAGGAGGACGAAGACGTCCTCGGCATCGCCGACCTGGCCAAGAAGGTCATCCAGGCGGGCCGCGAGGCGACCGGCAGCCGCGACATCCGCTGCACGGTCTCCATCGGCGGCTTCGTGCCCAAGCCGCACACCCCGTTCCAGTGGGCCGGGCAGGCCGACCACGAGACCGTCGATCGGCGGCTCAAGGCACTGCGCGACTCGGTCAGAGGCGACAAGCAGTACGGCCGGGCGATCGGTTTCCGCTATCACGACGGCAAGCCGTCCATCGTGGAGGGTCTGCTGTCGCGGGGCGACCGCAGGGTCGGCGCCGTGATCAGAGCGGTCTGGGAGGACGGCGGCCGGTTCGACGGGTGGAGCGAGCACTTCTCCTACGAGCGCTGGATGGCGGCGGCGGAGAAGGCGGGCGTCGACGTCGACTGGTACACCACGCGCGAGCGTGAGGAGAACGAGGTCCTGCCGTGGGACCACCTCGACGCCGGGCTCGACCGCGAATGGCTGTGGCAGGACTGGCAGGAGGCCGTGTCCGGCGGTGAGGTCGAGGACTGCCGCTGGACTCCGTGCTACGACTGCGGCGTATGCCCGACCATGGGCACAGAAATTCAGATCGGTCCGACGGGGCGGAAACTCCTTCCTCTTACGGTGGTCTAGCGCGCTCAGTGGGCGAGCCGTGTCACGGCGTACACGTACATACGCCGGAGCGGCTTATCCTGAGACGAAGGAACTCTTACAAGGGAAGGACGACAAGCTCTGAAACCTGTTCCCGAAGGGCCCCCGCCCGCGCCTACGGTGCAGCGCCTGCGTGTGCGTTACGCCAAGCGCGGCCGCCTGCGCTTCACCAGCCACCGCGACATCTCGCGGGCCGTTGAGAGAGCGGTTCGCCGTGCCGGCATTCCGGTGGCTTACAGCGCGGGTTTCTCGCCCCACCCGAAGATCTCCTACGCGGGCGCGGCGCCGACCGGTGTCGCCAGCGAAGCCGAATACCTCGAGATCGGTGTTACCACGCCGTGCGACCCCGGCCAGGTCAGACAGGGCCTGGACGCGTCGTTGCCGCCTGGACTCGATGTGCTCGACGTTGTGGAGGCGGGTCCGGGGGGGCTGGCCGACCGCTTGGAGGTCTCCGACTGGGAGGTGCGGCTTCCCGGTGCCGATCGCGAGCTCGCCGAGGTGGCGGCGGAGAAGTTTCTCGCGGCAGGCACGGTGGAGGTCGAGCGCCTGACCAAGAAGGGTCCCCGCCGCTTCGACGCGCGCGAGGCCGTACTGAGGCTCGAGGTGTCCGAGGGAACAGACAGAACCGCAGCTCAGGTGCGAGGAGGGCCGTGTGTCATACTGCGCATGGTTGTTCGGCACATGACGCCTGCCGTTCGACCCGACGATGTGCTCACAGGGCTGCGCCTTGTGGCCGACTTCGCGCCGCCGGTTCCCCCCGAGGTGACCAGGCTGGCGCAGGGGCCGCTCGACGCCAGCACCGGTGCGCTTGCCGACCCGCTCGACCTGGACCGCGACATCACGCGCGGCGGCGAGGCGGGACCGGCGGGTGAGCACGTCGCCGGTTAAGGACATGCCCGGTGCGAGCCGGGCACGACTGCTGACAGGACTTGGCGCCGGCGCTTCCGTCTCGGGAGAGCCGGCGGACAACGAGACACGAGGGCTCCTGCGCGGCGCGGTGACGCGCCCGGGAGCTGACGGGAGAACGCCCGCATGCTCGACAACGAGCCCAACGCCGGGGCCACTGGCCCTGACGGGGAGACAATTGAACAGCCCGAGGTGACGAAGCGTCGCCGCTCCGCCAGCCGCCCTGCGGGTCCTCCGCCGGAGCTGCCCGAGGAGCCGGCTTCCGTTCCGGTCACGGTCGCCGCGGCGCAGACGGCGCCGTCGGTGGCCGAGGTGCGACCGGTGCAGCGCACCGCGGCTCAAAGAGCCGCGGGTGAGCCCGCCGCCGATACGGCTGGTGCCGGCATGACTCATGCCGGTACGACTCATGCTGACACGACTCATGGCGGTACGGCCGCCGCGGCGTCGGTTTCCGCCGATGCGGCTTCCGCTGGTGCGGGGGCCGGTGACGTGGCCGGTACGGGTGCGGCTGGTGTGGTTTCCGGTGGAACGCCGGTGGAGAGTCCGGCCGAGGCCGCCATGGCCGATGCCGTCGCTGAAGCCGCCGGTGAAGCCGCAGGTGAGACCGAGGATGAGGCCGCGGCTGAGAAGCCGAAGCGGGCCACGCGGACGCGGTCCACCGCCACGACGACGCGGCGGCGTACGACGAAGAAGACGGCTGAGGCGGAAGCTGAGGCGGAAGCTGAGGGAGCGCTCCCGGAGGGCGAGCCCGCCGCCGAGGAGCCCGTGAAGCGGCGCAGGACCCGCAAGAAGGCGGATGAGGCCGTCGCGCCCGCCGCCGAGGCGGAGTCCGCGTCCGGAGTTTCTGGCGGGGAGTCCGCCGTGGGTGCCGGTGCGTCCAGTGACGAGGCGGGGGAGCGCGTCGCGCGTTCCGGCGCCGGCCGTGACGAGGTGGCGGCGCCGTTCGGTGAGAGTGAGGCCGACATGGCGGCGAGCGCCCGGGCCGGTGCTGCGGCCGACGGGGGCGCGGGAGACCTGGGCGGTGGCGCGGACGAGAGCGCGGCCGGCGGTCGTGCGGGCCGGGCCGGTCGCGTGCGCCGGCGGGCCGGTGCCGAGGCCGCTGCCGGTGCCGATGTCGAAGCCGTTGCCAGTGCTGTTTCTGGAGCCGCTTCCGGCGGGGACGTGGAGGCGGCGCGGGCCGAGGCCGATGAGGCCGACGACGACATCATGGAGATCCTGCCCGAGGACGAGCCGCTCGACGACGAGCCCGCCGGTGAGGATCTCGACGAGGACAACGTGCGCCCCAGCCTGCTCGCCGACCCGTTCGGGATGACCGCCCGCAGGCAGGACGAGCCGGGGACCGCGTTCCAGCGGCCGGCCGCGATCTTCGCGCCGCTGTTCCAGGCGCCCGACCCGAGCAAGGCCAAGCCCGCCGTCGCCCGCAAGGCCGAGGCGCCGCAGCCCGTCGCCGAGCCCGAGGCCGAGGAGGCCGAGGAGCCGGTTGACGAGGTGGCCGCCGAGGAGGAGACCGACCTCGACACCTCCGACGAGCAGGAGGAGGAAGAGGGCGGCAGCCGCCGCCGTCGCCGCCGCAGGGGCGGCAGGGGCCGCGGCAAGGCGCGCGAGCGCGACGACGCGGAAGACGGCGAGGAGTCCGAGGACGACGACTCCGATGAGCAGGGCGAGGAGGCGCAGGAAGAGGAGGCCTCCTCCTCGCGCCGCCGGCGCCGCCGTCGCCGCAGGGGCGGTGACGAGGGCTCCGAGCCCGCCGGCGACGACCCGCCGAACACGGTGGTGCGCATCCGCGCGCCGCGCTCGGGCCGTTCCGCCTCGCTCGACACCGCGACCGACGGCGTGCAGAGCGTGCGCGGCTCGACCCGGCTGGAGGCGAAGAAGCAGCGCCGCCGCGAGGGGCGCGAGCTCGGGCGCAGGCGCCCGCCGATCATCACCGAGTCGGAGTTCCTGGCCCGCCGCGAGTCCGTCGACCGCATGATGGTCGTGCGGCGCGTGGGCGACCGTACGCAGATCGCGGTGCTGGAGGACGGCGTGCTCGTCGAGCACTACGTCAACCGCGAGGCCAGCCAGTCCTACGTCGGCAACGTCTACCTCGGCAAGGTGCAGAACGTGCTGCCGTCGATGGAGGCGGCGTTCGTGGACATCGGCAAGGGCAGGAACGCCGTCCTGTACGCCGGCGAGGTGAACTTCGACACCGCCGGTCTTGAGGGCCAGCCGAAGCGGATCGAGTCGGCGCTCAAGTCGGGCCAGTCGGTGCTCGTGCAGGTCACGAAGGACCCGATCGGCCACAAGGGCGCCCGCCTGACCTCGCAGATCAGCCTGCCGGGACGCTACCTGGTCTACGTGCCCGACGGGTCGATGACCGGCATCAGCCGCAAGCTGCCCGACAAGGAGCGCACCCGGCTGAAGAGCATCCTGAAGAAGGTCATGCCGGAGAACGCCGGCGTGATCGTCCGCACCGCGGCCGAGGGCGCCTCCGAGGACGAGCTGGCCCGCGACGTGGCCCGGCTGTCGGCGCAGTGGGAGAACATCCAGAAGAAGGCCAAGTCGGCCAGCCCGCCGGAGCTGCTGTCCGCCGAGCCCGACCTGACCATCCGGGTCGTGCGCGACGTGTTCAACGAGGACTTCACGAACCTGGTCGTGCAGGGCGAGGACGCCTGGGAGACGGTCGACGAGTACGTCAAGTACGTCGCGCCGCACCTGGCCGAACGCCTGTCGAAGTGGGACGAGGGAGAGCACGGCGACGTGTTCGCCTCCTACCGGATCGACGAGCAGCTGAGCAAGGCGATGGAGCGCAAGGTGTGGCTGCCCAGCGGCGGCTCGCTGGTGATCGACCGTACCGAGGCGATGACCGTCGTCGACGTCAACACCGGCAAGTTCACCGGCCAGGGCGGCAACCTGGAGGAGACCGTCACCAGGAACAACCTGGAGGCGGCCGAGGAGATCGTGCGCCAGCTGCGCCTGCGCGACATCGGCGGCATCATCGTCATCGACTTCATCGACATGGTGCTGGAGTCCAACCGCGACCTGGTGCTGCGGCGGATGCTGGAGTGCCTGGCCCGCGACAGGACCAAGCACCAGGTGGCCGAGGTCACCTCGCTGGGCCTGGTCCAGATGACGCGTAAGCGGGTCGGTCAGGGGCTGCTGGAGGCGTTCTCGACGCCGTGTGACTGCTGCAACGGGCGCGGCCTGATCGTCTCCACCGAGCCGGTCGAGAGCAAGCCCGAGCCGCGCGGCACGCAGGGCAAGATGGCGATCGAGAAGGCGGTGTCGGACAAGGTTTCCGCGGCCAAGGACTCCGCCAGCCGTGATACCGTGACCGGTGCGCTTGAAGACGTCCCGGCCGAGGACGACCAGGCAAGCCAGACTTCCGGCAGAGGGCGGCGACGCTCCCGCCGAGCCAAGTCGGCCGACTAACCTCGGCTGACTTTCGACGATCCGTCCGGTTCGCCGGGGCACCGTTCATCCGGTACCCTGGTGAATCGGTGCGTCAGGTGACGTGCCCTGTTGGCGCGCTTACTCGGTTCGTCGTTTTAGACAGGCTGAATGACAGGCGCAGCATTCGGCGGCCACCTCGATGAGGTAGCTGATGTTCGAACAGCAACAGTGAGTCAGTAGAAGGGTTCCGCGGTGTACGCGATCGTTCGTTGCGGCGGCAGGCAGCAGAAGGTCTCCGTCGGTGACGTCCTCGAGGTGGACAAGGTCGCCGGCGAGGTCGGCTCTTCGGTATCGCTGCCGACGGTGCTCGTCGTCAACGACGGCGATGTGACCACGGAGGCGGGCAAGTTCACGGTCAACGCCGAGATCCTCGGTGAGACCAAGGGCCCGAAGATCCGCATTCTCAAGTACAAGAACAAGACCGGTTACAAGAAGCGCCAGGGTCACCGCCAGCGGTACACCCAGGTGAAGATCACCGGTATCGAGCAGGCCTGAACGGGAGTTTGAGAGATGGCACACAAGAAGGGCGCGTCGTCCACCCGGAACGGTCGTGACTCCAACGCCCAGCGTCTGGGCGTCAAGCGCTTCGGTGGTCAGCTGGTCAACGCGGGCGAGATCATCGTCCGTCAGCGTGGCACCCACTTCCACCCCGGTGACAACGTCGGCCGCGGTGGCGATGACACGCTGTTCGCGCTGGCCGCGGGTCACGTGCAGTTCGGTGTCAAGCGCGGCCGCAGGGCCGTGAGCATCGTCCCCGTCGCCGCCGAGTAGGTTCTTCCTGCTTTTCGGCCTCGGGCTCGTCGCTTCAGGGGTGGATCGATCCGTACGGATGCGATCCACCCCTTGGTGTTTCCCGGGCCGGTCGGCGATGGGTTGTCAGTCATGAGAGGCCCCTGGCGGGGCGATGGAGGAATGCGGGATGCCGGACTTTGTGGACCAGGTGGTCCTTCACATCAAGGCCGGTGACGGGGGAAACGGGTGCGCCTCCATCCACCGGGAGAAGTTCAAGCCGCTCGGCGGGCCCGATGGGGGCAACGGCGGGCGCGGGGGCGACGTCGTCCTCGAGGTCGATCCCAACACCGCGACCCTGCTCGACTACCATCGCCGCCCGCACAGGAAGGCCCCCAACGGCAAGCAGGGGCAGGGCTCCAACCGCGACGGCGCCAACGGTGAGGACGTGGTCCTGGCCGTGCCCAACGGCACCGTGGTGAAGGACTCCGCCACGGGTGAAGTGCTGGTCGACCTCGTCGGGGCGGGCACCCGCTACGTGATCGCCGAGGGCGGGCACGGCGGGCTCGGCAACGCGGCGCTGGCCTCCACCAAGCGCAAGGCGCCCGGGTTCGCGCTGCTCGGCGAGCCGGGCGACGAGCTCGACGTCATGCTGGAGCTCAAGAGCGTCGCGGACGTGGCCTTGGTCGGCTTCCCCAGCGCGGGCAAGAGCTCGCTGATCGCGGCGCTGAGCGCGGCCAAGCCGAAGATCGCCGACTATCCGTTCACCACCCTGATCCCCAACCTGGGCGTGGTGACGGCGGGCGACCACGTGTTCACCGTGGCCGACGTCCCCGGGCTGATCCCGGGCGCGTCTGAGGGCAAGGGGCTCGGGCACGAGTTCCTGCGGCACGTCGAGCGGTGCGACATGCTCGTGCACGTCATCGACTGCGCCACCATGGAGCCGGGGCGCGATCCCGTCACCGACTACGAGGTGATCGAGGCGGAGCTGCGCGCGTACGGGAAGCTGGAGGACCGGCCGCGGCTGGTCGTTCTGAACAAGGCCGACGTGCCCGACGCGCGGGAACTGGCCGAGCTGGTCGCGCCGGAGTTCGAGGCGCGCGGGCTGAAGGTCTTCACGATCTCGGCGGCCACGCATGACGGGCTGCGGGAGCTGTCGTACGCGATGGGCGAATGGGTGGCGGCGGCGCGGGCCAACAAGCCCGTCGAGGAGCCGACCCGGCTGGTCATCAGGCCCAAGCAGCTCGGCACGGCCGGGTTCAAGGTGCGCCGGGTCAACGAGAACCTGTTCCAGATCACCGGGGAGAAGCCGGAGCGGTGGATCAGGCAGACCGACTTCACCAACGACGAAGCGGTGGGTTACCTCGGTGACCGGCTCGAACGGCTCGGGGTCGAGGTCGAGCTGGCCAAGCTCGGCGCCAAGGCCGGGGCCGAGGTGGTCATCGGGCCGATGGAGGGCGGTTACATCTTCGACTGGCAGCCCACGCTGAACGCCGAGACGGTGCGGCAGGGGCCGCGCGGGTCGGACAACCGGCTGGGGTAGGGCGGCGCGGGTCGGGCCACCGGCCGGGGTAAGGCGGGCGCGGGCCGGACCGCCGGCTGGCCGTACGGGATGGTCTCGATCCGTCGCGGTCGGGGCCGGCGTCGTTCGATCGTCGCCGTGACACTTCGGCGCCGGGCGAAATATCCGGATCTTAGGCTGCGGACCATGAATGCCGCATTCATCCTGCCCGCGCAGGCCCCTCACCTGGTGATCGAGCCGAGCATCCTGTACTTCGGGACGCCGGTGGCGCTCCTTTCGACCGAGAACGAGGACGGCTCGTTCAACCTGGCCCCGATGTCCTCCGCGTGGGCGCTCGGGCAGACGGTCGTGCTCGGTCTGGGCCGCGAGGGGCAGACCGCGCGCAATCTCGGCGAGCGGCCCGACCTGGTGATCAATCTGCCCGACCCGGCTCTGTGGCCGGCGGTGGAACGGCTGGCGCCGCTGACCGGCCGGAACCCGGTTCCCGCGACCAAGGCGGAGCGCTGCCGCTTCGAGCCGGACAAGTTCGGTGCGGCGGGACTGCACGGCGAGCCTTCGCACGTGGTCCGGCCGCCTCGCGTCGCCGAGTGCCCCATTCAACTGGAGGCCCGTGCCGAGCGGGTACGGACGGACGTCCGCGACGAATTCGTCATCGTCGAGGCACTCGTCCAGAAGGTGCACGCCGATCCCCGGCTCGTCGTTCCCGGCACCGACCACGTCGATCCCGCCGCCTGGAGCCCGCTCGTCTACAACTTCCGCCACTACTTCGGGCTCGGCCAGGAGCTCGGCCATTCCTACCGCACCGAGACGCCCCGGTGACGCGCACCGAGACGCCCCGGTGACGCGCGCCGAGTCGCCCTGGTGACGCGGCCGTCCGCGGTCAAGATCGTCGGCTGATAGCTGGGCGCGTCCGGGGAGCGGATAGGCTGCCAGACGTGCGGGAACAGATCAGCTCAGCGTCGAAGGTCGTCGTCAAGGTCGGCTCTTCCTCGCTCACCACCCCTCAGGGCATGATCGACGTGGATCGCGTCGACGCCCTGGTCGACGTGCTGGCGGCGCGGCGCCGTACCGGGACGCAGATCGTCCTGGTCTCCTCGGGAGCGATCGCGGCGGGCCTCGGCCCGCTCGGGCTGAGCGCGCGACCGCGTGACCTCGCGACCCAGCAGGCCGCCGCCTCCGTCGGGCAGGGCGTGCTGGTGGCCCGCTACACCTCCTCCTTCGCCCGCTACTCGCTGCGCGTGGGGCAGGTGCTGCTGACCGCCGACGACATGATGCGCCGCGCCCACCACGCCAACGCCCAGCGCACGCTCGCGCGGCTGCTGGAGCTGGGCATCGTCCCGATCGTCAACGAGAACGACACCGTGGCCACCGACGAGATCCGCTTCGGCGACAACGACCGGCTGGCGGCGCTGGTGGCTCACCTCATCCACGCCGACGCGCTGGTGCTGCTGTCCGACGTCGACGCGCTCTACGACGGCCCGCCCAGCCGCAGCGGCTCGCGCCGGCTGGCCGAGATCCGCGGCCCGGAGGACCTGGTCGGGGTCGAGCTGGGCCGCAACGGCGCGGCGGTCGGCACCGGCGGCATGGTGACCAAGGTGCAGGCGGCCAGGATCGCCACCGGCGCCGGCGTGCCCGTGGTGCTCACCGCGGCCGCTCACGCCGCCCAGGCGCTCAGCGGGGCCGACATCGGCACCTACTTCCACCCAGGCGGCCGTCATCCGGGCACGCGCCTGCTCTGGCTCGCGCACGCCACCACCGGGCGCGGCCGGCTCCACCTCGACGCAGGCGCGGTGGAGGCCATCGTCGGGCGGCGCAAGTCGCTGCTGCCCGCCGGCGTGACGTCGGTGGAGGGCGAGTTCGCCGCGGGCGATCCGGTCGATCTGTGCGGCCCGCAGGGGCTCGTGGTGGCCCGCGGCCTGGTGAACTTCGACGCCGTCGAGATCCCCGGCCTGCTGGGGCGCTCCACGAGGGAGCTGGCGAGCACGCTCGGTCCGGAATACGAACGCGAGCTCATCCACCGCGACGACATCGTCATACTGGAAACGCACAACTGAACCGCCCCGACGAGGGCCCCGCCCCGCCGCCGCCCGGCTCCCCGCCGGCGAACGCGGGGAGCGGGACGGCCATGGTGATGAGGGAAGAGCGATGAGCACAGAGTTCTTGAAGGTCGCCCAGGCGGCGCGAGAGGCCGCCGCCGAGCTGGCCCCGCTGCCGCGCGCGCCCAAGGACCGGGCGCTGCGGGCGATCGCCGACGCCCTGGTCGCCCACACGGCCCAGATCGTCGCGGCCAACGCCGAGGACGTCGAGCGGGCCAGGGCCCAGGGCACGTCCGAGGCCATGGTCGACCGGCTGCGACTCGACGAGGCCAGGATCGCCGCCGTCGCCGACGCCGTACGCGAGGTGGCCGACCTGCCCGACCCGGTCGGCGAGGTCGTACGCGGCTCGACGCTGCCCAACGGGCTGGAGCTGCGCCAGGTCAGGGTGCCGCTGGGCGTGATCGGCATCATCTACGAAGGCCGTCCCAACGTCACCGTCGACGCGGCCGCGCTCTGCCTCAAGAGCGGCAACGCGGCGCTGCTGCGCGGCTCGTCCAGCGCCTACTCCTCCAACACCGCCCTCGTCCGCATCATGCAGGAGGCCCTGGAGGACACCGAGGTGCCCGCCGGGGCCGTCCAGCTCGTGCCCGGCCAGACCCGCGACTCCGTCAAGGAGCTCATGCGGGCCAGAGGGCTGGTCGACGTGCTGATCCCGCGCGGCGGCGCGTCGCTGATCAACTCGGTGGTCGAGGAGTCCACGGTGCCGGTGATCGAGACCGGCGTCGGCAACTGCCATGTCTACGTGGACGCCGAGGCCGACGTCGACCTGGCCGTGCAGATCCTGCTCAACGCCAAGGCGCAGCGGCCGTCGGTGTGCAACGCCGCCGAGACGTTCCTGGTGCACGAGGACGTCGCCGCAGCGTTCGTGCCCAAGGCCCTGGAGGCGCTGCGCGAGGCGGGCGTGACCGTGCACGGCGACGAGCGGATCGCCGCTCACGGGCCGGGCGTCGTGCCCGCGACCGAGGACGACTTCTACGCCGAATACCTCTCGCTCGACATCGCCGCCGCCGTCGTCGGCTCGCTGGAGGAGGCGGTGGCCCACATCAGGCGCTACGGCTCCGCCCACACCGAGGCCATTGTCACCCGCTCGCAGCGGGCCGCCCGCAGGTTCGTCACGCTCGTCGACTCGGCGGCGGTGGCGGTCAACGCCTCCACCAGGTTCACCGACGGCGGAGAGTTCGGGTTCGGGGCGGAGATCGGCATCTCGACCCAGAAGCTGCACGCGCGCGGCCCGATGGGGCTGCCCGAGCTCACCTCGACCAAGTGGATCTATACGGGTGAGGGGCATTTGCGCACGTCAGAGGGTACGGTGGTGGCCGGTTAGTCGGCGTGTCGGCCTGACCGGCGCCATGCGCCGTAGGTTGACTGGGGGCCATGGAAATCGTCGTCGCCCTCGTCTTCTCGGCGGTGGTGCTGTTCGCCGCCGACCGGCTGCTGCTCTGGCTGGAGCGCCGCGGTCACGTCAACTGGCGCAGGAAGGGCCGTCGCCGGCTGTCGGAGGAGCCCACCGCGCGGCTCGACAGCATGCTCACCGATCACACTCGCGGATAATCCATCGGCGTGCCTCAAGCGGCAACTCGCGTACCGGCGCTAGGGTTGTGTCCCTTATGGCTGCGCCGGGCGGGGAGGGACGGTGAGCAAGCTCGGCAAGGTCGGGCCGTACACCCTGATCGAGCGGCTCGGCCGCGGCGGCATGGGTGAGGTCTACCTCGCCAGCGCCCGCCGTGGCGAGCAGGTCGCTCTCAAGGTTCTGCACGACCTGGCCGAGGACGAGACCTCACGCATCCGCCTGGAGCGTGAGGTGCGCGCGCTGCGCAGGGTCGAGAGCCCGTACGTCGCCAAGGTCCTCGACGCGGACCTGAACGGCGCGCGGCCGTACCTGGTCATGGAGCACATCGAGGGCGTCACGCTGCTCGACCAGGTGCGCCAGAGCGGCCCCCTCGACGTGGCCGGGCTCGTCGACATGGCCCAGGGCATCGCCGCCGCGCTCGCCATCATCCACGCGGCCGGTGTCGTCCATCGTGACCTCAAGCCCGGCAACATCATCATGGGCACGCAGGGGCCGGTGCTGATCGACTTCGGCATCGCCCAGGTGCTCGACGCGACCCGGCTCACCATGACCGGCACCTTCCTCGGCACGCCCGGCTACACCGCGCCGGAGATCTTCGCCGACGAGCACGTCGACTCGCCCGCCGATGTGCACGCCTGGGCGGCCACGGTGGCGTTCGCGGCGACCGGGCGGCCGACGTTCGGGCGCGGCACGGCCGAGGCGCAGATGTACGCGGTGCTGAACGGGCAGGCCGACCTCAAGGGCGTGCCGGTGGAACTGCTGCCGCTGGTACGGGCCGCGCTCAACCGGGAGCCGGGCAAACGGCCCACGGCGGCGCTGCTGGCCGACCGGCTGTCCAGGCTGGCTCGGGCCACCAACGCGACCGAGACCGAGCCGCCCGCGGGCGCCGCCGGGGAGGAGTCCGTACGCGGCCGCGCCACGGAGGAGCCGGCCGCGGCGCGGGGTGAAGCCAAGGCACGCAGCCGGCCCAACGCGCTGCCCGCCGAGGGGAAGGTGCCGCCGCCGCGCGGACGTACCGGCGGCAGGGTCGCTCCCGACAGTGCCGGCCGGGCCGGGGGGCGGGCCGCTGCCGAGGGGAGCGGGCGTACCGGCGGCCGGACCGCTTCTGACGGTGCCGGACGGGCCGGCGGCAGGGCTGCTCAGGAAGGCAGTGGGCGGACCGGTGGCCGGGCCGCGCCCGAAGGCACGGGGCGTGGCGCCGGGAGCAGGAGTGCGTCCGACGGCAAGAGTTCGGTGCCGGCGCGCAGCCGGGCCGAGGGCAAGGTGCCCGTGCCGCGCGGGCGGGCGGGCGGCGAGGCTAAGAACACCGGCCCGCGGGCCAAGATGGTCGCCTCGCGCCAGCGCACGGCCGCCGCCGTCAGGAGCCGGGCGGCCGCCGTCAAGCCGCAGGACAGGCGCGGCACCGGGCTGCGCGCGCAGTCGGCCACGACCCTGCCCGCGGGCAACGGCGCGCTGCTGCTGCTCGCGGTGCTGGCCGTGCCGTGCGTGGTGGCCTCGGTCATCTGGCCGATCGCCTCCATCGCGATCACGACCGTGTTCGTGGTGTTGACCAGGACCTTGTGGATGGGGCACTGGATGGTCAGGAAGCGCGGCTCGCGGCGTACGCGGGTGACGCTGCGCGTGTTGTCCTTTCCCGTCGCGCTGACCGGGGCGGCGGCGACCGCCGTGGTGTGGCCGGGCGTGCCGGTCGCGGTGGCCGCGGGCGGAGCGCTCTGGGCCACCGGCGGCGGGCAGATCGACGCCGACTGGTGGCAGCAGGCCGCGCCCGTAACGGTGGCGGGTGTGGTGTTCGGGATGTTGTGCGGCGGTATCACCGGGCGCGAGATCGAACGGATCGGGCAGCGGCTGCCTGATCTGCGCAGGGAAGGGTTGCGGGCGCTGGCCGTGCTGGGCGGGTTCGTCGCCTTGTGCGCGGCTGCCGTACGCGCCATCGCGCTGCTGCTCTGACCTGCCGCCGTACACGCCGGTCGTGCCATCGCTCTGACCTGCCGTCCGGCCTGTACTCCGGCTCGCCGTTCGGGCTGCGGTTCTGCGGAGGTCGCGGTGACGGGTTATCGCGCCCGCTGCTTCGGGCGGTGAAGGTTTTCCGCGGCCCGCCGCTGCGTGCGGCGGGCCGGCGCGGCGATCAAGCGGATCGGCCGCGCGGTGGCGATCCGGCTAGCCCTGGCCGCCGTCGCGGCGGGAGAAGCGGTTGAAGATGCGCTCGCCCGCGTTGACCGCGCCCTCGGCCACGTCGCGCAGGACGCCGATGAACGGGTCCTGCGACTGGGACCAGGACGCGCGGTAGGACTCGGCCGCCGCCTTGATCTCGTCGGTGACCCGCGCGTTGGGGTCGTCCTCCCTGCGCGGGTAGTCGCCGCCGATGATGCGGTCGTACTCGCCGCTGCGCTGCCACTTGTCCAGCTCCGCCACGCGGACGACCGCGAACGGGTGGGTGGTGCCGAGCAGGTTGAGTACCTTGAGGAAGCCGTCGCGAAGGTCGCCCGCGGTGTCGTATTCCTGGTACTGCTCCAGGAACGCCTCGATGTTCATCTCGTGGGTGTAGTCGCCGCCGGCGAGCTTCATCAGCGCGCGCTTGGCCGCCTCGGGGTTCTGCCCCGTGAGCAGGCCGCCGCGGTCGGAGGACAGCTCGGACTTGCGGTACCACTCCTCCAGGCCCGCGACGATCGCGCGCAGGCCGATGTAGCCGAGCGGGATCCAGGCGACGCGGGCGGCGAGGCGGGTGAGGATGTCGAGCATCGTCCGGTAGACCGCGTGCCCCGACAGGATGTGCGAGGTCTCGTGGCCGATGACGAAGCGCTGCTCCTCCTCGTTCATGAGGTTGAGCAGACCGGTGGTCACGACGATGAACGGGTCGTCGAAGCCGATGGCCTTGGCCTGGACCTGCGAGTCCTGCTGGACGTAGATCTCGGGGATCCGGTGCAGGTCGAGCGTGTAGGCGGCGTCGCGCCCCATGTCGTAGAGGGAGCGGAACTGAGTCTCGCTGACGCGCACCGCCGAGGCCAGGTACATCAGGCGCAGGCGGCGCTCGCTGACGAGACCGGACATCTGCTTGAGAACCGTGTCGAACCCACTCAACTTACGCAGAGCGACCAGGGCGGACCGGTCTGCGGGGTGTTCGTAGGCTCGGGACGAGATGCCGGGCAGTTGGACGCGGTTGCGGTCCGGGGTGGTCGTCATGCCCGGCATGCTACGTCCGCAACTGAAGTGATGCGCGGTCATCACGAAGGGGGGTCCCATCATGTTGTGATACAGCCCCCGCGTAAGGTCCGTTTCATGATGAACGCGCCTGGTGTGCAGGGGAAGCGGCGAGTAGGTGTGATGGGTGGGACTTTCGACCCCATCCACCACGGGCACCTCGTCGCCGCCAGCGAGGTGGCTCACCACTTTCAGCTTGACGAGGTCGTCTTCGTACCGACCGGACGGCCGTACCAGAAGTCCGGGCGTGAGGTGTCCGCCCCGGAGGACCGCTATCTGATGACGGTCATCGCGACCGCGTCGAACCCCCGCTTCTCCGTCAGCAGGGTGGACGTGGATCGGCCGGGGCCGACGTTCACGATCGACACATTGCGCGACATCGCGGAAATCTACGGCCCCCAGGTCGACCTGTACTTCATCACCGGCGCCGACGCGCTCGGCGCGATACTCGGCTGGCAGGAGGCCGACGAGCTCTTCGAGCTCGCCCATTTCGTCGGCTGTACGCGTCCCGGGCACACCCTGCACGACCCCGGCCTGCCGGAAGGCCGGGTGACGTTGCTGGAAATCCCCGCGCTGGCCATTTCCTCGTCAGAGTGTCGTCAGCGCGTGGCAAAGGGCGAGCCCATTTGGTATCTGGTGCCCGACGGAATCGTCCAGTACATCAACAAGCGCGGCCTCTATCAGGGGGCCTGAACAAGCCTGTCGTGGCGTAGGTGAGGGGTTTCGGGCTGGAAGGGTACCCTCAATATATGGGCATGCTGCCGACACAGGAGGACAGACCCGCATCGTGACCGCATCTGACAGATCCGTCCAGCTCGTGCGCATCGCCGCGGAAGCCGCGGCCGACAAGCTGGCCGATGACATCCTCGCGTACGACGTGAGCGAACAGCTCGTCATCACCGACGCCTTCCTGCTCTGCTCCGCCACCAACGACCGCCAGGTCCGCGCCATCGTCGACGAGATCGAGGAGCGGCTGCGCACCGAGGCCGACGCCAAGCCCGTCCGCCGTGAGGGCGAGCGCGAAGGGCGCTGGGTGCTGCTCGACTACATCGACATCGTCGTGCACGTCCAGCACGAGGAAGACCGTACCTTCTACGCGCTTGAGCGCCTGTGGAAGGACTGCCCGGCCATCGCGCTGCCGGAGAGCGTCCTTCAGGCCAACCTCCAGCGGGCGCGCGCGTGAGCGAACCGACCATCACCGGACCCGGCAGTGACACTCATCCCGATTTCGAGCGTCCCGGCGAGGAATCTGCATGAGCAAGAGGATCGTGTGTCTGCGTCACGGGCAGACACTGTGGAACGTCGAGCAGCGATTCCAAGGTCACTCCGACATCCCCCTCGACGAAACCGGCGTCGCGCAGGCCGCGAGGGCGGCCTCGCTGCTCGCCTCGCTACGGCCCACCCTGATCGTCTCCTCCGACCTGCAGCGGGCCAACGACACCGCGCTGGCGCTGGGGCGCATCGTCGGGCTGGAGGTGGCCGTCGACAAGGACTTCCGCGAGCGCGGCGGAGGTCAGTGGGAGGGGCTGACACGCGAGGAGATCGCCGCGCGCTGGCCCCACGAGTACGCGGCGTGGGAGGCGCCGGACGGCGAACCCGTCACCGACGTGGCCGGGAGGGTGGCCGGCGCGATGCGTCGCTGGGCTTCCCGGCTCGATGACGACGGGCTGCTGGTCGTGGCCTCACACGGGGCCGCGCTGCGGCTCGGGATCTGCGAACTGCTCGGGCTGCCCGAGGAGCTGTGGCCGGCCCTGGGCGGGCTCGGCAACTGCTCCTGGTCTGTGCTGCAGGAAGGGCGCAGAGGGTGGCGGCTGCTGGAGCACAACGCCGGCACCCTGCCGGAGCCGGTGCACAGCGACGACAAGCCCGAAGCCGAGGTGTGAGCGCGGTTCGTACGGCTCGGGGGCCGTACGGGCTTCCGCGCGCCTTGCTGCTGTGCCTCTGTGGCTTGAGGATGGGCGATTAGGTGAATCGGGGCGGATGGCTATATGCTCTCGGAGCGCCGCAACGGGTGGACTCGAAGCGGTGACCAGGGGCTATGGCGCAGTTGGTAGCGCGCCTCCATGGCATGGAGGAGGTCTGGGGTTCGAATCCCCATAGCTCCACACGATCGAACCGCCTCTGCCTGGTGACGGGCAGGGGCGGTTTTGTGTTGTTCGTGGACGTACGGGGCTTCGGGTGTGATCTGAGTCCTGGTCGTTGTCCCCGTTCGGGGGAGTGCCCTGATCACGGTGTGGTGGCGGGTCGCTGTCGCTGAGCGTAGGGGTGGGGCGGTCAAGGTGATCGCCGGCTGGGGACTCCTGGGGTGGCTCCGGCGCGCCGGAGATGCCGAGCAAGACACGGGCGGGGCACGTTGGTGCTGCTCTTCGCTGGTGCTGCTCTCCGTTGGATTGTGCTGAGGTGACCGCTCTGCGGGTGTGCGACGTGGGCTTCGACGCAGGGACGCTCACCGTGGGACGCGACCCGGCCCAGGCCGCCCGCGAGGGTCCCGCACAGAGAAGCTGCGGAGGGTGAGAGCCCTGGGAGTCGCAGAGGGCGGGAGCCCGGAAATCCATGGCGGGCGGGAGCCCTGAAAACGCGCCGGGGGCGGGAGTTCTGACTTGCACGCTGCCTCCCACGCCCTGGAAGTGCTTGCTGCACAGGCGCGAAGCGAAGGGCAGAACGAAACGGGGCGAGTCGGCTGTTGGTTCCGCTCCTGTCGGCACGGTGGGTCATTGGGGCTGTGGGGTCGGCTATTCCGATGCCGGACTGCCGGCACCGCACGTTGTGCCTGTCTGGTGGGGTGCTGCGCCTTGCGTCGGCCTGGGCGGTGCCGTATCTCGTGTCCGCCTGGACGGCGCCATGCCTCGTGCCTGCCTGGACAGCGCAGTATCTCGCGCTCGCCTGGACGGCGGCGTACCCCGTGCCCGCCTGGACAGTTCCGGGCCTCGTGTCTGCATGGGCCGCGATGCCTTCGACGCTGCCACCTGTGGCTGTTCGGCCTGGCTCGCCGCCTGCAACCACCCCGGTCTCGATCCCTGTATCCATAAAACGCAACGGATCAGACGCTATCCGGATATTGGCGCCGGCGGCCTCACCGCTAGCCTCCCTCAGGGTGGGGGAGACGGGCGTAGAAAGCATGATGGCGCTCGGCGCGGACGGTGCCGATTCATTGCTCTGCGCTTTTCTCGGTGGATTGAGTCCTGGTCGGCGGCGCTGCTGAGAAATGTGGTTACCCAGGACCGGATTCGGTGCCGTGGGCTCATGTCGCGGAGTTGCCGCAACGCGATGGGGATCCCCACCCCATGGCAGGAAGTGTGCGCACTTGGAAACAAGAATGGGGGGGTGCCATGACTATCAGGATTTGCAGGGTGAAGCCGGTGAAGGCGACCAGCGAGCCGACGGGTAGCTGACGTCGGAGTGTTTCCGGTGAGGGCGGTCCGTCCTCTACCGGAAACACTCCGACTATCACGTCGAACCGGGGTTGCTGAACAATGCTCGCGAAAATGGCTGGCCGTAGGCGAATTCCCTGCCGGAGAGCGTGTGGGAACGCGCCTCCGACTATCTTGTCGTCGTCTGCGATCCGGGCAGGCAGTGCTTGGTTTCGCGTACCGGTCTTTATCTGGCGAATTTCCTGGTGGTGGTCAGGAGAAGACGACCGACCTGAGGAAGAGCCTGTCGGAGCCCCTGCCGCCGGGGCGGAGTGAGTAGTAGGGGCCGGAGCAGTCGGGGCCCATGAAGAGGGTGGCGGTGGAGTCGGTGTCGTTGCGCGGGGTGTGTGCGCTCTCGTCGGAGTAGCGGATCTCAGGGATGTCGATGCACGCACCGCTCCTCGGGTGGTGCAGGTGGCCGGCGCCCGTGCCGTACGAGGCGGGGAAGCTGTAGGCGAACGTGCCTGTGGCCGCGACGGCCGGGAAGGACGGCGCCAGCGTCAGGGTCAGGGCGGAGAGGGCGATGGTGGCGGTGCGAGCGATCATGTGGCTCGTCCCTTTCGTGGGGTGGACGCTTTGGGCGAGCTCACATCTTATGGCTACTGAGAGTAATCATGCCGCTACCGATGTTCGTGGTCAGCGGCCCTTTTCGTAGACGAGGAGGCCGCGTGACAGGTGCAGGGGGACCAGGATCAGCTCGACCAGGAGGGCCTTCCAGGCGTAGTAGAGGTTGACGGCCTTGTTGAGGTAGACGAAGGGCAGGTTGAACAGGACCTTGCCCACGGGGAGGCGGCGGCGTCTGGCCGCGTAGAGGAGGGCCGGCACGGTGAGGAGCAGTTCGCCGCCCGCCCACCAGGCCAGCGTGCGGGTCGCCGGCTCGTGCATCGCCAGGGTCAGGACCAGCGGGGTCGCCCACCACAGCGGGGCCAGGAGGATCTCCAGCAGGGCGATGACGATCCAGGTGGCGAGCATGGGCTTGCGGACGAGCAGGCGCGGGAGGTGGAGGCGGACGTTCTGCATGAAGCCGGCCATCCAGCGCCAGACCTGCTTGCGGAGGTAGGTCAGGCTCTCCGGGTCGGCGGCCCAGGCGACGGCGCCGGAGACGTAGACCGCCCGGTGGCCGTCACCCTGCTGGGTCCAGGTGTAGTCCATGTCCTCGACGATGGTGCGCTCGGGGAAGCCGCCGGATTCGGCGAGGGTCGTGCGTCTGAACGCCGAGCAGCAACCCGAGCAGACCATCGGGCTGTTCGCGAGTTGCTGGATCGGCCGGTGCCAGTGGAAGCCGAAGAGGTATTCGGTGGATCTGCCTCGCTCCCACGGGGTGCGGGCGAACCTCGTCTGCACGTTGCCCGCCGCCACGTTGACGGCCGGGTCGGTGAAGGCGGGCTTGATGCGCTCGATGTAGTCGGGGGCCAGGACGGTGTCGGCGTCCACGGCCAGGACCAGGTCGGTGTCGCAGTGGGGGAGTGCGTGGTTCTGGGCTTTGGCCTTGCTGCCCAGGTTGCGCGGTGGGCGTAGCACGGTGACGCCGTAGGAGGTGGCCACCTCTCCTGTGCGGTCGGTCGAGCCGTCGTCGACCACGATGATCTTCTCTGGGGGGGTCGATTGGGCCTGGATGGAGCGCAAGGTGGCGGGCAGGCCCTGCTCCTCGTTGTGGGCGGGGATGATGACGGTGACCGTCAGCGGCGGGGTGGGCGTGGGCGCCGTTTGGGTGCTCATCTGTCGCGACGCCTCCGCAGCTTGGGGGCGATCAGGGCGATCAGTCCTACCATCGCGTAGATGAGCAGGCTGAAGCCGAGCGTGGGCGGGCCTCCGGGCATCCTCTTGCCTTCCTTCCTTGTCGTGATGGGGGCGGCGGCGTGGTGTTGCCGTGCGGGTATGAGGATGCATTTCGGCGGTGGGGTGGGATGGGGCCGAATCGGGTTCTGTGGATGGAGGGTGTGGGGAGGTGGCCACCTGTGGATGGCGGGTGGTGGATGGGATTGCGGGTGGTTATTGCAGGTGTTGGTGGGTGATAACGGGTGTTGGTGGGTGGCGGGCGGTGGAGAGTGCCGGGGTGGGCGGCCAGTCGCCCGGTGGTGTCGCCGCTGATGGGTTGGCGACTGCAAGGGCGTTGAAGCGGGCGCGGTGGGCGGATGCGAGGGAGAGGGCAGCGTGGAGGAGTGATGATCGTGGCGGTGTCACCGTGGGTGCCCTGAGTGGGGGCAGGGTGATGGCAGCGTGAAGGAATGACGACTGCGGGGGTGCCGCTGTGGGTGCGGTGAGCGGAGGTCGGGGCGACTGGCGGCGTTGAGGAGCGACGGCTGTGGGGACGTGGCCGACGTTGGTGCGGAGGTGCACGGTGGGAGGGGCGCTGCTTACGTGGAGAAGGTGGGAGGGTCGCCGCTTGGGTGGGGAGTCGGTGGGAGAGTTGCTGCTTGCGTGGGGAAGCGGCGGGAGGGTCGCTGCTTGCGTGGGGAAAGGGTGAGGGCCGGGCCGTGAGTGTGGCCCGGCCCTCGAAGTGGGGTCAGTGTTGGACGGCCTGGCGGTGGGCTGCTCTGCTGGCGGGGAGGGCGGTCAGGCTGAGTACGACCGTGAGGACCCCGATGACCCAGGACGTCCACGACGCCCCCTGGCCCTGCGTGTACGTGATGGCCCACGGCGCGATGAACAGCAGCACGCCCCACAGGGCGTTGAGCCATTCCGTCGCCACGACGCCCGGGTTGGCGAGGGCGACGATGGACGTGAGCACGATGAGGGCACCCAGGACGATCAGTGAGGGGGCGGCGCCCGACGCGCCGGCGACCCAGATCGGGGAGAGTGCCGCGTAGAGGCCGGCGACCAGGGTGGCCCAGTCCTGCCAGCGTGACCATGCCTTCATGAGAACCTCCGCTTGGTGCATATGCGAGAGGCTGGCCTTTTGGTCAGTCGATTACGTGAAACTTCATGGGACGTGCGGTGATTCCCGGGTGGGTGGGGGTCAGGGCGACATGGTGATGTGATATTCGTCACGCCGTTGGCGGCGCACTTCGGGCATTCGCCGCGCACCGTTGGCGTCGTGCTTCGGGCGTTCGTCGCAGGGTTGCGTCGCGCGTCGGGTGGGGGCAACTCTCCATAGATACCGCAGGCGAAAACAATTTTCTAGATGTCCGACTTATCGGAAAATTTCTTCCGAAATCTTCTTGACCTGGGCGGTTGACAGTGGGAAAGCTGTGGCGGGAGTGCCGAAAGGTGAAAGGACCACTCCCCTCATGGTCACCGTCCGCCCCTTCCAGTCCGGCGATGAGACCTCGCTGGTCGACGCCTGGAACCGCAGCATGCCCGCCGACCCCACGACATCCGGCTGGTTCAGGGACTGCGTGCTGCTCGACCCCAACTTCGACCCCGAGGGCCTGCGCATGGCCGTGGACGGGGACGACGTGGTGGGTTGCGCGTACGCCGTCCGCCGCCTGATCCCCTTAGCGCCGGGCACCGACCTGGAGCCCGACACCGGCTGGATCCCGTTCTTCTTCGTCGTCCCCGAGCACCGCGGCGGCGGGCTGGGGCGGCGGCTGGTGGGTGAGGCGGTGGGGTTCCTGGAGCGCCTCGGCCGGACGAAGGTGGACTTCTCGTCGTACACCCCCAACTACGTGCTGCCGGGCGCGGACGCCGAGCTCTATCCGGACGGTCACCGGCTGCTGGAAGAGCTCGGGTTCATGACGCTCTACTCGCCGGTCGCCATGGACCGCGCGCTCGTCGGCTACCGGACTCCGCCCGAGGTGGACGAGCTGCGGCGCGCGCGTGAGCGCGAGGGGTACGTCTTCCGCAGTCCCACCGCCGGCGAGTTGCCCGAGCTGATCCGGTACGCGGCCGACGTTTTCAACCCCGACTGGGGCGAAGCGATCCGGCAGCACCGCGATCCCGAACGCATCGTCATCGCGAAAAAAGATCACATAGTGGGCTTCGCCTTGTACGCGGCCTACCGCGGCATCCCCGAGCGCTTCGGCCCCTTCGGCGTCGACCCGGGCCAGCGCGGCACCGGCCTCGGCAAGATCCTGCTCCATCTCACCATGACCCGGATGCGCGCCGAAGGGCTGCATTCGTCCTGGTTCCTGTGGACCGGCGCTACCAGCCCGGCCGGCCACCTCTACACCAAGGCGGGCTACGAGATCACCAGAAAGTTCCACGTGATGAGGCGATCCGCATGACACACGTTCTCGCCATCGGGGCCCACGCGGGCGACCTCGACCTGACCGCGGGCGCCGTGCTGGCGCAGCACGTCCTGCGCGGCGACCGGGCGACGCTGCTGCACCTGACGCTCGGCGAGCGCGGCCATCCGCGCATGACCGTCGCCGACTACGCCAAGCAGAAGCGCGAGGAGGCCGAGACGTTCGCGGAGCGGATCGGCGCCGGCGTCAGGTTCCTCGACTACGAGGACGGCCTGCTGCCCGAGGACGACGAGACCAAGATGCGCATCGGCGACCTCATCAGGGAGCTGCGCCCCGACGTGATCCTGACGCACTGGAGCGCCTCCATCCACAAGGACCACGCCCGCACGCACCGGATCGTCGAGGACGCCCGCTTCTTCGGCGGGCTGAAGACCCTGGAGCGTGAGCATCCGGCCTACTGGGCGAGCGAGCTCTACTACGCCGACAACTGGGAGGACGCCGAGGGATACGCGCCCGACGTGTTCGTCGAGCTGGGCGAGGAGGCGTACGAGCTGTGGTCGCAGGCGATCACCGGCTACGCCTACGCCAGGGGCGAGACCTACGGCTTCCCGTACGTCGACTACTACCGCGCGCTGACGATCGTGCGCGGCGCGCCGGCCGGGTTCGGCCGCGCGCAGGCCTTCGCCGCCCCGAAGGGGTCGCGGCAACTGCGGACGAAGTACTTCGGAAAGGCGGCCTCCGCATGAGACGTCACAAGGCGGGGCAGGTCGCGGCGGTGCTGGCCGCACTCGTGCTGGCCGGATGTTCGAGTGGCGGTGGCGCCGCCAAACCGCAGGCGGACGCGCCGCCGCTGGTGATCCACGCCGTGGACGCGGGCACGTTCCAGGAGGACTTCAACCCGTACCACCTCGAAGGCGTGAACTTCGGCACCAGCGGGATGATCCACGAGACCCTCATGTACTTCAACAAGCTGAAGCCGGGGGAGATCACGCCCTGGCTGGCGCTGGACCACAAGTGGTCGGACAAGGGCAAGTCGGTGACATTCACGCTGCGGCAGAACGTGAAGTGGTCCGACGGGCAGCCGTTCACCGCCGACGACGTGGCCTTCACGTTCCAGATGCTGAAGAAGTATCCGCAGCTCAACAGGAACGCGCTGGAGATCGAGGACGCCGAGGCGCTGGCGCCCGACAAGGTGCGGGTGGACTTCGCCAACACCTCGTACGCCAAGCTGTTCAACATCGCCGGCAACTCGCCTATCGTGCCCAAGCACGTGTGGGAGAAGGAGAAGGACCCCTCCACCTTCACCAACCCCAAGCCGGTCGGTACGGGCCCGTACACGCTGTCGAAGTTCTCGGCCCAGCTGTACGAGCTGGTCAAGAACCCGTCCTACTGGCAGCCGGGCAAGCCGGAGGTACCGGTGCTGCGCTTCCCCGCGTACACGGCCAACGCCCTCCAGACGGCGCTGCAGCAGGGTGAGGTGGACTGGGCGGGCGCGTTCGTGCCGGACATCCAGAAGATCTACGTGCAGGGCAAGCCGGAGCAGAACAAGTTCTTCTTCCCGCCCGAGGGCGTGGTGACGCTGCTGCCGAACCTGACCAATCCCGTGCTGGCCAAGCCCGAGGTGCGGGCCGCCATCAGCCTGGCCGTCGACCGGGACAAGATCGTTCGTGTGGCCGAGCGCGGTTACACCAAGGTCGCGCACCCGACCGGCGTGCCGATGCCGGGCGGGGAGGCGTACATCCCGCCCGAATACCGCGCGCTCTCCTACAAGGTGGACGTCGAGAAGGCCAAGGAGCTGCTCAAGGGCGTGGACCCGGCGCAGCTGAAGTTCACCCTGCTGGTGCCCTCGCCGTTCACCGACTGGGTGAACGCGGCCCAGCTCATCCGCGAGGACCTGGCCAAGATCGGCGTCACCGTCGAGACCAGGGGCGTGGCGTTCCAGGACTGGGTGTCCAAGGTCGGCAAGGGCAACTACGACCTGTCGATCAGGGCCACCGCGTCCGGGCCGACGCCGTACTTCCAGATGCGCTCGATGCTCTTCGGCGGGCTGGCCGAGCCCGTGGGCGAGGCCGCCACCGGCAACTACGAGCGGTGGAAGGACGCCGAGACCGACAAGCTGATCGACGCCTACGCCGCCACCGAGGACGAGACCGAGCAGCAGGAGGCCACCCAGGGCCTGGGCAAGATCATGGTGGAGAAGATGCCCACGCTGCCGCTGTTCTACAGCCCGTCGTGGGCGCAGTACCGGACGAACAAGTACGTGGGCTGGCCGTCGGAGCAGGACCCGTACGCGATGCCGTCGCCGTACACCTCGCCCGACGCGGCCGTGGTGCTGCTGCACCTGAAGCCGGCCGGAAAGTGAGATTCCTGGCCAGGCGGCTCGGGTTCTACCTCCTGACGGCCTGGGCCGCCATCACGCTCAACTTCCTGATCCCCCGGCTCATGCCGGGGGATCCGGTGGAGCTGCTGGTGGCCCGGATGAGGGGGAACGTCGACCCCGCCGCCATCGACGCGATGCGCAGGGCGTTCGGCATCAGCGACGCGAGCCTGTGGCAGCAGTACCTGGACTATCTGGGCAATCTCGCCCAGGGCGAGCTGGGCCGCTCGATCACGTTCTTCCCCACCGAGGTCTCCACGGTGATCGCCGACAGCCTGCCGTGGACGGTCGGGCTCGTCGGCGTGGCCACGCTGATCAGCTACCTGATCGGCACCGCCCTCGGCGTGATCATGGCGTGGAAGCGCGGCACCTGGCTGGACGGCGTGCTGCCGGCGGCCACGTTCATGCACGCGGTGCCGTACTTCTGGGTGGCGCTGGCGCTGGTGTTCGTCTTCGGGGTGACGTTGCAGTGGTTCCCGGTCAGCCGGGCGTACGGGCTGGACGTGATGCCGGGGGTGACCGGTGAGTTCGCGCAGAGCGTGCTCTACCACGCGGCGTTGCCGGCGATCACGATCGTGGTGGCCTCGATGGCCGACCGGATCCTCGGCATGCGCAACGTCATGGTGACCACGCTCGGCGAGGACTACGTGGTGATGGCCGAGGCCAAGGGGCTGACCTCGCGCCGGGTCATGTGGGCCTACGCCGCCCGCAACGCGATCCTGCCGAACATCACCAGCTTCGCGCTCTCGCTCGGCTTCGTGGTGGGCGGCTCGGTGCTGACGGAGATCGTCTTCTCCTACCCGGGCATCGGGTCGATGCTGCTCAAGGGCGTGGAGAACGAGGACTTCCCGCTCATGCAGGGCATCTTCCTCGTCATCTCGCTGGCCGTGCTCGTCGCCAACTTCCTGGCCGACCTGGCGTACGTGGTGCTCGACCCCCGGACCAGGCAGGAGTCGGAATGAAGATCAAGATCGGGGCCGGGATCCTCGTCTTCTTCGCGCTGATGGCCGTCTTCGGGCCGCTGCTCATCGGCGCCGATCCCGCCGCCACCAGCGAGGACGGGCTGCAGGGCCCGTCGGCGCAGCACTGGCTCGGCACCACCCAGACCGGCCAGGACATCCTCGTCCAGATCGTGTACGGCGCCCGCGTCTCGCTCGGCGTCGGCGTGCTGTCGGCGCTCATCGCCACGGTGCTGGCCGTCGCGGTCGGCCTGGTCGGCGGCTACGTCGGCGGCGCCGTGGACGAGGCGCTGTCGGTGCTGACCAACATCTTCCTCGTGCTGCCCGCCCTCCCGCTGATCATCGTGCTGGCCGGCTACCTGCCGCAGCGCGGCGTGGCCTCGGTCGCGGTGGTGATCGCGGTGACCGGTTGGGCCTGGGGCGCCCGGGTGCTGCGCGCCCAGACCCTGTCGGTACGCCGGCGCGACTTCGTCCAGGCCGCCAGGGCGAGCGGCGAAGGGCCGCTGCGGATCGTCTTCTACGAGATCCTGCCGGTCCTGCTGCCCGTCATCGCCACCAGTTTCCTGGCCACCGTGGTCGCGGCGATCCTGGCCGAGGCCGGGCTCTCGTTCCTGGGCCTGGCGGACCTGTCCACCGTGAGCTGGGGCAGCATGCTGTACTTCGCGCAGAACGGGCAGGCGCTGCTCATCGGGGCCTGGTGGTGGTTCATCCCGCCCGGCCTGTGCATCGCGCTCATCGGCACCGGCCTGGCCCTGGTGAACTTCGGCATCGACGAGATCGCCAACCCGCGGCTGCGGACGATCAAGGCCCCCAGGAAGGCACGCGCATGAACGTCCTGGAGATCCGCGACCTCGGCGTGGACTACCTGTCCGGCACCGGAGCCGTGCACGCGGTGTCCGGCGTCTCGCTCGACCTGCGCCGCGGCGAGATCCTGGGCCTGGCCGGCGAGAGCGGCAGCGGCAAGACCACGCTGGCCAACGCGGTGGCCCGGCTGCTGCGCCCGCCCGCCTCGATCACATCCGGGTCGGTCGTCTACCACCGCCAGGACGGCTCGGCCGTGGACGTGCTCGCCCTCGGCAGGAACGAGCTGCGCGCCTTCCGCTGGAAGGAGCTGGCGGTCGTCTTCCAGAGCGCCATGAACTCCCTCAACCCGGTCATCACCGTGGGGGCCCAGATCGACGACGTGCTGCGCATCCACGCGCCCCGCATGTCCCGCGCAGAGCGCACGGAACGCTCGGTCGAGCTGCTGCAGCGCGTCGGCATCAGCGCCGACCGGCGCCGCTCCTACCCGCACGAGCTGTCCGGCGGCATGCGCCAGCGCGCCGCCATCGCCATCGCGCTCGCGCTCAACCCCGAGATCATCATCATGGACGAGCCGACGACCGCGCTCGACGTGGTGGTGCAGCGCGACATCCTCGCCGAGATCAAGGCATTGCGGGAGGAGTACGGTTTCGCGGTCGTCTTCATCACCCACGATCTGTCGCTGCTCATGGAGATCTCCGACCGGATCGCCATCATGTACGCGGGCCGGGTCGTGGAGACCGGGACGGCCAAGGCGCTGCACCGGGCGCCGCGGCATCCGTACACGGTGGGGCTGCTGCGCTCGTTCCCGCGCCTGCGCGGGCCGCGCGAAGAGCTGCTGGGCATCCCCGGCACGCCGCCGGACCTGCGCTCACCACCGCCCGGCTGCGCCTTCCACCCCAGGTGCGCGATGGCGGTGGCGGAGTGCTCCGAGCGCCTGCCCGTGCTCACCGCGGCGGCAGACAGCGAGGTCGCGTGCCTGCTCAACGACGGGAGGGGAGTGTCATGAACATCCTGGAGGGGCGCGAGCTCACCAAGCACTTCACCGCCGCCCGCGGCCCTCGGGGCCGCTTCGGCCGGCGGCCGCCGGTGCGGGCGGTGGAGGGCGTCTCGATCGCGCTGCGAGCCGGCGCGGTGACGGCGCTGGTCGGCGAGAGCGGCTGCGGCAAGAGCACGGTCGCACGGCTGCTGGCCCAGGTCTATCCGGCCACGTCCGGGGAGGTGCTGCTGCGCGGCGAGCCGGTACGCGCCCACCGCGGCGCCGCCTTCAGGGAGTACCGGCGGCAGGTCCAGCTCATCTTCCAGGACCCCTTCGCCTCACTGAACCCGTTCCACCGGGTCCGCTACCACCTGGCCAGGCCGCTGCGCCTGCACGGGCACGCCCGCTCCGACGCCGAGGAACGCGAGCAGGTCGCCGAGTTGCTCGAACGCGTCAGCCTCACCCCGGTCGAGCAGTTCATGGACAAGATGCCGCACGAGCTGTCCGGCGGGCAGCGGCAGCGGGTGGCCATCGCGCGGGCGCTGGCGGTGCGGCCCGTCGCGCTGATCGCCGACGAGCCCGTGTCGATGCTGGACGTGTCGATCAGGCTCGGCGTGCTGCGGCTGCTGGAAGGGCTGGCCAGGGACAGCGGGCTGGCGCTGCTCTACATCACGCACGACATCGCCAGCGCCCGTTACTTCGCCGAGGACATCACGGTCATGTACGCGGGGCGGCTGATCGAGAGCGGGCCGAGCGAGGAGCTGACGCAGTCGCCGCGGCATCCGTACACGCAGCTGCTGCTGGAGTCGGCGCCTGACCCCGACCGGGTGGCGGCTCCCGGGGGACGTCGGCACGGTGAGCCGCCCAGCCTGATCGATCCGCCGGGCGGCTGCCGGTTCCATCCGCGCTGCCCGGTGGCGCTGCCGGTGTGCTCGACCGAGGTGCCGGGGCGCACGGAGCTGGGCGAGGGGCACTGGACGCACTGCTGGCAGGCCGAGGCGGCGCTCACCCGGTAGACCTCACCCGCTAGACCTCACCCGGGAGGACGGTTCAGGAGGCGCGGTAGCGTTCGGAGAGTTCGGTGGTCGTCGCGGCCATCCGGTGGCGTAGTTCGACGGGCGAGAGCACCTCGGCGTCCGTGCCCAGCCGCAGGAACTCGCTCGTCGCGTGTTCGATCGACTCGATCGGCACCGTGACCAGCGTCCAGCCCCGCTCGTCCGGGCCCCGCGCGCTCTCCCGCGCCGCCTCCACCACGCCCGGCGTCATGAGGTCGGCCAGGCGCTGCATGCCGTGCGGCGACAGCCGCACCTCGGCCTGGCCCCAGCGCAGCCTGCTCTCGAACTCGGCCAGGTAGTCGCGCCAGTACGCGGCCAGGTCGAACCCCTCGGGCCGGGTGAACCGTTCCGGCAGCGGATGCAGGTCGAGGATCTGCGAGACGCGGTAGGTGCGTACCTGCTCGCCCGAGCGCGCCACCAGATACCACCGCCCGGCCTTGACCACCAGCCCGTACGGCTCCAGCCGCCGCTCCACCTCCTGCGGCGCCTTCCACCGCCGGTAGCGGACCTGCACCCGGCGCTCGTTCCAGACGGCGTCGGCCACGGCGGGCAGGTAGGTGACCGGCTCCCGGTCGCGGTACCAGGTGGGCGCGTCGAGGTGGAAGCGCTCCTGGATGCGGCCGGCCCGGTCGCGCAGCTCGACCGGGAGCGCGGCCATCAGCTTGAGCTGAGCGGCGGTCACCACCGCGCCCAGCCCCAGCTCGGCCGCGGGACCGGGCAGGCCGGCCAGGAACAGCGACTCGGCCTCGTCGGCGGTCAGGCCGGTGAGCCTGGTGCGGTAGCCGTCGAGGAGCTGGTATCCGCCCTTCGGGCCGGCGTCGCCGTAGAGCGGGATGCCGGCGGAGTGGAGGGATTCGACGTCGCGGTAGATGGTGCGGACGGAGACCTCCAGCCGGTCGGCCAGCTCCTGCGCGGTCATCCGGCCGCGCGTCTGCAGGAGCAGCAGGATCGAGACCAGGCGGGAAGCTCGCATATCACTGACACTACCTGTCAGTGACCCGGCCCTATGGTCTCAGCCATGAACGACTTCGACTTTTTCGCCGGCCGCTGGAACGTCGTCAACCGCCGGCTGGTCAAGCCCCTGTCCGGCAGCGACGAATGGGACGAGTTCCCCGGCGTCTCCACGGCCGGCCGGCACTTCGGTGGCGGGGCCAGCTTCGACGAGATCGAGTTCCCCACGAAGGGCCGCAGCGGGATGACCGTGCGCCTGCGTGACGTGGACAGCGGGCTGTGGTCCATCTACTGGGCCAGCAGCGCGACCGGTGTGCTCGACACCCGGCCCATGGTGGGCTCGTTCGAGGGGGACCGGGGCGAGTTCTACGGTGAGGAGACCTGCGACGGCCGGCCGGTGCGCTGCCGGTTCATCTGGACGGTCTTCAGGGATACCGATGCCGCCCGCTGGGAGCAGGCGTTCTCCGAGGACGACGGGCAGAGCTGGGAGACGAACTGGACGATGGACTTCACCCGCGCGTGACGTCCGCGATCCCGTACGGCAGCGCCGCGGCGTCGGCGTTGCCGCGCACCCAGAGGATCACGCCCACGGCGACGGCCGCGACCAGCAGCAGGACGAGGCCGGCCACGATCACCCACCACCACCCGGACCGCGCCGGCTTGGCCTCGTAGAGGGGCACGTCGGGCAGCATGTCGGGGGTGTACGGCAGCCGCTGCGTGTAGGGCGCCTCGGGCGGGCCCTGCTCGGACGGCTGTCCTGGATGGGGGTAGCGGTGCCGGATCGTCTGGTCGGGATCCGGCCGGCGGGGCTGCTCTGGCGTCATGACTCCCTCAGGCACGCTGCGGAATGTCCGATACGCCAACATTGTCACACTCGTCGGCGCGGTGTCGCCTGCGCGGCAGGACTTCCGCGTCAGCCGTGGGCGGGCGGCTGACCTTCACCGTAAGGCGGCTGCGGGTGCTGCGGCTGCCGGCCGGGCTGCTGCTGCTGCCACCCCGGCTGCTGCTGCGGCGGGCCCTGCTGCTGGTACCCCTGCTGCCACTCGGGCTGCTGCTGCCAGCCCTGGGGCGCCTGCTGGGCGTACGCGGCGGCCTGAGCCTGCTGCGGCGGGTTCCTGCGGGCGATCACCGCGAAGATCAGCAACCCGGTGCCGCTCACCTGGATGAGCAGGGACAGCAGGTTCATCACCAGCGCGATCGGCCCGTACTGGTCGAAGCCGAGGGAACGGACCAGATCGGGGGCCATGAGGATGAACACGCCGTTGATCACCACCCCCACGAGCAGCACGACGCACCCGATCATGCCGAGCACGCTCCCCCGGCCGTGCTCCGCCCGGCGGGTCGCCATCAGAATGGCGCCACCGAGCAGCAACAGGACCATCACGATCGTCGTGAGGATGCTGATGATGTTGGACAGCGAGGACATCAAGGGGAACTCCAGCGGTTAGACGGGCAACGCGAAGACGCTACGCGGATTCGCGCTGTTGTTCCACCGCGCGGGTGATGGAGGCGAGGTCGT
This sequence comes from Nonomuraea sp. NPDC048882, assembly GCF_040649755.1. Classification (NCBI taxonomy): domain Bacteria; kingdom Bacillati; phylum Actinomycetota; class Actinomycetes; order Streptosporangiales; family Streptosporangiaceae; genus Nonomuraea; species Nonomuraea sp. NPDC048882. The sequence continues at coordinate 43,193 of NZ_JBEZGB010000004.1, forward strand.
GGCCGCCCTCATAACGCACGCCGTTGATGAACAGGGTCGGAGTGCCGCGTACGCCGCTCGCGCGGCCCGACTCCTCGTCCACCCCGATCCTGGACACCCGCTCGGGGATCTCCGACCACGGCTCCACGTCCAGCTGAGCGGCGTAGCGTTCGAGGTCGGCGTCGGTGAGGAAGCGCTGGTTGTCGTAGAGGAGATCGTGCATCTCCCAGAACTTGCCGCGGCCGGCGGCGGCCTCGGCCACGATGGCGGCGGAGGCGGCGTGCGGATGCAGGGTGCGCAGCGGGAAGTGCCGGAACACCAGCCGCACGTCCGGGTTCTTGCGCAGGATCTCCGCCAGGATCGGGTGCAGCCGGCCGCAGTAGGGGCACTCGAAGTCGCCGTACTCGACGATCGTCACCCGGGCCTTGGCGGGCCCGCGCACGTGGTCGCCTGGGCCGACCGGCACGGTCAGCGTGGTCGGCAGCTCCTCGGCGGGCTCGGCGTCGGGCGGCGCGCACACGCCGCCGCGGTCCCACGCCATCCGGAAGATCACCCAGCCCAGTACGGCGGCCAGCAGCGACCCGGCCAGGATCCCGATCTTCGCCTGGTCGTGCAGGGCCGAGTCGTCGAAGGCCAGGTCCACGATGAACAGCGCCACCGTGAACCCGATGCCCGACACGGCCGCTCCGCCGAACAACTGCCCCCACACCAGGTTCCCCGGCAGGACGCCCCACCCGAGGCGCAGCGGCAGCCAGGTGCCGAGCCAGATCCCCACGAACTTGCCCACCAGCAGCCCCAGCGCCACGCCGATGGCGACGGGCGAGGTGGCGGCGGCGCGCAGGGTGTCACCGTCGAGGCTCACGCCGGCGTTGGCCAGCGCGAAGACGGGCACGATCACGTAGCTGCTCCACGGATGCAGCCGCAGTTGCAGGCGTTCGTTCACGGAGACGGCCCGCTGCACGCGCCGGGCGGCCTCCCTGGCGGCCTGCGCGCTGGGCTCGCTGGTGAAGCCCTGGACGGCCTCCCCGGCCAGCAGCAGCTTGTGGTCGGTGGGCGCGTACACGAAGACGAGGATGCCGAGCGCGATGCCGACCAGCGTCGGGTGGATCCCGCTCTCCAGCGTGGCCACCCACAGCGCGAACCCCAGCACGATGTACGCCGGCGCCCGCCAGATCTTCAGCCACCGCAGCGTCAGGATGGCCGCGAGCAGCACCGCCGCCGTGAGCAGGGCGGGCACGGACAGGCTGTCGGTGTAGAAGATCGCGATGATCATGATGGCGAGCACGTCGTCCACGATCGCCAGCGTCAGCAGGAACGCCCGCAGCGGATCGGGGCAGCGCGCCCCCACCACCGCCAGCACGCCCAGGACGAACGCGGTGTCGGTGGCGATCGGCACGCCCCACCCGCCGGCCCCCGGCCCGCCGAAGTTCAGCAGCAGGTAGACGCCGGCCGGCACGAGCATGCCGCCGAACGCCGCCACGGCCGGCACCGCGATCAGCCGCCGGTCCCTGAGCTGGCCGAGCCGCACCTCGTAGGAGACCTCCAGCCCGATGAGGAAGAAGAACACCGACATGAGGCCGTCGTTGACCCAGTGCCGCAGGTCCAGCGAGAACGCCGCGTCACCGAAGGAGATCCCCATGGGGGTGTGCCAGAACGCCTCGTAGGTCTCGCTCCACGGCGAGTTGGCCCACAGCAGGGCCAGCACGGTGGCCACGAGCAACATGCTCGTGCTGCCGGCCTCGGTCCTCAGGAACGCCCGCAACATGACAGATCTCCCCCTAAGGTGTCGATATTACGGCTGGTCGGGCACTTGTTCGTCGGGGCGTCCCGCTGATCGCCCGGCACGCCGGACCATCCAGATCGCGAACGCCGTCACCAGGGCCAGCGCCGCCGTGCTGATGGCCAGCAGCAGCGGGAGCGGGCCGGTGGAGCCGATGGGACCGGTCGCAGCGGCCGTCTTCACGGGCGCGGTCGCCGGAACGGAGGCGGTGGGGACGGCGGGGGCGAGCGTCACGGGGCCGGTGTCGGGCGTGAGCGTCAGGCCCTGCTGCCGGTCGGGCGGCCCGTAACCCATGGTGTCGTGGTACGTGGGCACGCCGGCGGGCTCGCCCTGCACGTCCACGGTGAGCGTGATCGGCACCTTGACGTCGGCGGCGCCCTGGTCGGTGAACAGGCGCACCCACAGCTTGTAGTAGCCGGGCAGCGTCGTGTCCCGGATGTAGTCCTCGTCCGACTCCCTGTTGCGGTAGGCCACGGGCACCGACGCGCCGGTGTAGGACTGCGGCCGGTCTCCGAGCGTCGCCTTCCAGGCGTAGTCGGGGAAGTCGCCGAGCACCCGGGGGTTCTCGGGGCTGAGGATGGAGCTCGACACGTTGAGCCGCGCGCCGTCCAGCGTGGCGCGGTCGGCCTCTGACAGGGCCGGCACCTCGATCCGGTACGCCAGCCGCTGGCCGTAGGTGAGCGGCACCCGGAAGTACGCCTCCTCGCCGGGCGCCATCGTGTCGGTGTAACGGCCGTCGGCCAGCACGGGCAGCGCGGCGGCGTTCGTGACCGGCGGCTCGATGACCAGGCTCAGCTCCAGCGGCGCGGGGGAGCGGCGGGCCTGGTCGCCCTTGTTGGTCACCTCGATCACGAAGCGGCCGGCCGCCGCGCACGGGCCTGAGCCTTCGGTGACCTGGGTCTGCCCCACCACGAACGCGCTGCCCCCGGTGGGCAGGTCGCTGAGGAGGTCGTGGCTGTCGCAGGGAGGAGCCGGTCGGCGGCCAGAGCACCAGGCTCGCGCCGATGACCGCCCTGGCCCCGGTCGGTGCCGTCGCGCCGATCCGCATCCCGGCGTACGCGGTGGCGCCCGTGGGCAGGTCGAAGGCATAGTGCCGCTTGACGTCCGGCCCCGGCGGCATCGCGTCCAGGTAGGCGCCCGGCTTGAGCACCGGGGCGGACTCCCGGTCGGCGGTGCCGGTCACGGGGATGCCGACGGGCGCCGTATGGGCGAGCGCCGTGTGGGCGAGCGCTGTGGGGGCGAAAGCCAGGGGCGTCAGGGCGAGCAGGACGACCGGGGCATGAACCCCCGTTATTGATCAATCCATCAGTTGAAAAACAGATGGACGGCCGCGTCTCTCGCCAGCAGGAACCCCACGATCGCCACCCCCCAGCTCACCATCGAGGCCGAGTGCTTGGTGAGCCAGGCCCGCAGCCGCTCCAGCTTCGGCTCCAGCCAGCCGCCGGCCATCCCGCGCAGCGCCATGAGCACCAGCGTCGGCACGATCATGACCAGCACGTACGCCGCCAGCACCGGCACCCACTGGGCCGTCGTCAGCCCGGAGGTCGTCATCAGGCCGATCGCCGCCAGGTACGGCACCATCGTGGCCACCTCCAGCGCCCCGGCGGTCAGCCCGAGCAGCACCATCGTCCGCGGCCCGCCGACGCGGGGCTCGAACGTCCGCTGGGGCTTGCCCCGCTTGGCCCGCCACTTCGGATCGAACCGGTAGCTCAGCGCGAACAGCCCCACACCGGCGACGAGCTCCACCACGCGGACGGGACGGCTGTCCAGCAGGCCGCCGAAGGCGTCCTTGGCCGCGGCCAGCCCCAGCATGAGCGCCACGCCCACGAGGAAGTAGAAGATCGCCACGGTGGCGAGGTAGGTCAGCAACCGGGATCCCCGCGACCTGTCCGAGGCCAGCAGCAGGTAGACGGGGATGCCGAGGGTGCCGAAGCTGGTGCTGTCGACCACCGCCAGCGCCGCGAGGGTGAGCAGCAGTGCGATCGTCATGGGGAAATCATGCTGAACGCGGGCCCGGGCCCGCCTCCTCCGGCGGGCTGAACCGGGCGTACATCCTTCTGCTCACCCCTGAGGGCGGTGCTACAGATTGCGCAGATAGGCCAGCGACGGCGCGAAGAAGTGTTCTCCGCCCTTCATCGTGACCGTCTGGGGCACCTGAGCGTGCGGGGGCGACATTTCCGGCTCGCCCCACACCTTGGGGAAGGTGACCTTCAGGTCGCGGGTGCCCTGCCCGATGATCGGATCGTGGCCGGTCCCCGGGATCTCGAAGTCGGGATTGTCGGCCCAGAACTCCTGGGTGAACTCGAACTGCCTGAGCAGACTGCTGTTGAACGCCATGAACAGCAGGCCCACCTCACCGCTCGGCCGCACCTCGGGCGGCGAGTCGTCCGACGGGTCGTCGGTGCGGTCGCCGTACGTCTGCCCGCGCCTGGCCATGATCACCTCACGCCCGAACGAGCGCGGGTTGGTCTTCCTGACGTGGCCGCTGAACGGGCACTTGGAGCCGTCGTCGGCGTCGAAAGTGAAGTCGTTGACCACCGGCCCGCCGCCGCCCTTGGACTTGAGCGTCAGCGGAGTGCCGTCCTTGAACCTGCCGACGAGCATGGCGCCCGCCCGGTCGCGGTCGGCGCCCTTCAGCCCGAGGCTGTCGGCCAGGTCCCGCTCGATCTCCTTGAACGCCCGCACGTTCTGCTCCAGCTTCCTGAAGACCAGGTAGCTGCCGTGGTGGCGGGACGGGTCCGGCGCGAACGGGTCGGGCACCAGGACGTTGCTCAGCGGGAAGGCCGGATCCCAGTGCTGCTTCGGCTCCCTGTCGATCTCGTCCTTCAGGAACAGCGGCTGGCTGCGGCCGTCCACGTAGCCGAAGTGCTCGATGCCGTCGCCGGCCGGGTTGCGCATGCCGTGGCCGCTCTCCTCGCCGAGCAGCCTGGCGCTTTCCGGCAGCTCGCCCAGGATCTCCTCGCGCAGCCTGGCCACCGGCCCGGGCTCGGCGTCGCCGATCAGGATGACGGCGTGGATCTCCCGCTGGTAGGGGCGCTCCCACTCCTCCACCGGCGGGTCGCCGGCCCGCGCGATCCGCCGCTTCATGCCGTCGCGGAAGACCTCGTCGTCGAATTTGCGCACGTCCTCGACCGTGTGGCCGAGGTCGCGGTAGCCGGCCTTGCTGATGCCGATCCCCACGTACGGGGTGCCGCGGCCGCGGCCGGCGGCGAAGTCGCGCACCTCTTCCAGATGCCGGCGCGCCGACTTCATCCTCGTGGTCGCGATGCCGCGCAGAAAGGCCCTGCCCTCGGCCACGTCGTTGAACCGGACGAACAGCAGGCTCAGGTGCTCGCGCACATGCGCGCGCAGGATGTTCGGCTGCAGATTGTCGAGCATCGCCTTGGTGTCCGCGTCGAGCGTGGCCGAATCCCAGGCCAGGGGTCGTTCATTGTTCAGGTCGACAGGCACTGCCGTGTCCTTTCCCCGTTTCCCATCAGAAATCGGGCCCCCTTACGCGTCACGGAGAAAACACATTTCCGTTGATTCGACGCGCCCAGTCAGTACGACTCCCCAGGGGTCGGGAAAGTTTCCCGGCATCCGGTCAGCTTGATTTCCCTTTCAGCGGACGGTGAGCGAGGTACGCGCCACTCCGCCGTTCGCGCAGCGTACGGTCACGCCGTGGGTGCCGGGACGGGTCGCCCGCACGTTCGCCGACCAGGAGGTGGTGCCCGCGGCGGGCCGGTAGCCGGCCGTGGCGAAGGCGGTCGAGGTCACGTTCCGCACCTGGGAGCCGCCGCACACCGCCGTCACCCGCACTCGCGCGCCCGCCCTGGCCGTGACGGGGGAGACGCCGACGCCGGCGTTGATCGCGACGGGAGCGGTGCCGTTGCCGGTGCCGTTGCCGGGAGCGGGCGTGGTGGGCCGGGTGGTGGGCCGGCCGGTCGGGGCGCTCGTGGGTGTCGGCTTGGGGGTCGCCGTCGGGGTGCCGGTCGGGGTCGGCGCGGGGGACGGGTTGCTCTGCCCGAAAACCACGTCCGAGCAGGAGTAGAACGCCTCGGGGCTGTCGCTGCGCTGCCAGATCGCGTAGATCAGGTGGCGTCCCTGCCGGGAGGGGAGCTTGGCCGTCATGGTGTAGAAGCCGTCGACGACCGTGGGGTTCGCGACGTGGAACGGCTTGGCCTCCAGGTCCGACCACTTCAGCGGGCTGGACGGGTCGTAGCCGTCCCTGGTCATGTAGAGCTCGAAGGAGCCCTTGTGCGGGGCCGTGGCGCGATACCTGAAGGTGTGCGTGGCGCCGGCGGTCATGCTCGTCGCCGGCCAGTCGGCCCGCGCCTGGTCGAAGCCGCGGTACTTGTCGCGGCCCGCGCTGCACAGCTTGCCGTCCGGGATGATCTGGCGGTGCCGTCCTGCCGCGTCGGCGATGTTGACCTCGTTCCAGTCGTAGAGGGGCTGCGTGCCGCCGATCGCCACGGCCTGCTTGCAGGCGGCCGACTTCGGGTTCTCCGGGCCCTCGCTGTAGCAGACCATGGTGCGGCTGGGCGGGTTGCTCATGGTGCCGTGGGCGGAGGCCGTGCCGGGGGCGACGGCGAGCACGAGGAGCGTGGGGGCGGCCAGGGTGGCGGCGGCGAGCGCCTTGCGGTTGATCTGCATGCAGATCACCTTGGAGCACGAAAAACCCCGAAATATCGGGGTTAAGCCTCCTTTAAGGCTGACTTAGAGAGCTTTTCAGTGTGAGCAGACGTCCGCAGCCACACCCCTATCTGGGCCCCGCCCATCGACGAACGGTCCAGCCGCAGCACCCCGCCGGTCGACTCCGCCAGCCGCCGCGCGATGTCCAGGCCCAGCCCGGTGGACCCACTCCCGCTGGCGCCCCGCTCCAGCGCCGTCTCCGGGTCCGCGATGCCGGACCCCGCGTCGGCGACCAGGATGCCGACCGTGTCCCGGCCCTCGTGCAACGTGACGCCGAACGCCGTCCCCTCAGGCGTGTGCCGGAACACGTTCCCGAGCAGCGCGTCCACCGCCGCCGTCAGCTCCCCCGCCGGTACGGGCGCCCGCACCGGCAGCGTGGCCCCGACGAGCTGCCACGGCCGCCCCTGGTCCTCGGCCAGCGCCGACCAGAACGCCAGCCGCTCGCGCAGCACCTCGGCGGCGTCGCACGACCGCGCCGCGCGGCTGGGCCGCCTGGCCGCCGAGATGATCGTGGTCACCTCGCCCTCCAGCCGGGCCAGCGCCTGCCTGCTCTGCTCCGCCTGCGGCCCGAGCTGGTCCAGGCTGAGTTTGAGCGCGGTCAGCGGCGTGCGCAGCCGGTGCGACAGGTCGGCGGCCAGCTCCCGCTCGGCCGCGAGCAGGTGGGTGACCCGGTTGGCCATGGCGTTGAACGCGGTGGCCGCCGCCTTGAGCTCGGGCGGGCCGTCGGGGTAGATGCGCTCGCTCAGGTCGCCGTCGCCGAGCGCGGTGGCGGCCGTGCCCAGGCGGCGCGCGGCGCGTACGACCCTGGCCCCGAGCCGGTCGCCGACCAGCACCGAGCCGAGCACCAGCACCACGGCCACCCCGGTCAGCACCGCCCACGAGGCGTAGACGCCCCGGTCGAGGTCGTCGGCGGGCACGAACACCTCGATCACCGCGCCGCGGTCGTCGTCCAGCACCACGGGGCGCAGCAGCACATAACCGCCGGCCAGCTCGGCCGTGCTCGCCCTGATCCCCGCGGCGGCCCCGGCCACCTGAGCGGCCGGCGCCCTGGTCGTGCCCACCGTGGCGCCGCCTCCGACGTGGATGGCCAGCAGGCCGCGCCGCCCCGCCTCGGTACGCGCCATCGCGTGCGCGAGGTCGTCCGTGCTGGTCGTCAGCGCCAGCACCGGCACCAGCGCGGACGCCTGCCGCTCGGCGGCGGCCACGGCCCTGCTCTGCGCCGTCTCCCTGACGATCAGGGCCAGCGGCACCAGGAAGGCCAGCGCGACCATCGAGGTGACGGCCACCATGAGCACCGCCAGCGTCCGCCTCATCGAGCCCTCCGCGGGCGCTTCACCGGGGCGCCGACAGCATGAAGCCGACCCCGCGCACGGTGTGCAGGTAGCGGGGCCGCGCGGCGCTCTCGCCGAGCTTGCGCCGCAGCCACGACAGGTGCACGTCGATCGTCTGGTCGTCGCCGTAGGTCAGCTGCCAGACCTCGGCCAGCAACTCCTTGCGGGTGACCACCCGGTCGGCGCGGGCGGCCAGGTAGGCGAGCAGGTCGAACTCGCGCCTGGTCAGCGCGAGCGGGCCGCCGTCGAGCGCGGCCGCCCGCCGGTCCACGTCCACCACCAGGCCGCCGACCTGGAGCGTGCGCGGCTCGGGCGCGGATCTGGCCCGGCGTAGCACGGCGTCCAGCCGAGCGCTGAGGTGGTCGCCGGAGAACGGCTTGACGAGGTAGTCGTCGGCGCCCGCGCGCAGCAGCCGGACGATCTCGCTCTCGTCGTCGCGGGCGGTGGCCACGATGACCGGGACGTCGGAGATGCCGCGCACCATGCGCAGCGCCTCGGAGCCGTCGAGGTCGGGCAGGCCCAGGTCCAGGATGACGGCGTCAGGCGGAGCCTGCGAGATCTCCCTGAGCGCGTCGAGTGCGCATCCCGCGCTGCGGACGACGTGCTGCCGCCGGCCGAGCTCGTGAATCATCGCCGATCTGACGAATTCATCGTCTTCGACTACGAGAACCGTCGCCATGCGCACCAACCGTACTGGGGCCGTACATAATGCGTCTCATGCGTCGAGCAATGAGATATGCCGCTATCTGGTGCGGCGCCACCGCGGTCGCGGTGTCGGTCTCGTGGTTCGGCGTGCGTGGCGTGCTGCGTAATGAGTTCGTGGACGATGTGAACGTCGAGCCGTTTCTCGCGCAAACGCTCGCGGCGGACGAGCGCGATTCACCGGCCACGCCGACTGCCCGTCGTACGACGAAGAAACCGGCTCCGGTGAAAACGCCTGCGACCACCCCCGCACCCGCTCCTGCGCAAACCCGCACACCGCCCTCCGATACGCCTTCCCCCGCGAAGCGCAGGACGACGACGCAGAAACCGGCGAGCACCCCGACGCCCAGCCCCACGCCGACCGTCGCCAAGAACCTCGAGGTGGTGAAGGTGAAGGGCGGCGAGGTGGCGTTCACGCTCGGCCCCGAGGGCTGCCGGCTGGTCTCGGCCACCCCCGTCAGCGGCTACACCGCCAAGGTGTCGCGCGCCGAGGGCTGGATCCGGGTGGACCTGGCCAAGGGCGAGCACGGCACCGGCGTGTTCTGCATCAGCCACGAACAGCGCACCGACACCTGGGAGTACTGATGCGCAGCCGACGCTGGAGCCGGTCGAGCGGCACCCAGGACACGCTCCTGCGCGCGGCCAGGGACGTCTTCCTGGCCAAGGGATACGCCGACGCCACGGTCGCCGACATCGTGGCGGCCTCCGGGATCAGCGTCGGCAGCCTCTACCACCACTTCGGCGGCAAACCGGGTCTGTTCCTGGCGTTGTGGGAGCAGTTCATGCGCGGCCAGGAGGAACGCACCTCCCGGGCGGCCAAGGCGGCGGAAGAAGCCGGAGAGCGCTTCCTGGCGGGCGCCAGGGCCTATCTGGAGGGTTCGTGGGAGCAGCGCGAGCTGGCCAGGCTGTTCCTGGAGAGCGACGGGCCGGCCGAGTTCACCGTCCTGCGCAGGCAGCGCGGCTGGGACTGGATCGGCGGTAACAAGCGCCTGCTCGGCCTGGCGGACACGCGGGAGAGCCACGTGCTCGTCGTCCTGCTGACCACGATGATGGGCGAGGCGGGCCGCGAGGTGGCCGCGTGCGAGTCGGAACGCGACGCCGAGGTCACCATCGACGAGGTGATCCGGCTGGTGAGACGGCTGCTGCCTACCTCTCCCGATGTAGGCGGGGCGTCTCCCTGAGGCCGATTCCCCGGCCCGCGCGGGATGCGACCGTGGGGGCATGGACGCACTCCGCAGGGCGCTGGGCGGGCTCTCGCTGCTGTACGCGCTGACCTTCGCCACGTTCGCGCTGCTGCACGCCGGGATCGGGCTCGGCCCCCTGCGCGAGCCGGTGATCGTGCCGGCCGCGATCGTCGAGACCCTGTGCGCAGGAGCCATGCTCGCCGGTGCGTACGGCGCGCTGGCCGGCCGCCCGGCGGCGTGGGACCGGCTGATCTACGCCCACGCGGCGGCGCTGGGCGGCGTGCTGCTGGGCATGCTCGCGCAGGCGTTCGGCCCGGGCGGCGGGACGACGCTACTGATCTGGTATCACAGCACGATGGCGCTCGCGCTGACCGCCGGCCTGGCGGTCGCGTTCTACGTCTCCAGGGTGCGCAGGTAGGCGGCGGCCTCGTCGAGCTGCTCCTCGGTGAAGACGCGGATGCCATGCTGCTCCAGCAGGGCCGTCGTGACGCCCTGGCCCGGCGCGCGCCGCCCCTGGAAGCTGCCGTCGTAGATCGACAGCACGCCGCACGAGGGGCTGCCCTCCTTCAGCACCGCCATCCGCACGCCGTGGGAGCGGGCGGCCGCGAGCGCTCCCCGCGCGCCCGACACGAACGCGGCCGTCACGTCGGACCCGTCGCTCGCCAGCACCTGGGCGGCGCCGGCCAGGACGGCCGCCCCGCCCGCCCCGCCCTCGATCTCGGCGGCCGGTCGGGGGATGGGCAGCCCGCCCTCCACCTCAGGGCAGTACGGCACCAGCCGCCCCTCCTCCCGCCAACCGGCGAGCCAGGCGTCGGAACTGGTCTTGGCGCGGCCGTCGAAACGCACCTTGCGACCCATCAGACAGGCGCTGACGAGGATCCTCTCCACGCCTTCGATCCTATGAGCGCGATCGGCAGCAGCGAGACGGCGGTCAGCGCCGCCACCGCCCAGAACGCGTACGTGAACGGCCTGGCCACCCCCGCCGTGGTGAGCAGGTGCAGCAGCCCGGCCAGCATCGCCACCCCGAACGGGGAGGCCAGGCGGACCGCGATCGTGCTCAGCGTGGTGGCGGCCGGGATCGTGTCACGTTCGAGCGTTCCGAACGCCGCCGTCATCACTGACGTGGACACCAGCCCGTGCCCGAGCCCGAGCAAGAACATCGGCGCCGACCCCGCGCCGAGCAGCACGAAGGCCACGATGCCCGCCACCGCCGCCACCACGCCGGCCGCGCCGACGCCGCGCGGCCCCCTGCTGTCGCTCAGCTTGCCCGCCAGCGGCATCGTGATCGCCGCGCCGATCCCCATCGGCGCCAGCAGCAGGCCGGCGTCCAGCGCGTCGCCGCCCTCGGCGAGCTGGCTGTAGAGCGGCACGAGCACGGTGAAGCCGAACAGCGCGGCCGAGTAGCACACGAGCGCGCCGACCGCCGCCGCGAACGTACGGTCGCCGAACAGCCGCAGGTCCAGCAGCGTCTCCCGGCCGCGCAGCGCCCGCACCGCGAACACCGCCACGAGCGCCGCCCCGATCCACAGCGCCGGATGCAGGACAGAGGCCCCGTCGCCCACCGCTGACAGCCCGTAGACCAGGGCGGCCAGGCCGGGGGAGAGCAGGGCCAGGCCGAGCACGTCGAGCCTCCGTGCGCTCGCGCCCCGCTCGCGGGGCAGCAGCACGAAGGCGGCCACGAGCGCCACCGCGCAGACCGGCACGTTGACCAGGAACAACCACCGCCAGCCGAGCCCTTCCACGATCAGCCCGCCGAGCGGCGGCCCCAGCACGGGCACCAGCATCGCCGGCATGGAGATCGTCGCCATCGCCCGGCCCATCCGCTCCTTGCCCGCCGCCTGGGCCAGCATCGCCTGGCCGACCGGCAGCAGCAGGCCCCCGCCCAGCCCCTGCACGGCGCGGAACGCGACCAGGCTCCAGACCGACCACGCCGCGGCGGCGAGCGCGGAACCGGCGACGAACAGCACGAGCGAGACCAGCCAGACCCGCCTCGTGCCGAACCTGCCCATGGCCCAGCCGGTGACCGGGACCGTCATCGACAGCGCCAGCAGGTAGCCGGTGACCGCCCACTGCATGGTCGCGAACGTGGTGCCGAACTCGCGGGCCAGGGTGCTCAGGGCGACGTTGACGATCGTGGTGTCGAGCATCGTCATCACGACGCCCAGGAGGACGACGAGGCTCGTGGCCCGGAGTGGCGATCGTACGCTGTCTCGCATGTCGTACACCGTATCACTTTCGTACGCTGTCTAGACTCGGGGGCGTGAGTTCCATCTGGTCGCGGCCCTCGCCGCCCCGCCGCCCGGTCCTGACCAGGGAGGCGATCGTGACCGCCGCCGTCGCGCTCGCCGACGCCGAAGGGCTGGACGCGGTCTCCATCCGGCGCGTGGCGGCCGAGCTGGGCGCGCGGGCGATGACGCTGTACTCCTACATCGAGCGCAAGGAGGACCTGCTGGCCCTGATGCTCGACGAGATCAGCGCCGAGGTGCTGGTCGCCGAGCCGCTGCCGGCGGACTGGCGGGAGGCGCTGCTGCTGCTCGCCCGGCGGGAGCGCGAGCTGGTACGGCGGCATCCCTGGCGGGTGGACCTGGTGCACCAGCGGGTGCCCGTGGGGCCCAACGGACTGCGGCACGTGGAGCAGAAGCTGGCGGCCTTCGACGGACTGAAGATCGACCGGCTGACGGCCTGGCGGTTCCTGGCGGTCTTCAACGACTACATGACGGGGTTCGTGATCAGGGAGGCGGTGGAGCGGGCGGCGCCCCGGGAGGAGGGGATCGACGCCGCCGAGCGGGCCGCGGTGGCGGAGCCGTACATCAGGGAGCTGGTCGACAAGGGCGAGCTGTCCCGGCTGGCGCCGATGATCGAGCAGGGCGTGCGGGGGGCGGACGACAACTTCGAGCGCGGGCTGGGCTGGGTGCTGGACGGGATCGAGAGCCACCTGCGCGCGTGAGGGCCGTTCGCGGCGGCGTCCAAGCTCAGTGCGTCACTCAGTGCGTCGCTCAGTGGCGTCGCTCAGTGGCGTCGCTTCGTGGCGTCGAGGGGATCGTGCTGGGTGACGGCCTTTCGCGCTGGTGGACGGGTTCGGCGGCGGCCTTTCCCGGGAGCGTCGGGGGCGGGCGATAGCCTTACCCCCGATGAACACCACCGTCTCCACGATCGTCATCGCCGGCGCGCTGCTGCTGATGCTGGCGAGCCTGATCGTCGCGATCCGCAACCGGCCGATGGGCATGGTGCTGCTGGTCGGTTTCGCCCTGCTTGAGGTGGCCGTCCTGGTGCAGGCGGGCTTCGTGATCGCGGCCGTGGCGGGCGGCGCGGGGCCGGACGACAAGGCCACGTTGTTCGGGTACGTGGGCGGTCAGGTGCTGATCCCGCCCGCCGGGGTGTTCCTGGCCCTGGCCGAGCGGAGCAGGTGGGGGCCCGCGATCCTGACCGTGGCCGGGTTCGCCATCGCCGTGATGACGGCCCGGCTGCTGCAGATCTGGCAGGGGACGGCGTGACGAGCTCGATCGGCACCGGGCCCGGACGGGCACTGATCGCGGTCTACGGGCTGTTCGCCCTGGCAGCGGGGGCGCGGGCGGCCGTGCAGATCGCGGGCAGGTTCGGCGAGGCGCCGCTGGCGTACTCGCTGTCGGCGTTCGCGGCGATCGTCTACATCCTGCTCACGGTCGCGCTCTGGCGCGGGGCGCGCCGGCTCGCGCTGATGTCGCTCGGCATCGAACTGGGCGGCGTGCTGCTCATCGGCACGGCCAGTCTGATCGATCCGGCGGCTTTTCCCGACGAAACCGTGTGGTCGGCGTACGGCAAGGGTTACCTGTTCATCCCCCTTGTTCTGCCTCTGGTGGGCCTGTACTGGCTGTGGCGCCGGCGTTAACGCGTCAACCGCATGGGCAGTGCTTGAACCCATGAGCACGATCGAACACTCCGAAGATGTCAATGTCCCCGTTCGCGCGGCCTACAACCAGTGGACGCAGTTCGAGGGCTTCCCCGAGTTCATGGAAGGAGTGGAGTCGGTCAAACAGATCGGTGACACCCGTACGGCATGGGTGGCCGAGATCGCGGGAGTGCGCCGCGAGTTCGAGGCCGAGATCACCGAGCAGCACCCCGACGAGCGGGTCGCCTGGCGCAGCACCGACAAGCCGCACCATGCGGGCGTGGTGACCTTCCACCGCCTCGACGACAACACGACCAGGGTCACGCTCCAGATGGAGTACGACCCGGACGGCTTCATCGAGACGGCGGGCGACTGGCTGCAGCTCGTCCGTATGCGCGTCGTCGGTGACGTCAAGCGGTTCAAGACGTTCATCGAGTCGCGGGGCGGCGAGAGCGGCGGCTGGCGCGGCGATGTGCCCGGCCCGCACCAGCAGGGCTCCGGCCTCGGCGAGAGCGACCGGCCGGTGCCGCCCGGCACCGTGGGCGGCGGCGCCCCCCGGCCCGGCGGAACGCTTCCGCCTCCCGGGCCCGCGGTTCCCGGCACGCCGGGCCCGGCGACCCCCGGCGCTCCCGGGTCCGTGCCTCCCGGCGGACAGCCCCCGGAGGGCCCCCGCCCCGTGATGTAGGGCCGCCGGACAAGGGGCTCATAGCTCCCAGCTGATCGATCGAAGACCCCCGGAACGCGATCTGGGGGTCTTCTCATGTCATGACCAGGAATAAACGCATATTTCGTCCCTGTTAAGGTGAGCATTCATCCCATGACTTGATGAGTGGAGGACCTTCCCCGCATGACCGTGCTCGCCCAAGAGTCCCGAGGCAGAACCGCCCCTTTGGCCTGGCTGCTCGTGCTGGGAATCGTGCTCGCCGCGCTCAACCTGCGCACCGCCGTCACCAGCGTGGGCCCGCTGCTCGATCAGCTCGCCGGCGCGCTCGGCATGTCGAGCGTCGGCACGGGGTTGCTCACCACACTACCCGTACTGGCCTTCGCCAGTGTCGGAGCGATCACCCCGACCCTGGCCAGGCGGCTCGGCGAGCACCGCCTGCTGCTGCTCGCCCTCGTCACGCTGGGCGTGGGGCTGCTGGTCAGGTCGATGGTCGACTCGGCCCCGGTGTTCCTGCTGGGCAGCGCGGTCGCGCTGTCCGGCGGGGCCGTCGGCAACGTGCTCATCCCGACGCTCATCAAGCGCCACTTCCCGGCCCGTACCGGGATCATGACCACCGTCTACACCACGGCCCTGGCGGCGGGCACCATGCTGGCCGCCGCCGCGACCGTGCCGATCGAGCGCGCGTCGGGGGATTGGCACATCGCGCTCGGCGTGTGGGCGGCGCTGGCCGCCGTCGCCGTCATTCCGTGGCTTGCGCTGCTGCGCAGTGAGCCGGAGCGGGACAGAGGCGGCCGGAACGTGGGCATGCGCCGGATGGTCGGCAGCAGGCTCGCCTGGATGGTGGCGATCTACTTCGGCACGCAGTCGATGATCGCGTACATCATGTTCGGCTGGCTCGCCACGATCCTCACCGACAACGGCTACAGCACCTCGCAGGCCGGGCTGATCCTCGGCGTCTTCACCGCGCTGAACATCCCCGTCTCGATCCTCGTGCCGCTGATCGCCTCGCGTTTCCGCGACCAGCGGCCCACTGTGGTGGGGCTCGTCGTGTTCTACGCGACCGGCTTCGCCGGGCTGTGGTTCGCCCCGGCCTCCACGGCGATGATCTGGGTGGTGTTCGTGGCCATCGGGATGGGCTCGTTCCCGCTGGCGCTGATGATGCTGGCCCTGCGCACCCGTACGCCGGAGTCCACGGCGGCGCTGTCGGCGTTCGGCCAGAGCGCCGGATATCTCATCTCGGGCGCGGGGCCGCTGCTGGTCGGCGTGCTGCGGGAGACGACCGGGGGATGGGCGCTGCCGTACACGATGATCTTCGTGGTGCTGGTCGCGCAGCTCGTCACCGGTCTGTACGCGGGGCGCGACCGTTACCTGGAGGACGAACGGAGACCGGCTGGAACAATGACCGGGTGAAATCCACCGTCGTCACCTTCCCCAGCGGCCTGACCAGCGGCCGCTCCACGATCGCCGGGATCGTGCCGGTGGGGGACCGGCACGGTCTCGTCGTCGCCGAGACGCCGTTCCATCCCCTCGACCACACCTGGCCCGACCAGCCCGCAGACCGGGGCACGATCGGGGGCCTGCCGGTCGTCGACTGTGTAACAGGGGCCCAGTCGAACACCGGTGAGGTCTTCCTCGGCGCCGACATCCCCGCACGGAGGGGCGCCGAGGGCTGGGAGTGGCTGGTCGTCCACGTGAGCGAGGAACCGCTGCCCGAAGGGGCGGAGGTGGAGCTGTCCGTGGACCCGGCCTACCGGGCGGCGCTCTCGGCGGGCCACACCGCCTGCCATCTGGCCGCGCTCGCGCTCAACGCCGCGCTGGCCGGCCGCTGGCGCAAGGAGGTGCGGCCCGACTCGCTCGGCCGTCCCGACTTCGACCAGGCGGCGATCACCTCCTCGCGGATCGTGCCCGGCGGCAGCGTCGACGTCTACCGTCTGGGCAAGTCGTTGCGGAAGAAGGGCTTCTCGGCCGAGGATCTCGATCCCGCCGAGGTCGCCGGCCAGGTGAACGACCGGCTGACGGCATGGGTGACGGCCGGCGCGCCGGTCCGGCTGGAGGCGCCGGGGCCCGAGCTCACGGCACGCAGGACCTGGCACTGCGCGCTGCCGGAGGGCGAGGCGTCCATCCCGTGCGGCGGCACGCACGTGAGCCGGACCTCGGAGCTGGGCGGGGTCGAGGTCTCCCTCGCGTTCGCGCCGGAAGAGGCGACCCTCACCATGCGAACCACCGTACGGACCGCCGTCCAGCCGTGACGCGGACCGCTGCGCGAGCCACTGAAGGCTCATCATCTGTCAGCATCTGTTGACAAGCGGGTGCTTGTCAGCACATGCTGACACCATGGAAGTCACGGAGCTCGCCGAGGCGGCGGCGGGAAACGATCCCGGCACGGGTCTGGCGGCGGTGGCCGCGCTCAGGGCCCTGCTGGAGGAGCTGGAGGCGGTGCACGTGTCGAGCGCCCGCGCCCAGGGCTGGTCGTGGGAGCAGATCGCCGACGCGCTCGGGGTGCGACGCCAGTCGGCGCACCGCAAGCACGCCCGGCGGACGGGGAGGTAGGAGCATGTTCGCCAGGTTCACCCAGGATGCCCGCCGGGCCGTGGTCAGGGCCGGGATCCACGCCCTCGACGCCGGGCGGCCCGCGCTCGACGCCGGCCTGATGCTGCTGGGGGTGGCCGAGACCCGGCCGTTCTCGCTGCGGTCCTTCACCGCCACGGCGGACGGCGTGCGCGAACGCGTCGGCGTCGGCGACGCCCGCGCCCTGCTCGCCACGCTGGGCATCGACCTCGACGAGGTACGCCGCCGCACCAGGGGCGGCACGGACGACCCGGAACTGTGGACTCTGCGCCGCTCGGCCCTGCGCCCCTTCCGCGTCACCCTGTACGGGCCGTTGGGGGAGATCCCGCTGGCCATGCACGCCAGGAAGGTGATCGAGGTGGCGCAGTGGCGGCCGGGGCCGGTCACGGGGGAGCGGCTGCTGTGGGGCCTGCTGGCCGACCACCGCAACGGCGCCGCCCGCATCCTCCACGAGACCGGCGTGGACCTGCGCGAACTGGCCCGCGAAGCCCACATCCCCACCCGCCGCGCCGCCTGACCACCCCGTTCCGCGGGCGGTGCGTCTTGGGTGGAGGAGCCGTCAGGCGGCCGGGTCGTCGTCGCCGGGGTTGTCGTCGGCTGGAACCGGCTGCAGGTGGGCCACCTTCTCCGGGTTGGCGATCAGGTAGATCGTCTCGATCCTGCCGTCCACCACCAGCAGCGTCATGACGGTGACCACGCGCCCGCCCGCCGAGATGGTCAGGGAGGGCGCGTTGTTCAGCATCGCCACCCCGAACGACAGGTCGTGGATGTCCGACATGCCGATCGAAGCCATGAAACGGGCGATGTTCACCGGGGAGCTGATCGACATCAGGTAGCGGCTGACGTTGTCGGAGCCGGTGATGACCCGCAGCGCCGCCTTGGCCTTGCCGCCGCCGTCGGAGATGATGTTCACCTGGTCGGACAGCAGCGAGATCAGCCCGTCCACGTCGCCGTCGGTGGCCGCCCTGATGAACTGCTCGGTGATCCGCCGGCGCTCCTCCTGGTTCACCTCGAAGCGGGGCCGCTTGTCGCGCACGTGGTCGCGGGCGCGCCGCGCGAGTTGCCTGGTGGCCGGCTCGGCCCGCCCGATGATCTCCGCGATCTCGGTGAACGGCAGGTCGAACGCCTCCCGCAGCACGAACACCGCCCGTTCGAGCGGCGACAACGTCTCCAGCACCACCATCAGCGCCATCTCGACGGAGTCGGCCAGCTCGGCGTGCTCGGCGGCGTCGGGAGTGGTGCCGATGGGCTCGGGCAGCCACGGCCCAACGTACGACTCCCGCCGCGACCTCGCCCAGCGCAGCCGGTCGATGGCCAGCCGCGAGGTTACCCTGATCAAGTACGCCTTGGGATCGTCGACGCCCGCCTCGTCCACTTTCGACCAGCGCAGCCAGGCCTCCTGCACCACGTCCTCGGCGTCGGCGACGCTGCCGAGGATGCGGTAGGCGACTCCGGTGAGCAGGCTTCGATGATCTTCAAAGGTCGTCATGACTCTTAAGACGTATCATGCGGCTTCCGGCGTGACACGAGCGGTGCCGATCTCCGTTACACTTGTTGATCGCAAGGGGCTATGGCGCAGTTGGTAGCGCGCCTCCATGGCATGGAGGAGGTCTGGGGTTCGAATCCCCATAGCTCCACCCACTTGAGCACGACGGCGGTGCCCGTTCCGGGCGCCGCCGTTTCGCATTTCCCCTGGCGGGTCACTCGCCGAGGACGGCCAGGTAGTGCGGGTTGCGCATGATCCCGAGCACGTTCCCGAACGGGTCCACCACCGACGCCGTGACGAACCCCTCGCCGTCACCCTGGTGCGTGATCGGCTGATACTCCTTCGCGCCCATGCTCAGCAGTCGCTCGAAGGTGGCGTCGAGGTCGTCGACGTGCCAGTGCATGACCGCGCCCGCGGGCCGGTCCGTGGCGCCGGGCGGGGCGTACCGGCTGTCGATCAGGCCGAACTCGTGCTGATAGTCGCCCAGGCGGAACTCGACGTAGCCGGGCCTGCGGTAATAGGGCTTGACGCCGAGGAACTCGGCGTACCAGGCCGTGGCGGCCTCCAGGTCGGCGGCCCAGAAGGTCAGGGTGGCGAATCCGCGGAGCATCTCGGTTCCTCTCGTCCAGTGATCGTCCGGTGGTTGTGCGGTGGTTGTGCGGTGGTTGTGCGGTGGTCGTCCGGTGGGTCGGAACTATGATGCGCCCGGAAAGTGCTCATCGAATGACTACTTTTCCGGAGAGAATGGCGGGCATGCGAGCCGATCGACTGGTGGCCGCCCTGCTGCTCATGCAGGCGCGCGGCCGGGTGACCGCGGCGGAGCTGGCCGAGGAGCTGGAGGTGTCCGTCGCGACGGCGCGCCGCGACCTCGAAGCGCTGTCCACGGCCGGCATCCCCGTCTACCCGCAGGCGGGCAGGGGCGGCGGATGGTCGCTGCTGGGTGGCGCGCGGACCGACCTCAGCGGGCTCACCGCGCACGAGGCGCAGGCGCTGTTCCTGCTCGCGGGCCCGGCCGCGCCCGCCGCCCCCGAGGTCAGGTCCGCACTGCGCAAGCTGCTGCGGGCGCTGCCCCAGACGTTCAGAGCGGACGCCGAGGCCGCCGCGGGGGCGGTGGTCGTCGATCCCACGCGCTGGGGCGAGCCGGAGAAGGAACGGCCCGCGCTGGTGCGCGTCCTCCAGGACGCGGTGGTACGGCGGCGCAAGGTCAGGCTCGCGTACGAGGGCCGGTCGGGGAGAGGGTCCCGGGCCGAGCGGGTGGTCGAGCCGTGGGGGCTCGTGGCCAAGGACGACGTCTGGTATCTGCTGGCCGGGACCGAGCGCGGCCGGCGCACGTTCCGGGTGGACCGGATCGCCGGGGCCGAGGTGACGGAGCTGGAGTTCGAGCGGCCGGACGACTTCGCGCTCGCGCGGGAGTGGGAGGAGGTCGTCGCGGAGATGGAGCGGCGGCGTTCGACGGTCTCGGCGACCGTGCTCATCTCCGCCAGGTTCCTGCCCGTCCTGCGTGACCATTTCGGGCGTCACTTCGAGGTCGTGGGGGACGAGCCGGACGGCCGCGTCAGGGTCCGGGTGGCCGCTCCCATGCCGCTGACGATCGCCGAGCAGCTGGCCGGGTGGGGCGCGCGGGTCGAGGTCGTGGAGCCGGAGGAGGTCAGGGCCGAGCTGGCCAGGATCGGCGCCGAACTGGTCGAACACAACCGTCCCCGAGACGACGCAGGCGGGTGACGCGTCTCCGCACAGTGCGTTCCCGAACTGTCGCGTTCCCCGGCCGTGCGTTCTCGGGCGGCTCTCCGCGAGGGCGTCCTGGCGACAGGGCGGACGAAAGGGGACGGGCCGGAGGGTTTCCCCTCCGGCCCGTTCTATCTCAAGCGGTCAGCGACCGCCGAGTGTCCTGCGCCAGTGGAAGCCGCCGGGCAGGTTGATCGTCAAGGTCCGCCGGCCGTCCGCCGCCCGCGTCACCCGGAACAGCCGGTTGCCCCAGCTGTGTCCGACACCGCGGCGCGACAGGTTCAGCCGTAACGGACCGACCTTGATCGACTTGCGATAGCTCCAACCCATCGCTTTCCTCCAGAGATCGCGAGGAGGTCCCGCTACCCCGGAGACGGCGCGTCTACCGGTTTTCTCGCGCCTTAGTAAGGTCCGTGATACCGGCGGGAGCCGAAGGTCTTACCCACGTGGAAGCCGCCCGGCAGCCGCACGGTCACGTGGCGGCGGCCGTCGGGGGTGGCCGAGACGTGGAAACGCCGGTTGCCGAAGCTGGAGCCGACACCGTGCCGCGACAGATTGATCCGAAACGGCCCGACCTTGATTGACTTGCGGTAGTGCCAGCCCATGTCGCTCCTCCGCCACTCGTACGCTCACCGGGAAGAACGTCCGGGACGACGACCGGGTTCCCGGCACCGGTGACACGCCGTCCGAGCCCGGCGGCCCCTGAACTCACGTCCGGTTGGGGCTCCCGGCGTACGGTGGTGGGCAGCCTGGACAGGAGGGACCCACCTGATGATCGTGATCGCGCACCTGAGCGACGTCCACATCGGCGCCACACCCGAGAGCGCCGGCCGGTGCGACGCCGTCATGCGTTACCTCGACGCGCTGCCCGGCGACCTGGACGCGGTCCTCGTCACCGGCGACATCGCCGACCACGCGCTGCCCGCCGAGTACGAGGCCGCCGCCAAGCTGCTCACCTCACGCCATCCGATCCTGATCGGCCCCGGCAACCACGACCGCAGGCCGGAGTTCCGCCAATTCCTGCTGGGCGAGGCGCCCTCAGAGGAGTCCACAGACGAGTCCACAGGGAGGCCGGTCAACCAGGTGCTGCGCACCGGCAGGGCGGTGTACGCGATGTGCGACTCGTCCATCCCCGGCCGGGACGACGGCCACCTAGACGACGAGACCCTCGACTGGCTGGAGGGCGTGCTGGACGGCGCGGACCTGCCGGTGTTCGTGGCCTTCCACCATCCGCCGGTGACGCTGCAGAGCCCGCCGATCGACGCGATCAGGCTGCACGAGACCGGGCGGCTGGAGCGGCTGCTGGCCGGTCGCGCCGGCGTGCCCGCCGTGCTGGTGGGCCACTCCCACATGGCCGCTGTCACCACGTTCGCCGGTCGGCCGCTGCTGGTGGGCGGGGGTGTGGTGTCCACGCTGAAGCTGCCGTGGGAGGGCGCCGTCAGCTTCGACACCGGCATCTCCTACGACCAGCCGCCGATGGTCGCCTTCCACGTGCTCGACGACGAGGGCCGGCTGACCACCCACTACCGCGTCGTCCAGTAGCCGGACCGGCGGCGGGGGCGGGCCGCGCGTGAAGAGCCCGACGGTCGGGGCGGGCCCAAGGAAGAGCCCGCCCCGACCGTCGTCACCGCTCTGTGAGCTCGATGAACGTCACCGAGTACGCCGGGAAGTCGTAGGTGAAGGCCGAGGAGAAGCCGTCCACCTGCTGCCGCCGCGGCGCCACCCGCTCCGGCTCGGAGATCGAGTTCATGTCGGAGGGCGAGCCGGTCAGCGAGGTCACCGTGGCGTTCGGCCGGATCCGCGCAGAGCCGAGGTCCACCCGGGTGCGCACCGCCGTGTCCTGCGCGTTGACGACCTTGACCGTCATCTTCCTCCCGTCCCTGGACACCACCTGGTACAGCGGCTCCACCCGTGAGCTGTCCACGAACTCGTTGACCTTCTCCCCGTCCAGCCAGGTCGTGATCGTGCGCCCGCTGACCTGGACCTTCAGGCGGTAGTCGCGGCCCGTCTCGACGGTGTGGGAGGAGGTGGCGATCTGGGCCTTGCCGCCGTTGACCGCCTTCTCGACGGCGGATTGCGTGTTGCCCCAGCCGCCGACGTTCCACCAGTAGAAGTCGCCGGTGCCGCGTACCCCGAACATGACCAGGAAGCCCTCGGCGCCGGCGGTCTTGCGGGCGGTCACCTCCATCGTGTAGTCCGACCAGCCGGCCGAGCCCGCCGTCGACCTGGCGTCCTCGACCTGGGCGGTCTGCTCGTAGCCGCCGTCCCGCACGGCCCAGGTGCCGAGGCCGGGCGTCCAGCCGGGGGCTCCGGCGGAGAAGTCCTCGGACAGCAGCACGGTCCCGTCCGCCGCGGTCACCTTCACGTCGTCGTAGCGGACCGCGGTGTTCCACGCGCCCAGCCCGACGCCGCCGCTGATGTCATCGACCGGCCTGACCTCGCCCTCGAACGTGCTCGGCACCACCCGCTCGCCGGCGTTCGTGGCGAACAGGCGCTGGACGTGGTAGCTCGGCGACCCGTACGCCTGGTCGTTGTCGAACCAGATCAGGTCCGGCGTCCAGTCCACGTAGTCGACGTTGGCCAGCAGCGGCGCGTACGACGCCAGTCGCACGACGTCGGAGTTACGCTCCAGCCCCGTCATGTACGCGGCCTCGGACAGCGCGTTGAAGAACGTGTTGCCCCTGGAGGCGTACTCGCCCACGAACACCTTCGGCCCCTCGCGGTCGTAGGAGTCGTAGCGGCGGGCGTTGGACAGGAACCAGTCGGTGTTGTTGTAGTAGTGCTCGTCGACCAGGTCGGCCTTCTGGTCGCGGGCGAACTGCCACATCCGGTCGAACCAGGCCCCCTGCGACGTCTGCCCCGAGTTACTGATGATCTTGATCTTCGGGTACCTGGCCCTGATCGCGTCGGCGAACTTGGGATAGTTCGCGAAGAACTCCGGATAGATCTCCTCGTTCCCGAGCCCGATGTACTCCAGCCCGAACGGCTTCGGATGCCCGAGCTCCGCCCGCTTCCTCCCCCAGGGGGAGCTGACCGGCCCGTTGGCGAACTCGATCAGGTCCAGCGTGTCGCGCACCCATCGGGCCAGCCCGGTCTCGTCGGTCAGCGGCCGGTTCTCGCCGCACCCGTTCACGCCCACCGACAGCACCGGCAGCGCCTTGGCCCCGATGTCCTCGGCGAACTGGAAGTACTCGAAGTAGCCGATGCCGTAGCTCTGGTTGTAGCCCCAGAAGTTGAAGTTCGCCGGCCGCTCCTCGACCGGGCCGATCGTCTCCTTCCACTGGTAGATGCGCCGCCGGTCCTGGGCGGCGGAGTACGGCTCGTACGTGCCGACGTTCGTCACACAGCCCCCGGGAAAGCGCAGGAACCGCGGCTCCAGATCGGCGATCATCTCGGCCAGGTCGGTCCGCATGCCGTGCCCCTTGAAGGTGTCACGGGGGAACAGCGAGACCATGTCGAGGTCGGTCCGCCCGGCGGGCGCCCGCACGACCAGCCGGCCGGCGTCGGTGCCGCCTGAGGCGGTGAACGACGCCTTGTACCTGGCCCAGCCGCCGGCCTTGACCCGCAACGTGGCCTGGCCGAGCACCGTGCCGCCGTCCTCGACCGTGACCGTCAGCGTGGCGGGCTGAGCCCGCCTGGCCCACAGCGACAGGTCGTAACGCGCGCCCTGCTTCAGCGGCAGGCCGCGGTTGAAGCCGGCGTTGGCCGCCCCGGCCGTGCCGTCGCCGGTCACGTCCAGCCGCAGGTAGTTGCGGTTGGCGGCGTTCAGCGGCTGCTCGCCGGTGACGGTCAGGGCCGCGGTGGCGCCGCGCTCGACCTTGCTCCAGGCGGTCAGCCCGGTGTAGGAGCTCTCGTCGGTGGCGTTGAACTCGAACGAGCGGTTCTGCACCAGCTCGGCGTAGAGCCCGCCGTCGGCGGCGTGGTTGATGTCCTCGTAGAAGACGCCGTACAGGTCGGGGCTGACCTTCGTGCCCTTCGCCCTCGTGTCCACGCCCAGCTCGCCCGAGGTGTAGCCCTCGACCCGGAACTTGGTCGCGTCCGCGCCCATGACGAGTCTTCCGCCGGAGACCGAGACGTTCCGGCCGCCCGAGGACATGGTGACCTTGCCGCCCCCGGCGTCCTTGAGCTGGAAGACCGAGCCGCGCGCGCTCAGCCGGACCGTGGCCGACGCCTCCAGGTACCTGCCGCTCGTCACGTCCTTGAGCCTGATCCCGTCGCCGTCGCCGTCGCCGTCGCCGTCGCCGTCGCCGTCGCCGTTGGGCTCGGCGGTGACGGCCAGGCCGGTCATCGGCGCCTCGGCCGAGGCCCGCACCGTCCCCGAGCGGTCCGCCGACAGGTACGGCCGCGCCGCCGACCGCAGCGTGAACGTGCCCTCGGGCACCACCGGCCCGCCCTCGGCCGCCTTGATCGCGAGGTAGTCGAACGCGACCCCCATGGACGTGCCGTTCTGCGCCGACAGCCCGAAGAGCCCGACCTGCCCCACCGTGAGCCGGGCGGTCATCCTGGACGCCTGCACCCACGCCGAGCCGTCCCAGTAGGAGGAGACGAACTCGTCGCCGGTCCCGGCCAGCTTGACGATCTCGGCGGTGGAGCCGGGCCTGGCCGCGAAGGCCGAGGTGAAGGCCGCGCCGACCTCGGTGGCCGTCTCGATCACCGGCCCACCGGCGAACCCGACGTGGGCCAGGCCCGCCCGTACGTAATTGTCCCAGTCCTGCCAGGCGAGCAGCCCGGCGCTCTGGAAGTCGAGCGCGACCGGCGCGCTGAGCTTGGTGACGATCTCGAAGTCGCCGTCGGGCACGTCCACGAGGAAGAGGTTCCTGGCGTTGTTGGTGCCCTGGTGGGTGTCGCCGGTGAGCGTGTCCAGCCGCAGCGCGCCGTCCGACAGGCGGTAGCGGGAGTCGTCCGGTGAGAGCACCGTCCAGTCCGGGCCGAGCGTGGTGCCGTCGAACTGGTCGACGACGGCGCCTTCCGGGATCGGCTCCGCGAGCGCGGACGTCGGCGTGGAGGCGGCCGAGGAAGGAGCAGGGGAAGGCGGCGGCGCCACCAGGGAACCAGCGACGAGCAGGGCGGATAACGCGATGCGCAACATGAGTGGGGGAGCTCCTCAACTGTTGTTAGCGTTAACACAGAAGTGAGCGTTAACAACGGCGATTCGCGACAAGTTAAGGACCCCTCAGGGGCTCCGTCAAGGGCCTTCCGTGTAACCCGACCGTAATCCGGCGGACCCTTGACGGGACGGGTTGTTAGCGTTCACAGTCGGGGCCAAGCCAGGAAGGGAGCACGGCCGTGGGATCCACCCTGGGGCGCCGCCTGCCGGTCATGGCCGACGTGGCCAAGGAGGCCGGCGTGTCGCATCAGACGGTTTCGCGCGTGCTCAACGATCATCCGAACGTGCGCAGCGAGACCCGCACCCGGGTGCTGCAGGCGATCGACAAGCTCGGCTACCGCCGTAACCTCGTCGCCCGCGCCCTGGTCACCAAGCACTCCAGGACGCTCGGCGTGGTCAGCTTCGACACCACGCTGTACGGCCCGGCCAGCACCGTCTACGGCATCGAGCAGGCGGCCAGGGCGGCCGGCTACTTCGTCAGCATCGTCAGCCTCAAGTCGATCGACAGAGCGGGCGTGCGCGACGCCCTCGACTACCTGACCGACCAGGGCGTGGACGGCATCGTGGTGGTCGCGCCGCAGCGCTCGGCCGCCCGCGCCCTGGCCGACCTGCCGCTCGGCGTCCCCACGGTCGCCGTCGAGGGCGGCGAGGCGGGCGAGGTGTCGGTGGTCAGCGTGGACCAGGTCGAGGGAGGCAGGCTCGCCACCGAGCACCTGCTCTCGCTCGGTCACGAGACGGTCTGGCACGTCAGCGGCCCCTCCGACTGGCTGGAGGCCGAAGGTCGCGTGGCCGGGTGGCGGGCCGCGCTTGAGCAGGCGGGCCGCGAGGCCCCGCGCCCGCTCGCCGGGGACTGGAGCCCTCGTTCCGGATACGAGGCGGGGCGCAGCCTGGCGAGCATAAGGAACGTCACCGCGGTCTTCGTCGCCAACGACCAGATGGCGCTCGGCGTGCT
Organism: Nonomuraea sp. NPDC048882; assembly: GCF_040649755.1. Taxonomy (NCBI): domain Bacteria; kingdom Bacillati; phylum Actinomycetota; class Actinomycetes; order Streptosporangiales; family Streptosporangiaceae; genus Nonomuraea; species Nonomuraea sp. NPDC048882. Next base: position 69,210 of record NZ_JBEZGB010000004.1, read on the forward strand.
GCGGGCGTTCACCGAGCAGGGGGTGAGAGTGCCCGAGCGGGTGAGCGTGGTCGGTTTCGACGACATCCCCGAGTCGGAGTTCTTCTCGCCGCCGCTCACGACCATCAGGCAGGACTTCGGCGCCGTGGGCAGACACAGCATCGAGGTTCTCGTACGGCAGCTCGAAGGCGGTCCGCAGGAGCGGGAGCGGCTCGTGGTGCCGCCGGTGTTCGTCGCCAGGGTCAGCACGGCCCGGGCCTGACGCCGTAACGGAAGGCAGGAGGCGCTGGCATCCGACCAGGGTTGTTAGCGTTCACATTCAAGGAAGGGACCCCCCACGTGTTAAAGAGGATCTCGGCGTTGGTGCTGGCTGGGCTCACCGCCATGGCGGTGACGTCCTGCGGCGGTGGCGGCAGCACGAGCGCGGGCAGCGGCGGTGGTGGCGACAGCACGATCACGATGGGCTTCTCCCAGGTCGGTGCGGAGAGCGGCTGGCGGACCGCGAACACCAAGTCCGTGCAGGAGTCGGCCAAGAGCGCCGGTATCACGCTCAAGTTCTCCGACGCCCAGCAGAAGCAGGAGAACCAGATCAAGGCCATCCGCTCCTTCATCCAGCAGCGGGTGGACGTCATCGCCTTCTCGCCGGTGGTGGAGTCGGGCTGGGACCCGGTGCTCAAGGAGGCCCAGAACGCGAAGATCCCGGTCATCCTGACCGACCGCGCCGTGGACTCCACGGACACGAGCCTCTACAAGACCTTCCTGGGCTCTGACTTCATCGAGGAGGGCAAGAAGGCCGGTCAGTGGCTGGTCGAGGAGTACAAGGACTCGACGGACAAGGTGAACATCGTCGAACTCCAGGGCACCACGGGCTCGGCCCCGGCCAACGACCGCAAGGCCGGCTTCCAGGAGGTCATCGGGGCGGACACGAAGTTCCAGATCGTCGCCACGCAGACCGGTGACTTCACCCGGGCCAAGGGCAAGGAGGTCATGGAGGCGTTCCTGAAGTCGACCCCGGACATCGATGTGCTCTACGCGCACAACGACGACATGGGCCTGGGCGCGATCGAGGCCATCGAGGGCGCGGGCAAGGTGCCCGGCAAGGACATCAAGATCATCACGGTGGACGCGGTCAAGGACGGGATGCAGGCGCTCGCCGACGGGAAGATCAACTTCATTGTCGAGTGCTCCCCGCTGCTCGGCCCGCAGCTCATGGACCTGGCCAAGAAGGTCGTCAAGGGCGAGCAGGTGCCGGCCCGCGTGGTGACCGAGGAGACCACCTTCACCCAGGAGCAGGCCAAGCAGGCCCTCCCCAGCCGTCAGTACTGATCAACGTAGACAGGGACCTTGAAGGGATTTGCCTGTGCCGGTCTTGACGATGCGGGGGATCGGGAAACAGTTTCCGGGGGTGAAGGCCCTGGACGGCGTGGACCTGCGGCTGCTGCCCGGCGAGGTGCACGCGCTCATGGGAGAGAACGGCGCGGGCAAGTCCACCCTGATCAAGGTGCTCACCGGCGTGCACACCGCCGACGCGGGCACGATCGAGCTGGGCGGCGCGCCGGTCGCGTTCGGCAGCCCGCTGGAGGCGCAGCAGGCCGGGATCAGCACCGTCTACCAGGAGGTCAACCTCTGCACGAACCTTTCGGTGGCGGAGAACATCCTGCTCGGCCGCGAGCCGCGCCGCTGGGGGCGGATCGACTGGAAGCGGATGCGGGCCAGGGCGGGCGAGCTGCTGGCGCGGCTGGAGCTGAGCCTGGACGTGTCGGCGCCGCTGTCGTCGTACTCGCTGGCCATCCAGCAGATGGTGGCCATCGCGCGGGCGATCGACGTGGACGCGAGGGTGCTGATCCTGGACGAGCCGACCTCCAGCCTGGACGCCGACGAGGTGCTGCAGCTGTTTCGGGTGATGCGGCGGCTGAAGGAGGAGGGCATCGCGATCCTGTTCGTCTCGCACTTCCTCGACCAGGTGTACGAGATCTCCGACCGGATGACGATCCTGCGCAACGGGCGGCTCGTGGGCGAGTTCATGACCGAAGGGCTGCCGCAGGTCGAGCTGGTGGCCAAGATGATCGGCCAGGAGCTGGCGGCGCTGGAGCGGCTGCACGGCGAGGCCAAGGTGTTCGACCGGCCGCTGATCGAGGCGCGCGGTCTTGGCCGGGCGGGCGCGATCGAGCCGTTCAGCCTGACCGTGCACGAGGGCGAGGTGGTGGGCCTGGCGGGGCTGCTGGGCTCGGGCCGTACGGAGATCGCGCGGCTGCTGTTCGGCGCCGACCACGCCGGCACGGGCGAGGTCGCGGTGAGCGGGTCGCCGGCGTCGTTACGCACGCCGCGCGCGGCCATGACCCACAAGATCGCGTTCTGCTCGGAGAACCGCAAGGAGGACGGGCTCATCCCCGACCTGACCGTGCGCGAGAACATCATCCTGGCCCTCCAGGCCACCAGGGGCTGGACCAGACCGGTTCCGCGTGAGCAGCAGGACGAGCTGGTCGGCGGCTACATCAAGGCGCTGAAGATCAGCCCGCCCAACCCCGAGCACCTGGTACGCAACCTAAGCGGCGGCAACCAGCAGAAGGTGGTGCTGGCCAGGTGGCTGATCCTGGAGCCCAGGCTGCTCATCCTCGACGAGCCCACCCGGGGCATCGACGTCGGGGCCAAGACGGAGATCCAGCGCCTGGTGGCCGAGCTGTCGGACGGCGGCGTGGCGGTGCTGTTCATCTCCGCCGAGCTGGAGGAGGTGCTGCGGCTCAGCCACAAGGTCGAGGTGCTGCGCGACCGGCGGCTCGTCGCCGAGCTGCCCAACGACGAGGCGCTGACCACCGACGTGCTCATGGAGACGATCGCGAGCGGAGGGAGGGCGGGATGAAGCGATTGTTGTGGCCGGTCGTGGTGCTGGCCCTGCTGCTGGTCCTGAACGTGTTCTTCGCGCCCGGCTTCTTCTCGATCCAGGTGCGCGACGGGCACCTGTACGGCAGCCTGATCGACATCCTGCGCTTCGGCGCCCCGCTGATCCTGGTCTCGCTCGGGATGACGCTGGTCATCGCGACCGGCGGCATCGACCTGTCGGTGGGGTCGGTGGTGGCGATCTCGGGCGCGCTGGCGTGCCTGCAGATCAGCCAGGACGCCAGCCTGTTCACCGCCGTGGCGCTGGCGCTGGGCCTGTGCCTGGTGCTGGGGGCGTGGAACGGGTTCCTGGTCGCCGGCATCGGCATCCAGCCGATCATCGCCACCCTCATCCTCATGGTGGCCGGTCGCGGGCTGGCGCAGCTCATCACCGACGGCCAGATCATCACCGTCAACAGCCCGGCGTACAAGGTGATCGGCGGCGGCTACTGGCTGACCGTGCCGTTCGGCATCCTGATCGTGCTGGTGGTGCTGGCCGTCACCGCGTTCCTGACCAGGCGGCTGGCGCTGGGCATGCTGATCGAGTCGGTCGGCGGCAACGCCGAGGCGAGCCGGCTCGCGGGCATCAGGGCGCGCGGGATCATCATCATGGTGTACGCGTTCGCCGCCCTGTGCGCAGGCGTGGCCGGGCTGATGATCAGCTCGAACGTCTCCAGCGCCGACGGCAACAACGCCGGCCTGTGGATCGAGCTGGACGCGATCCTGGCCGTGGTGATCGGCGGCACGGCGCTGTCCGGCGGGCGGTTCTCGCTCGGCGGGACCGTGCTGGGCGCGCTCATCATCCAGACCCTGACCACGACGATCTACTCGATCGGCGTGCCGCCGGAGACCACGCTGCTGTTCAAGGCGCTGGTGGTCACGGCGGTGTGCCTCATCCAGTCGCCGTCCTTCCGCGCGAAGGTGTTGCGTAGCAGGGCCCGGCCCGCCGTGCCGGGCCCGGCGTCCGAGGAGAAGGTGCGGGTGAGCCTGTGAGCACGCTGACGCTGGGCCGGACGGCGGTGCCGGCCAAGTATCTGCCGGTGCTGGTGACCGGGTGCCTGTTCGTGGCCATGTTCGCGGTGGGCGGGTTCCGCTACGAGGGGTTCGCCAGCGGGCAGGTGATACTCAACGTCTTCATCGACAACGCCTTCCTGCTGGTGGTGGCGGTCGGGCTGACGTTCGTGATCCTGACCGGGGGCATCGACCTGTCGGTGGGGTCGGTGGTGGCGCTGTCCACGATGATCTCGGCCAGCCTGATGGAGGGGCCGGGGTGGCCGCCGTACCTGGTGATCCCGCTGGTGCTGGCCATCGGCTCCGGGCTGGGGCTGGTGATGGGTTACATCGTGCACGCCTTCGACATCCAGCCGTTCATCGTGACGCTGGCGGGGATGTTCCTGGCGCGGGGGCTGTGCTACACGATCGGCACCGACTCGATCCCGATCCGCGACCCGACGTTCACGGCGTTCGCGCAGACCAGGATCGATCTGTTCGCCGATCTGTGGATCTCGCCGAGCGTGGTCATCGCGGTGCTGGTCGTGGGGGTGGCGGCGTACGTGCTGCACTACACCCGCTTCGGCCGTTCGGTCTACGCGGCCGGCGGGAGCGAGCAGTCGGCGCTGCTCATGGGGCTGCCCGTGGGCCGGACCAAGATCACCGTCTACACGGTCAGCGGGTTCTGCTCGGCGCTCGGCGGGGTGCTGCTGTCGTTCTACATGCTCTCCGGTTACGGGCTGCACGCCGTGGGCATGGAGCTCGACGCGATCGCGGCGGTGGTCATCGGCGGAACCCTGCTGACCGGCGGCAGTGGCTTCCTGCTCGGGACGGTGCTCGGTGTGCTCGTGCTCGGCCTGATCCAGACGATCATCAGTTTCGAAGGGACGCTTCTGTCTTGGTGGACCAAGATCTTCATCGGAATGTTGCTCTTCGTCTTCATCCTGCTGCAGCGCATGTTCTCGGCCCGTTCACGGCGCTGACCTGCGCCGAAGTTACGTGAAAGTTTCCGTCCGGTTATGGTTGAACGTTGACACAGTCGTTGTTAGCGATAACAATCAGCCTGAACCAGGTGTGAACTTTGTTCTGATTCGTCACGTTCTGTGATCGAAAATCCTTCGCTATACCGGCAGGCGCCACGTCCAGCGCCGCCGCGACCCCCATGGAAAGGGATGCACATGAGGTTGGGACGGATCGGGGGCGTGGTGTCCGCCATCGCGCTCGCCGCGACCATGACGGCCTGTGGCTCCAGCACCAAGACCGTGGACGCCGAGGCCTCCACCTCGGCCGCCGCCGGCAACGCGGGGGCTCTGATCGGCGTCACGATGCCCACCAAGTCCTCCGAGCGCTGGATCCACGACGGCGACAACGTCAAGAAGCAGCTGGAGCAGCTCGGCTACCAGGTCGACCTCCAGTACGCTGAGAACGACATCCCGACGCAGGCCAACCAGATCGAGAACCAGATCACCAAGGGCGCCAAGCTCCTGATCATCGCCTCGATCGACGGCACCGCGATCACCTCCCAGCTCCAGCAGGCCGCCGACGCCAAGATCCCGGTCATCGCCTACGACCGGCTGATCCGCAACAGCCCGAACGTCGACTACTACGCCACCTTCGACAACTTCAAGGTCGGCGTGCAGCAGGCCAGCTCGCTGCTCAAGGGTCTCGGCGTCGAGGACGGCAAGAAGGGCCCGTTCAACGTCGAGCTGTTCGGCGGCTCGCCCGACGACAACAACGCCACCTTCTTCTGGAACGGCGCCATGTCGGTGCTCCAGCCGAAGATCGACGACGGCACCCTGGTGATCAAGAGCGGCCAGACCGACTTCAAGCAGGCCGCCATCCTCCGGTGGGACCCCGCCACGGCGCAGAAGCGCATGGAGGACATCATCACCAAGACCTACACGGGCAGCACCAAGGTCGACGGCGTGCTGTCGCCGTACGACGGCCTGTCCATCGGCATCCTGTCGGCGCTGAAGAGCTCCGGCTACGGCAAGCCGTACCCGATCGTGACCGGCCAGGACGCCGAGCTGCAGTCGGTGAAGTCGATCATCTCCGACGAGCAGTACTCCACCATCTTCAAGGACACCCGCAAGCTCGCCGAGCAGACGGTGAAGATGGCCGACGCCGTGCTCAAGGGCGGCCAGCCCGAGGTGAACAACACCAAGGACTACGAGAACGGCAACAAGGTCGTCCCCTCGTACCTGCTCGACCCGGTGATCGTCGACAAGAGCAACTACAAGGACGTCATCATCGGCGGCAACTACTACACCGAGGACCAGCTCAAGTAAGGGCCCGCCCCGGGGACGCAGACCGCGTTCCCGGGGTTCTCCCTGAGCGAGGGGCATATGACCGAGCACATCTTGCGGATGAGCGGGATCACGAAGACGTTCCCCGGCGTCAAGGCGCTGCAGGACGTCAACCTGTCGGTCCGGCGCGGTGAGATCCACGCCATCTGCGGCGAGAACGGCGCCGGCAAGTCGACGCTGATGAAGGTGCTGTCCGGGGTCTACCCGCACGGCGACTACGAGGGCGAGATCTTCTTCGAGGGCAACCGCTGCGAGTTCGGCGGCATCCGCGACAGCGAGCACGCCGGCATCGTCATCATCCACCAGGAGCTGGCGCTGAGCCCGCAGCTGTCGATCGCGGAGAACATCTTCCTCGGCAACGAGCGCGCCAAGCGCGGTGTCATCGACTGGAACCGCACCAACTTCGAGGCCGCCGCGCTGATGAAGCGGGTCGGGCTGCAGGAGAACCCGACGACCACGATCGCCGACATCGGCGTGGGCAAGCAGCAGCTCGTCGAGATCGCCAAGGCGCTGTCGAAGGAGGTGCGGCTGCTCATCCTCGACGAGCCGACGGCCGCGCTCAACGACGACGACTCGGCGCACCTGCTCGACCTGCTGCGCGGGCTGCGTGACGAGGGCATCACCTGCGTGATCATCTCGCACAAGCTCAACGAGGTGATCGCCATCGCCGACGCCGTCACGATCATCCGTGACGGCCGCACGATCGAGACGCTGGACATGGCCGGCGACCACGTCACGGAGGACCGCATCATCTCCGGCATGGTCGGCCGCGCCCTCGACAACCGTTTCCCGCCGCACGAGCCGACCATCGGCGACGAGGCGCTGCGGATCGAGGACTGGACGGTCTACAGCCCGAGCCAGCCCGGCCGCAAGGTCGTCGACAACGCCTCGCTCACGCTGCGGCGCGGCGAGATCGTCGGGCTGGCGGGATTGATGGGCGCCGGGCGCACCGAGCTGGCCATGAGCGTCTTCGGTCGGACGTGGGGCGTGCACATCACCGGCAAGCTCTTCAAGGACGGCAAGCCGGTCGAGGTCCGCAACGTCCAGGACGCGATCAGGCACGGCATCGCCTACGCCACCGAGGACCGCAAGCGCTACGGGCTCAACCTCATCGAGGACATCAAGCGCAACATCAGCGCGGCCGGGCTCACCGGCCTGTCCAAGCGCGGCTGGGTCAACGAGAACGAGGAATACCGGGTCGCCGAGCAGTTCCACAAGAGCATGAACATCAAGGCCCCCGGCGTGGACAGCATCGTGGGCAAGCTGAGCGGCGGCAACCAGCAGAAGGTCGTGCTGTCGAAGTGGATCCTGACCGAGCCGGACGTCCTCATCCTCGACGAGCCCACGCGCGGCATCGACGTCGGGGCCAAGTACGAGATCTACACGATCATCAACCGGCTGGCCGACCAGGGCAAGGCCGTACTGGTGATCTCCTCTGAGCTGCCTGAGCTGCTCGGCCTGTGCGACCGCATCTACACGCTCTCGGAAGGTCGCATCACCGGCGAGGTGCCCCGCCAGGAGGCCACCCAGGAAAGCCTCATGCATCTCATGACCAAGGGACAGGAGTAGCTTCGATGAGCAGCATCACGCCCGCCGACGTCGCGGTCGGCACCACGGGCGACGGGGGAGGGCCGCGGCAGCCGGGCCGGGTGTCTCTGGGCGGCATCTCGCTCAACCTGCGATCCAGCGGCATCTACATCGCCTTCGCGCTGATCATCGTGCTGTTCTCGGTGCTGACGGACGGCGCGCTGCTCACGCCGCAGAACATCTCGAACATCATCGTCCAGAACTCCTACGTTCTGATCCTCGCGATCGGGATGATCCTGATCATCATCGCCGGGCACATCGACCTGTCGGTCGGCTCGGTGGTGGCGGTCACGGGAGCGCTGGCCGCGGTGCTCATGGTGAACATGGGCTGGCCGTGGCCGCTGGCCCTGCTCGCCACGCTGGTGGCCGGCGCCCTGATCGGGGCCTGGCAGGGCTACTGGATCGCCTACTTCGGCATCCCGGCCTTCATCGTGACGCTGGCCGGCATGCTGCTGTTCCGCGCGCTGACCCTCACCGTCCTGGGAAACCAGGGCATCGGCCCGTTCCCCGACCAGGTCCGTACGCTGGCCAACGGCTTCACCGACGGCTATCTCGGCAACATCGGCCTCGGCCCGCTCGGCGGCGCCGACCTGTTCAGCCTGCTGATCGGCGTCGTCGCCATCGCCGGCATGGTCGCGGCGCAGTGGCGCACCAGGGGCGCCCGCAAGGGTTACGGCCAGACGGTCGAGCCGATGGCGCTGTTCGTGCTGAAGATGGCGGCCGGCGCGGCGCTGATCCTCTTCCTGGTCGTGCAGCTGGCCCGGTTCAAGAACCTGCCGTGGGTGCTGGTGCTGCTGGCGATCCTCGTGCTGGCGTACTCGCTGATGGCCAACCGCACGGTCTTCGGCCGGCAGATCTACGCCATCGGCGGCAACCTCCAGGCGGCGGTCATGTCCGGCGTGAAGGTCAAGTCGGTGGTCTTCTGGATCTTCGTGAACATGGGCGTGCTGTCGGCCATCGCCGGCATCATCTTCGCCGGCCGGCTCAACCAGGCGGGCCCGACGGCGGGCAACGCGTTCGAGCTGGACGCCATCGCGGCGGCCTTCATCGGCGGCGCGGCCGTGCAGGGCGGCGTCGGCAAGGTCGTGGGCGCCATCACCGGTGGTCTGATCATGGCGGTCATCAACAACGGCATGTCCCTGATCGGCTCGCCCAGCGAGCGGGTCATGCTCGTCAAGGGCGCGGTGCTGCTGGCGGCGGTCGCGTTCGACGTGTGGACCAAGCGCAGGGCAGGCGCCGCCCGCTAGGTAAGATCCCGGAAGCCCCGGTGATCGGGAGCTCCAGCGAAAGGAGAGACCGTGACGACCCCCAAGCGCCGCCTGCCGGTCATGGCCGACGTGGCCAAGGAGGCGGGCGTGTCGCATCAGACGGTCTCCCGGGTGCTCAACGACCACCCGAACGTCAGGGCCGACACCCGCACCAGGGTGGAGGCGGCGATCTCCCGGCTGGGCTACCGGCGCAATCTCGTCGCCCGCGCCCTGGTCACCAAGCGCTCGAGGACGCTCGGCGTGGTCAGCTTCGACACCACGCTGTACGGCCCCGCCAGCACCATCTACGGCATCGAGCAGGCGGCCAGGACCGCGGGCTACTTCGTCAGCATCGTCAGCCTGAAATCGCTCGACACCGACAACGTGCGCGACGCCATCGACTACCTCGCCGAGCAGGGGGTGGACGGCGTGGTGGTCGTCGCGCCGCAGCGCTCGGCCGGGCGCGCCCTGGAGAACCTGCCCGTCGGCATGCCGGCCGTGGCGGTCGAGGGCACGCACCGGGCCGATGTGTCCGTGGTGTGCATCGATCAGATGGAGGGCGCCAGGCTGGCCACCCGGCACCTGCTCGACCAGGGCCACGAGACGGTCTGGCACGTCAGCGGCCCGGCCGACTGGCTGGAGACCGAGGGCAGGCTGGAGGGCTGGCGCTCGGCGCTGATGGAGGCGGGCCGGCCGGTGCCCGAGCCGCTGGCCGGCGACTGGAGCCCGCGGGCCGGTTACGAGGCCGGCATGAGCCTGGCCGCGATGGACGGCGTCACGGCCGTCTTCGCGGCCAACGACCAGATGGCGCTGGGCGTGCTGCGCGCCCTGTCGGAGAAGGGCGTGCCCGTTCCCGGTCGGATCAGCGTGGTCGGTTTCGACGACATCCCCGAGTCGGAGTTCTTCTCGCCGCCGCTGACCACGGTCAGGCAGGATTTCGACGTGGTGGGCCGGCACTGCATCGAGGTGCTGCTGCGGCAGATCGACGTGGGGGCCACCGCGTACGAGCGGCTGGTCGTGCGGCCCAGCTTCGTGGTGCGGTCGAGCACCGCTGCGGTCAGTAGATGATGGGCATGCCCCCGGAAAACCCTGGAGTTCAATGTGAACGCTAACACCTACGTGGTCGGAGTGGACTTCGGCACGCTCTCAGGGCGGGCCGTGGTCGTCCGCGTGAGCGACGGCGCCGAGCTGGGCAGCGCCGTGCACGAGTACGCGCACCGCGTCATGGAGCAGACGCTCCCGACCGGCGAGCGGCTCGGCCCCGACTGGGCGCTGCAGTCTCCCCAGGACTGGATCGAGGTGCTGCGGACCGCCGTCCCCGAGGCGGTCGCCGCCGCGGGTGTGCGGCCCGAGGAGGTGGTCGGCATCGGCACCGACTTCACCGCCTGCACCGTCATGCCGACCAGGGCCGACGGCACGCCGCTGAGCGACGAGACGCCGGGCGAGCCGCACGCCTGGCCCAAGCTGTGGAAGCACCACGCCGCCCAGCCGCACGCCGACCGGATCAACGAGCTGGCCGCGCGCAGGGGCGAGAGCTGGCTGCCCCGCTACGGCGGCAAGATCTCCTCCGAGTGGGAGTTCGCCAAGGGCCTGCAGCTCCTGGAGGAGGCCCCCGAGGTGTACGCCAGGGCCGAGCGCTGGATCGAGGCCGCCGACTGGATCATCTGGCAGCTCACCGGCGTCGAGAGCCGCAACATCTGCACCGTCGGCTACAAGGGCGTCTTCCAGGACGGGAGCTACCCGTCGGAGGAGTTCCTGGCCGAGCTGAACCCCGGTTTCGCCGGTTTCGTCGGCAAGCTGGCCACCGGCCAGGTCGGCGACGACGCAGGCGGCGTCCGGCTGGCCGCGCTCGGCGGCCTGGCCGGGCGCCTGACCGCGCGGGCGGCCGCCTGGACCGGCCTGCCCGAGGGCGTCGCCGTGGCCGTCGGCAACGTGGACGCGCACGTCACGGCCGCCGCCGCGGACGCCGTCAGGCCCGGCCAGATGGTGGCCATCATGGGCACCTCCACCTGCCACATCATGCCCAGCGACCAGCTCGCCGAGGTGCCCGGCATGTGCGGCGTGGTCCGCGACGGCATCGTGCCGGGCCTGTGGGGCTACGAGGCCGGGCAGTCCGCGGTCGGCGACATCTTCGCCTGGTACGTGGACAACTTCGGCACCGACGGCCACGAGCGGCTCACCGAGCTGGCCGAGAAGCAGCCCGTGGGCGGGCACGGCCTGGTCGCGCTCGACTGGTTCGGCGGCAACCGCTCGGTGCTGGTCGACCACAACCTGTCCGGCGTGATCGTCGGCCAGACCCTGCAGACCAGGCCGGAGGACGTCTACCGGGCGCTCATCGAGTCCACCGCGTACGGCGCCCGCATGATCGTGGAGACGTTCGAGAAGTCGGGCGTGCCGGTCGAGGAGTTCGTCGTCGCCGGCGGGCTGCTGAAGAACCCCTTCCTCATGCAGGTCTACGCCGACGTGCTGCGCCGCCCGCTGTCGGTCATCGGCTCGGATCAGGGGCCCGCGCTCGGCTCGGCCATCCACGCCGCCGTGGCCGCCGGGGCCTACGCCTCCATCGAGGAGGCCGCCGCGGCGATGGGCAAGCGCACCGAGAACGCGTACGTGCCGGACGAGGTCCGCGCCGACGCCTACGACCGGCTCTACGCCGAGTACCGCAGGCTCCACGACTTCTTCGGAGACGGACAGATGCTGCACGCGCTGCGCGCGATCAGGAACGAGGCACACACGTCATGACCATGAGAGAGATCGTCGCCGGCCTGCACGCGGAGCTGGTCCGCTACAACCTGGTGGCCTGGACGGCGGGCAACGTCTCCGGGCGGATCCCCGGCGAGGACCTGTTCGTCATCAAGCCGTCGGGCGTCTCCTACGACGAGCTGACGCCGCGGAACATGGTCGTGTGCGACCTCGACGGCAACCTGGTGGAGGGCGAGCACTCCCCGTCCAGCGACACCGCCGCGCACGCCTACGTCTACCGCAACATGCCGGACGTGGGCGGCGTCGTGCACACCCACTCCACCTACGCCTCGGCCTGGGCCGCCCGCGGCGAGGCCATCCCGTGCGTGCTGACCGCGATGGCCGACGAGTTCGGCGGCGAGATCCCGATCGGGCCCTTCGCCCTCATCGGCGACGACTCGATCGGGCAGGGCATCGTCGAGACGCTCAAGGGCCACCGCTCCAAGGCCGTGCTGATGCGCAACCACGGGGTGTTCAGCATCGGCAAGGACGCCAGGGCCGCGGTCAAGGCCGCCGTGATGTGCGAGGACGTGGCGCGTACGGTGCACGTGGCCCGCCAGCTCGGCGAGCCGCTGCCCATCCCGCAGGACGACATCGACCGCCTGTACGACCGCTATCAGAACGTCTACGGACAGAGGAGCCCGCGTTGAACATCTGGTTTCTGACCGGCAGCCAGGGACTGTACGGCGAGGACACGCTGCGCCAGGTGGCCGAGCAGTCGCGGCGCATCGCCGAGCAGCTGCCCATGCCGGTGGAGTGGAAGCCCGTCCTGACCGACGCCGCGGCCATCCGGCGGATCATGCTCGAAGCCAACGCGGACGACGAGTGCGCCGGCGTGATCGCGTGGATGCACACCTTCTCCCCGGCCAAGATGTGGATCGCCGGGCTCGACGCGCTGCGCAAGCCGCTGCTGCACCTGCACACGCAGGCCAACGTCGAGCTGCCGTGGGCCACCATCGACATGGACTTCATGAACCTGAACCAGGCCGCGCACGGCGACCGCGAGTTCGGGCACATCCAGACCAGGCTCGGCGTGCCGCGCAAGACCGTGGCCGGGCACGTGAGCGATCCGGCCGTGGGCGCGCGCATCCTGACCTGGCTGCGCGCCGCCAAGGGCCTGGCCGAGGTGCGCACGCTCAAGCTGGCCCGCTTCGGCGACAACATGCGCGACGTGGCGGTCACCGAGGGCGACAAGGTGGAGGCGCAGCTGCGCTTCGGCGTCTCGGTCAACACCTACGGCGTCAACGACCTGGTCGAGGTGGTGGACGCGGCCTCGGACGCCGACGTGACGGCGCTGGTCAAGGAATATGCCGAGCAGTACACCGTGACCCCCGAGCTGCTCGGCGAGCGCAACGACTCGCTGCGTTACGCGGCCAGGATCGAGCTGGGCCTGCGCGCCTTCCTGGAGGAGGGCGGCTTCAAGGCGTTCACCACGAACTTCGAGGACCTCGGCGGCCTGCGCCAGCTGCCCGGCCTGGCCGTGCAGCGGCTCATGGCCGACGGCTACGGCTTCGGCGGCGAGGGCGACTGGAAGACCTCGGTGCTGCTGCGCACTCTGAAGGCGATGCCTGAATCCGGGGCTGCCGGCGGCACCTCCTTCATGGAGGACTACACCTACGACATGACGCCGGGCCAGGAGCTCATCCTCGGCGCCCACATGCTGGAGGTGTGTCCGTCGATCGCGTCCGGCACGCCGTCCTGCGAGATCCACCCCCTCGGCATCGGCGGCAGGGAGAACCCGGTCAGGCTCGTGTTCGACGCCGAGCCGGGACCCGGCATCGTGGTCGGCCTGGCCGACATGGGCGACCGGTTCCGGCTCGTCGCCAACGAGATCGACGTGGTGACGCCGCCGCAGCCGCTGCCCAAGCTGCCGGTGGCCCGCGCGGTGTGGCGTCCGCGCCCCAACCTGCGCACCTCCACCGAGTCGTGGCTGACCGCCGGAGCCCCGCACCACACGGTGCTGTCCAAGGCCGTCGGCCGGGACGAGCTGACCGACCTGGCCGACATGCTGGGCGTGGAGCTGGTGGTCATCGACTCGGCCACCACGACCGAGCGCTTCGCCAAGGAGCTGCGCTGGAACCAGGCGTACTACCGGCTGGCGCAGGGCTTCTAGGATCGCTCCCGGTCCGCCCCTGGGCGGACCGGGCGGGCGATGGTGTGGGATGGTAAGGCCGTGACGCTGACGAACTGGGCAGGAAACACCACTTTTCAGGCACGAGACGTCCACCATCCGACCTCGCTCGACGAGCTCCAGCGGCTCGTCTCCGCCAGTTCCCGGGTGCGGGCGCTGGGGAGCGGACACTCCTTCAACCACGTCGCCGACACCACCGGCGACCTCGTGGTGCTCGACCGGATGCCGGACCTGGCGGAGATCGACGGCGCGGCGGCCAAGGTGCGGGTCGGGGCGCGCATGACGTACGCGCGGCTCGCGCCGCTGCTGCACGAGGCCGGTTTCGCGCTGGCGAACATGGCCTCGCTGCCGCACATCTCCGTGGCCGGCTCCGTCGCGACCGGCACGCACGGCTCGGGCCCGTCCATCCCCGGCCTGGCCGCCGCAGTGTCCGGGATCGACCTGGTCACCGCCGACGGCTCGACGCTGTCGCTCACCCGCGAGGACGCCGACTTCGCCGGCGCGGTGGTGGCCGTTGGCGCGCTCGGCGTCGTCACGTCGCTCACGCTCGACCTGGTGCCCGCCTTCGACCTGCGCCAGTACGTCCGCGTGGGCCTGCCCGCCGACGCCCTGGGCGAGTTCGAGGCGATCATGTCGAGCGGCTACAGCGTCAGCCTCTTCACCGACTTCCGCGACACCCGCGTCTGGCTGAAGCGCGAGGACGAGCTGACCGACCCCGACTGGTACGGCACCACCCCGGCCGAGGCCCCCCAGCACCCGCTCCCGGACATGCCGGCCGACAGCTGCACCGCGCAGCTGGGCGTGCCAGGGGCCTGGTACGAGCGGCTGCCGCACTTCCGCGCCGACTTTCCGCCCAGCGGCGCCGGCGACGAGCTGCAGTCCGAGCTGCTGCTGCCCAGGGAGCACGCGGTCAAGGCGCTGCGCGAGCTGTGGGCGATCGGCGATCGCATCCGGCCGGTGCTGCAGATCTCCGAGATCCGCACGATCGCCGCCGACGACCTGTGGCTCAGCCCCTTCAGGGGCCGCGACAGCGTGGCTATCCACTTCACCTGGGTCAAGGACGTCCCCGCCGTGCTGCCGGTGCTGGACCTGGTGGAGCGGACGCTGGCGCCGTTCGACCCGCGGCCGCACTGGGGCAAGCTGTTCACCCGCTGGCCCGAGTGCCCCGAGGGCTTCCGCGATCTGGTGCGCCGCCTCGACCCGGCGGGCAAGTTCGGCAGCGAGTTCACCCGGGTACTGCTGGGGGAGTAGGGCGCGGCCTGGGGCTTGCTCCCCCTGACGTACCGGCTCACCGGTCCCCGGGACGATGTGCCGGGCCCGCTCGTCGGCGATCGTGAAGGGCATGACCGATCACCCCTTCAGGTTCGGCGCGGTCGCCGGACAAGCCCCCGACGCCGGCGCGTGGACCGGCCTGGCCCGCCGGGCCGAGAGCCTCGGCTACGCGACCCTGCTGGTGCCCGACACGCTGGGCACGCTGTCGCCGTTCACGGCCGCGGCCGTCGCCGCCACGGCCACGACGACCCTGCGCGTCGGCACGTACGTGCTGAGCGCGGCCAACCGCACGCCCGCGGCCGTGGCGTGGGAGTGCGCCACCCTGCACACGCTCACCGGCGGCCGGTTCGAGCTGGGCCTCGGCGCCGGGCGGCCCGACGCCGAGCGCGACGCGGCCACGCTGGGCGTGCGCTTCGGCACCCCGGGGCAGCGCGTCTCGCGGGTCGCCGAGACCATCGACGCCGTCAAGGACGTGCCGATCCTGGTGGCCGCGTCCGGCACCAGGCTGCTGCGGCTGGCCGCGCGCAAGGCCGACACGGTCGCGCTCGGCGTGCCGCCGCAGTACACCGAGGAGCAGGTCGCGGCCAAGCTGGACGAGCTGTACGAACTGGCCGGCGACCGCTTCCACGACCTGGAGCTCGGCATGAACCTGGCCTGCGCGGGGGCCGCGCCGCCCGAGTGGGCGCTGCGCCGGTTCGGCCGCACCGGCACCGGGATCCTCACCGGCACCCTCGAGGAGATGGCCGACACGCTGCGCCGCCGCAGGGACCGGCTGGGCATCTCCTACATCTCGGTGAACGCCCAGTTCATGGAGGAGTTCGCGCCCGTCGTGGAACGGCTCGCCGGTACCTGACACGGCCTGACAGGTATGCCTGTCACGCTGGCCCCATGACCGCAAAGGGAACCTTCGACACCGCCAACTGGACGCCCCAGCCGCCCTTCGACGACCGCGACGGCGTCACCCTCGGGCTCGTGACCCTGGACAAGACCTGGCACGGCGACCTGACCGGCACCAGCGTCGTCACCATGCTGATCGCCACCACCCCGGTGGCGGAGTCGCGCTCCTACGTGGCGATCGAGCGGATCGAAGGGACCCTCGACGGGCGCACGGGCAGCTTCGTCGTCCAGCACGACGCCACGGCCGACGAGGGAGAGCAGTCGCTGCGGATCCGGGTGGTCGCCGACTCGGCGACGGGGGAGCTGACGGGGCTCAGAGGGGAGATGGGCATCGTCATCGCCCCCGACGGAGGTCACTCCTACACCTTCGACTACACCCTGTGACGCGCGGCCGCCCAGGGACGACAATCGTCGTATGCCGAAGAGTCACTGGGCATGGGGGCCTG
This sequence comes from Nonomuraea sp. NPDC048882, assembly GCF_040649755.1. Taxonomy (NCBI): domain Bacteria; kingdom Bacillati; phylum Actinomycetota; class Actinomycetes; order Streptosporangiales; family Streptosporangiaceae; genus Nonomuraea; species Nonomuraea sp. NPDC048882. The sequence goes on from NZ_JBEZGB010000004.1 coordinate 85,681, forward strand.
AGCCCGCCGAGCCCGAATTACGGGAGATCGCCCGGCTGTTCACCGAGCACACGGGTCTCGGCGAACCGGCCGCGTGGGAGCCTCCCGTGCCGTTCTCGCCGGCGCTCGTGCCCGCCTCGCGGGTGCCGGCGCCGCCGTTCTGCACGAGCGACCCGTACGAGCGGGCCGTGCGCACCTACGGTCAGGCCTACCGCGACCTGATCCGCGCCTACCGGGGCGACTTCGCCAACGCCCCCGACCTGGTGGCGCTGCCGCGCGACGAGGACGAGATCGCGCGGGTCCTGGAATGGGCCAGTGACCAGGGCGTGGCGGTCGTGCCCAGGGGCGGCGGCACGAGCGTCGTGGGCGGTGTCGAGGCGCGCTTCGACGGCCCGTCGCTCTGCCTGGACCTCGGCCGGATGAACCGGGTCCTGGAGGTGGACCGCGACTCCCAGGCGGCCCTGGTGGAGGCGGGCGCGACGGGGCCGGAGATCAACGCGGGGCTGCCCGACGGGCTGCAACTGCGCTTCTTCCCGCAGTCGTACGAGTTCTCCACGCTGGGCGGCTGGATCGCGACCAGGGCCGGCGGCCACTTCGCCACCCTGCACACCCACATCGACGACCTGGTCGAGTCCATCAGGGCCAGCACGCCCGCCGGGATGTGGGAGTCGCGCCGGCTGCCCGGCTCGGGCGCTGGCCCGTCGCCCGACCGCTGGCTGCTCGGTTCGGAGGGCGCGCTGGGCGTGATCACCCGCGCCTGGGTCCGCGTCCACCGGCGGCCGGTGCACAAGGTCTCGGTGCCGGTGCGCTTCGCCGAGTGGGAGGCGGGGGTGGCGGCCGTGCACGACCTCGCCCAGTCGGGCCTGCACCCCGCCAACTGCCGGCTGCTCGACCCCCGCGAGGCCGCGCTGGCCTCCGGCGGCGACGGACGGCACGCCCTGCTCATCGTCGGGTTCGAGTCGGCCGTGCATCCCGTGGACGCCTGGATGTCGCGGGCGCTGGAGATCGTCTCGTGGCACGGCGGCGTGGCCGGGGCCGCCCGCCAGGAACAGGGCCAGGACCAGGTGTGGAAGGGGGCCTTCACCCGCATGCCGTACCTGCGCAATGCCTATCCGGGCCTGGGCGTGATCGCCGAGACCGTCGAGACGGCGGTCACCTGGGACCGCTTCCCCGCCCTGCACGAGGCCGTCATGGCGGAGGGCGAGGCCGGGACGACGACCTGCCGGCTGGCCTTCGCCTACCCCGACGGGCCCGCGCCGTACTACACGATCATCGTGCCCGCCGAGAAGGGCGCCGAGCTGGAGCAGTGGGACGACCTCAAGCGGCGCGTCTCGGAGACCGTGCTGCGCATGGGCGGCACGATCACCCACCACCACGCCGTGGGCCGCGACCACCGGCCCTTCTACGACCGGCAGCGGCCCGACCCGTTCGCGCTGGCGCTCAAGGCGGCCAAGACCGCGCTCGACCCTCAGGGGGTGCTGAACCCGGGGGTGCTGATCTGACGGGCGCTGATCCGAGGGCGGAAGCGGCGCGGCGGGGTGTGGATGTCGAACCGCAGGCTGGGCTGGGCCAGCACCGAGTGGGGGCGGCTCGCCTCGGTGATCAGGCCGAGCCGCTCGAAGACGGGGAACCTGGCCTCCGTCGCCGTCAGGTGGCGGGGCCGCATCACCGGGTGCCAGATGCTGTAGGTGCCGACCAGCCCGTCCCTGCGCCGGTACCAGCCCAGGGTGGGGTGGGTGAGCCGTTCGAGCCAGTCCTGCTCGCCGTCGAACCCGTCGAGCAAACCCGGTTCCGGCGATTCGGTCGCCACGCAGCGGGCGTCGCCGGCCCACAACTCCCACCGGGCGGGCGCGGCGTCCCAGTCGGCCTCGACGTGGATGCGGTCGCGCCGCCACGGCATGCCCCACAGGTGCTGGGGGATCGCCGCCACGGGATGGTCGAGCACCGTGCCGAAGAACCAGACGCCCGGCCTGCCGAACGCCGTGACGTAGGCCCGGTAGTTGATCTGCCCGCAGTCGATGCCCACCTGGGGCAGGAAGCGGAAGTGGAAGTCGCGGTCGGTGAAGGCCACGGCCGAGACCAGCGCGCCGGGGCCGTCCGCGAAGGTCATCTCCATCGGGGCGAACCCGTTGGGCAGGTGCGCGGCCAGGGCGGCGGCGTCGACCCGGTAGCTGACGATGGCGAAGTCGTCGAGGTCGGTGACCGCGTGGTACCAGCGCGGGCGCGGTCGGGGGGTGCCGGCGAAGGTCATGAAGGTCACCGTACGACCCGCCGGGGCCGCTCGCGCGCCTGTCCGCTCTCGGGGCGCTGCCGGTCGGTCATGGCGAGGCGTCCGTAGCCGGCGGCGAAGAGGGCCGCCAGCAGGGCCGCCGCCGCCGCGACGGCGAAGCTCCAGCCGGTCCCGCCGCTCGACAGGATCACCGCGCCCACGGCTCCTGCCACGCTGCCGCCCACCACCCTGACCAGGGCGTTCACGCCGCCGGCCGCCGCGGTCTTGGCGGGCTCCACGTGCTCGACGGCCATCGTGCCGAGCGCCGCGTAGCCGAGGCCCATGCCCACGCCGAGTACGGTCGCGGCGCCGTACAGGGCGGGGCTGGAGGGGCCGGACAGCGCCAGCCACAGCGCGGCGGCCGTCACCAGCGCCGAGCCGCCCGCGACGAGGGCGGAGGCGGTGAACCGGCGCATCAGGGGCCCCGCCAGCAACGAGACCACGAGCATCAGCACCGTCGTCGGCAGCAGGTAGATCCCGACCTGCAACACCGAGGCCCCGAGCGCGCCCTGGGCCAGCGCCGAGACCGTGGTGAGCAGCGCGAACAGGGCGAACCCCAGCAGGAACGACGCCACGGTCGCCCCCACCGTCCCCCGGTGCAGCAGCATGGGGATCTCGATCAGCGGCGCCGCCGTGCGCCGGGCCGTCACCACCCAGACGGCGGCGACCGGCGCGGCCGCGGCGAACAGGCCGAGCGTCAGCGGCGATGTCCAGCCCCAGTCCGTACCCTTGCTGATCGCGAGCAGCAGGCAGACCAGCCACACCGTGACCAGCGCCGCCCCCGCCAGGTCCGGCCGCCCGGCCCCGCGCGCCGGCTCCTCCCGCACCACGGCCGCGACCAGGGCGAAGCTCAGCAGCCCGAGCCCGGTCAGCAGCCAGAACACCGCACGATGGTCGCCGCCGACCAGCCCCGCCAGGATGACGCCACCGCCGCTGCCGACGCCGATGGTCGAGCTGAGCACGCCGATGGCGCCCGGCAGGCGGTGCGCGGGCACGATCTGCCTGACCAGGCCGATGGCCAGGGCGAGCAGGGGCGCGGCGGCGCCCTGGAGCACCCGGCCGGCGATGAGCGGGGGCAGCGTGCCGGCCACGGCGCTGAGCACCGACCCCACGACGAGCAGGCCGAGGGCGACCAGCGAGACGGCGCGCCTGCCGTACATGTCGCCGAGCCGCGACAGCAGCGGGATGGACACCGCCCCGGACAGCAGCCCGGCGGTGAGCGCCCATGAGGCGGTGGTGGAGGAGAGCCCCCACTGCCGTTCGAGACCCGGCAGCAGCGGCACGACCACGGTCATCTGGAGGGAGCCCACGGCCACCGCGAACGCGAGGACCGCCACGACCCAGGAGTTTTTATACATGTATAGAAAGTAGCATGACAGGATGCCGACGCGAACGGGACGACCGCCGAAGATCACCAGGGCCGAGATCGTGGCCGCCGCGCTGCGGGTGATCGAGACGGACGGGGTGGGCGCACTGACCATGCGCCGGCTGGCCAGAGAGCTCGGCACCACGGCGATGGCGATCTACCACCACGTCCGCGATAAGGACGAGCTGCTCCTGCTGCTGCTCGACGACTACGCCGCCGCCACGCCCAGGCCCGAGCTGCCCGACGACCCGCGCGAGCGGCTGGTGACCGCGGCCACGGCCATGCGCGACGCGCTGGCCCGCCACCCGTGGGCGGTGGACGTGCTGCGGGCCGACGACCTGTTCGCGGTCGGGGCGCTGTGGTATCCGGAGCAGATCATCGACGCGGCGGTACGCGGGGGGCTGACGATCGAGGACGCGGTGGACGTGTACCGGATCGTCTGGCACTACACCAGCGGCGAGATCGGCGGGCGGGCGGCCGCGCGCGAGCGGCGCGAGCAGGGCGGGAGCATCTACAGGGAGCGGGTGTTCACCGAGATCGACGCCGGGCGGTTCCCGCGGCTGGGCCAGGTGGGGAGCCGGTGGGAGGAGCTGACCGCCCGCGACACGTACGCCAAGGGCGTTCGCGCGCTGGCCGTGGGGCTCCTACCGTAAAAGAGGTGGCCGCGAAGGCGCGGCCCGTGAAACGGTCGGTTGCCATGATCCGGTGGAGCGAGGCAGGGCAGGAACGGTCGGCGGTCTGGCGTACGGCGTCGGGGGTGGCCCCTCCCGCGCGCGTCGTCGTGGCCGACGACCGGATGCCGGCCGCCACCGCGTACCGGCTGGCCTGCGAGGGCACCGCGCTGCTGTGGCGCGGCGACTTCCACAACGCCCGCCGGCTGCTCAGCGCCATGGGCCGGCGCTGCAAGCCGGCCGATCCCGCCCGCGGCTTCCACGCCCACCGCCAGGCCAGGTCCCAGCGCGCCCGCACGCTCGGCATGCTGCTCGTCCCCTACGCCGAAGGCAATGTCATTCCGCTGCGCAGGGCGCCCGACGTGCGCGCGGCCTGCGCCGAGGTGTACGGCCCCGACGCCCCGCCAGGAGCCGGGCAACTCCGTGAGCTGCTCGGGCTGATCGGCGCGCACGAGTGGCGCAGGAAGGGCGTGCCCGTTCCCGCGCTGGGCGCCCGCATCCACCCCCACCACGGGGTCTTCTCCCCGATCAGGGGCGAATACGTCGATCTGGTCGCCCAGGCGCCGCTGCCGGCGGACGATCGGCTGGCCTTCGACGTCGGCACCGGCACCGGCGTGCTGGCGGCCGTGCTGGCCGGGCGCGGCGTCCGCCACGTCGTGGCCACCGACCTCGACCCCCGCGCCGTCGAGTGCGCCGGTGACAACGTCGCCCGCCTGGGACTCGCCGATCAGGTGGAGGTCGTGCGGGCCGACCTGTTCCCGCCGGGGCGGGCACCGCTCGTCGTGTGCAACCCGCCCTGGCTGCCCGCCAAGCCCGCCTCGCCCCTCGACCACGCCGTCTACGACCCCGGCGGGCGGATGTTGCGCGGCTTCCTGGGCGGGCTGGCCGAGCACCTGGAGCCGGCGGGGGAGGGCTGGCTGATCCTGTCCGACCTGGCCGAGCACCTCGGGCTGCGCACCCGGGCGGAGCTGCTGGCGGAGTTCGACCGGGCGGGGCTGCGGGTGGCCGCCCGCCTCGACGTCGCCCCGCGCCACAACCGGCCGGCCGACGTGGCCGACCCGCTGCACGCGGCCCGCGCCGCCGAGGTGACCTCGCTCTGGCGGCTCACCCGCTGAGCGCCCGCGCCTTCGGCGCGCCGGCGGTCACGGTGGTCCGACCGCGAGGGGCCGGCAGTGGCGCGCGCAGGTTAGCCGGGTCCTCTCAGCGGCAGGAGAGGTGTATGCATATCTCGGGAGTACAGACCGTTCTGCCTGATCACCGCTATGAGCAGGCGGAGATCACCGAGGCGTTCTCCCGGCTGACCAGCTGTGACGAGGACCTGCTGCGGCGCTTCCACACGGCCACCGGGGTGAAGGGCCGCAACCTGGTGCTGCCGCTGGCCGACTACGCCAAGCTCGACTCGTTCGGCCGGGCCAACGACACCTACGTCGAGCTGGCCCTGGAACTCGGCGAGCAGGCCATGGCGGGCGCGCTGCGCAAGGCGGACATATCCCCGGAAAAGGTTGATCATCTGCTGTTCTGCTCCACCACCGGTCTGGCCACGCCCTCGCTCGACGCCAGGCTGGCCCAGCGAATGGGGCTGCGGCCCGACGTGAAACGGCTGCCGGTCTTCGGGCTGGGCTGCGCGGCGGGCGCGTCCGGGCTGGCCCGCCTGCACGACTACCTGCGCGGCTGGCCCGACCACGTCGCGGTGCTGGTGTGCGTGGAGCTGTGCTCGCTGACGGTCCAGCGCGACGACACCTCGATCGCCAACCTGGTCGCCAGCGGCCTGTTCGGCGACGGCGCGGCGGCCGTGGTGGCGACGGGGCGCGGGCGCGGCCCCGAGGTCGTGGCCACCCGCAGCCGCCTCTATCCCGGCACCGAGCACCTCATGGGCTGGGAAGTGGGCGATCACGGCTTCCGCATCGTGCTCGACGCGGACCTGACCGACTTCGTCGAGCAGGTGCTGGCCGCCGACATCAAGGCGTTCCTGGCCGACTACGGCCTGACACCCGAGCAGGTCGCGAGCTGGGTCTGTCACCCCGGCGGCCCGAAGGTCATCGACAAGATCCTCCAGACGCTGAACCTGGAGCCCAAGGCCCTGGACGTCACCTGGCGCTCGCTGCGCGAGCACGGCAACCTGTCCTCGGTCTCGGTGCTCCACGTCCTCCAGGAGACGCGCGGCCGGCCCGGCACCCCCGCCCTGCTGATGGCGCTGGGGCCAGGGTTCTCCGCCGAACTGCTCCTGCTGCACTGGTGACGGCCTACCTGCTGCTGATCGGCGCGGTCGTGCTCGAACGGCTGGCCGAGCTGGTCGTGGCCCGGCGCAACCTGGCCTGGGCTCTGGCGCGCGGCGGTGTCGAGCACGGCGGTGGGCACTATCCCTGGATCGTCCTGGCCCACGTGGCGCTGCTGATCGCCGCCCCGGCCGAGGTGTGGCTGCTCGGACGCCCCTTCGTGCCCGCGCTCGGCTGGCCCATGCTCGCCGTCGTCGTGCTCGCCCAGGGCCTGCGCTGGTGGTGCATCGGCACGCTGGGCCGGCGGTGGAACACGCGCGTGGTCGTGGTGCCGGGGCTGCCGCTGGTGCGCCGAGGGCCGTACCGGTGGCTGCGGCATCCCAACTACGTGGCCGTGGTCGCGGAGGGGATCGCGCTGCCGCTGGTGCACTCCGCCTGGCTGACCGCGCTCGCGTTCACGGCGGCGAACGCGGCGCTGCTCACGGTACGGATCCGCGTGGAGAACGCGGCTCTGGCAGGCTGGGCACCATGACCGAGATCCTCCCCCTCATGAGACAGGCGGCCGACCGCACCTCCGCACTCGTACAGAAGGTCGGCGACGAGCACGTGGGACTGCCCACACCCTGCGCGGAGTACGACGTCAAGGAGCTGCTCAACCACTTGGAGTGGGGCGCCTCCCTGTTCGAGTCCGTCGTGGTGGGCGGCCCGTTCACGCCGCCGAAGGAGTACACCGGGGACTTCCCCGAGCGGGTCGAGCGCATGCTGGCCGTCTACGAGCGCCCCGAAGCCTGGGAGGGCACGAGCGAGGCCATGGGCGGGCTGCCGAAGGTCGCGCTCGCGAACATGGCGCTGACCGACCTCGTCGCGCACGGCTGGGACCTGTCCCGGGCGACCGGCCTGCCCTACGAGGTGGACGAGGAGACGGCCGGCGTGCTGCTCGCCTTCTCCGCGCGGATGGCGCCCACGGGCCGCGAGCGCGGTGCCTTCGGCGCGGAGGTGGCGGTGCCGGACGACGCACCCCCGCTGGATCGTTTCCTGGGCCTCATCGGCCGGGATCCGGCCTGGAGACCGTGATCCGCGGCAGGCCCTCGGGCTGCTTGCCCGGATAAAGGCCGGTCAGCAGCGTGCTGACCGTGTAGAGATGCCAGGCCAGGGCGGGTTTGGCCACGACGGGGGCGGCGAACAGCGCGCGCACCTCGTCGGGGTTCACGATCGGCGCGAGCGCGTCGAGGCTGCCGAGCACCTGCTCGCGCAGCAGGTCCGTGAGCGCGGGGCCGGGGCTGGTCCGCCAGCTCCACCCGCCCGCGGTCCTGGCGGTGGGCAGGTGCTCGGGCAGGCGTCTCCTGAACAGTGAGGGAGTCTGGTTCGCGGCGAAGCGCCACGGCTTTCCCTCGATCGGCACATCCCGCAATTTCGGGGCTAGCCGCAATATGAGGGTATAAATCACTTCTTCGGAGAGTCGCCAGCTTTGATCAAGGCTCAGCGCCGCGTGTACCACCCGATTGTCCAGGAACGGCCGCACTGGATCACCACGCCGCAGCGAACCCGCCCGCGCGCTGGCCTGCCAGCGGCCGACCTTGTACCAGATGTAAAGGTGATCAAGGGCCTCCAGCCGGTCCGTACGCGCCAGCCACGGCCGGGCGAGCTCGCGGGCGTGCTCGTTGGCCTCGGCGGTGAAGAGCTTGGCGTCCTTGCCGAAGGTCGTCTCGATGCGCCGCCGCAGCGCCTTGTCACCGAGGTCGGTCTGGAGCAGGTTCAGGCTGCCGGCCCGCAGAGTCTCGCCGCTCTGCCCCGACATGGTGGGCTTGCCGGAGTAGGGGAGATAGCTGACGATCGTCTCGTACGCCGAGGTCATCCCCTCACACGTGCGCAGCGTCTCCCAGGCCCGGCTCAGCGGATGCTCCACCAGCACCGCGTCCTTCGCGGCGGTCTGCGGCGGGGCGATGACCGTGTGCTCCACGCCCAGCCTGGCCGCGATCATGCGCGCGATGATCACGTCGGGATGCGTGTCGAGCCCGTTGGTCGTCACCCGGAACGGCACCCGCGCCGCGTGCAGCAGCGCCGCCAGCACCCGGGTGTCGCGCCCGCCGGTCAGCGCCAGGTTCACCGGCTCGCCCAGGTCGCGCAGCGGCTCGACGGTGGCCAGCAGCGCCTCGGCCAGCTCGCCGATCGCCGCCCGCTTGCGCCGCGCCGAGGTGGGCATGGGCGCCGCCTGCGGCAGCGGGGTCTCGGTGACGGTGCGGGCGCCGTCCCGTACCAGCAGGCGTGAGCTCGGCCGCAGAGCCGAGACCCCCTTGTACGGCGTCTCGTCCGACAGGAAGAACCCCTGCCTGACCATCGTCTGGAGGGCGAGCACGTCGTGCTCCACCCGGTCGTCGTCCCGGGCCGCCAGGTGCACGAGCAGGGCCCGGCTGCCGGCCACGTGCAGGTCGGGGGTCTCGGTGTGGAAGACGGGACAGACCCGGTTGATCGCGGTGCTCGCCGACAGCTCGCCGTCGCGGGCGATCCAGGCCGAGAAGCAGCCGCCCGCCGAGTCGTCGGGCAGCCGGGTCACGTCGGCGGGGTCGGCCAGGTGGCCGTTCAGCCCGATGATCCGGCCGTCGTGCTCGGTGAGCAGCGGCGGCTGCCGGGAGTCGTCCGGCTCGTTGGTCCAGGCGAACAGGGAGACGCCGCGGCCGTGCCATTCACGCCCGCGGATGACCTCGGGCGGCACCGGAAAAGCGGATTCGATCAGTGAACGAACCCGGTCCAGGGCACTGGCGGGGATTTCCCCCCGTTTCGCGGCCAAGCCGAGATAAACACGCACATGTAGATATTTATCCCAATTGCCACATTTGTTACAACTGATCACGCATTGATCGCGGTTTGTACTCGCTTATGTCACCGACCCGGCCGCCTCGAACCACATTCCGTCGTACGACTCGGAGGTGGTTGAAATGAGATTTCGCCCATTGATCGTCGGTGTCGGCCTCGTCGCCCTGCTCGGTCTGGCGGCCTGCGGCGGCGGTGAGAGCGGCACCAGCGGAGCGGCCGCTCCCGTGCAAGAGGACGAGAGGCAGCGTCGCCCCGCCGTGCCCAGCGCCTCGCCGAAGCAGCAGGACGAACAGGCCGCGCGCGAGGACGGCGAGCAGGACACGACCGCGGCGCAGATCTCCACGTTCGCCCTCGACGTGGACACCGCCTCGTACGGCTACGCCCGCCGCACCCTCAAGGAGGGACGCTGGCCCGCGCCGGCCGAGATCCGCCCCGAGGAATGGGTCAACGCCTTCAGGCAGGACTACGCGCAGCCGCCGGACGACGGATTCACCGTGCACGTGGACGGCGCCAGGCTGCCCGCGCGCGACGAGGCCGTCATGCGGGTCGGCCTGCAGACCCGCGCCAGCCAGGCGGCCGAGCGGCGGCCCGCCAACCTCACGTTCGTGGTGGACGTGTCCGGCTCGATGGCCGAGGCCGGCCGGCTCGACCTGGTCAAGTCCGCCCTGCAGAAGCTGCTCGACCAGCTCGCGCCCGGCGACCAGGTCTCGATCGTCTCCTTCAGCGACGAGGCGAGCGTGCTGGCCTCGATGACGCCGCTGACCGCCAGGGACGAACTGCGCCGGGCGGTGAACGAGCTCACCGTCGCCGGCGGCACCAACCTGGAGGCCGGCCTGGTCACCGGCTACCAGGAGGCCTCCAAGGCGTTCAGGCCCGCCGCCACCAACCGGGTCATCGTGCTGTCCGACGGCCTGGCCAACCAGGGCAGCACCCAGTGGCAGGCCCTCCTCGACCGGGTCAAGGAGCACGCGGGCAAGCAGGTCACGCTGCTGACCGTCGGCGTCGGCAGGGAGTACGGCGACGAGCTGATGGAGCAGCTCGCCGACAACGGCGACGGCATGGCCGTGTACGTCAGCTCCGAGGAGGAGGCCGAGAAGATCTTCACCACCCAGCTGCCCGCCACCATCGAGCTGCGGGCGCGCGACGCGAAGGCCCAGGTGGTCTTCAACCAGTCCGTGGTGGAGAGCTACCGGCTCGTCGGCTACGAGAACCGGGCGCTGTCGGCCGAGGAGTTCCGCGACGACAGCCGCGACGGCGGCGAGATCGGCCCCGGCCACTCCGTCACCGCCCTGTACGCGCTCAAGCTCAAGCCCGGCGCCGACGGCCAGCTCGCCCAGGCCACCGTGCGCTGGCAGGACCCCGACACCAGGGCCGCGTCCGAGACGAGCGAGTCCCTGCGCTCCGGCGACCTGGCCGCCTCCGTCTGGGACAAGGCGCCGGTACGGCTGCAGGTCGACGTGGTGGTGGCCGCGTTCGCCGGCTACATGCGCGACAAGGAGGCGTTCGGCATGGACCTGGGCTCGCTCGGCGAGCACGCCACCCGGCTGGCCGCCACCTCGGAGGACCCGATGGTGTCGGAGCTGGCCACGCTGATCGACCGGGCGAAGTCGATCCGCTGACACCGGCAGGGCGGCCCGGACCGGGCCTCCCTGTCTGCCTCCCTGTCTGCCTCCCTGTGCCGGCCGCCGGCCCGATCGGCGAGTGTGCGCCGGAAGTCCCGGAGTCGGCTACACTTTTGACTGGCACGAGGGGCTATGGCGCAGTTGGTAGCGCGCCTCCATGGCATGGAGGAGGTCTGGGGTTCGAATCCCCATAGCTCCACTCTCGGCGAAGGCCGCTCCCGCGATCGGGGGCGGCCTTTCGTGTGTCCGGAGTCAGGATGGATCCCTCGATATCGTGGATCTATCGAACAATTGTTCGTATAATAGAAGACATGAACCCTGTGGAACTGCCTGAGATCTGGAGGCCGCCCGTCGTCGAGCATGCCGCGGCGATCCGCGACGGCGCGGAGCGTTACCTGCTCGCCTGGGGTGACGACGCCCAGGGGGCGCGGTGGGGATACCTGCTGTGGCCGCCGCGGGCCCGGCACGACGCGAGCGCGCGCTGGGTGCACTGGAAGGAGATCCGCCCCGTCGCGGGCGAGGATTACAGCGCGGTCCCCATCGCGGATCCGCTCCTGTGAACCGGCTGATACTGACTAGAGTCAGATAATGGACGACACGGCGATCGGACGGGTCCGCCGCTTCCAGCGGACCGTGACCCAGCGGATAGGGGCGCTCAACGACGGATTCCTGGCCAGGGGGCGAGCCCTCGGCCAGGCGCGGGTGTTGTGGGAGATCGGCGCGGAAGGCAGCGAGATCCGCGCGCTGCGGGCCCGGCTGGAGCTCGACTCGGGATACATGAGCAGGCTGCTGCGCTCGCTGGAGGCCGACGGGCTGGTGGAGGTCGGCGGCGCGGGCCCCGACGGGCGCGTCCGCACGGCCCGCCTCACCGCCGCCGGGCTGGCCGAGCGGGCCGAGCTCGACCGCCGCTCCGACGAGGTGGCCGCGTCGATCCTGCGGCCGCTCTCCGGCACCCAGCGCGAGCGCCTGGTGGCCGCGATGTCGGAGGTCGAGCGACTGCTGATCGCCTCCATGGTCGAGGTGAAGGTGCTCGACCCCCGCCACCCCCATGCCCGCCACTGCCTGCGGGCCTACTTCGCCGAGCTGGCCCGCCGCTTCGACGACGGGTACGATCCCGCGCGCGGCATCCCGGCCGGTGACGAGGAGGTGCGGCTGCCCGCCGGGATGTTCCTGGTCGCGATGCTCCACGCCGAGCCGGTGGGGTGCGTCGCGGTGAAGCTGCACCCCGCCTCCAGGGCCGGTTCCGGGTGGGCGGAGATCAAGCGGATGTGGGTGGACCCGACGGCCCGCAGGCTCGGTCTCGGGCGGCGGCTGCTGGCCGAGGCGGAGGGGCGGGCGGCCGGCCACGGCGCGCGTACGCTGCGGCTGGAAACCAACCGGGCGCTCACCGAGGCCGTCGCCCTCTACCGGGCGGCCGGTTACGAGGAGGTGGCGGCGTTCAACGACGAGCCGTACGCCCATCACTGGTTCGAGAAACGCCTCTTGCGATGAGCGGGCCCCCGATCAGGGGTGCGATCAGGCGGGCGGGTTGAAGCGGTGGTAGCCGGGGGCGGTCCAGCCGGCGGGCAGGGTGCCGGCGCGGTCGACGTACGCGTCCAGCTCGAACCGCACCACCGGCTCCGCGCCCCATTCCACCCGCGCCCGCCCGGTGAGCTGCAGGGTCCCGCCGCGCTCCCAGTCGGGGAACAGCAGCCCGGCCGCCGGATCCAGCTCCAGGTTGCCCAGAGTCATGTACATGGTGTTGCCCGGATAGTCGGGGAACTCCAGTGAGCGCGGGCCGGTGACCCGGACGAAGCCGGGGTTGCCGCCCCGGTGCGACACGTCGGCGCCGTAGCCCTCGGCGCGCGTGGCGATGAAGAACGTGTCGGCCGCCGCGATCAGGTCCGAGTGCCGCAGGTCCAGGGTGGTGCCGTGGCCGAGGACGGCCGGGGTGCCGGGGGCCGAGGTGGGTTCGCGGGTCTGGATGTACTTGGGGCAGTTGGCGTAGACCTGCTCGGTCCTGACGACGAGCGTGTCCCCGTCCCGTACGGCGCCGCCGTTCACCCGCATCCTGCGCCGCGTGTGCGGCTCGATGGCCAGCAGGCCGATGTCCCGTTCGGACTCGAACAGCCCGTGCAGGGGATCGCCCGCGCCGGGCAGGGCGCGCAGCACGATCGTGCGCTCGCCCGCGGCCGTGGCGAACCCGGCGGGGCCGGTGAGCACGCTCGCCCACGGCCGCCCGAGGTCGTCGGCGGCGCCGATCAGGATCATGCGCTGCGCCCGCAGGAACGCGGCCGCGACCTCGGGGATCTCCGGCCTGGTCCGCGAGCTGCCGCGATCGTGCGCGACGCCGTTGCGCCGCTGCACCGCGACCTCGCCAGGGTGTGCGCGCATTAGAAGAATCCGCAGGTCGGCGCGCCGGTCGTGGGTGCGGGGCGGTCGCCGGCGCCGTCCGGGGCGAAGATCTCCAGCCGGATGCCGTCGGGGTCTTCGAAGAAGACGCCGCCCGAGGTGGCGCCCTCGCCGTGCGGCACCACGCCTCCGTGGTGCACGACCGCGCCCAGCTCCCTGATCGCCCGCTCGGCCCGCTGGACCGCCTCCAGGTCCGCCACCTGGAACGACAGGTGGTGCAGCCCGGGCCGGGCGGTGGCGAAGCGGCCCTCGCTCTGCTGCCACAGGGTCAGCTTCAGCGTGCCGTCCTGGGCCAGGAACACGTAGCGCCGGCCGTCCTCCTCGGACTCGCGGGCGACCGTGAACCCGAAGACGCGCCGGTAGAACTCCTTGGACGCCTCGACGTCGGCGACGTTGAGCCCGATATGCCCGGTCTGGAAGGACATGCCTCACTCCTCTAACGCATGCGGTGCTGGTTTGCCGTTAGAAGAACTATAACGGCAAATTTGCGTCTATGGCGTTAGAAGTGGGTCACCTCTTGTGCTCCCGGTAGTGCCGGGCCGCGCGGGCGCGGTTGCCGCAGGCCGTCGAGCACCATTCCTGACGCGGATGCTCCTTGACGAAATAGAGCACGCAACGCGGCGCCCGGCAGGTGCGCAGCAGAGCCCGGTCCGGGCCGGCGAGGAACTCCACCGCCGCCGTCGCCAGCCGCCCGCACAGCCGGGCCGGCTCATCCGTCCCCCTGGCGGGGGTGACGACGAGGGACGGCTCTCCGTTCCAGGACAGTTGCGCGGCCGTGGGGGCCGCCAGGGCGGTGGCGTTGACCAGGGCCAGCGACTCCTCGAACCCGGGCAGCTCTGGCGCGTCCGCCCGGCTCGGCGGCTCCGGGGTCACGGCCCTGGCGAACAGGGCGCGTACGGCCTGACGCAGTCGTACGACCTGATCCCGCAGCTCGTCGGAGGCGGTGAAGCCGGGATCCAGGCCCAGCTCGGCCGCGTGCTCGCGGGCCCAGGCCGTCAGGCCGTCCGCGTCCGACAGGGCGTCGACCAGGCCGGAACGGTCGGCTCTGACCGTGCTGACGAAGTCCAGACTGAGATGCGGCACCTGTTCAACCTAACGCCTGTCCGACTGTCTTGCCGTGAGAAAGAAGCCGGGAACTACCGTCCGCTCCTGAGGTCAGGCGCGGGCGACTCCGGCGAGGATGCCCGACCTGACCAGGTCGTACGCCTCCCCGGGCGTCCCGTCGGGCGTCCAGTCGGCCACCGGCACGACACCGGGACCGACCAGCTCCATCCCCCCGAAATAGGACGCGATGGTGTCGTAGCCGCGCCTGGCCAGGCCACCTGAGTCGGTCGCGGCGTAGACCTGCTGGCCCGCCCGCGCCTCCTCGTCGGTGACGTCGCCCGCGTACAGGTGGGAGAGCACCAGGTAGGAGCCCCGCGGCAGCCGCTCGCGCACGCGGGCGACGATCCTGGCCGCCTCGGCGTCGTCGGTGATGAAGTGCAGCACCGCCACCATGAGGACCGCGTACGGCTCGGAGAGGTCGAGATGCCCCGTGACGAGCGGATCGTCGAGGATCGCGTCGGGGTCCCTCAGGTCGCCCTCCAGCGCGATGACATCCGGCTGCCTGGCCAGCAGCGCGCGGGCGTGGGCCAGCACGATCGGGTCGTTGTCCACGTAGACGACGCGGGAGCCGGAGACGTGCCGCGCGGCCACCTGGTGCACGTTGTCCTGGGTGGGCAGCCCGGCGCCGATGTCGACGAACCGGCGCACGCCCGCCTCGGCGATCGAGCGCACCGCGCGGCCGAGGAAGGCGCGGTTGGCCAGGGCGATCCGCCGGGTGTCGTTGCCCATCCTGCGGCCGAGCCTGATCATCTCTTCAGCGGCCCTGCGGTCGGCGGCGAAGTTGTCGCGGCCGCCGAGGTAGTAGTCGTACATGCGGGCGACGCTGGGCACGGTGGGGTCGATCCCGGCTGGTGCGCGGTCCGCCTCGGTCATCTCCCGCCCTCCCGGTGGCTTCGCTGCCGCGAAGTCTACGAGCCATGCCGGAGCGTTCCGGGGGGTCATGCGGCGAGCGGCCGATCAGGTGCGCCGGAAGGTATGGCGGTAGGCGAGCGGCGACACCCCGACCGCCGCGTGCAGGTGCTGGCGCAGCGAGACCGCCGAACGGAAGCCCGCCCGCCTGGACACCTCCTCCACACCGAGATCCGTCGTCTCCAGCAGCCGCCTGGCGTGCTGCACCCGCTGCCCGTTCAGCCACCTGGCCGGGCTCATGCCGGTCTCCTCGCGAAAGCGCCTGGTGAACGTGCGCACACTCATCCTGGCGTGCCCGGCCAGCGCGGTGAGGTCGAGCGGGGCGTCGAGGTGGGCGAGCATCCAGTCGCGGGTGGCCGCCGTGCCGCCGCCGTCGCCGTACGGGAGTGGCCGGTCGATGTACTGAGCCTGGCCGCCCTCCCGCCACGGCGGCATCACGCAGCGCCGCGCCGCCCTGTTGGCCACCTCGCTGCCGTGGTCGCGCCTGATCACGTGCAGGCACAGGTCCATGCCGGAGGCGACGCCCGCCGAGGTCAGCACGTCGCCGTCGTCCACGAACAACACGTCGGGATCCAGCTTGACCTGGGGGAACAAGCGGGCGAAGCGGGCCGCCTCACGCCAGTGCGTGGTGGCCGGGCGGCCGTCGAGCAGACCCGCCGCCGCCAGCACGTACGAACCGGTGCAGATCGACATCGTCCGAGGGCGCCCCCGCAACGCCCGCCGCAAGGTGTCCGAGATCGTGCCGTCGCGCAGCGCCCGGCCCGCGTGGATGCCGGGCACCAGGACCGTGTCCGCCGTGTCGAGCACGTCGAGGTCGTGGTCGGGCAGCACGCTGTAGCCCGCGTTGCACCGCACCGGCATGCGGCCCTCCGAGCACGTCACCACCTCGTACAGCTTCTCGCCCGACGGCGTCTCCGCCGCCCAGAACACCTGGCCGGGCACGCCGAGGTCGAGCGGGGCGAAATGGTTGAGCACGACGACCGCGACACGATGCACCATGGCCGGATTCTTACACATATTGGCTTTCCGGCCACTCGTGGCCGTGTGGCGGGATATCCCAGGATGGGCGCATGACCTTGAGCACCACCCCCACGCGCCGACTCCACCGGGCCTGGTACGTGGCGGCCGTCGCCTTCGTGGCCATCCTGGGCTCCGCCGGGTTCCGGGCCACGCCGGGCGTGCTGATCACGCCGCTGCAGGAGGAGTTCGGCTGGTCGGCGGGCACCATCTCGCTGGCCGTCTCGATCAACCTGGTGCTCTACGGCCTGACCGCCCCCTTCGCCGCCGCGCTCATGGACCGCTTCGGCATGCGCCGCGTGGTCGCCGTCGCCCTGCTGCTGATCGCCGCGGGCAGCGGGCTGACGGTGCTGATGACCGCGAGCTGGCAGCTGCTGCTGTTCTGGGGCGTGCTGGTGGGACTCGGCACGGGGTCGATGGCGCTGGTGTTCGCCGCGACCGTGGTGGACCGCTGGTTCGTCCGGCACCGCGGTCTGGTCACCGGCGTGCTCACCGCGGCCGGCGCCACCGGGCAGCTCGTCTTCCTGCCCGTGCTGGCCCAGCTCGCGCAGGGCCCCGGCTGGCGCTTCGCCTCGCTGACCGTGGCCGTCGCGGCGCTGGCCGTGGTGCCGTTCGTGTGGTGGCTGCTGCGCGACCGGCCCGAGGACGTCGGCACGACGGCGCTCGGGGCCGATCCTGAGGCGGCGCCCGCCGCGCCGGCCGCGAAGGTCAACGCGGCGGTGCGGGCCGTCTCGGTGCTCGCCTCCGCCGCGCGGACGCGCCCGTTCTGGCTGCTGGCGGGCGGCTTCGCGATCTGCGGAGCCAGTACGAACGGCCTCGTCGGCACTCACTTCATCCCCGCCGCCCACGACCACGGCATGGCCCAGCCCGTCGCCGCGGGCCTGCTGGCCGTGATCGGCATCTTCGACATCGCGGGCACGATCGCGTCCGGCTGGCTGAGTGACAGGATCGACCCCAAGGTGCTCCTCGGCGTCTACTACGGGCTGCGCGGCCTGTCGCTGATGGTGCTGCCCGGCCTGTTCGCGGCCACCGCCGAGCCCAGCATGCTGATCTTCATCATCTTCTACGGCCTGGACTGGGTGGCGACCGTGCCGCCCACGGTGGCGCTGTGCCGGCGGATCTACGGGGCCGACGGGGCCGTGGTGTTCGGCTGGGTGTTCGGCTCGCACCAGGTCGGGGCCGCCATCGCCGCCGTCGGCGCCGGGCTCACCCGCGACCAGCTGGGCGCGTACGACCTGGCCTGGTACGTCTCCGGCGCCCTCTGCCTCCTCGCCGCCGGCATGTCCCTGGCCATCGGGCATGCTAGGAGACGATGAACAGCGAGCTTTACGTGCTGCCCCTCGTCGTCAGGATCGAGCGCGCCGCACCCCAGACCGCACCCGACTCCGGCCTTGTCCCTGGCCCAGCGAAGGGACCTCGCCAAGGGCCTCCTGAGCGCACCGACGCGCTGGAGGCCGCCGCCATGGCCGTGCTGAGCCTCCTCGACGACCCGGGGGAGTGGACCGGCGAGCTGCACGCCTGGCAGTCCACCGGAAAGATCCGCAAGGTCGTGCGCCGGGCCAGGGGCGCCGAGTGGCGCAGGGCGCTCGCGCTGCCCGGCCGGACGATCGAGCACCGCACGGCCGAGGTGCGCGTGCACCCGCCCGTGCCGCTCGACGACTGGCCGCGCGACCTGGCCAGGCTGCAGGTCTCCGGCACCGAGCTGACCGACACCGCCCCGCCCAGGCCCGCCGAGCCGCCGATCCTGTGGGCCAACCCGGCGCTGGAGATGTCCGCGGGCAAGGCCATGGCTCAGGCCGGGCACGCCGCCCAGCTCGCCTGGTGGGCCAGCGACGCGGACGAGCGGGCCGCGTGGCGTGAGCGGGGGCTGGCGGTGTCCGTGCGCACGGCCGGCACCCAGGAGGAGTTCGACTCCATGGTGGCGGCGGGGCTGCCCGTGGTGCGCGACGCCGGGTTCACGGAGATCGAGCCGGGTTCGTGCACGTTCGTCGCGGACGCGCCCTGGCTCTACGGCCGCGTCCCCACCAGCGGCGCCTGAACGCACGTCCCCGGCGCTACGGGCTTTGCTCCGGGCTTTATGGGCGCGGGGTGAAGACGTCCGCCAGCACGCCGCCCGCCGGGGTGATCCGCGCGGGCGAAGGGCTGTCGTACACGACCATGAGCCGCCCGTCCGCCAGCCGTACCAGCCCCTCGGGGTGGTCGCAGCCGACGCCGTAGGGCAGGTCGGCGACGACCTCCAGCTCGCCCTCCGGCACGACGCCGGGCCGCCTGTCGTTCTGCCGGTCCGGCTGCCACCGTATGACGCGTACCGGACCGTCGAGGTCCATGGTGGGCCCGGCGAGCAGCAGCAGCGCGTCACCGTCAGGGCACATGTCCCGCACGCCCAGCCCGCCCAGGTCCAGGAAGTGCTTGCGGTACGGCTCGCGCAGCCGCAGCCGTCCCTTGCCCGCGTCTTCGATCCGCAGCTCCAGCACCACCGCCCAGCCCCGCAGCACAGGACCCCGCAGCCCGAGGTGGACGCGGTCCCCCGTGACGGCGATGCCCTCGACGTCGAGGCCGTTGTCCTTGCCCGGCAGCGCCAGGAACGGCGCGAGGTGCCGGTCGTCCTTGAGCGCCTCAGCGAGGTTGTCCCGGCCGGAGAGGATCGCGCCGGGCAGGGGCGTCCCGGTGGCCTCGTCGAGCGGCAGGCGGACGAGGATGAAGCGGTTCTCCTCCCTGACCACGGTGGCGAGCCGGTCGGCGGCCTTGGCCGGGTCCTTGGACTTGACCCGCTTGCGCTTGAGACTGTGCGAGCCGGCCAGCCACAGGTGGCCGTCCGTCCTGGCCAGACCCTCGATGTCGGCCTCGTCGTCCGGACCGGCGGGCAGGCTGACGTAGTCGGCCAGGCGGAAGGTGCGCTGGGCGCCGTAGTGGTCGCCGGTCCACGTGAGGTGTTCGAAGGTCGCCGTCTCGTCGCCGGCGACCCAGAGCCCGGTGGAACTCTGGCGGATCGCTGAGAGATTTGTGTGTGTTTGCGCCGCTTGCGAAGCATGGTTGAATCGCAACTCCACCTGTTCCACCACGCCATGATTGCACTTCGGTCGCTTCCCGGACGCGATGGCGGGATATGTCGTACGCTCCCGTCGTGCTCCATGGGGAAGATGAGATCAAGGGTTCCCGAGTGATAACGGCCGCACGGCATGGGATCCCTGCCTCTCCGCCCAGACGCTCCCGCATCGGCGATCTGCGGATGCGGGACGTGTACCGGGGGCTGGCCATGGCCACCGCCGTCGCGGCGGTAGTCGCTGCGCTGGTCATGGTGCTCCCGTCGGAGCCGGACGAGGTCGCGGCGGGGCCGGTCACCGCGCCGCCGGCCGCACCGCCCTCGTCCGGCTCCGCCCGGTCGTCCGAACCGTCGTCCGAGCCGTCGCCGGAGCCGTCCGCGGGGCCCTCGCAGGAGCCTTCGTCCGGGCCTTCTGATCCGCCCGCCAGCGCCGCTCCCGCGCAGCAGCCGACGCCGTCACCCAGTGGGTCGCTGGCGCCCGGCTACACGGCCATGGAGGCCCTGCACGCCGACCCGCGCGTCCCCAAGCTCTCCCGGGGCGTCAAGCGCATCCCCCTGCGCTCCCCGGGCAAGCGCTTCGTCAAGGACGCCCGCACCGGGCTCGCGGTGCCGCGCCTGTCCGGCCCGTGGAAGCCGCACGGGGCGGCGCCGTTCACCACCAAGCAGGTGCTGCCCAGGACGCGCGGCGCGGACGTGCGCGGCATGTTCGTCACCTGCCCGCTGCCGATCCTGGCGCAGAAGTCCCCGCGCGACACCGCCCTGCTGGCCGCCCGCTGGACGCTCAACCATCACCCCGACGGCTCCAGGATCACCTGGCTGGCCTCGCAGCCGGTCAAGCGCGGCTGGATGCTCGTCTACCGCGTCACGTACGGGAAGCACACCTCGCGCGCCGCCGTCGTGATCATGGACGGGGGAATGAGCAAGCCGGGACTTGCGTTCGTCACAGTGCCGGATTCGCGGCGAAAGCAGTGGCGCGACATCGGCCGCGTGGCCTCAGGGGTACGTGTTCTAGGCTAGAAGATCATGTGTGCGGCGATGTGGGGGAGTGACGCCGTGGAACGCTCTGGACCGCCGCAAGCTCCGGAGAAGGACAAGGGCAAAGGCAAGCCGCCCTGGCGCTCCGAAGGGCTGCCGGGCACGCCCGGCGGCCGGCCGAAGATCAACTGGTGGCGCTTCGTCGTCACGCTGCTCGTGGTGTACGCGGGCTTCTTCGTCGTGTCGTCGTTCGTCGACAGCGGATCCGTCGAGACGATCTCGTACACCGAGTTCACCAACCAGGTGAACGCCAAGAACGTCAAGGACATCTACGCCGAGGGCCTGTCGGTCGAGGGCGACCTGCGTTCGGCGGTGAAGAACCCCGACGGCGGCGCCTCCTACACGCGCTTCGCCACCGAGATCCCCGCCTTCGCCAACACCGACCAGCTCGACCAGCAGCTGTCCACCGGCCAGGTCGTGATCACCAGCAAGCCGATCACCCGGGGCTTCTTCTCCAACCTGCTGCTGTCGCTGCTGCCCGTGCTGCTCCTGGCCGGCCTGTGGATCTGGATCATGCGCCGTGGCGCCAGCATGATGGGCGGCGGCCTGGGCGGGCTCGGCAAGTCCAAGGCGGCCAAGCCGGTCGAGGCCGGGCAGGTGCGGGTCACGTTCGAGGACGTCGCCGGCATCGACGAGGTCGAGAACGAGCTCGTCGAGATCGTCGACTACCTCAAGGATCCCGGCAAATACCGCAGGCTCGGCGCCAAGCTGCCCAAGGGCGTGCTGCTCGCCGGCCCTCCGGGCACCGGCAAGACGCTGCTGGCCAGGGCGGTCGCCGGTGAGGCCAAGGTGCCCTACTTCTCGGCCAGCGCCTCCGAGTTCATCGAGATGATCGTGGGCGTGGGCGCCTCCCGGGTGCGCGACCTGTTCGAGGAGGCGCGCAAGGTGGCGCCGTCGATCGTCTTCATCGACGAGATCGACGCCATCGGCCGGGCCCGCGGCGGCGCGGGCGGCATCGGCGGCCACGACGAGCGCGAGCAGACGCTTAACCAGATCCTCACCGAGATGGACGGCTTCTCCGGCGCCGAGGGCGTGATCGTCATCGGGGCCACCAACCGGCCCGAGATCCTCGACCCCGCGCTGCTGCGTCCCGGCCGCTTCGACCGCACGGTCCAGGTGGGCCTGCCCGACGCGGCCGGCCGCACCGCGATCCTGGCCGTCCACACGCGCGGCGTGCCCATGGACGCCAAGGTCAGCCTCGACCAGCTCGCCAAGACCACGCCCGGCATGACCGGCGCCGACCTGGCCAACCTGGTCAACGAGGCCGCCCTGCTCGCCGCCAAGCGCGGCAAGGACAAGGTCACGATGGCCGACTTCGCCGACGCGCTGGAGAAGCTGCAGCTCGGCGCGGCCCGCAGCATCGTCATGCCGGAGGAGGAGCGCACGCGCACCGCCTTCCACGAGGCCGGCCACGCGCTGCTCGGCATGCTCCAGCCCGGCGCCGACCCGGTCAGGAAGATCTCCATCATCCCGCGCGGGCGGGCCCTGGGCGTCACCCTCTCCACCCCCGACACCGACCGCTACGCCTACGACGAGCAGTACCTGCGCGGCCGCATCACCGGCGCGCTCGGCGGCATGGCGGCCGAGCAGGTCGTCTTCGGCGTCATCACCACCGGCGCCGAGAACGACCTCGAACAGGTCACCATGATCGCCCGCGGCATGGTGGGCCGGTGGGGGATGTCGGAGAAGGTCGGCCCGCTGACCATCCTGCCCAACGACGGCCAGCAGCCGCAGGCCTCGCCCGCCACGCTCGCCACGGTCGACGAGGAGGCGCGGCGGATCGTGGACGAGTGCTACGAACGCGCGCTCCAGGTCCTCGGCGACAACCGCGACAAGCTGGACGCGATCGTGGCGGCGCTGCTGGAGCACGAGACGCTGGACGAGGCGGGGGCGTACGCGGCGGCCGGCCTCTACACGCCGAACGGGTCCGGCGGCTCCGCCGATCGGCGGCCCGCGGCCGTCGAGGCGCGGCCGACGGCCTTCACCCAGGCCCATCCGGTGGCTACCGCCGAAGGCGTCCCGGCCACGACGCCGGAGTCCGAGCCGGTCACCGCTGACACGGAGACGGGCCAGGCGGCGCCGGCCGGCGACCCCGACCAGCACCCCTTCACCGACCCTCAGCCCCAGCACCAACGCTGACCTTTCGGTCGGGCACGAACGCCGGCCACCTCATATCTGGACAGGCGGCTTCATTTCGAACCCCGGCCCTGGCCTCCGGACACCGATCGCGTTTCCGGAGGCCAGGGCCGCGGCTTTTCCGAGAATTAGGACAATCCGGACGTTGGTCCTGGTTCTCCAGGGGCAGGTCATCCGAGACGACTGTGATCGGGGGACCGTCGTGACACTGTATGACGAGCTTCTCGCCGGACTCGGAGACTCAGGACTGGAGCAGATCGCCGGCATGCTCGGCTCCGACACGCTCACGGCCCGCAAGGTCATCGAGGCCGTGTCGGGCACGATCGTCGGCGGCCTGGCCCGCAACGCCGAACACCCGGACGGCGCCGACGCCCTGCTCGGAGCGCTGGACGACCACAGGGACGCCGACCCCTTCAACGGTGACGTGGCCTCGCTGACGAGAGACGGGCACAGCATCCTCGGCCACGTCCTGGGGGGTCAGGGGACCGAGCTGGCCGCGTCCCAGCTCTCACGCCTGGCCGGGGTCGACTCGGGGACCATCATGAAGCTCATGCCCCTCATCGCCCCCATGATCATGTCCCTGCTGGCCGGTCGCGCCGCCAGTCGCGACATGGACCCCACCGCCCTGGCCGACGACCTCGAACGCGAACGCGCCTCGGTGCCAGGCGGGCTGGGGGAACTGCTGGACGGGATCCTGGGGGACATCTTCGGCGGGGCCGTGCCGCGGCAGCTGGGGCCGTACGAGCCGCGCATCGACCCGTACCGGACCGAACACGAAATACCCCCCTCCAGCGGCACCTCAGGAAGGGGCCACGGCGCGACACCGGCCACGGGCGGGGCCGAACGCGGGCTGACGCCGGGTACGGCGCGGGGCGAACGCGGGATGACCTCCAGGGGCGAGCGTGGGGCGGCACCGGGCACGACGGACCCCGACTGGTGACCGGTAGGCTGTGCCGGTGATCGTTCTGGCCTCAGCTTCCTCCGCCCGCCTGGCCCTCCTCCGCAGCGCCGGTCTCGACCCGAAGGTGATCGTCAGCGGGGTCGACGAGGACTCCTTCTCCGCCCACTCTCCCGCCGCGCTCAGCCTGGTGCTGGCCAAGGCCAAGGCGGAAGCTGTCGCGAGCGAGCTCGAAGAGGGGCTGGTCATCGGCTGCGACTCGATCCTGGAGCTCGACGGGCGCCCGTACGGCAAGCCCGGCACCCGCGAGCAGGCCGTGGAGCGCTGGCGGCTGATGCGCGGCCGCACGGGCCGCCTCGTCACCGGCCACTGCGTGATCGACGTGCCGGCCGGCCGGCAGGCGGCCGAGGTGGCCACCACGGTCGTGCACTTCGGCCAGCCGTCCGAGGACGAGATCGCCGCCTACGCCGCCAGCGACGAGCCGCTCAACCTGGCCGGGGCGTTCAGCATCGAGGGGCGGGGCGGCTGGTTCGTCGAAGGCATCGAGGGCGACCACGGAAACGTGCTCGGCATCTCGCTTCCCCTGCTGCGCGACCTCTTCACCGAACTCGGCTACGCGGTGACGTCGTTCTGGCGCTAGCCTGCCGGTCATGCGATCAGTGCGCGACTTCACGGCCGGCATCGGCTTCTTCCTCCAAGGGGTCGGATGGGTCGCCAGGAACACCCGATGGTGGCTGTTCGGCCTGATTCCGGCGTTGATCGCGTTCGCCGTCTACGTGGCGGCGCTGATCTTCCTCGGCACCAACGCGTCGGAGCTGGCCGAGTTCCTGACGCCGTTCGCGGACACGTGGAGCTGGCGGGACCTGTTCCGCACGCTGGTGGGCATCCTGCTCTTCCTCGGCGGGCTGGCGCTGGCGGTGATCACGTTCGCGGCGCTCACGCTGGCGATCGGGGAGCCGTTCTACGAGAAGCTTTCGGCCGCGGTGGACCCGCTGGAGACGGAGAACGAGCAGCCGTGGTGGCGTACGCTGCCGCGCTCGATCCGGGACAGCCTGGTGACGCTCCTCTATGTACTGATGTTCACCATTCCGCTGTTCCTGCTGGGATTCATCCCGGTGGTGGGGCAGAC
Source organism: Nonomuraea sp. NPDC048882 (assembly GCF_040649755.1). Lineage (NCBI taxonomy): Bacteria > Bacillati > Actinomycetota > Actinomycetes > Streptosporangiales > Streptosporangiaceae > Nonomuraea > Nonomuraea sp. NPDC048882. The sequence continues at coordinate 110,280 of NZ_JBEZGB010000004.1, forward strand.
GGTGGTGCCGGTGCTCGGGGCCGCCGTGTCCGGCTTCTTCCTGACGGTCGAGCTCACGACCCTGGCCATGGAACGCCGCGGCCTGGCCCGCAAGCAGCGCTTCGCGCTCCTGCGCGGGAACAAGGCGAGTGCGCTGGGGTTCGGGGTGGCGGTGTTCCTGCTGTTCCTGGTGCCGTTCGTGGCCGTGGTGGCCATGCCGGCCGCTGTGGCGGGCGCCGCCCTCCTCGTACGCACCCACCTAACCCCCACCCCCGGCCCCACTCCCACCCCCGGCCCCACCCCCTCACCCTGAACCGACTCGTCCCGGCTGAGAGCCTCACCCTGACCCCACCGCCCCGGCCCGACCCTCACCCGGCCTCACCCTGAACACGCCCGCCCACGCCGACCCACCGGCCTCGTCTGCGTCGCTCGGCTCCACCTGAACGCACCCGCCTGAGCTGAACGCGCACGCTTGGGCTGAACGCCGTCCGTCCGCGGTCGCCCTGCCCCGACCCCCCTGCCCCGACCCCCCTGCCCCGACCCCCCTGCCCCGACCCCCCTGCCCCGACCCGCCTTGCTCGGTCCGGCCTCGTCTGAACGCGCCCGCCCCGGCTGAACGCCGCCCCTTTGGTCCGGCCTGAGTGCACCCCCGCCCTGCCCCTGCCTACTCCGCCCCCGGCCCGCCTGCTCGGTCTGAGTCTCGCCCGCTTCGGTTGAACGTCGCCTGTCCCGGAGCGGCCTGATCCCCCCGTGCCCCCGCCCCGCCCGGCCTGGGCTGAGTCTTGCTCGGCTGGGTCCGGCAGCCGGCAGCAGTCCGCCTGGCCCAGCCGCATTGATCAGAGGGAAGGACGCCGGCCATGGCGGTGGACGACGGTGTGCTGGGCGCGGTCACCCTTCCGAATCGGAAGCCCCGCGCGCCTCCTGGCCCGGCCACCCTGCCCGTGCAATCCGCCTCAGCGGAAGCCGTTCGGTGCCCTCCATCGGTCGAGTCCTACTATTTGGCCCCCTGTCGGCTGTGGACAGCCCTCCGTCATCCACAGAACCGCGTTCGGCCCATTGCCGTCCAACTCGTCCACGGCATCCTCTCGGCCCATGACGACCAACCACCCAGCCCCCACCCCAACCCACGCCGCCACTCCCACCCCCAGCTACGCCCCCACCCCAACCCACGCCGCCACTCCCACCCCAACCCACGCCCGCACCCCTGACCCCGTTCCGGTCCCCATAGGCCCTGCCTCCAGGACCAGCCCCGTCCAGGGAAACCCCGTCCACGGCAACCCCGTCCACGGCGGCTCTGTCTCCACGGTCGGCTCAACCGCTCATGGCGGCCCAACCACCAACCCCGACTCCGTTACCGGCCCCAACCCCGTCACCAACGGCAGCCCTGCTGGTGACCCCAGCCCCGTCACCCACGGCGGAACTGCCGCCGACCGCCACACCAACCCGGTCGCTCCGGGCGGCACAGTCAGCGACCTCGACCCGATCGCTCACGGCGGCACTGCCGGCGACCTCGGCCCTGTTGCCCAAGGCAGCAGTACCACCAGCCCCAACCCTGTCGCTCAGGGAGCTACCGGTGGCGACCTCGGTCCCATGACTCAGACGCAAGGCGGCACTGCCGGCGACCCCCGCGCGCAAGGAAGCCGCAGTCGTGTGCCCAACCCGGGAGGTGACTCCAACCCCGGGCCTGTCATTGACCACCACCGCCACCAAAATCACAGTCAGCGTGGCCGCCACCGCAAAGACCCGCTCCCCTTCACCCCCGACACAACCACCTCCGCTCCCGATCTCCCACAGGACTTCTCGACCTTCGACACCGATGCCTGTCTCACTCTGAGAAGCCCGACCGACGTTCTGGCCGCCGTGCCCTACCTGGTCGGCTTCCACCCCACCAGCAGCCTCGTAGTCGTCGGCCTCGCACGCGGGCAGGCCAAGATGGTGGCCAGGTGGGGCCTGCCGTTCCCGCAGGGCACCCTCGACGCCCTCGCACCCCTCTTCGAACGCGAAGGTGTCACGGAGATCGTCGTGATCGGCTACGGCCCGGGGGAGCTGGTCACCCCGGCAGCCGACGAGGCCAGGCTGCTCGCGGCCAAGTCAGGGGTGCGGGTGGGCGAGGCGCTACGGGCCCACGAGGGCCGCTATTGGTCGTACGTCTGCGACCTGGCGACGTGCTGCCCGGCGGAAGGCACCCCGTACGACCCCTCCACCAGCCAGATAGCGGCCGAAGCCACCGTCCGCGGCCTGGTGGCACTCCCGGACCGCGAGTCCCTGGAGCGCACACTTGCCCCCATCACAGGTCCGGTACGGATGGCGATGCGCCGGGCCACGGCCGAAGCGATCGCCGACTTCCGCGCCCGGCTGATGGCCGCCACCGACCTGGACGCCTTCGCCGGGCAGTTCGTCTCCGACGGCCTGGAACGGGTCCGGGCCGCGCTGAAGACCCACTCCGAGGGCGGCAGGCTGGACGATCTGGAGGCGGCGAAACTCGGCCTGGACCTGGTCATCATGAGGGTGCGCGATGAGGGCTGGACCCTCATGGAAGACTCCCACGCCCCGCTCTGGAAAGACCTGACCCGCAGGCTGGAGCCCCGCTTCGTGCCACCGGCCGCGTCACTGCTGGCCATAGCAGCGTGGCGGGAGGGCAACAACGTTCAGGCCACCATCGCCCTCGAACGTGCCCTCGCCGCCGACCCGACCTACTCGATGGCCAACCTGCTCATGCACGCCCTGCAGAACCTGCTCTCGCCGGCCATCCTCCGAGGCCGCCTCCCGACCCCCGCAGAACTCGACGCCACCATGGGCCCCGCCACCGCCGTCTGGCTGCTCCCCCTGGTCAACCTCCTCGACGACGAGGACCCACCCCCCACCCTCCAATAATCTCCGCATCACGGAAGCGAAGAGCAGAGCCGAAGGAGAAAGAGAACGAAGGAAGCACAGGGGCGGGGGACCCCTGTGCTGTCGACCTCACCCGGGCCGGCTCATGTGTACCAAAGGAGGGAGAAAGGAGCCGCTTTAGAGACTGCCTTCTTCCTTCTTACGGCGTTCGTTGTAGGCGCGCATGCGCTGCGGGTAACCCGTGAGCTGCACGTCGTACACCGGAAGGGCAAGGTCGCGGGCGACCTTGCGGATCACTGCGGGTGAACCCACCCTGCGCCGGGTCCACTCGCCGTCGTCGGCCACCGCCACAGCGGTCGTGTCGGTGGCAAAAGTTTCTGGCTCGACATAAAACTCGACACCACGCCGCGAACGGGCGAAGGCGATAAGAGCCTCGATGTCGGCGTCTGTCGCCTCGCGGTCGAACTTCGCGATCTTGCGGCCGCGCAGTCGACGAATGCCGTAGCGGTCTCGCCATCTCATGAATCCTTTTTATACCGTCTGGAGCCCTCGCGTCGGGGATGATCTAGGGGACAGATCGGGGATTCTCCCGATGGCATCGAAGGTTCGGCGGACGCAGTATGTGAGGAGACAGCTCGATTCTCTAAGGAGAGGCATGGCGATTATGGCTGGGGTACCCAAGACCCCCGGGCCGGGACAGGTGCCGCCAGCTCATCTGCGCGTCACCCACCAGGACCGTGAACACGTGGTCGAGCACGTCAAGACCGCCTACGCGGAGGGTCGCCTCGACGAGCTCGAGTTCGACGACCGGTTGGAGCGCGCCATGACCGCGCGCACCCACGGCGACCTGATGCCCATCATGAAGGAGCTGTACGGCACCGCGCCCGTCCCCCGGGTCGCTCCGGTGTCGACCCCGGCTCGTCCTCAGGGTACGACGGAGAGCAACGAGCGTCTCGGCGCCGCCCTGGCGCACACGCTGCCCATCGTCGGCTTTCCGATCCTCGGGCCGCTGCTCCTGATGCTCACCGGCGGCAAGACCTCGCCGTACATCCGCTCGCAGGCCGTCGAAGCGCTCAACTTCCAGATCACGGTCGTCGGCGCCTCGATCCTGCTGCCGCTGACCATCATCGGGACCCTGCTCGTTCCCGTCATCTGGGTCGTGGCCGTCGTCCTTTCGGTCGTCGCCGGTGTCTCGGCCCTCTCGGACGGTAACTACCGCTACCCGATGACGATCCGTCTTGTGAAGTGACCTGGCGGGGAGGGGGCTGTCAGCGGTTTCCGCGGCACAACCCCTTCTCCGCGCCGTCTCAAGGCGTTCGCGTCGTCTGCCAGGTGTTCGGTCGGTCGCGACGTCCATTCACGTTCGGGTTGGGAGCGTCCGGGCCGCACATGGTGCGGGCGGACGGCGATGACGAGATCGGTGTGAGCTGATGGTGGATCGAGGTGATGGGGGCCGGTATGGGCTCGCCGCCCTCGCCTCCGTGCCTCTCGGCTTCCAGCGCGGGGGTGATGGGGGTCGGTGTGGGCTCGCCGCTCCCGCCTGCATGGCTCTCGGCTTCTCCGGCGCGGGACCCTCACCGCCTGGCTAGATGATCGCCCAGACGGAATCGGCCGGGCTCGCGTTCAGCGGTTTCATCGGGACCCGTGCCTGGCCGTCGATGATGGCGGTCACCTGGTGAATCTTCCGCACAATTAGCTAGGTTGCCGTCACTTCGTTTGATTCTCACAGGGAGTGGCAGCCGTGCGGCAACAGCACAAGACCTTTCAGGCGATCGAGGTCGGCGACGGCGGCGACGGGCGGTGGGCCGCTCACGCGCGGGCCCTGTGGCAGGACATGGAGGGCCTGCTGACCGCGGAGGGCCGGACTCCGGAGGGCGCGGACCGCGTCCGGGCGCTGTTCTGTGCGCACATGCCGGAAATGGTTCCGGTGCTGAACCGCCTGACCGGCCAGCTCGACCGGCCCGAGGCGGAAGCCTTCCTCACCCATGCGGCACTGCGGCCGTTCTCCCCGGCCTGCACCCAGATCGGCAGGAACGGCATTCTGCTCCGCAACTATGACTTCCCGCCCGATCAGTGCGAGGGCACCATCGTCTCCTCCTGCTTCCTGCGCCCCGTGATCGGGATGCAGGACCTGCTGTGGGGCTTGCTGGACGGGATGAACGACGCCGGTCTCGCGATCTCGCTCACCTACGGCGGACGTTCCGTCTACGGACGCGGCTTCGCCATTCTCATCGTGGTGCGCTACCTGCTGGAGACGTGCGACACCGTCGATGAGGCGGTCGGCAGGCTGCGGACCCTGCCGATCGCCGTCCCTCAGAACCTCACCCTGGTCGATCCCGCGAAGGCGGTGACGGTGTTCGTCGGGCCGGACATGTCGCCGACGATGGCACCGGATGCCTGCGCCGCCAATCACCAGCACCTGCCGGTGACCGACGAGCAGGAGCGGGACATGCGGACGCAGGAGCGGCTGCACGCCATTCGCGCCGCGGGTGCTGACGTGGCGGCGATGCTGAAGCCGCCGCTGTATCGATCCGTCGACGAGCAGGGAACGGTAACGCTCTACACCGCCTGCTACCAGCCCGTTGAGGGCCGTGTGACGTATTACTGGCCCGGTGAGTCCTGGCACCAGTCCTTCGGTGACTTCACCCCCGGATTCCGCACCGTGGGCTGGGGCCTGGCCGGCTGAGAGACCTTCCGGACTCCTGCTCACCCCTGCGCGAAATCGGGCCGGCCATGAGTTCGGTGCCGATCTTTCGAGCGTCTCGCCAGGGAGGCCGACAGTCACAGGGGAAGCGGGCCGAGGTCCCGTACGGTCTGGGCGAGTGCGCGGATGGCGGCGTTCTCGGCTCGCCACACCAGACCGTGGGCCAGGGGTTCGAAGTCGGCGAAGGGCAGCCAGGCGATGTCCGGGCGGTTCCAGTAGCGGGCGGAGTGGGCGGGCAGGGCGTTGACGACCTCGCCGAAGCTGACCAGCGAGAGCAGTTCCTCCATGTGGGTGACGAGCGGGCCGCGCACGATCCGGTTGCCGCCCGGGGTGTGTGAGGGGCGGGTGGCCGGCCTGTATCTGCGGGTGTGGGGTCGTTTGCTGGGTTCAAGACGGTATGGCCGTGCCGGTCCCGTCGGCGGCTGGTGGGATCGCTGGACGGCCGGTTTCGTACCTGCGGATGTGGGACCGGCCTCCGCGTCTGAGACGGTATTGCCGTGCCGGTCCTGCAAGTGCTCGGTGAGATGGTCGGGTGGCCGACCTGTATCTGCAGGTACGGGTCGTCTTCCGGTGTTCGGGGCGGCCGAGACCGTTCAGGTCCTGCCGGCGATCGGCGGGATCGTCGGGTGGCCGGTCTGTATCCGCGGGTGTGGGGTCGTCTTCTGCGTCCGGGGCCGCAAGGCCGTGCCGGTCCTGTCGGCGCTGGCCGGAACAGCGGATGGCTGGCCTGTGCCCGCGGGTGCGGGGATGTCTTCCGGGTCTGGGACGGCAAGGCCTTGCCGGTCCCATTGGTGATCGGCGGGATCGTCGGATGGCCGCGCTGTGCCTGCAGGTGTGGCGCCTTCTGCTGCGTCCAGGACTTCGGCTCTGTGCCTGCCTGGTGCTGTGTTCATCAATCGACTGAAAGTGAGAACGTCATGATTCTGCTCACCGGAGCCAACGGTGTCGTGGGACGCCAGGTCATGAAGCAACTGCTCGACGACGGCATCTCCGTCACCGCGGTCACCCGAGGTCCCGCCGCGCCCCCGTTCCCTGAGGGTGTGAAAGCCGTCAGTGGAGATCTGTTCCGTCCTCAGTGGATCGAGGTGGCGCTGGAAGGGGTGGAAGCCATCCAGATCAGCCCGCGCGCCACCGGACCCGGTCTCGGCGAGCTGCTGAAGGTGGCGGCCGGGCAAGGTGTGCGGCGCGTGGTGCTGCTGTCGGCCACCACCGTGGAGCATCCGGCCGGGGAGGCCCGTTTCGCCGCTCAGTTCAAGCTCGCCGAGGACCTCGTCACCGGCTCCGGCCTGGACTGGACGGTGCTACGCCTGGCCGACTTCGCCGCCAACGCCCTGGCCTGGGCGCCTCAGCTCAGGGCCGGTGACGTGGTACGCGGCGCGTACGGCAAGGCGGCGACCTCCCCGATCCACGAAACCGACATCGCGGCCGTCGCCGTACAAGCACTCCGTACCAGCGACCACGCGGGCAAGACGTACACGCTGACCGGGCCGGAGTCGCTCGACCAGTACGAGAAGGTGCGTCTCATCGGCGCCGCCACCGGCCGGACGCTGTCCTTCCAGGAGCTCCCGCCCGAGCAGGTACGGCAAGGCATGCTCGCGCAAGGACTGCCCGAGGAGGTTCCGGCCCGCCTGCTCGGCTCTCTGGCCGACTACGCCACCCGTTCCGGCCCCACCACCGGAACCGTGCAAGACCTCCTAGGCCGCCCCGCACTCACCTTCGCCGACTGGGCCCGCGACAACGCATCCGCCTTCAGCGGCGGCTGATCACCACCCGATCAAACAGCCCCCGGTGCGCTCACCGAGGGGTTTTGGCCAAGTAATGGCTTCTGTCGCCGGGCGTACTGCCTGACGTGCCGGGACCTGCGGCGCGCGCCAGAACGACCCGGGATCTGCGGCGCGCGTCCGAGCGACTACTCGGGGCGGCGGTGTGGTGGTGGGGGTCGCGAAGCATGCCCATCACAGGGATCTCCCGGCCGCCGCCACTGCCCGCCACGAACGAGGCGTCATCACCCCCTTAATCAGAACAAAGAATGGAATGAGATCATGAGCAAAGGTTTGGTTCGTCACCGGTTCGTCGCGCGGCCTCGGGCGCAACTTCGTCGAAGCCGCCCTGTCGCGCGGCGACAAGGTGGCCGCCACCGCCCGCAACGTCCAGCACCTCGATGACCTGGTCCGCGCCTACGGTGACGCCGTGCTCCCGCTGGAGCTGGAGGTGACCGACAAGGCCGCCGTCGTCGAGACCGTCAAGCGGGCCAGGGAGCACTTCGGCCGGCTCGACGTCATCGTGAACAACGCCGGGTACGCCCAGTTCGGTGCGATCGAGGAGCTGACCGAGCAGCAGTTGCGCGATCAGCTGGAGACCAACGTGTTCGGTGCGTTCTGGGTCATTCAGGCCGCGCTGCCGTACTTGCGCGAGCAGAAGTCGGGGCACATCATCCAGATGTCCTCGGCGGCCGGGCTCATCGCCATGCCGCTCGGCGGGGCGTACCACGCGTCTAAGTGGGCGCTGGAAGCTCTGAACGAATCGCTCGCGGGCGAGGTCGCCGGCTTCGGCATCAAGGTGACCATGATCGAGCCCGGCGGGTTCGCCACCAGGTCCGGCAAGAACCCGAACCCCCTCGACAACGGCCACAAGGTCGAGCCCCTGCCGAGCTACGACGGTGTCCGCCAGGCCCTGGCTGGGGTCGCGGGCAAGCTGCCCGCCGGCGACCCGGCCGCCGCGGCCCAGGCCCTCCTCAAGATCGTCGACGTCGACAACCCGCCGCTGCGGGTGCTTTTCGGTAAGGGCTTCTACCCGATGATCCAGCAGGCGTACGCCGCCCGGCTCAAGACCTGGGACGACTGGCAGGACCTGCCGATGGAGGCGCACGGTCAGGCCGGTTGAGGAGCGCGGCTCGGATGGCGGCCTCGCGCACGATCACAGCGTGATGCCGGCAGCGATCCGGGCGCGGGTCTCCAGCCGGGCCGACAACAAGGCCGTACAGGCTCATGCCGGGCAACGACACCCCCGGTGTGAGCCCGTATGGCCGCGATGGGCGCCGGCGTCGTCAAGGGGATCGCGGCTCACCGGTTTCGACGGGAGTCCCGGCGCGCAGCGGGGCAAGTTCATCGCGACGCCCGTCCGCGATCGGTCCTTCTCCGCGTACGCAAGGTCGCGGCGGGTGGTTTTACCTCCCTCGGAATCATATTGAACAGACAGGTCTGTATAGTTAGGGACGTTTGTTGCATACCAAGAGATAAGTGACCCCATGAGCTGCACATCCGCCACAGCCGCCCCCACGCCCCACATAGTCCCGACCAAGCAGCCCCCCGCCCACGCGGCCCCACGCCGCAAGCTAGGCCCCAGAGCGTCCATCGCCGTGCTGGCCTCCATGTTGGTGTCGTTCCTGGGATCGTCCAGTGCGCCGACCCCCCTCTACGCCGTCTACCAGCAGCATTGGGGCTTCTCGCCCATCACCACCACCATCGTCTTCGGCGTCTACGCGCTAGCCGTCCTGTCCTCACTCCTGATCTTCGGCAGGGTCTCCGACCAGGTCGGCCGGCGCCCGGTCCTCCTGACGGCCCTGATCGTGCAGGTGCTGGCCATGGTCGTGTTCATCGCCGCTGACAGCGTGGGCGCCCTGCTGGCCGGCCGAGTTCTCCAGGGGCTGAGCGCGGGCGCGGCGGTCGGTGCCATCGGCGCCGGGATGCTCGACATCGACGCGCGCAAAGGCGGCTTCCTCAACTCCTTCGCACCACTGATGGGCACCGTGGTCGGCGTCCTGGCCTCCGGACTGATCGTGCAGTACCTGCCGGCCCCCACTCGTCTCGTCTACGCGATCCTGCTCGGGATCTTCGTGCTGCAGACGCTGGCCGTACTGGCGCTGAAGGAGACGGTCACCCGACAGCCGGGCGCGCTGGCCAGCATGGTTCCGGAGTTCAAGCTGCCCAGGTCGGCGCGTACGTCGATAGCGATCGCCGCCCCCTTGATGTTCGCGGTGTGGGCGCTCAGCGGCCTGTACGGCGCGCTCGGCCCGGCCATCATGCGGACCCTGCTGCACTCCACGTCCGTGCTGTGGGGCGGTCTGCCGCTGTTCGTCCTCGCGGCTCCCGCCGGCCTGGCCGTCGTGCTGCTGCGCGGGGCCAGGACGCAGGTCATGCTGCGGACCAGCATCAGCACACTGATCGTCGGCGTACTGATCACGCTGCTGTCCATCGCCTGGGGCGACGGCGGCACGCTGTCGGCGATCGGGTTCTTCGTCGGCGCCGCGATCTCCGGCGTCGGTTTCGGCACCGGGTTCCAGGGCGGCCTCAGGCTGGTCGTCCCGCAGGTGCGGTCGCACGAACGAGCCGGCGTGCTCTCCCTCCTGTACGTCGTCTGCTACGTCGGCCTGGGCGTTCCCGCCGTGATCGCCGGCATGCTGGTCGTGTACGGCGGCGGCCTGGTGCGGACGTCCGAGGAGTACGGCATCGCCGTCATCGTGCTGGCCCTCGCGGCCCTGACGGTCCTCGTGCTCAGCGGCCGTCGCGCCGAACGGAGGCCGGTGAGCCCCGGTTACCAGGAGAGCGCGGTACAGGTCTCAGAGGGCTGATGGATCTTTCCCGCGCTAGAGTAGACAGGTCTGTCGAATAGGCGACTCTTCAAGGTCAGAGTGAACAGGTCTACCCGAAGGATGGTGGCAGCCATGGCGGCCAGGACCGCGGCCAAGGCGTCCGCACGTGAGCGGCTTCTGGAGGCGGCTGACGAGCTGTTCTACAGCGAAGGCATACAGACCGTCGGCATCGACCGGGTGATCGAACACGCCGGGGTGGCCAAGGCCTCGCTCTACAACACCTTCAAGAGCAAGGAGGGTCTGGTCTGCGCCTACCTCGAACACCGCTTCGCACGCAGGAGAGACCGCGTCGCCCGCGCCATGACCCGCTTCCGCACCCCGCGCGAGCAGGTGCTCGGCGTCTTCGACGCGCTGGGTGAGACGTTCACGGACCCGCAGTACAACGGCTGCGCCTTCGCGCGGGCGACCTCGGAGGCGCCGGAGAACAGCGCCATCCGCAAGGTCGCGGAGGATTATCGCGTCTGGATCCGTGACCTCTTCGCCGGGCTGCTCACCGCGTCCGGATGCGCCGACCCCGACACCCTGGCCCGCCAGTTCCTTCTGCTGTACGACGGCGCGGCGCAGTCCGCGAGCCTGGACCATGACCCCTCGGCCGCCACGACCGCCCGCGCCGCCGCATCCGTCCTCCTCGACGCGGCCCCGCTCAAGACGCCCACCCCGTAGGAACGGCACCCCGCGCAGGGCGTGCTCACGCCGTGGGAAGCCTGCCCGGTCAAGGCGTGCCCACTCCGCAGGAACCGTGCCCCGGACAGGGCGCGCCTGCACACGGCCGCCGCGTACGACCCCTGCACACCACCGTGATCTCACGCCCGCCGAAACGCCAAGTCGTCCGGTGCATACCCCCTCGTACAGGGCAGATCTGTCGAAGACACGTATGACGCTCGGAGACTCTCATGACCAGCACGAACACCTTCACCAAAGCCCAGAAGGGACCGGGCGTGACCACCGCCGCGACGACCAGTGCGCACACCCCGAGCGGCTCCGCCACGCGACAGGACCCGGCGCCGGAAGAGACCGGGGCCCACGCGTCCTTCGGCCGCCTCAAACGGATCGAGGCGGGCCTGCTGGACGTCGGCTACGCCGAGTTGGGCCCCGCGGACGGCCCCGCGGTCGTCCTGCTGCACGGCTGGCCGTACGACATCCACAACTTCGCCGACGCCGCACCACACATGGCGGCCGAGGGCTACCGCGTGATCGTGCCCTACCTGCGCGGCTTCGGCACGACCCGGTTCCGTTCCGACGAGACGTTCCGCAACGGTCAGCAGGCGGCGGTCGCTCTCGACATCATCGCGCTGATGGACGCTCTTGGGATCGGCAAGGCCGTGCTCGCCGGCTTCGACTGGGGCGCGCGAACCGCCACCGTCATCGGAGCCCTGTGGCCGGAACGCTGCACGGCCCTGGTCCCGGTGAGCGGCTATCGCATCACCGACCTGCGCGACAACCTCCGGCCCAAGTCCCCCGAGGCCGAGCGCGCATGGTGGTACATGTTCTACTTCGGCACCCCGCGTGGCAAGAACGCCATGGAGGACAGGGCCACGCGCAGCGACCTGACCCGGTACCTCTGGGAACTCGTCTCGCCGACCTGGGACTTCGACGACGCCACCTTCGAGCGCACCGCCGCCGCCTTCGACAACCCCGACCACGTCGCCGTCGTGCTGCACTACTACCGCTGGCGGCTCGGCCTCGCCGACGGCGAACGCCGCTACGACCCGTACGAGGAGCGACTCGCCGCGCGTCCGGCCGTCACGGTTCCGACCATCGCCGTCGACGGGGGCAGCGACCCGTTCACGGACCCGCCCGGCGACGGCTCCGCGTGGCGCGACAGATTCACCGGAACGTACGAGCACCGTCTGCTGAAGGACGCCGGCCACAACCTGCCCCAGGAGGCCCCGGCGGAGTTCGCCCAGGTCGTCATCGACGCCGGGCGCCTCTGATCGGACCTCGGCCGATGCCGGCCGCTGTGGCTCAGACCTCGGCGGGAGCCCGCCGCTTCTGGGCCGGTGGTTGAGTTGCTGACGTGGCGCGAAGACGACGGTCGTGGCGTCAGTGGGCCAAAACCTCGTACTTCACCCGCATGACCCCGGCACCGACGTCGCCGATGGCGGCGAAGGCGGCCCTGGACAGGTCGAGGCAGCGGCCGCCGACGTACGGGCCCCGGTCGTTGATGCGGACGGTCACCGACTCGCCGCTGTGCGGGTTCGTGACGCGTACCTTGCTGCCCAGCGGCAGGGTCTTGTGCGCGGCGGTCATGGCGGCGGGGTTGAAGCGCTCACCGCTCGCCGTCAGCTGGGGCTCGCCGTAGTACGAGGCGCCACACCTGCCGGACGACAGCACCCGGAACGTCGGCTTCTTCGCCTCGTTCTTGACGGTCCTGGCAGCCGGCTCAGGGGCGCTGGTCTCCCGCTCCGAGGTCTTGGCGGACGCGGAGGATCCGGTCGCGCGCGGGGTTCCGGTCGGTCGCGGGGAACGGGTGCTCTTCGGCCTGGACGCGGCCGGTGGCTGCTGGGGTGCCGCGCCCTGGTTCGGGGGCATGGGTACGGAGTCCGTCTTGGTGCTGCTGGGGACGGCGGAGGGCGGGTTCGGAGTCGTCGCCGCGCGCTTGGAGGAGTCGTCGTTGCCGATGGCCGCCCAGGCGGTGGTCGAGGCGGCTGCCACGACGGCCGCACCGATCGCGACGGTGGTCCAGCGGCGCTTGTTCACGGACGACTTGCGGGCGTCGGGGGACGGCGTGCGGGAGTGCTGGCCCAAGGTAAACCACGGTCCTCAGTAGGGGAAAAGGCGAGGAAAGGCCGGACCGTGGGGGAGCGAGGGCGTCGCGGCGGCCGATCCGTCGGCGGGGCAGGGGCCCCGCGCGGCGAGCACGAACATATGCGACAAATGCCAGGTAAAGGCAACTTAAAGGGATGTTCAGTGAAATATCTCACTTATGCCACAAGAGTGCCCAGATCGCCAAGCGTAAGCCTGGATCTTCGCCTTTCAGGCGAACGCCGCAACACACCTTCGACCGCACGCAAGCCCCGGTCCGCCGCAGCGCGGGGGTGGGGGCGCCATGAACCGCAGGACACGGGGATGCAAGGGGCAGGGACGTGGGCGGCGGCGGCGGTGCCAGCCATAGGCGCGTGGTGCTAGCCGAAGCGTGCAGTGTCGGGTGGGTGGTGTCGGCGAAAGGTGGGTGGTGTCGGCTACCAAGGCGTCGGCAGTGCTCCGCCCTTCAGGCGGGGGTGAAGCCGACTCTCCCGTGCGGCGGGGCAGGGGTGGACGAATCGCTGTCAAGGCGATTCGTCGTCTCCGGCTACGGTGTTGAGCGCCACCTCGATCAGGTGCACGATCTCGGAGTTGAGGGACCGGCGATCGGTCTGGGCCTGGGTGAGCAGCCGGGCGTGTACGTCGTCGGGGAGTCTGAGCGTGATCCGGATCATGACACCACTGTAGTGTCATCTGCGGTAAGATCGGATGGTGCAGCTGCGTTACAACTTCCGCCTCTACCCGGCCGCCGGTCAGCGTCAAGCGCTGGCCAGGGCGTTCGGGTGCGCGCGGACGGTGTTCAACGACGGGCTGCGCGCAAGGCAAGAGGCCCGCGAGAACGGGCTGCGGTATATCTCGGACGGGGACCTGTCCAAGCAGGTGATCACGCAGGCGAAGAAGACGCCGGAACGGGCATGGCTGGGCGAGGTGTCGGCCGTGGTGCTTCAGCAGGCGCTCGCCGACCTGAACATCGCCTGTCGCAACTTCTTCGCCTCGATCACCGGGAAGCGAAAGGGCTCGAAGGTCGCGCCGCCCCGGTTCCGGTCGCGCAAGGACAACCGGCAAGCGGTCCGGTTCACCAGGAACGCCCGGTTCGCGATCACCCGTGGCGGGAAGCTGTGCCTGCCGAAGATCGGCGACGTGCCGATTCGTTGGTCCCGGGACCTGCCCGCCGAGCCGTCCTCAGTGACGGTGATCAAGGACGCCGCAGGACGGTACTTCGCGTCGTTCGTGGTCGAGACGGCCGACGAGCCGCTGCTGGACTCGCCGAACGAGATCGGCATCGATCTGGGGCTGACGCATTTCGCGGTCACCTCGGACGGCCGCAAGATCGCCAACCCGCGCATCCTGCGGCGCGCGGCGAAGAAGCTCCGCAAGGCACAGCAAGCGCTGAGCAGGAAAGAGAAGGGCTCGGCGAACCGGGCCAAGGCCAGGCTGAAGGTCGCCAAGGCGCACGCCCAGGTGGCCGGCACGCGCCGGGACTTCGCACACAAGCTCTCCACACAGATCATCCGCGACAACCAAGCGGTGTACGTGGAGGAGCTTGCCGTGAAGGGTATGGCGCGCACGAAGCTGGCCAAGTCGGTGCACGACGCGGGCTGGTCGCAGTTCGTGAACATGCTGGAGTACAAGGCGAAGCGGTACGGCCGCACCTTCGCCAAGATCGACCGCTGGTTCCCGTCGAGCAAGCTGTGCTCGGCCTGCGGAACCGTCGCAGACAAGATGCCGTTGAACATCCGGTCGTGGACCTGCCCGTGTGGGGCGGTCCACGACAGGGACGTGAACGCGGCGATCAACATCCTCACCGCCGGACGGGCGGAGAGGTTAAACGCCTGCGGAGGGACCGTAAGACCCGCCGCCTAGCGGAGGGCAGGACCCAGAGAAACAGGAAGCCATCAGAAGTGCCGCACGCGCGGCACAGGCTGAATCCCCAGCCTTCAGACTGGGGAGCGTGTCAAAGCATGAGGGAGCGGACCGTGTCGACCGTGTCGGCGTCCTCGACGCGCTTGTCGGGCCGGTAGCGGAGTACGCGGGCGAAGCGTAGCGCCATGCCACCCGGATAGCGGGGCGAGCGTTGCACCCCGTCGAAGGCGATCTCCACCACGAGCTCAGGCCGCAGGACGACCGTCCACTCGTCCGTCGGGCCCTCCGCGAGCTCAAGGAAGCGCGCGGTCTGCCACGCCAGCAGTTCGTCCGTCAGGCCCTTGAAGGTCTTGCCGAGCATCACGAACCCGCCCTCCGGGTCGCGCGCGCCCAGATGGAGGTTGGACAGTTTGCCCTCGCGCCGGCCGTGGCCCCATTCGGCGGCCAGGACCACGAGGTCGAGCGTGTGACGGGGCTTGACCTTGATCCAGCCCGCTCCCCGCCGCCCGGCCGCGTAGGGGGAGGTGAGGGATTTGACGACCAGGCCCTCGTGGCCCGCCCTGACCACGTCGGTGAAGAACTTCTCCGCCTCCGACACGTCCCCCGTCACCAGCCGCGGCGTCAGCAGACCCGGCGGGACCGCGCCGGCCAGGGCCTCCTGGCGCTGGGCGTAGGGCAGGTCGAGCAGGTCGGCGCCGTCGACGCGCAGGGCGTCGAAGAAGAACACGCTCAACGGCGTCTGCTCGCGCAACCGCTCGACGTTGGTCTTGCTGGAGACGCGGCTCGCCGTCACCTGGAACGGGTGCGGCCGGCCGTCGGGCCGCAGGGCGATCACCTCTCCGTCGAGGACCAGGTCGTCGGAGGGCATGGCGAGGACCGCCTCGACCAGCTCGGGGACCTGGGCGGTGATGTCGTCGAGCGTACGGGTGAAGACCTTCACGGCCGAAGGGCCGGAGCGGTGGGCCTGAACGCGTACGCCGTCGAGCTTCCACTCCAGCGCCGCCGGCGTGCCGGCCTTCTCCAGGGCGGCGGCCACATTGGGCGCGCTGCCCGCCAGCATCGGTGAGACCGCACGCCCCACCTCCAGCCGGAACGCGCGCAGCGCCTCGACCCCGCCGCCCAGCGCCGCCGCCCCGACGGCCGGGAGCCAGCCGCGCAGGGTGAGCGCGCGCCGCACGTCGGCGGACGGCGCACCGGACGCCTTGGCCACGGCCTCGATCATGACGCCGTCGAGCGCGCCCTGCCGCAGCTCGCCGTGCAGCAACCGGCTCATGAACTGCTGCTCCTGGCTCGTCAGGCCCGCGAACAGCTCGGCCACCAGGGCCTTGCGGGCCGCCTGCGAGCCCTGGCCTGACACGGCCTTGATGCGGCTCAGCAGCTCGTCGACCGCCGTGAGCGTGGCGGTGGCGGCCAGCTTGGGCTGCGGGATGTCCTCCAGCGTGCGCCAGCCCACCCCGACCTGCCGCTGCGGCAGCTCGCCCGAGAGGTAGGAGATGGCGATCTCCGCCTCGTCAGGGCCGACTCGGCCCAGCAGCTCCGCCAGATGGCCGATCTTGCCGAGCCTGGCGGACGTGCGTGTCACCGCCTCCGAAACCCGCACCACGTCGATCAGAAGCACACGCCTATGGTGCCTCACGCAGGTGACATTTCCCTACCCGATATCGGCACACTCGCGGAGTGTGTCGGCGCGGCCGACAAATCTGGCGAGAAGAGGGCGAGAAGAGGGCGAAGCGAGTGGGTGAGCGGTGGGCCGTGCCGGCGCCGGATCGTGGAAGCCGACCGGCGCCGGGCACGCCGTACCGCGCGGGGCGACGGAACGAGGCGTCGCGTCGCGTGAAGCGGTGGGACGTCGGTTGGACGTCACACCGCGGGCGGCGGACGGGACGTCAGCTCACGCCGAGCAGGTCGACGACGAAGATGAGCGTCTCCTTCGGCTTGATGCGCGGCGGGGCGCCACGGTCGCCGTAGCCGAGGTGCGGCGGGATGACGAGCTTGCGCCGGCCGCCGACCTTCATGCCCGCGACGCCCTGGTCCCAGCCCCCGATGACGCGCCCGGCGCCGAGCGGGAACTCGAACGGCTGGCCGCGGTTCCACGACGCGTCGAACTCCTCCCCGGACGAGAACGAGACGCCCACGTAATGGACGCGGACGGTCTGACCGGGCTTGGCCTCGGGGCCGTCGCCCACGGTCAGGTCCTCGATCTCCAGGTCGGCGGGCGGGTTGCCCCCCGGGAAGTCGATCTCGGGCTTTTCGAGTGCCACGAAGTGCTCCTGTTGACGATTGTTGTCGATGAGAACGGACCCGACGACTCTATGCGGTCGGGATATGGTCGTCGTTCATGGCCGCCCTTTCGCCCGACACGATCCTGCTCACCGGCCGTGTGGCCGTCGTCACCGGAGCGGCCAGAGGCATCGGGCTGGCCACGGCGCGGGCGTTCGCGGCCTTAGGCGCTCACGTCGCGGTCTGCGACCGCGACAAGCCGGAGGCCGAGCTGGCCATGACGCTCGACGTGCGCGACCACGTGGCGGTCGAGGTCTTCGCCCAGGCCGTACGCGAGCGCTGGGGCCGGGTGGACGTGCTGGTCAACAACGCGGGCGGCACCTTCCACGCCGGGTTCGCCGAGACCTCGGCGCGCGGCGAGCAGATCCTGATCGAGGAGAACTTCACCCAGGTCACCGGCATGATCAGGCGGTTGCTGCCGTTGATGCCGCCGGGCGCGTCGATCATCAACGTGACGTCGAGCGAGGCGCACCAGGCGGCGCCGGGGTTCGCGGTGTACGCGGCGATGAAGGCCGGTCTGGAGAGCCTGACGAAGTCGCTGGCGCTGGAGCTGGCCCCCAGAGGCATCAGGGTGAACGCGATCGCGCCCGACGCGATCCAGACGGCCGGGGAGTCGGGCGTGCGGGCGCGCATGCTGGCCGGCTCACTGCCCTACGAGCCGGTACGCGTGCCGCCGCTGGGTCACCTGGGCGATCCAGGCGACGCCGCGGCGGCGGCCGTGTTCCTGGCCGGCGATCTGGCCAGGTTCGTGACGGGGACGACGCTGCACGTGGACGGCGGCATCAACGCGGCGGGTGGCTGGCGTAGATCCTGACGCCGGCGAGCCCCGCACGCGTCGTCCCGGCGTGCCCCTGGGGCCCGAGCAGGCGGCCCGGTCACCAGCTCTGGTGCAAGGGCATGCCCTCCGTGTACCCCGACGAGCTCTGGATCCCCACGACCGCCTGCGCGTGGAACTCCTCCAGGTTCGACGCCCCCGCGTACGTGCACGCGGACCGCAGCCCGGCCACGATGGCGTCGATCTGGTCCTCCACGCTGGGCCGCTTCGGGTCCAGATACATCCTGGACGTTGAGATGCCCTCCTCGAACAGCGCCTTCCTGGCCCGCTCGAACGCCGAGTCCTCGGCCGTCCGCAGCCGCACGGCCCGCGCCGAGGCCATGCCGAAGTTCTCCTTGTACTTGCGCCCGGAGGCATCGGTACGGGTGTCGCCGGGCGACTCGTACGTGCCCGCGAACCACGAGCCGATCATCACGTTGGAGGCCCCGGCGGCCAGGGCGAGGGCCACGTCCCGAGGATGGCGCACGCCCCCGTCCGCCCACGCGTGCCGGCCCAGGCGGCGGGCCTCGGCGGCGCACTCCAGCACGGCCGAGAACTGGGGACGCCCGACGCCGGTCATCATCCGGGTGGTGCACATGGCGCCGGGCCCGACGCCGACCTTGAGGATGTCGGCCCCGGCGTCCACCAGGTCGCGCACGCCGGCGGCGGTCACCACGTTGCCGGCCGCGACGGGCACGCCGGGGTCGAGGGCGGTGACGGCGCGCAGGGCGCTGATCATCTTCTCCTGGTGGCCGTGCGCGGTGTCGACGACCAGGCAGTCGACGCCCGCTTCGAGCAGTTCCTTGGCCTTGGCGGCCACGTCGCCGTTCACGCCGACGGCGGCGGCGATGCGCAGCCGGCCCTGAGCGTCCACGGCGGGCTGGTAGAGGGTGGCGCGCAGGGCGCCGGTACGGGTGAGGATGCCGACCAGCCGCCCGTCCCCGTCCACGATGGGCGCCAGCCGGTGCCGCCCCTCGTGCAGGCGGTCGAAGGCCGTGCGCGGGTCGAGCCCGGCGGGCAGGGTGAGCAGCTCGCTCGACATGACCTGGGCGAGCTGGGTGTACATGTCGACGCCCTGGCAGTCGGCCTCGGTCACGACGCCCACGGGCCGGTTCTCCCAGTCGACCACGATGATCGCGTTGTGGGCGCGCTTGGGCAGCAGTTGCAGGGCCTCGCCGACGGTGTCGTGCGGGGTCAGGGTGAGCGGCGTGTCGTGGACGAGGTCGCGCTTCTTGACCCAGTCGACGACGTTCGCCACGACGTCCAGGGGGATGTCCTGAGGGATCACGGTGATGCCGCCGCGGCGCGCCACGGTCTCGGCCATGCGGCGGCCGGCCACGGCGGTCATGTTGGCCACGACGAGGGGGATGGTGGTGCCGGTGCCGTCGTTCGTCGACAGGTCGACTGCGAGCCGGGAACCCACCGCCGAACGTGAAGGAACCATGAACACGTCGCTATAGGTCAGGTCGTATTGCGGCTCGAGGTCGTTGAGAAATCTCACGTTCATCCATCTTATGTGCGGACAGCTTAACTAGGGGTTTCCCCCTTTCTCGGGGGCTTATGATCGGCCGGGACACATTTGGGGGAGGGGGAGGGTCTGTGAACGTCACCGAACGAGGCGAGCTGATCGTGGTCGGCTTCGCCGTGCGCACGAGCAACGCCGACGAGATGGATCCGGCCCGGGCCAGGCTGCCCGGGCTCTGGCAGCGGGCAGGGGTGCCGGGGGCCTTCGCACACGTGCCCGGCCGCGTGGACGAAAACCTCTACGCGGTGCTGACCGACTACGAGAGCGACCACCACGGCGCCTACACGCAGATCGTCGGCACGGGCGTGCGTACGGCGCCGCGGCTGCCCGAGGGCATGGTGGCCGTGCGGGTGCCGGCAGGTCAGGCGCTGAAGCTGGAGGCGCGCGGCCCGATGCCGCAGGCGCTGGTCGAGTCGTGGCAGGAGGTGTGGAAGCACACCGAGTCGGGCGGTACGCCGTCGCGCTCGTTCACGACCGACCTCGAAGTGCACCACCGCGACGGCGTCGACCTCTACATCGCCGTCTGACCGAAAACATCCCAACGGCCGGAACGAGGGGCCGGGATACACGGGCCGGGAGGACGAGAGAGCCCGGTCAGATGCCGAGTGCGACGGCCGCCGCTTCGACGGCCGTCGGCTTGACCTCCTCCAGCGCCAGCTCGGCGTACTCCACCACACAGTCCGACATGCCGCCCAGCGCCACCGTCGCCCGGATGTGCTGCTCCCGCGTCAGGTCGGGCCCGAGCAGCAGGGCGACGATCTGCCGCCGCCAGCCGAACATGCGCGTGCCCAGGTCGAGGTGGCTCAGCGTGGACAGGTCGCGCACCATCATGACGATCACGTCGCGGTGCCGCCACATCAGGTCGAAGTAGTCGCCCAGCAACCGCCTGGGATCGCCGCCGGCCGGCTCGCGGTCGTCGACGAACCGCTGGAAGTCCTCGATCAGCGGCTGCACGATGCTGCGCACCAGGTCGTCGCGTGAGGCGAAGTGGTAGTAGAGCGCGGGCTTGGTCAGGCCCAGCCGTTCGGAGATCTGGCGCAGGCTGGTGTTCTGCACGCCTTGCTCGACGAACAGTTCGCGGGCGACCGCCAGGATGCGGCTCTTCGTGTCACCGGGCATGCAGCCCACCCTAGTACTTACCTAACGTTAAGTAAGCACGCGTGCTACCGTCTTACTTAACGTTAGGTAAGGAGGAGCGATGAGGATCCTGATCTCCGGAGCGAGCGTGGCGGGGCCGGTGCTGGCGTACTGGCTCGTCCGCGCGGGCTTCGACGTCACCGTGGTCGAGCGCGCGCCCGCTCCGCGCAAGACGGGCGGGCACGCGGTCGACCTGTTCCGGCCCGCGATGGACATCGTGGAACGCATGGGCGCGCTGGAGCCGGTCATGGCGCATGCGACCGGCACGCACACGCTCACCATGCACACCGAGAACGGCGCGCGAGCGGCCGAGCTGGAGATGCGCAGGCTCATGGGGGCCTTCTCCGACCGGCACGCCGAGATCATGCGCGACGACCTGAGCGAGATCTTCCACGACCTCACCCGCGACGACGTCGGCTACGTCTTCGGCGACTCGATCACGTCGATCACGCAGGACGGGGAGGTGACGTTCGAGCGCGGCGCGCCGGCCGCGTACGACCTGGTGATCGGCGCCGACGGCCTGCACTCCAACGTGCGCCGCCTGGTGTTCGGCCCCGAGGAGGACTTCACCACCTGGATCGGCGCCTACCTGGCCGTCGCGTCGGTGCCCAACCACCTGGGTCTCGACCGCAGGGTCGAGGGCCTCGTGGGGGTGGACAGGACGGCCGCGATGTACGGGGCGGCGCACATGGAGGACGCGCGGGCGGTGTTCCTCTTCAGGACGCCGCGCCCGCTCGACTACCACCACAGGGACGTCGCCCGGCAGAAGGAGCTGCTGCGCGATCACTTCGGCGACGCCGGCTGGGAGGTGCCGAGGCTCCTGGACGAGGCGGACCGCTCGCCCGCCTTCTACTTCGACTCGATCACCCAGCTCCGCCTCGACACCTGGTCACAGGGCCGGGTGACGCTGGTGGGCGACGCGGGATACTGCCCGGGGCCCGCGGTCGGGGGCAGCACGAGCCTGGCGGTGGTGGGGGCGTACGTGCTCGCGGGAGAGCTGGCCGCCTGCGACGGCGACCACACGCGGGCCTTCCCCGCCTACGAGGCCGAGCTCGGCGAGTACGTGCGCCGCAGCCGGACGTTCGCGGTCAACGCCGCGCGGAGTCTCATGCCCGGCGGCCGCTTCGGGCTGTGGGCGCTCAACCGCGGCCTGCGGCTGGTCAACCGCCTGCCGACCGCCCTGACCAAGGCCGTGGCGCAGGGGACGAGCAGAGGCGTGCGCCTGCACGACTCGATCGTGCTCAAGGACTACGCGGCGAAGGACGGTCGCACGCCCTCACGCGAGCACTCCAAGGGCGCGTAGTTTGTCCGCCTCCTCTGCCGGCAGGCCCCACTCCGACAGGTCGGTCAGGCGGGTGGCGGGGGAGAGGCCCTGGCGGGGCGTCCCGAGCAGCCGGGGCGCGGGCACCGGATGGGTCACGCCGCTCACCTGGACGAACGATTCCCTGGCGACGTTGTGCGGATGGGCGGCGGCCTCGGCCATGGACAGCACGGGCGAGACGCAGGCGTCCGAGCCCTCGAAGAGGGCCTCCCACTCGGCCCGCGTGCGCTTCCTGAACTCCTCGGCCAGGCGTGCCCGCAGCGCGGGCCACTGGGCCCGGTCGTTCCTGTCGGGCAGGTCGGTCAGGCCCATGAGGCCGACCATCGCCTCCCAGAACTGCGGCTCCAGCGCGCCCACGGCCATGTGCTCGCCGTCGGCCGTCTCGTAGGTGTCGTACTGCGGGGCGCCGGTGTCGAGCAGGTTGGTGCCGCGCGGGCCCCAGTGGCCGCTCTGCACCGCCTGGTAGAACATGGAGAACAGGATGGCCGCCCCGTCCACCATGGCCGCGTCGATCACCCGTCCGGCGCCGGTGCGCTCCCGTTCGAACAGGGCGAGCAGCACCCCGTACGCGAGCATGAGCCCGCCTCCGGCGAAGTCGCCCAGGATGTTCATCGGCGGCGTCGGCCGCTCGCCCTCGTGCCCCAGCATGGACAGCACGCCCGAGACCGCGATGTAGTCGATGTCGTGCCCGGCCGTCGGGGCGAGCGGGCCGTCCTGGCCCCAGCCGGTCATCCGGCCGTAGACGAGCCGTTCGTTGACCGCGTGCAGGTCGGCGGGCCCGATGCCGAGCCGTTCCGCCACGCCCGGCCGGAACACCTCGATCACCACGTCGGCGTGGCGCACAAGCTCCTTGAACGCGGCCACGCCCTCGGGCGACTTCAGATCCAGCCCGATCGTGTGCTTGCCGCGGTCCATGACGTCGGCGCGGGGGCGGTCGGAAACCGCTCCGACCCGGTCGACTCGCAGGACTTCGGCGCCGTGATCGGCTAGCATCATCCCCGCGAACGGCCCAGGAGCGAGCCCGGCGAGCTCCAGCACTCGCACACCGGACAGGGGACCCTGGCGAACCTCAGGCATCGGACTCTCCTCGTTGCTGACCCTGCCTCAGTAGAACAACATTCGGTGATCTGGTGCAAGCGGCCTTTCCGACTTCCCGCGAAGTCCCGGGAGGTATGGGAAACTTGCCCACTGTTCGGGTGGTCTACAGGCGGTCGCGTTCAGCGTCCGTCTGCAGCAGGCGCGTGCGCCGCTACAGGGGTAGGACATGGTTTCGGATGGCAACCGGCTCATCGCAGGGCGCTACCAGTTACTGCGCGAACTGGGTCGCGGGGGGATGGGCGTGGTCTGGGAAGGCCGCGACACACTGCTGAACCGGCAGGTGGCGATCAAGGAGGTGCTGCTGCCCGACGGGCTGTCGCCGGGCGACCAGGAGCGTCAGCTGCTGCGCACCGCCCGCGAGGCACGCACCGCGGCGAAGCTCAATCACCCTTCGGTCGTCGCGGTCTACGACGTCGTCGAGGAGGGCGGCCGGCCGTGGATCGTGATGGAGCTGGTCAGCCATCCCTCGGTCGAGCAGGTCGTGCTGACGACGGGCGCGCTGCCCGTGCGCGAGGCGGCGAGCGTGGGCCGGCAGGTGCTGTCCGCCCTGCGGGCCGCCCACGCGGCCGGCATCCTGCACCGCGACGTCAAGCCGAGCAACATCCTGCTGTCCGACGACGGCCGGGCCGTGCTCATGGACTTCGGCATCGCCACCGTCGAGGGTGACGCGTCGCTGACGCGGACCGGCATGGTCACGGGCTCGCCGAGCTTCCTGGCGCCGGAACGGGTCCGCGCCGAGAACGCCGGCCCCGAGTCCGACCTGTGGTCGCTGGGCGCCACGCTGTACGCGTGCATGGTCGGCCGCTCCCCGTTCGAGCGCGGCGACGCCATGGCCACGCTCAACGCGCTGCTCACCGAGGAGCCCGACTACCGCAGGATCCCGCCGATCATGCACCCGATCCTGAAGGGCCTGCTCCGCAAGGAGCCCCAGGACCGGGTGGGCGTCGAGGAGGCGGACCAGCTGCTCGCGGCCATCCTCGCCGCCAAGCCCGCCAGCGCCGACCTCGACTCGCCCAGAGAGCGCAAGAAGGGCTCGGGCCCCGGCCGGGCGCTGCTCGCGGCGGCCGCCACGGTCGTGCTGGTCGTCACCGGCGGCACGGTGGCCTACTTCAGGACCGCCTCGCCCGCCGAAGGCGCGCCGCGCACCACCACGCAGCCGGCCGCGGCGACCAGCCCGCTCACGCCGACCGCGGCACCGACGCCGAGCACGACGCCGTCCGCGACCCCGTCGCCCAGCGTGACCAGGCTCGCCCCGGCCGTGCGGGCGTGGCGGTCCAAGGACGGCTGGTCGATCATGCGGCCGATCGGCTGGCGCGGAGCGCTCGGCGAGGGCTACACCGAATGGACCCGCAGAGACGGCAACGCCCACGTCGGGGTCGAGTCCTTCTACGCCAACCGCGACGCCAACCAGGTCATGCGCGACTCGGAGGAGCGGCTCAAGGCCGAGGCCCAGACCGTGATCAACCGCGGCCGCAGGATCGTCTCGCACCGAGGCGTCAAGGCCGTGGAGTGGGAGTTCACCTGGATCGCGGGCGAGACGAGCGACGCGCCCTGGGTCCGGCCCGGCACCCGCTACCACGAGGTCCGGCGGGTCGTCTCGACCGGGGACGCCGCCTACCTGCTGTCGTGGACGGTGGCCGAGGGGCAGTGGGTGCGCAGCAGAGCCCTGATGCGCCAGGTGATCGCCAGCTTTACTGTGAGGGCATGAGTCCCTGGAACCTGCTCGCCCTGCCGCCCCTCCCCGAGGAGCTCATCCGCCGCCTCCTGGCCCCGCTCGGCGACCGGGTGACCATACGCGTCCCGGCCACCCGTGACCGTGCGGCGCTCCTCGCGGCGCTGCCTGAGGCGGAGATCGTGCTCGGCGACTGGACGGGCGCGCTCGTCCTGGACGCGGAGGCGGTCGCGGCGGCGCCCCGGCTGGCATTCGTGCAGCAGCCGTCGGTGGGCGTGGACGGTCACGACCTCGCCGCTCTGAGCGCCGCGGGCGTGCCCCTGGCCAACACGCCGGGCGTCAGCGCCGTGGCGGTCTCCGAGTGGTGCCTGGCCGCGGCCATGTCGCTGGCGCGCAAGCTGGGCGCCGCCGACGCGGCCGTACGCGCCGGAGAGTGGCCCCAGCAGGGGCTGCAGCCGCGCGAGCTGCACGGGCAGCGGGTCGGGATCGTCGGCTACGGCCCGATCGGCGTCGCCTGCGCCCGGCTGTTCCGCGCGCTCGGCTGCGAGGTCTCCTACTGGACGCGCACCCCGCGCGAGGACCCCGGCCACACCGACCTGGACACGCTCGTCGCCGGCAGCGACGTGCTGGTCGTCGTGATCGCGCTGTCGGACGAGACCAGAGGGCTGATCGACCCCGCGCGCATGAAGCAGGGCGCCCTGCTCGTCAACGCGGCCAGGGGCGGCGTGGTGGACCAGGGCTCGCTCGTCACCGCCCTGCGCGAGGGCTACCTGGGCGGGGCCGCCCTCGACGTGTTCGACGTCGAACCGCTGCCCGCCGGCGACCCGCTGCGGGAGCTGCCGAACGTCCTGCTCTCCCCGCACGCGGCCGGCGTCACCCCCGAGGCCAGCGGCCGGCTGCTCGCCGCAACCGTGGAAAATCTGGCCGCCGCGGTCGAGGGTGGGGAGGTGAACAGCGTGGTCAACGGCGTAATGCCGGTGATCTTCAGGAAGTTTACGCAATCGCCTGCTACGTAGGGGATTCACCTGGCACGATGAACAGTTTTCGTGTCTTTAACGACCCCGGTCTGGTCCGGATCGGCCATGGGAGATACCGTCTTACGGACGATCTCTACCAGCTCAAGGGGGTGCTCTCGTGACGACGAAGATGTCGACACACCGACGGGCAGTAGAGCAGATCCGGCAGTCGTACGCCGAGATTCCCGGCGACGCCGCGCCCCGCCTGGCCAAGTCCACGTCCAACCTGTTCAGGTTCCGCGACGGCGGCAGGACGGCCAAGCTCTCGGCCAGAGACCTCGACGAGGTCATCAGCGTCGACCCTGAGACCATGACGGCCGAGGTCCAGGGCATGACCACGTACGAGCACCTGGTGGACGCCACGCTGCCGCACGGGCTCATGCCGTACGTGGTGCCTCAGCTCAAGACGATCACGCTGGGCGGGGCCGTGACCGGGCTCGGCATCGAGTCCACCAGCTTCAGGGACGGGCTGCCGCACGAGTCGGTGGAGGAGCTGGAGATCCTCACCGGCGACGGGCGCGTGGTGGTGGCCCGCGACGACAACGAGCACCGCGAGCTGTTCCGCGCGTTCCCCAACTCCTACGGCACGCTCGGCTACGCGCTGCGGATCAGGATCAAGCTGCGCAAGGTGCAGCCGTACGTGCACCTGACCCACCTCAAGTTCACCGACGCGGGCAAGTGCATGCTGGCCATGCAGGAGATCAGCGAGAGCATGGTCCACGACGGCGAGAGCGTCGACTTCATCGACGGCGTCTTCTTCGAGCCGGGCGAGATGTACATCACGCTCGGCCGCTTCGCCGACCGCGCCCCCTACGTCTCCGACTACACCGGGATGCGGATCTACTACCAGTCGATCAGGCAGCGCAGCCGCGACTGGCTGACCGTCCGCGACTACCTGTGGCGCTGGGACACCGACTGGTTCTGGTGCTCGCGCGCCTTTGGAGTGCAGCAGCCGGTGGTCCGCTCGCTCATGCCGCGCCGCTGGATGCGCTCCGACGTCTACCGCCGCCTGGTGGCGCTCGACCGCAAGCACGGCCTGACCGCCCGCGTCGACAGGTGGCGCGGCCTGCCGGTGAGCGAGGCGGTGATCCAGGACGTCGAGGTCCCGGTCGAGCGCGGGGCGGAGTTCCTGGAGTTCTTTCACGACAAGGTGGGCATGACCCCGGTGTGGATGTGCCCGCTGCGGGCGGCCTCGCGGTGGCCGCTCTACCCGCTGGAGCCGGGCAAGCTCTACGTCAACTTCGGTTTCTGGGGAATGGTGCCGCTGCCGCGGGGGCAGTTCGACGGGTATTACAACCGGCTGATCGAGCACTCCGTGCACGAGCTCGACGGCCACAAGTCGCTCTACTCGACCTCGTTCTACGCCCGTGAGCGGTTCTGGCAGCTGTACAACGGCGACGCCTATTGGCCGGTCAAGCGGGATTACGACCCGAACGGTCGCCTGCTGGACCTGTACGAAAAGTGTGTACGGGGAAGGTGAGCAGATGGCTCTGGCAACCATCTTTGAAAAGATCGTCGGCCGCGAAGCGAACATCGCGTTCACGGCTTACGACGGAAGCAAGGCGGGGCCCGACGGCGCCGACCTCGCGATCGAGGTGAAGTCCCCGATCGCGGTGGCGTACCTGGCCCACGCACCGGGGGAGCTCGGCCTGGCCAGGGCATACGTGTCCGGCCATCTCGACGTCCAGGGCGACCTCTACGCGCTGCTGGACCGCATGTGGAACATCACGACCAACGACCTGACGACATCCGAGAAGCTGGCCGCCGTCCGCGCGCTGGGCGTCAAGCCCCTGCTCATGCGCGTGCCCCCGCCCCCGCAGGAGATGCGCCAGAGCGCGCTGGCCCGGCTGGGCTCCAGGCACGCCAAGCAGCGCGACGCCGAGGCCATCCACCACCACTACGACGTCTCGAACCGCTTCTACCGGTGGGTGCTCGGCCCGTCCATGGCCTACACCTGCGCCTGCTACCCGGGCGAGGACGCCACGCTGGAAGAGGCCCAGTTCGCCAAGTTCGACCTGGTGGCGCGCAAGCTCGGCCTTGAGCCCGGCATGCGTCTGCTCGACGTGGGCTGCGGCTGGGGCGGCATGGTCATGCACGCGGCCCAGCACTACGGCGTCAAGGCCCTCGGCGTCACGCTGAGCCGCCAGCAGGCGGAGTGGGCGCAGAAGGCCATCGCCGACGCGGGTCTGCAGGACCTGGCCGAGGTCCGGTTCATGGACTACCGCGACGTCAAGGAGACGGGCTTCGACGCGGTCAGCTCCATCGGCCTGACCGAGCACATCGGCAAGGACAACCTGCCGTCGTACTTCGATTTCCTGTACGGCAAGCTCAAGACCGGCGGCCGGCTGCTCAACCACTGCATCACCCGGCCGACGGGCAAGGAGAAGACGTTCAACAAGGGCGGCTTCATCAACCGCTACGTCTTCCCCGACGGGGAGCTGGAGTCGGTGGGCTGGCTGATCAGGCAGATGGAGGACCTCGGCTTCGAGATCCGCCACGAGGAGAACCTGCGCGAGCACTACGCCAAGACGCTGCGCCACTGGTGCGACAACCTCGATGCCAACTGGGACGACGCGGTGCAGGAGGTCGGCCTGGGCACGGCCCGGGTGTGGGCCCTTTACATGGCCGGCTGCATCGTCGGCTTCGAGCGCAACAAGGTCCAGTTGCACCAGGTGCTGGGCGTCAAGCTTGACCAGAACGGGCGCTCGGGCGTTCCGCTGCGGCCGTCCATCGACTGGCCCTGACAGATCGTCGGCCCTGACAGATCGTCTGGCACGGTCGGCAACCGAGTACGGCCGGATCACCTAGCACGGCCTGATCGTCGAACGGCGCGACAGGTCCGCGGGTCTCACCCCGCGGACCTGTCGCGCCGTTCCGCTGTGTGGGGCGTCTGTGTGCGGCCTCTTGTGCCCTCGCACAGCTTCTGCCCCGATGCATCGTGACTTTCACCGATTTTCGGCGAAAGGCTATGGGCAAGTCGGAAATTTCGCCTTATATTACGGCGCAGAGCAGCGTTATCCCCCTTGCTTTCCGACTCACGTGACCCGGCATCCGCCGACGGCCGGCCCGGCGATGCCGCACCCCCACCCGCGCCGTACCAGGGCGCCCTCAACGAGATGGGCCAAGTCATGCGGAGATTACCCCTCTTATCCGCTCTGCTGATCATCGCGCTCTCCTTCCTGACCGTCCCCGCCCACGCGACCGTCCCCGCACGCGCGGGCGCCGACGTGCCGCCACAGGTGCCGGGCGTCACCCTGCGCACCTATGACGTCCAGGTCGAGCTGTCCAAGATGTGCACGCTCAAGCCAGGACAGACGCCCAACGTGGACAAGCTGATGCCCGCGATCGACTGGACGTCCGACGCCGACTTCGGCCTCACCGACCTGTTCGTCACCGAGGTCACCGGCAACCTGTCCGTCCCGGCCGCCGGCACGTACGAGTTCCGGCTCATCAGCGACGACGGCTCCCGGCTGCGGATCGGCGACACCGTCGTGATCGTCAACGACGGCCGGCACGGGCCGATCGCGGTGGACGGCACGATCACGCTGACCGCCGGCTACCACCCGCTGCGCGTCGACCACTTCGAGCACCTGTACGGCCAGCAGCTCAGGCTGGAGTGGAAGCCGCCGGGCGCCCAGGCGTTCACCCTCGTCCCGACCGAGGCGCTGAGCACGGACGCGGACGTCGTCCGGGTGACCTCCCCCGGCCGCAAGGAGTGCGAGAGCGGCGCCGACTCCCCGGGCGACGGCCTGCCGCTGCAGGCGGTGCACCCCGACTACACCCTCACCGACCTGCGACCGGCCGGGTTCGAGCCGCAGGTGACCGCGATGGCCTGGCTGCCCGGCGGCCGGCTGGCGGTCACCACCTGGGGCGGCTCGGAGAACCGGCTCGGCGAGGTGTACCTGCTGAGCGGCGTGACCGGCACGACCTCCCCGGCGCGGGTGACCGCCAAGAAGATCGCCGAGGGGCTGCAGGAGCCCATGGGCATCGCGTACGTGGACGGCAAGCTGTACGTGTCGGAGAAGTCCCGCCTGGTGGAGCTGAACGACACGAACGGCGACGAGGTCACCGACTCCCTCAGGACGGTCGCGACCTGGCCGTTCGGCGGGAACTTCCACGAGTTCGCCTTCGGCCTGCTCTACCGGGGCGGTCACTTCTACCTCAACCTGTCGGTGGCCATCGACTACGGCGGCGCCACCACCGTCCCGCAGCCGGCCCGCGACCGGGGCGTGACCGTCAAGGTCAGCAAGGCGACCGGGAAGGTCGAGTATCTCGCCGGCGGCCTGCGCACCCCGAACGGCATCGGCTGGGGCCCGGACGACGACCTGTTCGTGCTGGACAACCAGGGCGGCTGGCTGCCGGCCTCGAAGCTGGTGCACATCGAGAAGGGCCGCTTCTTCAACCACTACACGACGCCCGAGGGCCTGTTCGACGCCGGGGCGGTGAGCCCGCCGGTGCTGTGGCTGCCGCACAACGAGATCGCCAACTCGCCCAGCACGCCGCTGCTGATGAAGCAGGGCAGGTACGCGGGTCAGCTCTTCTTCGGCGACGTCACGTACGGCGGGATCCAGCGGGCCTACCTGGAGAAGGTGAAGGGTGAGTACCAGGGCGCGGTGTTCCGGTTCACCCAGGGGCTCGAGGCGGGCGTCAACCGGATCAGCCTGGGGCCCGACGGTGCCATCTACGCCGGCGGCCTGGGCGCGGGCGGCAACTGGGGCCAGCCGGGCAAGCTCACCTACGGCCTGCAGAAGCTGACGCCCGGCAAGGAGAAGGCGTTCGACTTCCTGAAGATGCGGGCGATCGAGGGCGGCTTCGAGCTGGAGTACACCCAGCCGCTGTCGGCGGAGACGATCGAGTCGCTGGCCGGCCGCTACCAGCTCACCCAGTGGCGCTACGTCCCCGCCGTCACGTACGGCGGCCCGAAGGTGGATGAGGAGCCGCTGACCGTCACCTCGGCGAAGGCGTCGGGCCGGAAGGTCACGCTGAAGGTGGCCGGCCTGAAGCCGGGCCGGGTGGTGCACCTGCGCTCGCCGCGCCCGTTCAGCTCCGCCTCAGGGGAGCCGCTGTGGAGCACGGAGGCGTGGTACACGCTCAACTCGCTGCCCGGCGGCGCGAGCGCCGACACCACCTATGAGGCCGAGAGCGCGGCCCAGAGCGGCGGCGCGAAGCTGAACACCGATCACCCCAGCTACTCGGGATCCGGGTTCGTGGACGGCTACTGGAACGCGGGCGCCACGACGCGGTTCGCCGTCCAGGTGGAGCAGGCCGGCACCTACCACGTGGGCCTGCGTTACTCCAACGGCCCCGACCCGGCGCCCGGTACCAAGTCGCTCAGCGTGTACGTCAACGGCACCAAGGTCAGGCAGGCGCAACTGCCGTCCACGGGCACGTGGGACCTGTGGGCCACCCGGGTCGAGCCGCTGGCGCTGAAGGCGGGCGTCAACACGATCGCCTACCGCTACGACACCGGCGACACGGGCAACGTCAACCTGGACGCGATCACCGTGGCCGCCCGCCCGGTGCTGGAGGCCGAACGGGCCACGCTGCGCGGCGGTGCCGCGGTCAGCACCGCCCACCAGGGCTTCACCGGCACGGGCTTCGTGGACGGCTACAGCAAGCCGGGCGCGAGCACGTCGTTCTCCGTCCGGACCGACGCGGCAGGCACGTACAACGTCGGGCTGCGTTACGCGGCGGAGGCGGGCACGTCGGTGAGCGTGCACGTCAACGGCAAGAAGGTCAGGCAGGTACGGCTGGCCGCCACCGGCGGCCGGGACGCCTGGGAGGTGCAGACCGAGGCGCTGCCGCTCAAGCGCGGGACGAACACCGTCGTCTACCGCTACGACTCCGGCGACGGGGGCAATGCCGGGCTCGACCACGTCACGGTGTCGAAGGGGGAGCGGATCACCCTGTTCGACGGCTCCAGCCTGGCGGCGTGGGAGAGACGAGCCGGCGGTGCGGCGACGTGGCCGGTCGCGAACGGCTCGATGGAGTCGTACGGCGGCGACATCCGCACCCGGCGCACGTTCGGCGACTTCACCCTGCACGTCGAGTGGTACGAACCCGACTACCCGCCGGAGGTGACCGGCCAGCAGCGCGGCAACAGCGGCGTCTACCTGCAAGAACGCTATGAGGTGCAGGTGCTGGAGTCGTACGGCGACACCACGCCTGAGGCCAACGAGGCGGGCTCGATCTACTCCAAGCGCGCGCCCGACCGCAACATGGCCACCGCGCCCGGCACCTGGCAGACGTACGACATCACCTTCCGCGCGGCCCGCTTCACCAGCGCGGGCGCCAAGGTCGACGACGCCAGGGTGACGGTCGTCTGGAACGGGACGGTGGTGCACGACGACGTCGCGGTCGACGGCGGCACCGGCGACAACATCCCGGAGAACGCGGCCTCGGCCGGCATCCGCCTCCAGGACCACGGCGACCCGGGGGAGAACCCGCGCTTCCGCAACGTGTGGATCGAACCCGTCACCTGATCCGCGAGGGGGTCTGGCCCGGCCGGGGCCAGGCCCCTTGCGGCTCTTGATCGATCGGCCGGGAGAGCCGACGATCGAGGCAACGCCCCCACTCCTCCGGAGGAACCCATGCTCCGCCGTCTCCTGCCGGCCACCGTCCTCGCCGTGGCCGCCGTCACCGCCGTCACCACGGGTCCCGCGCAGGCCCGCGCCTGTAAGCACGGCCACGCGTGCGTCACCGTCTTCTACAGCGACTCCACCCGCACCACCGTGGTCGGGGAGAAGTACGAGGACTGCGACGGGGCAGTGGACATGTGGGGCGTCCGCAGCGGCTACCAGGACTTCTACGAGAGCCCCTGCTGACGCGAGAGCCGTCCCCGCCCCCGGTGACGCCGGTGGCAGGGACGGCTCAGGACTTCTCGGCCGGCGGGGTGGCGGTGCGGAGCGTGCGGTCAGGTCGTGGTGCAGGCGGTGCCGTTCAGGGTGAAGGCGGCCGGTTCGCCGGTGCCGCCGCCGTGGGTGGCCTGGAAGCCGAACGAGGCCGACGCTCCCGGCGCGACGGCGCCGTTGTAGGGGGCGTTGCGGGCCGTCACCTGGCCGCTGGACGGCGACACCGTGGCGTTCCAGGCCGAGGTGATGGTCTGGCCGGCCGGCAGCGTGAAGGCCAGGTTCCACGAGGAGAGCGCGGCCGTGCCGGTGTTGGTGAGCTTGACCTCAGCGGTGAAGCCGGTGTTCCAGGTGTTCATCGTGTACGTGACCACGCACGTTCCCACCGGCTGGGTGGGGGAGACGGTGGGGGACACGGTGGGTGATGTGGTGGGGTCGGGGCCGCTGCCCGACAGGCCGAAGAAGTCGATGGCCGCGGCCGCCATCCCGCCCTGCGGCAGGCTGTGGCCGACGCCCGCCAGGCTGATCGCCTCCACCGGGGCCATGGTTCCGGTGCCGCCGTAGCGGGTCCTGGCCCAGCCGGCCCGCGGCTGGTCGCTGAGGCTGGGGGTCTGGCTCACGCCGTGGACGTTCGTCCACTGCTTGATCTGCTCCTGGAAGTTCGGATAACGCAGCGTGGCGTCCTCGGTGCCGTGCCAGATCTGCATGCGCGGGCGGGCGCCGCTGTAACCGGGGTAGGCCCCGCGGACGAGGTCGCCCCACTGCTGCGGCGTCCTGACGACCTGGCCGTTGGCGCAGGCGCTGTTCCAGCTTGAGCCGTCGGTGGTGGCGAAGCAGGCGAAGGGCACGCCCATGAACGACGCCCCCGCCTTGAACACGTCGGGGTAGGCGCCCAGCAGCACGTTGGTCATCATGCCGCCGGAGGAGGCCCCCGTCACGAACGTACGGGCGGGGTCGGCGTTGTAGCGCGCCTGCACGTACCTGACCATGGAGACGATCCCCACCGGATCGCTGCCGCCGTCGTGCCGCAGCGCCTGCGGCGAGGATACGTCGTAGCAGGAGCCGCTCCTGGTCGCGGACGGGTAGATGACGACGAACTTGTGCCGGTCGGCGAGCGAGGCGAACTCCGTGCCCGAGTAGAAGGCGGGGCCCGAGCCGGTGCAGTAGTGGACGGCCACCAGCAGCGCCGGGCGGGCGGGGACGCCGTCGGGGACGTAGAGGTGCATACGCAGGCCGGTGGGGTTCGCGCCGAAGCCGGTCACCTCCGTGAGCTGGGCCGACGCGGCCGGGGTCGCGGTGATCAGGCCGGCGGTCACGAGTGCCGCGGCGGCGATCACGGCGCTCGCGATACGTGCTCTCAGCTTCATCGAGGTCCTCTCGCTCGGCGGCCGAAACATTGCGAGTGTCCAAAGAAAATTTCGGCATCGCAATGTCGCCAGTGAGCTGACCGGCCGGCGCGTTCGTGAGCTGCGGGTGAGCGGCGGCGCTCCGTGAAAGTTTCGGCTACCGGAGGAGAGGCGCTCCTGCCGCGTCGTCGTCCGCGAGCTGCTTGAGCGTGCCGGTGAGGGCGGCCCAGGACTGCTCGGCGTCCGGCGTGCGCGCGTGCGGCGAGCGGAACCACTCGACGAACTCCGCCACGTCGTCGAGCGCCCAGCGCAGCCGGTAGAGCGCGAGGGTGTCATCGTCGGGGCGGCGGCCGGTCGCGTCGGCGTAGCGGGCCAGGTCGTCCGCGTCCCTGGCCACCAGCCACAGGTCGCGCTCCGGCGGGGCCATCCCGACCGTGTCCCAGTCGACCAGCAGCAGCCGCTCTCCCGGTGCCCGCAGCAGGTTGCCCGGATGCGGCTCCCCGTGCGTCACCACGGGCTCGCCCGGCTCGGCCGCTCGCCGGTCGAACTCGGCCAGCCTGCGCCGCAGCACGGTGGCGTACTCGGCGATCAGCTCCTGCGCCGGCCGCGCGTACGGGCCGCCCAGCCAGGGCAGGGAGGGGTCGCCGAGAGCCTGCTCCAGGGCGGCCCGCCCGGACAGCTCCAGCGGGCGGGCCGGGGCCGGCAGCGGCGGCGGCGTGCGGTGCAGCTCGGCCAGCAGGTCGATGATCTGGGCACGCTCGCCGGCCGGCGGCTCGTCGCCGAAGTCGCCGGCCCGGCCCTCCTCGTACGGGAACACGCTCATGGCGTGACGACGGGCGTCGAGCCGGCGCAGGGTCGTGCCGTCACCGGCGCGCAGCGGCGCCACCACGAACCCGAGCCCCGCCTCCTCGCGCAGCGTGGCGGCTGTCTCCATGGCCAGCCGCAGCCCGTCGAAGGTCCGCCGGCGCACGTCGGCGACCGTGACGAACCAGCGCCGCCCGCCCCGGCCGCCCG
This sequence comes from Nonomuraea sp. NPDC048882, assembly GCF_040649755.1. Classification (NCBI taxonomy): domain Bacteria; kingdom Bacillati; phylum Actinomycetota; class Actinomycetes; order Streptosporangiales; family Streptosporangiaceae; genus Nonomuraea; species Nonomuraea sp. NPDC048882. The sequence continues at coordinate 145,065 of NZ_JBEZGB010000004.1, forward strand.
CGACCCAGTGGAAGTCCCCGAAGCCGACCGGCGCGTAGTCGAGCGTGGCGGCCTCGATGCCCCACGCGGCCAGCGCGGGCCGCAGCAGCCCCTCGTCGAAGTCGTCCGGCCGATCTCGCATGGAGGCCAAGCTACCGAACCCCGGCCCGACCGAGCACGCGGATAAGCGGACAAAGGGGTCCGAGGCGCGGAGCCCGCGCCTCGGAAGAGAGACGGTCAGCGCAGCTCGCGCTTGAGGATCTTGCCGGTGGCGGTCATCGGCAGCGAGTCGCGGAACTCGATGATCCGCGGGTACTTGTAGGCCGCCATGTTCTCCCGGCTCCAGGCGATCAGCTCGTCCTCGGTGATCGTCGACCCCGGCGTGCGGATGATGTACGCCTTGACCTCCTCGCCGTGCGACTCGTGCGCGACGCCGACGACGGCGGCGAGCGACACGTCGTCGTGGCTGATCAGGACCTCTTCGATCTCGCGCGGGTAGACGTTGAACCCGCCCCTGATGATCATGTCCTTGGCCCGGTCGATGATGGAGTAGTAGCCGTCGGCGTCGCGGGTGGCGATGTCGCCCGTACGGAACCAGCCGTCCTTCATCACCTCGGCCGTCGCCTCGGCGCGGCCGTAGTAGCCCTTCATGATGTTGTGGCCCCTGATGGCGATCTCGCCGGGCCCCTCGCCCTCGACGGTCTTCCAGTCGCTGTCGACCAGCTTCATCTCCACGCCCCAGATGGGCGTGCCGATGGTGCCGGGCTTGGTGGGCCGGCCGGGCTGGTTGAAGCTGGCGACCGGCGCGGTCTCCGACAGCCCGTAGCCCTCCAGGATGCCGATGCCGAAGGTCTTCTCGAAGTCCTTGAGCACCTCGACCGGGGAGGACGCGCCGCCGGCCACCGCCACGCTGAGCGACGTGGGCACCTCCGCGCCGTCCGCGTGGATCTTGGTGAGCATGCCCCAGTACATCGTGGGCACCCCGGCGAAGAAGGTCACCTTCTCCTTGACCATGAGCGCCAGCGCCTCGCCCGGGTCGAAGCGCGGCATCAGCACCACCGTGGCGCCGCGCAGGAAGCCGGTGTTCATCACGACGGTCTGGCCGAAGGAGTGGAACAGCGGCAGCACCGCGAGGTAGGTGTCGCCCTGCTCCGCGTCCGAGGGGAACATCTTGTCGCTGACCATGGCGTTGAGCAGCATGTTCTGGTGGCTCAGCTCGGCGCCCTTGGGCTGGCCCGTGGTGCCCGAGGTGTAGAGGATCACCGCGGTGTCGTCGGGGGCCGTCTGCACGGTCTGGAACTCCGCCGGCATCCCGCCGAGGGCGGCCCAGATCGACTCGCCGTGCTCGGACTCGGTGGCCAGCGGCGTGGCGGGCAGCACGAAGAAGTGCTCGCAGCCCTCCGCCGCCTCGAAGCCCGCCCGGCCGCGCTCGCCCAGCGGCAGCTCCGGCGTGCCCTCGAAGCAGAACAGCGCCTTGGCGTCGCTGTCGTCGAGGTGGTAGGCGATCTCGCGTGACTGCAGCAGCACGTTGAGCGGCACCACCGTGGCACCGGCCTTCAGGATGCCGAAGTAGACGAACGGGAAGTAGGGCAGGTTGGGGCAGGCCAGCGCGACCTTGTCGCCCTTGGTGATTCCGCGTGAGATCAGCAGGTTCGCGACCTGGTTGGCCACAGTGTCGATCATGGAGTACGGCAGCCGCATGTCGCCGAAGACGATGGCGGTGCCGTCGGGGGTGTTTCTGGCGCTGTCCTCCAGGACGATCGACAGATTCAGCATGACGCCTTCCTCCCTCTAGAACCGGCTTCGGCGCCATCTTCGCAGGCCCCACATACCGACTGGTAGGTAACTCAGGTCACAACTGGATATGGACGCGCGTGAGCCCTTCCGCTAAGCAAGGAGGACGTTACTTACCCCAGGAGGGGGTCATGGAGTACGACTACGTGATCGTCGGGGCGGGCTCGGCCGGCTGCGTGCTGGCCGCCCGGCTGTCGGAGGATCCCGGTGTTTCGGTGGCCCTGGTCGAGGCGGGCGGCAAGGACGACAAGTTAGAGATCCGCATGCCGGCCGGTTTCGCCAAGCTGTTCAAGACCGAGTACGACTGGAACTTCACCACGGCCAAGCAGGGCGAGATGTCCGGCCGCGAGCTCTACTGGCCCAGAGGCCGGGTGCTCGGCGGCTCGTCCTCGCTCAACGCGCAGATGTACGTACGCGGCTGCCAGCTGGACTACGACCAGTGGGACGTCCCCGGCTGGGCGTACGACGACGTCCTGCCCTACTTCACCAGGGCCGAGCGCCGCGTCGGCAGCAACGAGGGCGGCGTCTACGGCACCGGCGGCCCCCTCTACGTCTCCGAGCTGCGCAGCCCCAACGTCACCACGGCCGCCTTCCTCCAGGCGTGCGAGGAGATGGGGATGACCCGCCTGGGCGAGCTGAACGGCCGCTCCAACGAGGGCTATTGCCCCACCCCCGTCACCCAGAACCGGGGCAGGAGATGGAGCTCGGCTGACGCCTACCTGCGCCCGGCCGTCTCGCGGCCGAACCTGACCGTCGTCACCGGCACCGCCGTGGACCGGGTGACGTTCGACGGCAAGCGGGCGACCGGCATCGAGTACGGCGGCGGCACCCGGATCGGGGCCAGGCGGGAGGTCGTCCTGGCGGCGGGCGCGATCGGCTCGCCGTACCTGCTCATGCGCTCGGGTGTGGGCGCGGCCGACGAGCTGCGCGACGCCGGGGTGCCGATCGTGCACGAGCTGCCCGAGGTCGGCAAGAACCTCCAGGACCACCTGTCCAGCGGCGTGTTCGTCGAGTGCACCAGGCCGGTGACCCTGACCGGGGCCGAGTCGATCGGCAACCTGCTGCGTTACCTCGTCACGCGCTCCGGCATGCTGACCACGAACGTGGGCGAGGCGGTGGCGTTCATCAGGACCTCGGACGGCGAGCCCGCTCCCGACATCGAGCTGATCTTCGCGCCTGGGCCGTTCATCGACCACGGGCTCACGCCGCCGACCGGTCACGGGCTCACCGTCGGCGTCGTGCTGCTGCAGCCGGAGAGCCGCGGCCGGGTCGGGTTGAACGGCGCGGACGTGCTGATCGACCCCGCCTACCTCAGCGCGGAGGCCGACGTCAGACGCCTGGTCGCGGGGCTGCGGACGGCTCAGCGGGTGTTCGCCACCGACGCCATGAAGCCGTTCGCGGGCGGGCCGATGGCGCCCTACTGGGCGCCGGAGACCGACGAGGAGCTGGCCCGGTGGGTACGCGAGCGCGGCGAGACCCTCTACCACCCGGTCGGCACCTGCAGGATGGGCACCGACGACGGCTCCGTCGTGGACCCGGAGCTGCGCGTGCGCGGCGTCGAGGGGCTCAGGGTCGCCGACGCCTCCGTCATGCCGACCCTGAATCGCGGCCACACCCACGCGCCCGCCGTCATGATCGGCGAGAAGGGAGCCGACCTGATCAAGGGCGCCGAGGCTTGACGTAAGTGGTCACTTGCGTAGGCTCGACGGTATGACGCTGCCCGTGGACCTCGACCTGTCGCAGATCCCGTTCTGGGGACGGCCGCAGGCCGAGCGCATGGAAGCCTTCCGCAAGCTGCGCGAGCTGGAGCGTCCGGCCTTCGTGCCGGAGCAGGCCGTGCCGTTCGTCGGCGGCGGGCCGGGCTACTACGCCCTGGTCCGCCACGCCGACGTGACCGAGGCCAGTAGGAACGCGGCCGTCTTCAGCAGTGAGCCGTGCTCCAACAGCATCCCCGACATGCCGCGCTGGATGAGCGTCTACTTCGGATCGATGATCAACATGGACGACCCGAGGCACGCGCGGCTGCGCCGGATCGTCTCCCGCGCGTTCACGCCGCGCGTGCTGTCGAAGATGGAGGAGGACCTGGCGCGCGCCGCCGCCGAGATCGTGAACCGGGCGGTCGCCGAGGGTCCCGGCGACTTCGTGACGCAGGTGGCGGCGCGGCTGCCGGTGCGGGTCATCTGCGACATGATGGGCATTCCCGAGAAATTTCATGACATGGTGTTGCGGCGGACCAACGTCATCCTGGGCAACGCCGACCCCGAGTACACCGGCCTGTCGCCCGACTTCAGCCGCGTCAACGTCGCCCGCGGCCTGGTCAAGCTGCTGCACGCCGGCTTCTCGCTCAACCGCCTGGCCGCCCGCCTGGGCGACGAACGCCGCCGCAGGCCCACGGGCGACCTGGTCAGCCTGCTGGTCAACGGAGACGAGCGGCTGTCGTCCCAGGAGCTCGGCTCGTTCTTCATCCTGCTGGTGGTGGCGGGCAGCGAGACGACCCGCAACGCGATCGCGTACGGGCTCAAGCTGCTCACCGACCATCCCGAGCAGCGCGAGCTGCTGCTGGCGGACTTCGACGGCCGCATCGTCGGGGCCTGCGACGAGATCGTCCGCTACGCCACGCCGGTGATCCAGTTCCGCCGTACGCTGACCCGCGACCACGAGCTGAACGGCGTCGCGTACAACAAGGGCGACAAGGTGCTGCTCTTCTACAACTCGGCCAACCGCGACGAGTCGGTCTTCACCGACCCCGACCGCTTCGACATCACCCGCGACCCCAACCCGCACGTCGGCTTCGGCGGCCCCGGGCCCCACTACTGCCTGGGCGCCCACCTGGCGCGCAGGGAGATGACCGTGATGTTCCGCGAGCTGTTCACCCGCCTGCCCGGCATCAGGGCGGTGGGGGAGCCCGAGTTCCTGCTGTCCAACTTCATCAACGGGATCAAGCACCTGCGCTACACCTTCTGAGCGCCCGGTCGGAGCGCGGCCGTCGTGCTAGGTTTCGCAGTCATGGAGATCAGGACTATCCACGCCAATGGTGTGGAGTTCGCGTATCTGTCTTTGGGCGAGGGGCCGCTGGCGCTGTGCCTGCACGGCTTTCCCGACACCGCGCACACCTGGCGGCACCTGATGCCCGCCCTGGCCGAGCACGGCTACCGCGCGGTCGCGCCCTTCATGCGGGGCTACGCTCCCACGGAAGTCCCGGCCGACGGCGCCTACGAGGACGCGGCGCTGGTCGCCGACCTCCGCGCGCTGCACGAGGAGCTGGGTGGCGGCGACGACGCCGTCGTCATCGGACACGACTGGGGCGCGTTCCCCGTCTACGCCACCGCCGGCCGCTTCCGCCGCGCCGTGACGCTCTCGGTGCCGCCGCCGGGCTCGCTGGCGGGCGGGTTCCTCGAGTACGAGCAGCTCAAGCGCTCGTTCTACATCTTCCTCTTCCAGACGGCGCTGGCCGAGTCGGCCGCCGCGGCTCCCGGCTTCATCGACAACCTGTGGCGCGACTGGTCGCCGGGGTACGACGCGAGCGAGGACCTGGAGTTCGTCCGCCGCAGCATCGGCGCCCCGGCGAACCTCGCCGCGGCCATCGGCTACTACCGGGCCATGCTCGGCACCACGCCGCCCTCGGGCCGCTATCCGGCCGTCGAGGGCGGGGTCGCCGGGCCCGTCCTCTACCTGCACGGGGCCGAGGACGGCTGCCTGAGCGCCGACCTGACCAAGGACGCGCTGAGCCACCTGCCCGAGGGCTCGCGGACCGAGGTGGTGCCGGGCGCCGGGCACTTCCTGCAGCTCGAACGGCCGGCCGAGGTCAACCGGCTCATCCTCGACTGGCTCGGCCCAGCGGCCTGAGCCTCTGCTGGGGTTCCCCTTCTCGTACGCCGCTCGCGCGGCTGGGAGGCACCGGCTTCCCGGCCGCGTACGTACGGTGTACGTCGAAACCATTGACGTAAGTGCCCGCTTTTCCCATGATGGGCACATGAGCGTCCTGGACTTCGACCTGTCGGACCGCGACTTCTGGGCCAAGCCCATGAGCGAGCGCGAGGACGCGTTCGAGCGGCTGCGCGCGCGTGACACCCCCGCCTTCTTCGAGGAGATGGAGATGTCCTACGCGCCCAAGGGGCCGGGCTACTACGCCCTGGTCAAGCACGCCGACATCCTCGAAGCCAGCCGCAACCCCGAGGTGTTCTGCTCGGGCGACGGAGGGGCGACGAACATCCCCGACATGCCCGCGGAGTTCGCCGAGTACTTCGGCTCGATGATCAACATGGACGACCCCCGCCACGCCAGGCTGCGCCGGATCGTCTCCAGGGCCTTCACCCCCAAGATGATCAAACAGTTCGAGGCGGACGTCGAGGCCGCGGCCGTCACCATCGTGGACGACCTGCTGGCCAAGGGGCCCGGGTGCGACTTCGTCACCGAGGTGGCCGCCCGCCTGCCCCTGAAGATCATCTGCGACATGATGGGCATCCCCGAGCGCGACTACGGCTACGTCTTCGACCGCTCCAACATCATCCTCGGCGGCTTCGACCCCGAGTACACCGGCGGCGACCTCGACCAGATCGCCGAGCGCCTGCTCAACGCCGGCGTGGAGCTGCAGCAGCTCGTCCAGGACCTGGCCGCCCACCGCGCCGACCACCCCACGGCCGACCTGACGTCGTCCCTGGTCAACGCCAACATCGACGGCGAGCGGCTGACCATGCAGGAGCTGGGCTCGTTCTTCATCCTGCTCGTCGTGGCCGGCAACGAGACCACCAGGAACGCCATCTCCTACGGCCTGCGCCTGCTCACCAAGAACCCCGACCAGCGGGCCCTGTGGCTGGAGGACCTCGACGGCCGCGCGCCCGGCGCGGTCGAGGAGATCGTCCGGCTGGCCTCCCCGGTGAACTTCATGCGCCGCAAGCTCACCAGGGACTTCGAGATGAACGGCCACCTCTACCGCAAGGGGCAGAAGGCCGTGCTGTTCTACTGGGCGGCGAACAGGGACGCCGCCGTCTTCGACGACCCGCAGCGCTTCGACATCACCCGCCACCCCAACCCCCACGTCGGCTACGGCGGCCCCGGACCCCACTTCTGCCTGGGCGCCCACCTGGCCAGGCGGGAGATCACGGTGATGTTCCGCGAGCTGCTGCGCCGCGTCCCCAACGTCGAGGGCGGCAAGCCGGACCGGCTGCACTCCAGCTTCATCAACGGGATCAAGCACATGGAGTGCACCTTCTGACCGCCCGCTCAGCGGGTCACGACTGCGTGTTCAGCCTGATCTGGTTCATCACCGTGCGGATGTCGGGCAGCAACTGCTTGCTCGTGGACGGGATCGACATGTAGACGATCGCGGGGACGTCGGCGCCGGTGTTCACCGCCATCGTCACGAGCGTGGCCTTCTCGGTGCTGGACGTCAGCTGGTAGGCGATCAGCCGGCCCGTCTGGTCGCCCACCTTGATCGGCTGCTGGGCGATCTTGCGCACCTTGTTGTCCGCCGGGAAGAACCGCTTGCGCGCGTTCAGCACCACCTGCCTGATGGCCGGCTCCAGGTCGTCACGCTCGTAGTACGTGGCCAGCCGCGCCGACAGCGGGCCCGACATGACCGTGGCGTACCGCTCCGGGGCGACCTGGACGTACTGGCGGGTGTCGAAGCCGTAGGTGGCCTTGACCGTGGCGCGCTGGTCGAGCTGCCACGTGCCACCCAGGCGCGGCATCGAGATCCCGGCCGCCGCGTCCGGGACGCGCCCGATCACCGGGGACGCCTTGCCCGGATACTTCGGCAGCGCGCCGATCGAGGACGAGGTCTTGGTGCTCTTCGGGCTGGTCGGGGTGGCCGTCGCCTTCTCGGCCACGCCGGCGCTTGAGGCGTCCTCGCCGGCCAGCGGGCCCCACAGGAACGCCCACAGCAGCGCCACCACCAGGGCGACCGCCACCGAGCCGCCGAGCGCGAAGACCCAGACCGGCCGGCCCGCGTCCTCGTCGTCCAGCGCGTCGTGCTCGCCCATGGCCTGGTAGTTGTCGCCGAAGACGGTGTTCCAGAGCTCCTGCTGGCGCTCGGGGGGCGGGGTGCGCGAGCCGCTGATCTGGCCGGCCGTGACGAAGCGGTGCTCCGGGTCGGAGGGGTCGCGGCTGAGCTTGTGGCCGGGACGGGCGGACTCGTCGGGAGGCCCGTCGCCGCGGCCGCCCTGCTGAGGGCCCTGTTGGCCGTTGGGCGGACCACCGTGCTGAGGGCCCTGGTGGCCGTTGGGCTGGCCGTTGGGGCGGCCGCCGCCGTGCTGGCCGCCACCCTGGTGATTGCCGCCGTGCTGATTTCCACCGTGCTGGCCGCCGCCGTGCTGGCCGCCGCCGGGCTGCTGAGGGGCGGGGTGGACGACCCGGTCGCCGGGGGAGGCCGGGTGGACCACGCGGTCGCCGGGTGCGGACGGCACGGCGCGCTCGTTCAGCAGGTTCTCGGTGTGCTGGCCGTAGGTGACCGTGCGCTCGTCGGCCGGATGCACCTGCGGCGGGGGTGGCGCGTCGGCCGGGATGTTCGGGGAGCCGTACTGCGTCGCGCGCTCGCCGTCGGCCGCGGGGCGCTCGGCCGGCCACGGGGCTGGGCTGGACAGGTTGGACCAGGCGTCGGGGGAGGGGGTGGGCGGCTGCGCCCACGCGGGGACCGGGTCGGGGACGGCCGGCCCGCCGGGCGAGGGCATGCCCTTCGACGAGACCTCCGGCCAGGCGGCCGGGCCCGCGGTGCTCTGGGGCGGCGCGTCCGGCCAGGAGCTCCGCACGTCCGGCGAGGAGTTCCCCGACCAGGAGCCGGGCGCGTCCTGCGGGGACGCCTCCGGCCACGACATCGGCACGTCCTGCTGGGGTCCCTCGGGCCGGCCCGCGTCGTACGGGAGTGGCGCGCGGCCGGCGTCCTGGCGGGGCGGCTCGGGCCAGGAGGGCGACGTTCCGTGTGAGGAGTCCTGCCACGACGGCGGCCCGCCGGCCGGTTCCCTGCGCCCGCCGCCGGGCGGATCGGGCCAGGCCGGATCCTTGCGCGGCGGCTCGGGCCAGGACGGCTCGGGGTGGGACGACCGCGAACTGTCGGGCCAGGACGTCGGCACCTCGGCGGGCGAGTCAGGCCAGGAGGGCGCCTCGCGGCGAGGTGCCTCAGGCCAGGAGGATGGCAGGTGAGGTCCGGAATTCTCCGTTGCCATTACTGCCGGCCCTCCCGAGGTTGTGTCCGGATGTCCCGTTATATCCGGATTTGACGTCTCACGCATGATCTCATGGGATTTTCCAGGAGATGTAGGCGGTTCCGCAGCGAAACGAGCGAAGCCATGAGGATCGGTCGGCGGGTCCTGCATCGGCAGGTCGCCGTCCGGTCTATGGGGCTCAGCTGGGTACACCACTTCAACAAGGCTATTCTTCTGGGACGAATGAGGTCACAACGGATACATCACCATCAGGTCTCGCCGGGCCTGAAGGATCCATTGTGCCCCCGGACCTCGATCGAGTGTCTGCATTCAGCCGAAGAGGTGCGCTAGGCTTGACACGTGCGTTCCGCGACCCTGCTTCTTAGCGGGCCGCGACGGCCCTGAAGAGTCCGCCGTCGCGGCTCCGCCCCTCGTTGTGTGCACGGGGGGTTTTCTTATTGGGTCCGAGTCAAGCCAGAAGGACACAAGCCGTGAGTGAGTACGACCCGCAGGCGCTGCAGGCCAAGTGGCAGCAGCGATGGGAGGAGCAGGAACCCTACCGGGCGAGCGAGGACGCCGCGGACCCCCGCGAGCGCCGCTACATGCTCGACATGTTCCCTTACCCGTCCGGCGACCTGCACATGGGCCATGGCGAGGTGTTCGCCATCGGCGACGTCGTCGCGCGCTACTGGATGCAGAAGGGCTACAACGTCCTGCATCCCATCGGCTGGGACTCCTTCGGTCTCCCGGCGGAGAACGCCGCCATCAAGCGCAACGCGCACCCGGCCGAGTGGACCTACGCCAACATCGAGACGCAGGCCAACTCCTTCCGGCGCTACGGCATCGCCTTCGACTGGTCGCGCCGCCTGCACACCAGCGACCCCGACTACTACCGCTGGAACCAGTGGCTGTTCAACCGCTTCTTCGAGCGCGGCCTGGCCTACCGCAAGGGCGGCCTGGTCAACTGGTGCCCCAACGACCAGACGGTGCTGGCCAACGAGCAGGTCGTGGCGGGCAAGTGCGAGCGCTGCGGCGCCGACGTCGTCCGCCGCGAGCTGACGCAGTGGTACTTCAAGATCACTGACTACGCGCAGCGGCTGCTGGACGACATGAGCCAGCTGGACGCCTGGCCCGAGCGGCTGCTGACCATGCAGCGCAACTGGATCGGCCGCTCCGAGGGCGCCGACGTGCTGTTCGAGATCGAGGGCCGCGACGAGCCGGTCCACGTCTACACCACGCGCCCCGACACGCTCTACGGCGCCACGTTCTTCGTCGTCGCCGCCGACGCCGCGCTGGCCGACGAGATCGTCACCGACGAGCAGCGCCCGGCGTTCGAGGCCTACCGCGCCGAGGTCGCCAAGCTGAGCGACATCGAGCGGCTGGCCACCGACAAGGAGAAGACCGGCGTCTTCCTGGGCCGCCACGCGATCAACCCGGTCAACGGCGAGCGCATCCCGGTCTGGGCGGCCGACTACGTGCTGTCCGACTACGGCCACGGCGCCATCATGGCCGTGCCCGCGCACGACCAGCGCGACCTCGACTTCGCCCGCAAGTTCGACCTGCCGGTGCGGGTCGTCGTGCACACCGGCCTGGCCGACCCCGGCGAGACCGGCGAGGCCACGCCGGGCGAGGGCACCCTGGTCAACTCCGGGCCGCTCGACGGCCTGACCAAGACCGAGGCCATCGCCAAGATCATCGAGATCCTGGAGGTCGACGGCAGGGGCACCGGCGCGGTGAACTTCCGGCTGCGCGACTGGCTGCTGTCCCGCCAGCGCTTCTGGGGCACGCCGATCCCGATCATCCACTGCCCCGACTGCGGCGAGGTGCCCGTACCCGACGAGCAGCTGCCCGTCACGCTGCCCGACATGCGTGGCGAGGCGCTGGCGCCGAAGGGTGTCTCCCCGCTGGCCAGCGCCACCGACTGGGTCAACGTCGCGTGCCCCAAGTGCTCAGGCCCGGCCCGGCGCGACACCGACACGATGGACACCTTCGTCGACTCGTCCTGGTACTTCCTGCGTTACTGCTCGCCCGGCTACACCGAGGGCCCGTTCGACCCCGAGCAGGTGCGCAAGTGGGGCCCGATCGACCAGTACGTCGGCGGCATCGAGCACGCGGTGCTACACCTGCTCTACTCCCGCTTCTTCACCAAGGTCCTGCACGACATGGGCATGGTGGACTTCACCGAGCCGTTCGTGCGCATGCTCAACCAGGGCCAGGTGATCAACGGCGGCAAGGCCATGTCGAAGTCCCTGGGCAACGGCGTGGACCTGGGCCAGCAGATCGACGAGTTCGGCGTGGACGCCGTCCGGCTGACCATGATCTTCGCCGGGCCGCCGGAAGACGACATCGACTGGGCCGACCTGTCGCCGGGCGCCTCGCAGAAGTTCCTGGCCCGCGCGCTGCGGGTGATGTCCGAGGTCGCCAGCGAGCCAGGGGTGGCGTTCGAGAGCGGTGACACCGAGCTGCGCAAGGTGACCCACCACACCATCGACGAGGTCACCAAGCTGATCGACTCCTACCGCTTCAACGTGGCGGTGGCCCGCATGATGGAGCTGACCTCCGCCGCGCGCAAGGCCATCGACTCCGGTCCCGGCGCGGCCGACCCGGCGGTGCGCGAGGCCGCCGAGACGCTGGCGATCCTGCTGTCGCTGGTGGCCCCCTACACCGCCGAGGAGGGCTGGGAGCGGCTGGGCCGCACCGGGCCCGTCGCCTTCGGCGGCTGGCCGGTGGCCGATCCCGCGCTGCTGGTGCAGGAGTCGGTCACCTGCGTGGTGCAGGTGGCGGGCAAGGTGCGCGACCGCCTGGAGGTGCCGCCCGGCATCGGCGAGGACGAGCTGCGCGCGCTGGCGCTGGCCTCCGACAAGGTCTCGCCCTACCTGACCGGCATGCCGCGCAAGGTGATCGTCCGCGCGCCCAAGCTGGTCAACATCGTCCCCTAGTCACCCTTCGTCCCCCCTGCGGCCGGCCCCAAAATCGGACATAGGATCTGACATAGGATCGGACACAGCGCCGATCACTGGGTCGGCCCCCGGGGCGGGTCACAGCTCGCGCAGGGCCGGCAGTAGCTTCCTCTCCGCCCAGTCGAAGAACGGCTGCTGCTGGTCGTGCCCGATCTGCACGAGCGCCACGTGCGTGTAACCCGCGTCGGCGAACTTCCTGACGCCCTCCACCACGGCCGCCACGTCGTCGCCGCACGGCACGCTCTCCGCCACGTCCTCGGGGCGGACGGTGCCGGCGGCCGCGGCGAAGTTCACCGGTCCCGGCAGCTCCGCCATGACCTTCCAGCCGCCGACACTCGACCAGCGCCACAGCTCGTGCGCACGCCGCACGGCGGCCTCGCGGTCGGTGTCGTACGCGATCGGCAGCTGCCCGTAGATCGGCTTGCCCTCACCCCCCGCCGCCTTGAACTGCCGCACCACCGACGGCATCGGCTCGTTGACGACCAGCACGTCGCCGAACTCGGCGGCCAGCTCGGCCGACTGCCCGCCGGAGGCGGCGATGCCGATGGGGACGGGCCGCTCCGGCAGGTCGTACAGCTTGGCCGAGTCCACGTCGTAGAACTCGCCCTGGCGGGTGATGTACGCGCCGCTGAACAGCTCCCTGATGATCTGCACCGCCTCGGCGAACATCCGGTGCCGCGTGTCCACGGGCGGCCAGCCCTCGCCGATGACGTGCTCGTTGAGGTTCTCGCCCGCGCCCAGCCCCAGGGTGAACCTGCCCTTGCTGAGCACCCCCATCGTGGCCGCCTTCTGCGCCACCACGGCCGGGTGGTAACGCATGATGGGGCAGGTCACGTACGTCATGAGCGGCAGCCGCTCGGTCACCTGCGCCGCGGCACCCAGCACCGACCAGCAGTAGGGCGAGTGCCCCATCTCCTCCAGCCAGGGAAAATAGTGGTCGGAGATGACCGCGTAGTCGAAGCCGGTGCGCTCGGCCGCGGCGGCGTAGTCGACCAGCTCACGGGCCGGGGTCTGCTCGGACATCAAGGTGTAGCCGATCTGTACCATGCGTCCCGGCTACCCCGACTTTGTCTGGTCTAGCGTCGAGGAAGCGGAGATCAATGATGGCCGCGTTCGCGCAGCTCCTCGATCACCAGGCCGAGGCCGATGCCCAGCAGCCAGACGTCCTTGGCGACGGCCAGTCCCTGCGCGGACGGGCGCAGGCTGCCCTCCTCCCGCATCCCCGGCGTGCGCAGATACAGGCCGAGCAGTCCCGCCGCGAAGCCGGTCACAGCGGCTCCGGCCAGCAGCGACGGCACGAACGGCGCCGCCAGGGCCACGCCGAGGGCGATCTCGGACCTTGACAGCAGCCTGACGAACGCCGCAGGGTCCATGCGGCCGAGGAAGGGGTAGGCGGCCGCGGCCATGCCGTGCGTGGCCGCGGCGTCCTGCTCGTCCACGTGGGTCTTGCCGAGGCCGGAGTGCAGGATGATGGCCGCGGCGGCCAGGCGTGGTGGCACCTGGTGGGCGCGAGCGAAGATCTTCATGTGTCCTCATCTCTCCGAAAACCCGACATTCAATCCCTTACCCCTCCATACCTCCGCCTCTCTGATATGCGGTTTCCTGGGACAGGGCACGTCCGCTGGCGGAAGAATCCATAGGCCGGGCTTGACCGCGCGGACTAGTGTGCAGCTGTGACAAATGGCGCATACCTGAGATACCCGCACCTGCACGGTGACCTGGTCACTTTCGTCGCCGACGACGACGTCTGGCTCGCCCCGCTGACCGGAGGAAGAGCCTGGCGCTTCACCGCCGACCGCGTCTCCGTGTCGTACCCGAGGTTCTCGCCCGATGGCGCGCGCATCGCGTGGACCGGTACCAGGGAGGGCGCCGCCGAGGTGTTCGCGGCCGAGATCGACGGCGGGGAGGGCGAGCGGCTGACGCACTGGGGCGGCGGCTCGACCTCGGTCCGCGGCTGGACGGCGGACGGGCGGGTGCTCGCCGTCAGCGCGACCGGGCAGAGCTCCGACACCCGGCGGTGGGCGTACGCGGTGCCGCTCGACGGCGGGCCGGCCACGCGGCTGCCGTACGGCTGGGTGAGCGACGTGAGCGTCAACGGGCCCATCGGCGAGGCTGCGACCGGGGCTGGGGCCGGGGGTGGCGCGCGGGTCGTCACCGTGTCGTCGATCTGGCGTGAGCCGTCGCAGTGGAAGCGGTACCGGGGCGGCACGGCCGCCAAGATCTGGGTGGACGCCGAGGGGAACGGCGAGTTCGCCCGCCTGTTCGCCGACAGCGCGGCGCAGTACTGGTCGGTGAGCTGGTCGGGCGACCGGATCGTCTACCTGTCCGACGTGGACGGCGTCGGCAACGTCTACTCCTGCCTGCCCGACGGGTCGGACGTGCGCCGGTACAGCTCCCACGAGGAGTTCTACGCCAGGCACGCCACCAGTGACGGCGAGCGGGTCGTCTACAGCCACGCCGGTGACCTGTGGCTGATGGAGAGCCTGGACGCGGAGCCGTACCGGCTGGACGTGACGCTCGGCGGGCCGCGGCCGGGGCGCGCCAGGCGGCCGGCGCCACTGCGGGTCGGGGCGTACGCGCCGGACACGACCGGGCGCGCCAGCGCCGTCGAGATTCGCGGCACCGCCCACTGGGTGACCCACCGCGACGGGCCCGCGGGCGCGCTGCGGGCCGAGCCGGGCGTCCGCGTACGGCTGCCGCAGGTCCTCGACGCCGACGGCAAGGCCGTGTGGGTGTCCGACGCCACCGGCGAGGACGGCCTGGAGATCGGCACCCCGGGCGGCGAGGTCAGGACGCTGGCCGCGGGTCAGCTCGGGCGGGTGCTGGAGCTGGCCGCCGCCCCCGACGGCAAACACGTGGCCGTGGCCACGCACGACGGCCGGCTGCTCGTCGTCGACCTCGACAGCGAGAACGTCAGGGAGCTGGACAGGACCGAGCAGGGCGACGTGAGCGGCCTGACGTTCTCGCCCGACTCCGGCTGGCTGGCCTGGGCGCATCCGCACGACGTACGCCTGACGCAGATCAAGATGGGACGGGTGGACGGCACCTCCGTGATCGAGGTGACCCCGCCGCGCTTCGTCGACTACGACCCCGTGTTCACCAAGGACGGCAAGCACCTGGCCTTCCTGTCGGTGCGCACGTTCGACCCCGTCTACGACGCGCACGCCTTCGACCTGGCGTTCGCGTACGGGACCAAGCCGTACATCGTGCCGCTGCAGGCCGCCACGCCGTCACCGTTCGACCCCTCGCTGCAGGGGCGCGGTTTCAACGGCGAGGACGACAAGCCCGCGAAGGGGGAGAAGAAGGACGACGAGCCGCCGCGCACCGAGGTCGATCCCGACGGGATCTTCGGCCGTGTGGTCCCCGTACCGGTGCAGGCCGGACGTTACGGCAACCTGCGCGCGGCCAAGGACGCGCTGCTCTGGCTGCGTCACCCGATCGCCGGGCGCCTCGGCGACGGCAGCGACCAGAGCCCGGACGTCGTCCTCGAACGCTACGACCTCAAGAAGCGCTCCAAGTCCGAGCTGGCCAAGGAGGTGCGCTCGTTCGAGGTCAGCGGCGACGGCTCCAGGCTCGTCACCCACGGCAAGAACGGCCTGCAGACCAGGGCCGCGAGCGAGGGCGACGACGTCGTCACCATCGACCTCGACCGCATCGCCGTCCAGATCGAGCCGGTGGCCGAGTGGCGGCAGGCCTACCGCGAGGCGGGCCGGCTCATGCGTGACCACTACTGGCGCGCGGACATGAACGGCGTCGACTGGCAGGCCGTGCTCGACCGCTACGAGCCGATGGTCGAGCGCATCGGCTCCCGCGCCGAGCTGATCGACCTGCTCTGGGAGGCGCAGGGCGAACTGGGCACCTCCCACGCCTACGCGTACGCGACCGGCGGCGGCTCCGACCCGAGACGCCGCCAGGGGCTCCTCGGCGCCGACCTGACCAGGGACGACGACGGCGTGTGGCGCGTCGCCCGCATCCTGCCGGGCGAGTCGTCCGACCACGCCGCCCGCTCGCCGCTGCTCGCGCCCGGCGTCGCGGTCCGTCCAGGCGACGCGATCCTCGCGGTCGGCGGACGCCCGGTCGATCCGGTACGCGGGCCGCTGGCGCTGCTGGCCGGCACCGCGGACCATCCCATCGAGCTGACCGTACGGCCCGGCTCAGGCGGTGACGTGCGCCGCGTCGTGGTCACCCCGATCGCCGACGAGTCGCAGCTGCGCTACCACGAGTGGGTGGAGAGCCGGCGGGCCCACGTCAGGCAGGCGTCGGGCGGTCGGCTCGGATACCTGCACGTTCCTGACATGGTGGCCAGTGGGTGGGCGCAGTTCCACCGCGACCTGCGTACCGAGATGGCTTGCGAAGGACTCGTCGTGGACGTGCGCGAGAACGGCGGCGGGCACCTGTCCGAGCTGGTGCTGGAGAAGCTGTCCCGCAGGGTCACCGGCTGGGCGCTGCCGCGCGGCTACAAGCCGATGCGCTACCCCGAGGACTCGCCGCGCGGGCCGGTGGTGACGATCGCCGACGAGTTCGCCGGGTCCGACGGCGACATCGTCAGCGCGGGCATCAAGAACCGGGGGATCGGGCCGCTGGTCGGCGTACGGACGTGGGGCGGCGTGATCGGCATCGACAGCCGCTACTCGCTGGTGGACGGGACCGTGGTCACCCAGCCCCGGTACTCGTTCTGGCTCGAAGGGCCCGGCTGGGGCGTGGAGAACCACGGCGTCGACCCTGACGTCGAGGTGGTGATGACGCCGCAGGACCGGGTGGCGGAGCGGGATCCGCAGCTCGACAAGGCGATCGAGCTCGCGCTCGCGGCCCTCGACGAACACCCGGCGGCCACCCCGCCGGACCTTCCCCCGCTGAGCTGACCGCGGCCTTGCCACAGGCCTGCTCGGGTCCGGTATGAACCGGCCCGGGCGGGCCTCGGACCCGGCGGTGCGGACCCGGCGGTGCGGGTCAGACGACGCGGGTCAGACGACGCGGGTCAGACGACGCGGGTCAGACGACGCGGATCAACCGGTCGATGATCTCGTCCAGGATGGCTTCGGTGGTGGCGAAGTTGAGCCGTACACAGTGCTCACCACCGGGGCCGAACGCCGCGCCATCGTTCAGCCGTACCCTGGCCTCCCGCTCGATCACCTCCGCCATGCCCGGCCGCCCCACCTCCAGCCAGGCCAGGTACGTCGCCTCCGGGACGCGGTAGCCGAACCCGGTGGGCAGGCGCCGGGCGAGGGTGTGCCGGTGCCGGTCGAGCAGGGCCACGGTCTCGGCCAGCCAGTCGTCCCCGTGCCGCCAGGCCGCCACCGTCGCCTCGACGCCGAAGACGCTCGGGGAGCCGTACACGAACGGGGGCTGCGCGTCCATGGCCGCGCGCAGGCCGGGATGCCCGAGGTGGGCCACCGAGCAGCGGATGCCGCCCAGGTTGAACGCCTTGGTGGCGGAGGTGAGCGTGACCGTGCGCTCGGGCAGGATCGTGGCGAACGGGATGTGCCGGTGCGGCTCGTAGACCAGGTCGGCGTGGATCTCGTCCGCGATGACGAGCAGGTCGTGGCGTTCGGCGCTCTCGGCCAGCGCGGTCAGCTCCGCGTGGGTGAACACACGGCCTGTGGGGTTGTGCGGGTTCACCAGCAGCAGCACCCGGCAGTCCGACAGGTCGGGCACCTCGAAGCGCCACGTGGCGCCGTCCGGCTCCATCCGGATCGGGTGGAGCGGGCGTTCCATGATCTGCAACGTGTCCAGGAACGGATGGTAGAGCGGGGCGTGCACGGCCACCCCGTCGCCCGGCTTGGTCCAGACCTGGAGGAGCGCCTGGACGGCCTGGTTGAGGTCGCTGAACGGGCGCACGTGGGCGGGGTCGGGACGCCAGTCGTAGCGGGCGGCCATGCGCTCGGCGAACGCCTCGGCCAGCGGGCCGGCGTTCTGGTCCAGCAGCCAGGTCGGATAGCCGAGATCGCCGGCCGCCCGGCGCAGCAGGGCCTCGGTGACGGCGGGGGCGGTGGGCAGGTCCATGTCGGCGACCCAGGCGGGGATCACCCCGGGCTCGACTGCCGACCACTTAAGCCCATCATGCGTGGATTTTAGGTCTATGGGGGGATATACGTCCTTCACTCGCTCATTCTAGGATTCGTGATTGTGATGAGGCGGTGCGGCGGATTGTGGCAGGCTGGGCGGCCATGACGCCCCACCCGAAGATCGCCGCGATAGTTGAGACGTATCTCATCTTGGCCGACGCGGAGGCTCCCGGTCTGGTGGAGGGCCTCTATCTGGAGGGCT
Source organism: Nonomuraea sp. NPDC048882 (assembly GCF_040649755.1). NCBI lineage: Bacteria > Bacillati > Actinomycetota > Actinomycetes > Streptosporangiales > Streptosporangiaceae > Nonomuraea > Nonomuraea sp. NPDC048882. The sequence goes on from NZ_JBEZGB010000004.1 coordinate 163,204, forward strand.
CGGCGGCACTGGGCGACTACCGGCCCGGTACCAGCGACGTCGACTTCGTGGCGGTGACGGCCGACCCGCCGCCGGCCGAGGTGCTGGAACGCATCCACACCAAGCTCGGCGCCCATCCGCTCGAAGGCGTCTACCTCACCTGGGACGACCTCGGCCACGACCCCTCCGGCCTGGGCGAGCGCCCCCAGGCCCGCGCGGGACGGCTCGACCGCCGGGGCACCCTCAACCCCGTCACCTGGCACACCCTCGCCCGCCACGGCCTGACCTGCCGGGGGCCCGAGCCGGAGGAGCTGAAGATCTGGAACGATCCCAGCGCCCTGGCCGCCTGGACCGACCGCAACCTCGACCTCTACTGGCGCCGCCTGCTCACCCGCGCCGCCCGCCCCCTCTCCCCGTGGGGCCTCACCTGCCTGGGCGGGTACGGCGCCGTCTGGCTGGTGACGGGCGTGGCCCGGCTGCACTACACGCTGGCGACCGGCGAGATCACCTCCAAGACAGAGGCTGGGCGCCACGCCCTGGAGGTCTTCCCGGAGCGCTGGCACCGGGTGGTGAACGAGGCGTTGCGACTCCGCGAGGAGGACACGGCCACGCCGACGGTGGCGGGAGTCCTCTCGGGCCTCGGCGACCACTTCGGCACGCCGAGACGCTCGCTGTACGGCTCCCCGTTCGAACGCAGAAGAGACGTTCTGGACTTCGCCGACCACACCATCGCCGCAGCCCACAAGCTCTACCACAACCGCTGACGCCTCGCGGGCGAGCCGCCGCACGCGCGGCCGACCTGCCCGGCGGCCAGACAGCCGCCGTACCCACAGCTGATCTGCGCTGTGGACGAACAACTGCCACACGCACAGCTGACCCGCTCTGCGGACGAACAACTGCCACACCCACAGCTGACCTGCCCTGCGGACCGTCAGCCGCACCTGCCCTGCGGAGAGGCAGTCTCCGGACGATCATCAGCCTGAGCCGTTCGAGGCTGATGCCGACACGGAGGCGCCCCTACCCCCTCACGCACTCATGCCCCAACGCGTCTGCGCCCTCACGCCTTCACGCCCCAACGCACCTGCGCCCTCACACACCTACGCCGCTTCGCCGAGGAGCAGGCTTCTCGATCTTTCCCACGTGCCGACCATCGGTCCGCGCTGCCGCCCGGCAGCGCACGCGCTCCACCGGAGGTGCCCCATGAGCGACCCCGAACAGCTATACCGCAGCCGGCTCCGCTGGTACCCGCGCACGCCGGAAGCGAGCTGACGAGCAGAATCGCCACCGTCCCCAACCTCTCCGGCGCGCGATATCCAGGCCGGCCGCGCGACCATGACCGGCACCCTGTCCAGGGCGACGATCGACAAGACACTCCGAGCGGCGTGAAGATCGGCGGCAACGGCAGCACCCAACCCGCACGGCTTCCGCCACTCCGACGGCTACGACTGCTTCGCCATCACCATCGTCGCCGCCATCACTGCCTACGCCCGCATCGTGTTGCCCTGGGCCGACCGGCACCATCCACGGCCCGGCCCTCGTCCCTGAGGACGCGTCATCTGAGACAAACACCCCGAGTGGAACGAACACCCTAAGCAACGAGACGGGTGCCCCATCACGGGTGCAGGAGACGGGGATCATGAGCCACGAGCCATGAGCCAGGCCGTCTTCGTTGCGTGCCGTCGCCGGGCATCCCGAGGCGACCCTGTCGCTCACCGGGAGGAGGAAGCCGGGAGCGAGTTGCGGTCGTATGTCGGAGATGCCCGAGACGTATGGCCTGCCGCCCCCACGCCGTGGCTGTCGGCGTAGGAGCGGCGACGGACCCGTCAACCGGTGACCAGGCAGCAGCACCAAACGCCCCCTGGAGGCGCGGATGCGGCGTACCTCATCGATCAATCATGCGGTGCGACCGCCGGCGCGATGGCGGCGACGGGACGCACGTCTTGCGGCCTGCGACTCTGCGCCGCAGGCGGTGCGACACGGAAAGAACAGGACCCAGGCCTTGCGGCTCTGCACCCCAGGAGCTCTGACCTGGAACGAACGGGACGCACGCCTTTCAGCTCCTGCGGCTCCGATTTCCAGAACCTCTGACCTGGAACGAATGGACGCATGCCCTTCAGCTTGCAGTTCCGACTTCCAGGACGTCTGACCCGGGACGAACGGGACACATGCCCTTCAGCCTGCGCCGCTGAATCCCAGGGCCTCTGACCCGAGACGATCAGAACACACGCCTTCCGGCCTGCGACTCCGAATCCCAGACGGTGTGACCCGGAACGAACGGAACGAACAGGACTGCCCCGGCCCCGTTCCGCGCTAGAGCCGGCGCAGGACCGCTACGACCTTGCCCAGGACGCTGGCTTCGTCGCCCGGGATCGGCTCGTAGTTGGGGTTGTGGGGGACGAGCCAGACGTGCCCGTCCTTGCGCTTGAAGGTCTTGACCGTGGCCTCGCCCTCGATCATGGCCGCCACGATGTCGCCGCTCTCGGCCACCGGCTGCTGGCGGACGACCACCCAGTCGCCGTCGGCGATGGCGGCCTCGATCATCGAGTCACCCGCGACCTGGAGGAGGAACAGCGTGCCCTCGCCGACGAGCTGCTTGGGCAGCGCGAAGACGTCTTCGACGCTCTCCTCGGCCAGGATTGGCCCACCGGCGGCGATACGGCCCACGAGCGGGACGTAGGCGGCGGTGGGGCGGTTGACCGTCGGCTCCTCGTCGCCGGCGTCGGGGTCGACCCACAGCACGGGCTCGCCCGGCAGCCGGACCTCAAGCGCGCGCGGCCGGTGCGGGTCGCGCCGCAGGTAGCCCTTGCGCTGCAACGCCGTCAACTGATGCGACACGCTGGAGGTGCTCGTCAGCTGCACCGCCTCGCCGATCTCGCGCATGGACGGCGGATATCCGCGCTGTTGCACCGAGTCGCGGATCACCTCGAGGATCTTGCGCTGCCTGGGGGTCAGCCCCAGGGAGTCTCGCCGGCGCACCGCGAGGTCGCTGACCCCGTTTGCGCCATCCCGCTCGGTCATGCTCTTCCTCCTCCTCGCCTGGCGGCCCGCCTTACCGGCGAACCTCCCGGTCCGTGGTCCTGATGTCGCACACAGCGACCGTATCGCTGTTGAAGATCATCTTCAAACAATTGTTCGAGTCTTCCTCGAAAAAGTCGCCAGTGTGGTGTACAACATCGTACGGGAGTTCGATCGACACCGTGTTCGATTTGCTGATCTTTATTGGCCTTTTCCTCAGGCCACACGGCAGGAGGTCATCCATGCGAACGCCCACAAATATGGACACGACCAGCGAAGACGTCAACCAGCTCACACTGATAGCCGATGCCACGCAGAGTAAGGATCGACGGGGAGACAATACGCGGGTGAAGGCCGGTGTCCGAGCGAATTCCGGTAAGAGGTTGGGGCCCCGCGCAACTGGTGGGGGAAGATCCCATTTGCGCCTCGTCCCGCCACCGCGTACGGGGAGTGACGACTCCGACGACACAATGCCGTCCGCGAACACGAGATCGCGACGGGGGCGGAGAAGCGGCACGCCGGACGGCGCGGATGACGCCGCGTCGGCCCGCAAACCAGGAGTGGAGCTCCGCCCGGTCACCACCGAAGGGAGCAGATCCACGATCAGCGACGAGCGGTCATCCGCCGCAAGACGATCATCGTCCGCCGGCGGACGATGGCGGATCGGCTCCCTCATCCAGGGGGCGGGCTCGCCCGCTCAAGAGGGCGGATCTCCGTCTCGGCGGAACGAAGCATCACTTGGGCGAGCCGGTTCACGGATCGGATCACCGCCTGGGTGGGCCGGTTCACGGATGGGATCACCACCTCGGAGAGCCGGATCGACCTCGCGGCAGAGCGCTCCCCCCGCTGCATGGGGCGTCCCTGCACGGGGTGCGACTTCCCAGGGTGCAGTACGGGGTGTCGCTGCACGGGGCGGCCTGCTCTCCCGGGCAGGTGGTCGTCTCCTGCGACGGAAAAGCTCGTCCTCCCGGGCGGGCGACGCATCCCGTCCGAACGGCCCTTCCGGCCGGCCCAACGGCGCTGAAGTGCGGCGCATCGCTGGCAGAAAGCCCGGTGCCGAGGGGAGGCGGCGCGACACCAAGGGCTGGCGCGACAGCGAGGGGCAGCGCGACGGCGTAGGGCGGCGCGACAGCGCCGGGCAGCGTAGCGTTGCGAGGCGACGTGGTGCCCAGGGGCGGCGCAGTACCGGAACCGGCACCGGGACCGGTCCCGTTCGGCTGAGCAAGACCGGTGCTGCCCCGGTGCGGTTGACCCGGAACGGCGCTACCCCTGTCCGGCTGACGCGCCGGGGCCGGGTCGTGCTGGTGACCGTGGTGGCGCTGCTGTCGCTCGGGGGATTCTGGCTCGGTACGCGGGCGGCGGGGCACGCGGACGTCCAGGTCGTAGTGACTGGCCACGCTGGGCTGCCGTGGGTGGAAGTTCACGAGGGGGACACTTTGTGGAAGATCGCCGAGGCACTTTCCGAGGGGGACACCCCCACGGCCCTGGTGGAGGAGATCAAGCGGCTGAACGGCCTGCCCGACTCCCTCATCCGACCCGGCAGCCGACTGTACGTCCCGAACGACACCGCCGCCTTACGGTGACTGTGGGGGATCACAACAACCGCTGGCACTGCGACGATCTCGGGGCTCACGGCTGCTGACTGTTTGGCGGCGAACAACGGCCAAGGCGAACAACGGCCAAGGCGAACAACGGCCCTACGGCGGACGAGGGCATTGCGGGCGTACCACGGCCCGACGGTGAGTGACGGCTCCACAGCGCACAAGGGCATTGTGGGCGTACAACGGCCCACGGTGAGTGACGGCTACACAGCTGGCGAGGGCATTCCCGGCATACAGCGGCTTCACGGTGAATAGCAGCCCCGCGACTGGTGAGGGCATTACGCCGAGCAACGAATCAACAACGAGCAGCGATCCCACAATGGGCGGCGATCTCACGGCGAGCAATGACCTCACGGCGAGTGGCGACCTTACGGCGGCCGACGGCTTTACGGCGGCTGACGGGCTGACGAGGAGGACCCCCGCCCGTCCGCCCCCGGCCGCCACATTCGGTCGGGCCGTCGCTCGCCACGGGTTCTCGCAGAGGCCGAGAGCTGGGCCTGCCTGGTCAGACGGGAGCGTCCTGCCGGCAAGCGCCGGGTGACGGCCCCGTCCCAGGCGTCCTCTGCCTGGCGGCCTGTGCCCGGCTGCCCGATCGCGGAAGGCCACACTGGTCTCGGACAACCCCGCGTGCAGGGGCTGGAAGTCCTCGTCGTCCGGGCAGCGGCTGAGAGTGGCACAGAGCTCAGCCGTGGCCGCCCGGGCGGGTTGCCCGGCGCCACCATTCCCGAGCACGTCGTGAACCGCCGGGGCCGTGAAGCACCGGCAGACGAATGTCGCGCCCGAAGCGACCGGCGCACGAGAGCGGCCCGAGGGGGCCGGCGCAGTCGTATGACGCCGACCGCGAACAAGCCTGGGAGCGGCCGAAAAAGCCCGAGGAATCCTGGGCGGACAGGCCCTGTGGAGGGATGAGAGCGCAGGTGAGAGGGGTTATACATAACGGATCCCGGTGCGAGGGATCAGAGGGCGTAATGGGCGTACGTATGGAAAGTGCTGAAGACCGGTGTGTGACGGAGGCTCATGGGGCGGGGCGGAAGCGGTGGAGGTGTCGTTCGGTACCGTTGTGAGGTTTGTTCACGAACGAGGCCCGGAGCAACCGATGTGACGCCTCACCTGCAAGAAGATCACTCACGATCGGCCGACACGCCCGGGGCGGATGGGGGCAGTGGGCTGATCAGCGACTTCGGTGGGACTTCGGCGGGAAGGGCCGGCTCAACTTGCGTTCATGGTCGCTCGCTTCTACGGTTGGACCACAACATCTAGTAGTTACACCGATGTAGTTCACCACACCTTGTGTTTCTATGACCGCTCCATGGGCACCCGTGGAGTGTGCGCGAGCATCCCGTCATGGCGGTGAGGGCGCGTGTGGTGGCCGCAGGTCTTGGAGGCGAGAAGCGTGCACTGTCCGTTCTGTCGCCACCCTGACACCAGGGTCATCGACAGCCGCTCCACGGACGACGGCGCGGCCATCCGGCGCCGGCGCACCTGTCCCGAATGCGGGCGCAGGTTCACCACGCAGGAGACCGTACTGCTCATGGTCAGCAAGCGCAGCGGAGTGACGGAACCGTTCTCGCGGGACAAGGTCGTCGCGGGCGTGCGGCGGGCGTGCCAGGGCAGGCCGGTCAGCGAGGATTCGCTGGCGCAGCTCGGGCAGCGGGTGGAAGAGGCCATCAGGGCCAAGGGCGCGGCCGAGATCCCCTCCAACGAGGTGGGCCTGGCCATCCTGGGCCCGCTGCGGGAGCTCGACGAGGTGGCCTACCTGCGGTTCGCATCGGTATATCGCGGTTTCGAGAGCCTGGCGGACTTCGAGGCCGAGATCTCACAGTTGAAGGCGGAGAAGGGGGAGTCATGACGGAGACGGCCAGCGGTTCAGTCGCGCGCGGGGGTAAGCGTCCGCGCAAAGGACTGAAGATGAAGAGGATCTTCACCAAGCCCGGTGTGCACCCGTATGACGAAATCCAGTGGGAGCGCCGCGACGTCGTCATGACGAACTGGCGCGACGGCTCGATCAATTTTGAGCAGCGAGGCGTCGAGTTCCCCGCGTTCTGGTCGGTCAACGCGGCCAACATCGTGACGACCAAATACTTCCGCGGCGCCGTGGGCACGCCGCAGCGCGAGTGGAGCCTGAAGCAGCTGATCGACCGGGTCGTCGGCGTCTACACCAGAACCGGCATCGAGAACGGGTACTTCGCCTCTGAAGAGGATGCCGAGATCTTCGACCACGAGTTGAAGCACGCGCTGGCGCACCAGGTGTTCGCGTTCAACTCGCCGGTCTGGTTCAACGTGGGCACGCAGTCGCCGCAGCAGGTCAGCGCGTGTTTCATCCTCTCCGTGGATGACCAGATGGAGTCGATCCTGGAGTGGTACAAGGAAGAGGGCGTGATCTTCAAGGGCGGCTCCGGGTCGGGGGTCAACCTGTCGCGGATCCGTTCGTCGAAGGAGTTGCTCAGCAGCGGTGGCACGGCCAGCGGGCCGGTGTCGTTCATGCGCGGCGCCGACGCCTCGGCCGGGACGATCAAGTCGGGCGGCGCCACGCGCCGGGCGGCCAAGATGGTCGTGCTCGACGTCGACCACCCCGACATCGAGGAGTTCATCGAGACCAAGGCGCGCGAGGAGGACAAGGTCCGCGCGCTGCGGGACGCCGGGTTCGACATGGACCTCGGCGGCAAGGACATCGTCAGCGTCCAGTACCAGAACGCCAACAACTCCGTGCGCGTCTCCGACGAGTTCATGCGCGCGGTGGAGCAGGGCGGCGACTTCGGTCTGCGGGCCCGCCTGACCGGCGAGGTCATCGAGAAGATCGACGCCAAGGACCTGTTCCGCAAAATGGCCAAGGCCGCCTGGGAGTGCGCCGACCCGGGTGTCCAGTACGACGACACGATCAACGACTGGCACACCACCCCCGAGACGGGGCGGATCACGGCCAGCAACCCGTGCAGCGAATACGTCCACCTGGACAACTCCTCCTGCAACCTGGCCAGCATCAACCTGCTGAAGTTCCTGAAGGACGACAACACCTTCAACATCGCCGACTTCGTCAAGCTGACCGAGCTGATCATCACCGCGATGGACATCTCGATCACGTTCGCCGACTTCCCCACGGAGAAGATCGGCGAGACGACGCGGGCGTACCGGCAGCTCGGCATCGGCTACGCGAACCTGGGCGCGCTGCTCATGGCGACCGGGCACGCGTACGACTCCGACGGCGGCCGGGCCGTGGCGGCGGCGATCACGTCCCTGATGACCGGTGTGTCCTACCGGCGCAGCGCCGAGCTGGCCGCGGTCGTGGGCCCGTACGACGGATATGCCCGCAACGCCGAGCCGCACAAGCGCGTCATGCGTAAGCACGCCGCGGCCAACGACGACCTGCGCACGGTCGGCGGCATGGACGCGAAGATCCACAACGAGGCGTCCCGGCAGTGGTCGGAGTGCCTCAAGCTGGGCGAGAAGAACGGCTACCGCAACGCCCAGGCCAGCCTGCTCGCGCCCACCGGCACGATCGGTCTCATGATGGACTGCGACACCACCGGCATCGAGCCGGACCTGGCGCTGGTCAAGTTCAAGAAGCTCGTCGGCGGCGGGTCCATGCAGATCGTCAACCAGACGATCCCGCGCGCGCTCAAGCAGCTCGGCTACCAGCAGGAGCAGATCGAGGCCATCGTCGAGTACATCGGCGAGCACAGCCACGTCGTCGACGCGCCCGGCCTGCGCCGCGAGCACTACGAGGTGTTCGACTGCGCCATGGGCGAACGCGCCATCGCGCCCATGGGCCACGTGCGCATGATGGCGGCCACGCAGCCGTTCCTCTCCGGGGCCATCTCCAAGACGGTCAACCTGCCCGAGTCGGCCACCATCGACGACATCGAGCAGGTCTACCTGGAGGGCTGGAAGCTCGGCCTCAAGGCGCTGGCCGTCTACCGCGACAACTGCAAGGTGGGCCAGCCGCTGTCGGCCGGCGACGGCTCCAAGAAGCAGGAGGTCAAGGAGGCGCAGCCGCAGGAGCCCGAGGTCAAGGTCATCGAGGTCAACCGGCCGACCCGGCGCCGCATGCCCAACCAGCGGCCGAGCATGACCACCCGCTTCACGGTCGGCGGCGCCAAGGGCTACATGACCGCCTCGTCCTACCCCGACGACGGGCTCGGCGAGGTCTTCCTCAAGATGTCCAAGCAGGGCTCGACGCTCGCGGGCGTCATGGACGCCTTCTCGGTGGCGATCTCGATAGGGCTCCAGTACGGGGTGCCGCTGGAGACGTACATGAGCAAGTTCGTCAACATGCGCTTCGAGCCGGCCGGGATGACCGACGACCCGGACATCCGGATGGCCACCTCGGTGATGGACTACATCTTCCGCCGCCTGGCGCTCGACCACCTGCCCTACGACGAGCGAGCGGCGCTGGGCATCTTCTCGGCGGCCGAACGCGCCGCCCAGCAGCGTGGCGAGGACCCGGCGGCGCTGCAGGAGACGATGGACCGGGAAACTCTGGCCCAGTCGGCACCGATCGAGGCCGCCCAGCCGAAGACGGAGGAGCAGCCGGTCCAGGAGCTGACCCTGGAAAGCCACCAGCGCTTCACGGCGGACGCACCGCTCTGCATGACGTGCGGCACGAAGATGCGACCGGCGGGCAGCTGCTACGTCTGCGAGGGCTGCGGCTCGACCAGCGGCTGCAGCTGAAAACGGGCCAAGTTGTATTAGGCGCAACAGCTCTGCGCCGAGTGAGGAAGAAAATATCCGCTACAGCGGCAGATTGCACAGCCGCTGTAGGCGGCGGTCGTAAATGGTGGGTGCCCGGCCTGAGAAGCGGGCACCCACCACGATCGAGAGTTGAAGTCCTACTGGGGGCGGTGTCGGACGGCGCTTTCGATCGAAAGGCGGACAGGTCTCACCTGGGAGGAACCCGGTGGCAAGTGTGAAGTTCGCTCAGCAGCAGGTCGCCACAGTGACCAGCGAGATCGCAGATCTCCGCAGGAAGCTGACAGATCAGCAGGCCGCAGCTACCAAGGCGAGGGTGGCTGCCGCGAAGAAGACGGGGTCGGCGAGGCGTACGTCTTCGGCCTCGATCGCCGAGAGATATCTCAGAGACGCGCTGCGCTATGAGGACAGCGCGAACAAGGCGGATAAGAAGGCTGCAGACCTAGCAAAGAGCCTCGGCAGGGCTGAGAAGAGGCTTGCTGATAAAGAAGGCATATTGCTACGGGCGAGAGAGGCTGCCGTGAAGCTCGAAGAACAGGCCGCCCGCAAGCGGCGACGGAACGAACTCGCCCATGCACGGCAACTCGTGCAGGTCCGTGATGACTCGCCTGCGGAGCTCATGCCTCGCCGTTCCGCCCCCGCGCCGGAAATCCTTCGGGTGGCCTATCTCACCGCGAGTCCAACCGGGGAAGATCGTCTTCGAGTGGACCGAGAAGTGCGAGAGGTTCGAGAGGGAGTGCGCGGTGCTCTCCATCGCGAGCTCATAGACATCCGGGACTGGCCAGCGGCGACCCTCCCTGATTTGATCACCGCTCTCAACGAACAGCGTCCGCAGCTGGTCCACTTCTCCGGTCACGGCTTCGAAGACGGGTTGGTCTTCGATGGGACAGAGGGCAACATGCCCGAGGGAGCCGACGTCGACTACGGACTTCTGGCCACAGCCTTGGGAGCTACTGACAAGCCTCCGCAGGTTGTTGTCCTCAACGCTTGCCACTCCTTCGCCGGCGTGGAGAAGCTGCTGACCAGCGTTCCTGTGGTGATCGCCATGCTCGACGCGGTCAGTGACATCGCGGCCAAGGCGTTCGCGGCCAAGTTCTACACTGCCATCGCCAGTGGGCAGTCCCTGGCCTCGGCGCTCAAGCAGGGGCAAGTGATGATGGAGTATCTGGCCGGTGAAGGTGCGACCGTCGAAGTCATAGCGCGCGACGAAGGAGACCTGGCCTCGCCACTCATCCTTCCCCCGGACGACAACTCGCAGGTCTGACTGGCTTATGGCCGCCTGCACAGGGCGGGCTGTCCAGATGTGGTTGCGCCGCTACCTCACAGCCTCAACAATGTTGCAATCGATGCAACGGAGGTGGCTGTGGCTCAAGCTGCTGATCTGCCTAGCGCGGCACATCTGGAACTGGTCGAAGGCGTCGTCCCGCTCGACCCGGAGCAGGCCGTCTTGGAGGCGATGCTGGCGGGGTGGGCGCGTCAGCATCGGACCCGCTTCCTGAGCGAGAAGGCCACGATCAGTCCGCGGTTGTCGATGGTGCGGCGGCTGGTGGAGTTCACCAACGCCTACCCCTGGCAATGGCGACCGGCCGACGCCGAGGACTTCATCGCCCACCTGCGCTCCCCGAACCGGTCACGGCCGATCGCGATGTCGACCGGCCGCGGTTATGAGACGACGCTGGCGCTGTTCATGAATTACCTCATCGACCGGCGTTACGGCTGGCCGGAGGAGTGCGAACGCCGCTTCGGGATGACACCGCAGCAGATCTTCACCGAGGACAACCGGGTCGCGCACGTCGCCGAGTACGAGGGGCAGCCGGGACGGCGCCCGCTGACCTTCGATGAGGTCCAGGCCCTGTTCGACGCCGTCGACGCACGAGTCGAGCAAACCCAGGCCCTCGGCCGCAAAGGCAGCCTCACCGCGCGGCGGGACGCAGCCCTGCTCAAGACCATCTATGCGTTCGGCCTGCGCCGCAACGAGGCCCGCATGCTGGATCTGGGAGATCTGCGGCGCGCCCCGAAAATGCCCCAGTTCCGGCAGTATGGCGGGTTATACGTCCGCTACGGCAAAGCCTCACGCGGCAGCCCGCCCAAGCGCCGCACCGTGCTGACGGTCCAGGAGATGGACTGGATCGTCGACGTGCTCGACGACTGGATCACCGACGTCCGGCCGTCATTCTCCCCGGGGCGGTTGCCCGCCCTGTTCGTCACCGAGCGGGCTGGCCGCATGTCGCTACGGGGCCTCAACACCGCCTTCGCCCAGGCTCGCGATGCGGCCAACCTGCCGCCCGAGCTTGATCTGCACTCGCTGCGGCACAGCTACGTGACGCACCTGGTGGAGTTCGACTACCCCGAGCGGTTCGTGTCACTGCAGGTCGGACACGAGTACGCGAGCACCACGGCGATCTACACCGGCATCTCGGACGAGTACCGCAACCGGCTGGTGAGACGCGCGCTGCAGGGCCGCCACCCCGACCTTTGGGAGAACGAGTGATCAAGAAGATGGGCATCGTCTGGAACCTGCGCAAGCTGATGGCCACCCGGGACATGTTCCAGACAACCGACCTGGTCGCGCCGCTGGCCGAGCGCGGCGTCCACTTGTCTCGTGAGCAGGTGTTCCGGCTGGTCACCCAGCCACCGCAACGGTTGTCGATGGACACCCTGGCCGCGCTCTGCGACATCCTGGAGTGCACCCCGAACGACCTGATCCACATCGACGCGGTCAACACCCAAGTCCCCAAGACCGCCGACGGCAGCCAGCCACCGTCGCTGCCCCAGCACCGGCGGACCCAGATCCGCCGCCCCGGCTCATGAGCCGGGCCCGCGACCAGCGACGGGCCGAAGAGCGGCAGGAACGCCGGGAACGGATCACCGCCACGCTGACCGCCCGCCTACCAGGGCTCGACCAAGCCGCAGCCAGGCAGGCGCTAGCAGAGATCGGCGCAGATCGAGGCATTCCGCTGCGCGCTCTGGATGAGCACCTGGCCGCTCACCCTGACGCCCTAATCTCCGCTGATCCGCGCTGTCCGGCCGTGGTGGTGCGCCTCGCGCATGCCCTGCGGGAGGCCGGATGCTCCGAAGCCGTCGTCCCAGGCTGCTCGCAGTGCGGCCGCACCGGGATCGATCTGCCTCGATTCGGGCTTGGCGGGCGCGTCTGCCAAGCCTGCGGCGCCCGGGGCGACAAGAAGACCTGCAGCCGCTGCGGCCGGACCGCGCGCATCCTGGCCCGCCGCCCAGAGGGCGGCATCTGCGCCGCGTGCTACCGCGTCGACCCTCAGGTCGTCGAGGAGTGCGCGGGCTGCGGACACACGCGCATGCCTGTCACCCGGCAGCCGGACGGCCAAGCCTTATGCCTGAACTGCTGGACGGCTCCCGCGCGCACCTGCACCGCCTGCGGACGAGTGGGCCCGGCCAAGGTCAATGACGCCGACGCCGTCCTTTGCCAGTCCTGTTACCGGCGGCTTCGCCAGCCGAGGCGGACCTGCGGCATGTGCGGCAAACAGCGGATCATCGGCCGGCGGGCCACCGCCGACAGCCCCGACATCTGTGAAAGCTGCAACCTGCCGCCGCCGGCCGAATGCTCGATCTGCCACCAGGTCAAGCCCGGCTCCAACAACGCCGAGTACGGCTTCGTCTGCCGCTCATGCCGCCCCCACAGACAGACCCCCTGCGCACTCTGCGACCAGCTACGACGGGTCCACGCCTACTGGCCGCTCGGGCCGGTCTGCCCGGCCTGCTACGTCCGGGTGCTGGATCACCCCGAGCAGTGCGCCACCTGCGGCAGCAGCCAGCCCCTGATCGCCCGCGGCGATGACGGTGAGGAAATCTGCGGACCCTGCGCCGGACTGCCCGGCGCCTACATCTGCCCCGGCTGCGGCGCCGGAGGACGCCTCTACGCCGACGGCCGCTGCCCCCGCTGCATCTTGCAGGTCCGCCTCCAACAGCACCTGGCCGGCCCCGACGGTCAGGTCAGCGCCCAATTGCAGCCCCTGGTGAAGGCCATGGCCAGCGCCGATGACGCCCGCGCAGTGCTGTGCTGGCTCCACCGCAGCCCGAACGCCCGCCTGCTCGCCGAACTGGCGGCCAGCGGCCAGACGATCACCCACGACTTGCTCGACGAACTCCCGCCCGGCCGCTACGAGCACTACGTCCGCCAGGCCCTGGTGCACGCCGGCGTGCTGCCCGAGCGCCACGAAGACCTCGACCGCATCCCCGCCTGGCTGAACACGCTCCTGGCCGGCCGTCCCGCCGAGCACGGCCGCCTGGTCCGCCCCTATGTCCATTGGTTCCTGCTCAAACGCGCCCGCCGCCGAGCCACGCAGCGCCGGCAGCCTGCCAGCACGGGCGCGTTCCTACGCACCTGGATCCGCATCGCACTGGAACTGCTGACCTGGCTCGACGAGCACGGCATCAGCCTAGCCACCCTCACCCAGTCCGACCTGGACCGCTGGCTGGCCGTCGGCAACACCCGCAACTACACCATCCGCTACTTCCTGGGCTGGGCCGCGGACCGCGGCATCGCTCCTCGTCTGAGCATCCCGGCCATCCCTCGCCAGGACCCGGCCCACATCCTGGATGAGCAAGAGCGCTGGGACCAGCTCCAGCGCTGCCTCACCGACAGCGCCCTGCCGCTCGACGTCCGAGCCGCCGGAGCGTTGCTGCTGCTGTTCGGCATGCCCACCTCACGCATCAGAAAGCTGCGCGGCGAGCACCTACGAGATCACGACGACGGCACCTACCTGGACATTGGACGCCATCCGCTGCTCATCCCGCCCCGCCTCGCAGCCCTCCTGCGCCAGCTGGCCGCCGCCCCGGTCAACCGCAGCCGCATGGCCGTCCCGGTCACCTGGCTGTTTCCCGGCCGCGTCCCTGGTCAGCCCGCCGGCCCGTCAGGGTTCAGCCGCAAGCTACTCGAGCACGGCATCGACGCCCGCCCGGCCCGAAACGCCGCCCTCATCGCCCTGGTCGAGGACATCCCCCCACCGGTCCTTGCCGACATCCTCGGCCTGCACATCAACACCGCCGTCCGATGGGCCGATATCGCCAAACGAGACTGGAGCGTCTACCTCGCCGCCCGAGCTGAGGACCTCCAGCGGGGGAATACCGCACCCTCCGAATAAGTGATCTCCCCCAGTACCTTGGTGGCGTAGGCGAGAACGCCTGATTAAGGGCAGAAAGCGGGCATACTGTTCGCTTTCTGCCCTTAACTTGTGCAAGGGGGAATGCCGGGCCTCTGATCGGCAGGTTTCGGGATGCCACCCTTGGATTCGGCCATCATCCTGAAGAAGCGTCACAGGAGCCAAGGGTCAGAAGAGGGTGGAGTCGAGGGTGCCGGCTTCGAAGGCGAGGAGGTGGCGTTTGGTGGGCAGGCCGCCGCCGTAGCCGGTGAGGTCGCCGGTGGAGCCCACGACGCGGTGGCAGGGGACGATGATGCCGATGGGGTTCTTGCCGTTGGCCAGGCCCACGGCTCGGGCGGCGGTCGGGCGGCCGATGCGGTCGGCGAGCTGGGCGTAGCTGATCGTCTCGCCGTACGGGATCTCTTGCAGGGCCGTCCAGACCTGTTGCTGGAACGGGGTGCCGTTGAAGACCATGGGCAGGTCGAAGCTGGTCAGACGGCCCTCGAAGTAGGCCCGGAGCTGGGTGATGACCTCGGTGAACGGCTCCGGGTCCGGTACGCCGAAGGTCTCCTCGGGAGGGCGGTGGCGCTGGCGGCGCATGTAGAGGCCCGTGAGGGTTCCGTCGATCGCGACGAGGGTGAGAGGGCCGACGGGGCTGTCCACCACCGTGTGGGTCCTGTGCCCGGTCAGGGGCATCGTGCCTCCCTTCGTTCCGTGAGTGCGAGGGGGTGTCGGCGAAATTGATTCCGTTCCCACGCTTCCAGCATCGCTGGTGGCAGGGTGTCTCGGCTGGCGGAAATCGGACGTGATCACCATGGCTGGGTAGCGGCTTCCCGCTCAGTACTAGAGCGCCTCGATGCCCGAGGCCACGAGGTCGGCGGCTGTGGTGGCGGGCAGCTTCGGACAGTCATGGATCAGGACCTTGGACAGCGCCGGCAGTCCGGACAAGTCGCCGAGATCCGTCAAGGACTCGCAGCCGTACAGGCTCAAGGAGCGCAGCGCCGGAAGCTCGATTGCGCCCAGGCTGCGCAGTTGCCGGCCCTGGTGGATGACGAGCCGCTCCAGGTGCGACAGGCCGCTGAAGGCGGATAAATCGGTGAGGTGGTGCAGTCGGTGGAGGCTCAGCTCGCGGAGGACGGGCATGGTGGCCAGGGCGGAATGGTCCTTGAGACGTTCGGTCTCGACCAGATGGACCGTTCTGATCGACGGATGCCCTTCGAGCCCGTTCAGCGAGGTGAGCCGGTTACGCTTGAAGATGGTGATCTCAGTCAGCGTCGGCAGGCGGGACAACGCGCTCAGATCGGTGAGCGGGCAGGTCGGGGCGCCGAGCGAGGTCACATGCGGATGGTGGCCCAGGCCGTCGAGACCGTTCAGGTTCGGGCTGCCGCTGAGCCACAACGCGGTCAGGTGCCGCAGACCCGACAGGGGTGCGATGTCCCGGAGGGCACGGCAGGACTGCAGATTGAGGTCCTCCAGCCGGGGCATGCCCTCCGCGATGCCGTCGAGGCTCGCCACCGAGGTTCCCATGAGGTCCAGGGTGCGCAGCTCGTGCAGCCTCATCAGCGGGGAGATGTCCGACACCAGGGAGCAGCCTTGCAAGTCGAGGCTGCTCAATGCGGTCAGACCGGCCAGCGGCTCCACGTCCGTGACCGACACGCAGCCGCTCAGGTCGAGTTCCGTCAGGCCGGTCAGCCCGGCGAGCTCGGAGAGGTCGGACAGGTTCCGGCAGCGTTCGAAGCGCAAGGAGCGCAGGGCGGTCAGGTGGCGCAGGCCCGGGACGGAAGCGACCTTGGTCAACGTCAGCTCAGTACGCCCTTCCCGTACGAACGCGGGCGTCAGCACCAACTCCGCGAATGCCTCGGGATCGGTCGACTCCGGCCATAGCTTCAGCAGCTTGTCGGTGTGCGGCGAGGTCAGCTTGGCCGCGAACTGGCCGGCCAGCGTCAGCGCCGTACGCGCCTGACCGGCGGGCGCCGGATGCCGGGCCAGTTCTCGTACGGCTTGCCATGCCCGAGCTTCCGACGTTGTCGCCAACTTGGGTCGCAAGGCCGTGATGTAGGGCGGCTCAGGTGGTTGTGTGATCATCACGCGACACCCTATGCGCGCTGGACCTGGTGGGGTGTGTCGGTCATGCTCCGACTTATGAGGCGGATCGCGGTTCTCGCCGTGGGGTTCGGGGCGCTGTTGTACGGGGTGCATCGGCTGGCGATGGTGGTGGTGGCCTGGTTGATCGGCAATGAGGACATGATCGTCGGGCTGGATTGTTGCATCGACTACCACAGGGATGCGCCGGATCCGTGGGGCAATGTTCTGGTTGCTGTCTCCGGTGTGGTGGCTACCCAGGTGGTGGCGTGGACGGCTATCGGGCTGTTGGCGGCCCGGAGCAGGAGTGGCCGGGGCCGCCGTGATCGGGCTGGAAGTGATCAGGGGTCGCGTGGTCAGAGTGGGGGTGACCGGGTTGGGCGGGGGCGGGTGCTTGTGACGGTGGCAGTGACCGCGTTCGTGGTCAGCCCGTTGTTGCAGCTCTTCGTGTACGTGATCTGGCACTGGGCCGAACGCGACTACGTGGCCGTGATCGATTACGCGATGGACGCGACCGGGTTGCCGGAGCAGGC
This sequence comes from Nonomuraea sp. NPDC048882, assembly GCF_040649755.1. Lineage (NCBI taxonomy): Bacteria > Bacillati > Actinomycetota > Actinomycetes > Streptosporangiales > Streptosporangiaceae > Nonomuraea > Nonomuraea sp. NPDC048882. The sequence goes on from NZ_JBEZGB010000004.1 coordinate 180,214, forward strand.
GTTGATGGTGTTGCTGCTGGGGATGTTCGGCGGGTATGCGGTGGTGTTCTGGGTTGCGTTGCGGTGGGCGTGGGATCGGGCCCACGCGTCGGCCCAGCTCGCCGGTCGCACGCCGTGATTCGTGGGTGATCGTCAGGCGGTGATCAGGTCGTGGAGGACGTCCGGTCTGTTGGTGATGATGCCGTCCACCCCGTGGGAGAGCATGAGGCGCATGGTCGCGGGGCTGTCGACGGTCCAAGTGAGGACGTCCATGCCGAGAGAGTGGACGCGGCGCACGTACGCGGCCGTGAGTGTGGTGTACGGCGGGTTGATGTGGTCGGCGAACCTGGCCAGGGCGGGCAGTTGCCCGGTGGACGGTGTGCCGAGCAGGCCGATCGGCGTTCCGGGCAGCAGCCGGTCGAAGGCGCGCATCGAGTCCCAGTCGAACGACTGCACCACCAGCCGTCCCGGCTCCAGCCACCAGGGGGAACGCCGCAGTTCGTCGGCGATGCGGGCCTCGATGCCGGGGTAGAGGCCGGGTGACTTGACTTCGAGCAGCAGCGCGAGCCCGGAACCGCTCATCGCGCGCAGGGCCTCGGCGAGGGTGGGGACGCGCTCGCCGTCGTACTCGCCGGACAGCCACGAACCGGCGTCCAGGCGGCGGATCTGGGCGAGGGTGAGGTCGCCGACGTTCCAGGGAGACAGGCCGGGGAAGACCCGTTCGGCGTCGGTCGTCCTGGTCAGGGTCGTGTCGTGCATCAGGACCAGTTGGTGGTCCTTGGTCTCCTGGACGTCGAGTTCGAACATGTCGGCGTCCATCGTGGCGGCCAGTTCGAACGCGGCGATGGTGTTTTCGGGGGCGTAGGCGGAGGCGCCGCGGTGGGCCACGATGGTGGGAGTGTCCGCGAAAGTGGTGGTCTCCGCGTGGGCGGGCAGGGCCGTGGTGGTGATCAGGAGGGTGAGGGAGGTCGAGACGGTGACGGCGAGTCGCCTGAACATGGGTCTCCTCAGCTGGGGAGAGACAACGACTCGACGATGACAACGTCTCGTGACTTGAAGTTGAGAGAAGAGTAGCCCTGGGATGCCCTGCGGGTGAGCATTCGACACGCGAGCATCCGGCAGACGAGCATGTGGCGTGCGGGTATGGGACGTGCGGGTATGCGGCGCGCGGGTATGGGACGTGCGGGTATGCGGCGCGCGGGTATGGGACGTGCGGGTATGCGGTGGGCGGCTATGCGACGCTCGGGCGTTCGATACGCGAGCATTCGCGCGGGCATTCGGTACGCGCGGTGCTGTCAGGGTGGGGCGGGAGGTTGGCGATCAGGTGGACGGCTGCGCTCGCCGTGGCCTCACCCGCCGGACAAGCCGGACAGGTCAGGGAGGCCAGGAAGGCCGGGTTGACCGGGCGCGCCAGGGTGACCGGACTGGCCGGGCAAACCAGGTAGACCGGGCAGGTCGGGCTGATCAGGCAGGCCCGACAGCGCGGTCCCGTACAGATTCGAGACTCTGAGCCTGATCACCAGCCGCCGATCCGCCACCATCTGCCGCAGGAACGTCTGCGCGTCGGCCGGTGCGGCGAACGCCGGCCGCATGGCCAGCAGTTCGAGGCCCACCTCGTCACCCGGTTCCGCGGTCACCGGCGACAGCTCCGCCTGGCCCTCCGCCACGGCGTACGACCAGAAGTCGTCGCTGGCCACGTAGAGCGCGCAGCGCGGGTCCTTGTGCAGCTGGCGGACTTTGGGCCGGTCGGCCTTGGTGGAGATCCGTACCACGCGCTGCTCGGGGTCCCAGGTGTAGAGCACGGTGGACATCTGCGGGTCCCCGCCGCCCTGGTCGGTGGACAGCGCGCCGAACTGCTGCTTGGCCAGCAGGCCCGTCAGCTCCTCGTCCCCCAGCGGTCGTGGGGCCGGGCCCGCGCCGGGGCCGTGGATCTCGGAGGACATGCACCACCCTCGCGCTCAGAAATCAGGAATTATCAACCTATACCGAGCTGTCGCATGAAGGTCTGGGCATCGGAGATCACCCAGTACTCCGCGAACCTGCCGTCCTCGGCCCGCAGAATGTCGTGACCGCTGAAGGCGATCCTGGTCCCCTCCGCCGCCGTCGCGCCGGGCAGCCCGCCCCGGTACGTCCCCGCGAACGTCCACCGCGCCGACACGAGGTCGCCGTCCACGATCGGTCCCACGTCCAGGCTGACCTTGACGTCGGCGAACGGCGCGTGCGCCTGCTCCAGTGCCTCGACCAGCCCTTCCGGCCCCGACACCTCCATGCCGGGCCAGTGGCCGGCGAAGGACGGGGTGACCAGTTCGCGGGCCAGGCCGAAGTCGCCGTTCCAGAGTTCGAGCAGCCATCGGCGGTACAGCTGTGAGGTCATGATGGCCCGCTACCCACTCCCCGATAGTTTACGAGTCATGAATCTTGCTATCACCAGCGGATATGTCGTACCCGTCGACGGCGACCCCATCGACGGCGGAACCGTCCTCATCCAGGACGGGAAGATCATCGCGGTCGGCCGGGACGTGCAGGTGCCCGAGGGGACCACGGTGGTCGACGCCGCGGGCGACTGGGTGCTGCCCGGCTTCGTGGAGGCTCACGGACACCTCGGCGTCTACGAGGAGGCCGAGGGTTGGGCCGGTCAGGACACCAACGAGATGACCGACCCCAACGGCGCCCGCCTGCGCGCGCTCGACGCCATCAACCCGGCCGACCTGGCCTTCGGCGACGCGCTGTCGGGCGGCGTGACGACCGCCGTGATCAAGCCGGGCTCCGGCAACCCGATCGGCGGCCAGACGGTCGCGATCAAGTGCTGGGGCAGGTCCGTGGACGAGATGCTGCTGCGGGAGCCGGTGAGCGTCAAGAGCGCGCTCGGTGAGAACCCCAAGCGCGTGTACGGCGACCAGAAGAAGCTGCCGTCCACCCGCCAGGGCGTGGCCGCCGTGATCCGCGACGCGTTCATGAAGGCGCAGGACTACAAGGCCAAGAGGTCGGCCGCTGAGGCGGAGGGCAAGCCGTTCGATCGTGACGGCACGCTGGAGGTCCTGGTCCGGGTGCTGGACGGCGAGCTGCCGTGGTGCCAGCACACCCACCGCGCCGACGACATCGCCACCGCGCTCAGGCTGGCCGGCGAGTTCGGCTACCGCCTGGTGATCAACCACGGTACGGAGGGGCACCTGCTGGCCGACACGCTGGCCGAGCGGAACGTGCCGGTGATCATCGGCCCGCTGTTCACCAGCCGGTCGAAGGTGGAGCTGCGGCAGCGCAGCCTGCGCAACCCGGGCATCCTGGCCCGCGCCGGGGTCGAGGTGGCGATCACCACCGACCATCCCGTCGTGCCCATCCACTTCCTCGTCCACCAGGCCACGCTGGCGGTCAAGGAAGGGCTCGACCGCGACGAGGCGCTGCGCTCGATCACCGTGAACCCGGCCCGGATCATGGGCCTGGACGACCGGGTCGGCGCGCTGCGGCCGGGGCTCGACGGGGACGTGGTCATCTGGTCGGGCGATCCACTGGACGTCATGAGCCGGGCGCTGAGAGTATTCGTCTCCGGCCGGGAGGTGTATGCGTACACCGAGGGTGAGCCCGTGGTCGCAGACCCGTACTACCGCGAATCAAGCGATCGTTAAGCGGCTGTAGATACGCGGCACGCATAGTGGGCGGAGCCGAAGGGAAAAGAGGCACCACCATGACTGCTCCGTTGCTCGTTCAGCGTCCCAGTAAGGCCCTGCTGATCGGACTGGTCGTCTCCGGCGTCCTCGCCCTGATCGTGCTGGCCGTCATGCTGCTCTCCGGCGGTCCCATCGGGTTCGGCCTGTCCGCGCTGCTGGCCGTGGCGCCGCTGCCGGTGCTGCTCGCGGCCGTGCTCTCGCTCGACCGGCTCGAACCCGAGCCGAAGCTCAACCTCGCCTTCGCCTTCGCGTGGGGAGCGGGGGTGGCCATCGTCGCGGGGATCGCGCTGACGCTGGCCGGCCAGCAGTTGTTCCTCCGGGCCGGCTACACGTCGTCCGCGGTCGAGAACATCGGCACCGTCGTGCTGGCGCCGGTGATCGAGGAGGCGCTGAAGGGCTCGGCGCTGCTGCTCCTGCTGCGCCGCCGGGTCGAGATCGACGGCCTGACCGACGGCATCGTCTACGCCTCCATGGCCGGCCTCGGCTTCGCGGCCGTGGAGAACGTGGGCTACTACCTGCTCGCGTTCGGGGAGGACGGTGCGGGCGGCGCGGTGCAGCTCTTCGTGCTGCGCGGGCTGATCGACCCGCTCGGCCATCCGATCTACACCTCCATGATCGGGCTCGGCGTCGCGTACGCGCTGACCCGGCGCACGGCGTTCAGGTACGCCGCGATCCCGCTCGGCTACTGCGCCGCGGTCTTCCTGCACGGCCTCTGGAACGGCGCCGCCACCACCAACTCGCTGTCCTGGCTGGGCGCGGCCTACCTGGTGATCATGGCGGCGCTGGTGCTGCTCATCGTCGTGACCGTGGTCGAACGCCGCCACCTCGTCGCCAGGATGGCCTACTACCTGCCCGCCTACCAGCAGACCGGGCTGGTCACCGACGCCGACGTCCGGATGCTGACCACGCTGCCCACGCGCAAGGCGGCCCGCAAGTGGGCCAGGGGAGCGGGGCTCGGCCGGGCGATGGGCGACTACCAGCAGGCGGCGACCGAGCTGACCCTGCTGCACCTGCGGGCCGAGCGCCAAGGGATGGACCCGCGCAGGTTCGCGCTGGAACGCGACGCCCTCCTCGGCGCGATGGCCCAGGCCCGCCGCTGGTGACGCTCTCAACGACGAAGGGGGATGACTTACGAGCGGACCCGCAGGGCGGCGAGGGCGGCTACGCCCGTGAGCGCCACGCAGGCCCCCACCGCGACGGCCGTTCCCTGCGCGAGCCCGAAGCCCCCGACGGACGCCGCCATCCCGGCCGACCCCAGCGAGGAGCCGAAGGACCTGGCGGTGTTGTTCGCCCCCGACCCCATGGAGACCCGGTGCGCGGGCACGCTCTCGATGGCCAGATGGGTGATCGAGGAGTTGATCAGCCCCGATCCCACGCCGCTCACGGCCAGCCCGGCGACGACCAGCGGCAGTGACAGTGACGCGCCCGTGGCCAGCAGCCCGGTGAACCCGGCCGCGCTGAGCCCGAAGCCGAGGGCCAGCCGGGCGGCCGTGCCCAGCCGTACGTGCCTGGCCAGCAGCGACGACACGAACGACAGCCCCGCCCAGACGCTCAGCAGCAGCCCCGCGTCCAGCGGTGTCAGCCCGTGGGCCGCCTCCAGCACGGTCGGCAGATAGCCGATCAGCCCGACGATGGCCACCCCGACCACCAGCGCGCCCGCGGTCGCCACCAGGAACTCCGCCCGGCCGAACAGCCGCAGGTCCAGCAGCGGCTCCGGCCGCCGCCGCTCCACCGCCACGAACGCCGCGATCAGCGCCGCGGCCAGGGCGAACGCCACCAGCACGACCGGCCGCGACCACCCCACACGCCCCTCGGTCACCCCCGCGACCAGCGCCGCGATGCCCAGACTGAGTAGCACCACCCCCGGCAGGTCGAACCTGCGCGGCACCGTCCCGCCCGACTCCCGCAGCACGCGGGCCGAGGCGAGCGTCAGCAGCAGCGCGGACAACCCCATCAGCCAGTACGTCGCCCGCCAGCTCATCACCGAATACCCCAGCCCCGACACGAGCGGCCCCGCCAGGGTGCCCAGCCCGATCATGGCCCCGTACCGTCCGGTGGCCCGCACGCGCTCGGATCCCGCCGGATAGGCGTGCCCCACGATGCCGAGGCTGGCGGCCAGCATCGCCGCGCTCGCCCCGCCCTGCACCAGCCTGGCCAGCACGAACTCGGCGACGTTCGTGCTCAGCGCCGCCGCCACGCTGGAGGCGGCCAGCACGCCTGTGCCCGTCACCAGCACCCGCCGGCGCCCGTAGTCGTCGGCCAGACCACCGGCGACCAGCAGCAGCGAGGCGAGCCCGAGCGCGATGGAGCCCAAGATCCACACGGGCCCCGTCGGACCGGCGCCGAGCGATCGGGAGATCTGCGGCAGCGTCACCATCGGCAGCGTGAAAGAGGCCATCACCAGCAGCGGCGCCGACGAGGCCACGGCCAGCGTGTACGGAGGCACACGTGTCGGTTCGGTCACTGAACTCATGGCGCGCAGGCTACCACGGTTCGGTGAATGAACTAACATGGGCTCATGGCGCTCGGCAAGAACTACGACGGCCAGGACTGCTCACTGGCCAGTGCCCTGGAAGTGATCGGCGAGCGATGGACGCTGCTCGTGATCCGCGACGCCATGTACGGCGTGCGCCGCTTCGGCGATTTCCAGGCCCACCTCGACATCCCCAAGGCCGTGCTGTCCCAGCGGCTGTCGGCGCTCGTCGCGGCGGGCGTCCTCGAACGACGCCGCTACCAGGACGCGCCTCCGCGCGACGAATACGTCCTGACCCCGGTCGGGCGCGGGCTCTGGATCCCCGTGCTGTCACTGGGCGCGTGGGGTGAGCGCCACCTCGCCGCCAACGGCCCTCGCCGGCTGTACCACCACGTGTCCTGCGGCACCAGGCTCGACGACGTGTCGTTCTGTGCCGCCTGCGGCAGGGGTGTGCCGATCGAGGAGATCGAGGTCCGCCCCGGGCCCGGGCTGCGCGACGACACCCGGCAGGACCAGGTGAGTCTCGCCCTGCGAAAACCCCATCGGCTACTGACCCCGCTCCTGACAAAATAAGCGAAACACCCCGAATGGAGATCGCATGAGCTGGGCGGAGATCGAGTCGGAGGCCGAGTTGCGCGAGCTGCTCGGCGAGGTCATGCCGAGGGCCGCGACCAAGGAACGGATGCTCCTGCACGAGCGCGACCGGGAGTGGCTGGCGGCCTCGCCGTTCTGCCTCATCGCCACGTCCGGCGCCGACGGCACCTGCGACGTCTCGCCCAAGGGCGATCCGGCGGGGTTCGCGCACGTCATCGACGACACCACGATCGCGATCCCGGACCGCCCCGGCAACCGCAGGGCGGACGGATTCCTCAACGTCCTGAGAAACCCGCACGTCGGGCTGATCTTCCTGATCCCCGGCCGCAACGAGACGCTGCGGATCAACGGCCGGGCCCGGCTCGTGCGCGAGGCGCCCTTCTTCGACGAGCTGATCGTCAAGGGGCACCGGCCGGACCTGGCGCTCGTGGTCGAGATCGAGCAGATCTTCTTCCACTGTGCCAAGGCGTTCATGCGCTCGTCCTTGTGGAAGCCGGAGAACTGGACCACCGACGCGCTGCCGTCCCATGCCAAGCTGGTCAAGGAGACGCAGAAGGTGGAAGAGAGCCTCGAAGAGCTCGAAAGCTATTACGGCGAGACGTACGCCAAGCGCCTGTACGGCTGACGGCCCGTCTTACGTCTTCACCGCGTTCTCAGGCGGCCGGCGTGGGGCCGCCGGGGAAGCGGATGACGTTTCTGCCCGCGTAGGCACGCAGATCGATCACCGGGTCGGCCGGCGCGGGTTCTGCGGGTCGCTTGCGGCGATCCACCGAGCGGATGTCGCGGATCTTGTGCCTGGCGATGTGTGGCGGCACTGCCACAAGCCTGTTCATCGTGAGCCCCCCGTGATGTTCTTGTTACCTATGTTATCTACAGATACCCCCGTAAGTTCGGTGTAAGGAGCACCTCAGTAGGGAAGATCGCGGCCGGACGGCGTACGCAGATCCAGCTCGACCGTCAGCCGGCGGCGCCGCCTCGCGGCCTGCTTCCTGACTCTGACGCGTTTCATGGAGCTCCCCCTTCCGTCCGGGCGACGGCATGGCGGGCGGGGTCCGCACCCGCCATGCGCGTCAACCTAACCGGGCCCGGGCGTCCGCTCAATGCATTTCTGCGGACTCGGCTGGGTTCACACGGGCGGCGCGACCCGCGCGGTCACGTTGATCCGGTTCCACGTGTTGATCATGGCGATGGCCACGACCAGCACCGCGAGCTGCTCCTCGCTGTAGAACTCGGCCGCGCGCCGCCACACGTCGTCGGCCACGACGGCGCGGTCGGCGATCCTGGTCGCCTCCTCCGTCAGCGCCAGCGCCGCCCGCTCGGCCGGGGTGAACACCGTGGCCTCTCGCCACGCCGCCACCATCCACAGCCGCTCGTCGCTCTCGCCGGACTTCTTCATGTCTCTGCTGTGCATGTCGACGCAGTAGGCGCAGCCGTTGATCTGGCTGGCCCGCAGCTTGACCAGTTCCAGCGTAGCCGCGGGCAGTTCGCTGTCGTGCAGCAGCTTCTCCACCGCGAAGAAGTGGCGGTAGATCTCGGGAACGTGCTTGGAGACGTCAAGCCTCTGGCTCATGGGAACCTCCGTATTCTCGTCGGTGCCAGCTAGGACAGGACAGCGGGTCCCGTTGTGACAGCTCCGGCGAAAAAGGTTCGTTCCCCGACCCCTACCCCTGATCAGCCGCGGCAGTTGCCCCAGTGCGCGCGCCCGCCCGACGCCTCGATCCGGCCGCGCGGATCGCGGGTCCAGCCGGCGTAACGCACGCACTTCCAGGCGCCCTGAATGTGCCCGGTCTCGGCGTAGTAGCGGTACTTCTGCTGGTCCTCGCTCCGGCCGCCGCCCCTGACCTCGATGGAGGCGCCGGTGAGCGTACGGGTGCCGGTGTACCGCGTCTTGATCGTGGCGACGCAGTTCTTGCCGCTGCGCTTGCTATACATCAGGTACACGTGCCCGAACACGGCTCCCCTGGAGGTCCTCATCGCCCGGTGGCCGTCCTCGACCCGCTTGAAGCCCTTGCCGCAGACCCGTTCCGGGCTGTACGCGGCCGAGGCGGCGTACGCGGCGGAGGGGGTGGCGGCGATCCCGGCGGCGACCAGGCTGGCGGCGATGACCGTACGGAGGAGCACGAGCGTCCCTTCAAAGGGTAATAAAGGCAAGGACGATCTTTACTGCGACTTGACCGAAATATCAAGGGGTGCCGGTAAATGCCGCTGATCGCGGTCTGTGCGGTGTGGGGCGTGTTCTGGGGGTCGTGGTCGGCCCTGCTGCCCGCCGTCAAGCTGGAGCTGGGGATCTCGGCGGGTGAGCTGGGGCTGGCGCTCAGCGCCGTACCGGTCGGGGCCCTGCCCGCGATGGCGCTGACCGGGCGGCTGGCCAGGGGCAGGGAGCGGGCCGCACTGATGGCGACCACGGGCCTGTTCGCGCTCTCCGTCGCCGTCATCGGCCTGGCCGGCACCGCCTGGCAGCTCGCGCTGGCGCTGCTGCTGGTCGGCGCGTTCAGCGGCGCCCTCGACATCGCGCTGAACCTGGCCACGGGCCGCGCCGAGCGGGAGAGCGGGCGCCGGCTCTTCCAGCCGGTGCACGCCGCCTTCCCGGTGGCGGTCATCGCGGCGGCCCCGCTCACCGGCCTGGCCCGCTCGTACGGCCTCGGCGCCGGCACGGTGCTGGTCGTCGTCGCCCTGCTCGTGGCCGCCACGGCGCTGACCCCGCTCGCGCTGCGCCTGGGCCGCGGCCTGCCGGAACCATCCGCCACCGGGACAGACTGGCGCAAGTTGTGGGGCGCGGTGGTCGTGCTGGGGGCGCTGGCCGCCTGCGTCCTGATCATCGAGAACTCGGTCGAGCAGTGGTCGGTCCTGCTCCTGGAGGAGCACAGGGACGCCACGCCGCTGGTCGCCAGCGCCGCCCCCTCGGTCTATATGGCGGCGCTGACGGCGGGCCGGCTGATCGTGCAGGCGCTGCCCAGGACGTCGCTCAGGGCGCTCTACCTGGTGGCCGGGCTCGGGGGCGGCGCCGGCATCGCCCTGGCGGCGCTCGGCGGCGGCGTGGCGGTCTCGCTGGCCGGGTTCGCGGTGACCGGGCTGGCCCTCGGCCCGATGGTGCCCGCCCTGCTCAGCCGGGCCGCGGCCGACGACTCCAGCGGCACGATGGTGTGGGGGGTGTCCACGCTGTCCTACACGGGTTTCGTGCTCAGCCCGCTGCTCGTGGCCGGGCTGAGCGGCGGGCTCGGCCTGCCCGCCGCGCTGGCCGCGCTGGGCCTGCTGGGCCTGCCGCTGGTGGCCCGCTCCGCCGTCGAACGCCGCTGACCCAGACGAGCGCCGCCGGCCCGGACGAGCGGCGGAATATGGCCGTTTCTTGGGGCAAATCAACCCCGGAATCGGGTAGTCCTCCGGGCGGATCGACTGTATGAGGGGATCATCATGGCTGTCTGCGAGACCTGCGGCAACGACTATGACATGGCGTTCGAGGTGCACGCGCAGGGAGCGGTGCACACCTTCGACTGCTTCCAGTGCGCGATCGAGGGCATGGCGCCCATCTGCGAGCACTGCGGCACGAAGGTCATCGGGCACGGCGTGCAGGCGGGCGAGCACTGGTACTGCTGCGCGCACTGCGCCCGCCAGGAGGGCGACAGCGGCATCGTCGACCGCGTCATGGCCGGTACTTCTTCTTGACACCGCGTCCTTGAAGGCCGCGTCCTTGAAGGCCGCGTCCTGAACACCGCGCGCGGAGCGGTGAAAGTCACCCCGCCCGCGCGCGGCCCGCGGTTCAGCGGGTGAAGCCGATGTCCTCGTACCGGAGGTCGAAGAAGCCGCGCGCCCCCACGTTGGCCAGCGTCTCCCGCACGGCCACGTTCTGCGGCCGCTGGTACAGCGGCAGCACGTTGACCTCCTTCCAGAGCAGCGCGTCGGCCGCGTTCGTGGCCGCGCGGGCCCTGACGGGGTCGAGGCTCTGCGCGGCCCGGCTCATGGCCTGGTCGATCTCGGCCGAGCCGGTACGCCCGAAGTTCGCGTTCCAGGTCTTGCCGTCCTCCGCGTTCGCGTAGATCGCGTAGCTGCTGGAGACGGGGAAGGGCGTGCCGATGTAGGCGAAGGGCGTGATGTCGAAGTTGCCGGGGATGACGTACTTGCTGAAGAAGTCGTCGCTGGGCACGGCCTTGATGGTGAGCTTGACCCCGATCTGGGCCAGCATGCTCTGCGCCAGCTCACCCTCGGCCTTGCTGATCTGCACCCCCGACGGCACCACGAACCGCAGGTCGAGCGGCTTGCCGTCCTTCTGCCTGACCGATCCGTGCAGCTTCCAGCCGGCCGCGTCCAGCAACTGCTTGGCCCGCTCGGGGTTGTAGGCGCCGAGGGCTCCGGCGTTGTCCTGGTAGCCCTCCTGGGTGTTCATGAAGAAGTGGTTGTTCAGCAGCGTGATCGGCCAGTCGAGGCCCTGGAGGTCGGACTGGGCGATGGCCTGGCGGTTGATGCCGAGCTGCACGGCCTGCCGGACCTCGCGGTCCTTCAGCAGTTCGCTCGCGCCGTTGAAGGTGAAATGGCGGAAGTCGGGCCCGGCGGCCTGCCGCACCTGGGCGCCCACGGTGGACTTGGCACGGGCGTAACCGGGCGCGGACGGGCCCACGTCGATGATGTCGAGCTCGCCGTTGCCGAACGCGCCGATCAGCGAGTCCTGCTCCGACGCACGGTAGATGATCTTGTCCAGTTTGGCGCGGTCGCCCCACCAGGCGTCGTCCCGTACCAGCGTGATCGTCTTGGCCGTCTGGTCGAAGCCGCCGAACTTGAACGGCCCCGCCGTCACCGGGATCTTGTTCACCCAGGAGTCGTTGAAGGCCTGCGCGCTGCGGTTGGTCGAGGCCGGCAGCAGCGGCCCGAACAGCGCCTGCCAGTCGCCGAACGGCTTGCCGAACGTCACCACCACCTCGAAGTCGTCCTTGCCCCGCGCCACCTTCTCGATGTCCTGGTAGCCGGTGGAGGAGGCGATGCGGTAGGCCGGATCGCGCCCGTTGAGCGCCCGCCACTGCGCCTCGTAGTCGGCCCACGTGATCGGCTTGCCGTCGGACCACTTCGCCTTCGGGTTGAGCGTGTACGTCACCACCTGCTTGGGCCGCTGGTCGCTCACCTCGGCGCTGAGCACGTAGTCGCGGTCGATCGAGATCTCGGCCTTCTCGTTCGACACGAACGGCGAGGGCAGCAGCGCGTTGCTGACCACGGCCGCCATCGCCAGGTTGCCGTCGACCTGGTTCCTGTTCCACTGCGTGGGGAACTCGTTGATGCCCCAGCGCAGCGTCCCGCCGTCCTTGACGTTCTCGCGCGGCTGCGGGTTGATGTCGAAGGCCCTGATCGTACGCTCGTCCCCAGGGCTGTCCTGGAGCCCGGAACCGCCTCCCCGGACGTTCCCGCAGCCCGCCAGCAGCAGCGAGCCCGTCACCGCGGCGGACACGACTAGACGTGATGCTTTCATCGAGCGGATTTCCTCCTGGATCGAGCGAGGTCTACACGACTTCGCGCCTGTCTGCGTAGTGGCAGGCCGCCCCCTGGTCCGCCCCCAGCAGCCGCACCTCGGGCTCGACGCCGACGCACAGCTCGCGCTCGGCGTCGGTGAGCTCGGCACGGAACTTGGGGCACCTGGTGCGGAATCGGCAGCCCGTCGGAGGGTGGGCCGGGCTGGGCAGGTCGCCTTCGAGCAGGATGCGCGCGCGGGAGCGCTCGCGTACCGGATCGGGCAGCGGGATCGCCGACAGCAGCGCCTGCGTGTACGGATGCGCGGGCGCGTCGTAGACGGCGTCGACCTGGCCGATCTCGGCGATCCTGCCCAGGTACATCACCGCCACCCGGTCCGCGATGTGCCGCACCACGGCCAGGTCGTGCGCCACGAACAGGTAGGACAGCCCGAGCCTGGCCCTGAGCGAGTCGAGCAGGTTGATCACCCCGGCCTGGATCGACACGTCGAGCGCCGAGACCGGCTCGTCCAGCACCAGCAGCCGCGGCTCCAGCGCGAGCGCCCTGGCGATGCCGATGCGCTGCCGCTGCCCGCCGGAGAAGTCCTGCGGATAGCGGGCGGCGTGGGAGGGGTCGAGCCCGACCAGGGCGAGCAGCTCGCGCACCCGCCGCCCCGCATCGGGCCGGCCGTGGGTGCGCAGCGGCTCGGCCAGAATGTCGTGCACGGTCATGCGCGGGTCGAGCGCCGCGAGCGGATCCTGGAAGACGACCTGCATGTCGCGCCTGATCTCCGTGCGCTCCGAGCGGCGCAGGCGCGCGGTGTCGTGGCCGAGCACGACGACGCTGCCCTCCTGCGGCGGGGCCAGCTCCAGGATCTGGGTCAGCGTGGTCGTCTTGCCGCTGCCCGACTCGCCGACCAGCCCCAGCGTCTCGCCCTGCCGCAGGTCGAAGCTGACGCCCGCCACCGCGTGCACCGTGCCGACCCTGCGCTTGAACACCGCCCCCCTGAGCAGCGGATATTCCTTGACGAGGTTGCTGACCTCCAGCACGGTCCGCTCCCCGCGCACCCGCAGCAGCGGGAGCCCGCCGGGGGCCTCGGGCGCGGCCGGCCCGCGCGGCCCCACCTCCTCCCAGCGGATGCACGCGGCCCGATGCCCGCCGGCGACCTCGGCCAGCGGCGGCTCGCTCTCGTCGCACGCGTCGATCCGCATCGGGCAGCGCGGCGCGAACGGGCACCCGGGCGGCAGCGCGGCCGGCGAGGGCGGGTTGCCCTCGATGGGCTCGAGCGGCTGCCGCGCGCCCCGGTCGACCCGCGGGATCGAGCCGAGCAGGCCCACCGTGTACGGCATCCGCGTCCGGTAGTAGATGTCGTCCACGTCGCCCACCTCGACCGGCCGGCCGGCGTACATCACCAGCACCCGGTCCGCGAACCCGGCCACCACCCCGAGATCGTGCGTGATCATGACGATCGCCGCCCCGGTCTTGGCCTGCGCCCGCTTCAGCACCTCCAGCACCTGTGCCTGGATGGTGACGTCGAGCGCCGTGGTCGGCTCGTCGCAGATGATCACGTCGGGGTCGTTGGCGATGGCCATCGCGATCACCACGCGCTGGCGCATGCCGCCGGAGAACTCGTGCGGGAAGGCCAGCGCCCGCTCGGAGGGGTGGGGGATGCCGACGAGGTCGAGCAGCTCGACGGCCTTGATCAGGGCGCTCTCCCTGCTGACCCGCTGGTGCACGCGTACGGCCTCGGCGATCTGGTCACCCACCCGGTAGACCGGGGTGAGCGCGGAGAGCGGATCCTGGAACACCATCGACATGGACCTGCCGCGGACGGCGTTCAGCCGGCGCTCCGGGGCGCCGATCAGCTCCTGGCCGTGCAGGCGCACCGAGCCGGTGACGCGCGCCCCCGGCGGCAGCAGCCCCATCACGGCCGCCGAGGTGACCGACTTGCCCGAGCCCGACTCGCCGACGATGCCGAGGACCTCGCCTGGACGTACGGAGTAGCTCACCCCGCGCACGGCGCGGACGTCGCCGAACGACACGGTCAGGTCGCTGACCTCAAGCACCGGCCGCGTCGCGGCGCCCTCACCGCGGACCGGGCTCGGCGCGGCCCCCGCGCCTCGGGCCGGGCTCATCGCGCCCCCTTCGCCGAGGACGGGTCGAAGGCGTCACGCAGCGCGTCGCCGACGAGGTTGACCGCGAGCACGGTGACCACCAGCAGCCCGGCCACGAACCAGAACGTCCACGGCGCGTACACGGCGGTCAGGGAGCCCTCGGCGATCAGCGTCCCGAACGACACGTCGGGCGGCTGGATGCCGAACCCGAAGTACGACAGCGACGTCTCGGTCAGGATCGCGCTGCTGACGTTGAGCGTGGCGTCCACGATCAGCAGCGACGACAGGTTGGGGATCACGTGCCGGAAGACGATCCGCACCGGCGGCACGCCCATGTAGCGCGCGGCCTGGACGAACTCCCGCTCCCGCAGCGAGATCGCCATCCCCCGCACGATCTTGGAGGTGACCATCCACAGGAACAGCGCCAGCATGATCACGAAAAGCGGCCACTGCCCAGAGCCGAACAGCGGCGACATGATCGCCAGGACCAGGAACGCCGGCAAGACCAGCAGCAGGTCCGTCACCCAGCTCAGCACCCGGTCGGTCCAGCCCAGGAAGTAGCCGGCGAACGCCCCCACGACCGCCGCCAGCGCCGTGGACACCAGCGCCGCCAGCAGTCCCACGACCAGCGACTTCTGCATGCCGCGCAGCGTCACCGCGAAGACGTCGGAGCCCGTTTGGAGCGTTCCGAACCAGTGGTGCGCCGACGGCGGCTGCATGAACGCGGTGAAGTCCTTGTCGGTGTAGGTCCATGGGCTGACCAGTGGCCCCGCGAACGCCAGCAGGAACATCAGCGCCAGCACCGCGAACCCGATCAACCCCTGCGGGGAGTGGAAGAAGCGCCCGGCCACCGTCCGCGCCCGCGACGGCGCCCTGACCGGCGCGCCGACGGTCAGGTCCTCGGCCAGCTCCTCCTCGGACAGCGTCATCAGGCCCGGACCCTGGGGTCGAGCGCGGCGTGCAGCAGGTCGGCGGCCAGCGCGGCGAGCAGCACGGCGACCGCGGCCAGCAGGGAGATGGCGGCGACGGTGTTGACGTCGTTGCCGAAGATCGAGTCGATCAGCTGCTCGCCCAGGCCGTGCCAGCCGAAGATCTTCTCAGTGAACGTCGCCCCCGTCAGCAGCGCCCCGAACGTGAACGCGAAGTAGGTGACGACCGGGATCATCGCGGTGCGCAGCGCGTGCCGGGTCAGCGCCCGGCGCCTGCTGAGCCCCTTGGCCCTGGCGGTACGGACGAAGTCGGCCCCGAGCACGTCGAGCATCATGTTGCGCTGGTAGCGGCTGAAGACCGCGATCAGCCCCACCGACAGCGAGATCGTCGGCAGCACGAGGTGCTGCAACCGGTCCACCACCTGGCCCCACCAGCCGGTGGCCAGCCCGTCGCTGTACTCGCCGCTGACCAGCAGCAACTGGCGGCCGAACACGTTCTGGTTGGCCCACGCCGCCAGCAGGATCAGCATGTTGGCCAGCACGACCACCGGCACGGCCAGCACCAGGAACGACAGCCCGGCAGAGAGCCGGTCGAACCACCCGTACTGCCGCACCGCCGCCAGCGCCCCCACGGCCACCCCCAGCAGGCTGCCGCAGAGCAGGCCCAGGATGACCAGGCGGAACGTCACGCCCATCCGCCGCTTGAGCTCCTCGCCGACCGGCGCGCCCGCGACCGTCTTGCCGAAGTCGCCGCGCAGCACGCCGCCGGCCCACGTGGCGTAGCGCTGCAGCAGCGGGGTCCTGTCGTTGAGGTTGAGCGCGTCGAGCTGGGCGTCGACCGCGGCGGGCGGCGGCTTGGGCGTGCGATCGGCGTAGTTGGAGCGCGGGTCGAGGGCCGTGGCCGCCACCAGGTAGGCGAGGCTGGCCGCCAGCACGACGAGCACGGCGTAGTTGAGCAGTCTGCGGGCCAGGAACCCCGCCATCGCCCCACCTCCTGCGCGCATCCCGCACGTACGCAGCGCGGCTACACCGACCGCCACCGACTCGTGGCTCATCGTAGTCATATAGCTACACCAGGCGAGCGCCTCCGCGCACGGAAGCGGCAAAGAAGCTCAGCGGCCGGACAGCTCGTCCACGGCGGTGCGGACGTCTTCGCTGGTGATCGTGGTCAGATCGGCCGCGCTGGCCGACCCGCCGCGCGAGGCGTGGGCGGCCAGGCGCACGTCACGCCGCATGGCCGCCCGCTCGAACAGGGACCTGGCGAAGCGGCCGTTGCCCAGTCCGTCGATCAGCCGGTCTTCGCACACCCAGGTGAAGACCTCGTCCAGGCGGCGCAGCGCCTCGTCGTCGAAGGTGTCGCCGGCCTTCTCCGCCAGCAGCACCGCGATCTGCGACAGCTCGCCAGGCGAGTAGCTGGGGAAGGCCACCCGCTGGTTGAAGCGGCTGGCCAGGCCGGGGTTGCTGGACAGGAAGGCGCCCATCTCGCGCTCGTAGCCGGCCAGCACGATGACGAGCCGGTCGCGGTCGTCCTCGGCCCGCTTGAGCAGCGTCTGCACGGCCTCGGCGCCGAACGCGTCGCCGCCCTGGTAGCCGGGGTTGACCAGGCTGTAGGCCTCGTCGATGAACAGCACGCCGCCGAGCGCCCGGTCCACCAGCTCGTTGGTCTTGATCGCGGTCGCGCCGAGATGCTGGCCGACCAGGTCGGCCCGGTGCGCCTCGACCACGTCGGGCCTGGCCAGCAGGCCTAGCGCGGCGAAGATGCGGCCCAGCACCCGGGCGACCGTGGTCTTGCCGGTGCCGGGCGGGCCGAGGAAGACGAAGTGGCGCATCTGCTGCGGGGTGGGCAGCCCGCGCTCCTGCCGCATCCTGGCCACCTGGAGCTGAGCGGCGATGGCGTGCACCTGTCGCTTGACCGGCGCCAGGCCGGCCATCCTGTCGAGGTCGGCCAGCGCCTCCTCCAGCGTGGGGGTGGCCACGTAGCCGCGGAAGCGCGCGGTCAGCTCGTCGAACGCCTTGGTCACGTCGGGCGTGATGGTCGTCACCAGGTCGTGGGTGCTCGGCGTGCCGCCCGCGCCCACCACGCGCACGTCGCGGGCCTGCGCGGCGGCCTCGACCAGGCTGCGGGCGAAGCGGGCGTTGCCCAGCTCGTCGATCAGGCCGCGGCGGTGCACGTCGTCGAAGAGGCCGAGCAGCACCCGCCGGGTCTCGTCGTCCATCGTGTCGCCCCTGCGCCGCTGCAGCAGCTCGGTGACCTCGACCAGCTCGGCGGGGGAGTAGCCGGGAAAGCGCACCCGGGTGGCGAACCTGCTGGCCAGGCCGGGGTTGCTGGACAGGAACGCGCCCATCTCCTGCTCGTAGCCGGCCAGGATGATGATGAGCCGGTCGCGGTCGTCTTCAGCCCGTTTGAGCAGGGTCTGCACGGCTTCGGCGCCGAACCGGTCGGGCTGCCCGTCCGCGGAGTTGATCAGCCCGTACGCCTCGTCGATGAACAGCACGCCGCCGAGCGCCCGGTCCACCAGCTCGTTGGTCTTGATCGCGGTCGCGCCCAGGAACTCGCCCACCAGGTCGGCCCGCTGGGCCTCGACCACGTAGGGGGTCTCCAGCAGGCCGAACGCGTAGAAGATCTTGGCCAGCGCGCGGGCCACGCTGGTCTTTCCGGTGCCGGGCGGGCCGACGAAGACGAAGTGCCTGGTGGGCCTGCCGGTGGTGTAGCCGGCCTCGGCACGCAGCCGGCCGGCCTCGATGGAGGCGGCGATGGAGCGTACCTGCTCCTTGACCGGCACCAGCCCGATCATGGCCTCCAGCTCGCCGAGCGCCTCCTCGACCGAGATCTGCGGCGGCGCGCCCTGCTTGTCGCCGGGCGCGTCGGGCCGGCCCTCGCGCACCCTGACCCGCACCTGCTGCGCCTCGGCCGCGGCGCTGGCGGCCTTGGCCCGGCGGGCGAGCAGGAACCGGTGGACGAGGACGGCCGCGGCGGCGGCGCAGGCCACCCAGACGGCGATCCGGTCGGAGACGGGGGAGAGGGCGGCGGCCAGCAGCCCGGCGGGGGCGAGCGCCATCAGCGTGGTCACCCACGGCGTCACCCAGCGGATGAGGTGGGCCGCCCCGGCGACGGGCAGGGCGAGGAAGACCATCAGGTGCACGGTCGGCGCGCCGGGGATGAACAGCGTGCTGAAGACCACCAGCGCCAGCACCGCCCAGCCCGCCACGACCAGCGCGGTGGCGGCGGCCCTGGGATAGCGCATGGTCAGCGCGACGAACGCGAGCAGCAGCAGCACGAGCGGGAAGGTCTTGAGCAGATCCCACCCGAGTGCGGCGCCCAGGCCCATGGTGGCCACGAGCGCGGCCACGTAGAGCACCCGGCGCACGGCCGGGGGAATCTGGAAATAACGCTGCCGAACCTTCTCGAACAGATCCCGCGCCGCGGCCCGCCCCGCGGCCTGGGCCCTGTCGGACTCACGCATCACGCCTCCCCGGTCCGCCCCCGGTTATACCGCACCAGACCGACGATTGGGCGGTCCTGACACGCTAGGCGGAGGTCACGAAACCGGCTATCTGACGGCCGAGTTCCGCCCCCGCGTCCTCCTGGAGGAAGTGGCCTGCGCCCTTGATCACGGGATGTCGCAGGCCAGCCGCCCCGCGCATGTTCTTCCGCAAAACGGGCGCCATGCCTCCCGTGATCGGATCGCTGTCGGAGAAGGCCACCAGGAACGGCCGGTCGAGTGTGGTGAGGATCGTCCAGGCAGCGCGGTTGGCGGGCGCCGCCGGGTCGTCGGGCGTGATCGGCACCAGGCCCGGCATGGCGCGCGGTCCCGCCTTGTACGACTCGCCGGGGAACGGCGCGTCGTAGGCCGCCAGCACCTCCGGCGGCAGCGTCGTCCGGCAGCCGGCCTGGACCAGCCGGGCGACGTCCAGCACCGGCGCCTTGCGCACGGTGTCCCTGAACCGGTGCCAGACGTCGGGCATGGGAATGTCACCCGTCGGCAAGCCCGTGTTGGCGGCCACGATCCTGGCGATGTGCGCGGGGTGCTCGGCGGCGATGCGCAGCCCGATGAGGCCGCCCCAGTCCTGGCCGACGATGGTGACGTCCTTCAGCTCCAGCGCGTCGAACAGCAGGGAGCGGGTCCACTCGACGTGCGCGGCGTAGGTGTGCGCGTCCGGGTCGGCCGGTTTGTCCGAGCGGCCGAAGCCGATCAGGTCGAGGGCGATCGCGCGCAGCCCGGCCGCGGCCAGCTCGCGCATGACGTGCCGGTAGAGGAACGACCAGCTCGGCTCGCCGTGCAGCAGCACGACGGGCGGGCCGTCCTCCGGGCCCGCCTCCACGTACGCCATGCGCAGGCCGCCGGTGACCTCGGTGTGGCGGGGCTCGTAGGGGAAACCGGGCAGGTCCGCGAAGCGCTCTTCCGGGGTGCGCAGGATGTCCATAGAACAATGTTCTACCGTGGGTGTGGCCGCGTCCAGTGACCGGTCCGTGGCACGCGTGCGCGCCGGATCCGGCGGGCGGTCAGCGGCGCTGGTGGCGGCCGGGGAACTCGCCCACCAGCACCTGCTTCGGCGTGACGCGCATGACGTCGGAGTCGGCCAGGGCGATCCCGCGCACCTCGACCCAGAACCGCCGCTGGAGCGGGTCGGAGGCGAACACCGCCACCCGGGGGTCGTCCTCGATGGCCTGCCACGCCTCGGTCTCGGCGATGAGGCGCAGCTCGCCCGAGGAGGTCACCGAGGCCACCGCCCCGGCGACCCTGGGGCCGTACGCGTCGCCGTAGGCCAGGACGATGCTGCGGGCGTAGGAGAAGGTCTGGCGCACCCCGGAGTCCAGCGCGACCGACGGCTCGGCGCCCATGGGCAGGTCGCACATGAGCAGCGACGACCGCCACGGGCCCGGGCCGCCGCGCCACCACGCGTGCAGGGCGCGCGCCACGAACACGACCGCCGCCGCCCCGAGCGCGCCCGTACCGGCCCGCCAGGCCCACGCCGCTCCCAGCAGCCCGCCGGCCGCGCCCGCGCCGGCCGCCAGCACGACGAGCCAGGTCGCGGCGGCCAGCCACCGATCGCCGCGCCGCCGGGCGCGCAGATAACCGCGCACCAGCGGGTACGGCACCACCACGGCGGCCACCGCCAGCCCCGGCTCCACCGCGAGTGCCGCACCCAGCAGCGCCACCAGCACCGACCAGGTCCGTCCGAGCACGAGCCACAACGCCACCCCGGCGTTCCGCCGCACCGCCCGCTCGGCCTCCCGCGTTGTTTCGCCCGCGCGTTCGGTCTCGGCGAGGGCGCGCAGGGGGTGGCCGCGCCAGGCCTCGGTCAGGGCACGCAGGGCCGCGAGCGCCGGCCAGCCGAGTACGGCGATGCCCGCAAGCCCGGCCCAGACCGGGTCGAGCGCGGCCGGCAGCACGTGCACAGAACCCAGCAGCAGCCAGCCGGCGAAGGCCGGCGCCGACAGTGCCGCCGACACCACGGAGGCCCCGAGCCACGGGTCCCGGGCGAGCATCGCGCCCGCGTACGGCCACAGGCCCACCCGCCGTGCCTGCCGGACCGTCACCGGCACCAGCAGCACGAGCACGGCGAAGCCGGCGAGCCGCGCCTGCGTGCCCCAGTCGAGCAGCAGCGCGGACCCGGCGATCGCGATCGTGGCCACGGCCACCAGCAGGCGGACCTGCCGCGACCAGACCTCGAACGCCCGCCTGGCCCGCCCGGTCTCGCGCGGGTCGACGGGCCAGGCCGGGTCGTGATGCGGCCGCGGCGGGTCCCAGCGCAGCAGGGCCAGCGCGAGATTGACCCGGGCCTGTGGGTCGCCGGGGTCGATGGCGAGCGCGGCCCGGTAGGCCCGCTCGGCCTCCCGGTGCTCGCCCCGCAGCAGAGCCAGGTCGCCCAGCATGACCTGGGGCCCGGCCCGCTCGGGCGCGAACTTCCTGGCCAGCGCCGCGTGTCCGGCCGCCTCCCTCCACCGGCCGGGCACGCGGCGCAGCGCTCCCGCCAGCCGCAGCCGGGCGGGCCATGAGCCGCCGGCCAGGTCTACGGCCCGCTCGGCGGCGGGCACCGCGTCGGCGTCGCGGCCCAGCCGCTCGTGGGCCAGGCTGATCAGCCGCTGCGGCCACTCGGCGACCGGGTCGAGGTCCGCCGCCCGCCGCGCGGCCTCCAGCGCGGACTCGGGACGTCCGGCGTCGAGCCTGGTCAGGGCCTCGTCGCACCATTCGCGTGAGGACCGGTCGGGATGATCGCCTTTGGTGCCACGTGCGTCGGTCCCCACACGTCCCATGATCGGCTGGCGCGTGATCGTTGGATAGATACCGACATATGGCTGTATCTCTCTAGAGAGGTACGGGGTGACCGTGGATCGACCGATACCGCTATGACAAGTCCGTGACATGGCCTAAGCTGCCACGCAAGCCGGAGGGCCGGAGTCAGGCGGCAGAGCTCGGGAGGAGCGAGCGCCGAGCCGCGGCTTCCGACGCCACCGACCACAGCACGTGCGGGCCCTGGACAACGGATCGGCCTGCAAGGAGGGCCATGACCGTCACGCAGGCCGCACCCCTCGTACGGACCGCAGACCGAGAGCATCAGGACCGCCGCTGGTCCATTCTCGTGCTGCTCTGCCTGGCGCTGCTGCTGATCACGGTCGACGCCACGGTCCTGCACATCGCGGTGCCCGCGCTCACGGCCGCGCTGGAGCCCTCCGCAGTGCAGCTGCTCTGGATCATCGACATCTACTCGCTGGTGGTCGCGCCGCTGCTGATCATGTTCGGCACGCTCGGCGACAGATACGGGCGTAAACGCCTGGTCCTGTGGGGCTTCGTACTCTTCGGCGTGGCCTCGGCCGCCGCCGCGTGCGCCCCGACCCCGCTGACGCTGATCCTGGCCAGGGCGCTGCTCGGCGTCGGCGGTGCGATGATCATGCCCGCCACCCTCTCGCTGATCCGCCAGGTGTTCACCGACAGACGCGAGCGGGCCATCGCCCTCGGCGTCTGGAGCGCGGTCGCGGCGGCCGGCGCGGCGATCGGGCCGCTCGTCGGCGGCGTGCTCGTCGGCTTCTGGTGGGGCGCGGTCTTCCTGATCAACGTGCCGATCCTGCTCGTGCTGCTGCCCGCGGCCAAGCGCCTGCTGCCCGAGTCGCGCGGGCGCCGCGACCGGCCGTGGGACGCGGTCAGCGCCGCGCTGTCGGTGTTCGGCATCCTGGCGCTGGCGTTCGGGCTCAAGGAGGCGGGCTCGGGCAGCCTGCTGCCGCTCTGGGCCTCGGTGCTGGTCTTCGCGGCCGGGCTGGGGCTGCTGATCGCCTTCGTCCGGCGGCAGACCCGGCTGCCGGCCCCGTTCCTGGAGATCGGGCTGTTCCGGCGGCGCGAGTTCACCACCGGGGTCCTCGGAGTGCTGCTCGGCGTGTTCGCGCTGGTGGGGCTGCAGCTCATGCTCGCCCAATACCTGCAACTCGTCCTCGGCGACAGCCCCGTGCGGGCCGCGCTCAGGATGTTGCCCCTGGTCATCTCCGCCGTCTCCGGCGGCCTCGCCGCCGCGCACATCCTGCCCAGGGTCGGCATGCGGGCCACCATGAGCGGTGGCCTCGCGCTCGTCGCGCTCGCCCTGACGCCCACCCTGACCTGGGGGGTCGAGGGGCATCCTGTGATGCTGGCGGTCTGCTTCGTCGGGATCGGCTTCGGGGTCCAGGTGGCGCTGCTCGCCGCCTCCGACACGATCATGGCGTCGGCTCCCGAGGCCCAGGCGGGCGGGGCGGCGGCCATCGAGGAGACCGCGTACGAACTGGGCGCCGGCCTGGGCGTCGCCGTGCTCGGCACCATCACCGCGATCGTGTACGCGCCCGGCCTGCCCGCCGTTCCCGGCGTCTCGGCGGGCGGCATGGACCAGGCCAGGCAGTCACTGGCCTCCGCCGCCCACGTCGCCGACCAGATCGGCGGCAACACGGGCGGCGCGCTGCTCGACGCCGCCCGGTGGGCCTTCGTCAACGCCCTGCACACGACAGTGGTCGTGAGCGTCGTCCTGCTCAGCCTGACCGCCGTCGCGGTGGCCATGCTGCTCAGCCGTGATTGAGGTGTGCCATGTCCCGATTAGGGCAGACAACTACCGTGAAACAGGTCCTTCGTGATCTTGCCGCTTTAGTCGCCCGCATCGGTGTGGGCGGTATCTTCTTCGCCAACGGCTGGACCAAGCTCGAAGACGGTCTCATCACCACCGGCGCGAAGTTCTTGCAGCAAGGTGCCCCTGCCCCCGGCGCGTGGGCCACGGTCACCATGCTCGCCGAGCTCATCGGCGGCGCCCTGCTCATCGCCGGGCTCGCCGTCTCCGTCACCGGGCTGATCCTCTTCGCCGAGGCGCTTGCGGTCTTCGTGGTGGCCCCGCCGCTCAACCCCATCAGCCTGAACGAGCTCATCCTGCTCGGAGCCGCGTCCCTGCTGCTGGCCGTGGTCGGCGCGGGGCGGGTCTCGGTCGATCACATGGTGGTGATCCGGCGGAGGGAATCGGAGGCGGCGGACGAGTTCGCCGCCGACTCGGAGGCCGACCGGGTCATCGCGTCGCTGCGCGACCCCGACGGTCCCGGCGACTCCGGCGAATCGGCGGAGTCCGCGAGCCCCGCGACCGAGTCCTCCGGTAAGGAGGCCGAGGCCAAGGCGTCCGAGGACACGGCGCCGCATCCCCGGCCCCGTACGCGTCCGGCGGACAACAAGCGCGGCGAGGAGCCGGCCCCCGCACCGGCGCCCGGCGACACGCTGGTGGCGGGACGCAAGAAACCCCCGGCCCGCGGCCGCCGCACCACCGCCGACTGACCGCGCCAGCGGGTGGTGATCGGCTCGGCCGGGTGAATATCCTGGCCGCACAGCCGAGCGGGGAGCGTGCATGGCGGCCAGGGAAGGCAGGGCGCGCGCGACGGTGCGTGACGTCGCCGCCGAGACCGGCCTGTCCATCGCCACCGTCTCGCGCGTGCTCAACGGCCAGGCCAACGTGGCTCCGCACACCCGCGACCTGGTGCTGCGCGCCGTCGGCCGCCTCGGCGACCAGGCGCCCAGACCGCGCGTGGCGCCGGACGTGCACGGCCCGGCCGATGGCGGGGCCGTCTACGTACGCTGCCCGTACGTGCTGACCGACTATTTCGGGCTGATCGTCTCCTCGGTGGGCGAGACCATCGAACTGCACGGCAGGGAGATGATCCTGGGCGCGGGGGAGGCGGCGCAGGAGAGCGAGGTGCTGCCAGGGCTGCCCGACCGGCCGGGCGTCGCGGGGGCGATCCTGATCCTGCCGCCCGAGCCGGGCGACGCTCTCGTACGCCTGCGCGACCGCGGCTTCCCCTTCGTCGTGATCGACCCCCGGACCCCGCCGCCCAAGGACATCGCCGCCGTGTCGGCCGCCCACTTCGCCGGCGGGCGCAAGCTGATGGCCCACGTGACAGAGCTGGGCCACCGCCGGGTCGGGATCATCGGCGGCCCGGTGGAGTGGCTGCCCAGCGAGGCCAGGCTGGCCGGCTACACCGCCTCCCTGGCCGACGCGGGGGTGTTGCAGGCCCCCGAGCTGCTGCGGCACGTACCGGAGCCGAACATCGAGCAGGGCTACCTGGCCGCGTGCGAGCTGCTCGACCTGCCGGAGCGCCCGACGGCGCTGGTGGCCTTCAACGACAAGACGGCGGTCGGCGCGCTGCGGGCGGCGGCCGAGCGCGGGCTGCGCGTGCCCGCGGACCTGTCGGTGGCGGGCTTCGACGACATCGACGTCAGCCGGGCGACCTCGCCGGCCCTGACCACGGTGCGCCAGCCGCTGCAGGAGATGGGCCGGATGGCGGTCACGCTGCTGATGAGGCTGCTCAGCAGGCACACGCTGGAGGCGTTGCACGTCTCGCTCGGCGCCGAGCTGGTCGTCAGGGGCTCGACCGGGCCGGCCCCGCGCTGATCTGTTTCATCTGTTACATCGGTTGACCGCCCACTCTGACTTGTGTTTCTCTGCTCAGTGCAAGTCTCGTTACGAGTTTGTTTCATTTGTTTCAAGGGCAATCACCCCCCCGCCCTGAAGGGACTCGCCTTGTCCAGAATCCTCATCGCGCTCGCATGCGCCGCCGCCCTGTGCCTGGCGGCGCCCGTTCCGGCCCTCGCCGCCGGCGAACCCGTGAACGTCTGGCTCACCACCACCTCCGACGCGGGCGGCCGGGCTGTCACCCGTGGCCTCCAGCAGCAGTCACCGACCGCCTTCGGGCCGCCGGGCGGCTCCGGTCACACCGTCACCGTCGACGAGGGCACCACGTACCAGCAGTTCGAGGGCGGTGGGGCGTCGATCACCGACACCACGGCGCACCTGCTGCGCGGCGGCGCGATCAGCGCGGCCACCAGGGACGAGGTGATGCGCAGGCTGTTCTCGCCCACGGACGGCATCGGCCTGTCCTTCGTCCGGAACCCGATCGGCGCCTCCGACCTGTCCAGGCCCGGCATGGTCTCGCTCGACGACACCTGCTGCGACCTCAACGACTTCGGCGCCAACGGCTACGACACGAACGTCCGCCTGCTGACCGTCCAGGCCAAGCAGCTCAACGCGGCGCTGCGGGTCAAGGGCGTGCCGTGGAGCGCGCCCGGCTGGATGAAGGACAACGGCCGGATGGACCAGATGGGCTGGCTGAAGTTCGAGCACTACGGCACGTACGCCCAGTACCTGGTCAAGTACGTGCAGAGCTACCAGGCCGCCGGCGTCAAGGTCGACTACGTCTCGCTGCAGAACGAGCCCAACTGCTGCCAGGCCGGCAACCCGACCGCGATGAACTACCCCGGCATGTCGTGGAACGCCTCCGGCCTCGTCGAGCTGACGAAGAACTTCGTCTATCCGGCCTTCCGCGCGGCCGGGATCACCACCAAGGTGCTCGTTCACGACTGGAACTACGGCGACTACGGCCAGATCGGCGGCCCCATCCTGGCCGACTCCGCGGTGCGGAACGACCCGCTGTTCGGCGGCATCGCCTGGCACGGCTACTTCGGTGACCCGGCCGTCGGCACGCAGGTGCACGACCAGTACCCGTCCGTACGCCAGTTCAGCACCGAGCACTCCGGCGGCACCTGGGTCGGCAACCAGCACAACGAGGACATGGCCGACATCGTGACCTATGCCCGCAACTGGAGCGGCAGCCTGGTCAAGTGGAGCCTCGCGCTCAACCAGAACATGGGCCCGCACAACGGCGGCTGCGGCACCTGCACCGGCCTGATCACCGTCCAGGAGGGCGGCTCGCGGGCCGGCCAGGTGGACTACACGATCGAGTACTACACGACCGGCCACCTGACCAAGTTCGTCAAGCCCGGGGCGTTCCGGATCGCCTCGACCGCCAACGCGACCGTCCAGAACGTGGCCTACCGCAACCCCGACGGCTCCAAGGCTCTCATCGCCCACAACGGCGGCGGCTCGGCCCAGTCCATCAGGGTGAACTGGGGCGGCCAGTCCTTCACGTACTCGCTGCCCGCCCGCACCACCGCCACGTTCACCTGGAACGGCACGCCCGGCGAGAACCCGGGAGGTGGCGGCGGCCAGGTGACGGGGCTGGCCGGCAAGTGCATGGACGTGGCCGGCGGCAGCAGCGCCGACGGCGCCGCCGTACAGCTGTACACCTGCAACGGGACCGCCGCCCAGCAGTGGGCCCGCCCCGGCGACGGCACGCTGCGTGCCCTGGGCAAGTGCCTCGACGTCGTGGACCACGGCACCGCCGACGGCAGCAAGCTGCAGTTGTGGTCCTGCACGGGCGCGCCCAACCAGCAGTGGACCCATACCGCCGGCCGCGACCTGGTCAACCCGGCCGCGGGCAAGTGCGCCGACGTCACCGGCAACACTTCCGCCGACGGCACCCGCCTGCAGCTCTGGACCTGCACGGGCGCCGCCAACCAGAAGTGGACGCTCAGCTGAGCATCCCGGCAGGTCGCCCGGCTCACATCTCCGCGGTGAGCCGGGCGATCGTCCGCATCTTGCTCATCGCGTCCAGCGCAGCCACCTTGTACGACTCCGCCAGCGTCGGATAGTTGAACACCGCGTTGACCAGGTAGTCGACGGTGCCGCCGCACCCCATGACGGTCTGCCCGATGTGCACCAGCTCCGTGGCCCCCGTGCCGAACACGTGCACGCCGAGCAGCCGCCGCGTCTCCGAGCACACCAGGAGCTTGAGCATCCCGTACGAGTCGCCGATGATCTGCCCCCTGGCCAGCTCCCGGTAACGTGAGATGCCCACTTCGAACGGCACCTTGTCCCTGGTCAGCTCGTCCTCGGAACGGCCGACGAAGCTGATCTCGGGGATCGTGTAGATGCCGATGGGCGGCAGCTCGTTCAGGTCGCCGCCCGGCTCGCCGCAGGCGTGCTGGGCGGCCAGCCGCCCCTGCTCCATCGACGTGGCCGCCAGCGCGGGGAAGCCGATCACGTCCCCGACGGCGTAGATGTGCGGCACCTCGGTGGCGTAGTTCTCGTCCACCTTGATCCGGCCCCGGTCGTCGGCGGCCAGGCCGGCGGCGTCCAGGCACAGCTCGGAGGTCTTGCCCTGGCGGCCGGCCGAGTACATGACGCAGTCGGCGGGGATCTTCTTGCCGCTCTCCAGCAGGGTCAGCGCCCCGCGCGGGCGGCGCTCGACGGCCGCCACGTTCTCGCCGAACCTGAAGGTCACCGCGAGGTCGCGCAAGTGGTACTTCAGCGCCTCCACGATCTCCAGGTCGCAGAACTCCAGCATGCGGTCACGCCGCTCCACCACCGTGACCTTGGTGCCGAGGGCGGCGAACATGGAGGCGTACTCGATGCCGATGACCCCGGCCCCCACCACGACCAGCGTCTCGGGGACCCGGTCGAGGTGCAGGATGGCGTCGGAGTCGATCACGGTCCTGTCGTCGAACTGGACGCTGGACGGCCGCGCGGGCGACGTGCCCGTGGCGATCACGATCTTCTCGGCGGTGATCTTCGTTTCCTCGGTCTTGCCCTCGTCGTGGACGATCCCGATGGTGTGCGGGTCCAGGAAGCGTCCGGTGCCCTGCAGCACCGTCACGTGGTTGCGGGCGAGCTGGCTGCGGATGACCTGGATCTCCCTGCCGATCACGTGCTGGGTGCGCATGCCCAGGTCGGTGACCGTGATCTCGTCCTTGACGCGATAGCTGGCGCCGTACAGCTCCCGCTGGTTCAGCCCTGTGAGATAGAGGACCGCCTCACGCAGTGTCTTCGACGGGATCGTGCCCGTGTTGATGCAGACGCCGCCGATCATGTTCCGTTTCTCGATGACCGCCACGCTCCGGCCGAGTTTCGCGGCCGCGATGGCCGCCTTCTGCCCACCAGGTCCGGAACCCAGGACCACCACATCGAAATCCGCCACAACGACCAGTCTGGGGGCGGCATGTCGGTGGGAAAAGACCTTCCTGGAAGACTCCTGGGTATGTTGCGCAGATTCACGCAAGTCGATGTGTTCGCCTCGGGCCCGTACACCGGCAACCCGCTCGCGGTCGTGGTGGACGGCGAAGGGCTGAGCACGGAGGAGATGCGGCGCTTCGCCCGCTGGACGAACCTGTCCGAGACCACGTTCCTGCTGCCGCCGACCACGCAGGAGGCCGACTACCGCGTACGGATCTTCACCGTCGAGGCCGAGCTGCCCTTCGCCGGGCACCCGACGCTGGGCTCCTGTCACGCCTGGCTGGAGTCCGGCGGCCGGCCGCGCACCGAGGGCCGGGTGGTGCAGGAGTGCGGGGCCGGGCTGGTCCGGATCGCGGCCACGGACGCGGGGCTCGCCTTCGCGGCGCCGCCGCTGATCCGCTCGGGCCCGGTGGAGGAGGAGTTCCTGGACCGGATCGTCGCCTCGCTCGGGATCACGCGCGCCGACGTCGTGGCCGCGGAATGGGCCGACAACGGGCCCGGCTGGGTCGGGCTGCTGCTCAAGGACGCCGAACAGGTGCTCGCGCTGCGCCCGGAGACGGTGCCGCACGACGTGGGCGTGGCAGGGCCGTATCCGGCGGGGTCGCAGGTCGCGTTCGAGGTGCGGGCGTTCTTCCCCGCTCAGGGCAGCATGGTGGAGGACCCGGTGACGGGCAGCCTGAACGCCTCGCTGGCGCAGTGGCTGCTGCGTACAGGGCGGGCCTCGGCGCCGTACGTGGCGGCCCAGGGCACCGTGATCGGCCGCGCGGGCCGGGTGCGCATCACCGCCGATGAGCAGGGGGAGGTGTGGGTCGGCGGCGACGTCCGTACGTGCGTCATCGGCCAGGTCGAGCTGTGAACCGCACCTCGTCGCCCGGCCGGAGCTGGGCGGCGACGGGCAGGTCGGCGCCGCGCACCACGGCGATCACCGGATAGCCGCCGGTCGGGGGATGGTCGGCGAGGAAGACGATCGGCTGCCCGCTCGGCGGCACCTGCACCGCTCCCGTCACCATGCCCTCGCTGGGCAGCTCGCCCTCCCTGACCCGCGCCAGCTCGGGCCCGCTCAGGCGCACGCCGACGCGGTTGCTGTCCTGGCTCACCGTGTACGTCCTCCCGCACAGCGCGGCCAGCGCCCCCGGCACGAACCAGTCGTCGCGCGGCCCCGGCAGCACCCGCAGCACGGCGGGCCGCGGCTTCGGCTGCGGCGCGAGGTCCACGGAGATGACCCCGGAAGGCGGCCCGACCGGCAGCAGCGTGCCCGCCCGCAGCGGCTCGGGACCAAGACCCGACAGCGAGTCGGTGGACCGGCTGCCCAGCACCGGATCCACCGCGATCCCGCCGCGCACGGCCAGATAGGTGCGCAGCCCCCACACGGTCGTGCCCAGCCGCAGCTCGCCGCCCGCCGGCACCCAGATCGGCACGCCCATGTCGGCCCCCGACACCAGCGGCGCCCCCGCCAGCGCCACCCAGGCCGCGTCCAGGAACCGCAGCCGCGCCGCGCCGAACGTCAGCTCGATCGCCGCCAGCTCCTCGGGGTTGCCGACCAGCCGGTTGGCCAGCCGCAGGCTCGGCGCGTCGGCCGCTCCCGAGCACGGCACCCCCAGGTGGGCGAGCCCGGGCCGGCCGAGATCCTGGACGGTCGCGTACGGGCCGGGCGAGAGGACCTCGATCATGCCGGCTCGAACCGCACGCGCATGCCCGGCCGGAACAGCGAGGGCGGATCGGCCGTGACGTCCCACACCCGCGTCGAGGTGCGCCCGAGCAACCGCCACCCGCCGGGGGAGGCCGACGGATAGACCGCGGAGTAGGGCCCCGCCACCGCCACCGACCCGGCGGGCACCGAGGTGCGCGGCGTGTCCAGCCTGGGCATCTCCAGCACCGGATCCAGCCCGGTGAGATAGGCGAACCCCGGCGCGAACCCGAGCCAGCCCACCACCAGCTCCCGCCCGGTGTGCCGGGCCACCACCTCGCCGACGGAGATGCCCGCCAGCGCCGCCACGGAATCGAGATCCGCCCCGTCATAGACGACGGGAATGGTGACCAGCGGCTGCTCCTCGTCCGCGCCGCGGTCGGCCTTGGCCCGTTCCCGCACCGCGAGCTCCTCCACCCGCGCCAGCAACCTGGCCCGATCCACCCCCGGAGCCACCACGAGCACCGTCTCGGGGCCTGGAACGATCTCCACCACGCCCTCGGGCCGCTCCGCCCGCAGCGTCGCGTCGAGCCGGTGCGACAGCTCCAGCGAGCCGGTCTCCACGAGCAGCCCGTGCTCCCCGGCCGTGCGGATCACGCGAACGCCTGGAGGACCACTCCGGCCGCGAGCAGTTCGTCCCGCACGCCCTGCGCCAGCCTGACCGCGTCAGGCGTGTCTCCGTGCACGCAGATGGAACGGGCGGAAATCGGGACGGAACTGCCGTCAGCGGCCGTCACAGAGCCCTCCACGACCATCTGGCGCGCCCTGGCGGACACCGCGGCGGCGTCGTGGATGACCGCTCCAGGCTCGCGGCGCGGCACCAGAGCGCCCCTGGGCGTGTACGCCCGGTCGGCGAACGCCTCGCTCACCGTCGGCACCCCCTCGGCCGCCGCCACCTTGTGCACCACCGACCCCGGCAGCGTCAGCACCGGCAGCGAAGGGTCGTAGTCGGCCACCGCGTCGATCACCGCCGCCGCCTGCGCCTCGTCGCGGCAGATCCGGTTGTAGAGCGCGCCGTGGGGCTTGACGTACGACACCCGCCCGCCCATCGCCCTGGCGATGCCGTCCACGGCGGCGAGCTGATAGAGCACCTCGGCGCACAGCTCCTCCTCCTCGACGTCCATCTCCCTGCGCCCGAAGTGGGCCAGGTCGCGATAGGACACCTGCGCCCCGATGGCCACGCCGCGGTCGACGGCCGCCGCGCACGTGCGCCTGATCGTCACCGGGTCGCCCGCGTGGAAGCCGCAGGCCACGTTGGCGCTCGTGACGATGTCGAGCAGCGCGAGGTCGTCGCCGAGCCGCCAGATGCCGAAACCCTCGCCGAGGTCCGCGTTGAGGTCGATCACCATGGCACCATCATGGCGCTATCGGCTACCTCGGCGCGACGAAGAGCGTCTGTGTGGCGGCGCCGATCTCGCCGGCGGAGTCGTAGAGAGTGGAACGGGTCAGCCCGCGGCCCGACGGGCCGATCACGGTGGCGGCGTCCATGCACACCCACTCGCCGGCCGGCGCGCGGAACAGCGAGATCGTCAGGTCCACGTTCACGAACAGGTGGGTGCCGAAGTCGAGGGCCATGCTGACGCCGTTGCCGCTGTCGGCGAGCACCGCCACCCGCTCGACCGGAGTCGGCTCCTCGCCCTCGACCAGCGGCATCGTGAGCCTGCCCCACACGGTGGCCGGCCCTGGCGCCATCGGGCCGCCGGTCACGAAACGCCAGTCCATCGCCCGGCCGTAGCCGAAGCCCGAGCCGAGCCAGGAGCCGGTGTGCTCGGCTGAGGGCGGCGGCACGGGCGCGGGCGGGGCCTGGACCGGCGTGGGCGGGGTGCCGGCCGTGCGGATGCGCCACGCGCTCGCCCTGACGTATTCGCGCCCGCCCGACGACACGCTCGCCGACAGGCACTGCACCCGCTTGCCGTCGCGTACCACGCCGGTCGTGACCTCCAGCTCCGCCACGGGCACCGGAGCGAACACGTCCACCACCAGCCTGGACAGCTCCAGCTCCGGCCGCGGGAACGCCCGCTCCAGCTCGTGGACGATCAGCGCGGTGACCGGCCCCATGTGCTGCGTACGCGGGTCCCACGGGCCCTGCGTGTGCTCCGACGCCAGGTAACAGCCCTGCCCGGTCTTGCTGAACATCGCCATGGAACGTTTTCTCTCGTGCTCGGGGTCGCGCCGTCAGATCTCGTCGGGGATGTCGGCGATGTCGTCGAGCGCCGCCGCCAGCTCCTCGGGGTCGCCGCCGATCCGTTCGGCGATCTCGATCAGCACGTGGAGCACGTCGTGACGGTCGTGCCCGAGATCGAGCAGGCGCTGCGCGGCCTCCCAGAGCTGCGGCGGGTCGCCGTCCCACAGGCGGGTGGCGATCTCCTCGTGCCAGGCGAGGTGCTCCTGGTCGATCGCGCCGCCGTGGTCGATCTCGAGTAACGTACGCCGGTCGGCCTGGTCGGCCGGATCGAGCCGGTCGAGCTCGATCCCGTTGTGCGTGCCCTGGAGGTAGGGGAAGGCGAAGGCCCGCCTGGCCAGCGCCGACAGGTCGCCGTCCGGCAGCAGCCGCTCCAGCAGCGGCCGGTCGAGCCCGAACGACGTCGGATCCCGGTAGGCCTCGGGGAACTTCCCGATGGCCTCCCACACCGCGTCCAGCGTGGCCTTCAGCCCCTGCTCGGGCAGTTGCGTGCGGGCCGCGGCGAAGCGGACCCACGCCGACAGCGCGTGCGGCATCGCCTCCTGCTCGGCCACGCTCAGCATCACCTTGCGTGGCAGCCAGTCGAGCAGGAACGTGCGGCACTTGGTCGGGCTCACCCGCAGCGGGCGGTTGAAGTCCTGCTCGCAGCCGTAGTCGATGATGTGGTCGGCGCAGCGCGAGGCCGCCGACGGGTCCGACAGGTGCTCGGCCGCGTCGGAGGCGAGGAACTCCGCCGCCAGCATGGCCCGCCGCTCCCTGCTGTAGGGCGCCTCGATGTGCAGCGGCGCCGGCCGCTTGCGGCCGGGGGGCAGGGCCTTGAGCCTGGAACGTGCGAAGGCGTGGTAGGCGCTGTAGCTGTCGCTCACCGGCGGCGGCGTCTTCGGCTCCCTGGTGGCCTTCATCGCCGACTCCAGCAGCGCCCTGGCCTGCTCGGGCTGGATCTCCTCGAACAGCAGCAGCGGGTTGCCCGCCGCCTCGGCCCTGGCCTGCTCAAGAAGCTTGTCGACGTGGGAGGAGACCCAGGCGTCGCGCGCCATGCCGTTCATGTTGTAGTCGACCACCATCACCAGCGCGTGCCGGTCGATCGGCTGCTCGCTGTCGTTCCAGCGGTAGGCGAAGGTGCAGATCACCGTGTCCTCGTCGCCGTAGGCGTCACGGGAGACGTAGCAGCCGGCCGGTTTCACCGCGCCCACCCGGTCGGCCCAGCCCGGCCTGGCCACGCCCGACTCCATCATCGCCAGCGCCGCGCCCTCGGCCTTGGCGCCCTGGCGGGCGTTGCCCAGATAGGCCAGGCAGATCAGCAGTGTCAGCGAGGCGGGCGTGCCGGCCTTGGCCGCGTAGTCGACCAGACCTTCCCCGAGCACCTGCTCGACGTCGCCACCACGGACCCGCCTGCCCCACCAGGCTCCGATCATGTCGGAGACCATCAGCTCCGCGTCGAGAGGGCTGCGTACGGCCAGCAGCTCGCGAGCCGCCTGCACCATCTCCTTGAACACGTCGTCTGGCGGGGTGCTCTCCCGGGGATCTCGTCGGTGTCGGCGCACACCCTCACTCTCTCGTATTCCAGGCGCAAACGGTGCGTAGAACTCGGCCCGGTGACCCCGATGTTATCGGGAGTGGCGTTTTCCGCCTGGGCAGGCCGGTATGGGCGCACCGTACGCCGTCGGACTTTCCTCCCCGGGCGCGCTAGCGGATGCCCCGGGGCGGAGGTGCGGAGTTCACGATCGCGAGCAGGTGCTCGCGGGCGATGCGTTCCACGATCTCGGGCGTCGCTGAGATGCCCAGATGCTGCGCGCACGCGCACACGTCGGCCACACAGCGGTCGATCGTGTCCACGGGTACGGTAAGGAACTCTTCGGCCAGCCTGAGACTGACCGGTTCCCGCAGGAAACGTGTGGCCAGAGCGAGCATAGATGTGAGATTCCTCTAGAAACCGGGGGGCAAACCCCCAGGAATGCATGCAGGGCGACTTGCGCTCTCATTCCACCCCTTTGCCGCGATGTGTCAAGGCTCCACGACGCCTGTGTTCACTTCACCGGGCGCCCTTTCGTGCGAAGCTGTCTCCATGCGCATCCAGCTCGCCCAGCGGAGCGAGGCAGACGAGCTCCTCGGCCGCAGCCCGCTCGCCCTGCTCGTCGGCATGCTGCTCGATCAGCAGATCCCCATGGAATGGGCGTTCACGGGGCCTTACACCATCTCCCAGCGGCTCGGCCACGACCTCACGGCCGGGGAGATCGCCTCCTACGACCCCGAGGCGTTCGTCGCCCTGCTGGCCGAGAAGCCGGCCGTGCACCGCTACCCCAGGTCGATGGCGGGGCGGGTGCAGCAGCTCGCGGCCCATCTCGTCGAACACTATGACGGGCGTCCCGAGCGGATATGGAACGATGCCGCTGACGGTCAAGAGTTGTTGAAACGACTCAGGGCCCTGCCGGGATACGGTGAGCAGAAGGCCCAGATCTTTTTGGCATTGCTGGGCAAGCAGTTGGGGGTCCAGCCGTCAGGCTGGCGTGATGCGGCGGGAGCCTATGGCGAGGAGGGCTCACACCGATCGGTCGCCGACGTGGTCGACGGCGACTCCCTGGCCCGCGTGCGGGAGGCCAAACAGGAGGCCAAGCGCACCGCCAAGGCCCAGTAGCCGTGCCGCCGGCCGCCCCCGCGGCCCGGGAAACGGGCCCGGCAATTGGGCGCTGTAACCTGATCTTGCTGCGCAATGTGGAGCGACTTTGACAGGATGCGTAGACCCTAAAGGCGACCGGGCCGCGGCGGGGGCTTCCGTCCGTACATGCCCATCGTCGATGATGTACTGCAGGATCCGGTCGCCCGGAGCTGCGCTACGCCGATACACAGTTATGGAGATGTGCCGCGTGGGAGACCCTGGCACGCGACGGAGGTGCGGACCATGAGCGCCGAGACCTCCGTTCCCCGTCCCCGGGAGTCGGATGTGGACATCTCAGACTCCGCCCTCTTCAAGGGCATGCTGTCTGAGGCGGAGTTCGCCTTCGCCTTCTTCGACGCCGACAGCCGCATCCAGCGGGTCAACGACGTGTTCAGCGATGTCGTCAACGTGCCCGCGGACCGCATGGTCGGCCGGCCGCCCGTCGAGGTGCTGGCCGCCGACCTCAGCCAGATCATCACTCACGCCGTGCAGGCCGTCATCGAGAGCGACGCGCCGGTCACCGAGGGCCGCGTGCGCGTCCGGTCCGCCGAGGGCGACACCAGGCACTGGTCGCTGTCGTTCTCGCCGGTTCACGACGATGCCGGCGAGCTGCGCGCCATCGCCTTGGTGGGACTCGACGTGACCGAGAGCCGTCAGACCGAAGAGGCGCTGCGCCGCAGCGAGGAGCGCTACCGCTCGCTGGTGGAGGCGCAGTCCCAGCTCGTCTGGATCACCTCGCCCACCGGAGCGGTCGTCGAGGACGCCCCGCAGTGGCGCGCCATCACCGGCCAGGGCCTGGAGGAATACCTGGCCAGCGGCTGGCTGGAGGTCGTCCACCCCGAGGAGCGCCAGCAGACCGAGGAGGCGTGGCGCGAGGCGCTGCGCGGCCGCACCATGTTCGAGTGGAACTACCGCGTGCGCACCAGGGCCAGCGGTTACCGCCACTTCGAGGTCCGCGCCGTGCCGATCATCCGCCACGGCCGGGTGGTCGAGTGGGTCGGCGCCAACACCGACGTGACCCCGCAGCGCGAGGCCGAGGAGATGCGCGGCAGGCTGACCGACCAGCTCGGCGCCGCCGCCCTGCGCACCGCCCGCCTCCAGGGCGCCACGGCCATGCTGGCCGAGGCGCTCACGGTCGAGCAGGTGGTGCAGGTCATCATCGACGTCGGCCGCACCGCCCTGGCCGCCGACCGCTCGGCGGTCGCGCTGCTCGACACCGACCGCGCCGCGCTCAAGCTGATCAACGGCGAGGGCATCCTGGAGGCGTCCGGCGCCACCGGTGACGAGATCCCGCTGTCCCACTCCAACGTGATGACCATGGCGGTCAACAGCCGCAGGCCCGTGTTCGCCGAGTCCCCCGAGTCGCTGAAGGCTCAGCTGCTCGAAGCGGGCGGCGACGAGGAGGTCCTGGCCGGGTTCCTGGCCCACGGCGACGAGCGCGCCTGGGTGGGCCTGCCGCTGCTCGCCGCGGGACGCGCCCTGGGAGCGCTCCGATTCTCCTTCACGCGCCCGCAGAAGATCTCCCAGGAGGACGGCGTCTTCCTGGAGGCGCTGGCCGGCCAGTGCGCGCTGGCGGTCGAGCGGGCCACGCTGTTCGAGCGTGAGCACCGCACCGCCGAGACGCTGCAGCGCAGCCTGCTGCCCGACCGCCTGCCGGTGGTCAAGGGCCTGGTGCTGGCCCAGCGCTTCCGCTCGGGCAGCCGCCACGTCCAGGTCGGCGGCGACTGGTACGACGCCTTCGTGCTCCAGGACGGGCGCGTCGCGGCCGTCGTCGGCGACGTCATGGGCAAGGGCGTCAAGGCGGCCGCCGGCATGGGCCGCATCCGCAACGCCATGCGGGCACTGGCGCTGACCAACCCGCCGCCCGCGGCCGTGCTCACCGGCCTCGACCGGGTCTTCGAGGCCACGGAAGAGGAAGAGCAGGTCACGACCCTGGCCTACATGGTCGTCGAGCCGGTCACCGGTGAGGGCACGCTGGCCATGGCCGGTCATCCGCCACCCGTGCTGGTTTCGCCCCAGGGCACGGCGATCCTGTGCGACGCCGAGCCCGGCACTCCGCTAGGCTGGCCGACCAGCCGCAGGCAGTTCCGGTTCGTGGTGCCGCCCGGCCATACCGCCGTGCTCTACTCCGACGGACTCGTGGAGAACAGGAAGCGCGGGCTGGATGCCGGTCTCGCAGAGATATGCAGTGTTGTGACCGAAGCGCCGCCTGAGGTCGTCAGTAGTCCGCACATGCTGCTGGACTTCCTGGTTGACCGGATGTTGTCTGGATATGAACAGGATGATGACGTTACCGCGCTCGCAATCCACGTCCCACCAGCCACGAAGAGTGACTGAATGAAACAGTCATAACGGTTGCTTTCGGGTATCAGTGCCCCGCTTACGTACGCACTACTGTCTCGGTCGGCCTAGGGTGGAGGTCAACCGCCGGGAGGTGGCCGTATGGAGTGCGGGGTCGTGCCACAATGCTGTGCAGGTCCGTCGCGGTCCGCACGGCCTCACCGATCTCCGAGAGAGGCAACAGCCCCCCAGCGGGCATCTGGGTCCATTGTCGCCACGCGTTCGTTCGAGAGGTGTTCGTGTCGCCTGCAAGTTCGACTCGCTCGAAGCCACAAGAGCTGAACGAGCCCGTCATTCAGCGACTGCTCGAGCGTGGGCGCTCGCAGGGTTTCCTCGAGTCTGAGGATGTTCGTCAGGCCTTCGAGGAGGCGGACATCCCCATGTCGCACGCCGCCGCGTTCTTGCGGAACCTCAGCAAAGAGGGCGTGACCGTGGTGGTGACCGCCGCGGATTCGGCTGCGCCGAAGAAGTCTCGTGGTCCAGCAAAGCGCCGCACCGCCGCCCCCGTCAAGACCAAGACGGCGGCGGCCGCCAAAGAGCAGCAGCCCGAGACCGTGACCGCGGTCGTGGGCACCGCTGAAGCCGAGCCGGCCGCCAAGAAGGCGGCCCCTGCCAAGAAGGCCGCCCCCGCGGCCAAGAAGGCCGCGGCACCCGCCGCCGCCAAGAAGGCCGAGCAGAAGAACGCTGGGCCTGCCGACACCAAGAAGGCATCCGAGGCCCCGCGGGGCGAGTCGGACGACGACGAGGATCTCGAGCTCGACGGCGACGTGGAGCTGGAGGACCTCGAAGACATCGACGTCGACGACGAGGAGATCGTCGCCGAGGCCGACTCCGAGGGTGACTCCGACGACGACACCGAGACCGACACCGACGAGCCCAAGGCCGCCGCCGAGGTCGTCACGGTGGAGAAGACCGAGGACGAGGTCCTCATCCTCTCCGACGACGACGATGACGCCCCGGTCGCGCAGGTCGCCGCCGCAGGCGCCACCGCCGACCCGGTCAAGGACTACCTCAAGCAGATCGGCAAGGTCCCCCTGCTCAACGCCGAGCAGGAGGTCGAGCTGGCCAAGCGCATCGAGGCGGGCCTGTTCGCCGAGGAGCAGCTGGGCGGCGGCGAGACCGACGGGCTGCCCGTCGACGTCAAGGCCGAGCTCGAATGGATCGCCGAAGACGGCCGGCGCGCCAAGAACCACCTGCTGGAGGCCAACCTCCGGCTCGTGGTCTCGCTGGCCAAGCGCTACACCGGGCGTGGCATGCTCTTCCTCGACCTGATCCAGGAAGGCAACCTGGGCCTCATCAGGGCCGTGGAGAAGTTCGACTACACCAAGGGCTACAAGTTCTCCACCTACGCCACGTGGTGGATCCGGCAGGCGATCACCCGGGCCATGGCCGACCAGGCGCGGACCATCCGCATCCCGGTCCACATGGTCGAAGTGATCAACAAGCTGGCCCGCGTCCAGCGGCAGATGCTGCAGGACCTGGGTCGCGAGCCCACGCCGGAAGAGCTGGCCCGCGAGCTGGACATGACCCCCGAGAAGGTGGTCGAGGTCCAGAAGTACGGGCGCGAGCCCATCTCCCTGCACACCCCGCTGGGTGAGGAGGGAGACAGCGAGTTCGGCGACCTCATCGAGGACTCCGAGGCCATCGTTCCGGCCGACGCCGTCAGCTTCACGCTGCTCCAGGAGCAGCTGCACTCCGTTCTCGACACGTTGTCGGAGCGGGAGGCGGGCGTCGTGTCGATGCGCTTCGGACTCACCGACGGGCAGCCGAAGACGCTCGACGAGATCGGCAAGGTTTACGGGGTGACCCGTGAGCGCATCCGCCAGATCGAGTCGAAGACCATGTCCAAGCTGCGCCACCCGTCCCGGTCCCAGGTTCTGCGCGACTACCTGGACTGAGATGCGGTCATGGTCGGCCTTCGGGCCGATCCAGACGTAA
The DNA here is from genome assembly GCF_040649755.1 of Nonomuraea sp. NPDC048882. Taxonomy (NCBI): domain Bacteria; kingdom Bacillati; phylum Actinomycetota; class Actinomycetes; order Streptosporangiales; family Streptosporangiaceae; genus Nonomuraea; species Nonomuraea sp. NPDC048882. Next base: position 219,542 of record NZ_JBEZGB010000004.1, read on the forward strand.
CGGCACGCCCCGCCGGGACTTTTCCCGGCGGGGCGTCCGCTTTGTCTGGTGACGGTCGTGCCCATGCCTTTCGTGAACGTTGGCCTAGTCTCGTGACGGTCGTTGCTGTGATGGTGGACCTGGTCTCGTGACGGTCGTTGTTCAAGCCTTCGTGATCGCGGGTCTGGTTTCGTGGCGGCTGCGCTCTTGCTTACGTAGCGGCGGTCGGGTCGGCCTGGTGACGGTCGGCATCGTGGATCACGTCCCGTCGAAAGGTGGCGCAGGGGCCTTGTCGCGTATCGCCGACCTGGGTGGAGACGGCTGAGCGGTTGGAAACCCCACGGCCCGGTGAGGCGTGCCGGCCGAGGTGTGTTGTGCGGTGGTGTTGATGTCCTGCCGGCGGACGCGGCGTGTCAGCTGAGGTCCACGCGCACCCCTGCCTCACGTGTCGCGGGCTTCGCACCTTGTCGGCTGTCGACCTGAGGCTTCCCGGGGCTCCGGACCTTGGGCTTCCCAACGCCAAGCCCTTCGCGTCCTTCGACTTCGGGCCCCGGGCGCTTCGATGACGTCCCATCGAAGCGGATGGCGTCTCGCACTTCCCGGCCCTGCGCGCCTCTGGACTTGGCCGCCCGACTGATCCCTGCGTGTCCAAAGCCGTTGGGTCCTCGCGTGGGTGGGGTCAGGAGGGGATGTGGACGTCGAGGGTCCAGGGGCGGGAGGGGCGGGAGGGGCGGGTGGGGGTGGTGAGGGTGACGGTGTGGCCGAGGTTGTCGAGGAGCTTGGCCAGGTCGTCCGGGGTGGCGGGCTCCGCGTCCTGGGACAGCAACGCCCTGGCGATCTCGCCTCGGGTCGCCTTGGCCATGTGGCTGACGACCTTGCCGTCGCGGAACACCCGTACCGTCACAGAACGTTCGCCCGGCTGCCAGGCTCCCGCGTACGTGCTCGACCGCAGATCCACCACCAGCCCGGGGATGCGGTCGAGTTCCTTGGTCACCTGTGCGCGCCAGAACGCCGCCAGCCCTCCCAGGGGCGGCAGATTGACGCCCATCGACAGCCGGTACGGCGGAATGTGATCTGTGATCTTCACCACACCCCACAGCCCGGAGAAGATCACCAGCGACTCCTCCGCCCGCCTTCTGGCGTCCGCGGAGAGGGTGGCCAGACCGAGATTGTCGTAGAGCACGCCGGTGTAGAGCTCGGCCGCGGGCAGTGTCGGGGCGGTCTTCAGCTCGACGTTCTTGGCCAGCTCACCGGCCAGCCCAGGGGTCAGCCCCAGCACGTCGAGGGCGTCGCGGCGCTTGGAGGCGCGTACGAGCGCGTTCAGCACCCGGCGGCGGGACCGGTCAAGGGCGGGGAAGGACAGTTCGCCGACGGGCGGGCCGGAGCCCTCGGACGCCTTGCCTTCGGACGGCGGCAGCAGGATCAGCACAGCTCACTAGCTTATTGGCCCTGGTCCGCGCCCTCTCGCGGATCCGGTCAAGGCCCCGCGGACCCGTGGCCCGCGAGGTCGCGGCCGATCGGCCAGGTCGCGCCGATGCCGGCATGGCACCTGGTTGTCGGCATGGCACCTACCGGCCGCACGCCGGCGCCTTCGTCGCCAAGCCGACCGGCTTCGACGACGGGCCACCGCGAGCCCAGCCGCCTGCCCTGCCAGGGGTTTCCACGCAGAACGGCGACCCCGGACGTGCCGGGGTCGCCGTTGTGTCACGCGATATGTGGTTATCTCACACGACGGGCGTTGTCAGCGCTCGTCGCTGGGGGCAATTGAAGGGGTTTCGCTGAGTCGAGCCGACTCGTCCAGGATGTCGGCGCCCTTTTCACGCAACGCTGCGACGTGCTGACGCCCATGGTGAGCGCAGAACAGCAACTCCCCACCCACGGGTAGGGTTGCGCGGATGTAGGCCTGGGCGCCGCAGCGGTCGCAGCGGTCGAGGGCCGTCAGCGGCTTAACGGGGGCGAGAGCTCCAGTCACGTATCGCCTTTCGGGTCACCCCCGCCGAAGCGAGGATCTGGCGTCAGTCACTTGGAACAACATCTAACCGGACGTGGACGTTCCCAACCGCCCCCTCGCTACGCCCAGAGCAGAATGTGCCCGAAAGTAATGGCGATCAGCCGGTTGGTAACACCAAACGCGCCACCGTGGCAAGCTTGTACGCGCGCGTAGGGGAAGAGCGATAGGCTACGCACACATGTTCGATGCCTAGACCGGAGGAGCTGGAGTGACGCTAGTGGAGGCGGGTTACACGGCTCGTCACCTGTCGGTGCTTGAGGGCCTCGAGGCCGTTCGCAAGCGACCCGGCATGTACATCGGGTCCACCGACAGTCGCGGGCTCATGCACTGCCTCTGGGAGATCGTGGACAACGGCGTCGACGAGGCGCTCGCGGGGCACTGCGACCGGATCGAGGTCGAGCTCTACGCCGACGGGTCCATCGAGGTGCGCGACAACGGGCGGGGCATTCCCGTCGACATCGAGCCGAAGTCCGGTCTGGCGGGCGTCGAGCTCGTCTACACGAAGCTCCACGCGGGCGGCAAGTTCGGCGGCGGCTCCTACGGCGCCTCCGGCGGTCTGCACGGCGTGGGCGCCTCCGTGGTCAACGCCCTGTCGGCCAGGGTCGACGTCGAGGTCGACCGCGACGGCGTGGTCCACGAGATCAGCTTCCGCCGCGGCGTGCCCGGGATCTTCGACGGCGAGGGGCCCTCGGCCAAGTTCAAGAAGAAGTCCGGCCTGCGCATCGGCTCCAAGCCTCCGACCAACCCCTCCGGCACACGCGTGCGCTTCTGGGCCGACAAGCAGATCTTCCTGCCCGACGCCGAGGTCTCGCTCGACGAGATCCACGTGCGCCTGCGGCAGACGGCGTTCCTGGTGCCCGGCCTGACCCTGGCGGTCGTCGACAGCCGGCACGAGGAGCGCATCGAGGACGAGTTCCACTTCGACGGCGGCATCTCCGAGTTCACCGAGTTCCTGGCCCGCGACGAGCCCGTCTGCGACGTGCTGCGGCTGCAGGGGCTCGGTCACTTCCACGAGACCGTGCCCGTCCTCGACGATCAGGGCCACATGACGCCCACCGAGGTCGAGCGCGAGCTGAGCGTCGACGTGGCCGTGCGCTGGGGCAAGGGCTACGAGTCCACCGTGCGCTCGTTCGTCAACGTCATCTCCACGCCCAAGGGCGGCACCCACCTGACCGGTTTCGAGCGCGGCCTCGTCCGTACGATCAACGAGCTGCTGCGTGAGACCCGCCTGCTGAAAAACGGCGACGACCCCGTCACCAAGGACGACATCTCCGAGGGCCTGACCGGCGTGGTGACGGTCAGGGTGCCCGAGCCGCAGTTCGAGGGCCAGACGAAGGAGGTGCTCGGCACCTCCGCGGCCACCCGCATCGTCTCCCATGTGGTCTCGCGCGAGCTCAAGGAGCTGTTCGCCAACCCGCCGCGCGGCTACAAGCAGCCGCTGCGCGCCGTGCTGGAGAAGATCGTGGCCGCCGCGAAGGCCCGCATCGCGGCCCGCGAGCACCGCGACAACCAGCGCCGCAAGAGCGCCCTGGAGAGCTCGGCACTGCCGGCCAAGCTGGTCGACTGTCGCAGCGACGGCGTCGACCGCAGTGAGCTGTTCATCGTCGAGGGCGACTCCGCGCTCGGCACCGCCAAGCTGGCCCGCGACTCGGAGTTCCAGGCCCTGCTGCCGATCCGGGGCAAGATCCTCAACGTCCAGAAGGCGTCCGTGAGCGACATGCTCAAAAACGCCGAGTGCGCCGCCATCATCCAGGTGGTCGGAGCCGGCTCCGGGCGTTCGTTCGACATCGAGGCCGCCCGCTACGGCAAGGTCATCCTGATGGCCGACGCCGACGTCGACGGCGCTCACATCCGCTGCCTGCTGCTGACCCTCTTCCACCGCTACATGCGGCCGATGGTGGAGGCCGGGCGGGTCTTCGCGGCCGTGCCGCCGCTGCACCGCATCGAGCTGACCAACCCGGGGCGGGGCAAGGAGAAGTACATCTACTGCTACTCCGACGCCGAGCTGCACAAGACGCTGCGGGATCTCGAACGGCGCGGCAAGCGGTGGAAGGACCCGGTGCAGCGCTACAAGGGTCTGGGCGAGATGGACGCCGACCAGCTGGCCGAGACGACCATGGACCCGCGCCACCGCATCCTGCGCCGGGTCAGGATCGAGGACGCCGAAGGGGCCGAGGGCATCTTCAACCTGCTGATGGGCAGCGAGGTCGCACCGCGCAGGGAGTTCATCGTCAACAGCGCGGCCGAGGTCGACCGCGACCACATCGACGCCTGACGCCGCCTTGTCACCGGGGCCGGTGCTCAGCGCCTGACCCGCTGTGCCGGGGCCGGCGCTCGGCGTCCGAGCCGGTGCTCGGGTCTGACGTCTCGCCGAGCGTCCGGCGCTGCGACGCCGGATGCCTGGGCCGGTCTCCTCGTCCGGTCCTGTCCTCGGGCTCGGCGTCGGGTCGTTCGGGCGTGTTCTCGGGGGATGCCTCCTGCTGGGGCTCAGGCGGCCGGTCGGGGCTGGAGGGAGTTCTGGGCGGTCCCGGGCCTCCTGGGCTCTCCTGCGGGCTTTCAGGGCCTTCTGGGGCGCATCTGGCCTTGTTGGGGCGCGCGTCCCAACTACAAGGGCGCCCCGGCGGCCGGGGTGACCGCCAGGGACGGTGAACGGAACCGCTCGGCCGACGAGGGAACGGCCCCGCCTGGATGACAGGGCCGCCTAGCATCCGTCGCC